>NZ_JARXWG010000046.1 GCF_029893105.1 Parabacteroides sp. PF5-9 | reverse complement strand
ACCTGATGGTAACTAACAATAAGGGTTGCGCTCGTTATGGCACTTAAGCCGACACCTCACGGCACGAGCTGACGACAACCATGCAGCACCTCGCAAATGGCTATTGCTAGAAAAGATGTTTCCACCCCTGTCCAAATGCGTTCAAACCCGGGTAAGGTTCCTCGCGTATCATCGAATTAAACCACATGTTCCTCCGCTTGTGCGGGCCCCCGTCAATTCCTTTGAGTTTCACCGTTGCCGGCGTACTCCCCAGGTGGATTACTTAACGCTTTCGCTGTAGAGCTTACTGTGTATCGCAAACTCCTAGTAATCATCGTTTACTGCGTGGACTACCAGGGTATCTAATCCTGTTTGATACCCACGCTTTCGTGCCTCAGTGTCAGTTATGGTTTAGTAAGCTGCCTTCGCAATCGGAGTTCCTCGTGATATCTAAGCATTTCACCGCTACACCACGAATTCCGCCTACCTCAAACATACTCAAGGCTACCAGTTTCAACGGCAATTTTATGGTTGAGCCACAAACTTTCACCGCTGACTTAACAGCCCACCTACGCACCCTTTAAACCCAATAAATCCGGATAACGCTCGCATCCTCCGTATTACCGCGGCTGCTGGCACGGAGTTAGCCGATGCTTATTCATAGGGTACATGCAACAGGGAACACGTTCCCCTTTTTATTCCCCTATAAAAGAAGTTTACAACCCATAGGGCAGTCATCCTTCACGCGACTTGGCTGGTTCAGGCTCTCGCCCATTGACCAATATTCCTCACTGCTGCCTCCCGTAGGAGTCTGGTCCGTGTCTCAGTACCAGTGTGGGGGACCTTCCTCTCAGAACCCCTATCCATCGCTGACTTGGTGAGCCGTTACCTCACCAACTATCTAATGGAACGCATGCCCATCTACAAGCGGATTGCTCCTTTAACAAATATTCCCATGCGGGACCCCTGTGTTATGCGGTATTAGTCCGACTTTCGCCGGGTTATTCCCCTCTTGTAGGTAGGTTGCATACGTGTTACGCACCCGTGCGCCGGTCGCCGGCATTGAAAGCAAGCTTTCAATCCGCTGCCCCTCGACTTGCATGTGTTAAGCCTGTCGCTAGCGTTCATCCTGAGCCAGGATCAAACTCTTCGTTGTCAAAATTGTTTTCTTTTTATTTCCTAGCCCAAAAATCCTATCTATTAACTTATTAAGTTTTTAGTAAACCAATTGACGGTCGTTTATTCTTTTAAATCTAATTATAAAA
>NZ_JARXWG010000045.1 GCF_029893105.1 Parabacteroides sp. PF5-9 | reverse complement strand
ATGGCTCACCCCGTAAAGTTGTGGAGCTAGGCATAAATATTTTTGAGTCTAAACAGGAAGTATGGGATATTGTTTACTCCCCTGAGCACAGACCTAAACGCTTTAATCTTGGCATTGAATGATTCAGCCGAAGCATTGGTAGCCCTTCTGTCAAAGAAGTTTAATATTGTTTTGTAGTGTGCCTGTACAGAGCGCATCACCGTTCCAAAATGTTCAAAGCCTGACTCTTCGATGGCATTATACCAGCGTGCTAAACGGGTGAGGGCTACTTTTTTATCCTTGGTGGTATGATAGATACTTTTTAGTTGTATTGTTAGTTTATAGGCAACTTTTAATGTCGGATAATAGTGAAATAGTATTTCAGCTCTTTGTCTCTGCCGGGGAGTCCATTTGTCTTCATTTTTAAACAATAAATAACGACTGCGTATAAGAAGTTGACGATGTGTGTCCCCATTTTCAAGGATCAATGGCACATACGATTTCTTATTCTCTTTGGCCAGGGCTATCTCTTTAGTTTCCTGTTCAATGGCTTTCCAACGAAAAGCTATCCGCATATCCTGCAGAGCATCACAGGCTAACTTTTGAACATGGAAGCGGTCTGTTACCTGCGAGGCTTTTGGAAAACAACGAGTTACTATTACCCCCATATTGGCAGCCATATCCAAAGTGACTTCTTTTACCTTACGCCGTAAGCTGTCTTTAATCCTTAATAGGACTTCAATAACATCTTCAGCTTTTGTTCCTCGTACTATAGAGACAATAGAACCTTTCCTACCTTTAGCTTCTTTGTTGGTGATGATTGTATAGAGTTCATCATCACTCAAAGAAGTCTCATCTATACTTAGGTAAGGGCTTATATTCTCGGGAAACAACAGCCATTTGTCTGCGTGTTCACGCTCCGACCATTCAAGAAAGCCAGACAAATAGATACGATACCACTCTTCCAGTCTTTGTGCGTTCAAACCATAAAACTTAGCTAATGTACTACAACTAACGGGAGTATTATCCAGGTGTTCCTTTTAAAAAAGAGGCAAACTCTTCGGTTAGACGAGTGCCTTTTGCTACTACTTCCCAATCACGCATATAAGGATTGCCTGTATCCATATCTTGCCAGCGACGACGGCGGACGTGAAGTATTAAACTTTTCCCTCGAAGAGGAAAGTCATGTATCGATGCGGGTGGGTAAAATCCTTTGGATTGAAGGTGTTTGCCTTTACGCTCTTCTTCCGATAAGTCCTTTTCATCCAAATAGATTAATATCGCTGTAGAGGTGCGTTCGGCATGGGTTACTTCAAAATAAGTCAATATGCCATCGGGTAATAATAGTTCGTAGCCTGTTTCCATAAAACAAAACTACTCCCTTTTTTCTAGCTCCACAACTTTACGGGGTGAGCCA
>NZ_JARXWG010000044.1 GCF_029893105.1 Parabacteroides sp. PF5-9 | reverse complement strand
CAGTCATGTTCGGAAGACTTTCTGCCAGCCAGTGTATGCCTGATTTGTTTACTGCTTTTTGCCTGATCTGTAAAAAGTGTTCTTTTTTACGGATCAGGTAACTTGGTTTTCTTTAGATCGCCTCCGCTCTCTATAACTATAATGGCTAACACAACGCTTTCAAGTTCTATACCCATCCTCCGGACTGCTGTTTTGTAGCCTAGTTCGTTCTCTTTTTTATAAATCATTACCAACATAGCCGTAATCAGTGTCATATATAGAATGACTTGTATACCGTTTTCGTTTAAGGATAGGAAATGGCTAAAGTTGAGTTCCTGTTTGAGGAATCGAAAAAACACTTCGATATCCCATCGGCGACGATACATTTGTGCTATTTCTGCAGCGGAAAGATTTAACATGTTGGTAATTAGCGTAATAGGTTTTTCCGCCTCATCCGGGGTAAAGCGTACAATACGGAATTCTTCATCTACTAAAACAACTTTATTCGTTGATTTCCCATTTTTGCTGGTAGCTACTTCTTTTTTGTAGAGTTTAATAATGGCGTCTTCATGTAATACGCCCGAATCAAAAGAGTCTTGATCAATGGAATTTTCTTTCACATATTTCAGTTTACGATTATCCATCAACCGACTGACAAAAAGCAGGTTTTCTGTCTCTTTCATCTCCTTAAATGCTTCAGCAGAACATTGTCCCCTGTCAAAGAGATATACTGTCGCATGATTAGGTTCTTTCTTAAAGTGACCCATTACATTTTCAGGTAAAGCCAAAACTTCTGAGGTATACCTTGGTTGATCATGCATCAAGGCAAAGCTGCCAAACGTGCCGTCAAAGTTGATTGTGTATTTTATCATCTTCTTTTTACCGTGTTGATTACCGGTGGTAATCCCTTGCCTCAGTTTATTGCTTGATTCAGCCACTAAGGTACTATCTACACGTTGCAAACACATACCGGCAATTTCTTTACGGGTATATAAAGATGAATATCTTTTATAGATACACTCATAAGCTTCTCTGAAGAAGTTAAGTTCAATAACAGACAAGCGATCCGAGATGGAACTATGGGATATTTCTTTTTTCCCGTTTACATTGAATATGGTACGAAATAAAGGAGAAGAAAAAGCGTCAGACAAACCACGTTGGCTAAGGCGATCTACGCGCAACATACCGTAAATCAATAAATAAAACATCAATTTACCATTGAGTACTTTCGTATAATGGTCAACATGAGTCTTTTTCGATATCTGGGCAAGAGATTCCTCAGGTATTTCCCTTAGAATCTCAGCCAGAGTTATACGGTGCTTATCAAATATTTTCATCAACATATTTAATTTGCCGTAAAGATAAAGTCTCGAGGTTTATACTAACTAATTAAATGGCAATAAGTTATTAACAACAGGGGGCTTTTTTTGTTGATAACTACCTAGTTATCCATAACAGAAAGAAATATATACTTTCGTAAAAAACGACAAACTTCTTCCGAACATGACTG
>NZ_JARXWG010000043.1 GCF_029893105.1 Parabacteroides sp. PF5-9 | reverse complement strand
TGTCCCGTCCTAAAATTGGTTGTCAAGTTTGACTGTTTCTAAGTTTCGAAAAAGACCAAAACACTCATGGTCCTTAAAAGAGTTTACAAACATAGTTACAAAAAAATTAACCGGTGTACATTTCTTGTTCAGTTTGCTTGACAACAGGGACGTTTTTCGTCCTCCCTTCCCTTGATTATTTTTTCTTTTTGAACACCCTTCACAAAAAGCCGGGGTGTTTGAAAAGGAAAAATAATCTTCAGCTAAACTTTCCCTGCAACAGAGAGCGCTTTGTTACTTGTTCCCCTTTTGGGTTTGTAAGAGCGGCGGTGTACCTCTTCAGGCGGCTTATACCCGATTGAACTATGCAGTCTTTTGCAGTTGTATAACAGAATAATTTCCTTTATACGCTTTTGAGCCATATCAAAATGATCATAGGATTCCTGATTGATCCATTCTGTCTTAAGGATCCCATTTACCCTTTCTGCCAAAGCATTCTCATAAGGATCGCCATGCTGGGTAACACTAACCAGTATGCCGGCTGTCTTTAATAATTTCACATACGCTTTGCTCATATACTGACACCCCCGGTCAGAATGGTGTATAACCCCTTTCAGTTCACTCCAGGACAACGAACCCATAGCCATATTCAGGGCATTCAGACAACCTTCCGTGTCTAAAGAAGGATGGAGGCTATAACCAACTATTTTCCGGGAGTAAGCATCCGTAATGAGAGATAGATAGGCAAAACCTTCTTCCAATCTTATGTAAGTAATATCCGATACCCATACCTGATTAGGAGCCGTTACTGCTTTCTCTCTTATCAGGTTCGGATAATGAGGGGCACCACCATCGGCGTGGGTAGTTCTTACATAGAAGCGTTTGCTGGGACGAACCAACAGGTCGTTCTCCCGCAAGAGACGATAAAGCTTGTCACGGCCTATATCAATCCCTTTGTAATGCAAAAAATGATAGAGTTTACGGGTTCCCATACGGGGTTGTAACTCCCTCTCTTGGCGAACAATATCCAGCACCCTTTCATGGATGAAATGACGTCTCATGCCTTCATGCTGTTGCTTATAGTAAGCCTGGCGTGTATAGCCAAACAGGCTGCAAAGTGTTGCCAACTTCACTCCGCTGTATCTTCTTTTGAGATATCCCACTGTTTGGCTACGCCTTTTTTTAACAGGTCTTCCCCATATTCTTCGCCGCTAATGCGGAGCATATATTCATAACCTTCAGCCTTGATTCGGGTCAGTTTCAACTCCTCTTGCAAACGAAGTATCTCTTTCTCTAATGATTTGATATCTTTATCCTTTTTCATACGCGTCAAAGATAAATCATTTGAGAAGAATAAACGCAATACTTCTGACCTGTACTGAGTTACATAACGACGAACCGTATCAAAACTAATCCCATACTCCACAGATAGTTTGCGAATGCTGATTGATTCTGATAAATAACGACGTGTTATTTCTATTTTTAATGAGCGGCTGTAACGAATACTGCCATTTTGTTTCGTTTCTAACATAAGTTTACTTTTGTTGAATGACAACCTATTTCAGGACAGGACA
>NZ_JARXWG010000042.1 GCF_029893105.1 Parabacteroides sp. PF5-9 | reverse complement strand
CTTCGTTTCTTAAAGATGATCTTCGGGAAGAATGCCACCTTTAATTCAAACGAGGATTTCCGCAGCCAGTTTAACGCAGACTGGGCACACAGGTTATTAGTGTTGGTGGATGAACTTCTACTGAACAAGATGGAAGACACCGAAAAGATAAAGAATTTATCTACCGCAGGGGATTATAAAATAGAAGCCAAAGGTAAAGATCGGAAAGAGATAGAGTTCTTTGCCAAGTTTGTCCTTTGCTCTAATAACGAACGGAATCCAATCATCATTCCAAAAGAAGAGGTAAGGTTCTGGGTACGCAAGATAAATCCGATAGAAAAGGATAATATCTACCTAAGAAGCTTTATGATGAAGGAGATTCCTCATTTTCTTCACTTTTTACTAAACAGGGAGCTATCCACAAAGAATGAATCCCGTATGTGGTTTAATCCTTCTTTATTGGAGACACCCGCTCTTCTCAAAATCAAGAAATATAACACCAATAAGATTGAAGCAGAGTTAGCCGCTTATTGCTCGGATGTAATGGATAAGCTTGGAGAGGATAAGATGTTTTGTTGTCCTAAAGACTTTATGGATGCTATTCGTGATGCCGGACTTAAAGCTGACATAACTCAAATACGAAACATACTGAAGGATGGCTGGGGACTTCGCTCTGATAAAAATAGTGATTACACTTTCTATTACATAGGAATAGAAGGAAATCTCATTCCTATGAAAAGAAAAGGAAGGTACTTGGAAATAAAGCGAGGGCTTATTGATGAAATTCTGTTGTAATGTGTTACCCTATTATTTAAGCCAATGATAATCAAAGAGTACACTATTCCAACAACAACACAACAAATGCACAACAAAATAATCGTTGTTGTGAACAGCCTGCAACGGCATTTTGGTTTGTTGTGAATTTGTTGGGCGAATAACAAACTATACAACAGCTATTTATTTCTATTTCACCACAAAACAACAACAAATTTAAATTATGGTAAGTAACGATATAATGGGTATAAGTATACGGGAATATCTTATACGGATGGGAGTCAATCCCATTAGAGAGAATGATCAGAAAGGGATGTTTCTATCTCCTTTTAGAAAAGAGACAACGGCAAGCCTAAGTGTGAACTATGTAAAGAACCTATGGTTTGATCATGGGCTTAGTCTTGGTGGAAATATAGTTAACCTGGTATCACGTTTAGAGGGCTGTTCTTTTGCCGAAGCAGCCCAAAGGCTTGAAGAGGGTTCTTTTTCTTTTCATAGAAAAAATATTTCTATGCAGGAAAAGCAAGAATCAGAGATAGTTATTCGTAAGATACAGCTGTTGGCCAATCCAGCTTTACAGGAATACTTGAAAGAGAGAGGAATCTCTATCGACATCGCAAAGGCAAATTGCAAGGAGGTTTACTATTCGGTAAACGATAAACCTTATTTTGCTATCGGCTTTAAGAACGACACCGGAGGATATGAACTAAGGAGTAAATATTTCAAAGGGTGTACCTCTAAAGATATTACTTCACATAGCTCCGAGCAAAGCAGTTGCCTACTGTTCGAGGGTTTTATGGATTACCTCTCATTCCTGACGATAAAGAATTGGCAACGTTCTCCGGTAGATGCAATCATTTTGAACTCGTTGGCGAATCTGCCGAAAGTAGAGAATACACTTGCCGGATACAAATCCGTAGCCCTATTTCTTGATAATGATGAAGCCGGAAAGCGAGCTGTTCAGAGTTTACGCTCGGTTTGCAAAGAGGTCATAGACCAGTCTGCACACTATGCAAAATATAAAGACCTGAACGACTACTTACGCAATCGTTCCGTTCCTAAGCAAGCCGTAATAAAGAAGCCGGGCAGAGGTCGTAAGATGTAATCTGCCGCAGCTACCCCAAAGGTTTTCCCCCTTTGGAATCTCCCTTAGCGGTCTCTCGACCGCAGTCGCATAAAGCGACTATTCAATGTGCAAATCATCCCTCTGCCGGTGTTGTTCTATCGGCAGCAGTGATTTCCACAAACTAAATTTCAAACAATTTAATTTGCATTAGCATGGGATATGTTGTTTTCCATTTAGATAAGTCGCCCGGAAATGAGTCTGCCATGACAGATCATATCGAGCGAAAAGTAATACATCCAAATGTAGATCCTGAACGGGTACATTTGAATAAAGAACTCGTTGAGTTTCCTGATGGCATAAAAAACCGGACGGAAGCTATTCGACACAGATTAGATACCGCAGGGCTGAAACGTCAGATTGGCAAGAATCAAGTAAAAGTAATCCGCGTCATGATTTCAGGTAGCCCCGAAGATATGAAGCGGATAGAGAGTGAAGGCAAACTGGATGATTGGTGTCGGGATAATATGGATTATCTGAAGAAAACATTTGGAGAAGAGAATCTGGTAGCTGCTACTTTACACATGGACGAAACCACTCCACACATCCACGCCTCTATCGTTCCGATAGTAAGAGGCGAGCGAAGGCAGAAAAAACCAAAAAAGAAACCAGAAGAGGATAATCAGGCGCAGAAACCAAACGAAGGACAAAAGCCAAAGCGCACATATAAGAAAAAAGACCCGAACATGCCTCGCCTATGCGTTGATGATGTAATGGCAAGGGAAAAGCTGATAGAGTATCAGGATACATACGCCGCAGCTATGGCTAAATACGGATTAGAAAGAGGCATAAAAGGTTCAGATGCCCGACATATAACTCTAACGGAGCATTATCGCAATCAAACGATAGAGAGTAATAACTTGCAGATAAATATAGAACAGCTCTTAGCGGTAGAAGAAGCCAAGCGGCAACGCATTGAGGAACTCAAACAAAAGGAACAGGAAGCCAAACTGAAATCCATTCAAGCAGAGGAACAAAAGCAGCAGAAAGAGTCCGAACTGAAAAAGACAGAAGAGAGCCTCAATCAAGTAAAAGGGCAACTTAAAACCGAGGAGTTTAAGAATAAAGCTGCCGATGTTGGTTCTAATATCATTGAGGGCATAGGTTCGCTTGTCGGTACTTCCAAGGTAAAACGGCAACAACAAGAGATTGAGAGCCTGAAACACGAGAAGTACGAATTACAGCAAGATATTGACGGACTTACCCAAACAATCAGTAGGGAACGAAGCGAACGACAACAAGAAACAATGCAATTGAAAGCTGAAATACACAAAATCCACGATTGGCTACCAGACACACCTACACTTATCAAATGGGGCGAGTATTGTCAGAAGATAGGCTTTTCAAACACACAGGCCAAAGACCTTATTAACATGAGGCCAGTCCGATTCTCCGGTGAATTATATTCTACTGAACACAGTCAGCGATTCAAAGTTAATGATGCAGAGGTACGGTTTGATAAAGGTACAGGAGCGCCGAGCAGCTTTCGGTTACTACTTAATGGAATCAGTCTTGCCCAATGGTTCAGGCAGAAGTACGATGAGTT
>NZ_JARXWG010000041.1:0-2500 GCF_029893105.1 Parabacteroides sp. PF5-9 | reverse complement strand
CTGATCCGATTAGCGTTGATCAGGAAACCTTAGTCTTTCGGCGAGGGGGTTTCTCACCCCCTTTATCGTTACTTATACCTACATTTGCTTTTCCGGAAGTTCCAGCAAGGGTTATCCCTTACCTTCAACACCGCCGGAATGCTCCCCTACCACGTATTAATACGTCCACTGCTTCGGTAAACAATTTATGCCCGAGTATTATCCACGCACGGTCACTCGACTAGTGAGCTGTTACGCACTCTTTAAATGAATGGCTGCTTCCAAGCCAACATCCTAGCTGTCTTAGCGACCATACTTCGTTAGTTCAACTTAATTGTTATTTGGGGACCTTAGCAGGTGGTCTGGATTCTTCTCCTCTCGGACATGGACCTTAGCACCCATGCCCTCACTCCCTGTCAATATTTTGTACCCATTCGGAGTTTATCTGGACTTGATAGGCGGCGAAGCCCTCGCATCCAATCAGTCGCTCTACCTGATACAAAACTAAACAGAGGCTGCACCTAAATGCATTTCGGGGAGTACGAGCTATCTCCAAGTTTGATTAGCCTTTCACCCCTACCCACACGTCATCCGAAAGCTTTTCAACGCTTACCGGTTCGGTCCTCCAGTTAGTGTTACCTAACCTTCAACCTGCACATGGGTAGATCACTTGGTTTCGCGTCTACAGCCACTAACTAATGCGCCCTATTCAGACTCGCTTTCGCTTCGGCTCCGGACCTGAAGTCCTTAACCTTGCTGGTGACCGTAACTCGTAGGTTCATTATGCAAAAGGCACGCCGTCACATATAAATATGCTCCGACCGCTTGTAGGCAGACGGTTTCAGGGTCTATTTCACTCCTCTGTTCGAGGTTCTTTTCACCTTTCCTTCACAGTACTGGTTCACTATCGGTCTCTCGGGAGTATTTAGCCTTACGGGATGGGCCCCGCTAATTCACACAGGATTTCACGTGTCCCGCGCTACTCAGGATACCACTAGGCTTCGTCAGTCAGTCGTGTACGGGACTATCACCCTCTAGGGTCGTTCTTTCCAAAACGCTCCACTTAACTGATCTCTTGCCACAACGTGGTCCTACAACCCCAATATTGCCTAAACAATATTGGTTTGGGCTAATCCGCGTTCGCTCGCCACTACTTGCGGAATCACTTTTGTTTTCTTCTCCTATGGGTACTTAGATGTTTCAGTTCCCCACGTTCGCCTCCCTTAACGGGATGACAGGCCTTCAACCTGCCGGGTTGCCCCATTCGGATATCCGAGGATCAAAGGTTATTTGCACCTCCCCCCGGCTTTTCGCAGCTTATCACGTCCTTCATCGCCTCCGAGAGCCAAGGCATCCACCGTCTGCCCTTTCTTACTTTCCTCACCTATAGCGGAACAACCTATTTAATTGTGAAGTATGAATTGTGAATTATGATTGCTCATAAACACGACTCAACACCCAGCAATTAAGGCTGCCGCCGGATTGATATACTTTTGTAAGTTTGCTCTACTTTAATTATTGATTTGGTCCAACATGTCAAAGATCTTTTGAGACGCCATTCGGCGGCTCAAATTATGAATTTTGAATTGTTAATTATGAGAAGAATAAATTCTTACATCATAATTCATACATTTAGAAATTCATAATTAATTCGTGGAGAATATCGGATTCGAACCGATGACCCCCTGCGTGCAAGGCAGGTGCTCTAGCCAGCTGAGCTAATCCCCCAAATTTTAATGGTTAATTATGAATGGTTAATTATGAATTGAAGACTATGTCTATGTTACAATTTATAATTCATAATTCATAATTCAAATCGCTACCGCGATTCGGGTAGTCCCAGGCAGAGTTGAACTGCCGACCTCTACATTATCAGTGTAGCGCTCTAACCAACTGAGCTATAGGACTGTCAACCTTCGAGTTTTCGTCTGCCTGGACCTCTTTAGTCCAGCATCATCTTTCTCTTATGATCTATATATGATTACATCTCAACAGCAGTACAAAGACCGAAAAACAACCGTTCGTTTTTAATGGTTAATTATGAATGGTTAATTATGAATGAATTATGGTGTCATAATTCATAATTCATAACTCATCATTAATAATCGGATCTCTGGTCTCCAGAAAGGAGGTGTTCCAGCCGCACCTTCCGGTACGGCTACCTTGTTACGACTTAGCCCCAGTCATCGGTTTTACCCTAGGCCGATCCTTGCGGTTACGGACTTTAGGTACCCCCAACTCCCATGGCTTGACGGGCGGTGTGTACAAGGCCCGGGAACGTATTCACCGCGCCATGGCTGATGCGCGATTACTAGCGAATCCAGCTTCACGGAGTCGAGTTGCAGACTCCGATCCGAACTGAGAGAAGGTTTATGGGATTGGCTCCCTGTCGCCAGGTGGCTGCCCTCTGTCCTCCCCATTGTAACACGTGTGTCGCCCCGGATGTAAGGGCCGTGCTGATTTGACGTCATCCCCACCTTCCTCACAGCTTACGCTGGCAGTCTTGTTAGAGTCCCCAGCA
>NZ_JARXWG010000040.1 GCF_029893105.1 Parabacteroides sp. PF5-9 | reverse complement strand
CTTGATGCTTACGAAAAAGGTCAACTAAAAGGCAAACTTAAAGAGATTGCAGCGGGATTACATGAAGAATCCAATCCGGTGATTATGTTGGCAAAGTATAAGAAAGGGCATTAATTACGAATGATTAATGCGAATGGAAGGTTAAAGCGGTTAAGCGAACTGTTTTTTTATGGGGTTGCCGGAGGGATCATATTTTTTTATCATTGTTTTTATATGCCGGCAGCTATGTCGATGAAGATTTTACTATCTTCGTTCCGAAATGTTTTTTTGATTTTATGTATAAGTACCTGTTTTTAATCTTCTTTTTCATTCCGTTCAGTGTAGCAGCAGCAGAGGTTGCTACTTCGTTGGATTCGTTACTTTTGGCATTGGATAAAAGTATTCAGGAGAGAGAGATGTATACGGAAGGTAAAATGCAGGTCATACACGATCTGGAAACACAATACGATCGATCTTCGTCCGATGAAGAACGTCTTGTGATTTTGGATGCCTTGTTTGAGGAATATAAGAATTTTCAGATGGATTCGACTTTACGGATCGCCGAGAGGCGGTTACAGGTAGCGACTGAAGGGAATAATTCGGTTCATAAAAACATGGCCTATCTGAATAGGGCGGAAGTGATGATTGTCACGGGGATGTATAAAGAAGCGCTCGATATACTGAATAACCTGGAACGCTCTGATTTTACGAATAGTCTGTCTTCTTATATTCTTCATCTGTATCACTCTTTGTATATGCTGATGGCCGAATATTCTATTACTCAGGCCGAAAAAGAGAACTATCTTCAATTGGAGTATCTGTATAAGGACTCTATTTTACAAAGTATCAATAATCCGGAAGATGTCGGTTATAAACTGGTCGAGAGTAGTAAATTGTTTGTGGATGGGCGGATGGATGAGGCTTTGACGTTGGGGTTGAATGTCCTTGAGGCGTATGAAAATGATCATCGTATTACGGCTATGATGGCTCATACCATGGCAGAAGTGTATAGAAAAATAGGTGATCAGGAGAATCAGAAAAAATACCTGGCGATCTCTGCTATCGGAGATATGAAAAGCGGTGTAAAAGAGTATATGTCGTTGCCGGAATTAGCCGAATTACTGTATCAGGAAAAAGATATCAACAGAGCTTACCTGTATATTAAATCGGCATTGGAGGATGCTATTTTTTGTAAAGCCCGCTTGCGTGCACTCGAAATGTCGCGTATATTACCGATTATCAATTCGGCGTATGATATAAAGATGAAGCAGGAGAGAGACCGGTTGGTACTTTTTCTGGTGGTTATCACTTTATTGGTCGTTGTTCTCGTTCTGGCTATTCTGTATATCTACAAGCAGTTGAAAGCGTTGGCCAAAGCCCGGAAATCGCTGAAAGCGTTTAATAAAGAGTTGACCGATAAGAATGAAGAACTGAATAAGTTGAACAATGACCTTTCTGAATCCAATCATGTCAAGGAGGAATATATCAGTTATGTGTTTACCATGTGTTCTTCCTATATAGATAAGATGGAGGATTTCAGAAAAAGGGTCAATCGTAAGATTAAAGCGAATCAGACGGAAGAATTATACAAGGAAACGAAATCGGGTACGTTGGTCAATGATGAATTAAAAGAATTTTATAAGAGCTTTGATACCATTTTTCTAAATATTTATCATAACTTTATCGATGATTTTAACGCCCTTTTACAGGAAGGAAACCAAATCGTTCCGAAAGAGGGTGAATTATTAACCCCTGAACTACGAATTTATGCATTAATCCGATTAGGTATTAGCGACAGTGTTAAGATAGCCAGTTTCCTGCATTATTCACCTCAAACAGTGTACAACTATCGTCTTAAAGTAAGGAATAAGGCGAAAACATCCAAAAAAGATTTCCTTGAAGAGGTGAAGCAACTGGGAAAAATGAATCGTAATTGACGGTTTATTTTTACTTATAAACTGAAATAAACTTACTTTTTGAGTGACAGTAGATATGTCTATTATATTGTTGTATAACCTTTTAAATGAAAATTTAAACTTACTTTCGGGTTTTACCCCTATGACAGAGCCATTCTTTGCTTAAATATCTTTGCTGCAAAGAAACTTTATACTTAAAATCTAATAAACAGTACACAATGAAAGTTGACCAAAAAAAGTGGAAGAAACTATTTCTCTTCCTGATGGGATTTATGATCACCATCCATGCATCGGGCCAAACCGAAGAAAAAATGACTGTGAAAGGCACAATAACCGACGCTACCGGCGAGGTGGTTATTGGTGCTAATATTACAGAAAAAGGAACCTTAAACGGAACAATTTCCGACTATGATGGAAATTTTACTCTCTCTGTCGCGCGTAATGCGATAATTGCTATTTCTTATATTGGCTATCAAACGCAAGAAATCATTTATCAGGGACAATCGGTCCTGAACATCAAATTGCTTGAAGATACGGAACTACTGGATGAAGTGGTCGTTATCGGTTACGGTACGGTCCGTAAGAATGATGCGACCGGTTCTGTGACGGCCATAAAAATTGATGAGAAAAACAAAGGGGTTCTGGTGAATCCCCAGGATGCTTTGGCGGGGAAAATTGCCGGAGTTTCCGTGACTTCGGATGGAGGACGTCCGGGGGCGAAATCGACTGTCCGTATTCGTGGCGGATCCTCTTTATCTGCCTCCAATGATCCGTTAATTGTGATTGACGGGGTGATTATGGGAGGTAGCGCTGCTGACGGACTGAGTAATCCGTTAAGTACGGTTAATCCGAATGATATCGAAACATTTACCGTATTGAAAGATGCTTCGGCAACGGCGATTTATGGTTCCCGTGCATCAAACGGTGTGATCATCATCACGACCAAAAAAGGACAGAGCGGAAAGGTAAAGATCAATTATTCGGGTAATGTCTCGGTCAGTACGAAACGCAATACGGTAGATGTACTGAGTGCGGATGAATACCGGGATTTGATCACCAATAAAGTGAATCCTACCGAAGGGATGCTGAATGCCTTGAACTTGTATCCGGGCGTTAGTACCGACTGGCAGGATGAAATTTTAAGAACGGCTGTTTCTACCGATCATAATCTGAGTGCTTACGGATCGGTTCAGGATTTTATGCCTTACCGTGTCTCTGTTGGATATACGAATCAGGCGGGAATTGTAAAAACCTCTAAGTTTGAGCGTTATACAGGTAGTATTTCGTTGACACCCTCTCTGTTAGAGAATCATTTAACCATGAATCTGAATGCGAAAGGCGTTTATATTAAAAACAGGTTTGCCGACACCGGAGCTATCGGAAGCGCCGTCTCTTTTGACCCGACGAAACCTGTTCGGAACAATAACAATAAATTCGGCGGATTTTATACCTGGACAAATGATTATTCTCCGGAAGGTACACGGAATCCTTCTTCAGGAACGAATCCTGTCTCTATTCTGGAAATGAAAAACGACCATTCGACCGTAAAATCATTTATCGGGAATGCACAGTTTGATTATAAGTTACATTTCCTCCCCGACTTAAGAGTGAATCTGAATCTTGCTATGGATTATACCACCAGTGAGGGGCAGAACTATGATGATCCAAACGCACCGTTGAACTATACGGAAGATGATGATAAAACAGGTAGAAACTATCTGTATAATAGTACGAAGGATAATAAATTATTGGATCTGTACGCACAGTATATGAAGGAACTGCCTTCTATACTCAGCCGGTTTGATGTGATGGCCGGGTATTCTTACCAGAGTTATCATTCGAAATCGGATAATGTCGCCTATTATCTGTCGAGAAGACCGGAAAATTTCGGGCAGAATACGGATGTCAGAGAGGAATTTAAAGAGACCGATTCGAAATATGTATTGGTTTCGTTTTTCGGACGTCTGAACTATACCTTGATGGAACGTTATCTGTTGACATTTACGTTGCGTGATGACGCTTCTTCCCGCTTTTCGGAAGATAATCGCTGGGGACTTTTCCCTTCGGTCGCTTTAGGATGGCGGATGAATGAAGAGTCGTTCCTGAAAGATGTCGATCCGTTAAGCGATTTAAAACTTCGCTTAGGCTGGGGGATCACCGGGCAGCAGGATATTAACCAGGGTGATTACCCTTATATGTCGTTCTACCGCAATGGTAAAGGCGGAGCGATGTATCCGAAGTATGATAATAACGGCAACGTGACATGGGTCAATGTATTGGCACCGACAGCTGCCAATCCGGATTTGAAATGGGAAGAGACCACGACCTATAACGTGGGATTGGATTATGGATTCCTGGGTAACCGGATTAACGGAGCGGTCGATTTTTATTTCCGTAAAACAAAAGATTTGATCAATGCCGAAGTGAATGTGCCGGCAGGTACCGATTTTGCGGAGTATGTCGTGTCGAATATCGGCTCGTTAGAGAATAAAGGGTTGGAATTTTCAATCAATGCCAAACCGGTTGTTAGTCGTGATTGGAACTGGGATATCGGTTTTAATATTGCGTATAACAAAACAAAGATTACCGAACTCACCTATAATGATAACTCCGATTCCCCGGGCAGACGGTTTGAGTCGACCGGAGGAGATGGAGGGGTACGCCTGAAAATACATAGTGTCGGTTATGCTCCAAGTTCGTATTATGTATACCAGCAGGTATATGATAATAACGGAAAACCGATCGAAGGGATGTATGTGGATCGTAATGGTGACGGGGTTATTTCGGATAAAGACCTTTACCAATATAAGAAACCGGCAGCAGACGTATTGATGGGATTCAACAGCAAGGTGTCGTATAAACAATGGGATTTAGGATTTAACGGACGGGTAAGTCTGGGTAATTACAATTATAACGGTACAGCAGCGAATGCCGCTCTCGGTTCGAATGAGATTTTCGGAAATGAGACACTGTCAAACAAACCCCGGTCTGTTCTTAAGACCATGTTTACGCAGCGTCAACGTTTGTCTGATTATTATGTACAGAATGCTTCATTCCTGAAAATCGACAATATAACGATCGGATACAATGCGGCCAATCTCATTGCTCCGGGAACGAATGCCCGTATCTATGCGACGGTACAAAATCCGATTATCATCACTAAATATGATGGGTTGGATCCGGAAGTAGAAGGAGGAAACGACCGGGAAGTATATCCGCGTCCATTATCATTTTTACTTGGTATAAATATCAATTTTTAAGGGATCATATTATGGAAAATAAATATAAAAAATATATCGCCTGGGGAATCGCTTCCCTCTGTTTGACCTTCACCGCCTGTATCGGCGATTTGGATCAGGAGCCCAAACTGGACAAATCGGGTCAGTCAATTTATAATGAGGCAGACGCACAATCGTTTCTGGCTAAAATTTACAACGGTTTCGGTCTGTCCGGAAATGTAGGACCCGGAGGTAATGGTATCGCTGATGAACCGGATTTGCAGGGAGATGATCAGGGGTCATTGGTCTTTTTACGCGGATTACTCTCGATGCAACTGTATCCGACGGATGAAGCTATCTGGAATTGGTCGGATGAAGGGATTGTTGAGTTATGCGAGATTAACTGGGATTATACCCTCTTTTATGCGTATACCTTTTATCAGCGCGCGATGTTGAATATCCGGTATTGTAAAGAATACCTGGATGTTTATCCGGCGGATATCAATATTCCCAATATTGCTCGATACCGGGATGAGGTCAGAGGACTCAGAGCGATGAATTATTATTATCTGATCGATCTTTACCGCAATCCGGGTGTTGTATGGGATGATAGTCCGACAAATGATAAATCATGGAAACCTTCGCAGATAGGAGCGGAAGCGCTTTTCAATAAAATTGTGGAAGAGTTGAAAGATCTGTCGGAAAATGGTAATCTGGCAGAAACACCATCGATGTCGACTTATGGGCAGATCACCAAGCCGGTTATCAATACTTTGTTGGCTAAGATGTATCTGAATGCAGAAGTATATACCGGACAGCCGATGTATGATAAAGCGGCAGAATATGCCAAAAAAGTGATTGATGCCGGTTTCGGATTGGAAGAGAACTATGAAAACCTGTTCTGTGGCGAAAATCACCTGACAGCGATGAAAAAGAATGAGATCATTTATGCTATACCGTTCGACGATGTCAATGCGAAAAGCTACGGAAGTACGATTATGGTGACGGCAGCGGCTTACGGCGGGATTCTTAATTCGACCTGGTTTGGCTTGGGTGCTTCCTGGACCTGTCTGAAACCAACACAACAACTGATTGCATTATTCGACGGACCGACACCTGACAATGGAGTTACTCAAAACAAATTCGGTAGTCTGATTAAAAAAGACAAACGGTATATCTTTTTTGATGTTAAATCGTATGAAGATGATGGTTCGGTTGCCGAGCGCAGAGATGTAAATACCTTGATGGGTGATTGGAGTACCGGTTATCTCTGTCATAAATTCACCAATTTAGGCTGGGACGGTGCTGAAGTAACACCAACCAATAACCCGAACACAGACTTCCCTTTGTTCCGTTTGGCTGATATCTATCTGATTTATGCCGAATGTGCTGCACGTAATGCAGCCGGAACAGACCGGCAAACAGCGGTTAATTATGTCAACCTTCTGCGGGAAAGAGCGAATGGCGATACTTCGCAGAACATCGGGATGCCTCAATTAACGCTTGATTTTATCCTGGATGAGCGGGCTCGCGAATTATACTGGGAAGGACATCGCCGGACAGACCTGATCCGTTTTGGTAAATTTACGAAAGGGTATGCCTGGGCCTATAAAGGGGGCTCTCCCGAAGGTAAAGCTGATATCGACGATAAATTCAAGATTTATCCGATTAGCGACAGAGATTTAACAGCTAATCCGAATCTGAAACAGAATCCGGGATATGATTCTTTATAATAATTGAGTAAAAAGAATAAGCGATGAAGAAATATAATATTTTCCTTATACTGACAGCCCTCCTTTGCATAATGGGGGCCTGTAACGACGACAGAGATTCGAATCCGACACTTCAGCAGCCGACTTCGTTTGTATTGAATACTCCGGCGTATGTGAACAATGTGTATGATTTGAAGCAGACTCAAACGATTGAACTGACCACCTCACAACCCGATTATGGTTTTACTGCGGCTACTACCTATCAGGTGCAGATGGCTTTATCTGATAATTTCAATGATGAGGCGACATCTGTTTGGTTATCGACCACCTATACTTCTGCACGAATGAATATTTCGGCCAGTGAAATTGCCCGTGCATTGGTCGGACTATTACAGGCCGAGTCCGAAGATGATTTTCCTAAAGAACCTATACCGCTTTATTTCCGGTTGAAAGCTTCTCTGAGTGCTGGGTTGGGAGAGGTGTACTCTAATTCCATAACACTTCCGAACGTATTAGGATACTATGCAATGGAAGAACTGACAATGCCGGAGAATATGTATATGATCGGATCTATCAATGACTGGAACTGGGATGCCAGTTTTGAAATGGTTCCTGTACATTCGAATCCGGGTAAGTTCTGGCGGGTGGTCTATCTGCCTACGGATGCGGAAATTAAATTTAATTATGTACAACAGTGGAACGGCAGTGAGTTTGGTTACGAAGAAGATCGTTTCCCCGCCTCCTCAGTCTCTTATGCCAACCTTTCGGATAGTGGAGGAAATATAAAAGTCGGCAAAGGCGGATGGTATATTGTGGTCGTTTCTACTGCACTGCAGGGACAAAATTATCTCTATACGGTAGAATTCCTTGTTCCGGATGTTTATCTGACGGGAAATACAGCCGGCGGTTGGGACTTCTTCGATGAAACCAATAAATTTACGGTACCGGTTGATGGTGAAGGCGAGTTCGTTTCTCCGGCTTTTGTTGCATCCGATGAACTTCGGATGAGTATTAAGTTGGCTGATATTGATTGGTGGAAGACTGAATTTATCATTCTGGGCGGAAAGATCGTTTATCGTGCCGGTGGAGATGATCAGGAACGTGTCAATGTGACTACAGGTCAGAAAGCCTACCTGAACTTTACGACAGGAGAAGGTGCTGTAAAATAAAGAATAACCATTAAATCAATTGAAAATGAAGAATACATTTATATATATGATTGCTTTTCTCATGTTGGGATTTGCAGCATGTAACGATGATTATAATGAGGATGTGGCTCCTCCTCAGTCGAATGAACAGGAGGCTGCTTGGCAGATCGATTTCAAAACGTATGTAGGAGATGACCTTGCTTCTCCTGTAAATCTGAATGAGATGGAACCGGAGGCTTCT
This sequence comes from Parabacteroides sp. PF5-9, assembly GCF_029893105.1. Taxonomy (GTDB): domain Bacteria; phylum Bacteroidota; class Bacteroidia; order Bacteroidales; family Tannerellaceae; genus JARXWG01. The sequence goes on along the minus strand of NZ_JARXWG010000040.1, from coordinate 5,851 downwards.
GTAAAAGTTCTAAAATCAACTTTAGAAGCGAAAGATGGAGCAACAGTTTCTGTTGTGAAACAAATTTCTAAAACAGCAGACTTTGCAGAATACATTGACTTGGGAGATTCCTCTGAAGTGCCTTCGGAAACAAAGTTGTCACCTCCCAATTATACGTTAGAGCACATCTCTATGATGACTGTTGCAGAAATAGATGAGGCTGTTAAAACATTGTTTGGTAAAGCACCGAACGCGAATGAGTTTTATATACGTGCTTATGCATTGGTTACATCCGGGACAGAAACCATACGTTCTTTTTCTCAGGTGGTTGGTCCTGTAACGGTGACTCCGACTGCTTCATTGATAGAGCCGGCTTATTATCTGATTGGCGATATGAATGGATGGAACCCGGATGAATTGATTCGCTTCAGTCACAGTGGTAATAACGTATATGAAGATCCTCATTTCTCTGTATTGGTAGAGGTTGCCGCAAATACTTATTTCAAAATTGCTCCTCAGAGTGCAAAAGAAGCGCACGAATCGGGTGGTGATTTCTGGGGAGGTGTTCTTGGTACGGCAGTAGATGGTGATGCCTCTTTAGAGGGCGCTATTGTGGCAGAGGATGCAGGAGCGATAAAAATAGAGGATAGTGGTTATGTGAAGATCTCTCTGAACATGGAAGAGTATACCTATAAGGTAGAACCGATGGATGTGAATCCATTCCTGTATGTGCCCGGTAATCATCAGGGATGGACTCCGGCAACAGCTCCTATGCTCTATACGGAAAATATGGATATGGTCTATACCGGTTTTGTTTATCTGGATGGCGAATACAAATTTACTTCGCAGCCGGATTGGGATCATACCAATTATGGGTTTGGGGGAGACGGAATACTCACGACTGACGGGGGAGCTGATAATATGATTGCTCCGGCTGGTTTTTATTATCTGAAAGCGGATCTGAACCTGTTGACCTATACACAAACAGCGACTGTTTGGGGATTGATTGGTGATGCTACACCCGGAGGATGGGATGCGAGTACCCCGATGACGTACGACCGTGGTTCCAACACCTGGACAGTGACGACAGACATAACTTCGGGCGCATTCAAATTCAGGGCCAATGATGCCTGGGATTTAAATCTTGGAGGCGATGTCAGTCGATTAACTTTCAATGGCAATGATATTTCGATTGAAGGCGGTAACTACACATTTATCCTTAAACTCTCCAATTCGGAAGAAGGGTATAGCTGTACGATTAAAAAGAATAAATAGGTATTAGTTTATAATTGTCTGAATCAGGGTAATTACTTATGTAGTAATCCCTGATTCAGACCCTTTTGTTATCTTTCATGCGAACAAAGTTAATTTTTCTATTATTACTTCCATTCTCTTTATGGGGGCAGATAACTTCAAACCCTGTGACCTTTTCTGATCAAGAGGCTATCGAGATCATCTTTCATGCGGCAGAAGGGAATAAGGGATTACAAGGATATACCGGAGATGTTTATGCACATACCGGAGTCATTACAGATAAAAGTAATGGCCAGGAATGGAGATATGCTCCGACATGGGGGGATAATCAGGAGAAGTATAAGCTTGCTTCTCTTGGAGATGATCAGTGGAAATTGACGATTACTCCCAATGTCCGTACCTATTATCAGGTGCCTGAAGAAGAAACGATATTGAAACTGGCATTTGTTTTTCGTAGTGCCGATAATCAGAAGGAAGGGAAAGGCTCGGGTGGAACAGATCTTTTCCTGAATCTGGGAGAAGTAGCGTTCATTCCTGCTGCACCAACGGAAAAGGTACGACCCGTAGGGATAACAGACGGCATAAACTATATGGACGATTATAGTGTTAGCTTTTTACTTTATGCACCAGGAAAAAAACATGTTCATTTAATCGGAGATTTCAATCATTGGCAGAAAAATAATGACTACCAACTCTATAAAGACGGTGATTATTGGTGGTATACTCTTACCGGACTCGAAAAAGGTAAAGAGTATGGTTTTCAGTACCTGATTGATAACTCCTTTAAGATCGGAGATGCGTATGCCGAAAAGATACTGGACCCGCAATATGACAATCAGATATCCGCATCCGTTTATCCCGATCTGAAGCCATATCCGGTGGAAACGGAAGGCATCGTATCGGTCTTTCAGACAGCTAAAGAAATATATAACTGGAAAGTTAAAAACTTCAAAGCCCCGGCCAAAGAAGATCTGGTCATTTATGAAATACTGATCAGAGATTTTACAACAGAAGGAACAATCATGGCTGTACGGGAAAAACTCGATTATCTACAAACTTTAGGTGTGAACGCAATAGAGTTGATGCCGATTCAGGAGTTTGACGGGAACGACAGTTGGGGATATAATCCTTGTTATTTCTTTGCAGCAGATAAAGCGTATGGTACAGCGGAGGCCTATAAAACATTTATTGATGAGGCCCATAAAAGAGGTATGGCTGTTATTCTCGATGTGGTATTCAATCATGCGACAGGTTTACATCCGTTCGCCCAACTTTACTGGGAGGGTAATGCTCCGTCTAAGGAGAATCCCTGGTTCAATGCCAGTTCGCCGCATTACTATAGCTTTTTCAACGATTTCAATCATGCATACAAAGGAACAAGGGATTATTTCAAAAATGTGTTGACCTATTGGATCAAGGAGTATAATCTCGATGGATTTCGTTTTGATTTCACCAAAGGGTTTACGCAGAAAAATTCCAATTCGGATGCGACAGTCAGCGCTTACGACGCTTCACGTATTGCGATCTTGAAAGAGTATAATGACCATATCCGAAGTATTAAAGCAAATACGTATGTGATCCTGGAACATTTCTGTGATCGGGCGGAAGAAAAAGAGTTGGCCGAAGCGGGAATGCTGCTCTGGAACAATCTGAGCGATGCTTATATGGAAAGCGAAATGGGTTGGAAAGGTCGCCGAACTGATTTGACAAATGGAAGTTATACAAGTCGTGGTTGGGATATGCCGGCATTGATTACTTATAATGAGAGTCATGATGAGGAACGTTTAATGTATAAAATGCAGAAATATGGGAACTGGACGATGAAAGCGGATAAATCCTTGCGTTTACGACGGGCGGCATTAGGCGCAGCTTTTTTGTTTTGTACACCAGGGCCTAAGCTGATCTGGCAGTTCGGAGAGTTGGGTTATGATACTTCTATAGAGGAGAACGGGCGCACAGGGAAGAAACCGGTTTTATGGGAATATGTAGAAGATCCGGAAAGAAAAAAACTATATGATATCTATTCTACATTAATCCATTTCCGTACACAAAACCCGAGCCTGTTTGCTTCGCCGGCTGAAGTCGATATGCAAACAACGGGGGCCGACTGGGATAACGGACGATCTATCCGTCTGCGTACTCCGGAAAAAGAACTGTTATTATTAGGGAATTTTACCGAAATCCCGGTCGAAATGAATGTCGACTTTGTAACAACGGGAATATGGCAGGAACTGTTTTCCGATATGGCTGTTTCCGTGACAGATGAAAAAAGAGAACTGAAAATAGTACTTTCAGCCCACTCTTACCTCTTATTTACCATCGATAAAACAACCAGTGGTAACTCATCCGTCTCATCATTCCCAACAACTTTTGACTGGAATTATGATTCAACTTCGGGATATTTGAATATCCATTCCCAACGTCCAGTCGAACAGATCCGCCTTTATGGCTTAAACGGTACGCAATTGGGTATATGGAAAGAGACCGATCACTGTTCTCTTTTTTCAGTAGAACCCGGTATATACATTCTATATGTACAAATAGAGGGGAAACCTTATTCTGTGAAGTTTATAAAACAATAAATATAATTGATAAAACTCTGATAAACAAATAAAAAGATGAAGAAATATATAATCCTGATATCGTTATTTATATGTTGCTATGGAACCCTTTATGCAATAGATGTAAAAAAGATCGAACCCGCTTTCTGGTGGGCAGAAATGAAAAATACGGAATTACAGATTTTGATGTATGGCGATAATATGGCCGCATGTGATGTAACCATTGTAGCAGAAAGTGTCCGTTTAAAAGAAACCATCCATCTTGAAAACCCCAATTATCTGATCCTTTATATCGATTTGATCGATGCTAAACCCCAAACATTCCATATCTCACTTAAAAGAGGAAAAGAGCAGAAAATAATCGCATATGAACTGAAACAACGCGAGGAATACACCTCAGAAGTAGAAGGATTTAACTCCGGCGATGTGCTTTATCTGATCATGCCCGACCGTTTTGCCAATGGAGATCCTTCCAATGATGTGGTGGCAGGCATGAAAGAATCCAAAGTAAACAGGAATGATCCTATTGCCCGTCACGGAGGTGATATCAAAGGCATAAGCGACCATTTGCATTATATCCAGGATTTGGGAGTAACGGCCATCTGGCTCAATCCGATACAGGAGAATGATATGCCGCATGCCTCTTACCACGGATATGCTATTACAGATTACTACAGGGTAGATCGCCGTTTCGGAACCAATGAAGAGTTTAAAAACCTGATAAAGAGTGCTCACGATAAAGGAATGAAAGTGGTTATGGATATGATCTTTAATCACTGTGGGAGTGAACATTACTTTTTCCGGGATAAACCCTCTGTGGATTGGTTTAATTACTCCGACCGGTATGTGCAGACTTCCTATCGTACTACTACGCAATACGATCCTTATACTTCTTATTCGGACAAAAAGGTAGCTATAGACGGTTGGTTTGTGGAGACCATGCCCGATTTGAATCAACGCAACAGACATGTAGCCCGTTACCTGGTACAAAGTAGTATCTGGTGGATCGAGTATGCCGGATTAAACGGGATCAGGCAGGATACACACCCTTATGTTGATTTCGATTTTATGTCGGAATGGTGCCGGGAAGTCACCGAAGCATACCCAGACTTCAATATTGTCGGTGAGACCTGGTACAGCAATAATGTAGGTATATCCTATTGGCAGAAAGACAGCCGATTGGCAGCACCTCGGAATTCGAACTTGCGTTCTGTCATGGACTTTCCACTGATGGATCTGATGACGCGGGTATTTGATGAAGAAACAGGATTTGGAACAGGCTTTTATCGATTATATGAATATCTGGGACAAGATATTGTTTATGCGAATCCACTGGAGTTATTAATATTCTTAGGCAATCATGATACGTCACGTTTCTTAAAATATATAGAAGACGCTAACAATCCGGATCGATGGCGACAAGCCTATACCTTCCTATTGACCATGCGTGGAATCCCTCAGATCTATTATGGTGATGAAATAGGCATGTATGCCGATAAAAAAGAAGGCGATGGCGCTTTACGTGCCAATTTCCCGGGAGGATGGCCGGGTGATTCCCAGGACGCTTTTACCGCTATCGGACGAACGGATAAGCAGCGTGAAATGCACGGTTTTATCAAGAAACTTCTTGATTGGAGAAAGAATAATGACGTTATAGCCAAAGGCTCATTGACACATTTTGTACCCCAAAATGGCGTTTATGTCTATGAACGTAAATACGACGGTCGATCTGTCGTTGTTATCTTAAATGGAACGAACAAAACACAGACGTTGGACTTAAAACATTATCAGGAGATACTGCCCCAAAACAGGGCGAAAGAAATACTTTCAGACCAGACATTTACTTTAGGACAAGAGTTATCGCTTTCTTCCCGCGAGGTACTTGTTTTGGAGTTTTGAGGAAGACATTCTTTTGAATAGGTTATAAGTCGTAAACAATCACCCCGTGAGGGGTGAAATATGCATAACCCCGGGTGAAACCCAGTCATGTTCGGAAGACTTTCTGCCAGCCAGTGTATGCCTGATTTGTTTACTGCTTTTTGCCTGATCTGTAAAAA
>NZ_JARXWG010000039.1 GCF_029893105.1 Parabacteroides sp. PF5-9 | reverse complement strand
TCATTCTATGATAAAATCAGAGATGATTTTCGGCGAACGTGGGTGCAAAGATAATATATAATATATTCATAAACCAAATTATTGGGGAAGTTTTTTAGAAGTTTTTTGTTTGCGTTAGCCATAGGTATTCTTATCCGATTGAGGGTGTGGAGATAAACTACTTTTGTATTAATCCATAAAATAAATCAGGATTAGAAATTGTAGAGTTTATTAACGAGATGGCCTACATAAATTCTAAAAATTCATCCCGGTATCCCACCACAGACGTGTGCCTGCGTGGTCGGGGGCATTTAATATTTTTTGCAATGATTGGTATAATTCTGCATCCGTATCACTCATATCTGCCGGAAAGCTTAACCGTCGAATCATTATTTCAGTATCAATAGCACCATCTTTGTTGTTATTAAAACGCACCGGAAAAAGCCGTGGATATCCTGTACGTCGTTGTTCGCTCCAGGCTTCACACCCTTCAGGAAATAAAGCCAACCATTTCTGAGTAATAATTTTTTCCAGCTTTTCTTCGGATGAAGCCAAATCAATCCAACGAGGAGTCACCTTACATCTGGCTTGAATATTATTTGCCGAGTCAAAAACATCGATATAATCCGCAGCCGTTTTTTCACTATAAATATATTCATCATAGTTTCCAGCAATCCCCCATTGTCGAAACGACGTTTTTATTCCTTCTTCATAACACATCTGAGCATTTTCTCCACTCCAACCTCTCAAGGCCGCTTCGGCACGAAGAAACCAAACCTCAGCAGCTGTCATTAAGATAGGTTCAGTTGTTGGGTTTACATATATTTTAGAATGTGAGGCATAAAGCAAATGTGAAAAACATATTCCTTGTCTTATTCCTTTATATTGTCCTTTCAATTCAATCACTAAAGAGTCTTTTCCATTCCGATCTTTCAAAATAACATCTTCAGCACAAGGTTCAAAAAAACAGCCTCGCCGTGGATCTTCGTAGCCGTTTAAAATAGACTCCATTGACGCATTCATCTGAACTTCATTCCAAGCGCGGTTAATAGCGCCTAACGGATTCTGATAACCGTTTCGTGTAGACACCACGACATTTTCATTAGATTCCGACAAAAAACCATATGGATTATTAAATGCTTCTTGAAATTCCGTCCGCGCTTTACCGGGATCAGCCATAGCTATCCGTATAGCCAAACGCATACGTAGTGAATTAGCATATTTAATCCATGAAACATACTCTCCATCCAATAGAATATCAAAAAGTTTTATGATTGAATGCTCTGTTGTCGCATCTGTATTTTCCATCAACAACCGAACCGCATCATCCAGATCCTCAAAAAAAGCATAATACGCCTCTTTTTGTGTTTCCGGATGATAAACCCCTTCTTCATCTCCAAAAGAAGAATAAACAATAGGCCCATATATATCCGTTACACGATGCATCGCTTGCACTTTAAGTATCTTGGTTATTGCATAAAGGACAGGATATTTTTCATAAGTAGCGTCTTCCGATCTTTTTATATTCGGCAGTACATAACCATATGTATAAAGCCAGTTCGTACCATTCCAGCCATCCTGTAGATTATAATCAGAGTTAGACGTTCCCCCATTATGCGGCTTATAATCGTGCATATACCCACTAAACATATCCGCATTCAGATTTTGCATGATTTGATACGGCCAGTTTTTCCCTTTTCCGAAATCATAATTAAAATAGATTCCTTGTTGAATAATATCAAAGGGTATACGCAGATCATTGAAATCGATCTGCATATCGCCATCGGTTATACCGGATTTATCAGTATTCAGTTCTTTGAAATTTTCCGTACAGGAAAAAAAGAGTAGCCCCGAAAGCACACTTACTATATAATATATGTGTATTCTTTTGAACATCATCCTTGATTAAAAATCACATTTAATATTAAATCCGAAATTACGCGTAGTCGGCATTCCGTACACCTCTATTCCCTGGTTATCATTTCCGGTAGATAAAATTAATTCGGGATCGAACGGAGCGTCTTTATAGATAAAGAATAGATTCCGGGCAACAAATGAGAGTTGCACTTTTTGCAAAACACGGGTAGCCTTTATCCATTTAGCCGGAAGCATATAACTCAGAGACAGTTCCCGCAATCGTACATTAGTCGCATTATACATATAATATTCAGTCACGCCCGCCCGGCCTCCAACAATATTCTTATAGAAACCTTGTACATTTTCAATCTTATGTCCTTCCAGATTCACATATCCTGCATCCCGAGCGTCTGCTGTCACTTTTGTCACACCAAACATATCCATATCAGCATGTGTTTGAGAAAGAATATCTCCCCCCACACGGCTATCTATCAGAAAATAAAGAGAAAGTTGTTTATAATTCAATTGATTGCCCCAGCTTATCGTAAATTCCGGATAGGCATTCCCCACTTTAATCAGATTACCGTCTCCTTCCACTTGTGGAAGTCCTTTCCGTTCACCTTCCGTTTCATATAAAATAGTGCCGTTTTCATCCCGCCGGAAAGCTTTCCCGTATATATCACCAAATGCTCCACCTTCCTTAAGCTTCATCGCATAGCTTGACGAAAAACCTTGAGGGCCATAAATAAAAACAGGGAGTTCTTCATGTAATTTAAGCACCTTATTTTTGTTTCGGGAAAAATTAATTTCCGTGCGCCATGTGACAGGCTGATCCACCACCGGATGAGCAGTCAGATTCGCCTCCCACCCCACATTCTGTATATCACCGGCATTGACATAACGATATGCATACTTATCACCGGATTTAGCCGGCAGTTTGAAGAATTGATTGCGTGTATTTGTTTTATACCATGTCAATGCCATACTCAACCGGTTGTTCAAAAAACGCCATTCCGTTCCCAACTCAATCGATGTTGTCATCTCCGGTTTCATATCCTCAAAAGGTGCTGCATCTGCAAATTCGATCTCTCCTCCGGCACTAATATGCGATACCGGATTAGTAATATATAATGGTATATCATTACCTACTTTGCTCCATACCGCCCTAACCTTTGAAAAAGAGATCCATTTGGGCAAACTAAACATTTTTCCTATAACCCAAGCGCCACCGATCGAAGGATAGAAAAACCCTGAACTTTCATTTGGTGTAAAGGCCAGTGTCGACGACCAGTCGTTTCTGGCTGTAAGATCTACAAACAGACTCTCTTTATATCCGATTTGTGCCGTACCGAACAACGATTGCATTTGTCGACGTGCATCTATCTGTTGATTAATATAAGCCGATCCATCCATCACAATATTGGCCAGATTGAAAACATTGGCATACTTCAAAGAAGCAGTCTTCGAATCGTATCGGGTGGAATTGACTGTTTTATCATTAATGCTTGCTCCAATTGCCGCCTGAACAGAAAGATCAGTATTGATCTTTTTTTCAAAGATCCCCATGAGATCTCCATAAAACATTGTTTCCTGATAATCCATTTCTACATATCGACCATTCTCACCGGAGAGTGCCGGAGCTGTTGATGCATAAAACTTCTGGCGGATCTTATCATTGATATAATCCAGACTACCCCGTCCTTGTATCTTAAACCATGGTGTCACTTGAAAATCAGCAGAAAGAGACGTAATCAGCCGACCACGTGTATCTTTGCTCTGTATACGATTAATTACCCAATACGGATTTTGTTCAAAATCTTGGGTGTCGGAATGCCAGTTTTGAACGGATAGGTTTCTCGATTCATCCCACACTTCAAAATTTTCTTTATATGGAGTGATGTCTACTCCACGCGGAAACCGATATAACCCGACCAAAGAGTTCATATAAAATCCCCCTACAGGATTACGATTTTTAATAACCTGTCTGAAAACATTCACATTCGCATCCAATTTCAACCGATTGTCAAAAAGAGTGGTCGTTTCCCGCAAATTTAAATTATGCTTATCCAAGGAGTTATGTTCTATCAAACCGTCACTCGCTGTATTGGCATACGAAAAATAGGTCTGATACTTTTCATTTCCCGAACTAATTGCCAAAGAATTCATCGCTGTATAGCCGGTACGAAAAAAATCACCGACATTATCATATACGGTTAAATCACTTTTTTCTCCCCAACTTTCCACCCCATTACTGACACCATAAGAGTTTTGGAACTCAGGCAAACAAAAAGCCTGGTCAAATGTAATATTTGAAGTAAATGTTATTTGTCTTCTGTCTGAATTTCCTTTTTTGGTGGTAATAAGAATGACTCCGTTTGCCGCTTGGCTTCCATACAATGCAGCCGCAGGAGCACCTTTCAAGACACTGATGCTCTCCACATCTTCCGGATTCAGATTAGAAACCCCATCACCACCATCCCGATTCCCCGCATCAGCTGTTCCTCCGACAGCCGTAAAGGCCTGCTCGTTGGAGGCATTCATTACCGGGACACCGTCAATCACGTACAAAGGTTGATTATTGCCTACCACAGAACGGATACCACGCATCAATACCTTGGACGAGCCTCCGACTCCGGATGATGTTTTATTCACCTGAACCCCCGATATTTTCCCTGTTAATGAAGTCATCATACTGGGATCTTTTACCCGAGTCAACTCCTCCCCTCCCAGTTGTTTTACCGAATAAGACAATGAGGCTTCATTCTTTTTAAGTCCTAAGGCCGTTACAACAACATCGTCTAATTGTTGTGAATTTTCAACAAGCGTAATCAACAGTTCATTTTCATCAGACACTTTTACCTCCATGGGTTCATATCCCAAATAAGAGATTTGCAGTATAGCAGTCCGTGGAACGTTTATCGTAAAACGTCCATCCTGATCAGCTATAACACCATTGATTGTCCCTTTTTCGATTACATTAGCACCCGCCAATGGTTCACCGACGGTATTATATATAATTCCCGTTATTTTTTCTTTATTTTGTAAGACATTCGTAGATATATCTGTATTTTTCTTTGCGAAAGCTGCAGATGGGGCGAACAGTAAAAATAGCAATACGATTTTAAGCGTTAAGGCACTCATTCTATGTTTTGTGGATATTTACGGTGTAAAGGTAGTGATTTTTTAGCATTGAAAAACAGCTTTTAAGCAATCAGCATGAAAAACAGGCACTTCGCCCTTTATTTTTAACATTTAACGAAGGTTGAAACGAAAAAAAGAAATCTTTCCACCCATCTTAAATTTATTTACACTTTACCTGTTTTACTGATTAACCCCAAATAACATCCACTATAAAGTTCAACTCAAACAGTATACTTTTCCTGCGCAAAAAGCCGAATCACCCCATTTCTGTAAATAAGACAAAGAAATTCCACTAAAAACAGAACTCTTAATGTGATACCCTTACGCATTTTATCTCTATTCCCTCCTCTTTTTGCTTAGAACTTCTCTATTTTTGATCCGGAGTTTTAATCGTCTAACAGTTGGTAGACGATCGGGACACAGTTGGTAGACGAAAGTGATCCAATTGGTAGACGAAAGTGACACAGCTGATGGACGATTAATGGATATAGCCGAAATATTGAGCCCATGTGAAAGAATAAAAGAACAGTTCGAAATAAAAAAAGTAGTCAAATAAGTGTATTTATTATTGGATTACTCATCAAACAACAATGCTATTGAGAGACTTATTATACGATTAACCTTAAAATTTTAACGTATGGCAGCAGAGTATAAATTAGTTCGTAACCCCAACCCCCACCATGACAACCGGGTATTACCCCTTCATGCTCGCTTAGTATCGGGCGGCACAGTATCGGTTGACGACATAATGCGTGACCTGAAAGCTAGGTCGAGTTTTTCACCGGCAGATATAAAAGGGATGTTGCAACTGTTGCAGGATATTATGGCCGACTACCTGATGTTTGGAAAAAATGTAGAATTAGACGGTATTGGAACATTTAGTGTTTCATTGCAATGCCGGCCGGTTATGAACAAAAAGGAGATCCGTGCCGAATCGGTTCATTTTAGAAGCATCAACTACCGTCCTTCCGTCAAACTTTGCAGACGGTTAGAAACCATGCCGGTTTTCCGGGCTGACAGTTCAAAACAGATTCGACACTACACCCTTGATGAATGTAGGGAACATTTACTACGTTATCTTAATAATCACACATTCATTACACGCAAAACCTATATGCAGTTAAATGCGCGCAGCAAACCACAGGCATGTATGGATTTGAAACAATTTCTCAACGAAGGAATTATCAATCGATATGGGCAAGGACCAACCACTTTTTACATGAAGAGACCGTCTGGTGATGAATAAAATCAACAGTCGGCCTCTTTTTATAATACAAAGCATTTAAATTATTTCAACCCTGTCGCTTCCAGCCAAAGATTAGCCATCAGCTGACGTCCGGGAAGATCGGGATGAACGCCGTCGTTCGACCAGTAACGAGCACCTGCTTGTTTGATTGCGGCATCGAATCCGGCCTGGAAAGGTACAAATACGGCATTGAATTCCTGTGCCAGTTTTTTGGCAATCACGCGATATTCGTCGAACATCGGGAACCATTTCGGATCATCGATAGCCGAGCCTCCTTTGAGCGTAAACGGTTCGCAAATAACCAATTGAATATGGGGTAGTTTCTCTTTGGTATAGCGCAACAGGTCTCTGTAGTCTTCTTCATACACCTTGGCTGTACCTTTATATCCGGCGTTCAATGTATGCCAGTAATCATTCACACCGATCAGGATACTTAATACATCGGGGTGAAAGGCCAGACATTCGGCTTCCCAGCGTTCGCGTAGCTGGTAGACTTTGTTTCCGCTGATCCCCCGGTTGTATATTTTGGGTTGTTTGGCAGCCTCTTTCACCAATAACTGGCTGGCAATAAAAAGGGGATATCCGTTGCCCAACATCGGAAAGGAGTTGCTGATTGTGTTTGTTTTATCTCTTCCGGCATCCGTAATAGAATCACCCTGCAACATGATGACTGCATTCTTTTTCAATGTGATCTTGGGTGCATTTACTGCAGTATGTTCTTCGACAACTGCTTTTGCCAATTCCGGAATCAATAGGGCTCCTGTCCCTGCCAGGACACCTTTTTTAAGAAAATCTCTTCTTGAATTTTTCATGGTTGCATTCATTCGTTCATAATGTCGGCAAAGATAAAGACAAAACTTTTAGTCGGGGATGAATTTTGTCGCATTTTATTAATAAAGAAAAAAATGCGTCGCATTTATAGATGGTAAGGGTTCGTTTTTTCGATATTTAAGGAAAAAAATGCGATATTTGCACCGCTTTTAGAGACGAATCGATTAATTCTCAACATAAATCAGTTAAGATATGACAAAGAGTGCATTACAAATTGCAAGAGCAGCCTACCAACCCAAGGTTCCCGCAGCTTTGAAAGGTGCTGTAAAAGCCGTTGACGGCGAGTATACACAATCTATTGCCGATCAGGAAGAGATCAAGAAATTGTTCCCCAACACCTATGGTATGCCGGTGATTACTTTTGAAAAAGAAAATAGTCCGAAAGCGATGCCGGCGATGAATGTGGGCGTAATCCTTTCTGGCGGACAGGCTCCGGGTGGACATAATGTGATTGCAGGACTGTTTGACGGGATTAAAGCGATCAATGAAAAATCACGCCTTTATGGATTTATTCTTGGTCCTGGAGGATTGGTCGATCACAAATACAAAGAATTGACTGCAGCTATTATCGACGAATATCGCAATACCGGTGGTTTTGATATGATCGGATCGGGTCGTACCAAACTGGAAGAAAAAGAACAGTTTGATAAAGGGTTGGAAATCCTAAAAGAACTGGATATTAAAGCGCTTGTAATCATCGGTGGTGATGATTCGAACACGAATGCGTGTGTCTTGGCTGAATATTACAAAGCTATCGGTGCAGGTGTACAGGTGATCGGTTGCCCGAAAACCATTGATGGAGACTTGAAAAATGAGCAGATTGAAACTTCTTTTGGTTTTGACACGGCTTGTAAGGTCTACTCGGAAGTTATCGGTAACATCGAACGTGATTGTAATTCGGCACAGAAATATTGGCACTTCATTAAACTGATGGGACGCTCGGCCTCTCACATTGCATTGGAGTGTGGACTACAGACGCAACCGAATATCTGTATTGTCTCGGAAGAAGTAGAAGCTAAAAATATGTCGCTGGATGATATCGTGACCTATATTGCCGATATCGTAGCTAAACGTGCGAAAAAAGGCGATAACTTCGGAACAGTCTTGATTCCTGAGGGTTTGATTGAGTTTGTTCCGGCAATGAAACGTTTGATTGCTGAATTGAATGATTACCTGGCAAAACATGACGCCGAATTTAAGATGATCAAGAAAAGCGAACAACGTTCATATATCATCAGTAAATTGACAAAAGATAATTCCGACCTGTATGCCAGTCTTCCGGAAGGAGTTGCCCGTCAGTTGACATTGGATCGCGACCCACACGGAAACGTTCAGGTATCATTGATTGAAACAGAGAAATTGCTTTCTGAAATGGTGGCTAAAAAATTAGACGAGTGGAAGAAAGCTGGTAAATATACCGGTAAATTCTCTCCTTTACATCACTTCTTTGGTTATGAAGGTCGCTGTGCTGCTCCTTCTAATTATGATGCCGACTATTGTTATTCATTAGGTTATACAGCTTCCTGCCTGATTGCAGCGGGTAAGACCGGTTATATGTCTTCGGTGCGCAACACGACTGCTCCTGCTGATAAGTGGATTGCCGGAGGTATACCTGTTACAATGATGATGAATATGGAACGTCGTCATGGTGAAATGAAACCGGTTATCCAGAAAGCATTGGTTAAACTGGATGGTGCTCCATTTAAGACATTCGCCTCTAAACGTGATGAGTGGGCATTAACAACAAGCTATGTGTATCCAGGACCGATCCAATACTTCGGACCGACTGAAGTATGCGACCAACCGACTAAAACGTTGCAGTTGGAACAAGCAAAAAAATAAAAGAAACATATCTCTATCGTGAAAAGGTACTCCAAAAGGGTACCTTTTTTTATTTCTTTTTATGAGATACATCATAAATGTAGCCATTTGTGAAAGAGATGTGACTTTATGAGTAAAAGAATAGCGCTTTTTTCTGCTTAGCTTTGCATCGTTCTACCAGCTGATTATGACAGACGGTAGGAAAACAAGAAGGATACGCCAAAATAGAGCTTGAGATGTATTTCAGGAACATGCCCGGTAACCATGCTGTTGCATTAGGGATAAACAAATGTTATAGTCTTTTCTTTTTGTTGGAAGGGAGTATGTATTTGAGTGCCGATGGATTTGGAACTTATGTGCTCGGACAAAGAGAATGTATCTTATTGCCCCGGAATATCGACATTTACTGTGGCACATTGGAATCATCGGTATATATACTCCTCGACTGTCCTGAATCAGGCAATGAAAAAAATGCAAATCTCTTTAAAGAGTTACTGTCATACTATCAGGGCTATCTGTCCAGTCACACCATTCTTTCAATAAAAGAGCTGTTGGTTGCTGATTTAAAAGCGTGGTTTGGAGATGAGAATACCGACAAAGCACACACATATACTTTTGATCGATTGTATCATACCTTCCAGTCGCTTTATTCAAAAAGCGAAATGGCTGCTCTTTTTTATCCCATATTGGGAGAATACTGGAGGCAACGGATGTATGGAGAACAAGATATTTATCGAATAAATTCTTAACACACACACTTACTATTGGCCAAAACCAATTTTAACTAACTAGGTTCTATGTTACCTGCCTCTTCGGTTCGTGAGAATAGAAGATGGGAAAAACATAGTTTTAATCTCAAGATATACGGATTATCCTATATTTACTCGCATAATTCTTTGGGTACTTCATACATTTCTTGTAATCGTACTAACTCTTTTTTCATCTTTTGGATCACCTCTTCCATATCCGGATAACCGTATATATTATGCATTTCGTTCGGGTCGTTTTGTAAATCATATAATTCCCAGAGATTATCTTCGTAGAAATGGATTAATTTATAGCGCATCGTTTTGACTCCATAATGTGCTTTTACACTATGAAAACCCGGATATTCATAATAGTGATAATAGAGCGACTCTCTCCAACTCTCAGGTATTTCTCCTCCTAATAACGGACGAAACGATTGTCCCTGCATATCTTCCGGTATTTCAATACCACACATATCCAGAAAAGTCGGTGCAAAATCAATATTTTGAGTCAAGCCCTTTATCTCTGTACCGGGATTGATTTCGCTTGGATAACTCATCAACAGAGGCATAACAAATGATTCTTCATACATAAACCGCTTATCAAACCAGCCATGTTCTCCCAGATAGAACCCTTGATCCGAGGTGTAAACAATGATTGTATTTTTATCCAATCCTTTCTCTTTCAAATAATCCAGAATTTCTCCTACACTTTCATCGACGCTTTTTATAGTTGCCAGATAGTCTTGTAAATAACGTTGGAGTTTCCACTCTGCAATTTCTTTTTCTGTTCTGGGAGTACTAAAAAAATCATTGTTTCTTTCGCGGTAAGCTTCAAAAAAGCGAGCTTTTTCTTCGGGTGTTATCCGATCAATAAATACGTGAGGCCAAGGATCATAAAGTAGCGTATCGCTATCTGTTCCGGTAACCATTTTTAGGTCATGTCCTTCGTACATGTCTCGGTATATATTCATCTCCTGCTTTGAAGCAGCAACTCTATTGTCATAACTGTCAAAATAATTTTCGGGAATAGGGAATAGTGTATGTTCATATAGTCGATAATGACGTTCGGCCGGCACCCAGTTACGATGTGGCGCTTTATGATTCATCATCAGAAAAAACGGCTTTTCTTTATCTCGTTTATCCAGCCACTCTTTCGTGAAGCGGGTAATGATATCTGTGACATAACCGGTATGGCGGGTCGTATCTTTTCCGGTAATAAAATCGGGATGGTTATATTCCCCCTGGTCGCTCAGAATGGTCCAGAAATCAAATCCGGTTGGTTCTGACACCAGATGCCACTTACCAATCAATGCGGTTTCATAGCCGTTTGCCTGAAGTATTTTGGGTAATGTTTGTTGCGTGCCATCAAAACCTTGGTTTCCGTTTCTCATAAATCCGTTTTTATGACTATGTTTCCCTGTCAGAATAGCAGCACGACTTGGCCCGGAGATAGAGTTACAACAATAGTTGGCTTGAAATATGGCACCTTCTTTAGCGATGCGATCAATATTGGGAGTCGGAGCCAGAGTAGACAATCCTGAGCGGTATGCACTAATGGCTGCCATCGCATGATCGTCTGTTAAAATAAATAAGACATTAGGCTTTTCCTGTTGAATTTTTCCGGTACAGGATATTATAAAAGGGAATAATAATGTTCCACTAATTATTTTATTTCTCATAATGACACGATATAAATATATTAAAAAAGAGGTTGAAGATAGTCATAATACCTGGAAAGTGACAGTATAAAGATCTGTTTTTTGCACCATGCAAATCTGTTTTCTGTTTGATCCGACTACTTTTTCTGTTACACCTATGTCTGTTTTCTGTTAGAGGTACCTCTAAAATAATTTAGAGGTACGTGTAAATCAGTTTAGAGGTACGTCTAAAATCATTTAGAGGTACCTCTAACAAAAAAGTGCTTATTATGCTTCTAATAAACCGACGGATCTTTTTCGTTTTTGTTTTGATAACTTATATATATCAGCCTGATATATAGCTATTCGCCTAATGCCCATATTCTGAAAACCAGCAGATAAGATAACAAAAAAGGGATTCGTTTCCGAATCCCTCTCTTTACTCTCTATGGGGTTTATCTTAATCTAATTTCAAGACAGCCAGGAACGCTTTTTGAGGCACTTCTACTGTACCGATCTGTTTCATGCGTTTTTTTCCTTCTTTTTGTTTTTCAAGCAATTTCCGTTTACGGGAAATATCACCTCCATAACATTTGGCTGTTACGTCTTTGCGAACGGCTTTTATCGTTTCACGGGCAATGATCTTCGAACCGATAGCAGCCTGAATCGCGATATCAAATTGTTGACGTGGAATTAATTCTTTCAACTTTTCACACATACGACGGCCGAATGTCACACTATTATCAACATGGGTCAAGGTTGAAAGTGCATCAACCGGTTCTCCATTGAGGAGGATATCCAGTTTGGCCAACTTACTTGGACGAAAATCGTGTAAATGGTAATCAAACGAGGCATACCCTTTTGAGATGCTTTTCAATTTATCATAAAAATCGATCACGATCTCTCCCAAAGGCATATCGTAATGTATTTCGACACGATCACCTGAAATATATTCTTGCTTGAGAAGAATACCTCTTTTTCCCAGACATAATGTCATAATAGGGCCAATGTAAGCGGTTGTAGTTATGACAGATGCACGGATATAAGGCTCGTCTATATGATCGATTTGCGTCGGATCGGGCAGACCGCTGGGGTTATGTACCTCCAGACAATTCCCTTTTTTATCATATACTTTATAGGATACGTTTGGAACTGTGGTGATCACATCCATATCAAACTCACGATCAAGACGTTCCTGCACGATCTCCATATGTAAGAGTCCCAGAAAACCACAACGGAATCCAAAACCGAGGGCTGCTGAACTTTCAGGCTGGAAGGTGAGGGAAGCGTCATTTAACTGTAATTTTTCAAGAGACGCTCGTAAATTTTCAAAATCTTCGCTGTCGATCGGATAGACTCCGGCAAACACCATTGGCTTGACCTCTTCAAAACCGGCTATGGCTTCCGTAGCTCCATTTTTCATATGTGTAATCGTATCACCCACGCGAACTTCACGGGATGTTTTAATACCGGAAATGATATATCCGACATCGCCGGTTCTGACTTCCTGACGAGGTGACATGCCTAGTTTAAGGATTCCGACTTCATCGGCGTCGTATTCCTTTTCTGTGGCGATGAATTTGACTCGATCTCCCTTCCGAATCACTCCGTTTACAACTTTAAAGTAAGCTATAATTCCTCGGAATGAGTTGAATACAGAGTCGAAAATCAAACATTGTAAAGGCGCTTCGGGATCACCTTGGGGAGCCGGAACTTTGTTTACAATTGCATCTAATATTTCATAGACCCCTTCGCCTGTTTTTCCACTGGCACGAAGAATGTCTTCACGGTCAACTCCAAGTAGTTCGACAATCTGGTCTTCGACCTCTTCTGGCATAGCGCTAGGTAAATCGATCTTGTTGATCACCGGGATGATTTCGAGGTTGTTATCGATAGCCATATACAGGTTGGAAATTGTTTGAGCCTGTATACCTTGTGCAGCATCAACAATGAGTAATGCTCCCTCGCAAGCGGCAATAGAACGGGATACCTCGTAAGAAAAGTCGACGTGCCCCGGGGTATCGATCAGATTGAGGGTATATTCTTCTCCGTCTTTGAGATATTTCATTTGAATGGCATGGCTTTTAATGGTAATGCCACGCTCACGCTCAAGATCCATATCATCAAGAACCTGGTTTTGCATATCTTTGCCTTCGACAGTTTTGGTATATTCAAGCAAGCGGTCGGCCAGAGTACTTTTACCATGGTCTATATGAGCAATGATACAAAAATTGCGTATATTCTTCATCTGCTAACTTTATTTAGGTGTGCAAAGATAGGAATTTTACAGTGAACATAATACTTTTGGCATACCATTTGTTATATAATATGTTATGACGACACAAGAAATAAACAGAGCTTACGAGCGTATTATCGGTTCATTGGATAATAAAGAACTGAAGGATGCATTTGTTTGTCTACAAGGAATGATTGCCGGGGTTCGTGAATACGTTTTTCAAGAGAAGTTCGACGAATTACAAAGTACCTATAAATATATGTTACGCTACCGGATGGAAGGCGCTAAAGATCCGATGCAGGAACATATCTATCATACACTGCTTCTGTCGGCTTATGAATTGGCTGATCAGGTAAAGCATAAAGCACTCTCGGCTGAATCGTCTTTCATTTATTATAACCGAAAACGTTCATTGGATGCAGGTGGGGGTACGACCTATGATCAATTACATGCGCAATTGGATATCCCCGGCCAAACAATGGAGTTGGAACAACAATATGAAATAACATTAACCGAACTTTTCCATAAAATATGGGTCTCTTACCCGCTATCGCCCGATGATGTACTTGTAGTGAAAGAAATTTTATATAATCCCGTTTTGCCGGTTGCCACCGGTTGCCAGATTGTGTCGGCTTTGCTATTAGGATTACAAGCTTCGTTTGATAAAGAGAAACTTTTTCTTCTCTTTGATGCGTTGGAAACAGAAAATGAAGAAGTAAGAGTACGGGCATTGATTGGTATTTTACTGACTCTATTTGCGTACAGAAAACGGACCTATTTATATCCGCAGATACAGGAACGGCTGGATCTTTATGCTGAAAGTCACCCTGCGTTTACGAATGATATTCGTACAATAACCCTACGTTTTATTCTGGCTCGCGAAACAGAGAAGATCACTCGGAAATTGCAAGAAGAGATTATTCCTGAAATGATGAAGCTTAATTCTAAAATTACAGGAAAGATCAATCTGAAAGATTTGGCCTCTGAACAGATTGGAGCAGAGATGAACCCCGAATGGCAGGAGATGCTTGCCGGATCTTCTTTAGAGAAAAAAATGCAGGAATTTGGTGAACTACAGCAAGAAGGTGCTGATGTGATGCATTCGACATTTATTCATCTGAAGAACTTCCCTTTTTTCCGGGAGATCAGTAATTGGTTCCTGCCGTTTATACCGCAACATTCCTCTTTAGGGAATCCGGAGAATAAAGAGCCGGGTGACAGACAAGTGTTAGACGCTTTGGCTACAGCACCGTTTATGTGTAACTCCGATAAATATTCGCTTTATTTCAGTATGATGCAATTGCCGGAACAACATAAAAAAATGATGATGGGGCAGTTTGAAGGACAGGCGGGTGAAATGATTCAACAAAGTAAAGAAGAGTTTGTGACACAGCGGGGAAATATTGCATTTATATCGGGACAATATATTCAAGACTTATATCGCTTTTTCAAACTATATCCCAGCAAGTTGGATTTTGATGATATTTTTACCTGGAAATTGGATTTTCATAATCTGCCGATCTTGCAACCCTATA
Organism: Parabacteroides sp. PF5-9; assembly: GCF_029893105.1. Lineage (GTDB taxonomy): Bacteria > Bacteroidota > Bacteroidia > Bacteroidales > Tannerellaceae > JARXWG01. The sequence continues at coordinate 1,707 of NZ_JARXWG010000039.1, read as the reverse complement.
TTTCAGATAAGGAGAGTATGTGGGCTATAGCAGAGTATTATCTGCATAAGGGACATTTTCTTGATGCCTTGAGTATTTATGTGCGTTTATCTATTCAAGATCATGAAAATGATGTTCTTTTCCAGAAAATAGGGTATTGCAAGCAGATGAATGATGATATCGAAGGTGCTCTGGATGCTTATCTGCGTGCTGATTTATTAAATAACAACAGCAAATGGGTGATTCGCCGCATTGCGGGGTGTTACCGGACATTAAAACGACCGGAGGAAGCCTTAACCTATTATCAGCGTTATGAACTGATGAGTCCTGATGAATTATCTGTTCAAATGAACATCGGGCATTGTTACCTGGAAATGCGTGATTATGATGAAGCCTTGAAGTATTATTTTAAAGTGGATTATTTGGACACAAAAAGTAATAAAGCATGGAGACCTATTGCATGGTGTTCTTTCCTAACAGGCAAATACGATCAGGCAAGAAACTATTATAAGCGGATATTAGATGCCCAGCCCAATATGCACGATTATATGAATGCGGGGCATACGGAATGGGTTATGCAAAATGTGAAACAAGCTTTAAAATACTATAAGAAGTCGGTTGAGACTGAACAGAACGATTTTCATAAGTTCAAAGAACAATTCAATCAGGATATTCCGGATCTGTTAATGGCAGGCATCGAAGAACCGGAAATCCCGTTGATGTTGGATCAGTTACGTTATGTCTTAGAGGATGGACTTTAAGAGTTGTCTGACATGATTTTTCAGAATATGAAAAGCTGGTACAGCCATATCTCCATGATTGTATCCGTCGAGTTCATATAAGTAAGTTTCTTTGTGACCGGCAACTTTCATCATTCGCCAGAAATAGGCGTTTTCTTCATAGCGCCCAAGCATTTCCATTTCACGATCACCCGACACAATTATCAAAGGAGGAGCGTCGGGACGAACATAATAAAGAGGGGCAAATTCATCAATACTGGGCTGTGTATCCTTCATGCCTAAAGATTGACGATAAGCAAAGTGGCTGATGGCATGCCCGCTAAAAGGGATAAGAGCGGCGATTTCATCCGCATCGATTTGGTAAGTATTGAGCCATTTTTTATCTAATCCGATCATAGCGGCAAGATATCCGCCGGCAGAATGGCCGGAAACAAAGACCTTGCGTTTATCACCTCCATATTGCTCTATTTCATTGAATGCCCAGGCTACAGCTGCGGCGGCATCATCTATACAGTTTGTTAGTGTCCCTTTGGGCAAAAGACGATAATTAACAGCTATTACAGCCATACCACTGTTCTTTAATTGTTCGGGAATGAATTTATTGCCTCCGGTCAATCCTCCACCATGAAACCATACGACTGTCGCAAATTCTTTCTGATTTTCAGGGTAGTAAAGATCTAGTTTACATCTCTCCTGACTATAAGAATCGCCTGATGTCCGGTAAGAGAGATTTTCGATCGTTTGATAAGTTATCTGATCCTGAGCAGAAGCAAGATAGCTAATAAAGACTGTGAGTAAGAGCAATAGGATTTTTTTCATGATTATTTTGTTTTTGGCAAAAATAATCATTCATAAATAAATTTCGCTTGATACAGAATAAAATAATATAGGCTATATATAATAAAAAAGAGGTACATTCCTCCATTCGGATCGAATATACCTCTTAATCAAAAACTGGCAGCTACCTACTCTCCCACATTGTGTGCAG
>NZ_JARXWG010000038.1 GCF_029893105.1 Parabacteroides sp. PF5-9 | reverse complement strand
ATAACTACCTAGTTATCCATAACAGAAAGAAATATATACTTTCGTAAAAAACGACAAACTTCTTCCGAACATGACTGGGTGAAACCCGGGGTAGGCAATCCAATTCACTCACATCAACCCTGATAAGGGTTGAACCCACTTCGGGGTTCTGAGAATAGTTGTGGCTATCTGCCCCGGGTTTTACCCGGGGTTATGCATATTTTACCCCTCACGGGGTAATGACCCACAACTCACTATTCACTAAAAGACAATATAATACACTCATTTTTATCTTCAACACCCTTCCTGATCAACTGCTTTTTGCTCTTTCCGCTCAACCTCAAACAGATTCAACACATTGTCTTCTTCTTTTCACGCAGATGCCTTCCTATTTTTATTCTGATAATCTAATCGTCCACCAACTGTGACACTATCGTCTACCAGTTGGATCACTTTCGTCTACCAACTGTTGCACTATCGTCTACCAATTGGTGGACGATTAATTATTGCAGAAAAAAGAGAGAAGAGATCGAGGAAAAGAGAACTGTTTATCGTATAGATACATGTAACACCTTTATATTCAAAAACAGGAAAACCACCATAAAATGGATAGAATAAGCCTGAATGAAGGGGTTTAATAATAAATAAAAGCAAAAAAGTTTACGAATTGTGCGTTATATTACAAAATTCGTATATATTTGCACCGTCAGTAAATACAAAATCAGTTCTAAAATGGAAAACATGATCTCCTTATCAGCTGTATGCAAGGACTTTTCTGTCGGACAAGGGCTTTTCCGGGCTTTAAACAACATCAATCTCACAATCAGAAAAGGTGAATTTACCGGATTGGTCGGGCCAAGCGGTTCGGGGAAAACGACACTATTGAATATTATCGGGGCATTAGACACCCCGACATCAGGAGAAGCTGTCGTCCTGGGTCAGAACATAACATCTGTTGCACCTTCCGAATCGGCTAAACTTCGTAACCTGCATATCGGATTTATTTTTCAAAGCTATAATCTGCTACCCGTATATACTGTATACGAAAATGTCGAGTTTGCCTTATTATTACAACATAAGTCCAAAAAACAGCGATATGAAGCGGTGATGGAAGCGCTCGAGTGGGTCGGTTTAACTGACAAACGCGATTCACGGCCTTCCCAGTTATCGGGAGGCGAAAGCCAACGGGTAGCAATTGCCCGCGCAATGGTAAAAAGACCGTCCATCGTTTTGGCCGACGAGCCGTCTGCCAATCTGGATGCCGACAATTCGCATCATATCCTGCAAACCATGCACAAACTGAACAAAGAGTTGCAAACGACTTTCATCTTTGCCACCCACGATGAGAAAGTCATGCAATACTTGCAACGGATCATTTCGCTTCGTGACGGGCAAGTGGAAAAAGACACGATTATTGACAATTCTAAATAACCGGAAAATGTTACTTCTACGAACCGCATATAAAAATATCATCGGAGGAGGCAAACGCACCTGGCTGAATGTTGCGGTCCTCTCCTTCGTCCTGGTTATCATGGTAGCCTACAATGGTATCCTCGACGGCTGGATCGAGGAAGCCAGAAAAGATACCCGCGAATGGGAAACGGCAGAAGGTCAATACTGGCACCCGGCGTACGACCGGATGGATATCTTTAGTTTACCCGATGCCCACGGGCTCATACCGGAGCAACTGCGTACAGATATCGATAAGGGTTTGGCCACACCTATATTGGCAATACAGGCAAGTCTTTACCCGCAAGGGCGAATGCAAAACATCGTACTACGAGGGATCGACCCTAAACAAACAGTGCTCAAACTACCTACCCCCGAACTCCGGCAAACAGAAAACGATATACCGGCAATAATCGGTAAACGAATGGCTCAATCGGCGAACCTACACGAAGGAGACCGGGTTATGATGCGTTGGAGGGATAAAAATGGGGTCTTCGATGCAAGAGAGATACTAATCACTCACATTTTTAATGTGAACGTTCCGGGTGTTGATGCAGGGCAGATATGGATCACACTTGACGATCTCTATCAAATGACCGGTATGAATGGAGAAGCGACTTATATCGTGACTACCCATAAAAAACCTCTTACATCTATTGAAGGATGGGAACTGAAAAATCAGGCATTTCTGATGAGTGATATATCCCTGATGGAAGAAGGCACACGAATGGAAGCGGCCATAATCTTTACAATACTGCTGGCCATTGCTCTTCTGGCTGTATTCGACACACAGACTTTATCCATATTCAGACGACAAAAAGAGATAGGCACTTATGTCGCCTTAGGCATGACACCTTATAAAGTGACCACCCTCTTTACGCTTGAAGGGACAATGTACAGCCTGCTCGCTATTATTGCGGCTGCAGTCTGGGGAAGTCCGTTACTATACCTCTTCAGTCGAACGGGAATGCCGATGCCCGACAGTTATTCCGATCTTGGAATCGCTATTGGCAATGCGTTGATCCCTTCTTATCAGGTATCATCCATATTGACAACAATTATGATCGTTGTGGTTATGTCGGCATTAATCAGTTTTCTCCCCGCCCGAAGAATCGCGCGGCAGAATATGGTGCAGGCACTAAAAGGAAAGATCAGCTGATAACAATAAGAATGAATTTAAACAGGTCTAAATGTGAAATAAAATGTTTGACTTTCTATTAAAAGGTATACTCAGAGACAGGCGAAGGAGCCTGTTACCGGTACTGGTTGTAACAATCGGCGTTTTTGTCGTGGTTTCACTCGACGGGCTTATGGGGGGCATGATGAACAATATGGTCGATATGACCGCCAATTTTCAGACAGGCCATATGCGGGTAATGACACGAGCATACAGTCAGGATGAAGATCAGAAGCCAAATGACCTGGCTTTAATGGAGACGGATATACTGACGGAAAAACTTAAAGCAGAATACCCCGAAGTTGACTGGACTCCCCGCATTTTATTCGGCGGTCTGCTCGATATCCCCGATGCGAATGGTGAAACAATGAAACAAGGGCCAGTTGCCGGACAAGCCTTTGATCTGCTCAATCCCGACAGTCGGGAAACAGAACGAACAGGTCTGAAAAAAGCGTTGACAGCCGGTCATCTGATCAACAGACAGGGTGAAGCATTGGTCAGTCATGACTTTGCGGATAAGTTCGGGTTAATACCCGGTGATACGGTTACTTTTTTTGGTTCGACAATGTATGGATCGATGACATTCCAAAACTATACCATAGCCGGCATCGTCCGTTTCGGCAATAGTATGCTGGATAAAGGCGGTATCATCATTGACATGGAAGATGCCAGACAACTCCTTGACATGGAAAACGCCGCAGGTGAAATACTGGGCTTTCTGCCCGATGGCTACGATACAGAGAGAGCCCGGTTGATAAAAAACAGTTTCAATTCGCAATATGCCGATCAAACCGACGAATATGCCCCGGTAATGATGGAACTGGCCGACGATCCGATGATGGGACAAACACTGAGCTATACGAAAACAGTCTCGTTCTTCATGATCTTCCTGTTAGTATTGGCTCTGTCGATTGTTTTATGGAATGCTGGGGTTCTGGGTGGCATCAGAAGATATAATGAATTCGGCATACGGTTGGCAATGGGTGAAAAGAAGTGGCATATTTACAGTACACTACTGGCTGAGTCGCTGATGATCGGCTGCATTGGCTCGGTATTCGGCACAATACTCGGCATATGGATTTCTCTCTATTTGAAAAAGTATGGCATGGACTATAGTAATATGATGGAAACGGTATCGATGATGATCGACCCGGTGATACGCTCAGACGTAATGCCCCGGATGTACTTCATCGGATTTATTCCGGGTATTATCTCTACATTGATCGGGACGGCACTCTCAGGAAGGGCCATCTATAAAAGAAGTACCGCCCTGTTGTTTAAAGAACTTGATTAAAATATCCGGCAGTATAAAAACTGCCACAATAATAGATGAAAATGAAAAAGATCGGATTTATTCTATTAATTCTGTTTGTTACTACCGCGCTCTCCGCACAAGAAGGCGAAGGTCTCCGGATTTTACAGGCCATCGACAAAAATATGTCGGCAGATAGCCGGATCGTTGAATCAACGATGATCGTACATGGTAAACGTAATAGCCGGACAATGACATCGAAAAGTTACGTCATGGGGACAGATAAGAGTTTTTCAGAGTATCTTTCGCCGGCACGTGAACGCGGAACCAAAATGCTGAAACTGGATAATGAAATGTGGGTATATTCACCCTCAACAGACAGGACAATTATGATCTCGGGACATATGATGCGACAGTCGGTGATGGGTTCCGACTTATCATACGAAGATATGATGGACGATCGCAAACTGACTGAAATATACAATGCCGAAGTAGCCGGAAATGAAATTATCGATGAAAGAGATTGTTGGCTATTAACATTAACCGGCAAAGTAAACGATGCAGCTTATCCCACACGAAAACTGTGGGTCGACAAAGAATGGATGATCCCCCTGCGTGAAGAGTTATATGCCAAAAGCGGACAGTTGCTGAAAAAGATCACACTAAGCGATATCCGGCAAACGGAAGGCCGCTGGTTCCCGATGAAAATGATTTACAAAGATATATTGAAAGACGGCAACGGTACGGAATGGATTATCGACAGTATAACATTTGACCGGAAAATACCGGAACATATATTCAGTAAGGCAAGCATGAAAAAATAAAAAGATGGAGAAACGAAGCAAGAAACACGATGCGATACTGGAAGCATCACGGAAATTATTCTATCGATACGGACTACGGAAAGTATCGGTTGAGGATATCTGTAAGGAAGCCAATTGCAGTAAAATGACATTTTACAAATTCTTTCCTAACAAGGTTGAATTGGCAAAGACAATGCTCGACCGCACCTTCAATTACTGGTTGGAAAAATTCTGGGAAGTCATGCGTTCGGAAAAACCCTTTGCCGACAAGATGCATCTCTTTCTGGAGATGAAAGCAAGTGCCAATGCCGATACGAGCAAAGATTTTATGGAAGATCTGTATTATAGTGAAGATTCAGTCTTGAAAGAGTATATGTCGGAATGGATCGGTCGTTCGCTCAAAGAGACAATCGCAATGTTCACCTACGCACAGGAACAGGGATGGATGCGAAAAGACCTGAAACCCGAACTGATGTTATACATTATGAACCGCTTGATCGACTCGGTGCGCGATGACAAACTATTGAATATGTACGACAGTGTACAACAACTCGGACGGGAAATAACTAAATTTTTCCTCTACGGTGTATTCGATGAAAAATAAACGAACATATATAAAATACCTTTTACCGGCTTTACTGCTGTTGTTCTGTCAAGCTGCCTATAATCAGGAGAATAGTAATCCTGACTTTCGATTCAGTGGGCAACTGTCCGGATGGGGCAGTTTCACACCGGATGCATCGGAGGAGTGGCAATTCGGAGGACGCTATATACCGGAAATTAGTTTTGCCTATCCCTTGAAGCAAAACAAACTGCTGGATTTTGAGGGTTCGGTAAATATTTTCGGCCATACCGAATTTAACAAACTAAAGGATATCGACGGTAATGGAAAAATAAAGCCATACCGTGTATGGATCCGTTATTCGACAACAAACAGCGAGTTACGGTTCGGATTGCAAAAAATCAATTTCGGTTCGGCTCAGATATTCCGCCCGTTGATGTGGTTCGACAGCATGGACCCACGCGATCCATTGGAGATGACTGATGGCGTATGGGGCGGATTGTTCCGCTACTATTTTCTTAACAATGCGAATATCTGGTTATGGGCTTTGGCGGGTAACAACAAACAAAAAGGTTGGGAATTATTCAAAACCGGCGGACAATTACGTCCGGAGGCAGGCGGACGTATACAGCTTCCGTTCAAAAAAGGCGAAGCAGCTTTCAGTTATCATTTCCGCGAAGCAAAACTTGCCTCATTATCCCTCCCGGAAAGCAATGCCGCGGAGCATAGAATAGGAGTTGACGCCCGGGCAGATGTGGTAGTCGGATTATGGTTGGAAGCTTCATGGACTCATTACAACAAAAACCTGGATATTATCAGCAACCAACATCTATTTACTGTCGGAACGGATTATACGTTTGGGATTGGGAACGGTCTGGGAGTCACCGCTGAACACATGATCTACGGATTGGGGCGGAAAGCGCTACGCCCTACCGAGAATAGTCATTTTACGGGTCTGTCACTGAACTATCCCGCGACATTATTTGATACGGTGACGGCCATGTTCTACTACGACTGGAAAAACCATAATCCATATACTTTCGTAAACTGGCACAGACAGTTGAACAGCTTTAGTTTTTATGTGATGGGATTCTGGAATCCGAAGAGATACAATGTGCCGGGACAAACTGAATTTACCGGAATGGCAGGAAAAGGTATACGCCTAATGCTGGTCTGGAATCATTAAAAGCATTTTACATACAGACCTTTTCATAACTTAGTGCTTATATAAGCGTTAAATCACTAACTTTGTGCATCTATCTTAACGACATGAATAAAAAATTAATACAAAACGCCCTGATCATCAATGAAGGGCGTTCATTCAACGGCTCGGTATTAGTATCCGGCAATCTGATCAGTAAAATATACGAGAATGAATCTCCCGAACCTGCGGAGATTGCCGATGCGGAGGTGATTGATGCCACAGGTATGTGGTTGCTTCCCGGGGTTATTGATGATCAGGTCCATTTTCGCGAACCGGGCTTGACGCATAAAGGAGATATATCATCAGAAAGTCGCGCTGCCGTTGCCGGAGGGGTTACGACTTTTATGGATATGCCCAATACGAAACCGCAGACGACTACCCTGAATGATTTGGAATGGAAATTTCAGAGAGGAGCAGAAACATCTGTGGCCAATTATTCCTTTTTCTTTGGAGGAACGAATGAGAACCTTCATGAAATCAAGAAACTGGACAAACACAGAATTCCGGGACTCAAACTGTTTTTAGGCTCTTCTACCGGAAATATGTTGGTAGACAAGAAGGATGTATTGGAGCGCATATTCGGTGAGTCCGATTTATTGATTGCCATTCATGCAGAGAAAGAAGAGATCATTCAAAAAAATATCACATATTTCACGAACCTGTACGGTAAAAACCTGGATGTATCCCTCCATCCACGGATCAGAAGTGAAGAGGCTTGTTATGCCTCTTCGGCTGAAGCGGTAGAACTTGCCACTCGGCTGAATACCCGTTTACATATCCTTCACCTGTCAACGGCAAAGGAGATGACTCTTCTGGATAATAAGCTACCGCTAAAAGAGAAAAAAATTACCGGGGAGGTCTGTGTACATCACTTATGGTTTTACGACAGGGATTATGAGCGTTTCGGCAACCGTATCAAATGGAATCCGGCGATTAAAACCTTAGACGATCGTACTGCGCTCCGGGAAGCTATCAATAACAACAAACTGGATATTATAGCGACAGATCATGCCCCGCATTTACTCTCTGAAAAAGAAGGAAATTGCCTGACTGCTGCTTCCGGTGGACCTCTAATTCAACACTCTCTGACTGTTATGCTTGAGATGGCATCCAAAGGGTATTTTACAACAGAAAAAGTAGTCGAGAAGATGGCGCATCAGCCGGCAGAGTTGTTCCATATCGATAAACGGGGATACATTCGTCCGGGTTATTATGCCGATCTCGTTTTGGTTGATCCTCAGAATGAATGGACTGTGTCTAAAGAGAATATCCTGTACAAATGCGGATGGTCTCCTTTTGAAGAGTATACCTTCCATCATAAGATACGGAAAACGTTTGTAAACGGTCATGAAGTTTATTCAGACGGTCAAATAAATGATCGCATAAAAGGGATGGAAATAAGATTCAATCCCGCCCGATAACAGACATAAAAAAGAGAGATTGCCCGGATTTTCAGACAATCTCTCGTTCTTAAAAAGAAAACAAAATCAGCTATTTATCTTAGCCAGAATCAGTTCTGCCGCCTTTTTTCCACTCATCAACATTCCACCAAAAATAGGTCCCATACGAAAACTTCCGCTTACCCCATTGGCCGCCATCCCGGAAACAAACAATCCGGGGTAAATCTCTTTCGTGTTTTCGACTGTTGTCTGCTCGCCTAATTCGACATTCAGCGAACGTTCTCCGACAACATCTCCGGTAACCGTATTCAGTTTAACACCGTTTTTACGGGCAACTGTACGAGCCACTTCACAATCATGACCTGTCCCCTCCAATACAGCCTTAGCCATTATAGTCAACGGATCAACATGCATTCCTTCACGAATGACAGGTGCCCAGTTGACGACCACGCCGGCTACCGCTTCATTCTGAAAAACAACATCTTCCACCGAATAACAGTTGAAAATTGTTGCTCCGGCCTTCGTGGCTTTATAGATCAAGGCCGATGTGGTATGAACCGAATCCATAATATAGGTTCCGTTTTCACCCTTTCGATACGCTACTTCCAGCTCTTGAATAATTGGTATTGCTTCTTCCTGAACAACAATATCATTAAACATCATTGCTCCTCCCCACATCCCTCCGCCGGGAGCCAGTTTACGGTCGAAAAGAGCGACTTTCTTTCCGGCTTTCGCCAGATAATACGCTGCCACAATCCCGGATGGGCCACCACCAACAATAGCCACATCAACAGACAGATTGCGTTTCAGTTTCTCAAAATAGGAATTAATAATCCCTGTCGAAACAATTTGTTCCATCTTTACTAATAAGAATTTAAGTTTAAACATCAGGAAACACATAGAGGCAATGCTCCCCTTTCGTTTATTTTACCTATTCCCTTCGCCGGCATTACCCGGAGCAGGTTCAATGGGTATGATCTCAGCCTGTTAGTAAGGCACCCCTATGAAAAGTCGATGACAAAGATAATTATTCCAGGGAATTGTCATTTACAAATTGTAAATATAAAAAAAAGGAACCTGAACATACACTCAGATTCCTTTTTCACAATTCATAATTTATAATTCATAATTTCTTCATTTGTATTTGCTTACGCGTGCATCATTTATTACACCCGACCAGTTCATACCAAAGGCAAAATCATAGGTATTGCCTTCGCTATCGGTATGGCAACGCATATCACGCGGAACGTCTTCAAACTGTTCTTCAACGGTACGCATATCTGCCGGCATCTGGATCGGCAAAAGAGCCGAAGGTTCATTCGTGCCGCTTATAATATCCAATACTGCTTGATTTTGTACGCCAAAATTGATCAGGATCGCATCTGCCGATTTCTCAAATTCAGACATAACAGAAGGATTATCCATATCCATGGATACAATCACCGGTTTACCTTTCATTTTTGCTTTTGTCTCATTGACAGACTGCATATCCGTTTTATTACTGGTTTTCACCGATTTTCCTTTATAGCTGCGGTTAGTAAACTTCTCAAACGGATCACCACCGGCCAAGCTCGGATTTCGAGCCGAAGTAGCCGTATAATCATTAAATTGCAAACTGATAGGCACATACCCATTTCCTCCTTTATCCGCATCCGCTTTATCATATCCGGATCCGCTCTTCGGGTTAGTCACAAAAACGATGGCAAAATCAGCCTCATCCGGATTTTCGACCACCGTATAATACTTTCTAACCAGATCCAGATTAACCGGATAATCCATACGACCAGTTGCAGCTACACCGAAAAAGTTCATCACTGGAGGAAAGAAACGTTGAGGAACGTACACTTTCTTATTTTTTTCTATAGGCAAAGTATTTGTTTTATTCTTTACCATTACAATCGATTTCAACTGAGCTTCATAAGCTTCTTGCATAAATTCAGGTTTTCCGACTAATGCCTGCGACTCAGCCGGATCAAGGTAGGCATTCTCGAATAAGCCTGTACGGAAAATATTCAATAATAATCGCTCCCCTGATTTCTCAAAACGCTTACGCATCGCTTCTTCGCCATATTCTTTTACTCCCATCTGATATGCTTCGAGTACCGGGTCTTTATCGTTATTTCCTCCGAATTGATCCACTCCGGCCATAAGTATTCTATAATGACGTTCTGCTACTGTCAGGCCTTCGGCTCCCCAAGGTTTTCCGGCAAAGGTTTCCACTCCGGTTTCGTCACCGGTAATACCCCAGTCCGTACAAACAACACCATCGTAACCATATTTTCCACGAAGCTGATCCGTGATCAGATAATCACTGTAGCCGTTTGCAATGTCATTCCCACTCGGATCCTGCCCTACAGAAATGGTATAATAAGGCATAACGGCCGATGCTTTCGCCGTTTTTCCCTCCAAATTGAACGCACCTTTAATAAATGGCTGTTTATGTTGCTCCAGATTATTCCCCGGGAATACGGCATATTTACCATACCCGTAATGCCCATCACGACCGCCTTCACCAGAACCTCCGCCGGGCCAGTGTTTTACCATGGCGTTTACACTTTCATATCCCCAACCGTTTGAGATTTCTTTATCGCCGGATGATGTCTGGAACCCATCGGTATACGCGCGAGCCATGTCTGTTGACAAATCAGGATCTTCACCGAACGTCCCACTCACCCGACTCCAACGCGGATCAGTTGCAATATCTATCTGTGGAGAAAGTGCTGTTGCAATTCCTAATGCCCGGTATTCTATAGACGCTATTTCTCCAAAACGCTTAACGACTGCTGGATCAAACGTGGCAGCCAGACCTAATGAGCCAGGCCATAACGAAATTTGTCCGCCACTACCAAAATTATATTCAGCGTCAGCAGAAGTTCCATGACGCGGATCGGAACTATTATTAGCTGGAATACCATGTCCCATTCCTTCGACCAATGCCTGTACATTATTATTCCAAAGCGCAGCAACTTCCGGACTTTGTACCCGGGTAACCAAGACATGACGTACATTATCTTCAGTCAAAAATTTCCGTTGTGCATCCGAAAGATCCGAAGGCAACGCTCCGCTTTCGGCAAACGATTTCCCATTGTATGTAGAAGAGCCAAACCCTTGTGAGGCTCCGGGAATTGACTGATGGGCACTATACAACATTAATCCGGCAATCTCTTCTACGGATATTTTAGAAGCCAGATCTTTCGCCCGCTCTTCCGGTGTCAATCGCCAGTCTTCATACGGGTCGAGTTGACCGTTACGATTGAGGTCTTTAAAAGCAAAGCCGTCTACCGTAAGCAGATTCACTCCTGATGCCGGTGAATAACCTAAAGTCGCTCCCCCTTGTTGAGTCACAAGCCGGTACGATTCTTTTTCACTCTCTGTCCATTTTGTTTGTGTGCAGCTACTACTCAGTAACAGCGTAGCAATCATACTACCGGAAAGCAGTATGGAGAATTGAGATTTTCGCATAAGATTTGTATTTAAGTTAAATAAAAAAACACAGGACAATCAAATTGTCTGTTGGCGTTCTTCTACAATTTTTTTGATAAAAGCAACCGATCCTTCGATACCTAAAACCGACACATCGATTGAAAAATTATAAGAGCTACATGCTCCCCATACTTTATTCGTATAATAATTATAATAAGCCGCTCGCGATTTATCAGTCTTTATCATCTGTTCTTTCGCCTCTTCAACAGTTATCTGCTGGCTATTTACAATACGTCGCACACGTTCGTCCTCCGTATTATGAATAAAAAAACTCAAACAATTCGGGTTATCCCTTAAAATATAATCACCACAACGCCCAACAATTATACACGACTCATTCTCTGCCAAATGACGTATAGCATCACTTTGCAATTTGAACAAACCGTCATTGGATAGAATATTATTATAGGGCGAAAACATCCCCATATACGAATATCCCATTGTGATTGCATAAGCCAATCCACTGGATGCCTGCTCATCTGCCTTCTCAAAAACTTCTTCACAAAGCCCACTCTCTTTGGCAGCCACAGCCAGTAATTCCTTATCATAATAACCTATTCCCAGTTCTTTCGATAATTTTTGTCCGACTTCGCGTCCGCCACTACCAAACTGTCGCCCGATTGTTAATATAATTTTTTTATCCATAATGACATCATTTATATCTTTTAGCACTCCAATACATCTGTATATAACAAAGATACATAAAAAACCGATTCGGTTATTAGGATGTTCTGAATTGTCTGAATTGATGAATCAAAACGACTGCCGTAACGATTGTAGCAATTAAATCGGCAACTGGTATACTGACCCAAACACCAAACACCCCCCAAATACGAGGAAGAATGATCAAACAAGGAACCAAGAAAAGCAATTGCCGGGTCAAAGAAAGGAAAATCGCTTTTTTAGACATCCCAATCGATAAGAAAAAGTTTGTTGCCACCATCTGAAAGCCGACAATTGGGAAAACCGCAAAAACAATATGTAAGCCATATACTGCTGCATCAATCAACTCCTGATCGGTGGTAAACATCTGCACCATCAAAGAAGGGAAAAACTGGCACAAGACAAAACCGAAGGTAGCAACTCCTGTAGCCCATTTCATCGTCAGTTTGGTCACTTCTGTGACCCGGTTATAATGCCGGGCGCCAAAATTAAAACCGGCAATCGGTTGCATCCCCTGATTAAACCCCATGATAACCATGATAAACAAAAAAGTGATCCGATTTACGATTCCATAGGCGCCAATAGCCATATCGCCACCATACCTCATCAAGCCCCGGTTGATTAATATAATAATCAGACTCGAACAAATATTCATCAGAAAAGGAGACAGTCCTATATATAATATACCTTTGACAAGTTCTTTCCGCAAACGATAAATACCTTTCTGAAAATGAAGCAATTGTTTGGGATTGGAGAAATGTATGACCTGCCAGGTTAATGAAATTACCTGAGAGATCACCGTGGCCCAAGCAGCACCTTTAATTCCCCATCCCCACCAAAAGATAAAGATCGGATTCAATAATACATTAATGACGACTGATGCCAATGTTGCATACATAGCCATCTGAGGATAACCGGAAGAACGAAGTACGGCATTCAGTCCCAAATACATGTGGGTGATCACATTTCCAAACAAAATAATGACCATATAATCACGGGCATAATCGATCGTATTCTCACTGGCTCCAAAAAAATAAAGAATCGGATCCAGAAAAGCCAGACACACAATCGAAAAAGCGATCCCAAGAACCACATTCAAAACCAATACATTACCCAGTACATTTTTCGCCCCGACGTAATCTTTTTGTCCAAGTTTGACTGAAACAAGAGTAGATGCCCCAACACCCACGAGCGAGCCAAAAGCTGCCGCCAGATTCATTAAAGGAAAAGTGAGCGCCAATCCGGATATCGCCAAAGCGCCTACTCCATGACCAATAAACACACTATCTGCAATATTATACAAAGAAGACGCCGTCATGGCAATAATTGCCGGAACAGCATATTGCATAAGAAGTTTACTGATTTTTTCTGTCCCTAATACTAATGGTGAGTTTTGTTTGGCCATATGTTTATTACACTTGATTCTTATTACAAAAGAGTTAACAGTTAAACCTGTCACTGTTTGACATCGGTTAAC
The DNA here is from genome assembly GCF_029893105.1 of Parabacteroides sp. PF5-9. Taxonomy (GTDB): domain Bacteria; phylum Bacteroidota; class Bacteroidia; order Bacteroidales; family Tannerellaceae; genus JARXWG01. The sequence continues at coordinate 4,914 of NZ_JARXWG010000038.1, read as the reverse complement.
TGTTAACTCTTCCCTTAATCGTATGCAAAGGTACGATTTATTTGTCCCAAATCACTATTTTTGCTTTCTAATTCATTGAAATATGACAGAAGAACTCACGATCCAACAAGGTAGTAAAAAGGAGAAATACGAAACACTCCTCCCACAAATAAAATCGCTAATTGACGGTGAAAACGACACAATTGCCAATATGGCAAACGTCTGTGCCGCATTAAAACAGACATTTGATTTTTTATGGGTTGGATTTTATACCGTTAAAGAAGACAACCTCGTACTTTCGCCTTTTCAGGGACCAATCGCCTGTACACGGATCCGTTTCGGGAAAGGCGTTTGCGGTACAGCCTGGAAAGAGGCTAAAACAGTTATTGTACCTGATGTCGATCTGTTTCCGGGGCATATCGCCTGCAACTCCGCTTCACGCTCTGAAATTGTAGTTCCGCTTTTAAAAAAGAATGAAGTCATCGCTATTTTGGATATTGATAGTGCTTCATTAAATACCTTTGATGAGGTAGATGCGTATTATTTGGAGAAGCTATGCAAAATGCTGGCTGAAAGCGATTAATATAAGATTTATTTATTATTTTTGATTTTTCAGAGAAGGCTTTAAAGGCCTTAAGGACCTTGAAGTCTCTAAGGACCTTAAGGATAAAAAAATAAAAAACCAAAAAACAACCAACTATGACCAACAAACTTCTCCCCACCGGCGGTAATTACCGCAAACTTTTCTGTTACCAAAAAGCGGAAGCTATCTATGACATCACCTACTACTTTTGCAAACATTATCTCCAAAGAGGTGATCGAACGATCGATCAGATGATACAAGCCGCCCGTTCGGGTAAGCAAAATATTGTTGAGGGAAGCGCAGCCTCCACAACATCCAAAGAGATGGAGATCAAATTAATTAATGTAGCAAAAGCCAGTTTACATGAATTACTTATTGACTATGAAGATTACCTTCGCACCCGTGAATATCGCCGATTGCAAATATCACAATCTGTCTTATTAAGCAAACGGATTATCTATTAGCCAAATTATTGGATAAAATCAATGTACAATTTATCAAAGAAGGAGGTATGCGAGAAAGGATGACCAAATTACGTCTTGAAGAACGTAAAAAGCATCCATGAACAACTTCGCTTACCTCCTTTTATAATAATATAAAATGTCTTTACAATTAGACTAAAATCCTACAGAGCAAACTTAGGCTGACGATGAATCCATTGTCCTCTGGTGAAATCAGGAAAATCGACCAATGCGCCACCACGAGCGACAGACATTTCGGATAAGGCCGAAATCGCACTCCATGCCGCAGCGTCGTAACAATCCATCGGAGCCGGCTTTTTATTACGTATAGCATCGATAAAGTCATACATCATAATATAATCCATACCTCCATGTCCGGCCTCACGGGCTTTAGCTTCGAGGTCACTCCATAATTTATGATCGTATTTTTTGAACCATTCGTCGGAGTCGTCCCAGCGATGAGGTTTAGATTGTCCTTCTACATAGACATGATTGCCATCATTCATCCACAAACCTTCGGTACCCTGTACCCTGAATCCCAAAGAATACGGACGAGGCGAATTGGTATCGTGTGTAACGATGATCGTTTGTCCATTAGCACATTTAATCATAGAGGTAACAATATCTCCCAGGTTAAACTGCACTTTAGCATACGGATGATCGCGCCCACCTTTATCGACAATAAATTTATGCAGCCCCCGTGCCTGAGTAGCCATAGCTGTCAATGAAATAAAACGGTTTCCGTGGTTGATATCCATACAATTGGCAACAGGTCCGATTCCGTGGGTCGGATAGACATCCCCATTACGCTTGATCGAATGTTGCGTTCTCCATTGTGCTTCAGCATAAGCGGTAGGCCCCATCCGCAACTCTCCGCCAGGTTGATACGTATAATGCTTTCCATCATTGAATTTCACGTCACGCAGATCATGCTGATACCCACAACCGCCATGCAGTAATTCGCCAAACAACCCTTGACGTACCATATTTAATGCCGCCATACAGTCGCGGCGGTAGCATACATTCTCCATGATATTCAGTTGACTGCCGGTCGCTTCCGAGACATTGACCAAATCCCAGCATTCTTCCAATGAGTTAGCTGCAGAAACTTCAACTCCCACATAAGGAACTCCCGCTTTCATCGCAGCAACCGACATCGGCACGTGCCATTCCCAAGGACTGGCAATGATTACACAGTCGAACTCTTCATTATTCAACATTTGTTCAAATGCCCGTTCGCTCCCGGTGTATACTTTGGGTTCCGGTACATTAAACTTGGCAATATGTTGCAATGTAGACTGCAAAGGGCCTTGCTGTGTATCACATATAGCGACTATCCGGTTCTCAGGAATCGCCAATACATTATTAATATGCTCCTTACATCTCGATCCGGTACCAATAAAGCCAAAGCGCAATTTCCCATCATTGGCTCCTTGCTTTTTTTGTTTAGGTTGAGGTGCGGATGCGTCGACAACAGAAGTTGCTCCAACATTACCGGCTACAGCCAATCCTGCTGCTCCCACCCCTGCTGCTGATACTTTCTTGAGAAAAGAACGACGTGTGTTTTCCATAATCTGTTTTTCTTTAGTGTATTATTTATTCGTTAGGTTACAAAACTAACATATTATTTGATGTCTGTCAAATCAGAACCTCAAGTATCTACCAGACCGCTATCTGATCATAAGTAGCGTTCCGTTAAGTTTTGAAATGCATCTATTCTGCGATCGCGAAAGAAAGGCCACCAACGACGCACCTGCTCGCTACGTGTTGGATCAATATCAATCCATCTCACCTCCTCTTGATCGGCAGACAGGCGAAGTAAAAATTCTCCCTGAGGACCCGCAACAAAACTATTCCCCCAAAACTGTATCCCATTGGTTTGTTTGGACGGATCTGGCTCGTGCCCGGTACGATTAACGGCAATAACAGGCAATCCGTTAGCAACCGCATGTCCACGTTGCACGGTCACCCAAGCCTCCAGTTGCCGGGATTTTTCCTCTTCCGAATCACTACTTTCCCAACCGATTGCTGTGGGGTAGATCAACAACTCAGCTCCAGCCATGGCCATCAGACGAGCAGCTTCCGGATACCATTGATCCCAACAGACCAACACCCCCAAGCGCCCAACGGATGTATCTATAGGTGTAAAACCCAGATCTCCCGGAGTAAAATAAAATTTCTCATAATAAGCCGGGTCATCCGGAATATGCATCTTACGATACTTTCCAGCGATGGAACCGTCCTTTTCGAGAACGACTGCAGTGTTATGATACAGTCCGGGAGCCCGTTTTTCAAATAAAGATAAGACCAATACAATTCCCAACTCTTTCGCCAATTCACCGAATAAATCGGTCGAAGATCCCGGAATAGATTCGGCTAAATCAAATTGCGTAGTATCTTCTGTCTGACAGAAGTATAAACCATTATGCAACTCTTGCAGCACCACCAATTCGGCTCCTTCTGCCGCGCATTTACGGATATTTTGTTGCAATCTTTTTATATTCTCAGCAATATCATTGCTGTTTTTCTGTTGGATAAGTCCGATTCTCATATCGATCAAATAAAATTTTCAGGATATTGCATGGTCACACAATGTAATGACCCGTGTTGTTTTATCAATGGTAAGCAGTTTATACCGACAATTTCCCGGTCAGGAAAAACTTGCTGAAGAACAGATTTGGCAATCGCATCTTTGGGTGAATTATAATAAGGCAGTAAGACAGCCCCATTTATAATCAGGAAATTCGCATACGTCGCCGGCAAACGTTCGCCCTCCCACTCTACAGGATCAGCCATTGGCAAAGCATATAGTTCATACGACTCACCATTCAATTGCGTGAACGCCATCAGTTCTTTTTCCATCTCCCTCAACTCCGGATAATGTTCATCCGCCTCATCTGTACATTTTACATAGGCAATGGCATCTTTACGACAAAAACGAGCCAATGTATCGATATGACTATCCGTATCATCTCCAGCCAGATACCCATTATTAAGCCATAAGACACGCTCCACACCGAATATCTCCTTTAAATGATATTCCAGTTGTTCTTCGTTCAGATAATCATTCCGGTTATTCGACATCAGACATTCGCTTGTAGTCAATAAAGTACCAGCCCCATCCGATTCGATGCTCCCCCCTTCAAGTACAAAGGGATACATACAGACCTTTCGCACCTCCTTTTTAAACGTATCCGTACAAAACAGTCCTGTATTTATCTGATTATCATCATTCGCCGGAAATTTCATCCCCCAGCCGTTAAAGACAAAATCATACACCACCGGCTCTCCATTCTCAAAGACTGAAACCGCCCCATGATCACGCGCCCAAGTATCATTCGACTCCAATTCTCGGAATAGAATCTGCTCATAATTGACCTCGCCCAACTGCTCGCGCACCTCTTTCTCCGATCGACAAACAATCAACAATTTTTCTCTTTTGATAATTTCCTTGGCTATAGCCACAAAACAAGGAATAACCTCATCCAACAAAGTCTGCCAATCGGTCTCTTCATGTGGCCAGGTCAGTTGAACCGCACTTTGCGGATACCATTCGGGAGGAAAGAAAATCGTCTGCTCCATTTCAATCGAATTTTAATGGAACAAATGTAATGAATTCGGTCGAAAAGTAGATTGAATGCACACTTAATTACACGACATGCAAATGCTTTTTCTGTTAGAGGTACGTCTAAAATCATTTAGAGGTAGGTGTAAATCAATTTAGAGGTACGTCTAAACAAATTTAGACGTACCTCTAACAAAAAACAGATCTACGTGTCCTGTCCTGAAATAGGTTGTGTCCTGTCCTGAAATAGGTTGTCATTCAACAAAAGTAAACTTATGTTAGAAACGAAACAAAATGGCAGTATTCGTTACAGCCGCTCATTAAAA
>NZ_JARXWG010000037.1 GCF_029893105.1 Parabacteroides sp. PF5-9 | reverse complement strand
AAAGTTTCGCTGTACATACGATGTTTCTTTTTTGACATAAATTATTTGTTATTTATGTGGCAAAAAAGTGTCAACCTTTTTCAGTGTAAGACATCGAATGAATTTTTATCGGATTTTTTAGATAGATTGTTTCATACGTTGTCGCACAATCTCATAGATAATCACCGAAGAGGCGACAGAGACATTCAACGATCCGATTGTTCCGAATTGAGGGATTTTGATGAGTTCGTCGCATATGCGCAGGTTCTCCGGTGAAACGCCCAGATCTTCGGCTCCCATCACAATAGCGACAGGCCCTTCGTAGGCGACTTGGGTATAGATCTCCGACGCTTTTTCGGTAGCTGCATAGACTTTGACTCCACTCTGCTGCAAAAAACGGATGGCTTGATTGATATTTTTTTCTTTACATACCGGAAGAATATTCAGGGCACCGGCCGAGGTTTTCATCGCATCGGCATTGACCGTCACACTCCCTTTCGAAGGAATGACAATGGCATCCACCCCGGCACATTCACAGGTTCGGGCGATTGCACCGAAATTGCGCACATCCGTTATTCCGTCCAGTAGAACAATAAACGGATCTTTCCCTTTTTCGTAGACAAAAGGAATGATATCTTCCAGCGAGTGATACATGATCGCCGAGATAAACGCAATTACCCCCTGGTGATTTTTACGCGTAACCCGGTCTAACCGTTCGGCCGGCACACGCTGAACAGGTATATCACGTCCTTTCAAGGTGGTAAAGAGTTCTTTCGACAGTTCTCCCTGCAAATCTTTTCTGACCAGTATCTTATCAATCTCTTTCTCCGCCTGAATCGCTTCTATGACTGTACGGATGCCAAAGATCATTTCATTTTCTCTCATATATTAGTTCGTATTTATTTAATGGGGGGGTGATTTAGTTGTTCCATCTCAACAGTTCCTTGGCATTGGCAATGGATGCCTCCGTCAGTGTTGCTCCGCTTAACATCCGTGCAATTTCCCGAATGCGTTCATCCTGTTCCAATTGTTTGATCTGTGTAATGGTACGTTCGGGAGTATCTTCTTTGTAGACAAGATAGTGCTCTTTTCCTTTTGCTGCTATTTGGGGTAAATGTGAAATGGTGATTACCTGCATCTTTTTCCCCAATTGCTGCATAATATCACCCATTTTATCGGCAATATCACCCGAGACTCCGGTATCGACCTCATCAAAAATAATGGTTGGCAAAGCGGTAAACCCGGCAATCATGGTTTTGATGCATAACATCAAACGGGAGATTTCCCCACCTGAAGCAGTCTGTGCCACAGGTTGTAATTCACCGTTTTTATTGGCTGAAAACAGAAAACGGATATCATCCATGCCATAAGCACCGGGCTCTTCCTTTGGCGTGATTTCGATATGAAAACGGGCATGCGGCATCCCCAATTGCGATACCATCTCTACCAGTTCTTTGGAAATATCCTTAGAGGCCTTCTGTCGTTGACGATTTAGTAATACGGCGTCTTTCTTCAACTCGTTAAAACAATTCTCCAACTGTTTATTCAATACGGTCAGCTGTTCGTCAAACGAGTCGATCGCTTCCAGTTTAACCTCAAACTCTTGTTGGAGAGCAAGCAGATCATCTACGGTAGAGACATGATGTTTTTGTTGCAGGGAGTAGATTATATGTAGGCGATCATTGACCCATTCCAAGCGTTCCGGATTAAAATCTACAGCGTCCTGCAATGTTTCCGTTTCCGACGCCAGGTCATTTAAATCGATATAAGCGGTCTGTAACCGTTCTTTGATCTCTTTTGCGCGCGGATAATACCGTTCCAATGAAGTAGAAATAGTCAATGCTTCTTTTAAAGACAATATACTTCCCTGATCATCTCCGTTAAGTAGTCCGGCGATTTTGTATAATCCTCCTTTAATCTCTTCGGCGTGTGACAGGATTTCCTGCTCTTCTTCCAACAGTTCCTGTTCTCCTTTCTTTAGTTGTACCTCTTGAAACTGCTCCAGTTGGAAGCGCAAATAATCCTCCTCCTGTCGCGACAGCGCTGACCTTTCTTGTAAGGAGTTGATCTCTCTCTTCAACGCTTGGAAAGCGGTATATTGCTGTTGATAGGTCGTCAATAGTTCTTGATTTTGCGCCATCAGATCGACGACTTTCAATTGAAAATGGCTGTCGTTCAATAGTAAGTTCTGATGTTGCGAATGAATATCAATCAATTGGTTGCCTAACTCTTTTATCAGGGTTAATGAAACCGGAGAATCATTGACAAATGCCCGGGATTTACCGGAAGAGAAGAGTTCACGGCGGAGAATACAACTCTCTTCATCGTATTCCAGATCGTTTTCCTGAAAGAAGGGAGATAGTTGATATGCTGCAATATCAAATTCAGCTTCAATAACACATTTCTCTACCCCCTGACGTATACTCTTTCCATCTGCCCGTTGCCCGAGAACAAGGGATAATGCCCCCAATATAATTGATTTTCCGGCACCAGTCTCTCCCGTAATAACAGACAATCCTTTATCGAATTGAATATCCAGGTTATCGATCAGGACAAAATTGCGTATAACTAATGATCTCAACATACTACTATCAGTTTCTTAAAGCGTCAAATTTGGTCGATTGCGTCGGATACAGTTTCGACAACATCTCATATCCCTGTTGCTTCTCCTGCATGGTCGCTTTGGAGTAGATCAAGACTATTTCTTCTAATTTGGCATCAGCAAATAGTTGTAGGATGACGGACGTTGGCCGGGCGCTTTTAATTTGCTCTAACGCGGGTAAAGCCGAAAGGATAGTTGTACGTCCACGATCTGCATTCGCTGCCATCTCATCCAACCCTTTACGATGATACGTATACCACAATTCCCGGAATGTTTCGGAAGCATTCTCCGTCAAAGCGGTTATGACTGCGTGGCGATTGTTATTATTGTCAAACGCTTTCCAGCCAGACCACGAAGCTTGCCCCTGTGCCAGGTTGACGATCTGCTGGGCTTGTTGGTAAAAGACCGAACCTCCTTTCGGGGAGAAACTATCAAAATCCAGACCCAGAATGGTATAAAGATAGAATACCACTGTTGCAGTAAGATTACTACTCAGCGTGTTATCCGCATATTCCAATGGTTCATATTCGATATACTCAAAATCGAGCTGCGTATCGCGGAAATTAAGTAATGCTGTCGTATAACTTGAATTATATACCGGACGACGCGCCGCAATCTGTATCTCCCCCTTAAAAGTATTGTCTGTCATTTCGTTGAGAAGAATGGTTATATTGCAATCGATCCTTTCTGTAACGGCAAATGTGGCATCGGTCCATTTCCGATTATTGATAAACTCGGTAAGTGCATCTTGCAGGGTGGTAAAAATACGTGTCTCGGTGGTTGAGATCTTCGATCCATTGACAGTCACACGGGCATTGATCTCCTGAGCAAAAGTGTTCAATGTAGCCAAACAAAGACCACCGAATACGATCAGTTTATTGATTATTCTCATATGAACCTCTCTGTTATTTTATGGATGATATCATTTGCTACCTCTTGTTTATCTTTGAGCGGATAATCAGTCTGATTGCCTTCACGGTCGAGAATCGATATTTTATTTGTATCATACTTAAAACCGGCTCCTTGTTCTTCCAACGAATTTAAAACAATCATATCGAGATTTTTCCGTTGAAGTTTCTCTTTGGCATGAAGTAAAGCATCGTTGGTCTCCAAAGCAAAACCGACCAAAAATTGTCGTTCGTGTTTTGTTCTGCCTAATGCAGCGGCAATATCTTTATTCGGTACTAAGGAGAGAGTCAGATGATCCTCCTTCTCCCTTTTTATTTTCTGTTCACTTCGGCTTGCCGGACGAAAATCGGCTACGGCAGCAGATAAAATAGCAACATCACTTTCGGGGAATAATTGGGTGGTCACTGCATACATCTCGTCAGCCGATTCAACATCTATCCGTTTGATCTGAGAATGTGGCGTCTCCAACGAGACAGGTCCGGTTATCAATGTGACATCTGCCCCTCTTTGTGCACAGGCATTTGCCAAAGCAAACCCCATTTTACCTGACGAATAATTACCGATAAAACGGACTGGATCTATTTTCTCATAAGTCGGACCTGCCGTTATCAGTACTTTTTTTTTAAAAAGAGATTGTTCACAGGAAAAAAAATCCTCCAGTGTTCGGATAATCTGATCCGGTTCTTCCATCCGGCCTTTACCGACCAAATGGCTGGCCAGTTCTCCTTCGGCAGGTTCTATGATACGATTCCCAAACGCACGTAAACGATCCAAGTTCTGTTGTGTTGAAGGGTGTGCATACATATCAAGATCCATGGCGGGAGCAACAAAAACAGGCGCTTTACATGATAAATAAGTTGTAATAAGCATATTATCAGCAATACCGTTTGCCATTTTACCGATCGTAGCTGCAGTAGCCGGAGCAATCAGCATCGCATCAGCCCACAAGCCTAAGTCGACATGGCTATTCCAAGAACCGTCACGATTAGAAAAGAACTCACTGATCACCGGCTTGCTGCTCAATGTAGAAAGCGTGAGTGGTGTAATAAACTCTTTTCCGGCAGGTGTTATAACAACCTGTACTTCCGCCCCTTTTTTGATCAGTCCACGAATGATATAGGCTGCTTTATAGGCCGCAATACTTCCTGTTATTCCCAATATGATTTTTTTACCTTTCAGCATGTTTCTCCTTTCCTAAAATATGTTTCAATATAAAAACGGAAAGTTACGCTTTCTATTATACACGCAACAATAGAATTTCACGGGCGACTTCCCAATTGATATTGCCCTGTTCGCCTAATTTCCAGTTCATTTGTCTGACCGGCTCGACCAAAATATTCAAATCACCTTCCGTAATTCCATATTCATGCAACCGGGTTTTTAAACCCATCTTCCGGAAAAACTCTTCACAAGCCGCAATCGTTTGAAAAATCTGTTTCTCTTTCGTTGTTTCCTGCAAATTGAAGACCACCTCTCCTAATCGAATAATCTTTTCTTCTTTTGCTTTTTGCATATAGGTCATCACTCCCGGAAGAATAACAGCCAATGTTTCCGCATGATCCAATCCGAATTGTGCAGTCAACGCATAACCGATCCGGTGGGAAGACCAATCCTGAGGCACTCCTTGTCCGATCCAACCGTTCAATGCATTGGTTGCAGCCCACATTAAATTGGCACGTATCTCATAATCATGGGGATGATCCAAGACCTTCAACCCCTCTTCAACAATGATTTTCATCAAGCTTTCGGCAAAAGCGTCCTGCACCTTTGCCTGTACAGGATAAGTGAGGTATTGTTCGATGACATGAATAAAAGAATCCACCACGCCATTCGCAGTCTGTTTTGCCGGTAAAGAATAGGTTACTTCCGGGTCGAGCACCGCAAATTGAGGGAAGACCAGCGGACTGGCAAAGTTTAATTTTTCCTTTGTGGATACGCGCGAGATAACCGCCCGTTCGTTCATTTCGGAACCTGTAGCAGCCAAAGTAATCACCGCTCCTAAAGGCAATGCTTTTTTTATTTCTGCTCCTTTCGATAAGATCTCCCAAGGCTCTCCTTCAAAACAAGCAGCAGCCGCGATAAACTTCGTCGCATCGATGACCGAACCACCTCCTACAGCCAGCAAGAAATCGACCGCCTGTTCTTTGACCAGTTTCACTGCATCCATACAAGTCTCATAATGCGGATTAGCCTCTATACCGGAAAACTCTATGAGATCAAAACTCTTCAAGGTTTCGATCACTTGTGTATAAATCCCATTTCGCTTGATACTGCCTCCGCCATAGACTAAAAGCACTTTACTCTTATGGGGAATCAATGCTGCTAAACGGCTAATTGATCCTTTTCCAAAGACGACCTTGACCGGATTATAGAACTCAAAATTATTCATCTTTTATTTTGAATTAAAACCGCGTAACTTGATTTCTGTCAGGATTTTTTTGGTGTTTAATGGAAAATCGCCATTCATCACCCACGAATAATAGCCGGGATCCGTCTTAAGGACATCTTCAACCAACCGTCCTTTGTATTTACCGAAATTAATCACTTCTTTCCCCTCTTCATTATAGACCATACGTCCTGCAAAATCCACATTATTTGTAAAACTGGAGAATTCAGACAGGAAGTTGACATCATTCTGAAGATCAGGATAACGATCCAACTGTGCCTTCAACACTTCATAGGTCGCCATCGTATCTGCTTCAGAGGTATGGGCGTTGTCCAACTCTTTTTCACAATAAAACTTGTAAGCCGCCGCTAATGTCCGCTGTTCCATCTTATGAAAAATCGTCTGAACATCTATGAATTTACGGCGGTTCAAGTCGATATCGACATCGGCACGTAAAAACTCTTCCACCAAAAGAGGGATATCAAAACGATTGGAGTTATAACCGGCCAGATCACACCCCTCTATTTGAGCGGCCAATGTTTTGGCTATCTCTTTAAATGTCGGCGCATCTTTTACATCCTCGTCGCTGATCCCATGAATAGCCGTCGTTTGTGGCGGTATGGGTATTCCGGGATTAATCCGATAGGTTTTGCTTTCTTCCTTGCCGTTAGGATGAACCTTTACATATGAAATTTCGACAATCCGATCTTTCACTATGTTTATACCCGTTGTCTCCAGATCAAAGAAGACTAACGGGTTTCTCAGGTTTAATTGCATTCTTTAGGTGTTAGTCATTTAACATCATCGGCATCAACAACATCAACACATCTTCGTTCTCTTCATTTTCGGAAGGGATAATAAGACCTGCACGGGATGGGTCGGCCAACTCCAAAACGACTTCATTCGAACTGATATTATTCAGAATCTCTATCAGATAAGTCGCTTTAAAACCGATACTCAACTCCGTTCCGTCAAACTGGCAGGGAATGTGTTCTTCCGCTGATGTCGAAAAGTCGATATCTTGTGCCGATACCAACATCTCATTTTCTCTCAGTTCCAACTTCACCAGGCTGCTTGCCGGATTAGAGAAAACAGAGACACGTTTCAAGGCATTGTAAAACGAGAGGCGATCGATCATCACCTTAAACGGATTTTCCTGAGGAATGACGCTGTTGTAATTGGGATAACGTCCTTCGATCAGACGACAGACCATCTCAAAATTCGCACAATACACATAGGCATTATTTTCATCGAACTGAATTTTGACCTGTTCGCTATCTTTCGACAAAAGACCTTTCAACAAGTTTGCCGGTTTTTTAGGTAAAATAAAAGAGGCTCTTTCGGGTGACTGTACGGAAAGATTACGCAAGCGAACCAGCTTATGCCCGTCGGAAGCAACAAAAGTCAAGTCATCCGTATGAATATCAAAGTAGACTCCGTTCATCACCGGACGAAGTTCGTCATCTGCCGTAGCAAAAAGCGAACGACTGATCCCGCTCAATAACATCTGAGCATCCAGATTCAGGGTAATCGCATTCTCGTTCAACGGCTTTTGTTGAGGATAGGTATCCCCTTTCTGTCCGATAAAATTATATTTACCATTCTGGAAGTGAATAAAAATTTCCAGGTTCTCATCATTTATATCGAATGTCAACGGTTGATCCGGTAATTCTTTCAACGGCTCCAATAAGATTTTCGATGATATGGCAAATAGCCCCGCTCCTTCCACGTTCATAACTTCTACAGACGTCACCAATCGGGTCTCAGCATCTGATGCCGTGATAACTAACTTGTTTTCCTGTAAATCAAACAGGAAACTATCTAAAATCGGTAATGAGTTCTTAGAGGCAATCACTTTACTGATCGCTTGCAAACGTGATAATAGTGCTGCGCTGGATACATCAAATTTCATATCATTCTTATTTTATTATTATATTTTTATCTGCTTTTCCGAACGTTTGCCGAGGTTTGTCACTCAACCGACCAGTCCGTTATTATAAACTGAACAAAATTAAAAAATTATTGCATCAAACCTCAAACAATAGGAAAGAAAAGTTTCCCTATGAGCGATTTTATACATTCATAGGGGAACCGTTCTGTTTCACGAATGTATGTACAAAAAAAAGGACAATCAGTTCACCGATTGTCCTTTTTTATATCTTAGTCGTACTCCGCTTATTTGGCGAAATAATCTTTTACAGCATCGTTCGGAATCATCTCTTCCTGGAAGATGTAAGCTCCTGTTTTCGGAGACTTCACCATTTTGATGACCTTTGAATAGGTACGGCCATCGCCTTTTTTAAATGTTGCAACTGCTTTTTTTGCCATCGTTTAAAATCTCCTATTATTTTATTTCTTTATGCAATGTCATTTTCTTCAGAATCGGATTGTATTTTTTCAATTCCAAACGCTGAGTCGTATTCTTTCTGTTTTTAGTGGTAATATATCTTGAAGTACCCGGCATACCGCTTTCTTTATGCTCTGTACATTCCAAAATTACCTGTACTCTATTACCTTTTGCTTTCTTAGCCATCTGTTACTCCCTCCTAACTTATGCGTTTAAAAAACCTTTTTCAGCTGCTTTTTTGATTGCTGCATCCAAACCGATCTTATTAATCGTGCGCAAGCCTGCGGCTGAAATATTCAGGCTAACCCAACAATCCTGTTCTACCCAATAGAACTTCTTTGTAAACAGGTTCACATTAAATTTACGTTTCGTGCGGTGATTTGAGTGCGAAACGTTATTGCCAACCATTGCTTTTTTTCCTGTAATTTGACAAATCTTAGACATTTCTTTATTTTTCTAAATATTTTTATTCTATGATTCTAGCAATCAGGGCGCAAAGTAAATGATAAAAATTAACCCCTGCAAATCTTTGCTCCTCTAAATGCATGATATCCTCCTTGTTTCGAACTAGCATCTTGAACAAAACATGAAGAAAGCCAGTGTTTTATACACTTTTCGGCCTGCAAAGATATAAATAAATTTTATCTTTCCCACAAAAGGATATTGGAAATTTTCAAAGAAAATACCCTCCCATTGTTTTTCTTTCGAGTTATAGGGTAAAAGAAATACCTGGATGACTTATCCGTATCAACCTGACCGGATTCTGTTTTCATGTGACAAATTTAATCGTCTAACAGTTGTATCACTTTCGTCTACCAACTGTGTCACTTTCGTCTACCAATTGTGTCCCGATCGTCTAACAGTTGGTAGACGATTAATTTGATACATAAAAACAGATACTAAGCGTAGAAAAAAAGAATAGACTATTTGCATGAAAAATAAAAGATGACCAAAAGAGTATACATTCAGACCAAAAAATAAAGATACCTTAAGAATTTCAAGAGATAGAACAAAATCTGTTTACGGAATAACGCGGTTTTTAGCAAGATTGTAACAAATTGCTAATAAGTATATTACATTCAACAAATTGACAGCATAAATAATATTAACTCTTTTTGAGTAATCTAAAAGGGACTTAAATTTTGTTTTCACTTACATTTGCAGAGCCATTTTAAGCAATTTCGTTAGACATACATTTTAGCATTATTTGTGGCATTTTTTAATAAGGCAATATATCCACTACAAACTACTTATGATGAAAAAAGATCGATTTCCATTGAGTTGGATAGCGGTAAAAGATATTCTACCCCTGTTAGCTGTTATCCTTTTTTCCACAGGCTTATTTTCTTGTAATGACGACTCGGACTCTTCCTCCAACCGTTCAGGAGCATTGCTTTTGTCCCTGAGTGCGGATACAACATTCCGACAAAACACAACGACAAAAGCTATTTCCGATGAATTTTACCATTATCTGGATGTGGAAGATTACACTGTACAGATACTGCAAGGAGAAACTATTGTACACTCTTTTCCTACGTTCAGTGAAATGCCCGACGAACTGCCTCTGCCTGTGGGAAAATATACCTTAATGGCCTATAAAGGAGATAATGCACCGGGAAGGTTTATGATTCCTTATTTTGAAGGACGTGCCGACTTCACGATCGAAAGCGAGATGCGAACGCCTATAACGGTTACGTGTCAACTGGCCAACACACGCGTTACTGTCAGCTATTCCAGTGATTTTATAGAGGCTTATCCTTCATATGCGTTGCATTTCAATACCTCTTATATGTCCGAACAACTCACGATGAACAAAGGAGAGACAAGAGCGGCTTATTTCCGTTCCGACAAAGGAGGCACGGATCTGGAAATGACACTTGAACTTCGAAAAATAGAAGACGACAGTACCTATTATTACAAACCGACTCCGATCGCGATCGAACCCCGGCAAAATGTCAATTTACAATTCAAAACAGATGGAGAGGCTGTTAGTGGCATCGGATTGGTCGTGACATTGAACAACGACCTGGACGGTGAAACGACACTCAATATGACCGTTCCCGAATATGCCTGGGGAGATGTGGAAGCCCCAACTTTAGGGAAAGATAATTTTGAGAAAGTGGTGACAAATATCTCATATAATGAACTTCGGGAACAAAATGAGTTCTATTACCTCGATTATATTGTACCGGCCGCTGTCGGCAAAACAATTGTTTCCATTCATAAACTAGAAAATGGTCAAAACACCTCTACGGAGTATGATTTAGCGACAACAGAAGGGATCAATGCTGCCCAGCTGTTAGGCATCACGATCTCTGACCAAGCCAACAACAGTTTAAACACAACACTGGGAACCAAAAGCGGACGTATCCATTTTACCGACGCATTAGCAAAATTACCCTATTCTAAAAACAGTGTTGAATATACCTACACGGTATACGTTGTTGATGCACTGCCGGTAAATCCGAACTCAACCGAAACGGCCACTCTGAAAGTGACCCCCAATCCGGTAACCAAACCAGTATTGACAGGTCAAAACAGTACGGATCAAACGATATTAGCCACCGAATCATTATCGGAAGATATTGTTGTGGCATACGATACGGATGCCGGTATTCAAACAGCGACTATGGAAGTCAAACGAAATGGCAACATCGTTCACTCATATAATATTTTATCTGATAATTTGCCTCGTGGTATTGTCTTTGAGAACAATACATTGACATTCGACAAATCATTTGTTCGTCATCTGGAGGTTGAAGCGTGTAAGGAAGAAACATATACATTCACCCTGAATGCTTCGAACATGGTAGACGATGAATTCACCAATAGCCCGATGAGTTTCACGATAACGCTTCAGGCGGCTATTGAAATAGTCATACCGGATGGAAATGTTTGGGCATGGAAGGCCGAGGCAGATATTCTTATTCCGGGACTGACCGAACAGAATCTGTCGGATTTAAATGTCAATCTAAAAGTGCCGGGTGGTAGTTCTATCCCACTGACAGATTTTTTAATCAACGATTCGGGTGCTACCGTATCCATTCCCGGACTTACCGCCGGAGAGGAGTATGAACTGGAAGTCACTTTCCGGAATCTTAGTGATACCAAATCATTTACAACAGAAGAGATTGTGCCTGTTGAAAATGGGAATATGAATTTATGGTATCTGAGTAGAACCAGTTGCAAATATGGATCTTCGTCAACTTGGAATATACCGGTTCCATATCTTAACAGTATAGCCAAAGACGGACATTGGGTTACTAATAATAATGAAACGGCGGGGAAAGTTTATCGTATTACTACAACTACTACTTCCGAAATTCCTAAAGGTTGCTTCCCGACAGTTGTATATGAAGCCCGTGATGCTGTCAATGAATTTGCGGTTATTATACGTTCGATCGATGCCAGTAAGGAAAATAATAAGGCGAGGGGTGAATTGGTTTATGACAATCCCATCTCTTCACGTCCTTCCAGTATGACTTTTGAATATGCTTATACGTCTGTCAATAATGAAAATTTTGTTTCCGATATCATTTTATATGCCGGAGAGAAAGAGATTGGTCGAGGATCCAGACCTGCTTCTGTGACTACATCCGAAACTTATAAGGAATGCACTATACCTGTCGTTTATACCGATACGGAATCAAAAGCGACAAGGATAAAAATATTCTTTGCTTCTACGGACAAAAAAACAGGTTTTGGGATCATGACTGAAGAACAAATAATCAAAGCACCTAACCCGATGAGTACAATAGCTATTGTATACGATAAGCATGCCACTAGGTTTAAAGACTTTCCTGGAGTATATTGCGGCAGTACGCTCAAAATCGATAATGTAACATTAAACTATTCCGAATAATGAAAACAGATATGAAAGCGATATATTTAATTTTAATACTAACAGGCTTCAGCCTGTTCTCCTGCAGTTTGGGACATGAAGACAACTTTTCATTTTCCGGCTCTGAGATGGGTGGATTAAATCTGCAGATACCTACGGTTGATGACTCCGATCCGATAATGATTACCCGGTCGGCCGACTTCTCTATACTTAATGCGGCTGATTTTACGATCGAAATTTATAAAAAGGGAGAAAACAGTTATTACAAACGGTATGAGACCTATACCGCTATGCAACAAGAAGGTACTCCCTTGGAACTTCCTGTGGGTGATTATACGATCAAAGCGTTTTCGTATGAGCAGGAGCCCGTATTAAGGGATAAACCGTATTTCTTGGGAGAAACGGATCTGCAGATCGAAGCGCACGAAATAAGCCGAGTAACCGTTGAATGCAAATATGAAAGTCTGGGTGTAGAGATTGCTCTGACAGATGCTTTCCGCCATTTTTTCCAGGATTCTTACAAAATAACAGTTTTACAAGATACGGGTAGTTCCGCTATTTTCACCAAAGAGAATCCGAAACGTATCTATTTCACAAACGATTGTGCCTATCTGAAAGTAATTATTGAATGTACGACCAAAGAGAATGAAGTCTATCCGGCGCGTACCTATTATTTCAACAAAGAGGGACAAGATCCGGCTTTTAACGGTGACGGTCCTTTTGTCGGGGAATATTTTATCATCACGGTAGATACCGACAAGGCTGTCGCTCAATCTCGTTAATTTAAAACCCACAAAAAATGAAAAAACATTATTCTATACTTATACCGTTGCTTTTTGTCGGCATGTTATTCTGGAATACATCCTGCGAAATGGAAAAAGAGTTGAGAGGGAAAACCGAAAAACCCGGTTCTTCCGCCCAATCGACTGACTCACTGGGTATACTTCAATTGAACCTGCATCCCCTGAAAGAAGCACCGGTGGCAAAGTCGAAAACTTATACGCCGGATGAAGAGTTGTCGCCCGATGATTTCAGTATATCTATCTATGATGAGAACGGAGAACTTGTCCATTACTTTGAGACCTATCAGGAGATGCTTACGCAAGGTTCCCTGATGTTGAAGAAAGGGACTTACATCGTAAAAGCGACCTGTGGCAATCTGTTGGAGGCTGCGTTTGATGCTCCTTTTTATGTGGGAACAGATACGGTCACTATCCATGCCAAGGAGGTTGCAACCATCGTCACGGAGTGCCTGTTAGACAACAAAAAAATAACAATTACACTCTCTGAAAACTTCCTGAAAAAGTTTAGAGATGATTATACGATTATTATGACTAACGGGCAAGGTATCCTGACTCAAAAACATCAGGAGACCCGTATTCCTTTCTTTAAAAATAGTCAGTTATTGGAGTTTATTATCCATGTGACTACCATTGCAGGGAAAGACTTCACCTACTCCATCAATTTATTCAACAATGATTTATCAGGGCACAACAACCTGTTGGTTAATCTGGATGTCATTGAAGAACCTGAAGAGCCGAAAGATCCGGAAGAACCCAAAGACCCGGAGGAGCCTAAAGATCCAGAAGAACCGAAAGATCCCGAAGAACCGAAAGATCCCGAAGAGCCGGATCCTGATCCTGACGGTAGCTTAACACCGGTCATCAAAGTGGACGTCTCTTTGATCGAACGGGAATATGTAATTGAGATCCCTTCCGACTTTGTCAATCCTGACGGAGGAAACTCGGGTGGAAATAATCCGGGAGGAAGTGATAAACCAGGAGGAAATGACAATCCGGGAGGGGACGACAAGAATCCTCCAACCATCACCGGAAACGGACTGTCTGCACCGATCACCATGAGTGTGGCTGATGCGAAAAAAGGTGCGACTGTTAAACTGAATATCAATACTCCAAAAGGATTGAAAAACTTGCATATCCAGATATCCACCTCTTCGGCCGATTTTGGCAGTGCCTTAGCGGCGATGGATTTGGATAAACAATTCGATATGATGAACCTTAGTGCTACACAGGAACAGATGTTGACTTCTGTCGGTTTGTCTAAACCTCAGAATGCCTATGCGAACGTATTTGACATCAGCAGTTTCGTGCCAATGATCGCTGTGTTCGGTGCCGGCACTTATAGCTTTAAACTGACGGCAGTCGATAAAGACGGACAATCGGTGACACAAACATTAACGATTAAATTGACGTAAAAATGAAAAGAAATCAGATATACTGGATCCCCCTGTTATTACTCTTTCTTATCTGCGGCTGTGACGATGAGCAGAACGAGCAGAATCAATCCCAGACCGGAAGTATTGTCTTGGGAGTAGAAAAAGACGAGACCTTGTACACAAAAGCAGGAGTGGCTGTTACCAATGAAGTGTTGTCGGTAACCTTTCTCACGGAAAGTGGAGATACAGCCAAATATTACAACAATTACAAACAAAGTGTAGCCGGTCAGCGCATCGTGCTTCCCGCTGGGAAATACAATGTGGTTGTATCGTCCCTCAACAAAGAACCGCAATGGGACACTCCTTTTTATTATGGAGAGAAAGAGGTGACGGTCATTGCCGGTCAAACAACAACAGCCGCGATAGAGTGTAGTATCACCAATACCAAGGTATCGGTTAAATTTACCAATGCCGTGGAGCAATATTTCAGCGATTATGAGGCGGTGGTAACAGGTAAATCGGGTGCTTTGACCTATCAGAAGGGAGAAACGCGAGCTGGTTTTTATTTTACGGAAAAACTATCTGTCGACCTGAATCTGGTCAATAAAAACAATGGATTGAAGTTTCAGTTTAATAAATTGTTTGAGGATATTCAACCACGCTATCATTATATACTGAAATTTGACGTACAACCTCCCAGCGGTGGAGAGAATAATGCCGGTGGAGATATCAGTATAACAATTAATAAAACCGATTCTACAGAAGTTGAATGTACGATCACCATTCCTGAATATGCACAGTTGATCGATATACCGAATGTTCCTCTATTGGATGTGATCACGCAGATAAACGGTGGGAATGAGACAAACGACAAAGTACTTGATGTCAGAAAAAACAATGATATTGTTGATCAACACAAGGTCGTAATTACAACTCAGGCTGGATTACGGAATCTCTACTTCAAAGTATCTGATGCGTTTATAAATGATGGTATTCCGGTTATGTTTGATTGGCTGAAAGCAGAAAATGCTCTGAAAACCAAACTGTCAATAAGCGGACAAGAGGATAAGATCTCCGAAAGTAAATCTGTGTACACATTGGATCTGACCGAAATGGTCAATCAATATTTGCAACCCAATGAGTCTTCCGGTAGAAGTTATAATTTATCGCTGGTGATACTCGATAAGTATCATCAGGAAACAACAGCGGATTTGTCTTATACCATCAAACCGAATCTGCCGTTACTGGCCACCGAACTATCCGATCAGGAGAAATGGGCGACCTTTGCAGTACTAAAAGGGTTCTGTAGTCCGGAAGCTAAGAATCCGTTGTTTAAATATGGAAAGACGAACGAGAGTGAAGAGAATTGGCAAACCCTTTCGCCTCAATCCGATCAGGAAGGAAATCTGAAAAAATTGATTACTGGATTAGAGCCGTCGACCGACTACTCTTTTAAAGTTGAGGCTACTATTGATGGAAGTCTACAAAGCAGTGGAGTTGTAAACTTTACAACAGAAGGAACACCGACTATTCCTAATCTGAATTTTGATGATTGGTATCAACCGAAAAATGCCTGGTATCCTTCGTCAGAAAATGATCATAACAATCAAACCAAATGGTGGGACTCTGGTAATGAAGGTGCGAATACAATGTCATCCTTAACCGGAGTACGGAATCCGACATCTCCCGAAGAGACTATTATCATCAAAAACAAAGCGGCAAAATTAGCATCCGACTTTGTAGGATTGGGATCTATTGGCAAATTTGCCGCAGGAAATATCTATGTAGGGAAATATATCGAAACAGTTGGTACCAGCGGCGCCAAATTGATATTCGGACATGAATATGTTGGTAAACCAACTAAACTGACCGGATATTATCAATACACTCCTGGAATTATTGATTACGCAGAGAGTGGAGCCGGACTCTCTAAAGGGGATATCGATCAATGTCATATTTATATTGCCTTAACAACAAAAGCGTTTAATATCAATACATCCGACAAGTCGACTTTATTTAGCCCTGATGATGAGAGCGTCATTGCTTACGGAGAACTTATTGATGGACAAAGAAGTGGAAATGAAACAAACGGTTTCCAGAAATTTGAAATTAATCTTGAGTATAATAAAAATGTAACAACAAAACCAACTCATATTGTCATAGTCGCTTCGGCCAGCCGATACGGCGATTATTTCACTGGAAGTACAAGTAGTGTATTATACCTGGATGAGTTCGAATTACATTTTGATTACAACGCCTCTTCGTTCAGCGGAATCGGAGGTTTATAAGCAAACAAACAATAAATGAAAAAAAAGATAACCATAGCAACTCTATTACTGACTTGCTGTATGATGACGGTATGGGCCAAAGGAACCAAAATAGATAGAGGTATCGAGCAAAAAACATTTATACCCAAAGGGCAATGGATGGCAGGTGCGTCGTTCTCTTATCTGGAATATGAAACGGATAATTACCAATGGGTCGTATTGGAAGATCTCGATCTTGTCGGATATACGTTTAAAGTATCTCCTACTGTCGCTTATTTTATCCGGGATAATATCGGAATCGGAGGACGTATTGGCTACACACGGACACTCACCGACCTGGGCAATCTCTCCCTTTCACTGGGAGACGACCTGAATATCGACATCGACGATCTTCATATGAAAAGTCATACATTTTTTGCAACCGCTTTTGTACGTACTTATCTGAACTTAGGCGATAGTAAACGATTCGGACTGTTCAATGAAATGAGTGTTACCTACGGTTACGGAGAAGGTAATTCTACCAACCAACTGAGAGGAGAGCCAAAGGCGGTACACGAAACCAAAAATTCATTGAATTTCGGTGTGACTCCGGGATTAACCTGTTTCATTAATGACATTATAGCCGTAGAGGCTTCTGTCGATGTGCTCGGGCTCGATTTTAAATGGGGTGAACAAACGATCAACCAGGTAGAACACGGCTCAATGAGAAGTAGTGGTGCTAATTTCAAAATTAATCTGTTCTCCATTAATCTGGGAATCTCATTTTTCTTTTAATAACAGCATATGATGAACAAACAAATCAGACTTGTTTTTCCTGTTTTGCTCTTACTATTGGGAGGATGTATAGAAAATGATCTTCCTTATCCTGTTATTAAAGGAGTCATTCAAGAGATCGAAACAGAAGGTTTTTTCTCTGCTACAATCAATAAAGAGACGATGGAAGTGTCACTTTTGGTCGATGACACTGTCGATCTGAGAGATTTACAAATCACTCGATTGGAGGTCAATGAGGGTGCACTTATTATTCCGGACAGTATCGCTTGTCTGGATTATCTCAACTTCCCGGACTCCGGATTCCATTCGTTAAGTGAATTGCCAGCTTCGGTTAATACACGAGTCGATTTCACCAAAAATGTTAATTTCACCCTACGGATATATCAGGATTATATCTGGAAAATCACAGCAGCGCATCATCTCCAACGACAATTCCAGATTACAGACTCTGAAGGAAAAGCAATTCAGATCGGCCAACCCATTGTTGATGAGCAAAATAAAAAAGTCATCATCTACGTCGAAAAAGGAGTCGATCTCTCCAAACTGATTGTCAAAAAAATGCAGATTGGAAGTTCAATCGCCGTAACATCTCCGAATCCGTTAACGGTACATGATTTCAGATCGCCGCAATTCTTTGACGTTACGGCTTTCGACCAGACCGACAGATGGGAAATCGTCGTCACTCACTCTTCCGGTTCCGGACTGACACTTTCTCCCTGGGCACGCCGGGCGTATATCATTGGCGACGCCAATGAAAATATGAATATAGAGATTAAATATAGGCGGAAAGGCGATGAAATCTGGGATATGGTTTATTCGGATGAGATCACTTATGAAGAGGGTAGTTTCACGGCCTGTCTGCGTCATTTGCAACCTTCTACTGTTTACGAATATGAAGCAACAATCGGAAGTGAAAAATATGACTTGGTTGAATTTACAACAGAAGACACTCCACAACTACCAAACTCGGGATTTGAAGAGTGGTACAAACCTGACAAAGTATGGCTGGCCCATGCTGAAGAAGATGAAATGTATTGGGATTCAGGCAACTGGGGTTCAGCAACTCTGAATAAAAACGTAACGAATTACGATGAAACGACCTATCACGGGGGACGGCGTTCGGCTAAACTCGAATCGGAATACCTCGTTATTCGTTTTGCTGCCGGAAACCTGTTTGCGGGAGCATATATTGAAACAGACGGAACAAACGGTATCATCGACTTCGGACGTCCGTTTACCGATCGGCCGACTGCACTTAAAGGGTGGTTCAAATACAAAAGTACTCCTATTACCCGGGATGCTCCTGAAGAAAATATTGTTGATGCGCAAAAAGGGATGCCTGACCAAGCCTCTATCTGGGTTGCATTGGGCGATTGGGACGCTCCCGTTCGTATAAAAACAAAAAAATCAGAACGTCAATTGTTTGATCCAAACGACGAACATGTAATTGCTTATCAGGAGATGAGTGTTGGTCAAACGATCAACGAATGGACTGAATTTACGCTTAAACTTGATTACCGATCGGTTACCCGGATACCTAAATATCTATTAGTGGTGGCTTCTGCCAGTAAATATGGCGACTATTTTATCGGAGGCGAAGGAAGTACGCTTTGGATTGATGATTTCGAATTAATTTACGAGTAAAATTGACTGTTGCAGCAACAGATATAGACTAAAGCGCTGTATTTGTATCAAAAAAAATAGCCGTATGATCTAAGATTATCTTATCAATCATACGGCTATCTATATTTCCGATCCACTTTCGAGGTACGCAGGATGAGACTCGAACTCACACACCGTAACCGGCACTACCCCCTCAAAGTAGCGTGTCTACCAATTCCACCACCTGCGCATTTTAGGTGGTGCCCAGAACAGGACTCGAACCTGCACGGCTATTAACCACTCGCACCTGAAACGAGCGCGTCTACCAATTCCGCCACCTGGGCATTCATTAAAATAAAAGGTGATTCGCTTATCACCTGTCTGTTGAGCGAAAGACGGGATTCGAACCCGCGACCCTAACCTTGGCAAGGTTATGCTCTACCAACTGAGCTACTTTCGCATTAACGGGTGCAAATATAGGCGGATTTTTCGATCTGACAAAACATCCCGTCAATTTTTTCCGTCTATTCGTTAACTGATTTGCCCTACAAGTTCAATAAACAAATCCGTCATAATAGTGGCGGCTCTATTTGCCGCAACAATCACATCGGCTCCATCATTGACAAAATCATCGGCAAAATGATATCCTTCATTGGTAATCACCGACATACCGAATACACGTATGCCGGCATGACGGGCAACAATCACCTCGGGAACCGTACTCATCCCTATCGCATCACCTCCGGCCTTTCCATAAAATCCATATTCGGCAGGTGTCTCAAACGAAGGGCCGGTCAATCCGACATAAACCCCTTTTTTCAATGGAATATTCTTATTGGCAGCGATCTCTTCCATACAGCAGATAAAATCACGATCATACGCTCTGGTCATATCCGGAAAACGCGTGCCGAACATTTCATTATTCGGACCGAGCAACGGATTAGGCATCATATTGATATGATCACGGATAATCATCAGATCACCCACCTTAAACGTATTATTTATTCCCCCTGCGGCATTAGAGACCAATAGATTCTTCACTCCTAACAACTTCATCACCCTAACAGGAAGAGTGACTTGTTGCATGGAATAGCCTTCATAGTAATGAAACCGGCCTTGCATCACCAATACCTGTTTCTCTCCCAGTTTGCCACAGATCAGATTGCCTTTATGTCCTGCTGCCGTAGAATGCATAAAATGCGGGATAGCGGTATAAGGAATAACTGTTGTCTCTGTCAACTGATCCGCCAATGGGCCTAAACCACTCCCCAGAATAATCGCTGTTTCCGGTAACTGTCCGAATTTCGATTGGATATAATCCGCAGCTTCCTGATACATTTTATTTTTTTGTTCCATAATCATTCTCCATTTATCTGATACAATAATTTATCTGTTCTTTCCGACAACCGATCCAATTCCGGTTCAAAATCTCGCTATATCCGCTTTTCATATAATCCAGAAAAACATCCATTTATCGCTTCATTAGATGATAGGCTATCTCTGCTGCTTTCTCCATAATATCGTTTTCACCGGGGATTTTTTTATTTTCCATCACGATGTTACCCTGACAAATCACAGTATCCACACAACTCCCGTTAGCAGCATAAACCAGGTTGGATACAAAATTAAAATTCGGAGTAAAAGCCGGCATATTCAGATCGATCAGACAAAGATCGGCTAAAGCACCCACCTCAATCCGGCCGGCATCTATTCCGGCAATCACCGCACCTTCTTTTGTGGCGGCTGTCAGCATCTCTTCTGCGGTCAGTACCACCGGGTCTTTTCTCCATGCCTTACCCAACAAAGAGGCCAGTTTCATCGCTTCTATCAGATCTAAATTATTGGAAGACGAACAGCCGTCCGTGCCTATCCCTACCGTTATCCCGGCTTTCTTCATTTCTGCAAACTTAAATTCACCGCCTGATGCCAGTTTCATATTTGATGCCGGATTGTGTGCCACTTTCACACCGTGATCGGCCAATAGTTGAATTTCTTCCTCATCGACATAAAGTCCGTGAGCGATCAGTAACCGGGGAGAAAGTACGCCTAATTCTTTTAAATACCGAACCGGCGAATACCCAAAGCGGTCGATCGAATTTGCCACTTCTTGTTCCGTTTCTGCCAAATGCAAATGGATCAACAGATCATTCTCTTCAGAAAAATGATTTATCCATTGCAACAATTCTCCCGACACCGTATAAATTGCATGAGGACCCAATGCAAACCGGATACGTTCATCGTATTTATCCATTGCGGCATATAACTTACTGATCGAGGCTTTTGCCTTCTCGGTTAATTCCGGCTGAAAATGATCGAAACAAACTCCTGATAAGACAGCCCGAATACCCATCTCCTCTACAGCCCTTGCTGTGGCATCAAAGTGATGATACATATCTAAGAAAGTGGTCGTCCCGCTTTTTATCATTTCCAGACACGCCAGTTTGGCGCCCCAATAGACATCTTCATCGGTCATTTTCGCTTCATTCGGCCAGATCTTCTCCTTCAGCCAAGGCATCAAAGGCATATCATCGCCAAAACCGCGGAAGAGGGTCATTGCGGCATGCGTATGCGTGTTGATAAGCCCGGGGATAGCGGCTTTACCTTGAGCGTCGATGATGCGGATGGGCTTATCAAATGGACAATTGTCCATTCTGATATTCTGATTAATGGAAACAATCTTATTGCCATTAATCAGAATATCCCCGTTGAAAAGGGTATTTTTTATCAATAAGCTCATGATTAGTTAAATTTGGCTTTCATGTTTTTGATTTTCTGATCGCGGATGCGGGATAAGAGTTCTTTTAATTTATCCCGTTTTATAGCAGCATACGAACAACTCTCTTTAACCTCCACTATTCCCAGGTCGTCTTTTTCCAAACCTCCTTTCTGAAAGAGAAAGCCAACGATATCTTTTTTACTGATTTTATCGCGTTTTCCACGGTTTATCGTCAATGTCACCCACGCTGTCTGTTGCGGTCTTTTCACCGTATCGGGCAAATAAAACTGATCCGGCTCATGATGTAAATAGTCGGGGGTAACCTCTGCTTCATGCAGGATAATAAAGGCCCGTCCTTCCGCATGCATACGGGCAGTACGTCCATTTCGATGAATGTATGCCTCTTCATTATGCGGTAAATGGTAATGAATAACGTTTTGCACCTCCGGAATATCCAAGCCTCTCGAAGCTAAATCGGTTGAAATAAACACATTGGAACTCCCATTACGAAAATGCGACAATGCGCGTTCACGTTCCGGCTGCTCCATTCCTCCATGAAAAAAATCATTATCCACCCCTTCTTCCGTCAGGTAATGACTTACCCGCTCTACAGCTTCACGCAGGTTACAAAACACCAATGCCGACTCTCCTTTTAATTCGCCCAACAGCCGGCAAAGTGTTTCCAGCTTATCTTTTTCCGGTGATTTTACCTGATAGACCGTAAGCCCTTTTACCGTTTTTGTCTCTGTCAGAAAAGAGAATCGAACAGGATTGGTCATACCTGTAAATGGTGGAATATCAACACTCGAAGTAGCAGAGGTCAACACTCTTCGTTGAAGAGCGGGCAAATGCGACAAAATCTCTTTCATTTCCGAAAGAAAACCCAACTCAAGCGATTTATCAAACTCATCCAATATCAATGTATGCACCGTATCCAAATGAATATTCCCTCTTTCGATATGATCCACCAGACGACCTGGAGTAGCAATCAATACAGTTGGCGGATGTTCCAGATTTTTCTTTTCCGTTCGGATCGGATGCCCGCCATAACAACAATTCACCTTATAGCCTGATCCAAGCGAACGAAAGACCGACTCGATCTGCAAGGCCAGTTCTCTGGATGGAGCAATAATCAGTGCTTGAACCTTTTTCTGTTCATCCGTCAACGAAACGAGCAAAGGCAGAAGGAAAGCCAACGTCTTTCCTGAACCAGTCGGACTCAACAAGATCATATCTCTGGATATATCCACATCCAATACCGCCTGTTGCATCTCATTCAAAGATATTATCCCTGTATGATTAAGGGCACTCGCTATTTTTTCTCTATTTATTGTCATGACTTTTATCTGAATGGTTAGAAGTTCCGGATCCGACCAAACAGCTATTCGTTGTTAGTTCGTCCAATTTCGAAACAAAGGTAGTTATTTTATACGAAGCGATATTCATCACCTCATACACAAACGACAACGTATTTTCACACCCTGCCTTTATTAAAGAGCCTATTAATCAGATCCTTTCTGTTCATTCGCTGAAGAGACTGGGTGATCGACCGACGAAAATCAGGCTGATACCAGAAGAAAAATTGTCGCTGATTCAGTTTTTGTTCTTTGGTACGAGCGGTATACATCTTTTCTAACGTATACGGATGATAGCCGGTGTAATAAATTTCCGAAGCCAAGGTCATAGGGGTAGGCGTAAAATCCTGTACTTGTTCGAGTTGAAAGTGCAACTCCTTTGTAATAACGGCTAATTCAGCCATATCAATTTCCGAACAACCCGGATGACTCGATATGAAATAAGGAATCAACTGTTGATTGAGCCCATGCGTTTTGTTGACACGATCAAAGACCTGTTTGAATTGTTTGAATTGATCAAACGAGGGTTTTCGCATCACCTTCAACACCCCTGGTTGCGTATGTTCGGGGGCCACTTTCAAACGTCCGGAGACATGCCGGGTAATCAACTCTTCCATATATTTCCGACTGG
The DNA here is from genome assembly GCF_029893105.1 of Parabacteroides sp. PF5-9. Lineage (GTDB taxonomy): Bacteria > Bacteroidota > Bacteroidia > Bacteroidales > Tannerellaceae > JARXWG01. The sequence continues at coordinate 1,484 of NZ_JARXWG010000037.1, read as the reverse complement.
AGAGATTGACCTCCTCCTCGGCATAACGATGGAGCAAAAGATCATATCGGATACCGCTTCCCACAAACGATTTTTTAATTCCCGGCAATGCATCTACCGTTTTATAGATATCCAATAACGGACGGTGATCGGCATTCAGATTCTTACAGACAACGGGGAATATACATGATGGTTTCTTGCATTGCCGACAGATGGATTCGTCTTTTCCCTTCATCGCATACATATTGGCAGAAGGGCCTCCCAGATCACTCAGATAGCCCTTGAATTCAGGCATGTCTATAATCGCTTTTACCTCTTTCAAAATGGAAGCCTTACTTCGGGAAGCAATGAATTTTCCCTGATGAGCAGAAATCGTACAGAAGGCACACCCCCCGAAACATCCCCGGTGGATATTGACCGAAAAACGGATCATCTCAAAAGCAGGTATCACCTTTCCTTTGTACTTCGGATGAGGCAAGCGGGTATAGGGCAGATCAAAAGAGGCATCTATCTCCTCCTGTGTCATCGGAGGATAAGGCGGATTAACAACAATGGTCTGATCATCGACCTGCTGCAGCATACGGGATGCCTGATATTTATTAGACTCTTCTTCGATATGGCGGAAATTTTTCGCCTGTTTCAACTTATCTTTCAGACATTCCTCATGGGAAAAAAGGCGAATATCATCCGTGAGTGATTCCACCTTGCCCTTTTGAAGATAAGCGGTTTGCTTGATATTTTTAATGGAAGAAAACGATTCTCCGTTACGCAAACGACCAACCAACTCACGAATAGGTTGTTCGCCCATACCATAGATCAACAGATCGGCACGACTTTCGACCAGTATGCCCGGTTTTAACCGATCCTGCCAATAATCGTAATGGGTCAAGCGTCTGAGAGAGGCCTCTATGCCTCCGAGAACAACCGGCACATCCGGATATAGTTCCTTTAAGATGTTCGTATAGACAATACTCGGATAATCGGGTCGCATACCGGCACGACGGTCAGGTGTATAGGCATCATCACTACGCAACCGTTTATTGGCCGTATAATGATTGATCATGGAATCCATTGCTCCGGGAGAAACACCGAAAAACAAACGGGGAATACCCAACTTTTTAAAGTCGCGGAAATCCCCCCGCCAATCCGGCTGCGGCACTATGGCAACGCGTAATCCTTCCGCCTCAAGCACCCTGCCGATTACAGCCGCACCAAAAGAGGGATGATCGACATACGCATCCCCGGAGAAAAGAATTACATCCAGATAATCCCATCCCCGAATTTCAACCTCTTTTTTAGTGGTAGGCAACCAGCTCTTTTTTCCGGTCATATTCATCATGCGAAGGTACGAAATAAAAACAAAACCGACGCTTGCACACCGATACAGAGAAACAACACGGTGTTGTCCGCATTTTTTGTCTTACACTGAAAAAGGTTGACACTTTTTTGCCACATAAATAACAAATAATTTATGTCAAAAAAGAAACATCGTATGTACAGCGAAA
>NZ_JARXWG010000036.1 GCF_029893105.1 Parabacteroides sp. PF5-9 | reverse complement strand
ACGATGCAAATATAGGGGGGCGACGGAAGGTGAGAAATTCTGGAAAAGGAAAAATAGGTTACAAATCGTAATTTGTCGGAATCTACCAAAAACGGTCTGAAAATGAATAGAATCTACAACTCATTCAAGTTGTAAATCCTAACTTTTACAAGTTGTGATTACAATTTTCAAGTAATGAGAGGGAGGAAGAAGGAGAAGAGGAGTTGCGAATTGTGGAGGAGGGTCGTTTCCATATCTGCAGCTTATTATTAACTTTGTCCATTAATCTGGCTGATATGGAGGAAGATTTTGATATAAGAGATTCGCAGATTCCCGAAAATGAACGTGAGTATGAGAACGCACTGCGCCCACTTTCATTTCATGACTTTAGCGGACAGGCGAAAGTGGTCGAGAATCTGAAGATTTTTGTCATGGCTGCCCGTATGCGTCATGAAGCACTCGATCATGTGTTGTTGCACGGTCCTCCGGGATTGGGGAAAACCACTTTGTCCAATATTATTGCGAATGAGTTGGGGGTTGGATTTAAAGTCACCTCGGGACCGGTATTGGATAAGCCGGGAGATCTGGCTGGCGTATTGACTTCGCTGGAAAAAGATGATGTATTGTTTATTGATGAAATTCATCGGTTAAGTCCGGTCGTGGAAGAATATCTTTATTCGGCCATGGAAGATTACCGGATCGATATCATGATTGATAAGGGACCAAGTGCCCGTTCCATTCAGATAGACCTATCCCCTTTTACACTGGTAGGTGCTACTACCCGCAGTGGCTTGTTGACCAGTCCGCTTCGTGCCCGCTTCGGAATCAATATGCATCTGGAGTATTATGATGTGGAGACATTGACGAAGATCGTCCTACGCAGTGCAGATATATTAAATGTGAAATGCGAACTGAATGCGGCTCGCGAGATTGCATCACGTAGCCGAGGAACACCTCGTATTGCCAATGCGTTGCTTCGACGGGTACGTGATTTTGCCCAGGTCAAAGGGAATGGTGATATCGATAAAGCGATTGCCTGTTTTTCACTGGAAGCATTGAATATCGACCGATATGGATTGGATCAGATCGACAACCGTTTGTTGACGACGATCATTGATAAGTTCAACGGGGGACCGGTCGGATTGACGACTATTGCCACTGCTTTGGGAGAAGATCCAGGCACATTGGAAGAGGTATACGAACCCTTTCTGATCAAAGAAGGATTTATTAAGCGGACACCACGCGGACGTGAAGTCACAGAGTTGGCCTATACACATCTCGGGCGTAAACGCCACAACGAACAGGGTTTTTTATTCGATTAACAGATGGCTCAGGGAATGAAGCGATTGGCTAAAGAGACTGCCATATATGGAGTAAGTAGTATTGCCGGACGGTTTCTGAACTGGCTACTGGTACCCATGTATACACGGGTGCTTGCCAACACAGGAGAGTTCGGGGTATTTACCAATCTGTATGCCTGGGTAGCACTTTTATTGGTTATTCTGACGTATGGTATGGAGACCGGGTTTTTCCGGTTTATCAATAAAAAAGAAGAACAAAACCCGATGCGGGTATATAGTACGACTTTGTTCAGCCTGGGTGTCACTTCTATTTTATTTCTTGTTTTAGCCGCTGTTTTTTTATCCCCGGTCAGTGAACTATTAGGGTATATCGACCGCCCCGAGTATGTGGGTATGATGTTGGGTATTGTTGCAGTGGATGCCTTTTGCAGTATCCCTTTTGCCTTTCTGCGTTATCAGGGCAAAGCGATCAGGTTTGCCGGGATTAAATTATTCAGTATTTTTCTGAATATAGCGTTAAATCTGTTCTTTTTTATCGCTTGTCCCTTTCTTTACCGGTATTATCCGGAAACGATCGATTGGTTTTACCAGCCCGATTATGGGGTAGGATATGCTTTTATTGCGAATGTCTTTACGACTGCTGTCACATTTATATTGCTTATTCCGGATATGTTGCCCGGCTTCAGAAGTAAACCGGATCTATTCTTATTGAAACAGATGCTTCGTTATTCATTCCCTATCTTGTTGCTGGGGATTGCTGGTATTTTTAACCAGACAGCCGACAAAATTATTTTCCCGTTTCTTTTTGAAGATAAAATGTATGCCAATGAGCAATTGGGCATTTATGGTGCCTGTTTCAAGATCGCTGTGATTATGGTGATGTTTATCCAGGCTTTCCGGTATGCCTATGAACCATTCATCTTTGCAAAAAATAAAGAAGACGAACAGAATCATAAGGCGTATGTAGAGGCCATGAAATACTTTATCATTTTCGGATTATTGATCTTTTTGGGTGTCATGTTTTATATCGATATCATTAAATATTTTGTGACTCCTGAATATTATCCGGGATTGAAGGTTGTTCCGATTGTCATGTTGGGTGAGTTGTTTTTCGGGATTTATTTCAACCTCTCCCTATGGTATAAACTGATCGATCAAACGAAATGGGGTGCTTACTTCTCTGCGATAGGCTGCGTCGTAACGATTCTTATTATTGTCTATTTTGCTCCTGTTTATGGGTATATGGCTTGCGCTTGGGCCTCTTTTGGTTGCAACCTCTTAATGATGATACTCTCGTATGTCGTGGGACAAAAGAAATTCCCGATTTCGTATGATATCCGCTCAGCTTTTATTTACTTTGCAGTAGCGGCTTTGTTGTTTGTTGCCGGAATGTTACCGCCAATCGCATCAGAAATCGGTCGATTCCTTTATCGTACCGTATTATTATTGATCTATATTGCTTTCGTTGTGAAGAGGGATTTGCCGTTGAAAGAACTCCCTTATATCGGGCGTTTTTTTAACAAACGGTTTTGAAAGCCATACTTAAAAAGCGAAAAAAACAAAAACTAAATACTAATTGATAAAAAAAAGAATATGAAAAAAATGTGGGTATTACTGCTGGCCTTTATAGCAGTAGGACAAACCTATGCCGATGAGGGCATGTGGGTGATTAAAGAGTTAAACAAGCTGAATATGGCACGTATGGCTGAACTGGGTTTCACCTTGTCGGCCGAGCAGGTGTACAGTGAGAATGACCCGGCAATAGCCAATGCTGTTGTGATCTTTGGTGGAGGATGTACCGGAATCACCGTTTCGGAAGAGGGATTGATTTTTACCAATCACCATTGTGGCTACGGAGCCATTCAGCAACTAAGTAGCGTGGATCACGACTATCTGAAAAATGGTTTTGTTTCGCAAAGTAAAGAGCAGGAGTTACCTGTTCCGGGACTAAGCGTCTATTATCTGCGTGATATGATTGATGTGAGCGATCGGATCAACAGTCAACTGGATAAATATACGGAAGAACATCTACGTCTGGCTGCGGCTGATTCTATCGGACGTGTGCTTGTCGATTCAATCGGGCGGAGTCCGTTTATCCGTGCCAGCGTAACACCTTTCTATAACAACAATAAATACTACCTGGTCACTTACAATGTGTTCCGTGATGTGCGTATGGTATTTGCACCGCCCAGCTCAGTCGGTAAATTCGGTGGTGACACCGACAACTGGATGTGGCCGCGTCATACAGGCGACTTCTCAGTATTCCGTGTATACGCCAACTCTTCCAACGAACCGGCAGAATATAGTGCCGACAATCGTCCCTACACCCCGAAGTATGTAGCAGAAGTATCTATCCAGGGATATAAAGAAAATGAGTATGCGATGACTATCGGTTTCCCGGGAAGCACCAACCGTTATCTTTCCTCATGGGGTGTACAACAACGGATTAATGATATCAATATACCACGTATTACTGTGCGTGAGGCGAAACAAGAGATTTGGAAAAATGCGATGCAGGCCAGCGATGCTGTGCGTATCAAGTATGCTTCAAAATTTGCAAGTAGTTCCAACTACTGGAAGAATTCCATTGGGATGAACCGTGGATTGGCTAATCTGAATATCATCGACAGGAAAAAAAATGAAGAAGCCACATTTGCAACATGGGCGAATCAGAATGATCGTTTGAAATCGACCTATGGGAATGTGTTGAACCTACTGGAGAAAGGGTATACCGGCAATAATATGTATCGGAATATCGGTACTTATCTGAGCGAAGCGTTTGTCAGCGGAACAGAAATTACCCGTTTGGCTCGTATGATTCAGGGAGTAGATGTGAAAGGTTCATCTCCTCAGGAGATCGACGAATTTATGGAAGATCGTATCATTCCCTTCTTTAAAGATTATGAGCCTTCATTGGATCAGAATGTGCTGGCTGCGATGATGCAGGTAGTTAAAGAGTATGTTCCGGCAGAGTTTTTACCGGATGTATATACAGCTATCGATAAGAAATACAAAGGAGATTATACCAAATATGCAGCTGATGTATTCAAAAAGACACTATTATTATCGCCAGCCAATATCGAGAAAATCCTGAAAGATCCGAAACAGTATGAGAAGTTCAAAAAAGATCCTGCTGCCGAATTAAGCCTCTCTTCAACGATGGCGATTATGGAATTGCAACAATATATGGGAGGTAATCAGTACGATATAGCAAAAGGCGAACGCCTCTATTTTGCCGGATTGAAAGAGATGTATCCGGATAAAGCACTTCCTTCGGAAGCGAACTTTACCATGCGGTTGAGTTATGGCTCGGTATTGGGGTATCGTCCTTACGATGCAGCCTGGTATAATTATTATTCGACTCAACGTGGTATTTTCGAAAAAGAAGATCCAAACAGCGATGAGTTCTGGGTACAGCCGGAGATCCTGGAGTTGATCCGTAAAGGAGATTTCGGAGTTTACGCTAACGACGAAGGTGAACTGCCGCTTTGTTTTCTTTCCAACAATGACATCACAGGAGGAAACTCCGGTAGTCCGGTCTTTGATAAAAATGGCCGTGTCATCGGTTTGGCTTTTGACGGTAACTGGGAAGCGATGAGTGGTGATATTGCTTTTGAACCGGAACTGCAACGTTGCATCTCCGTGGATATGCGCTATATGCTTTTTATGATCGACAAATGGGGTAAATGCCCACGATTGATTCAGGAATTGAAACTGGCAAGATAAGCTGGTAAAAAAGAATAAGAGAAAGGCTGTTGAAGAGATTCGACAGCCTTTTTTGTTTAACGAAAAGAACTCGGCCTTTTTCTATACTGCTTTGGAGACATCCCTGTTTGTTTTTTGAAATAGCGTCCCAGGTACGACTGGTCGGGAAACCCCATACGATCGGCAATCTGTTGAATGGTGAGTTCGGAGGTGTGCAACGATAGTTTGATTTCGAGTATGACACAGTTATCAATAAAAGCTTTGGCGGAGAGTTGCGCATTTTTCTGTACTATCGTTGTCAGATAACGGGTAGAGATAGATAACTCGTTTGCATAGAATGTCACTTCCCGTATTTTTGTGCAGTTTGAATCAACAAGGGTTACGAATTTTTTGAAAAGCTCATTTTGCCTGTCGGACTCTTTAATTTCTTTCTGAGTGTGGAAACGAAATATTTTATCATAGGAATTGAGGAGATAGTTCTGAATATAATTAACTGCTATTTTGTTACGAAACCGATTCTCCTGATCTTTGTATAGATCTTCCATTAGATAGAAAGTATGACAATTATTTTTAATTGCCTCGGCGGGAAGGAGAGCACAAAAGTTATCACGTAAAAAACCAAAATAATCGGATCCCATACGGAAACTGGCTTCTTCGAATAATTCATCGTTAAAAATCAGATAGAGTATTCTGAAATGATCATCTTTTCGAATGATCATCAATAGATCATTGGGCAATAAGATAACCTGCATATTTTTTTTGATCGTACTACGCTTCATATTGACTGAGATTTCGGCTTCTCCTGAAAAACACAAAAAGATCCCTCCGCCATTCAGGCGACGGGGACGATCAAGAAAATAGTCCAAATCAGATTCTCCCACGATAAACGGGTTATTTTCAGATACTTTAAAATTGAAAGGAGTGGCAGTTTGCATCATATCTTATTTTGTACACAAATGTAATGTAATTCCTTCTTTTGTCTTATTGTTTGATCCGAAAATGAACAATACTGTGCCGACGTTGTACAGTTAATCCTGTATAATACCCCGTACATTTGCAACGCAAAATAAATATGAAACGAATAGTATGTTAGGTAAAAAGAAACAATTTGTGGGGTTGTCACTTATTTTATTATTGACAGCATGCCAGCAGAAACAAGAAGAGAGAGCAGAGTCAGGTTATGCGATGATGAAAATTCAGACAACTGAAAAATCTCTTAAAAGCAGTTATACGGCCAGTATACGTGGCAAATCGGATATTGATATTTATCCTCAGGTATCCGGATATATCACGAACGTATGTGTAGAAGAAGGTGAAACTGTCCGGAAAGGACAAACCCTATTTATCATTGACCAGGTACCTTATCAGGCCGCCTTACGGACTGCTACGGCAAATGTGAATCTGGCCAGGGCAAATGTCAATACGGCGCAACTGACTTATGACAGCAAACAAGAGCTTTTCAACAAGAAGGTAGTTTCTTCTTTTGAATTGCAAACAGCTATGAATGCTTTGGAGAGTGCCAAAGCACAACTCGACCAGTCTTTGGCACAGGAGATAAATGCCAAAAACAATCTTTCCTATACAGTGGTAAAAAGTCCTTCCGACGGAGTCGTCGGCACATTACCCTTTAAAATCGGAACGCTGGTAAGCCCATCACAGCTGAAAGCATTGACACAGATCTCCGATAATTCACAGATGTATGTCTATTTTTCCATGACGGAAAACCAACTCTTGTCGTTACTCCGTGAATATCAGTCGGTCGATAATGCGATTAAATCCATGCCGGCCATTCAACTCGAACTAAGCGATAAAAGCCTCTATGCGGAAAATGGACGGGTGGAGACGATCAGCGGAGTTATCGAATCGGGAACAGGTGCGGTATCCTTACGAGCCGTATTCCCAAATCCGAACGGCTTCCTGCATAGTGGCGGATCAGGAAATGTATTGATACCCTCGTCACATTCCGAATGTATCGTGATACCGAAAAGCGCGACGTTTGAAGTGCAGGATAAAATCTTTGTATACCGCAATATCGATGGGATTGCCAAATCGACCATGATTGAGGTTGCTCCAGTGAATGAAGATATCTATTATATTGTACAAACCGGTCTGCAACCCGGAGATGTGATTTTAACCGAAGGAGTTGGTTTTATTCGTGACAATATGCCGGTTCAGACAAAAGCGATTGCCAATATCCACAAAGAAGAGACTCCTCTTTTGGGCTCCAATTAATCCAATTTAAATATAATTATCGTGACTATAAAAACTTTTATAGACAGACCCGTACTGTCTATCGTAATCTCTATTGCCATTATTTTATTGGGAGTGATTGGTGTATCCTCCCTGCCGATCGAACAATATCCCGACATTGCACCTCCTACTGTGATGGTCATGACGTCCTATCCGGGCGCAAATGCCGAAACCGTATTAAAAACGGTGGTAGCTCCACTGGAGGAGGCCATCAACGGAGTAGAAAATATGACCTATATGACTTCCGAAGCTACGAACTCCGGTTCCGTTTCCATATATGTTTATTTTGAACAGGGTACCGATCCGGATATGGCTGCGGTAAATGTTCAGAACAGGGTATCAAAGGCTACCGGGACATTGCCGTCGGAAGTTGTGCAGATCGGGGTCTCTACGATTAAGAGACAAAACAGTATACTACAGGTGCTTTCGTTATATAGTCCGGACAACCGCTATGACGAGAGTTTCATCTCCAACTATGCACGTATCAACCTACAGCCGGAGATCTTGCGTATCACCGGAGTTGGAGAGATGGTTATCCTCTCTTCGACCTACAGTATGCGTATCTGGTTGAAGCCCGATGTGATGGCGCAATACCATCTGGTACCAAGCGACATTATTGGTATATTGGGCGAACAGAATATCGAATCGGGAACAGGCTCTTTCGGGGAAAACTCATCACAGACCTATCAGTATACCATGAAGTACAAAGGGCGTCTGGTGACCCCTGAACAGTTTGGAGAAATGGTGATCAAAGCCCTGCCGAATGGTGAAGTGCTTCGCGTAAAAGATATTGCAGATGTGGAGATGGATCGTGACGAATATACCTATGAGGGTATTACCGACGGATATAACGGTATTACCTGCCTTATCTTCCAAACGACAGGTTCCAATGCAACCGAAGTAATCAATAATATCGACGCCTTTATTGAAAACCACCGGAGTGAACTGCCGGAAGGGCTGGAGATTATAACAATGCAGAGTTCAAATGACTTTCTCTTCGCATCATTCGAAGAAGTTCTGAAAACACTCATTATCTCCATTATCCTGGTGGTATTGGTCGTTTACTTCTTCTTGCAGAACATCCGGGCAACAATTATTCCAACCATTTCTATGATCGTCTCCGTCATTGGTACGTTTGCCTTTATGGCCGTAGCAGGATTCAGTATTAATCTATTGACCCTGTTTGCGATTATCCTCTGTATCGGTACGGTGGTCGATAATGCGATCGTTGTTGTCGAAGCTGTCCAGGCAAGGTTTGATACGGGATACCGCTCTTCGTACACCGCGACTGTCGATGCGATGGGAGGTATTACTTCAGCGATCTTTGCCTCTACCTTGGTATTTATGGCAGTATTTATTCCGGTTGCTTTTATGGGAGGAACATCGGGTACATTCTACACCCAGTTCGGTATTACCATGGCCGTCTCTGTCGGAATTTCGGCATTGAATGCATTGACATTATGTCCCGCCTTGTGTGCATTGATCTTAAAACCACATTCTTCCTCCAAAGACCGGTCGAAAACGTTCGAAGGCCGTTTGCAGATCGCATTTAACACCTCTTTTAATGCCGTATTGGGACGTTACAAGAAAGGGGCTATGTTCTTTATTAAACGTAAATTCCTGACCTGGTCTATTGTTGTAGCAACAGTTGTTCTTTTGGTGGTATTAATGCGAATCACTCCAACCGGATTGGTGCCAGAAGAAGACCAAGGTATGATATTTGTCGATCTTAGTACTGCTCCGGGTAATTCGTTGAGTGAAACTAGCCGCATTTTGGATGAGGTGGAAAACCGGATCAAAGACATTCCTCAGATCGAACATTATTCGCGGGTCTCCGGATACGGTATGACTACCGGAACCGGAACATCTTTAGGAATGTTTATTCTCCGTTTGAAAGACTGGAATGAACGTATGGATAAAGCGAGCAGTGTAGCCGCTATCCAGCAACAAATCTATGGCCGCACGGCAGATATCAAAGACGTTAGTTTATTTGTTTTTGCTCCGGCAATGATTCCGGGTTACGGAACAGGTAATAATATCGACCTGTATATGCTCGATCGTACAGGAGGTGACATGACCGAATTCTACAATATTACTCAGGAGTTTGTTGGAAAGCTGAACCAACGGCCGGAAATACAGATAGCCTTCTCTTCTTATAACATCAATTACCCGCAATACCTGGTCGACGTAGACGCAGCCCGTTGTAAACGTGCCGGGATATCTCCGGCTGATGTGTTGAATACATTATCGGGTTATTATGGAGGTATTTATGCGTCCAACTTCAATCGTTTCTCCAAGGTATACCGTGTAATGGTGCAGGCCTCTCCTGAGTATCGCATGGATAAGGAGTCACTGAATAATATCTATGTCCGTATCGGAGAAGAGATGGCTCCTATCGCACAGTTTCTGACTATTGAAAAGGTGTATGGCTCGGAGACGATGAACCGCTATAACCTCTTCAATAGTATAGCCGTTACCGTACAACCCGCATCAGGCTATAGTACCGGCGATGCCATTCAGGTCATTCAAGAAATGGGTGATCAGGGATTGCCAAGAGGCTACGGATACGATTTCGGAGGTATCAGCCGTGAAGAGGCAAAGGGAGGAAATAAGACCGTTGTGATTTTTGTTATTTGTATCTTATTGACTTACCTGATCCTAAGTGGACTTTATGAAAGTTTCCTTATTCCGCTGGCTGTCATAATATCTATCCCTTTCGGGCTGGCCGGTAGTTTTATCTTTGCCCAACTCATGGGGTTGGAAAATAATATCTATCTGCAAACAGGCTTGATCATGCTGATCGGGTTATTGGCAAAAACAGCCATTCTGCTGACTGAATATGCCGTTGAACGCCGCCGCAGCGGAATGACACTTTCTCAATCGGCTATTGCGGCAGCTAAAGCCCGTTTACGCCCGATATTGATGACCGCGTTAACGATGATTTTTGGATTGTTACCCATGATGTTTTCCTCCGGAGTAGGAGCCAATGGGAATAGTTCGTTGGGAACAGGTGCAATCGGGGGGATGTTGATAGGCACGATTGCCTTACTCTTTATTGTTCCGACTCTCTATGTCGTATTCGAATACTTCCAGGAAAAACTGACCCCTTTGAAAGAGACCCGTACCGTACCTGATCGAATGATCCGGAAAGAGAAGAAAGAGATTGAGAAAGAAAAAGCAAAAAAAGAAAAATAATGAACAAGAAGCAAATTATACCATTCATCTTATTGATATCCGTCTCTTTCTTATTCAAAAGTTGCGGAATCTATAGTTCCTATTCCCGTCCGGATATAGAGAAACAAACGGATCGTTTATACAGAGACCTACAGACCAACGAAGATACACTCTCATTGGGCGATCTGGACTGGAGGAGTTTGTTTACAGATCCGGCTTTACACTATTTAATTGAGCGCGGACTGGAAAATAATACAGATATGCGGAGTGCCTATCTACGGGTTAACCAGGCGGAGGCAGCTTTGTTGACAGCCCGGCTCTCTTTCCTACCGTCCTTTAATTTCGCACTGGATGGAGCTGTTTCCCGGTTTAACAACTCAAACAGCCATACCTATACCCTGCCGGTAGTCGCCAGTTGGGAGGTTGATATTTTCGGGCGGATACGCAATGCGAAACAGCGTATTAAAGCAGCTTATGAACAGAGTCAGGAATATCAGCAAGCAGTCCAAACGCAATTAATCGCTTCCATTGCCAACACCTACTATACGTTGCTTATGCTGGATAGTCAGCTGGAGATCTCTGAAGAGACAGCTCGTAGCTGGAAAGAGAATGTTTCTACCATGCAGGCGTTAATGGATGCAGGTATGGCTAATGATGCAGCTGTTTCACAAACCCAGGCTAATTATTACGCGATCGAGGCATCCCTTTTCGACTTGAAACGCCAGATCTATGAGGTCGAAAACAGTCTTTCTCTATTATTGGGTGAATCACCATACCTGATTCAACGGAGTAGGCTGAAAGACGTGATACTCCCAGAAGAGTTATCCACCGGTATTCCTGTTCAGCTATTGGCCAATCGTCCGGATGTGAAAAGCGCGGAATATGCTCTGCAACAAGCCTTTTACACCACTGCTGAGGCGAAATCTGCCTTTTATCCTTCACTTGTGTTGAATGGAACAGCAGGTTGGACGAATAATGCGGGAGCCTTTATCGTTAATCCGGGGAAACTGTTACTCTCGGCAGTAGGTTCATTAACACAGCCTATTTTCAACAAGGGAGCATTACGTGCGAATCTGAAAATCAGTAAGGCTCAACAGGAAGAAGCTACTCTTGCGTTTAAACAAACGATCCTGAATGCCGGCACAGAGGTGATTAACGCACTTAAACAAGTTGAAACAGCCCGGTCAAAAACAACGTTCCGTACACGGCAGATTCAGTCTTTGGCCTCTGCCGTAGAAAGTACCGAACTACTGATGTCGCATGGTAGTTCTACCTATCTGGAAGTTTTGACGGCCCAACAGGCTTTATTGACTGCTCAATTAACACGTGTAGCAGACCGTTTTGAAGAAGTCCAGGGAGTGATTAATCTTTATCATGCCCTTGGCGGAGGCAGGGATCATGAATAATCTATTCTAGAAACACTCCACAAAGTGTAATATTTTCAGAAACATAAGATTATGTTTCTACTAATCGTTGGTAAAGTCCCTCTCTTGTGAAAGAGGGGGCTTTTTTTAAACTCCTTGGGCGATTTAACAGAGCCTCTTGCGACACTTTTCTGTTAGAGGTACCTCTAAAATATTTTACACCTACCTCTAAATGAATTTACACGTACCTCTAACAAAAAACGAACCTACCTCTAACAAAATAATCCCTTAAGTCATCGAGAAAAGTCTCCCCGTAGTTGTTAAAGAATAATAATTACCAGTGTTGTTATACAATTTATTCGTTCTTTTGCAGAAAATTTGGGGGATGTGTGTACTTACGCATCTCATTTTTTGTTTAAACTCAATTGCAAGACATCCTTAATGACTAAAAATAAAAAGGTTAATAACGTTTCTTTCTATAATTCCCGGCTTACATCCATCATCAGTATTGCATTGGTTCTTTTTCTGTTAGGGATGATTTTTCTGATGGGATTATTGGGAAACAGATTGTCTGCCTACGTAAAAGAAAACATCTCTTTTTCCATTGTTCTGAAAGATAACCTGAAGGAAGCAGAGATCAAGCGTATGCAAAAACGACTGGACGATCGGGTATACATTAAATCGACCGAATATATTTCAAAAGAGCAGGCGGCAAAGGAGTTGGAGGAAGAGTTGGGCGAAAGTCCGGAAACATTCCTGGGCTTTAATCCGCTGCAGGCCTCTATCGAAGTCAAATTACATTCGGCGTATGCGAATCCGGATAGCCTGGCTGTCATTGAACGTGAAATCAAAACATACACTTCCGTTTCCGACTTGCTTTACCGCAAAGATATGATGGAGATGGTGCATACCAATATGACTCGTATCAGTATTATATTGTTGATCTTGGCCGCTATGTTGATGATTATTTCGTTTGTGTTGATTGGCAATACGATTCGTTTGTTGATCTACTCCAAACGGTTTCTGATTCATACCATGCGACTGGTTGGAGCCACCTCCGCTTTTATCCGGGTACCTTTTATTCGTTATAATGTTGTCAGTGGTATACTTGCCGCTATTTTGGCAATATTAATGCTGACCGGCTCGTTATATTATTTACAAATCGAGCTGGATGGTTTTATCCAACTATTAGATACAACCACTTTGTTGCTGGTATTTATAATGGTTTTAGTTGTGGGCATCCTGCTGTCGGTTATTGCTACAACATTTGCTGTGAATAAATACCTCCGGATGGGAGGAGACAAGATGTACTATATTTAATGATGTATGATTAATTGCGTGTTATGCACCTCAATATCAATTAATCATTAAACATTAATAATTAATAATTTATTAAGATGTCAAGAAGAGATTTTGCTTTTGGAAAAGAGAATTTTATACTGATAGGTGTAGCCGTACTGGTGATCATCATCGGATTTGTGTTGATGAGTGGTGGCGGGTCGGAAGACGGTGTTTCTTTTAATCCGGAGATTTTCAACACCCGTCGGATTGTAGTAGCACCGGTTGTGACGATGATCGGATTTATACTGATGATCGTCGGTATTCTCAAAAACAGCAAAAGCAAAGCAACAGAAGAAGAATGAGTTGGTTGGAAGCTTTAATTCTTGGGATTGTACAAGGATTAACTGAATTTTTACCGGTCAGCAGCAGTGGGCATCTGATTATCGGAAGTGCTTTGTTTGGCCTTGATGGAGACGAGAACTTGACTTTTGCCGTAGTGGTTCATGCCGCAACCGTTTTAAGTACCATTGTCGTTTTGTGGCACGAAGTATCTGTGCTTTTCAAAGGATTTTTCGGTTTCAAATGGAATGAAGAGATGCAGATGGTCTGTAAGATTCTGTTGTCGATGATTCCGGTGGGCATTGTCGGGGTCTTTTTCAAAGATTATGTGGAAGAACTTTTTGGGAGCGGATTAATGCTTGTCGGATGTATGTTATTGGTCACCGCAACGCTATTGGCATTCTCCTATTATGCTAAACCACGTGTTAAAGAAAATATATCATTTAAAGATGCATTTATTATCGGAATAGCACAGGCGTGTGCCGTTTTACCGGGATTGTCCCGTTCGGGAAGTACGATTGCCACAGGCCTCCTGTTGGGGAACAAAAAAGAGCAGGTTGCCAAGTTTTCCTTTCTGATGGTCATTATTCCTATTCTGGGTGAAGCATTCCTGGATCTGTTGAAAGGTGATTTTTCGGCGGAGGCTTCCGGGATTTCATCGGTTGTATTGATCGTTGGTTTTCTGGCCGCTTTTATTTCGGGAACGATAGCCTGTAAGTGGATGATCAATCTGGTGAAAAAAGGGAAATTGATCTATTTCGCTTATTACTGTGTGGTGGCCGGCTTGTTGGCCATCGTTTATTCAATGATTACCGGGTAAATATGGATTTTATTGCAGGAGAGATACTCTACTTTAACAAACCGCTCCGTTGGACTTCGTTCGATCTGGTCAATAAGTTTCGATACAAGTTATCGCGGAAGCTGAATATAAAGAAAATAAAAGTCGGACATGCCGGAACACTCGATCCCCTGGCAACAGGGGTAATGATTCTTTGTACGGGAAAAGCCACCAAACGAATCGATGAGTTCCAGTATCAGACCAAAGAATATATCGCTACATTAAAACTGGGAGAGACGACACCGTCGTTCGACCTGGAAAAAGAGGTAGACGCAGTATACCCCACCGATCATATTACCCGTGAGCAAGTGGAGGAGGTGTTGAAAACATTTGTGGGAACAATCCAGCAGGTTCCTCCTGTTTTTTCGGCGTGTAAAATAGAAGGGAAACGAGCCTATGAATTAGCACGTAAGGGGGAAGAGGTTGAGTTGAAGTCGAAGACGCTTGTGATTGATGAACTGGAACTGCTGGAATGTCAACTGCCGGTGATCAGCATTCGGGTGGTGTGCAGCAAAGGGACATATATCAGAGCTTTAGCCCGTGATATCGGTGTTGCACTTGATTCCGGTGCTCATCTGATTGCGCTTGAACGAACCCGGATCGGAGCAGTTACATTAGACCAATGTATGTCGCCGGATGAGATCGATCGTTTCCTGGATGAACATGTCGACACAACAATATGATCAATGGATTAAAATTAATAAAAGACTATAATATATGAAGCTTTCAAAATTCAAATTCGAACTGCCGTCGGAACTTATTGCTTTGCACCCGACAAAAAACCGCGACGAGTCAAGGCTGATGGTGATCAACCGCAAAAACGGCGAGATTGAACACCATACATTCAAAGACATCTTGAATTATTTTGGTGAGGGCGATGTGTTTATTTTCAATAACACAAAGGTTTTTCCGGCTCGTTTGTACGGGAATAAGGAAAAAACAGGTGCGCGCATCGAAGTATTCCTATTGCGTGAACTGAACCCGGAATTTCGCTTATGGGATGTTTTGGTCGATCCGGCTCGTAAGATACGTATCGGCAATAAACTCTATTTCGGTGAAGACGACTCGATGGTGGCTGAAGTGATTGACAATACGACCTCTCGCGGACGGACTTTGCGCTTCCTCTATGATGGCAATCATGATGAATTTAAAAAAGCGTTATATGCACTGGGAGAAACCCCGCTGCCTAAATATATCGAACGTGAGGTAGAACCCGAAGATGAAGATCGCTATCAGAACCTTTTTGCGTCTGAAGAGGGAGCTGTCGTTGCTCCTGCTGCCGGTTTGCATTTTAGTCGCGAACTGATGAAACGCTTGGAAATTAAAGATAGCAAATTCGCTTTCCTGACTGTTCACTCCGGTTTGGGTAATTTCCGCGAAATAGATGTGGAAGATCTGACCAAACACAAAATGGATTCGGAACAGATGGTGATCAATACGGAAGTGACCCGGGTAGTGAATGAAGGGATCGACAGCGGACATCAGATCTGTGCCGTAGGTACATCTGTTATGCGCGCTTTGGAAACAGCAGTCAGTACCGACGGACACCTGAAAGAGTTTGAGGGATGGACCAATAAGTTTATTTTCCCACCTTACGATTTCGGGGTTGCTACCAGCATGATTACCAACTTCCATATGCCTTACTCCACGTTATTGATGATGGCAGCTTCATTCGGAGGCTATGATGAGATTATGCATGCGTATGAAGTAGCAATTAAAGAAAAATACCGTTTCGGAGCATATGGAGATGCGATGTTGATCATTTAACCCGAAGAAAATGGTCAAAACCTGTTTGGGTCTCGGAACAAATATCGGGAATAAGAAAGAAAATATAGAGACAGCTATCCGGCTGTTGACAGAAAGGGTGGGGACTATACTCGCCCTTTCGTCTGTTTATGAAACCGAACCTTGGGGATTCGATTCTGCGAATACGTTTTTTAATAGTGCATTGATTTTGGAGACCACTCTCTCTCCGGGAAACCTCCTGAAAACCACCCGTCAGATTGAAATAGAGATGGGACGGATCGAAAAGAGTAATGGGAATTACGCAGATCGCATTATCGACATCGACATCTTGCTTTATGGCAACGAAATTATTCAAACGCCAAACCTCACAATCCCGCATCCAATGATGCATAGACGCAGTTTTGTACTTGAACCATTAGCTGAAATTGCTCCGGAAATACTCCATCCGGTTTTTCAAAAAACATGGAAAGAACTACTGGATGTTATTCCAAATCCATAAACACTTCGAAAGGAATTTTTAGATTATTTTACATAAAAAGTTATCAACAGGTCAACGCGAATAATGTTTAAAAGTGTTTAAAAATCGCCAGAAACACCTCTTTCGCTTACCCCCCTCTTTTACTGATTCTTATCACTAATTTTTCATAACAACTCTGAAAGTTGTAAACACTTTTTTAACGAATAAAACTTCCAACTGTTGATTTTCAAAAAAAGGACATCGGCTCGTTTTTAGGTTCGTTTAAATATCCCCTCTTGATTATTAAAAAATAACCGTACTTTAGCAAAGAATTCTGTAATGATTGCAGTTTAGCCGTTCAATCATTCACCGATATAAAAGCGTGATTATCAGAATAATGAATTCTATGTTATGAATATAAAGTCATGTAAATAAAGACCATATGAGAACAACAAAATTACCACATATTTTAGTTGTGGTTTTTTCCTGTATCCTGAATGCTTGCGTAACTCCGGAGATGTATAATGGCGAAGATCCGGGACCTGACCCAACCCCTGGGGATAATAAAAAAGGGGCATTGGCTGTTAGTCCGGATTGGAGCAATCGTTCGATGAATGTGCCTACTCCTTCTCAATTTATTGTCTCATTAAACAACAATGAGTATAAAGCAACCTTTGGTTCTGGTCAGACCGACTTTCCGGATTCAATAAAGGTAGGGAACTATAATTTACAACTTTATAATGAGGCCTCTCAAATACAGGTGAGTCACTCCACAGCCTCGGTAGATGGGGTGAGTGGTGGCGGTATCTACGCAAGCCCCGGATGGTTTTTTGGCGCCTACCAAGCCATAGAGATCAAAGCAGAAGAGAAAACACAGGTGACTCCCATTATGAGACAACTGGTCAAGCAATTGACGATTACGATCAACGTAGAAGATGGGGGTATGCCACGTATATTGACAGCTGCCGGAACCTTGTCAGGGGTGGCTTCGGCTGTGGATTTTTCCAGTACACCCGGATTACTCAAGAGTCCTGCCTCCGTGAGTTTTTCCTTTACCAAAAATGATGAACTGAATCAGTTGATCGGTGTTGTCCGGCTGATGGGTGTCATCGGAAGTGAGCAAAACTTACAGGTGAATCTTACATTAGTAAATGGAACGACATGGGAACCTTTTGTCTCGGATATGAGTAGTGCCCTATCCAACTTTAATAACGATATGATCACCCCTCAAGAATTGACCAATACCATCTCGTTGGGTGTTAATCCGGATGTGTCAGGGTTTATTCATGATTGGGAAGAAGCTTTTGATAATATAACGATTAAGTATTAAACGAAAAGAAAATACGAACGATAATGAAACATGGGTTATTTTCATCCGTATTATTGAGCACGGTTTTATTACTCTTTTCCTGTGAGAAAGAAACAGGAATAGAACCAAAAGAGAATAGAAAACCGATTGAAATTAAGGCCACTTTCCAGACGATGACGAGAGTCTCGACAGTAGAGGAGGCCGGCCTATTGAAATGTGAATTTGACGAAGGTGACTCAATCGGTATTTTTGCGGTCATAAATGGCACAGATTCACTTTATATAAACAATCAGAAGTTAGTGTTTGATTATGCTACTAAGACTTGGAAAATAGAGGTGCCAGCAGAAGAAGAGGAAAAGAATCTGTATTATCCGTCTCATGGAGAAGCATTGGATTTTTATGCCTATTATCCGTATGACAGCGCCTATGAGTCACTTCCAAATCCTTTAGACTCACACTTGGCACCACCGGTTGCACTTCATTTTGCAGTACAAGAAGATCAATCTACAATAAGTGAGGAAGATTTTCAGAAAAGTGATTTCTTATTCTCTACTGCCGAGAACCAAACACAAAATATGGTCCTATTGCCATTCGCTCATAAGATGGCATTATTAGAATTAAGAGTGGAAGAAGGGAGTACTCCTATTGAAACAAATAATTTTACTGTAACAGTTACGAATGTATACAATGAAAGTGATATAACGATTAGTAATGGATCCGTTGCGCTTTCTGGTGCAACGAAGACTATCACCATGCTTTACAAGGATACAGAACTAGGGATGTTACCTCCTCCCAATACACATATTTATTGGGCATTAGTACCCCCTCAAACAATAGCAGATAATGTGGCTTTGTTCTCTTTTGTTCAAAGTGGTTCACTTGATCCGTTGGAGGATTTTGCTAGTGTATATACAACCCCAGTAAATGGGGGGAATCCATCTGACCCGTTTCCTTTGGATATATCAAGTGGCAATCACTACATCATCAAAGTTGCATTACCATAATAATTATTAGACGAATAAATTATATCATACAATGAAACTCAAAAATAGCTTATTCATACTCACTTTGGGAACGATGATGTTCTTTAGCTGTACCGGCGCAGACACCCTTCCCAAACCAGGTCCGGGGCCGGATGATCGGGTAGCAGTCAGTTTCAGCACATCCGTAAATAATGCGAACACAAAAGCAGTAGATAACGCTTGGAGTGAAGACGACCGGATAGGGGTATATATGTTTGAAACCGGAACAAACACCGTTTCAAATACAGCCGCTAATCGTATGTATTATTACAATGGCGATAATAAGTTTGCCTCTAATCCGACTTATGAGATTTTTTTCCCTTCGGATGTATTAAACAAGGTTGATTTTTTGGCCTACTACCCGTTTAATACAGCTGTTACAGATGAATATGCCTATGTACTGGATCTTGCCTCACAAGCCGATCAGGAAAAAATCGATTTAATGGTCAGTGATCGAGTGGTCGATAAAGATAAAACGACCCCACAGGTCAGCTTAGACTTTAGACATAAATTGGCCAAAATCTATTTTGAGATCAAAGCTCCTGTCCTGATCCTGGAGAATCCGGAGTTTCTTGACGAATTGGCCATAGAGATTGTCGGAATGCACACCAAAGCGAATTATATATTGACAAACCTTGAAGTAGAAGAGCCTGATGAAATTGCCAATATTCCGATGTTAGTCACCATTAATGGTGGCGGGACAGAGATCAACGCCATAGCAGAAGCCGTTGTTTTGCCGGATACACAGACTACAGGTCGTTCCTTTAACTTCCGACTATCCCCAGAGAAGGAGGTCTCTTGGCCGATTGATGACGAGGTGGTGTTTACAGCCGGTAAAAAGTATACCTATCGAGTATCCATCGAACGGGAAGAGATCAGTATGACCTCCTCTGTTTCGGATTGGGAAGAAGGAAAGAATGGTGGAGGTGAAATCCCGGCTCAATAATTTTTGACGTTGAAAAAAGAGATTATCATGAAGAAAAAATATCGTATATATTATCTATTCGTCTTAGGGATCATTGCGATGGCATGTACTAAAGACGATGGCATTAAAGATGAACCCTCTGCAATGGAAATCCGGTTGTCTGCTGATGTGAAAGGGAACACTCCTACAAAGGGAGATGAGCAGATTCTGGCCGATCAAAAAGTAGGTGTCTATATCTCCAGCGAAAAAGATTCATTGGCCATGGAGAATAATTTAGCCTATACAGCTGATGGAGAAGGGCGATTGACAACCAATAAAAAGGTGACCTATCCGGAATATTTCAATGTCGATGGTAAAACAGGGGTCTATATTTCCGCTTATCATCCACACCTTTCAAATCTGGAGGATGCCATCTATTTTCAGGTCAGAAACGATCAAAGCGGAGAAGGTTATTACCAATCCGACCTCTTATTCAGTGCTCCAAAGTTATATCCCCGGCAAGCAGCGGCTCATGAATTGGTTTTTATACATCAACTGACAAAAATTACTTACAGTCTGAAAGCCGGAGGAGATATTACGAATGAGGACTTAAAAGATGCAGAAATTTCATTGATCGGTCTACGTGATAGCATATTCTTCGACCATACGACCGGAGTAGATACAATTCAAATACAAGGAGACTCTATCCAGATTTTCACTCATAAAACCGATAGTGCGGCAATTATTATCCCACAGAAAGTAAAACAAGATGTACCTTTCTTCAAAATAGAACTCAAGTCGGGCAAGTTTGAGAATGCAAATGCATTTGTATACGGCTTGATGAATAAAGAGACCCATTTTGAAAAAGGGAAAATGTATCATTATGATGTTACCGTCAATAATACCGGCATAAAGTTTACAACAGAAGTTGCCGACTGGGAAGATGCCTGGGGAGATAGCGGTCCACATCAAGGCGAAGGAAAACAGGAATAATCGAACAATAGCAAAACGGGTTATGAAACACAGATCAATATATCTCATTTTAACAGCAATAAGCAGCATTCTTGTAGCCTGTCAGCAGGAAACGGAATGGGCAGGAACGGATCACGAGAAAGTGGAAATACGTTTCTCTGCTGGAGTAGATGCACTTCTAACAAAAGCTGATCCTCATGCAGGAATCGCTGAAGGACAAAATGTGGGCATATACGTTATTGAAGCAATAAATAGTCCAGACAGTATCATTGCACTAAATAAAAACTATAAAACTAGTGCTGAGAACAAATTAGTTGTCGACGACTCGGAAACGACTAAAATGATTTATTTCCCCGAAAAAAATGATGTGTATGTGTATGCCTATCAACCCTATAGTGCGAGTCCGCATAACGATTTTTATGTAAAAGTAGACCAGAGAAGTGATGCCTTTATCGGTGATAAAAATTATTATGACTCCGACTTGTTATATGCATCAAGAGACACATGCAACCGTTTTGACAATGATACATCAACCATATCATTGAAATTCAAACATATGTTATCCCGGATAACCTGTAAGGTAAAGAATAAAGACGGTGCATCACTTAATGATCGTGCAGAAATAAGAATTGACAACATTCGTACCGGAGCAAGTTTAAATGTAATAACCGGGGAACTAAATAACCTGGGAACTTCTCAGAACCAGTCTGTGATCATGCATAAAGAGTTCGGAGCAATTATCCCTCCACAAACGATTCCAAACAATACTGCCCGGTTTTTGAGAATAATCATTGAACACGAATCAGGAAAAATGACATACTACTATAAGACAGATGAAGAGTTTATCTTTGAATCCGGGAAAAGGTATGATTTTGTCATTACGGTAGAAGACGATTCTATCAATATCAAATATTATGTGAGTCCCTGGTCAGATGGAACAATTGAAGATGATTCTAACGGGAATGTATCTGCAACACCCAATTAAATAGCCATTCAGATTAAAATAGATTGATTATGAGTTACAAGAACATATTTCTCGGGTTAGTTACTGTTTTTTTATGGACGGCCTGTGCGGAAGAAGACCATATAGGAAAAGATGAATTTGAAGCAGGTAAATATCCGCTCTTATTTTCTACTGCAATAGACGGTTATCTGCAAAAGCCAGAGACAAAAGCACCAACAAGTCTAAATTTTGGTGTTCGCATTGTAGATGTTAGTCTTACTCCCACAATTACCAATTACAATAATGTGGAATACCGTACAGAAGCGGATGACGCTTTTGGAAGTTTTGTCCTGAGTCCTGTCGCCCCGTTAGTCGACCAACGCTATTGGGTATCGGAAAGTCAGGAATTTAAAGTAACTGCTTATTATCCGTATTACGGAAGTAAAGGAACCTGGCCTACAAGCCAACGCGTAGATCTGGAAGCGGATCAATCTGATCAGTCCGATTATGACCAAAATGATCATTTATATTTAGAAGAGCAAACTGTTGCCTATTTTTCTCGGAGTATTCCGCTTCTATGTGAACATCTGTTTAGCCAGATAAGGATCGTGTTAGAAGCAGATACCGACTCCGGAATTACAGAAGCTGATATCGCTGGTGCGACTGTTAAAATTGCGAATACCAATCTGAGCGCAACTGTTAATATGGATGATGGAACAGTGACTCCTATCGCCAGTACAGAAGGAGACATCACGCCTTATTCCCAATACGAAGAGATGTACAACCAAAATGTACTTCGAGCTATAATCATTCCACAAGTGTTGAATGCCGGTACCGAATTCATTGTAATTAAAATAGGAAACCAGGAGTACAGCTACAAAATTGATAGCAAAAAAGGAGAAAGTACGAATCAAGAATTTGAAAGCGGTATGCAATATACATACAAAGTGACTGTTAAGCAGAATAGTATAGAAGTCACTGTCCAGGGATCATCATCCGATTGGATTGAAGGCTGGGGTACGCCAACTGTAATTGATGGCGGATCAGTATAATAAACTTATAACAGTCTCTAAATATCTATAGAAGAGGGTCGTCTCATTTTGGGGCGGCCTTTTTTAGGCTACAATTCAAAAAAAATATGTTCCTTTGTAGCCGAAAAAGAAAAAGACAAAGTGCGCTATTTACTACTTGTATTCACTCTACTTATAAGTATTCAATCTGTTTTATTCGCTCAACAAAAAGAAGCGAATATCCATACACCGGATACGATACCTCCACGCATGAGGATTGCAGATTATCGATTCAAACCCCAACATCTGATCCTGCCGGCTTCACTTATTACTGTAGGAGCAGTGGGTACTGCCATTGACGGGATGAACGATTTTCATCTGTTTACACGCCCTGATTCAGTGAAACAGGTTAACCTCGATGATTACATGGAATGGGGAATGCTCGGTTGGGTATTTGTATGCGATCTGATTGGAAAAGAGAAAAACAACTGGGTAGACCAGTTGATGGTTGTCGGACTGGCAGAAGCCTTAAATGCCGGATTTGTACATGGACTAAAAAACCTGACAGAAATCAAACGGCCGGACGGCACAGGTCATTCATTTCCATCCGGACATACAGCCAACGCGTTTTTGGGCGCTCACGTCGCATATAAAGAGTTTAAAGATACATCACCCATACTGGCTTACTCCGGCTATTTAATGGCTGCTTTTGTCGCCGGATCGCGTATATACAACAATCGACATTGGGTTGCTGATATTGTTGCAGGTGCAGGTATCGGGATTCTGTCGGTCGAACTCTCCTACCTCATCTATTATCCTATACGGAATGCCATTGCCAGAAATACCAATGCTAAAGCAACACGAAACTTCGTTGTAGCACCTATGCTAGGCAATAAAAACGGAGGGTTTTACCTCTCATATACTTTTTAAATATGGAAAAAATCAGACAACTCATCTATGAGGGAAATACAGACGAAGCGATCCGCCTACTGAATACCTACATCGAACAACATCCCGCAGACGACGAAGCCTGGTATCTCAGAGGAAATGCTTACCGTAAAAAGGAAGATGTCCGCCAGGCATTGAACAACTACCTGCAAGCGCTTGAATTAAACCCGGATAGCCCTGCCCGGCAAGCACATGATATGCTGATCGACATCATGAATTTTTACAACAAAGAGATGTATAACCACTAAGCGTTCTTTCAGAAATTGAGATTCACCCCTACCATGGCACTAAATCCCTGCATGGGATAACCGTAGAGGTACTCATATTTCTGGAACAATACATTATGCAGTTTAATATAAGCGCCGAATGTATCATTGAAAGTATATGATCCGGTGATATTAAGTTCATTTATATTTTTCATTTTCCCCTCTATCCTGTTATAACGTCCTGTCGCTAGATAGTAATCAACAAGTAATCCGACAGACTCTACCGGACGGATGGTGATATTCCCGTTTAACTCCATTTCCGGACGACCGAATGGTTTGTAGTCATCATAACCAGACTCATCCTCCACCGTCCAATTGTTATAAACTCCTTTAACGCCTATTTCAAACAGTTGCTGATAAGCATATTTCAGATGAGCACCCCCAAAGAAACGTTTGGAGTCAAGAATAAACGGAAGAGCCATATTGCCGAAAGAGTTTGATCCACTACCGGGAGTCGATCCATAAAAATAATCGCTATCGGTAATCGTATATCCGCCAAAGAGATCCATCCAGAAACCGGTTGCTACAGCACTTTTAACTCCTACAATACCATCCAGCCAGGTGCGCGAAGCCGGTGCGACCGCAAAAGGATGTATGTAGCGATTCGCTTCAAACAGCGCCAGCGAGTTGTTGGCACGAACATCTCCCCCAGCATTCAGGTATATCTCTGTTTTTTCACCTGCAACAATATTTGCACTAATATGAGGTGAGACAAAGACTTTACTATAATTCCCGGTAATAAACATCAGGTTCGCTCCCAGTTTGACCCGCCACGAGTCACCTTCCACCCCATAATAAGGCGTTATTGTAGCTGTCATAAAGTTTTCCAACTCATCATAAACATAGGTTAAATCATCCGGTCCCGAGCGTGCGAAATAATTGAGGTTACCCCCTAATCCAATCTTTTGCGTAGCGGCAAATCCGGCATTTAAGTCAAATGTAGCGCTGATCGAATGTTCAGATAATCCATTATCATCTTTTGCAATACCGTGTGTCTGGTTGAAAAGGGCATAATTGATATCCAACAGATAACCCACCTCAGCACCTTCCGCTGACTCTACGCCTGTATGGGCTTTGATAATATGCATAACCTGATTGGTTTCCCGTTCCGGAGAAATGTATGACGATGTAATAGACGAATAATCCCCATATGGCAAACCATAATAATTAAACCCGGAATACTTATAATTCGCCCCCAATTTAAACGTCAGTTGGTCGAATCGATGTTTAAAATTGATCCCTCCCAAATTATCATTTATTTTAGCTTTTACCTTCTCGTCCATACCTTCCTGAAGGTATTTCACCTTGCCATTTGTCGAGCGATGAGAAAAAAAGAGATTCAATTGATCCTTCTCCGTACTCAAAATATGGTAACCGAAGTCGCCATTCAAATTCAGGTAAGTACCTCCTGCCAGATTCAGATATCCGCGACGTTTATTATACGCTATTTCCGTCATGACCTCACCCGAAGGCAAGATACGAATCTCTTTGGCCGGACTTGTAGGGGCAGTGAAAGTCGCATAATCGATCGGTATTTTCCGCACTTCCGGTTCTTTGATAACCGGCAGTGTATTGACTTTGCTGGCATCCTGCACCGAAGGGTCGTACTCCCGTTCCAAAGTCATCTGACGGCTGAGCGGATCAAGATTTTCCTGCGCAGTAGCAATTGTTGCACATCCCAGAAGGGCAACTGTACAAAATATATTTATCGGATTCATTCTCTTCATGACTTCTTAATTCTTTAGTTGACTCAATCTGCTCTCAATCATTGATGTTATATCATCCTTCCCTTTATAGTTGCTTTGCAAACTATTTAGGTATACCCTGGCTTGTACATCATCTCCTTTACGAATGTAAATATCCGCCCACAGAATAAAACCGCGTGCCAGCCAGTATTGGTGAGGCGTTCCGTTCTTGGCAAAATCTTCCAATACCTTTTCGGCATTCGCATCCTCTTTATGGTCAAAATACAACTGTGCCAACAGGTATTTGGCTTCAGCACCATGAGCGGTACGGGTATCGCGGCTCACTTCCAACAGGTCTTCCCGAGCCTGTTGCTGCTGGTTCTGTGCGATATAAGCTTTGGCTCGTACATACCGTGCCTCGGCAATCAATTCCGGAGAGAGTTTTTGATCCTTCAATAAATCGTTGGCAGCCAGTAAAGCCTCTTGTGTTCTATTCGTAAACTGTGCACAGCGCATCATCCCTAACCGGGCGGCCTGTTTGTTTTCCGGACCTTCGGCAATCAGGTTCAACCGTTTAAAACTCTCAAAGGCTGCCGTATAATCTTTTTCAAGATATTCGATCTCTGCCTTACGGGCAACGGCTTCTTCCTGGAATTTCGTATCACCGGCATCCACCACTGAGGTGAAATACCGTTTGGCATCCGTATAATTTTTCTGAGTGAAAGCGATACTACCCAGGTAATAGTTGGCATTCGAACTGAATGCACCCATCGGATACGTTTGCAGATAGTTCACCAGGCTACGTTGTGCCCCGGTGTTATCTCCACGCATAAACAGCATCTCTGCGGCCAGATAGGTCAACGAATCCTGCTCGGATGCTTCAAAACGGATATTACCTCCTAATGAATTAACGTATTTGGCATAGGCATTAATATCATTCAACTCAATATATACCGATCGCAAATCCTGTAAAGAGACACGCGCCTCTTCACTGCCCGGATAGTTACTGATCACCTTTTTATAGGCATCAGCCGATTTTTGCAACTGATTATCATTGAAATAGATTAACCCCAGTTGCACTCCTCCCTTACGCGCCAGGCTGCTCTGAGGGTAACGGTTGATCAATGCTTCAAATGTTTGTGCAGCTTCCCGGTTATTCTCCATCAGCACATAAGCACGTCCCTTCTCAAATAACGCATCATCCGCATATTGTGATTCGGGATAATCGCGAACCAAGCGATCCATCGCTTGTATCTTTCCGCGATAATTCTTTTGTAGTCCGAGTACATATCCCCGTTGATACAGGGCATAATCGCCGGCCGAAGGAGCGATCTGTGCTGCCCGTGCATAGTTTTCTTCTGCCTGTGTAAATTGTCTGTTGTTGAAAAGACAATCGCCGATGCGGTTATACGTATCGGCCAGAGAAGCCGCCCGCTGATCCCGTTCAAGTCCGGTATACTGACGGAAATAGGTCAATGCCTGATTATAATTCTGTTGCTTGAAATAGCTATATCCTAAATTGTAATGTGCCAATGCGTACATATCCGTACCGCGTTGACGTGTATTGTTCACATACGAACGATAATCAGATATCGCCTCATTGTAATTCCCCATCCGGTAATAAGACTCCCCACGCCAGAAATAAGCATCGTTGCGAGCCTCCTGGTTATACGTGCCTAACGAGATCGCCTGATTGAATAACGAGATTGCCTCTTCCATCCGGACATTGGTAAACGATTGTGTGCCCAATTGGAACAGAATATCTTGTTTAGCCTCCAGGATCTTGGTGCTTGGTCGGTTTATTTTATTGATCGAGTTCAGGGCAGCTTCGTAGTTTTTGGTGGTCAGGTAGACTTCCACCAAATAGTCATTGACTTTATCCGCATAACGTGAATTCGGGAAATCGTTCAGGAAGTCTTCAAAAATAGTGACCGATTCTCCAAAACCGGTAAAGCCGGTCTCATGGATCAGTAACGCATAATTATACATCGCAGCCTCTTTCACGTCACGATCATACGAAGCGGTCGCTGCTGCTTCAAATGCCATCCGGGCATTGTTCTTGTCGTTCAGCTTGAGATAAGCCTGTCCTAAATAAAGATAAGCGTTTTGTGTCAACGCATCATTCTGATTCACTACCCGTCCGAAAGAGCCGACCGCCCCTCGAAAATCTGCCTGGTTATAATAACAGACACCTAAAATATACAGATCGCCACGCAAAGGATCGTCTGTCTGTTCGGCATATCTTTGCAGATAAGTCAACGCTTTACGCTGATTGTCCAGGTGATAGTACGAATTCCCGACAATACGGTATAGTTCGGTATTATTCTCACTGTCGGGATAAGTGGCAAGCAGCGATTCGCCTTCACGGATCACCTGCTCATATTTATTCTGGATAAAATAAATCTGCGCAATATAATAAGACGACTGTTCATGATATTCGGGAATATATTGTAAACGGGCAAATTCAATGAGAGCCTCATTGTATTTCGCATCCGCATAATCAATATATGCGACATAATAGGACGATGCATCACGATAGGTCAGACCGATCTGTTGAATACGGGCAAAATAATTACGCGCCGCATTGATCTCGCCTGTCTGTAGGAGTGAATAGGCCAGACGAAAAGAATAAGCTTCTTGCTGTTCGGGGTTCAACACATCGAGGTTCGACTGGTTAAACCAGAAAATCGCCCGTTCATATGCGCCTTTCCCGAAATGGGCGGAACCGATCTGATAAGCCACCACATCTTTATGTCGTGAAGAGGGATAACGATCCAGGTAATCTTTCAATAACAGGTCGGCATCTTCTTTGCCTTGCTCAAAAGCAATATAGGCCAGCATATAGTCGGCTTCCTGAATCAGGTCAACATCCGTTGCACGTAGTTTATACGCCTCTAACTTATCGATACAACCGGCATAATTTTTTAATTCAAATAACTCTTTACCTTCAACAAACAACCGGTTGGGCGATTCAAACTGATACGACCGTTGTCCGTTTGCCCAGTGAATACATAAGACTAAACACAGCGGGATAAGTATTCTTCTCATACTTTTTGCATTAAAGACAAGGGATAGTTCCTGCTTGTCGGTTCTAATCCACAAATATAGAGATTACTTAGTAAATACGGCGAAAGTGGTGGATAAAAAATCGCGTACATATATAGGAATCGGAATGTATATATAGTGAACCGTCAGAATTGACTCCGTCCTTTTTCCCGAAGATGCGGAATAGAGATTCATTCGATAATTATCAAACGATCGTTTCACAGCTATCAAACGATCGTTTCACAATTGTGTAATAATCGTTTGACAATTGTCGGACGAATACTTCTTCCAAATTTTGACTTTTCCACTTGCAGAAGAAAATACTTGAAAATTGTAATCACAACTTGTAAAAGTTAGGATTTACAACTTGAATGAGTTGTAGATTCTATTCATTTTCAGGCCGTTTTTGGTAGATT
>NZ_JARXWG010000035.1 GCF_029893105.1 Parabacteroides sp. PF5-9 | reverse complement strand
AAAGTTTCGCTGTACATACGATGTTTCTTTTTTGACATAAATTATTTGTTATTTATGTGGCAAAAAAGTGTCAACCTTTTTCAGTGTAAGACAAAAAATCTGTTTTTATTGCAATTGCAGATAACACCATACCGGGTAATGGTCGGAGTATTTTACTTTGTCTACTTTACAATTGAACGATTGCATGTTGGACGAATGTAAAATATTATCTATCCTGAACCAGAAAAAATTCTGATTATAAGTCGCACCCATTCCACGACCCGAAGCGGCAAAAGCATCGATCAAATCGCCCTGAATCACATGATGGGTATAAGAGATAGGCGTATCATTGAAGTCGCCACACACAAGCATATAATCTCCTTTGGTATTTTCTATTTTTTGGGCAACAGCTTCGGCCTGTTTAGCCCGTATCCTGAAAGCATCACTCAATTTATGAAGAATAGGACCACGCAATTCACCTAAGCTTTCCGAGTCTAAATTACGGAAAACACTCGCATACTGACTCTTGTCTTTAGACGTTAACTTAAAGGATTCCAGATGGTTGTTGATCAGAATCAGTTTCTTCCCGTTGACATTGATTTCATGGACAGACGATCCGTTGTAATTGCTTTCATAATTGATCTTTTTGGAATTACTGATCGGGTATTTGGAGAATACGGCTAATCCGTTCGTTTGAGCACCTCGTTGATTGATACGGATAACAGATCGGAAAGGATACATCTTCAACGCTTTGAACAGACTTTCGGAGGTCAATCCTCTTCCGGATCGAACCACCGCATATTCCTGCAGACATACAATATCAGCATCAGACGATGCGATATATTCAACAATTTTATTGGGTTCTTGGGCGGTATGGGCTTTATTCCCAAAAGCCATTACATTATATGTAAGGATTTTCAAAGTGTTTTCTTCCGGAATTTCTGCGGTAGCGTGAAAAGGAAAATAACGCCCGACGGCTCCCCAACAGAGGAAAAAAGAGACTAAACCGACCAGAAAATAGTTCCATCGTTTCACAAAGAGCCAAACCATCGAGAAACAACCATTCAGCACCCCTAAAATCGGGAAAGCCAAACCGACAAAAGCCATAAACATACTTTTCTCCGGAGAGATCTTATCCGAATAAGCGGCAAGTAAAAACAACACAATCACTAAAAGGTGTGTTGCAACAAATAGTATGCGAAGCAATGCCTTTAAAGTTTTCATACCACATCTCTGCTATTTTTTACTCGCATCAAACAGCCTTTTCTTCTCTTCACCAGACAGACTCTCATATCCTGAACGTTTGAGTTTATCCAGAATGGCGTCCAGATCTGCATTTTCCTGATTTTTACGTGCATGATACGCCTGATCGGTTTCGGGGCGTTTATAGGTGACATGCATTTTAGGTTTACGTGGCTTTCCTAAATTGACAAACCAGTCGATGATCCGATTCATCGGAGCCGTCAGATCTTTCCCTTTTTGCATGCGTGCAGCAAACCAGATACCTAATAATGCACCTCCGATATGGGCAATATGCCCCCCTGCATTGGTGGATGTCATTGCCAATAAATCAAGCAACAATGAAAAAAGAGCCAGATAGATCAGCTTGATTCGCCCGATTAAAAAAAGATTGATCTCATACTCCTTCCGGTAGAAAGAGACTGCAAAAACAATGGCCATAACAGAAGCCGAAGCGCCGATCAGATAACTCGACGAGGCTATTTCCTGGAAATAGGGGAATATATTATAGGCCAGCATAAACAGGATTGCTCCGGCTATACCGCCCAGAACATACAGACCTCCTAATTGCCGCTCGTTAAAAAACAGAAGAAATATTCCGCCGAACCAATACAGCCACAAGAGGTTAAAGAGGATATGTAAGAAGTCATAATGACTAAACATATAGGTTACGACGGTCCAAGGATGATAAAACAGTTGCTGCGGATCGGAAGGCATCTGCAACCAGGTTAAAAGAGAGAAATCCCGGATATTGAACAGAAGGAATAATACGGCCGTCAACCGGATGATAACAAATATCCCAACATTAATATAGATCAGTTTAGTTAAGATATTCCCCGAACGAAATGTTCGTTTTAAATTAGAA
The DNA here is from genome assembly GCF_029893105.1 of Parabacteroides sp. PF5-9. GTDB lineage: Bacteria > Bacteroidota > Bacteroidia > Bacteroidales > Tannerellaceae > JARXWG01. Next base: position 28,458 of record NZ_JARXWG010000035.1, on the reverse strand, counting down.
AAAATAGCGTCCATCTTTTTTCTTCCAATACCGTAATAATATATAACCGAACAACATACCACCTAAGTGAGCGAAGTGAGCCACCGAGTCGCCTTGGAAATTGGCAACACCCATAAAGAGCTCTATCAACCCATACCCAATCACAAAATATTTTGCTTTAATCGGAACGGGAATAAACATGACATACAGAGGGATATTAGGAAACATAACACCAAAAGCCATCAGAATGCCGAAAACGGCTCCGGATGCACCTACCGTAACAAAGAAGTTCAGGTATTCGCTTTTTGTAATGAGTTCTACGCCATTCAAGTTAATCATCTCATAACTACCCGCCAATACCTCGCGCAGTTCGAAAAACCAAACCAACTCCTGCATCAGTCCGGCTCCGATCCCGGTCACAAAATAAAATGTCAGGAATCGCTTAGGCCCCCACACATTCTCCAATACCCGTCCGAACATATACACAGCAAACATATTGAAAAATACATGCGTAAAAGAGCGTGTATCATGCATGAACATGTAGGAGATGATCTGATAAAATTTAAAATCGGTCGCCCCCGGGAAATGAAGTCCCAGCAATTCAATCAGGTTAATCCCCACCTTAGGCAACGCAAGAGTGGCTACCCAGAACAGCAGGTTTATGATAATAAGATTTTTTGTTACAGGAGGGATGGAACTAAGGAATCCTCCGCTATTTTGATTCATCATATTTCAACATCGTATTTAACACAAAGGTAAATATATTTTGAAAGTTTTCCCTGTTTTTGGCGTAAATCATAGAGAAACAGCAAAAAAACAAGTGATTTTTTTTGTGATATATTAAAATAAAACTACATTTGATGCCAACTTAAGGCTATCACAAGAATTGTTTAATTATAATTATCAATCTATCATGAACAAAACAGAATTTATCAATGCAGTATCTGAGAAGTCAGGTTTAAGCAAAGTCGATGCAAAAAAAGCTGTTGACGCTTTTATCGACACAGTTTCTAATGAGTTGAAAGCAGGTGGAAAAGTTGCCTTGTTAGGTTTCGGTTCTTTCTCTATCGCAGAAAAATCAGCACGTAAAGGTGTGAACCCTAAAACAAAGCAGCCGATCGATATCCCGGCACGCAAAGCAGTGAAATTCAAAGCTGGCTCTGAACTGAATGATCAAATTAAGTAAGAGATACGCTAATTTTACGAAATTATAAAGAAAAGGGATACTATTTAAACAGTATCCCTTTTCTTTTTTCTATACAAACAGATTCGTCAACGAATCATTTTATTTCTACTGTTTTTTGCTTTCTCAACAAAAGAAGAATGAATCTAAAATTGACTTGAATTCATCTCTGAACCAATATTATCTCTGCATACACATTATGCCAACAAGCGCTTTACGGTTTCAGAAATCAAACGCCCCTCGGTCTTTCCTGCGAGTGCTTTAGTCGCAGTTCCCATCACTTTTCCCATATCTTGAGGGCCGGTGGCACCAACCTGTTCGATGATCTTCTTTAATTCAATTTCCAACTCCTCCAAAGATAATTGTTTTGGAAGATAATTTTCAATCACAGATGCTTCGGCGATCTCTCCTTCTGCCAGTTCAGGACGCCCCTGATCGGTATAAATAACAGCACTATCTTTGCGTTGTTTAATCATTTTCTGGAGAATTTTAGTGGCGGCTTCATCCGTTAGTTCGCCATCACCCCCTTTAGCTGTTTTTGCTTCCAGAAATTCTTTTTTTACACCGCGCAAAGCTTGAAGGCGTATTTTATCTTTAGCTAACATGGCAGCTTTAATGTCATCACTGATTTGTTCAAATAATCCCATATATGTTCTGTTTTATTTTGGATTGTTATCGCGGAAACTAATTTTCGGTTTTCCGCCTAATGAGGTATTATCATGCGGCTTGACAATCGGTATAGGGGAAGACGACTCTTCTGTAAATGCTTTCGCCCGAGCCTCTGTGATGAGGCGGGGTTCACGGTTATAGGTCGGATGATCCTCCAGTAAACCGATGAGATAGTCATCATCAAGTTCTTCGCGTGAGAGCACAACGATATCTACAGGCGTTCCAAGTGTTCCATTCTGGTAGACATAACTGCCATAATATTTGCCATAGAGGTCGCGTTCACGCTGTTCTTTTAATTGACGCTCTTCTTCCTGACGACGCTCTTCTTCGGTCATGTTTACCTGGTCTTTTCGATGCTTTTCTGCAATCTGAGGAATATGATCGATGGTAAATCCTGTGGCCAATAAGGTGATCTTGATCTTTTTTCCCAGCGTATTGTCTACGGCTGTACCCCAGATCACTTCAATATCCCGATTGAATCCCGACATAAAGTCATGAATACCATTCATTTCATCCATACGCAATTCATCCTCTTCGCTAAAATAGACATTGAACAGAATTTTGCGGGCATTCTTCACATCATTATTGCTTAATAATGGTGATTTCAACGCTTCTTTGAAGGCTTGATGAACACGTCCTTCTCCTTCCCCGTATCCGTTACTCATCAGTGCAACACCTCCATCTTTCATGGTCGTATTGACATCGGCAAAGTCGAGGTTTATATGACCGGTAACGGTAACGATCTCTGCTATACTTTTTGCGGCATTAGCCAATGTATCATCGGCTTTCCCAAAAGCATTCTTAAGGGTCAAATCGGCATAGATTTCCCGCAGACGTTCATTATTAATCACCAATAGGGCATCTACATTCTGGGCGATCTCTTCTACACCATTCAATGCCTGAATGATTTTAGGTATTCCTTCGAAAATAAAAGGAATGGTGACAATACCTACGGTTAGAATACCCATCTCTTTAGAGATCCGGGCAATAACCGGAGCAGCACCTGTGCCGGTCCCTCCCCCCATTCCTGCAGTGATAAATACCATTTTAGTGCCATCACTCAGCATATTACGGATTTCATCTACACTCTCTTCGGCAGCCAACCTCGCTATTTCAGGTTTATTTCCTGCTCCCAATCCTTGGGTGATCTCGCGCCCTAACGACAATTTAGTCGGCACATCAGAGCGCTTCAAAGCCTGATTATCAGTGTTGCACAATAAAAAGGTCACATCATGAATACCCTCTTTATACATGTGGGTGACAGCATTTCCACCACCACCACCAACACCGATCACTTTGATTATTTTGTGTACATCATCGGTCGGAAAATTGAAATCTAATGTTGAATCATCCATTGCCTTCCGCTTTACGTTTTAGTTCTTCTTCTTTTTTTCTCTGCTCTTCTTCCTGCGAACTATATTCGTCGTCAAAAAGAGTACGAGTCCAATCTCCTAATAATTGGGAGATAGGCTTTTTTTTCTTTTTGACAGGAACCGGTTCTTTTTCCACTTTTTTCTGTACCAGCTGTTGTTGGGCTACTGGTGATTTAGCCTCTCCTTTGACCTCTTCCTGCGCTGTCGTTTGCTCTGTCTGAGTCTCTTTCGGCTCTTTCTTGGGGACTTTTGGAGTTGAAGTAACGGAAGCGGCACAATTGACCGTTCCTTTCATCAATAGGCCGATCACTGTCGCATATTGCGGGTTATTGGCGATATCCTCTTCATCATCAACAACTAACTCTTTTTTTATTAGTGCATGACGCACATCCATATCCATCCGCCCACGAACAGCTGTTACCAGATTCTTCAAAGAGGCTCCTCCTCCTGTGATTATAACACCTCCTCCTAAGTTTTTGACAAGTCCTGTCTCTTCAATCCGAGCATATACATTTTCCAGAATCTCTCTTGTCCGAGCCTCAACGATATAGTTTAATTCCAACTGTTTGATTTCACGAAGTCCGATGCCGTCGGCAGAACTAACCTGAATGATCGTATCATCATTTTTCTCAAACAATGCACTTCCATACGTTAATTTGATCTGCTCAGCCTCCGTCTCTACGATATGCAGATTGGTAATATCCCTTGTGATCAGATGACTGCCTAATGGTATAACAGAGAGATCGATCAATTTACCTCCTTTATAAATGGTTAAGGTAGTCACACCTGCCCCAAAACCGATCAGGGCACAGCCTAAATCTTTTTCATCCTCAGTCAATACAATATCAGCTAAAGCCAGAGGGGATACAATCATACCGGCAACATCGACTCTCGCTTTTTCTGCAATACTCTTCGTGATGTACTTGCGTAAAGACTGGCGGCCTACGATCAGTTTATAACGGCCTTCTATCCGGTTGGCCGGAGTTCCAATAGGATGCTGTTCAAGCCTGTCATCTAAATAAAAAGAGGGTGATACGGCAGCTAAGACATCCAGATTTTCGAGCCGGCAGTTTCGGCTTTCCTGATACAATAATTCAATTTCGGCCTGAGTAACAACACCGTCGGTTCCTAAAACTTTGGAGGCGGTATAATCAATCGTATGTAACGACTGTCCGCCAATTCCAACATATATTTTACCGATTTCCGCTCCATTGAGTTTATTTTCCAGCTTAAGCTTAAGACGTTTGATCTTACTGGCTGTTTCTTCAATGTTATTTACACATCCTCTACGGATACATGAACCGGATTTTTCTTTTTCTGATGCCAGGATCGAAAGTGTGCCATTCGCATTTTTCTTTCCAACTACTCCTACTATATGCGAAGTGCCCAGATCAACCGCTGCTATGAAGTCTGTGATTGCCATATTATTTAATTTATCGTACAAACGATCTGACCGCTATATTTTAAATTAATCGTATTGTATTTGTCCCAACCTTTTTTAGGTATTACCTGCTTATAGAAAAGTGTCAGATGATCCAGCTTTTCTTCATAATCCTGCAAAGTACCCATTAATATTCGGTGATTCCCCACTTTAGGGATGAGCTCTACCTCGTTCTTTGAATTAATGTATATTTGCTCGATCTGGTTGTCCCAGAATTCGTTCTTTTGCAAAAATAATGCAAATTTGTATAACTCGTTTACTGCATACTCCTTTTCAATATGACCACTTGCCACAGGAACATGTGCAGCATATCGTAAACTCGTCGGCATTGTACGCCCCAAATTGTCGATATAATAATTCCCTTTCGTGCTAATTATCCGCAAGATAGGTATTTTTTGTGTAACTTCAAGTTTTATTTTTCCGGATGGAGTTTTAAACACTTCTATACCGGCGATCATCTCATTCTTGAGTAACTCTGCTTCAATTTTGTCTGTATTAATTGTCCGCATCTTTTGATCGATCGGATTCAAATTGGCGCGTTTTAAAATCGCCAATAGGTCATTCTCGGTAACAAAGTGTTTGTCGAGGCTATCTTTTACTATAATCTCCAGTCCATTGCATAAATTATCCACTTTCGTGTTTTTGAAAAACACAAAGGTAAATGTGAGATAACAGATCAACACACACGCAGATAATATAGACAATACTTTAATCACTTTTCAATTCATTTATGGTATCAATGACTACTTCTTTCTTTCAGCGCCAGCCTGACTGGTTCCAATAACCTGTCAATATCACCGGCTCCAAGCATCAGGACTACTTCGTAATCACCAGTAGCCATAATTTTCGGTAACGCCTCCTTCGAAACCATTCTTTTGGCATTTAAGTCGACCTGGTCGAATATTATTTGCGAGGAGACCCCTGGAATCGGTTCTTCCCTGGCTGGATAGATATCCAACAAGATCAATTCGTCCAACAAAGATAAACTTTTAGCAAAATCATTTGCAAAATCGCGAGTTCTTGTATAAAGATGCGGCTGAAAAACACCTGTTACTTTGCTGGTCGGATACAACGCTTTTACGGAAAGGATACTTGCAGCCAGTTCTGCAGGATGATGTGCATAGTCATCAATCAATACAATATCCTTTTCTTTCAACAGAAAATCAAACCGACGAGCCGGGCCGGCAAAAGAACCCATCCCTTTTTTGATCTCTTCGGAAGAGACGCCATTCAGCCAGGCTAATGCAATAGCAGCAACTCCATTCTCTATATTCACTTTAACAGGAACACCTAACTCTATATCTTGAATGTATATATCAGGACCTACAAAATCAAAAAAGATATGCCCATCCCCTATTCGTATATTCTCCGCATGAAAATCACCGCCTTCTTCGGACGAATAGGTATAAAGACGTACATCCTGCTGCAACCGGGGAGTACACGAAAGGCCTTTTTTCATCACAAGGCATCCTCCCGGACGTATTAACGAGGTGAAATGCGCAAAACTCTCCAGATAGGCTTCCGGTGTTCCATAAATATCCAGATGATCGGGATCTACAGAGGTAATAACCGCCATATAAGGAGAAAGCCAGTGGAAGGAACGATCATATTCATCCGCTTCCACTACGGTGAAATCACTCGTTGATGAAAGCAATAAGTTGCTGCCGTAATTTTTTAATATCCCTCCGAGAAAAGCGCTACAATCCACATGCGATTGTTTCAACAAATGGGCAACCATGGAAGATGTCGTTGTTTTTCCATGTGTACCGGCAATACATAATGCACGGGAATGATTGGTTATTTCACCCAATAACTGTGAACGCTTTAACAGATCAAATCCATTGGATCTGAACCAACACAATTCAGACAGTGAATCGGGTACAGCCGGAGTATATACCACCTGAGTATCTCTTATAGATCTGCAATAATCCGGAATAAGAGAGACATCATCGGTATAATGAATCTCCGCTCCTTCGCGATTTAGCTGTTCGGTAAGATCAGAGGATGTCCGGTCGTAACCAGCCACCCGTACCCCTTTTGAAAGGAAATAACGGATAAGAGCGCTCATGCCGATACCTCCCGCTCCGATAAAATAAATGGATTTTATATTGTTTATAGTCATTTTATTTTTTGATAAGCTGTACGATTTCATCCACTATTCGCTCTGCACTCGCTTTGTGTGCCAGTAGATACACATTCCGGCTTAACAGATCGAGTCTTTTGTTGTTTTCAATGACGTTCAACGCTGTTGCAACCAAATGTTTCTCTGCGCCCTTATCCGGTATCATCAATGCCGCATCTTTATGAACGAGTGCTAATGCGTTTTTTGTCTGATGATCTTCCGACACATTGGGTGAAGGGACTAAAATAACCGGTTTTTTCAACAGACATAATTCGGATATAGATCCTGCACCGGCACGGGAAACAACTAAATCTGCCGCAGCATACGCATAGTCCATGCGTGAAATAAAATCAGAACACCAAACAGCCGTTGAATTATTCTCTTTTAATGCGTTCTGAGCCTCTTCAAAATAGTATCGTCCGGTTTGCCAGATCAATTGAATACCTGCCCCTACAATTTGCTCCAGTCCCTTTTGTATGCTCTTATTAATTGTCCGTGCTCCCAAACTACCACCGACCACCAGTAATGTTTTTTTGTTGGAAGAGAATCCAAAATAATTCAGTGCTTCTGCCCGATTTTCGATCATCTGCTCCAAATCTTTACGAACAGGATTACCGGTAATAACAATCTTATCCTTTGGAAAAAAACGTTCCATTCCTTCATAGGCAACACAAATTCTATGCGCTTTTTTAGCTAATAGTTTGTTGGTAATTCCCGCATAGGAGTTCTGTTCTTGGATCAATGTGGGAATACCAGCTGCTGCAGCCATCCATAACGTCGGGCCACTTGCATATCCGCCAACCCCTACCGCAATATCCGGTTTAAACGATTTAATCGTCTTTTTTGCCAGTCGGAGACTCTTGATCAACTGTGTCCCAACTTTGATATTTTTGAGTATATGTTGACGATTAAACCCACTGATAGGTAAACCTATAATATCATATCCTGCTGCAGGAACCCGTTCCATCTCCATCCGGTCTTCGGCTCCGACAAACAAGATCTCCGCATCGGGGAACCACTCTTTGAATGTATTGGCTATAGCGATAGCCGGGAATATATGTCCTCCCGTACCACCTCCACTGATGATCATGCGATATTTTTTCATATACTGCTTTCTCTTATTGTTTCAACGTCCATCGATTCGAATGCGTTATCAGGGAGCACCTCTTCCATTTCTTCATCAGGTTCCTCTTCATTTCCGATACCCGCTCCAAAGCGACTGACACTTAATATAATGCCAAAATAGATACAGGATATCATAGTAGACGTCCCTCCCCGGCTGACTAAAGGCATCGGCTGCCCCGTTACAGGGATCAGATCGACAGCAACAGCCATGTTGGCAAATGCCTGGACTACGATCAGAAGACCACAGCCCAATACCAGATATTTAGGAAACAGCCGTTCACAACGGCGGGCAATCATACCTACACGTACAAGCAACATCACATACAATAACAAGACAACAATTCCTCCGATAAACCCCATTTCTTCGATAATAATGGCATAAATAAAATCGGAATATGCCTGTGGCAGGAAATCGCGTTGCTGCCCATGCCCAGGCATTTGACCGATCAAACCGCCACGGGCGATTGCTATTTTGGCATGAGATACCTGATAATTATCATCAGTAATCACATAGGTACTGGCATCGGCTGTTTTATCTTTATGCATAAAATCAACGAGACGCTCTTTCCATGTCAGGGCACGAGGAATATATTTTAATACGTCGTTCGGTAAAAATAATAATCCGGCAAAAAGTAAAAAAACTGCAAGGATCAAGACAGCAGCCAGTTTTGTTAACTTCAAAAGCGGTAACTGCCCGATAAACATCATCAAAAAACAGACCCCGAAAAGCATGACTGCTGTTGAAAAGTTCTCCGGAAGTATAAGCGCACAGGTTAACCCCACACCAATCAGTATATATTTGAATATCTGTGCATCTGAAAACCGTCCTTTCCGACTTAACAGAAAGGCAACATATACGATACAAGCTAGTTTGCCAAATTCCGAAGGTTGAAAAGTGATCCCGAATATCTCCAGCCAGCGATGTGCATCATTCGCACTAACACCGATAAAAGGAGTGAGTATCAACATCAATATCGATAAAGGAAGTAGAAGTATAAAAACAGGAAAGAACCTGGACGGGATATTGTGCAAAAGTAACACCAGAACAAAACCTCCCAGTAAAAATGTCGCATGACGAACAATCGGTGCCCAATGGTTTGCATTTTTATAGGCGATGGTACTGGTCGCACTAAAGACCTCAATCACAGAAATCAGACACAGGAACATAAATATGATCCATATCACCCGGTCTCCTTTAAACAGTTTACTTGCCAAGTCCATTTTGCTAATTATTAATTGTGAATGATTAATTATTCAAGTCATTCAATTCATCATTAAACATTCATCATTATCTACAGGTTTCGCGCATACATTTTAAATTGATCTCCTCTGTCTTCATAATTTTTAAACAGATCGAAACTGGCACAACACGGGGATAGTAAAACCGTATCACCTTTCTGTGCTAGTTTGTATGCCTTGTTTACCGCCTCTTCCATAGAATGTGCATCTTCTATCTGATCCATTTTCCCATCAAAAAAAGCGTGTAACTTACTATTGTCTTTCCCAAGAAAAATAAGGGCACGCACCTTATTCTTTACTGATTCTTCAATTTCTGTATAATCATTCCCTTTATCCGTTCCCCCAAGAATCAGAACGATTTTTGTGGATATACTTTCTAGGGCATACCAACAAGAGTTTACATTGGTGGCTTTCGAGTCATTGATATAATCTACCCCACGTACTCTTACGACTTTTTCAAGCCGATGTTCCACGCCAATAAAATCACTTAACGAAGCACGAATTTTTTCATCCTGTATATCCAACACCTTAGCCGCAATGCCTGATGCCAGCGAGTTATACAGATTGTGCGTTCCTGTTAAAGCTAATAAATCTTGTTCCATCGTAAAAGTCCCGTTTGTAGTTTCTAAGAGGATTTGTTTGTTATCGATATATCCTTTTACTCCGTTTGCCCTCTTTTGAGCAAAAGGATAAAGAGTTGCCTGAGGTTTAAGTTTATGAACCTCTTGCATTATAATCGGATCGTCATTCCAGAAAATAAAGGCATCTTCCGGTGTTTGATTTTGTATGATTCTGAATTTCGAATGGATATAATTTTGCATACAGTTATCATATCGATCCAGATGATCAGGAGTGATATTGAGTAAAATGGCAATATGGGCTCTGAAATCATACATGTTATCCAGCTGAAAGCTGCTTAATTCGATCACATATATACCATGTGGTTCTTCCGCCACCTGCCAGGCCAGACTTTTCCCGATATTACCGGCCAGCCCGACATCAAGCCCTGCCTCTCTCAGTATATGATAAAGCAGAGATGTTGTTGTTGTTTTACCGTTGCTGCCGGTGATACAAATCATCTTAGAAGAGGTATACCTTCCCGCAAACTCTATCTCGGAGATAATCGGTACTTTCTTAGAAATAAGTTGTTGTATAATAGGTGCCTTATCCGGTATACCCGGACTCTTTACCACCTCATCGGCATTCAGGATAAGCGCTTCGGTATGCGTTCCCTCTTCCCAGGGAATACCTCGCAGATCCAACGCCTTCTTGTATTGAGGAAGAATGGATGAGAAATCAGACACAAAAACGTCCTGTTGTTGCGCTTTCGCCAGAATGGCAGCTCCTGTTCCGCTTTCTCCGGCTCCTAATATGACCACTCTTTTTTGCATTTATCTCATTTTCAACGTAACAATGGTGATTACTGCGAGTATAATACCGACCAACCAGAAACGAACAACAATCTTTGATTCAGGAATAATGAGATAAGGCTTTTGTATTTTAGCCGCAATCCCGGCATTTCCTGCTTTCTGGAAGTGGTGATGAAGAGGGGTCATTTTAAAGATGCGCCGTCCTTCACCATATTTCTTTTTGGTGTATTTAAAATAAAATACTTGGAGCATGACCGACAGACTCTCCGCCAGAAAGATCCCGCATAAAATCGGAATTAATAACTCTTTCCGGATAATAATCGCAAACACAGCAATGATTCCCCCTAAGGTCAGACTACCGGTATCGCCCATAAAAACCTGAGCCGGATACGAATTATACCACAGAAAACCGATTGTTGCACCAATAAACGCAGCGGAGAATATCACCAGTTCTTCTGCTCCGGGAATAAACATGATATTCAGGAAAGAGGCAAACTGAACGTGCGACGACATATACGCCAATATCCCCAATGCAATCCCGATAATAGCCGAACTGCCTGCCGCCAGTCCATCCAAACCGTCTGTCAGGTTCGCCCCGTTAGAGACGGCTGTCACAACAAAAATAACCATCAATACAAACGCAATCCATGCTGCTTCCTCCTTATAATCACCTGCCCAACTCACCAGACTGGCATAATCAAAGTTGTTGTTTTTCAAAAAAGGAATTGTTGTCTTGGTCGACTTGGTTTCATCCATCTGGAATCGTACCGCTTCAATATTATCCTGTGCATCCAATACTTCTATATTCTCACGAATCAACACATCCGGACTGGCAAATAAAACCACGCCAACGATCAGTCCTAATCCGACTTGGCCGATAATTTTGAAACGTCCGCGTAATCCCTCTTTGTTTTTCTTGAATACTTTGATGTAGTCATCGGCAAAACCGATACACCCCAACCACAATGTGGTCACAATCATCAGAATGATATAGATATTGTTTAACCTTGTACAGAGCAGAGTAGGAATCAGTATGGCAATGATAATAATAATCCCACCCATCGTCGGCGTACCTTTTTTACTCATTTGCCCTTCCAGTCCGAGATTGCGAACAATCTCTCCCACCTGCATGAGTTGCAGTTTGTCAATGATACGTTTTCCGATCGTCGTAGAAATAAACAGCGATAAAATCAAGGCTAAACCCGAACGGAAAGAAACGTACTTAAACATCCCCGCCCCGGGAAAATCCAATTGATCCAGATAATTGAAAAGATAATATAACATAGCCTATGATTGTTGTGATGCAAATATTTCACGTAATTTCTCCCGGTCGTCAAAATGATGTTTTACACCTTTGATCTCCTGATAATCTTCATGCCCTTTACCTGCGACCAGGATCACATCGCCTTTGCGAGCCAACATAGTAGCCGTCTTGATGGCCTGAATACGGTCGGTGATACAAAGTGTACGTTCCATATCTCCAGGCTTAAGACCAGCCACCATATCACGAATGATTTCATCCGGGTCTTCCATCCGAGGATTGTCAGAGGTCAATATCACCTGATCGCTCCATTTGGTTGCTTCTTTAGCCATCAACGGACGTTTTCCTTTATCTCTGTTTCCTCCTGCTCCGACAACAGTTATAATCCGTCCGCTGCCAGTCAGTACTTCACGGATACCATTCAATACATTGGTTAGTGCATCCGGCGTATGTGCATAATCCACAATGGCTGTATATCCTAATGGCGAAGGGATTGTCTCAAACCGTCCTGCAACAGGATGAAGAGCAGATAAAACGAGTAAAACCTCTTCCGGCTTTTTCCCCAGGCTAACAGCCGTCCCATAGACCGCCAATAGATTATAGACATTGAAATGTCCGACGAAAGGCACAGCTACTTCTTTTCCGTTAATCACCAATTCGGTTCCTTCAAAATGTGATTCCAATATTTTCCCTTTGAAATCAGCCAATGTTTGAAGCGAATAAGTCAGCTTTTGCGCCTTTGTATTCTGAAGCATCACCAATCCTGATTTATCATCCATATTGGTCAGGGCAAAAGCGGTAATAGGTAGTTCATCGAAAAACTTCTTTTTCGCTTTCAGATAATTGTCTACACTTTGGTGATAGTCGAGATGATCACGGGTCAGATTCGTAAAAATACCTCCCTTAAAAGTGATCCCGCTGATTCGTTTCTGATCGATGGCATGCGAACTGACTTCCATAAAGGCATACGTACATCCGGCTTGAACCATTCGGGCAAATAATGCCTGTATCGTCAGCGCATCCGGAGTCGTATGTGTAGAAGGAATCATCTCTTCATCGATAAAATTGCAGACCGTCGAAAGCAAACCGACTTTATGCCCCATCAGATGGAACATCTCATATAACAGGGTGGCAATCGTTGTTTTACCGTTCGTACCAGTCACACCGACTACGACTAATTGGTTCGACGGATTATCATACCATTGCGAAGCCACTTTGCCCAGCGCATCAGCACTATCTTTCACCTGAATAAAAACAGGTTTTATCTCTTGTATTTCAATAGGAAGTACAGGTATCTCTTCACAGATAACAGCAAGAGCACCCTGACGGATCGCTTGTTCAATAAAATCATGCCCGTCAACGGAGACGCCTTTAACAGCGACAAACAAAGTTCCTTTTCCGACTTTGCGTGAATCAGACTGAATATCTGCAATCTCGACGGATTTTGTATCCGAAAGGAACGGTTTGTCTAATACCTCTATTAATGTTTTTAGTTCCATCATTTACTTCAATGTTAATAAAACAGTCTGCCCTTTCGATACCCGTTGGCCCGATTGTATACTTTGAGAGATCACACGACCCGATCCCGACAGAGCGACCTGCAGTCCAGCCTGTTCAAGCAGATAGACCGCATCTTTTGCACCCATACCGATCACACGAGGAACCAATCCTTCATGGATAACCAGATCTTTTAATACTATTTTTTCATGCTCTTTATCAGTATAAGCGGTTGTCCATTCAGTGTCAAGACTGTCTTTTTGCATTTTTACATCGAATTTGTCCAATGCCTTTTCTACACTCTTAGCTGGTCCTCCCTTGACAGGCGGCATTTTAACCAAAAGTGAATCAGGTTGAACATCCCGAATATCAAAAGCCATATTATTTGCATATATTTTTTCGGCAATAGACCGGACGACTGCCCCCGACATTAATCCTCCGGAAGGGGTGCCATGCGGACGGCGAATCACAACAATACATGAATAATCCGGATTGTCAGCAGGAAAATACCCACAGAAAGAGACCTGGTGTCCGCTTGTACGGTAAACACCACCACTGGCAATCTGTGCCGTTCCTGTCTTTCCGGCAATCGGAATAATCTCCGAGTCGACCGCTTTTCCTGTGCCCTCTTTGACCACACCTACCAACATACTTTTCACCATATCCAATGTGCGTTTGGAACAGATAGACGATTTAACGACCTCTGTCGAAAAAGATTTGACTGTTTTTCCGTTTTGTTTAATCTCACGGGTAAACATCGGGCGCACCATTTTTCCATTGTTGGCTATTGCATTGAAAAAGGTCAATGTGTAAATAGGGGGTATTTGTGTCTCATAACCAAAAGACATCCAAGGCAATGTCGTTTTCGACCAATACAAAACAGAGTCATTGGGCATACGGATTTTTGCACGTCCTGATCCCGGAATCTCCAGATTCAGATCCGCATTCATCCCTATCCGGTACAACCCTTCTACAAATTTGGTCGGATTATTCGCGTAACCTTTCAAGATCGTTTTAGCGACCCCTATATTTGATGAATTCCAGATCGATTGTTCGACGGTTAACTTCCCATACCCTCCCCGATGGTTATTATGATCGGTCATTCGGGCACCTTTATACATATACACCCCATTGCCGGTATCGACCGTATCTCCGGGTTCACAGACTCCATCTTCCAAAGCGACCATTATCGCTGCCACTTTAAAGGTCGAACCCGGTTCTGTCTCATCGGCAACCGCATGATTTTTAGTCTCCGCATAAACGCCAGGTCGGATACGTGCCATATTGGTAATGCCTTTTATTTCTCCGGTTTTCACCTCCATGACAACTGCTGTTCCCGACTCTGCATCTATCGATTTCAACATATCCAAAAGCGATTTTTCGGTAATATCCTGAATATTGATATCAATAGTCGTATGAATATCCATCCCGTCTACCGGTTCGATCTCTACCACATTGGTCCATCCACCACCTACGCGCTTAACGGCGCTTAAACCGGCTTGTCCTCGCAAGAGTGAGTCGTACTGTAACTCCAGTCCGTTTTTCCCTTTTGTTATGCCTTCTTTCTCGATTTCACCGTAGATATCGCCAATTGTTCGTGAGGCCAATGTGCCGAAAGGTTTTTCCCGTTGCACCATCTCTTTGGTGTAAAAACCGCTTTTATAACGGCTCAAACGAAGGAAGGGATATTGCTTAATCTCTTTCAAGTCGGAATAGGATACTTTCCCTTCATAGATCGGGTATTGCCGGCTTTTGTTGTTATACCCTTTCATCAAATGGGTTTTATACCCGGCCGGGGTTCGGTTTTTTAATTTCCGGGACAGATAAATGGCCAGCGAATCTATGCCGTGTGTTTTAGAACGAAGAAAAGTATCTTTTGCAAACCCATCGGCTTTGAAGTCGATATACATATAATAACGTGGTACACTCGTCGCCATTAATTTCCCGTCGGCTGAATAGATATTACCCCGCCCGGGAAGAACCAGGCGATCCGGACGTTTCTGGCTCTCGGCCACCTTCAGCCACTTCTCTTTTTCGACAAAAGCGGTATTAAATGCACGCACCACAACACCTACTGCCACCAAGCCAAGTAGCACCACAACAACAAAGTAACAGAACAATATCTGGTTACTTTTATTTTCTACGTCTTTTATCTCATTTTCTTCAGGCATATATCATTTATAGACTACATAAGGAGGTGTTTTTGCACTTTCCAACTCAATCCCTTGTTCTTCGATAAGCATTTCGATCTGCGATTGCCGACTGTTGCCTGTCAATTCAGAGGATATCGATAACGCTTCAAAACGCACATCCCTTAATTGTTGTTGTAAACGGTCTATCTCCCGTAATTTTTGCATACAGGTATAACGGTTTCCGATAAAAAAGAAAATAAGGATAACAATCAATACGATCATACGCGTATGTTTAATGATAAAATCCTCACTGAGAATTCCTCCCCCTAAAATATATAGGAGTGGACGTTTTTTCTTTTTTATTTTCTTTTGCGTTGTCATCTTATTCTCCGGCAAACGTTGCAATTCGTAATTTAGCACTTCTGGAACGCGGATTAATCTCGACCTCTTCAGCCCCCGGGACAATCACCTTATTATTGACCAACCGGAAAGGAGAAAGTACGTTACCGAAAAAGTCCTGCTCCTGTTTCCCTTCAAAGTTTCCTGTTTTCAGAAAGTTCTTCACCAACCGGTCTTCCAACGAATGATAGGTAATCACCACCAACCGGCCTCCGGGAACCAATACCCGAAGCGTTTGTCGCAACATCTCTTTCAACGCCCCCAATTCATCATTGGTCTCTATACGAAGCGCTTGAAAAACTTGCGCTAAGAATTTTTTGTCTTTATCTTTTCCGCTAAACGGTTGAATAATCGCTATGAAATCTTCAATAGAAACAATTTTTTTTTCTTTCCGAGCCTTTACAATAGCTGCAGCCAATTTACGGGACTGCTTCAGTTCTCCGTAGAGATAAAAGGTATCAGCCAGCTTCTCTTCGGTATAATTATTCACGATATCTGCTGCCGTTTTTCCGGAGCGGCTGTTCATGCGCATATCCAACACACCTTCAAAGCGGAAAGAAAACCCCCGCTCCTTCTCGTCAAAATGATGGGAAGAGACCCCGAGATCAGCCAACAATCCGTCGACACGTCCAACCATATTGTGATAACGCATAAAATGATACAAATAACGAAAATTACTACGAACGAACGTAAAACGAGAATCTTGTAGGATATTCGCTTCTGCATCCTTGTCCTGATCAAAACCAAAAAGCCGACCGTCCTTGCCTAAACATTTCAAAATTTCCCTGGAATGTCCTCCTCCTCCGAAAGTCACATCGACATACACCCCCGACGGATTTATATCCAAACCCGTCATGCTTTCCTGAAGCATAACAGGTATATGATAATATGTTTCCGTTTTTGTCATTTTATAGTTAAACTTTCTCTTAAAATCAGACGCCCTACTTCGTTGATAAGCAATGATGTTATCATTTCACTCTGTAAAATTACACATTTACTGAATTAACCTCCAAATTTTAAACCGAAATTATGACAAAAAGTTTTCAACAGCCAACAATAAGCCGATTTCATCAAAAGAATAAAAATGTATTTTTTGATCACATCTTCTCATTCTTTTAAACTTCACCCCTTTTCTCTGACTTTTCAACTATTTAAAACCACTCAGACACCCTCTAGAAATCGCCCGGATCTGCTTTCAAAAACAACCTGATCAGCTACTGTTTTTATCATCTTCGTTTAATCGTCTACCAATTGGGTCACTTTCGTCTATCAGTTGGATCACTTTCGTCTACCAACTGTGGCCGAATCGTCTAACAGTTGGTAGACGATTAAATCTCTCCCAAAAACAAATTCATGCAACCGCATAAAACAGACAGAGCTTGCAGATGCATGATGCAACAGAATGAGAAAAACAGGCACCTCTTTTAGCTTTTTTCTAACAAATTATCACAAATAGAGTCAATACACATCACACACTATATATCTGAACAACAGGACATTTCATTTTTGACCAATATGCTAAATTTCTCTAATAATATACAGAATAAGAAATAAATGCACTTCGCAAAAAATTATAATTTACTTTTGTATGCCAAAACAAGGAAATAGGTGATATCGCTTTTTAAACGTCCAATTAACACAAGTAATTTGTTGTAAGATATAACACCAGTATGCCGATCGTTTAATTTTGTCTTACTAAAGCTGTTGACAGAAACGTGAGTATCCGCCGACAACACTGAACAAGAGCGTCTTATCACATAATTTTACGAAACAAATTGATAAACCAATTGTTTTAAAAGATGACCTATGCGCATACTAAATAGTAATAATGACCAAACAGTAATTACATGAAACATGATTCAATTGTCAAAAAATCATTCTCTACCGAACCATGGAACGATGATTTCATTATTTACAGAGACATCAAACATCTCCCCCTTGCCAAAACGCCCGTTTACCTGAGAAACTGCCTGGCAGGCACCTGCCTCAGCGGCAGTGCAGAGTTTACGGTATTCAACAATAAACACCAATTAGTAAAAAACGAATTAATAGTCATCTTTCCGCACCAACTGGCAGCTATCGAAAACAAAAGCAGAGACTTTAAAATGACATTTTTCGTGATACCGACCTCTATCTTCTACGATACACTAAGTGGCATACCACATCTCTCTCCTCAATTTTTCTTGTACATGAGACAACATTATTATTTCACATTAACGGAAAAAGAGATCAAGCGTTTCGAACATTTCTGTGAATTTCTGGAATACAAAACCGAATCTAAAGAGACATTATTCAGAAGAGAATCGACCATACATACTTTACAGGTTTTTTTAATTGACGTCTACAGCTTTTTCAGAAAAGACCCTACCGCCACGAAGTATACAGGAAACAATCACAAAGAGCATATGACCTACAAATTTTTCTGTCTGATTGGAGAAAATTACAGGGAGTATCGAGATGTTGCATACTATGCTGATAAACTATGTATCACCTCTAAATACCTGACTATGGTGGTTAAGGAAGTGACCGGGCGATCCGCAAAAGAGTGGTTGACCGAATATGTCATGCTCGAGTTAAAAGCGCTTTTAAGAAGCACTTCCCTCAGCATTAAAGAGATCGTTCATGAAATGAATTTCATTAACCAATCGGTTTTCGGACGATTTTTCAAACAACATACAGGGATGTCCCCCATACAATACAGAAATAATATTTTTAACTAAACCGTTCTTCGGGTTGAACATAAAAAAAAGGTCGAAGCAAACACTTCGACCTTTTTTATGCTCTTCCTCTTGGACTTGAACCAAGGACCCTCTGATTAACAGTCAGATGCTCTAACCAACTGAGCTAAGGAAGAATTTTATGAAAAGCACCTCTTTCAAAAATGCTTTGCAAAAGTACAGGCTATTTTCGAATTATGCAATATCTTTGTGAAAAAAAATGACAGTATGAACATCATTGGTTTGGGTAATGCTTTGGTTGACGTCTTATTAAGACTTGAAAATGATCAGGTTCTCCATGAGATTGGCTTTGAAAAAGGAACCATGGATATGATCAGCGAACAACAGATGATTGCGATCCGCTCCTCACAACAACATTTACAGAAAAGTCAAACGCCGGGCGGCTCCGCCTGTAACACCATGCGCGCATTGGCTAATCTTGGCGTAAATGCCGGTTTCATCGGGAAAATAGGCACAGACGAAGTTGGTGAATATTATGAACAAGCGGTCAGAAAAGCAGGTGTCACGCCTTATTTCATCCAAACGCCCGGGATATCCGGCAGCTGTACGGTACTGATCTCCCCCGATGGCGAACGCTCTATGGGCACATTTCTCGGCCCGGGGCCGACCATCTTACCCGAGGAGATCAAAGAAGCCGATCTTTCCAATTACCACTGTTTATATATTGAAGGATACCTTATCGTCAATGAAGCGTTGCTTAGAGGAGCCGTGCAGAAAGCAAAAAAACTTGGATTAAAAGTGGCGTTGGATCTTTCTAATTTTAATATCGTCAAATCCTTCAAAAGGTTATTGGAAGATATCATTCCTAATTATGTCGATATCCTGTTCTCCAACGAAAGCGAAGCGGAAGCCTATACCGGACAGCAAGCGGAAGATGCCGTAAAAACGTTGTCGGAAATTGTCGATATCGCCATTGTCACCCTGGGCAAAGAGGGGGCTATCGTGCGAAAGAAAGCGGAGACGATCCGAGTCAAAGCCGAAGGGGGAAAACCGATTGATACGACAGGGGCTGGCGACCATTTTGCAGCAGGTTTCCTTTACGGACAGTCTGTGGGAGGCACCTTGGAGCAATCGGCACGGACAGGTTCTTTATTGGCAGGGCATGTCATCGATGTTATAGGCCCTGAAATTCCGGAGTTCCAATGGGAACAAATAAAGTTAAAAGTCAGAGAGATATTCGTATAACCGTTACAATATTAGCTACATTTGCGATATAAACAACCAGATTATTTTATGCATAACCTCATTCAACGAATAAAAGTCATTGGATTTTTCTGCCTACTCTTTTCCTTTACGACCGGTTTTTCCGCTTTCTCACAAAATGATACACGTTTTGAAATCAGTAAAAACCTGGAGATAGTCAATGCTCTGGTCAAAGAGGTGGAGATGTTTTATGTGGATTCTGTCGAAGTAGAAAAGATGATACGCCGAGGTATTGATGCCATGTTATCAGACCTTGACCCATATACCGAATATATTCCGGAACAAGAGATGGAATCATTGCAATTGATCACTACCGGCGAATATGGAGGAATAGGTTCTTATATCCGCCAGCGCAAAGAAGGAGAAGTGATCATCGCCGAACCATTTGAAGGAATGCCGGCAGCCTTAGGCGGTTTAAAGGCTGGCGACCGGATACTGGCGATTGACACGACAGATGTCACCAGTATGACTCAGGATAAAGTGAGCGAGTTGTTAAAAGGTCTGCCCAACACCAAACTGACCTTAACCATACAACGCCCGGGAGAAAAGAAATCACGTAAAGTCGAACTGATCCGTAAAAATATTCAAGTGGATCAAATCACCTACTATGGTGTACAGAACGACAGCATCGGATACATCTACCTGCAAGGGTTTACCGACAAAAGCGGACTGGAAGTAAAAGCGGCTGTAGAGGATCTTAAAAAGAATAAAAATATCAAATCCCTCGTACTCGACCTTCGTAATAACGGAGGAGGCGTCTTAGAATCGGCCGTACAAATCGTCGGACTGTTTGTGCCTAAAGGGAGTGAAGTGATTTCCACCAAAGGGAAAGTCAAACAATGGGATCGCATCTACCGCACATCGGCCGAACCATTAGATACGGTTATGCCTCTTGCGGTGTTAGTCAATGGCGGATCGGCCTCTGCATCCGAAATTGTAGCAGGTGCGCTTCAGGATTTAGACCGAGCCGTACTTGTCGGACAACGTTCGTTCGGAAAGGGATTGGTACAAACCTCCAGGGATTTACCTTACGACGGCAAATTGAAAGTTACATTGAGCAAATATTATATCCCCAGCGGACGGTGCATTCAACAAATCGACTACTCTCACCGCAATCCCGACGGAAGTGCTGCAGCCATACCGGATAGTCTGACTACCGTTTTTTACACCTCTAAAGGACGCCCCGTGAAAGATGGAGGTGGTGTTCGTCCGGAGTTTGAAGTAGAAGAGCCCAGAATGCCGACACTGATGTATTATCTGGTAAACGATTATGTCTTGTTTGATTTTGTAACAGCGTGGGCGCAAAAGCATGAAAAAATCGGTTCCATCGAAGAATTCGAAGTCACCGACGACGATTTCGAAGCATTCAAAATGTATGCCAAAGAAAAGAATTTCTCTTATGACCGCCAAAGTGAAAAAGCACTGAAAACATTGAAAGATATTGCCGAATTTGAAGGATACCTGGATAACGACTCTACCACCATCAAAGCGTTAGAAGCCAAGTTAACGCCTGATCTGGATCGTGATTTCAACCGTTTCAAAAAAGAGATCAAAAAGGTCTTGGCCTCTGAAATAGTCAAACGCTACTATTATCAAAAAGGGGAATTGATAGAGAGCCTGAAGGATGACCTTGTATTGGAGAAAGCGATCGAAATTTTATCTGACCGGACATTATATAATAACACATTAGACACACCGGAAGAGCCACAACTCACTGAATAAGGGCACCTTCAATCGCATTATTCGCTAAAAGTGATATGAAGGACGACCAGTTCTGAATCTGTTCCCACCCGATAAGGAGGGCCGGCAATACCGATACCGGATGAGACGTAAAATTGCGTATCGCCTTTACGATAGTAGCCGTATGGACATTCATAAACAAATTTCAACAATAACGAATAAGGCCATATCTGTCCATAATGCGTATGTCCGTGTAATCCCAGATCGACTCCGTTCATGGTCTGTTCTGTAAAACTCCAAGGTTGATGATCAAGGACTATTACAGGTTTATCCGGATCAAGGTCTTTTATCAAATGACGCAACGGTTTGCGTTGCTTATTGATATAATCATCTCGTCCCACCAAATAGAAAGAACTATCAGGCATCACGACTGAGTCGACCAATAATGTCGCACCTGTTTTCCGGAACCAACGCTCCTTAGCATGACGATTGGCTCTGTATTCATGATTTCCATAAACGATATATGTACCCAGTGGCGCCTCTAATTGCTGTATATCTTCTTCGATTTTTTCTTTTTCGGCAAAACGGGATTCATAATCCATGATATCACCGACCAGAACCACCATATCAGGATGTTGCTCATTACTCAGACGTACATATTTTTGTACCATCTTTTTGCCGATAACTTCACCGATATGCAGGTCGCTCATCATAACAACCGTCAAATTATCCCGCGTACTACTCCCTTTAGGTATAGTCAGAGGAATATGCTTTACGACCGGATGAACGACTTTCAGATTGGCATAGGCCATCAACAACCCCACCCCGATCGTTATTAAAGAAAAAAAAGTCAGTTTGGTTGCTCTCCAATGCTTTTTGATCTGTTGTGGAATCCAGTGCACCCATTTATCCGACACACGCAACAATTCAACGACAAATAAAGCCAACGTCAGATATATGGAGGTAATATACCAGGTCCCGCAAAAATAGAGAATAGGAATCATTACCTGATCAGGCAACGCCTTATGAAAGAAAAAACCGGTAAAAAAGATCAATAACTCAATCACAAAGAACAACAGATAAGGCATACGCCAGACCTTACGTGGAGGGAGCGCCTGCCACCCTCGCCAGAAAATATAAGGAGTAAGTAATAATTGAGCAAAAACAGATTGCAGAAAAACGTTCATGGTGGTTACTTAAAAGTTAGTTCAAAAAGCACGATTTCACTGTCTGTTCCGATCCTGAACGGAGGTCCCCAAAGCGACAAACCGGAAGAGACATAAATATGGCTTCCACCCATTTTTCGATACCCGTAACTCATTTCAAACATCTGATCAGCAATCAGACTGATCGGCCATATTTGTCCGCGATGGGTATGTCCACTAAATTGCAGATCGACACCTGCCTTTTCTGTTTCTATCAGTTCATACGGTTGATGATCGATCAATATAACAGGCCTACCCGGATCTGTTTTTTTGACTAATTCATCCAAAGAGTGTCGGTTTCTGTTCCTCCGATCATCTCTTCCTACAAGTTGCAACCCATTCGGCAGAACAGCAATCGAGTCACGCAATAGCACAATGGATGTCTGTTCGAGGAATTCTATATTTTTTTCGATTCCATCGAAATAATCATGATTTCCTGGCACCATATAAACGCCTAACGGTGCATAAAGAGTTGCCAATTCTTCTTCCATACGTTGCTCCTCTAAAGGAGCGAGACTGTTATCCACCAGATCCCCGCCTATCAGGATAAGATCTGCCTGTTGGGCATTGACCAGATCCACATATTTCCGCAACTTCGCTTTACCTGTCCCATGCCCGAGATGAACATCACTGAAAGCAACTATACGCAAGGTCTTATCCACTCCTTCCAACGGTTTATCAATAGTCAGAGGAACCACCCGCACATCCGGATGAATATAGTTGTAGTAACCATAAAACAAAACCGCCAATGTTATTCCCAATGAGGTATAAAACGAAACAAAAGAAGGACAACGCAATCGGAAAAGGCGCAAAAGATCGAAAAGAAGTAAAAGCAAGACCAGATATAACGTAAAGACAAGCCACCCGAACCCCATTTCATAATAGAACTGAAAAAAGGAGGACGAATGAATGGCCTCACGTAAAAACATACTGATGGGAAACGTAGTCACACCCGCCCAGAACAGGATGGATAACAAGGCCTTTACCCCTGCAGACTGTGACTGAATCGCTTTTCTCCCGCGAAGAAAAATATAAACACTCCCGGCAATATACAAACCGAGGATAACTATAAAGAATACAGGCATTCGCTCTAATTTTCAACAAAGATACGAACGTTAGACTATTTTGCAAGTAACCGCTTTATTTCGGAGGGCCGACCATATAACCCAATACCGGCAATTGTACCATTTTTAGCGCACTTTCAAAGGATTCAATAAAAGGATATCCGTTGTTGTATAATCTGGAGTTGCCCCCAACATGTTCGGGAAAGGATGATTTTTAGGATCCATACTACCGTTCAAGACCACTATCTGTTCGACCGGATCACCGGATAATGTCGTGAAATAGAGTTGGTTTTTATCCTGAGTATACGTTGCCGTCCTTTTCAAATTCGTCACCGCGTCTTTGCCTCGATCATATATACTGCCAGAATCACTACTAATCAAAGGGAAAAAGCGGGTATAGTGACAACAGAATGCCAAATTATCCGCTCCACGAATAGTCAGACTGAAGGGGTTATATGGAAACCCAAGATAACAAATGATGGGTGATCCTTCTACCTCTTTGGTCTGTCCGCTTAAAACATCGCCATCAAACCACTCACCGACGCTGATATAAGTCAACTTATCCGGCATATACGCGTCCTGCCACCAGAAAATATCCGGTTTGTCATGGACATATTTCCCACCAACGGATGGCATCGGATAATTAAAATCGATCATTTCGGTTGGACTTAACACCAACTGAGCCGTAAAGACACCATTTTCAACACCAACATCATTTAAAAAACCCGATTCCATCAAAATTTCCCAGCTTCCGGTCATACCTCCATATACCCCCACGTCAATGGACGTACAAGAGGCAAAATAGGTCGAATCGGTAATAGGGGTCCAATGGTCATTCACATCCCGTGTCCCACAAACCCGCGGGTTCATTATCTGATTTCCTTCATCTATAAAGGTCACATTATACTGCTGTTTACCCCAAGTCGCTTTTGTCATAGCATTTTTAAACAGAACATCGTTAAACGTGGTAATATATGGTTTACCCGATGACGCTGTTTTGACCTTCACTTGTATTTGGGCATCACCCAGGTGATTGCTGATTACATCTAACTTTTTATGCGCCAAATTAACATCTTTATCCACCACGAACTCCAATTGAGCATTGTTCGATAGTCGCAAGCTACATTCTCGTTCAATAGCACTGCCCAATTCGATCGCATTGTCGATCTCCGTACTGATCTGTCTATCAATAACAATGACATCGCCGGCAGTTGCAGATTGGCATTTTTCAACAAATTCGGCCGCATTTTTAATGACTTTTTCATTCGCCAATCCCATAACAGCCAATTCCTCCGCACGAAACAGATCTACATCCACAGAACTGATATAAAACAGCTTATCGTCGATCGCCAACAATTTCGCTCCACTTTTCAATACACCGGCCAATGTTTTGGCATTTTCTGATGTCAGATATATATCATCCCCGGCATACACGCCAAAATCATTCCATATTAAATATACATTGGTTTTGTTATTTAAATCAACCAATTTCTGTACTGTTTCAAAATTTGCAGCTTGAGTCGCTGAAGCGATCTTTAAATGGTTTGTAAAATTCGCATATAGCGTATCACGACCATTATTACCATTAGCCTTGGCTTGCAGATCAGACAGATTGGAATCCAAGGCCGACATACTATCTATATTAAAATGATGTGAGGTAGCGGAAGGTGTTGGAGGTGGCGTTGGTTCGTCTTTTTTGTCGCATGCCGACGTCAAAATCAGGAATAAAACCAACCATCCTATCATTGCGATTGATTTAAAAAGGATGACCGAACTCCATAACAATTCAGTTGTTCTATTTTTCATTGGATATAAATTTAAACTTACAATTCTATTTTATTTATTTCATAGATCTAGCAGATCCTTCCGCCTTTCATGAAAGATTCATCTAAATAAGACCGCTTTTATGCAAAAATATCCAAATAAATCACTTAAAAAATATACAGATACATTTTTTAGAATTCTTTAATGAGATAAATAGAGAGAACTTCGAATATTCATATAGTTTTGCACCAAACTACGATCTATTCGTAATCCATCTATAATAAGAACCATGAAAAGAAACTATTTGCCCTTAGTACTGACCTTATTCGTTTGTTTTTCTGCCTATGCACAAACAAACTCTTTCACGATTAAAGGTCAAGTTGTTGATTCGCTAACAAGCGAAAGTGTACCCTATGCTACGTTGAAGATCGTATTTGCCAATACTCCTCAACAAACAGTCAAATTGTTGGCATGTGATGATGATGGTCAGTTTGAAACAAGTTTAAACACTCCCGGCCAGTATATCATCTCCATGCAATCGATTGGAAAAGTTGCTTCGGAAAAACGGTTTACATTACCGGAAGATAGTCAGACCTTTGATTTGGGAAAACTATATATGACTGATGACAATCAACGGTTAGGCGAAGTCACGATAACTGCACAAAAGCCCCTTGTCAAAGTAGAAATAGATAAAATTTCCTACAGCCTGGAAGATGACCCGGAAGCACAGACCAATAACACTCTGGAGATGCTTCGAAAAGTGCCCATGGTCACTGTCGACGGAGAAGATAAAATCCAATTAAAAGGCTCAACCAATTTCAAAATTTATCTGAATGGAAAACCCTCTAATATGTTGTCTGAGAATTCAGCATCTGATGTATTGAAAAGTATGCCAGCCAGTTCAGTAAAAAACATAGAGGTCATCACTGATCCAGGAGCCAAATACGATGCGGAAGGGGTAGGCGGAATTATCAATATCATCACATCCAGAAATGCCCTGCAAGGTTACAATGCGACGATCCGGGCAGATGTAAGTACATTGGGACAATACTCCGGAGGCGGTTATATCACCACTAAAATAGGGGCTTTAGGGCTGACGGCCAACTACAATTATATGCAAAACGACCGCCCATGGGGAAAGTCGGAATACGAACGGAGCACCTTTGGTGAAAATCCCTCTCGACTAACCCAGTACGGACGCAGTAAAAATACAGGTCCCGGAATGTATGGTTCTTTGGAAGCCAGTTACGAAATAGACACCTTAAATCTGATTACCCTCGGTGCCAACCTGTTCAATGGTAAATCCAAAAACCGGTCGGAATATGATGTCTTACTGACAGAAGAGAAAGGAGCAGGATACAGTTACAACAGATACAGTCATTCATCGATGAATTATGGTGGACTGGACCTCAATCTGGATTACCAGCGCTCCACCCGAAAAAAGATGAATTATTCACCTTATCCTACCGCTTTAGCAATTCGCCCGACGACAATGAGTCGAAAACGCATTTGGAAAACGTGATCAATTACAAAGATTCTGTCGATTATCCACGATGGAACGACAATGATGCGTATACCAATGAGCATACGGTACAACTCGACTATACCACCCCGACCTGGAAGGATCAGACGTTAGAGGCCGGTTTAAAATATATCATGCGTCAGAGCAACAGTGATACCAAAGAGCAGATCTACGATTATACGATTAACAACTGGAGGGATACGACACGAGGCATACGTGATTTCAGTCATACCCAACACATTTATTCGGCTTACCTGGCCTATGCGGTCAAATTCAACAAACTTGGCTTTAAAGCCGGAGTACGTGCCGAAGGTACAGCCTTAAATGCGAAATCAAAAGATACCCCTGAAGCCAATTTTACGAACGATTTTTTTGATGTCGTCCCCAATGCGACACTCTCTTATCAGATCAATATGGCTCAGCAGATGCGTTTGGGTTATAATATGCGGATCTACCGTCCGGGTATATGGTACCTGAATCCGTATGTGAACACGACAGACCCTCAAAATATCTCCTGGGGGAACCCCAATCTCCGATCGGAAAAAAGCCATAGTCTCAATTTGAACTACAGCCTCTTTACCCAGAAGTTTAACTTCAACGCCAATGCGACTTACCGTTTTGTGAACAACTCCATAGAAAGTTATTCTGTGATGAACGAAGATGCCGGGAGAATGGAGACGACATACGGTAATATCGGTAAAAATCAAAGTATCGGATTATTTGTCTGGGGTCGATGGAACCCGGTTCCTCTTTTCAATATTTCCGCTAATATAGGAGGAAATTACACAGATATCGATGCAAACAATGGAATGGCCAATAGCGGATGGACCGGACAATTTTTCGGAAATGCCCAGTTTCGGCTACCGAAAGATTTCAGTATCGATCTGAATGGAGGTTACTTAAGCGGCTGGATTCAATTGCAGGGGAAAAACAACTCCTACTCTTTCAATAGCATCTCCCTCACTAAAGCATTTATGGATAAAAAGCTGAACGTTTCGCTGGTCTGTCAGAATCCATTTGAAAAACATCTGAAATTCGAGAGTTCGATCAATGGGGAAGCCTTCAGTCAAAGGAGTCTGAATTATATGGAAATGCGTAGTTTCCGTATCCGCGTATCCTATCGTTTCGGTTCCTTGAAAGAATCCATTAAAAAAGTGCGACGCGGAATCAATAACGATGATGTCAAAAGCGGAGGAAGCAGCGGTTCGGGAGGAGGACAAGAAGGTATGTAATTCTCTAAAAGGAAAAATAAATCCTATTGAATCAGTTAGGATAAATTTTCACAACAAAAATTCGTTTCACAATTGTCGAACGATCGTTTCATAGCTATCGAATGATCGTTTGACAATTGTCGAATGATCATTCGACAATTGTCAAACGAATATTATATCCACATCTTGACTTATCCTAAAATTGGTTGTCACATTTCGTCACTGTTTACTATAAAAGTTGACACAACCAAAACTCATCCCTAACAAGGTTGTCATTTTGA
>NZ_JARXWG010000034.1 GCF_029893105.1 Parabacteroides sp. PF5-9 | reverse complement strand
CGATGGTACTGCACACAATGTGGGAGAGTAGGTAGCTGCCAGTTTTTGATTAAGAGGTATATTCGATCCGAATGGAGGAATGTACCTCTTTTTTTATTATATAGCCCCTACTCTACTCTATTCCTATAATATATGATCTGATTTTACGTTAGTATTATTTAGAGATATAATAAGAGCGAAATAGATGAGTAAAATATACGATTCCCGTCAGCGGCTTAAATATACGTTTATCGTTGGAGCGATGTTAATAGCTATTGCTTCTGTCGTTTTTTCCGATTTACTGGTAAAGAAACTGACTCAGGAAGAGCGAAAAAACATGGAAATCTATGCTGATGCTACTCAAGTATTGATCAGCGAAGATACCAGTTTGAATATGAGCCTTATCCTTAAGATTCTGGAGGGAAATAGTACGATTCCTGTCATCCTATGGAGCGAACGGGATGGAAGAATGGAATATGTCAATATTGATGTTTCCGATAAGGATACAATCCCTTTCCTGGAGAGTAAGATCAACGAATTTAAAGCCAAGAATCCCCCTATTGAGATCGACCTGGGAGAGGGTGGATTTCAATATTTATATTATGATGATTCGATTATATTAAAACGACTGAATGTGTATCCCTACGCACAACTTACGGTTGTATTCATCTTTATCCTTATTGCTTTTCTAGCTTTATCGAGCACTAAAAAGGCGGAACAGAATAAAGTCTGGGTAGGGCTATCTAAAGAGACAGCACATCAACTGGGGACTCCTATTTCTTCTTTAATCGCCTGGATGGAATATCTGAAAACAAAAAATATCGATCCTTCACTTTTTAAAGAAATGGAAAAAGATGTTTCCCGACTGGAAACGATTGCAGAACGCTTCTCTAAAATAGGATCCAATCCGGATCCAACACCGGTAAACATCAATAACTCCATTCTCTCGGCTTTGGAATATATGCAATCACGTATTTCATCCAAAGTGAAAGTTGAAACCGAATTGCCGGAAGAACCGGTATTGGTATTGATGAACAATTCTCTATTTGCCTGGGTGATCGAAAATCTCATGAAAAATGCGGTAGATGCCATGGAAGGACAGGGAGAAATAACATTCCAGGTAGAAGAACGACAAAAAACGGTACGAATTGATATAACCGATACGGGTAAAGGAATTCCTAAATCCAAATTTAAAGAAATATTCAGTCCCGGTTATACGACCAAAGAAAGAGGTTGGGGATTAGGCCTTTCATTAGTCAAACGGATTATCGAATCATATCATAAAGGAAAAATATTTGTAAAGAACTCAGAACTGGGAAAAGGGACAACAATCAGAATTGAACTACGTAAGTATAAAGGCTAATTCCTCTTATTCTAAAAAATAAGTATATAGCTATTGCTTTTATATTTTGTTTTTTCGTACCTTTGCAAGGTTTTTTATAGCAAAAAGACTTTGGGCAAATTTGATACATACAATATTGATCTGAAAAATCTCGCTCCGGGAGTATATGAATACGATTACTTTTTGGAGAATAAATTTTTCATTGATATAGACGGAACTGAGGTACAGAAAGGGAAAGTGAATGTTCACCTAACCTTGAAACGTACATCAGCGGCGTTTGAGATGGATTTTCAGTTCAATGGGGTTGTTATGGTTGCTTGCGACAGGTGCCTGGATGATATGGAAATACCTGTTGAGAACCAGAATAAATTGGTTGTCAAATTCGGAAAAGAATATGCTGAAGAGAGCGACGAAGTCGTTGTCATACCTGAAGACGAAGGGGCTATTAATTTAGCTTGGTTCTTATATGAGTTTGTAGCATTATCCGTTCCGATGAAACATGTACATCCTCCCGGCAAATGTAATAAAGCTATGTCATCCAAACTGAAAAAGCATTCGACCAAGAGTGCCGATGAAAACGATGACTTTGGTGACGATGGCATGGATGATGATATAACTATTGATGATGACAATAGTGCAACTGACCCACGTTGGGATGCCCTAAAAGGTATTATTGAGAATGATAACAATTAAATAAATAAAACAATGGCACATCCTAAAAGAAGACAAGGCAAATCAAGAACGGCTAAGAGAAGAACTCATGACAAAGCCGTAATCCCTACAATGGCTATATGCCCCAACTGCGGAGCATGGCATCTCTATCACACCGTATGTGGAGAGTGTGGCTATTATAGAGGAAAGTTAGCAATTGAAAAAGAAGCAGCAGTATAAACTGCGATCAATCCCTCTTTGGAGTTGATAAAACAAAAAAGATAGCCCTAAAAGTATTTTTAGGGCTTACGTTTTTTAATTGTACAAGGAAACAGAAAGTGTAAGCATGGAGAAAATAAATGCAATCATAACGGGAATAGGAGGTTATGTACCTGAAGACGTATTGACGAACGAGGATATCTCTAAAATGGTTGATACAACAGACGAATGGATTATGACCCGCGTCGGAATAAAGGAACGCAGAATATTAAGAGGTGAAGATCGTGGCACTTCATATATGGGTATCAATGCCGTCAAACAATTGTTTGAAAAGACAAAAGTGAATCCGGAAGAAATACAGGCCATTATCTGTGCAACGACCACTCCTGATTATACTTTCCCTACAATGGCTTCGATTATAGCATATAACACAGGGTGTAAGAATGCCCTTACTTTTGATATGCAAGGAGCTTGTTCTGGTTTTTTATATGCATTAGAAACAGCGGCGAACTATATTCGCTCCGGACGTTACTCCAAAATCGTTGTAGTCGCCGGTGATAAAATGACCTCCATTACTGATTATACCGATCGTACCACCTGCCCTCTTTTTGGAGATGGTTGTGGCGCTGTTCTTATAGAACCGACACATGAAGATCTTGGGGTAATCGATACCCTTCTCCGAACAGATGGAACCGGACTCTCCCACCTGAATATGTATGGTGGAGGTTCAGCTTTCCCATCCTCCCACGAGACAGTTGATAAACGGATGCATTATGTGTATCAGGATGGCAAGTATGTATTTAAACATGCTGTAACTTATATGGCTGATGCATCTATTGAAGTGGTAGAAAGGAATCATTTAGCCAAGGAGGATATCGACTGGATTGTTCCTCATCAAGCAAACTTACGTATCATTGATGCGACAGCTAAACGCTTGGGAGTAGAAGATAAGGTCA
This sequence comes from Parabacteroides sp. PF5-9, assembly GCF_029893105.1. Classification (GTDB taxonomy): domain Bacteria; phylum Bacteroidota; class Bacteroidia; order Bacteroidales; family Tannerellaceae; genus JARXWG01. The sequence continues at coordinate 32,363 of NZ_JARXWG010000034.1, read as the reverse complement.
TGATCAATATCCAAAAATACGGAAATACCAGTGCAGGAACCATTCCACTCTGTCTGTGGGAATACGAGAGTCAGTTAAAAAAGGGAGATACCCTTATTCTTACGGCTTTCGGCGCAGGATTCACCTGGGGTGCGATGTATCTTAAATGGGCCTATGACGGAAAAAAAGCATAAATCCGGTTTTGTAAATATTGTCGGGAACCCGAATGTCGGCAAATCAACGTTGATGAACCGACTCGTTGGAGAACGTATTTCCATTATCACCTCCAAAGCGCAGACAACGCGCCATCGGATTATGGGGATTGTGAATACCGATGATATGCAAATCGTGTATTCGGATACTCCGGGAGTGTTGCAACCCAACTATAAGTTACAACAGTCTATGCTTAATTTTTCACGTTCGGCACTGGGAGATGCTGATGTGTTGTTATACGTCACAGATGTTGTTGAGACTATCGATAAAAACGAAGAGTTCTTACAACAGGTACAAAAAGTGGACTTCCCCGTACTGCTTTTAATCAATAAGATCGACCAAACGAATCAAACCGAGTTAGAACAATTGGTTGGCAACTGGAAAGAATTACTCCCTAAAGCAGAAATCATACCTCTTTCGGCATTGAATAATTTCAACATCAATTACGTCAAACAACGGGTGGAAGAGTTAATGCCCGAATCTCCTCCTTACTTTGAAAAAGATGCATTAACAGATAAACCAGCTCGTTTTTTTGTAACAGAAATCATCCGGGAAAAAATACTTCTCTATTACCAGAAAGAGGTGCCTTATTCGGTAGAAGTGGCCGTAGAACTCTTTAAAGAAGATAAACAATTAATACATATCAAAGCCCTTATTATTGTCGAACGAGATTCGCAAAAGGGCATTATCATCGGTCACAAAGGGCAGGCACTGAAGAAAGTAGGTGCGATGGCTCGCAAAGATATAGAACAGTTCTTCGCAAAAAAAGTCTTCCTCGAGATGTATGTAAAAGTGGAAAAAGACTGGCGAAACCGTGATAACATACTACGTAATTACGGGTATATTATAGAGTAGCACGCTGAAACAGAAAGCACTTCCGACTAAAGTTAAGTCGGAAAATAAGAATATAAATCATTGTCAGTTACCAATACACTATCAAAGATAGTCTGAAAGAATTGTCAATTTATAAATACAAAAGATGAGTATAGTTGCAATAGTTGGAAGACCCAACGTAGGTAAATCTACCTTGTTCAACCGTCTGACGGGTACACGTCAGGCTATTGTGAATGAAGAAGCCGGAACCACCCGTGACCGACAATACGGGAAAGTGGAATGGGGCGGAAAAGAATTTTCTTTAATTGACACCGGCGGATGGGTGGTTAACTCAGATGATATATTTGAAGAAGAGATCAATAAACAGGTACAAATTGCTATTGAAGAAGCGGATGTCATCTTGTTTGCCGTTGATGTTCTCAGCGGTGTTACAGATTTGGATACAGAAGTGGCCAGAATCTTGCGTCGATCTAAAAAACCGGTGATCATCGTAGCCAACAAAGCAGATACATTTGAATGGCATGCCGTGGCGGCAGAGTTCTATTCTTTTGGATTGGGTGATCCGTTTTGTATCTCCGCGATCAATGGTTCGGGAACAGGCGATCTTTTAGATAAAATCATCGAGACGCTGCCGGACGAACAACCGGAAGGTTTTGATGAAGAGCTCCCTCGAATTGCTGTTATCGGCCGTCCAAATGCAGGAAAGTCCTCCTTGATCAATGCGTTTATTGGAGAAGAGCGTCATATCGTTACGGATATTGCCGGGACAACACGTGATTCTATTTATACCAAATACAATAAATTCGGTTTGAATTTCTATTTAGTGGATACAGCCGGTATCCGAAAGAAAGGAAAAGTCAATGAAGATCTGGAATACTACTCTGTCATTCGTTCTATCCGTGCCATCGAAAATTCGGATGTGTGCGTATTGATGCTTGATGGTACGCGTGGTATTGAAAGTCAGGACTTAAATATCTTCTCTTTGGTTCAGAAAAACCGAAAAGGATTGGTTGTTTGTGTGAATAAATGGGATTTGGTTGAAGACAAAAGCCAAAAAGCGATTACGTATTATATGAATACCATCCGGGAGCGATTTGCACCTTTTACCGATTTCCCAATCCTTTTTATCTCTGCATTGACTAAACAAAGAATATTAAAGGTACTTGAAACAGCCAAGATGGTTCACGAGAATAAACAAAGGCGAGTACCCACAGCTAAACTCAATGAGGTCATGCTCCCGCTTATAGAGAATTATCCTCCGCCTGCATGGAAAGGAAAATACATAAAAATCAAATACGTGACTCAAATACCGGCTGGTACTGTTCCTTCTTTTGTATTTTTCTGTAATCTCCCTCAATGGATTAAAGATCCTTACAAACGTTTTTTGGAGAATAAGCTCCGCGACAATTGGGACTTCAACGGCACACCGATCAATATATTCGTTCGGGAAAAATAAAAAGATAAAAAACAAAAGGCGCAGCATTCTGCGCCTTTTGTTTTTTATCCTTCTCAAAATCCATTCAATACTTTTCGAGCACCATTAATCATTTCGGCTGCATTCTCGTGAGTTAATCTATCTGGCATAAATTCACTGACAATAGCATTCAAGCGATTCAACTTAGATTTTTGACCTTTTGCTGTAAACTCTTCCCGTAAAATACGGATTTTCTCCGCATCCTGAAGACCTTCTGTCAAACGCTCCATACGAATACTGCTTCTCACTCCCGGATAAACCATATAACAATCTCCGGCTGCCCAGGTACGGAAGCGTGAATCACGCAACGGATCCTGTGTCCAGCTGTTATAAGCCCAACGCAGATAGCCGCTATAATTACCTGCTACAGCATGCCATATCGTCCAGGTAGCCTCAGCCGGAGGTGAAAAAGTGAAGATATTCGGCAGAGCTTCCGCACAGCAAGTATACACCCGGCTGATCTTTCCCGCTTTATCACGCGCTTCCTTCTCTTCCGGTGAAAAATTTTGTCCGTAAGCCAGACTATAATCATACAAATCAGCTTCTATCTCGGCATGATAATTTCCTGCCAGAGAAATTTTAAAATTCGGATCGGCTTTACGAATCACCTTTATAGCCTCTTTCATAGGTTCCATACCACGTTCATCCATAGAAATCACCGTTTTATCAAACCAACCCTTCTGCTTAAGGTGCCGAGCAAAGTCTTTCAGAAAAGAACCCCAATAATCCTCATAAGCCGCTTCACCCGGTTTCGTTTCCAGAAATACGACACGGTTGGTTGCCTGATCAAAATAGTCAAACTTTAAAGCCCATGGGATCAGTGTATAACAACCGATTTGCTGATCGATTCCGACTTCATACATCATAAACTCGACCCATTTATCAAATACGGTATAATCATAAGCCCAACTACCATCTAACTTTTTCATCCGGGAAATCATACTATCAAAATGATCTTCCGTCTGCCCCGCCCATGGTCTATGCATAATACTTGTCGTAATCACTTTCTGTCCGATATTCGCCAATATTTTCATCACCGGTAACATCGCATCAAAATGTTCCCGGCTCCATAAAGGAACCTGATGATAACGCGCCACTGCATACGGATTTTGCCACAGATCCAGATGAAATGCCCAATCCTTAGGGGCAGGAAGTGTCCGGTTGATCACTTCTATCTCTATTTGAAGATTCATCGGTGCTAAATTCCTTCCGGAGACCGTTAATGTCCCTTTATATTTTCCAGGTTTTGTTTCTCGCGGTACCCATACATTCAACCAAATAGGTTGGGTCGTCATCGCTTTTACTTCACGTACTTTTATTATATCAATCGCATCCGCCACCATGGAAGAGTCCCATTCCGCTTTATTCTCACGATGTCCACAGCCGGTGGTCCGGTCTTTACTTAACTCATCGGTCATCACATAACGAAGAAAACCGGCTGTCGCTGCCGATGAAGGAATGATCGCCGAACCATTTTTCAAATCACTAACAGCAATAGAAGCATCCTGCAAATCAGTTTTCGTCCATAACACAGCTTGAGCATTCACTCGCTCTCCCTTCCAGGCCTTCGTTTGCCAACGAGCTGTTTTTATCACTTGCGGAACACTTAACTTCGGATAACGCACATCTATGCTCCCCCAACTCAAAGAGGTTTGTTCGGATAGTCTGTTCCAAACCTCTGGATCGTCATACGGTTTGGTATCGGTCAATTCTGTATAATCACCCAAAGGATACTTGTCTGTTTGCTGAGCTGTAACAGTACAGATACAGGCCAATAACATGACACAATAAAAAAATGGTTTTCTCATGGTAGAATAATTTAAAGGTTTAGGCGTTAAAGATATTCATTTATTGGATACGTTTGTAATGACAAACAAGTAAATTGCCGTCATCATCATACAGATGCATCCCATTCCCTTCGCAATAGCGAAACATCTTACAATCGGCACATTCTCCCTTTTTTGTCCAGGAACGGTCGCGAAACGGTTTGAACCCTTTTTCCCAAACATCGATAAAACGATCCTTGTAGATATTCCCTTGATGAAAATTCGCCCGGATACTTGGGCAACCGGAAATCGACCCATCGGCTAACACAGAAGCCACAGAGACACCGGCATTACATTGAAAGATATGATCCCGCACTTCTGCTTCGTAGTTCCCCAGAAAACCTTCACATCCAAAACTGGTATGTATACACCCTTGCTGACGACAATGCCGAATGAAATTCATCAGCCAGGTGAATTGTTCGTCATTCAGTTGCAATTCTGTAGAAGCAGCAGCACGACCCACAGGGAAAATCGAGAATAACCGCCACCGCTTGACTCCCATCTCTATCAGAAACTCCTTAAATAATTTGAGATCTTTGAAATTCTTTTGATTAACACAGGTGACCACATCCCAGACAATCTCTTTTTCCTCGGCCAGCATGCAAATTGCATTTAATGCATTTTCGAAACTTTTCGGATGTCTGCGCATCCAGTTATGCGCCTCTTCAAAACCATCCAGACTAATCGTCACCGAATGCATGCCGGCGGCCAATAAAGATTGCAGCCGCTTTTCAGTCAACAGCAGCCCATTCGACACCATCCCCCAGGGAAAACCGCGACGGTATAGTTCAATGCCGCATTGTTCAAGATCTTGCCGCACAAGCGCTTCTCCTCCGGTAAAAGTGACCATCACCTTATTCGGCTCCACATAAGGGGTTATCTCATCAATGACGTTCAAAAAATCTGCGATTGGCATATCCGGCTGTTTGGCCGACACATGACAATCACTTCCACAATGAATACAGGATAAATTACAACGAAGCGTACACTCCCAAAAGAGTGTACGCAATTCGTGCAATTTTATCCGGTTTTTCTTTATACCTCTGAATAATTCTAATGCAATCCGTTTCTTTATTGTCGGCTTTTTATTCATCTTTTTCTTTTTCCTCTAACGCTATATCAACCATTTTTGTCAGATACCCCTGAAACCATCCACCACCCCCACCGAGATGTTCTGTTTTGTACGAATCATCTACGATAAGCGTATCGGTATCGTACCATCCGTTCGTTTCACCATCTTTATCGCTGACGACCAGTTTATAGCCTTCCAGATCAGGCGTATCTTCTATCAGATAATTCCCATTCTGATCAGTTGTTGTCAGCCATTTATCTCTCCAGGCGACAGGGTAATAGGCAGACAAACTATCCGGAACAACAGCCTTTACTTCCATTCCGGGAAGTGCTTTTTTCGTCGTTTTATCAACCACTTTCCCTTGTACACCATACCCTTTCCATGGAACTCCATACATTGCCGCATTTTCTCCTGCATCACAACTGGCAAATCCCAACAATGCCAATAAGCCGGCTAAAACAAAATTACAACCTTTTAGAAAGGTTTGGAAACTACGTTTCATCATTTTTATCTCTTTTTCTTCAGTTTAAAATTCACTGTTTTTTCCCCTTCGCCCAGAAACCATCGTTCGCCATTTTCCAGTTTTATCTCATCTTGCGATATGGTGATCGAATCAGATTCAAAAGCCCCGTTTTCATCTCCATCTATATCTTCTGCAAATAGCTGTATGGATTCGACGGCAAATACATCTGTTTTAAACGAATAATATCCTCCAACATCCGTTTTTGTCGTATCCGACAACGTCTGTTCCCAATCTCTGGTATACGCATATCGCGCCCTCATCCGGATTCCCTGGATAACCTCATCCGTTTCATTGGTCACTTTCCCTTTGATCTCATAGGTTGAATAGGGAGAACCATATTCACAAATAACAACTCCAGGATCATCAGAATCTCCACACCCCAGCAGTACTAATAGCCCGGCTAACAGCCAATTCGCCTTTCTCAGCAAAAAATAAGAACCCTTTTTCATCTTCTTGATTTAATCGTTGTCTATTTATAAAATGCAAACGAACAACAAATACTGCATCTATTATGCCTGTAAATATAAACTTATTTACCTGTATTATTCATAAAAAACAGCGTAAACAACCCAATCGCTCCTTTGGTATTGTTATTCCCCTCCCGATTCAAAACAAAAACCGAAACGTCCCACCGGTTTATTTGAAGCATAAAAAACACTTTTCTGTTAGAGGTACCTCTAAATTATTTTACACCTACCTCTAAACTGATTTACACGTACCTCTAAATGAATTTAGAGGTACCTCTAACAAAAAACGGAGGTAGGTGTAACAGAAAAAGGATCAGAAAACTACAAAAAAACAGTCAGATTCATGTTTTTATTTCAATTCAATCAATAATCAACTTATAACCAACACCCCTGATATTAATAATCTTAATCGTCGTGTCGCGCGACAATTTTTGTCGGAGTTTCGTGATAAACACATGAAAACTACGGGCATTGAAAAACGAATCATCTCCCCACAATTCCAATAAAACATCTTTCATCGGCATCACCTGATTCCGGTACTGACACAGCTGTTTCAATATTTCCGATTCGCGGTTACTCAACAGTTGCTTTTCTCCTTGAAAGAGCAAGGTCTGAGTAACCGAATCGAAAAGATATTGCCCCAACTCAAACCGTGTTTGTTCGATCTTGTGAACCGATATTTTATGAAGTAAAGCTTTTATCCGGATGACCAGTTCTGCCATTCCAAAAGGTTTTTTCAAATAATCGTTCCCTCCCGATTCAAACCCTTCGACCACATCATTCGCTGTTGAGCGCGCTGATAAAAACAACACAGGGATCTGTTTATCTTTTCGACGAATTTCTTTCACCATCGTATACCCATCCATATCGGGCATCATCACATCGGTCACGATTATATCCGGTCGAATCTCCTGATACCGCTCAATTCCTTCTTTTCCGTTTCCTGCCAGATGAATCTCAAACTCTTTCCCATCCAATGTATCTTTGATAATCATTGCCAAAGTAAGTTCATCTTCCACCAGTAAGACTTTTATCTTTTCCATCCTATTTCTTTGTCGCTTTAAAATGAAGGGTAAAGGTCGACCCCTCCCCGACTGTACTTTTCAAAGAGACCGAACCTTCATGTTTACTCATCATGTCTTTCACATAATACAGTCCCAATCCGTGCCCTTTCACATTATGTAAATTACCACTTGGTATTCTGTAAAACTTATCAAATATCCTGTTTTGATGTACAAGACTTATTCCCGGACCGTTATCCGTTACGGAAATAAGCATATCATCTCCATTTTCGACCGCTGTTATTTTTATAGAAGCATCCGCTGTTTTGGTGTATTTTAGCGCGTTGTCGATCAGATTATCGAGCATATTGTATAGATGGGTTCTGTCGGCACAAAGTGTTAAAGAATCGGGTATTTGAACCTCGAAGTTTATCGCTTTACTACCTTTCAATTGATGTTGTTCGACCAATTTATTGACCAGTTGCTTGAGAGCTACAGTTTCCCGGTGCAGACGAAATGTAGCCCTGTTTTCCACAGCTAATGTTAGAATTTGTTCCACCAAGCCCGTTAACCGAAGCAGTTGTTCCCGGATAATCGTCAGATATTTACGTTGTTTCTCGTTTACCGGTTCTCCATAATCGAGTAACGCATCCACAGCAGCGTATCCGACAGAAATAGGTGTTTTCAACTCATGCGTCATATTATTTGTGAAATCGGTCTTCAACTCTTCCAACGTTTTTTGTCTCAATAATATGCGTAAAAGATAACTAAAGGCAAAGGCCACAATCAGTAATAACAATCCCGAAGAGATTAAAATACCGCTCATCTGACCAAATACCACTCTCGCCGGCGATTTAATATAAAGTCGATAAGAAAATGGGCGATAAATCATATCATTCCCTTCAGTATTCACCGCTTCGCCTTTTCTGGGATAAAAGGTTATCGGATAGTCATAATAACGGGTATTCTCCCAATCCAGGACAGCCGCTGTAGAGTCGTTATCCATCGATGGATGATATTTCCGTATGACTTCAAAAACCGTGTGATTTTTTGCTGCCTGGTATGCCAGATAAAGTTGAAAAGGGGCATCAATATGTTTCATCTTCAGTTCTTCGACCAATAAACTATCATACACATTCACCCGAACACGTTTAATTGAATCTATCTGATTATGCAACCCCTGCAAAAGGACATGCTCCAATCCGTTGATTACAGAATAGATCTTTGTCAGAGCCGAATCCGCTTCGTTTCTCAGATCGATTCCTCTCAAACTGATTTGATCGGCTTCTATATGTTCCAAACTCTCTTCATCGCCATCCTCATTATCTAATAACTCTAAGGAGACAGATCCCGAGTATTCATTGTTCTCACTCTCTTCTTTTATCTCCTGCATCCGGTACAACAACTCTTTATAGTCGGCTGTTTTCATCGCCTCCTCTATATTGTTATTCATCTGATTGGAAAGCGTGTCGTACAACCCTTTCAGCCAATACCCCTGAAAAGCGACAATCGCTCCTAAAGCCACGATGATTAACAATCCGATGATTTTGAAATGAAGACGACCATTCATCTGTTGCGTATATCTGTATGTTTCTCAGCAAAAATACAACGGCTTCGAAAGCGAACCTAACAACTCCTGCAAAAATACACCGGATGATAAGACTAAATAACACTTCATAAGGGAGTGATAACACAGTTTGTTTTTCAAATCGTTTTCCTTTGCTGAGAGAAACTTCAAAAAAAGTACAATGAACAGATTCTACTACATCTTATGCATCCTTCTTTTAGGTAACACCATATCATCCTATGCACAATCTATTCGTGGTGTTGTAACCGACAGTCAGCAACAGCCCATTGATGGTGTTGCCATCATATTACAAACAACCGATTCACTTTTTATAGACGCAATAGTGAGCGATACGCTTGGACAATTTCAATTCTCCCAGACTACAGACCAGGCGTATCGTCTCCTATTTCAACATATATTGTATGAAACAAAGCAACTTGATGTAGCTTCTGCGGAGATTGGAGTGGTTCAACTCGCTTCCAAAGACTATCTGTTGGATGAAATCACAGTCAAAGGAGAACGTCCGCAGGTGCGTGTAGAAAACGGCAAACTCAGTTACGATGTACCCCAACTCATCAAAAACAAAACCGTCACCAACGCATTTGAAGTCATAAAAGAACTTCCCGGAGTTATGCCGCGCGAAGAATCCATCCAGTTAGTAGGCACCGGCAACCTGCATATCATTATAAACGGCCAGTTGACAGGTATGTCGCTCGACCAACTCATTCAATTACTTAAAAGTATGCCTGCCGACCGGGTAAAAAAAGCAGAAGTAATGTACAATGCCCCCGCTCGCTACAATGTAAAAGGCGCTTTAATTAATATTATCCTCGAAGACAACCCGACAGATACACCCTCCATCCAGGGAGAAGCTGGAGTAGATTATACACAAAAACATTATGCCGCGGGAGACGCCCACCTCAACTTACTCTATTCATCACCCCGCCTGAATATCGATTTTCTCGCCGACGGAGGAAAATGGAGAGGATTTGGCGGTGAAGAAATACAAGCCCGTCATACGCTGAATAATAAAGTGACCGAAATCCATCAGGATGGACGCATGTCGTCCGACGCAAGAAGAGGAACAATGCGGGTCGGAATGGATTATACTTTTGCAAACGAAGACAAATTATCAGGATCCTATTATATCAATGCAGATAAAACAGATTACAAACGTGGTGCTCAAACTATTTTCACACCCGAAAACAATCCTGCCACAACGAATGAGAGTCTCTCCAAAGGATCAGAGACATCCGCCTTACACAACGCCCGGCTTCAATACAACAGTCATAAAGGGCTTATGGCCGGAATCGACTATACCGGATATCACTCACCCGACGACAGGCACTTCCTGGACAAAAGCAATACTGGAGATCAAATCGATATGCAGACCACCAGTAAACAAGACATTGCCAGATGGACTGCTTTTATGAACCATACATATACATTTAAAAGCGGATTATCTTTAAATTATGGTCTCAATGGAGGATATACCTCTTCAGATAATTATATTGAATACGCATATAATAAAGGAAACGGATATATCCCAGCCCCCGAATTGACAGAAGATAATACCCAGAAAGAATATAGCGGGAATGTCTTTGCAGAAGTATCCCATCGTTTCGGATCACACTTCTCCGCAACAATCGGGTTAAAAACCGAGTATTTCAAATCCGAATATACCTCCCCGGACGAAAAACGGACATTATGGGATGAATGGGCTTTCTTCCCTACCGCCTCTTTAAACTATATGTTTTCACCACTGCACATCCTCCAATTCAATCTCAGCAGCGATAAAACATATCCCGGTTACTGGAGCTTAAGCCCACAGTCTGTTCCGTTAAACTCATATTCGGAAGTCGTAGGTAATCCCGAATTAAAACCTTCGCGCTCTTACGAAGGACAATTAGTTTACATATTCAAACAGAAATATACCTTCTTACTGTTTTGTGAGTATGAACCCGACTATTTCGTTCAACTCCCTTATCAAAGCGAGAATGAACTGAAAAACGTATTCCGCTATGAAAATATCGATTATAGTATGAAGACCGGTTTTGCCGCAATTATTCCATTCCGTGTCGGATCGTTCTGGGATAGCCGTATTACAGCCAATGTCTTCCGCATGCAGGAAAAAAGCGATCATTTCCACAATATGACATTTAACCAAAAAGGAACGGTGGGTGCATTTTTTATGAACAACACATTTAACCTGTCCAACCGACCCAATCTAAAACTAACAATTGACGGTCAATATGTCACTTCCGGAGCCACACAAGGAGTATACGACCTTGGAAGCTTGTACACCGTCTCTGCCGGACTTAAATGGACATTCCTCGAAGAACGGGCTTCGTTGACTTTAAATGCCAATGACATTTTCCGTTCAGGTTATCCCACGGCGAAAGTCAACATAGAGAACCAATGGAGTCAGTTGAATAAACTGAATGACCTCAGTTATGTCAAACTCTCATTCGTCTATAAATTCGGCGGTTATAAAGAAAAGAGACATGACAAAGTAGATACCTCACGATTCGGGCAATAGATTGTTTTTGGGTGATTCATGTGATTCAGTCATTCTAATGATCATCACTTTCAACTTCTGACTTCCCTTATTGACAAGAATATATCTATTCCAAATACTGAATTATATGGCTTCTAAGAAATATTTTAAGGAGCGTCATTCACAAGTTACGGGAATTGTTTCTATCTTTCACACGATAATCATTAAAACGAAAGACGATGGGAACGAAGAAAAATTTCGTATTAGACACAAACGTGATCTTACACGATTATAAATGTATTGATAACTTTCAAGAAAATGATATCTATCTTCCGATTGTTGTATTGGAAGAATTGGATAAGTTTAAAAGAGGAAGTGACCAGATTAACTATAATGCCCGTGAGTTTGTGCGCGAACTGGATTTATTGACCAGCAACGATCTCTTTCTGAAAGGCGCCTCATTAGGCCCGGGAAAAGGTACGTTGTATATTGTAACCGGCGACAAATACCAGGAACAAGTCACACTCTCTTTTCCTGAGAAAACAGCAGACAACCGGATTTTATCCTGCACATTGTGGATTGCGGATAAAGAGAAAAACAAAAAGAGTAAGACGAAAACCATTTTAGTCACCAAAGATATCAACCTCCGGATGAAAGCCCGTGCGTTGGGTATAGAAGTGGAAGATTATATTACTGATAAGGTCATCAATGTAGACATCTTTGAACGGGCGCAAGAGACGTATGAGAATATCGATCCGGATCTGATTGATAAAATATACGCTTCCCACGATGGAGTTGATGCCGACCTCCTGGAGATAAAAACCAAACTTGACCCGAACGAATGTTTTATTCTTAAGAGCGTTCGCAATTCGGTATTGGCCCGGTACAATCCGTTTACCGACAAGATCAAAAAAGTTGAAAAAGGAAATAATTATGGCATCCAGCCACGGAATGCCGAACAAAGTTTTGCTTTCGAAATATTGAATGATCCGGATGTAAAACTCGTTGGAATCACCGGAAAAGCAGGGACAGGGAAAACCCTTCTCGCTTTAGCCTCTGCCATGAAACAAGCCGAAATGTATAAACAAATCTTACTGGCGCGTCCGATCGTTTCATTGGCCAATAAAGATATCGGCTTCCTGCCGGGCGATGAGAAACAGAAAGTGGCGCCTTATATGCAACCGCTCTTTGATAACCTCAACGTGATCAAGGCGCAGTATACACCGGGAAGCAATGAGGTGAAACGGATCGATGAGATGCAGAAAGAGAACAAACTGGTTATCGAAGCGCTTGCTTTTATCCGTGGACGAAGCCTGTCGGAAACTTTCTGTATTATCGACGAAGCACAGAACCTCACCCCACACGAGATCAAGACGATTATCACCCGTGCCGGAGAAGGAACCAAAATGATCTTTACCGGTGACATCCAGCAGATCGACTCACCTTACCTGGATGCACAAAGCAATGGACTGGCCTATATGATCGACAAAATGAAAGGACAGGAACTCTTTGCCCATGTCAACCTGATCAAAGGAGAACGAAGCGAATTGTCGGAATTGGCATCGAATCTGCTGTAAGCTGCTATGACAGCAACAGAGATAAACTGACAGCTATTTTTTAAACCCGTAGTGTTCGTTGAAGACTACGGGTTACTTCATACTCCAATCCGGTGCTCTTTAGAAACAACTGCATCATCTTTTTCCTACTTTTGTTTATTGTAATTGAGAGTAAATACTAAAATAAAAGGATACAATCATGAAAAGAATCAGTTATCTATTCATCTCTATTACTCTTCTTTTGGCAGTTTGCAGTTGTAAAGACGATACCGATAAGTTATTATCCGACCCTATCGAAGTAGAGATTGACTTAAGCGAATTCGGATCCGGTGAACTTGCTTTAACAAGTAAGGATCAAACAGGTACTTTTCGCTGGGATGGCACAACACTCTACCCAAATACTCCTTTTACATGGAACGATTTAGATGGGGAAACGCATGACTTTAGCATACTGTTTACCCCTGATGCGGAAGGGACTCCCGAAAAAGATATTCATGAAGGGACTATCCGAAATGTACTTCACGGAGAAAAGATAAAATTGGGAAAATTGAAACGATCTAATGTTTTATTGGAAATCCGCATTATGATAGTATGCCTTTCATCCAATCTTTCATCTAAATCCGAAATGGATAGTCCCCAATACATTCTTCATGGTTTATCCGATCTCGATTATGTCATATATGGGAGACAAGCTATTGTCAAACCGGTAACACTGACGGATGAACACCGGATAACTGCCATTGAACTGGAGTCAAAAACAGCCTTAATCAAGGATCTGATCTATCCTCCCGGAACCGTTTCACTACTTGCCGGGGAAACATATGATATTACTTTTGTTATCGGTCCTTAGAACTCACTCCTCCATTTTTCCAATCCTTCACCCGCTCTTTCAAACATTGTTTCGAACACTTTTCTGTTAGACGTACCTCTAAATTTGTTTAGACGTACCTCTAAACGGATTTACACGTACCTCTAAATTATTTTAGACGTACCTCTAACAAAAAACAGAGGTAGGTGCCTCTGAAAAAGAGTATGGTACTTTCAAAAAAACGATTATATTTATCCCCGAAAACCGATTAATCAATTTAAAACAAGACAAACTATGATTATTTACAAACCGCGCAAAATGGTATGTCGCATACCGGGAAAAGAGAAAACAGGATTTTTTGCTGCCAAAACCGCAGGTACAACCATCGACACCAATGATTTGTGTAAACGGATCTCTGAGAAATGTTCTGTATCAGGCAGTGATGTCAAAGGAGTGATCGAAGCATTGATCAACGAATTCGAACTGGAGTTGCTCTCCGGCAACCGGATCCGGATGGGTGAACTCGGACTGTTTGAAGCCTCGATCACCAGCGAGGTGGTCACAGAGACTGAGGCGTTAAAGCCGAAAAAAGTACGTATAAAAACCGTCACCTTTTTACCATCCCCACGCTTAAAGAGTATGATGGGGAAAGCCAATTTTATGCGTTTACGTGATTTCAATAAGATGGTGAATGGGGTAGAGGAAGAGTAAGAGGGGTTAGGGGAGAGGAGATCTTCACCTTCTCTCCCTTTTGAACAAGTCTTACTTATTCTTCTTTGCCATATTTAATTCCACAATAAAAGCAAGCAATAAACCGAGTCCTCCAAATAACAGGACAGAAGCGCCATAGGCTACCCCTACCATTTCATTACGAAGCCAATGATCATCATAGCTATTCAGCGTAGGGGTCAACGACATATTAATAATAAATCCGACCAACAAACCTAAACCGATACCGGCCATCAGACATCCGATCTTCAAACCGCTGAAGTTCAATTTGGAGATATAATTAGGCAAACCTAATTTTCCTTCAAAAGCCGAAGCATCCAATTTGTCTCCGATCTTTTCAATGATTGCCATACGTTCTTTCCGGCGTGCAAACAATTCAAACAGGCCATAAATTCCGGCACATACGATTCCAACAACCAGTGGAACTAAAATAAAATCCATCATACGTTCTATTTTTTAAGTGTTAATAATTATTCATTTGCTCTTTTGACGCAGAAGTATTTCACAGGTTACACTTTAGAGCGAGAAAAATAATTGTATTTTTGTTTGGTAAGCTGTAACCTGATGGCCCGGTTTGCGTCCATATGTATAGAAAGATGGAATTGTATACCGATACATACTATATTCAGAGGATACAAGCGGGCGATACGGCATGTTTTGCCTGTCTGTTGGATAAATATAGTCTGCAAGTGTACACGTTGATTGTCCGAATTGTCCAGAATCGGGAGGATGCCGAAGAACTGGCACAGGATGTTTTTCTGAAAGTGTTTAAAAACCTGTCGTCTTTCAAGGGGGATAGTAGTTTTTCGACCTGGATATACCGGATCGCCTACAACACGGCCGTCTCGGAAATGCGTAAGAAGAGGTATGAGTTTCTGGCGATTGATGAACAACTGATCAATAATGCATCAGAAAATGATATCGCAGAGGCATTGAACCAGACAGATGCTAACGAACAGGTTGAACAACTCGAATCTGCATTAGCCTTATTGCCCCCCGACGAACGGGCACTTATTCTATTGTACTATATGCAACAAAAATCGACGGAAGAGATTGCTTCGATCGCGGAACTGACTGTTTCGAATGTAAAAACGAAACTGTACCGTATACGCAAAAAGTTATTTGTGTTATTAAAGAATATAGGAGAGGATGAATCATGAATAAAAAACAGAGATCAAACGATTTAATGAAACAGCTTTTCAAGCAATTACCTGAAAAGCAGCTGCCTGCTGATTTCCGTTCGGCTGTTATGCAACAAGTGATGGCTGAAACTGTACGCCTTAAAAAACGCAATGAACGATTCGGCTTTATCGCTGTCCTTATAGCTTCTGTTTGCATGATCGCATTAGCCATAATGGCCCTCATTTTCCATGGGATACCTAAAATCTCCATACAGTTGCCCTCGGTGATCTATTTCTCATTCTACGGGTTTATCGGTATTTGTTGTTTATTCCTTTTATTTCTGGATTATTTTTTCAGAAAAAAATTCAAAGAGAAACAAGACTCTTTTTTAAAATAGAAGAGATTCTGATTATCTTTGCCGGAACCTTGATATTTATCATTAACTTTATAATAGTACTATGAGAACAAACAGAAGAACTTTCCTGAAAACTCTCGGGGGAATGGCTGCTTTGACGATCGTTCCCCGTCATGTCCTTGGAAACGGATTTCTTGCCCCCAGTGATCAACTAACCAAAGGGATTATCGGTACCGGTGGAATGGGTCGTGGTCATGTGAATTATGCCGGAACACGGCTTGTTGCAGTCTGCGATGTCGACAAAAAACACCTGGAACTCGGTAAACAACTGGTGAAAGACAAAATTGCTGCTTACCACGATTTCAGAGAATTGATCCTTGACCCCAATGTCGACATTGTACACATCGCTACCCCTCCCCATTGGCATGGGATCATGTCGGTGGAAGCGGCTAAAGCCGGAAAAGATATCTGGTGCGAAAAGCCAATGACCCGCACGATTGGTGAAGGGAAAAGGGTTATGGAAGCTGTTAAGCAATATGGACGTATGTTCCGTTTGAATACCTGGTTCCGTTTTACCGATAACTTCTATGGCTTAGGTACGCCTGTCAAACCATTGAAAAAACTGGTACAAAGCGGTTTGTTAGGTTGGCCGTTGAAAGTAACTATCAGTAAGCATACCGGATTCGACTGGAAGTTCTTCTGGGTAGGTAAAGAGTATCTCGAACCACAGACTGTGCCGTCTGAACTGGATTACGACCTCTGGCTGGGTCCTGCTCCTTACCGGCCGTATAACGCACATCGCGTACACCAGACATTCCGGGGATACTGGGATTATGACGGTGGAGGTCTGGGGGATATGGGACAGCATTATATCGATCCCGTACAGTACTTCCTGGGCAAGGATCATACCAGTCCGGTGAAGGTGGAAGTCGATGCACCACAACAACATCCCGATGCCGTAGGTACCTGGCGTTCGATCACCTATACCTATGAAGACGGTTGCCAGATCGTTCTTTGGGGAGGTGACTACGGCGATCCGAATACCCCTTATATATCCGGGCCTAATGGAAATGTGTATAAGAATTTTGTCTGTGATATCCCGAACTGGGAAAAGAAGTTGGCCGACTTCCCCGAACCGGAACCTCAGGTGACGGATTTTATCGAATCGGTAAAAACCCGTCAACCGTTTGCGCTGAACGAACGGTATGGTTTCCGTTCGGCAACAGTGGTCAATATGGGTGCAGTAGCGCTCCGTCTCAACCGAACGCTTCATTTTGATCCGGTCAAATTGGAATTCATCAATGACGAAGCTGCCAATCGTTTGATCGACCAACCGATGAGAGCACCTTGGAACATTTGAACAATTGACAATTTAATTTATACAGACAAATAATCGATTATGAGAAAGATATATACTATTATACGAATAGGGGTTTTGTTGTTTGGTCTATCTTTTATGATACAAGCACAGCAAAACCGGACATCAACAACCGTTGTGGCTGATGTATTGGCACAGATGCCGGCGGAAAAACAAGCGGATTACAATAAGATGATCTCCGATCTGGTTTCAACCGGTGATGCGGGAGTGGATATGTTGGTAGAGATGATCAATGCGCCCGGGAAAGGTGATAATTCGTTGACGGATTATGCCCTGAGCGGATTAGCTAATTATGTGAGCCTGATTGTTGTTAAAGGGAATGAAACGATACGCACGAATGTGGCTCAAGCATATGCGAAAGCATTAGACAGAGTCACCGAACGGGAAACCAAAGCGTTTCTGATCCGGGAACTTCAGATTATGGGCGGAGACGAAAGTGTGGACGCCCTGGCAAAATACCTTACGCATGAGAGCCTGAGTGGCCCCTCTGCCCGTGCTTTGGCTAATATCAATACAGCAAAAGCCAAACAGGCGATGCAATCGGCTTTAATGCGTCGTATGGGCACGCCTAAAACACAACAGGATATTATTCTGGCGATCGGTGAAGCACAAATGGAAGTACCAGAAGATCTGATCAAAGGAATGCTCAGCAACGGAGATGAAAATATGCAGAAAGTAGCGTTGTACACCTTGGGACGGATCGGTACAAAAGCATCCTTCAAAGAGTTGGCTACAGCAGCTGAAAAGGTCAACTTCGCACCGGATAAAACCGGAGCAAACGAAGCCTATATTGCATTAATCAATAGAGTCGCTACTTTGGGAGATGCCAAAGAGGCAGAAAAAGAAGCCAATAATCTGTTGAAAAAAGCAACCAAAGCAGAAAAAACACACTCTCGCATTGCAGCATTAGAGGTATTAATGGAATTGAATCCCAATAAAACAAAACTGTTATTGAACGCCTTGAAAGATGACTGCAAAGAATACCGGAACGCAGCATTGAATTTTGCTTCCGGGTATGCCGATCAAGCAATGTATGTAGAGGTGATGAAAACCATGGTCAAAGCAAAAACTCCGCTGAAAGTTGATGTACTCAACTGGATGGGACGTGAAAGCAGTTGTCCGGAAAAACAGAACATCATTAAAAATCTGGAGATACGTTTCGACCTGCCTGCCCGGCAACTGTTTACCGACCAGTTGAAGAGTACTGAGTTTGAAGTAAAACAGGCTGCCGCATGGGCGTTGGTGAAAATCGGAGATCCGGCAGTTATTCCGGCATTGGCCGACTTATTGACAAATAATGATCCGCAAGTGGTGAAACTCGGAGAAGAAGCGTTAACCGCTTTCAAAGGGGATATCAATTTAGCTGTTACCCGGGCGATACCTAACGCGACCGACGCCGGAAAAGTGGCAGCATTAAAACTGTTGGCTATCCGTAAGGCCGACAAACACCTCAACGTTGTTTTAGAACAGACCAAGTCGGCTTCTGCTGATGTGAAAGCGGCTGCATATCAAGGTCTAAAAGATGTGGTTTCGGAAAAAGACTTTATCCAATTAAGCGGTATGCTGGAAACAGCAGAAACAGCTGCGATCTCTCCGATACAACAAGCGATTATTGCTTCCGTAGCCTCTCAGACACCGGCCAATCAATGGTTCACTATTAACCGTCGGATGTTACAAGCCAGTTCGGACAAGAAATCGCTCTATTACGTTCCTCTGGCGGCAACCACAGAAAAAGAAGCGCTAAAAACGATTGTAGACGGATTTAAGAATGGAACAGGATCAGCTAAAGACCAGGCATTCGAAGCGCTAATGAGTTGGAAAGGTCCGGAAATTGCCGATGAACTATATGCAGTTGCCAAAGATCCGTCGGCTGCAGCCTATTTTGATCGTGCGTTGACAGCGTATATCGGCTTGGTATCTCAGCCTTCGTTAACACCCGACAACCGAATGACCTTCCTGCGTAAAGCGATGGAAATTGCAAAAACAGATGATCAGAAAAATAATATCCTCAGACGGATTGAACGAACCGGAACTTTCCTGGCTATGATGTATGCCGGAGAATTCCTCGATCAAAAACCGCTGCAACAAGCGGCAGCTAACGCAGTAAGAAATATCGCCCTCGCTCATCCGGAATATGCAGGTGATAATGTCAAAACGTTGTTAACCAAAGTATCACAGGTGCTTGATAATCCGGATGCACAATATCAACGGGAAGCGATCAGGAAATACCTCGATGAGATGCCTGCCATTGAAGGTTTTGTTTCGATGTTCAATGGCAAAGACCTGACCGGCTGGAAAGGTTTAGTTGAGAATCCGATCAAACGAGCCAAAATGACACAGTCGCAATTGGCCAAAGCACAGGTTAAAGCCGACGAACAGATGCGTAAAGACTGGAAAGTGGAAGACGGATGCCTTGTTTTCGACGGGACAGGATACGATAACCTGTGTACTGTTAAACAGTATGGCGACTTTGAAATGTATGTCGACTGGTTGTTAGACCCCTCTGGGAAAGAGGCTGATGCCGGGATTTATCTGCGTGGAACACCACAAGTACAGATGTGGGACACTGCACGGGTAAGAGTAGGTGCTCAGGTAGGCTCAGGTGGGTTGTACAACAATAAGGTACACGAAAGCAAACCGTTGAAAGTTGCCGATAACAAATTGGGCGAATGGAATACCATGTATATTAAAATGGTAGGCGACCGGGTAACCGTTGTTCTCAATGGCGAGTTAGTGACCGACAATGTTATCCTTGAAAACTATTGGGATCGTTCACTGCCAATCTTCCCTATCGAGCAGATCGAATTACAGGCTCATGGCAGTAAAGTCTATTACCGCAACTTATACATTAAGGAGTTGGAACAAGAAGAACCGTTCAAATTATCGGCAGAAGAGGCTAAAGAAGGATTCAAAATCCTCTTTGACGGAACCAATATGCATGAGTGGACTGGAAATACGGTTGACTACACCATGGAAGACGGTACTATCTCTCTGGTTCCAAGCAAAGGTTCAGGAGGCAATTTGTATACGAAAAACGAGTATGGTAATTTTATCTTCCGTTTTGAATTTCAATTGACCCCAGCTGCGAACAACGGACTGGGAATCCGTACACCGATGGAAGGCGATGCAGCCTATGTCGGTATGGAACTGCAGATCCTCGACAGTGAACATCCGGTTTATAAAGATTTGCAGATCTATCAGTATCACGGTTCTGTTTACGGCATTATCCCTGCCAAACGAGGATTCCTCAAACCGACAGGCGAATGGAACTATCAAGAAGTTATCGCCAACGGTGACCAGATAAAAATCACCTTAAACGGCGAAGTCATTCTGGATGGCAATATCCGTGATGCGGTTAAAAACGGTACCCCTGATAAAAAAGAACACCCGGGCTTATTCAACCCCAAAGGACATATCGGCTTTTTGGGACATGGCTCACCGGTTAAATTCCGGAATATACGGGTAAAAGAGTTGAAATAACACTCCCCCGCAAACCGGGTATAATATAGGACGACTGTCTCAAAGTCTAAGAAATACACTTCGATTTTGAGACAGTCTCTTTATATATCGGTATTTACTCCTCTATATGTTCCAGCTCATCTAAAAATTGGAGTGCCTTTTTGACACGCAAGCTGGTTACCCGGTCTATAATCCGCCTAACCCACGCCTTATGACTATGTTTTACCGATAGCTGGTTATAATACCATACACCCAAAGGGATCATTACAACCAGTGTCACAAGTTCCACATACCACCAAGACCCATTGGTTAGTTTTAGGATATCAAAATCGCCAAACACAGTAATATGCAGATCTTTAAATGCTTTTGAAAGAACGACCGGATAAGAAAGAAATGCCGGGATAAAGAGTATTGTCAGTCGATGGAACTTGATCAAATAAGTCTGTATCTGCATCAGTGCGCGCTGCATAGTCAGAATATCATTGTCCGAATCGATACTGCGGAGTCGTTTTATCTGACTCAAACAGTTAAAAAACAGATACGTATAGAATACGATAAGTACCAAAGCAGAGATGGCATATGCAAACGAGAACAGATTATAACAGAGAAACAACACCAACAAGAGTAAAGCGATCGCATGAGATGTTATTTCAAAAATCCGCTGCCAGTACAAAGAGCGAAGTGGCGATCTGACTTTTTGAATCTGTATCTGATGAAGCGTTTGCGTGTTCAGCTTCAACAGCTTCTCCAATTTCTCATTCTGCTCTTGCCAGATTAACTTTAGTTCATTGATTTCCATAACTAAACTGATTTTTAAAATTTTGATTTCATTTTTTTCTTTATGCGATTAATCTTTGTGGCGACATTCGTCTCTGTAATACCTACTATGTCAGCAATCTCTTTGTAACTCTTGTCATCCAGATAAAGCAACATGATCGATTTATCGATCTCATTCAACCCATGTATAAACTGGTACAACAGATTCAACCGTTGGTCACTCTCCGTAGAGCGTTCAAAATCATCGTCGTATACGATCAGATCTTCAGAAAAGGCGTTAAACTGCAACGACCGAATCTCTTTCCTATAAAAAGAGATCGCCACATTTAAAGCGACACGATACATCCAGGTGGTAAACTTACAGGAGGTAGGTGTATAGTTCGTGAAAGCTTTCCACAGATTATAGATGATCTCTTGCGCCAAATCATCGATATCCTCTTTCTCAGTACAATACGAACGGCATATACTGAAAATAATCCCTTTGTTTTCTTCTAAAAGCTGTAAAAAGGTCTCTTTATCTGCAACCATTGGTTTTTCTGATTTATTTTTTCAAATCGTACTACGTAAACAGATCCTCTGTCTAATCTATACATCGAAAAAAATGAAAATAATCACAAGGTTAAGAAAATAAAATGTATACATCCTTTTTTCTACATCATCCTATAGAAATAAAAGCAGTTTGCTGATCCCTTTTTTGTTACACCTACCTCTATTTTCTGTTAGAGGTACGTCTAAACGAATTTAGAGGTACGTCTAAATCTATTTAGAGGTAGGTGTAAAATAATTTAGAGGTACCTCTAACAAAAAAGTGTTCGTTTATTTCAAAAAAACCGACAGCCACGTGATGGTTTTTGTTTGGATTCGTTCACTGCGCAATGCGACAAATTCATTTTTTTTATATCTTGCGCCACCAATTAAGGTAGCCGTTTTAAAATTCAAGACATTATCAAACGCTACAAACACAAATAACAACTATACAATTATGCATTACAAAACACTTTTCTTGCCATTGTTGGCATTATTAACGCTGCACATCTCATGTAGTGGAGATGACAAAGACCCGGAAATTATAAAAAGTTCGGAGAAAAAAATACTGAAATATTCAGTAATTGGATCAACCGGAGTGATCAACGAAAGTGATAAAACGATTACGATCGATCTGTCGTCGTATCCCGATATTACAGAAGTACGCCCTTATATCGAGATCTCCGACAAAGCAACAATCTCTCCTGCATCCGAGGATCTTGTCGATTTTAGTAACCCGGTAAAATACACCGTCACTGCCGAAGATGGCTCTAAACAGGTATATACCGCTACGGCGCAGTTCTTTCATACAGATTGCTTTATTAACAAGTTCTTTATTCTTGGACGCGAAGGCACTTTCTCTTTTAATGACAGGACGAAGATCACCGTTTTGGTTCCTCATCAAGCCGACCTGACACGCCTGATACCGGATGCCGAAATCTCGGAAGGGGCAACAATACACCCCAGCCTGGGCGTGGAAACAGATTTTACCAATCCGGTGGAATATGTGGTGACATCTGAGAACAAAGAATTTAAAAAGACCTATACCGTACAAGTGGTACAAGTGCCTTTTGACTTCCGGATAGATTCTATCAGCACAACCAAAGTACGGGCTGCTCAGATCCTCGATATTATCGGTACTTTTGCAGAGAAAGAAGAGAGTATGAATGTCTTTCTTATCGACGGCAATGGTAAAGAAACAAAATGCTCGATCTGGAAATACACCCCGTCGTTTATACGTATGACTGTTGACAAAGACCTGCCTGTAGGTGAATACGACCTAAAGGTGTCGTATTATAATAGTTATATTGAAGAGGCTATTATCTATCCTGAAAAAATAGAACTGACAGATGTCTATCCGACCGTATCGTTCGTCTCTACATCTAGGCTGGATCCAGCAACAGACGATCTGTTTATTGTCGGTGAGAATTTCACCCCACAGAAAGAGACAAAAGCGACAATACGCTTTACCGACAGAGATGAGATGATGGAACTGGGTGCTAAGACCTTTTATTTGAAAGGAACAGTATATCGTTCCGGTGATAAAGATATTATCCGTGTGGAAGGTTTAAACCAATTGGAAGAATCAAAATCCTACAACTGTACTGTTATTATTGATGGTGTGATATCGAAGAATGTGGATATTATAGACATAAGGAAAAATCCTACACGCCCGCAAATATTGTCTATTAGCAACACAAATCCTGCAGTCGGTGAAACGGTAACGCTTACAGGTAAAAGACTCGGATCCGCCATTGTCTTCTATGCACAGGTAGTCGACGGATCAAATATGTACTTGCCGGTAATGTATTTAGGAGATCAGTCTTGGCAACTTATAAATGGAATAGACCATCTTTCTTTCCGTATGCCTAAGTTTGGTAACGTTACAAAGTATAAACTAAAGGTGACATACTACTCTGTAGAATCTGAATTCTCGGAAGTAATCACATTAAAATAAGATGTTACATCTTATGTTGTAAAAAAAAGAGAAGGGGCTGCCCCTTCTCTTTTTTTCTATTATATATACCGCTTATTGTAAATACCGAACTAAGTCGGTCGGCAAATAGAATGTTTCGTTCTTATCCACATATACAATGACCGAATTAAGTTGAATCTTTTCACCATTACTTCCGGATTGAATGATGTTGGTGAACGGACGGATGGTTAATTGTTTCTCCTGGTTCGTCGTGTTTTTAACAACTAAAGTCGGGGATTCTTTCCTATCCGAACCCGGAACAATCTCACAGGTATACCCTTTAAAGACATCGGTATGCTTGGCAAATAACTGATCATTCAGTTCGTCCAATTTCCCTGTTAAGCCCAATACGGCACAGAGGTAATGATTCAGTTCGATATTCGTCCGGCGACCGATAGGAAGCGAGTTGTTATCCGGATGATAAGCAGCCAGAAATACCTCTTCACCGGTATGTCCGCCTGTGGTGAAACCAAAACAGGTCTTGGAGGTCATCAATTTGGCCATAAAAGAGGTTAGAGAGCCACTATATAAAGATGGAGCAATTCCTTCGGAAGAACGTTTCTCTACCGGTACAGGACTATTCGCATAATCTTTACAATGATTCAACGCCGCCAATTCTTCTTTAGAAAGTTCGAAACCGGCATATGTTCTGAAAATATCCTGCACTTCCGAATAAGGTTTACTATTTACCATTTTGGCAAAACCTTCGGCGGTCAGTTTAAACTGTGAGAAGGGATGGAATAATTGTTCTTTGGTCAGTTTGTCATAGCCGGTACATTCATATTTCCCTAAACTGATCCCGCTATTCCCGTGATCGGGAAGAACAACAACAGCTGTTTCTCCATTTTGACGGGCAAATTCAAAGGCTGCCTGACAGGCGCGGTCAAAAGCCAGGAAATCGGACACCATCCCGACCGGATCATTTGCGTGAGCCGCCCAGTCGACTTTACTCCCTTCGACCATCAGGAAAAAGCCATTCGGGTTCTTTGCTAATTTTTCAATCGCGGTACGTGTCATCTCTTCGATAGAGGGTTGTTCATTCGGGTCACGGTCAAGATCATAATCCATGGCGCGACTGCCATATAATGCCCACATTTTAGAATTGCTGTCCGATCGCATCCCTTGCAGGTTGTCCTTATATAAGGTATAACCGTTGGCCAACAAATAGTCTTCACTTTCCTGAGGAAGTAACGACACGCCCCCTCCTATCACAACATCAATATTATTATGAGCCATTTGTGGAGCAATCCAATCGTATTTGCTGCGATTATAACTATGTGCCGAACAATCCGCCGGAGTAGCATGCGGGAACTCACAAGTGAATACCAATCCGGTCGCTTTATTTTGAACAATTTTGGCGGCCTCTAAAACAGTAGTCAACGGTTGATAGGCTCGGGAAGGATCCATCGGGTAAATATCATTTGCCCCATCAGCCTCCGGATAAGTAGAGACATGCCCTGTACGGCTAGGATAACCCGTCATATAACAAGAGGTTGTAGGTGCCGAGTCACCAATAGGTGCATTCGAGGAAAAGGTTGTGACCGTTCCACACAGGTAAGGGTCGATCGCCAGATCCGGCTTAGACGGATCGGAATACCACTGTGCCCAGCGGGCAATCGATACGACAGGCAATGATGTCCCGTCGGGAATCAGAACAATCAGGTTTTTAACGGGTTTAACTTCACCAGCTACAGATCCTTTTTTAGGGATCAATACATAGGCCAGTCCTAATGCTAACGCAATGACTAAAAGCAGTAATAATGAATTTGTCTTTTTCATCGTGTGATTATTTATTAGATTTAACTGTTGTGTAGCGTTTATATCATCCTTTCAGGTCGATAATATCTTCTTCAAAGTGGGTCAGTTTTTCTAATCCGGTATCAGTCACCAGAAAACTGTTTTCAATACCTACCGCTCCGACACCGGGTATAACAAACTTAGGTTCTAAAGCAAAAACCATATTGGGTTCCAACACCTTTTTTGAGCGGGGTGCTAAAACAGGCAATTCATTGATCTGAATACCAATACCGTGTCCGATAAATTTGGCCTGTTGTTTTGTTCCCATAAAGTAGGAAGTTAAACCTTCTTTTTCTACTATTTCGATCGCGAGATGATACAGTTCACTACAGATAGTACCCGGCCGGGCTATTTTTTCTATTTCTCTCTGGATCTTTAAAGAGGTTTGATGAGCGTGATAGGCTAAATCCGTTAGCCGACCTATCGAAAAAACCCTCGTCATATCGGTTATATATGCGGTATAGTTCCCGGCCATATCAACCATTACCGTAGTACCCTCCTTCAAAAGGGTTCCATTCGCTCCGATCGGACAAGAGAGGTTCATCCCTCCTCCTCCTAAAGCAAAATCAAAAGGTGATGGTGTTTCGGCATTCTCACCGGCCAATACACTCCCCATATAAATATCCATATTGGCACCATACGTTCGAAAGATACCCATTGACCCATTCCGACGCATCACCTGCTCGATGGCTGATTGAAACTCCAGGTCGGTTATACCCGGACGATAACAACCTTTTACGTATGCATAAGTCTCTGCATGTTTTACGGCAGAATAGCGAAATTGACTGATTTCCCACGGTGTTTTTACCTGACGCAATTGGCGCATCAACGTTGTGGCATTACCTGTTTCCTTCGCCTGAAAAACAGTTTGCAACCGCATATAGTCGGTATAAGATAATTCATCGGCTTCAAGCAACAGTTTTTCAGGCATAGCCAACCGGTTCTCACGGAATAATTCCGGTAATTGCTCGGGTTTACGGATGTAGAAAACCCGGTCACCGGATAAACCGTTCGGTCGTTTGACGAAAAAATAAGGCTCTCCTGTTGCCGGCAAATAAAAATAGCCGTTAAACACCCGGCCTGTTGTGTAATATAAATTCACATCTATGGTCAATAAACAGCCATCGACATCTTGTTGCCGCATAGCTTCTTGCATACGATCCCATTTGATTTTCAAATCGCTGATCAATTCCTTTTGTATCATCATCAAATACGTTTAGTTCTTTCGAACATCAAAGGTATTAAAATATCAACAATAATGAGATATGTATATGCCTGTAGTTGAACAAAAGAAAGAGACAAGGCAAATATAAAAAAAGCCATTCCCGCTTTATGAACATAGCGAAAATGGCTTAGAAATTGTGGATTATAACGTATTTTGTTCAGAATACGCCTATTCTGAAATAATTCGATTATATCTTGTTCGCAAAAATAGAACTATCTCCTAGTATTTTATTCATTATTTCAACCTTGTTTTTCACAATTATAAGGTTTCTGCTAACACATTTATACCTTCAAAAGAACTTCTTTTACGGATTTTACCGGGAGGTAGGCCAAAATGCTTCTTGCAATAGTCATTAAACTGCGACAATGAGAAAAATCCATATTCAAATGCGATTTCCTTAAATGTTTTCTCTGTTGTATTCAAGTCGTGATAAAGCAGATTGTTCTTCTTTTCCCTCAACCAGCGACTGGCAGACATTCCAAATACGCGTCTGAACTCTTTTTCAAACCCCGCTTGGCTATAGCTGGACAACTCCGACAACTCTTTAACCGTTATTGTCTTATGGTAGTTCTTAAGCACAAAATCTGAAAAACCAAAATTCCCACTAAGAAGCGAACGGAAGCAGAGTGCTAAACTATAATTGGAATAAAATGTGCCCAACAGATAGAGCAGTTCTTTGACTTTAAGCTGTAGAAAAAATGGGCAATGTGTACCATTTGAAATGTATGTTTCAAGGGTAGAAAGAAAGCCAGTAAGCCCTTCTTTAATCTCTAATACATTTTCCTGATTGACAATTTCCGTTTTCTTCCGGTTGAGTATCTCTAATGAAAAACGCTCACAAAACTGCACCTGCTCCCGCAAACGGAAAACAAGTACTGAAATATCCGCTAAAGGCTGAGCTGTATATTGACATCCGGAGGGTAGTAAAAAAAACGTCCCTGCAGGTATCTCAAGATTTAAATAACGGTCGTAAGAAATCACAAATGCACCTTCTAAAACGAAAATCAATTCACTTTCAGCGATTACTCCTTTCCATTCTTCTCCTCGGTTAAAATGCATCTTCTCGATGGCCGGTTTTTCTTCCTCTTTACAATGGAAACAGGAAAGCTGATTTTGTCGGCAAACAAGATCACTCATAACTATCTAATTGTGTATTATACTGTTTCTGTTTTATAAGCAAAGAGATCACTCCGTCTTATAAAACGCATCAAAAAGACACTTCACCACGGTCGAAAATCACGAACAGAACCTATTGCTTACAAACGGTAAAATCAAAAAAAAATAAAAACAATTCATTAACACCTATTTCTTCACACACAACGTCTCTTTACATCACGAAGCAATAACTCTGATACTGAGTATCATTTTCAATGGATACAAAGATAATACTTTATTCACAAAACCACCCTTTTTTTTCTTATTTTCTGCCATTTTTAAGCATTAACTAACTTAATCCTTCTATTTCTCCATCCACAATATCGATCTTTTTGGCCTGTGGATCTTTGGGTAAGCCTGGCATTCGCATAATTTCACCCATGATAATCACAATCATTTCTGCGCCATTATTAATGATTATATCCCTGACCTTGAGTTCAAAACCTTTTGCTACTCCATACGCTTTCGGATCGGAAGAAAAGGAATACTGCGTCTTAGCAATACAAATAGGATAATGTGAAATGCCCAGACTTTCTATCTGTTTGAGTTTCTTTTCGGCCAAAGTCGTATAAACAACAGAGGATGCACCGTAAATCTTTTCCGACACCTTACTTATTTTATCTTTAACCGAATCTTCATTTTCATAGGTATATCTCAGCGAACCTGAAGGATTCTTTTCAATAGTATCCACCACCAATTCTGCTAATTCTTTTCCACCGTTTCCGCCTTCCGCAAAAACGTTGTTGACCACAAATCCAACTCCACGTTGACGGCAATGTTGCGCCACAAGTGCTATTTCCTCCTCCGTATCGGTCTCAAACCGGTTAAAAGTAACAATCACCTGTTGACCAAACGTTTTCATATTATCAATATGTTTATCCAGATTAGCCAATCCGCTTTCAATGCCTTTGAGGTTGGGTTCTTTTATCCGTTTTTCAGCGACTCCTCCATGTAATTTCAAACTTTGAGCCGTTGCAACTATAACTGTTAACTGAGGAGAAAGCCCTGCCTTCCGACATTTGATATTAAAGAATTTCTCTGCACCAAGATCCGCACCAAATCCGGCTTCGGTAATCACATAATCACCATAGGTGAGCGCCATTTTAGTAGCCAATATCGAATTACATCCGTGAGCAATATTTGCAAACGGTCCACCATGCACAAATGCAGCCGTATTTTCCGTTGTCTGAACAAGATTCGGATGCAAGGCATCTTTCAACAAGACAGTTATGGCACCTGCTATTCCCAGATCCTTGACTGTAAAAGGTTCGTCATTATACGTATACCCCAACAATATATTCCCGATCCTTCTTTTCAAATCATCCAGATCAGTAGCCAAGCAAAGAATTGCCATTATTTCAGAGGCAGGTGTAATATCAAAACCTGTTTCAGTCGGAATACCATTCGCTTGACCTCCAAGTCCGGATACAATATTCCGCAAACTACGGTCGTTCACATCCAAGACACGCTTCCACTTGATCTCTTTCAAACCCTCACAACTGTCCCTTGTCTGATAAATATAGTTATCCAATAAAGCTGTAATCGTATTATGAGCAGATGTGATCGCATGAAAATCGCCGGTAAAATGCAGATTGATATTTTCCATGGGCAATACCTGGGCATATCCTCCTCCTGCCGCTCCACCTTTCATGCCGAATACCGGGCCAAGTGATGGCTCACGTAAAGCGACAACCGCTTTTTTCCCGATACGATTCAACCCCAATGCCAAACCAATCGACACCGTGGTCTTGCCAATCCCAGCCTTTGTCGGCGTAATGGCAGTCACCAATATCAGATGATGTTTTTTTATCGCTCCTTCATCAATCAAACGAAGGGGTATTTTTGCGATATATTTTCCATAGTTCTGAACTTCTTCGCGAGGAATACCTAAATCTGTCGCTACTTCCTTTATTTTACGAAGAGGCACGGCTCTTGCTATCTCTATGTCTGACTTCATGGTTCTATGATATTTTAAACGATAACAAATTAAGACCTTTTCCTCATAATAACAAAATATAAGTAGATAAAGGTTTTACGCGACATATTTATCCTTGTATCAATTTTCGTCTTTATCACCCTTTTTTTCTTTTTGGCGATAAAAACAACACCAAATACAGCCCGTTGTGATTTTCTTTGTCCTAAGAACAATAGACATATCGATAATTAAAGCGTTAATTCAGATCGATTTTTCACACAATAATGCAAGGTTAAATTATCAATATGCCTTCTTTTTGCAAGGTCAAGTTTGCATTTTGATGTCATTTTGTCGTTTTACGTATTAAATAATCCTAAAATGACAAGCAAACATCCGCTTATCAGCATCGTTTTGTTTATATTTGCATGAAAATAGCGATAAAATATAACAGATATCAAATAAATCGCAACAAAAAACAAGAAAATATCAGTTTAACAAATACAACATATCGAGCAAAAACAGTATGACAACAATAAAATTTAGTCAGGAAGAGGCCTTAGTCACAAAGTCATGGATGACAGGCTGGTTTGAGAAAATAACAGCTATTCTTTTCGGGAACAACAGACCCGTCACCGCTCTTACAACAGTAAATACCTGTAACAACGAATGGGAAACCGAAGTATGCCTGTTGGAGGCCGAAATCCAATCGCTCTATAATCAAACGGCTCTACAGCTTATACCGATGGCAGGCGTTTATCAACAACATCTGATAGATACCTTATTACAAGCCAGTACGGTTTATGCACCCGAAGAGGCTGAGTCTGTCTTTTCCGAAGAAGTACAAATTATTGAGGACATAAAAGGGCATGTTTCAGGAATACAGCACAATACAAAAAAGATACAGGAAGCAACAACAAAAGCAAGCGACATCAGCGACATACAATCGAAAGCCGTTATCTATCATCATACGATGAAACCTTACCTGACAACACTCCGGTTTCATATAGACCAACTGAAAAGGATTATTTACAAATAATCTGTATATAAACAGCTGTTCAAATGGCCGCAAACTTGCCATAACCACTATCCCAGACAGGTGTCGAATGAATCAATTCGACCGCCTCTTCCGGTGAAGAGACCACATGCCACATCTGTTTATGCTGTGGCCGCATAAACTGCTCATCAATCGCCACATCAAGCATCCGCAATAAAGGATCGTAGTACTGATTGCTATTCAGTATGACAATCGGATTCAGATAAAGTCCGAGCTGCTTCCAGGTAATAATTTCCAACAGTTCCTCCATCGTTCCGCAACCGCCGGGCAGCGCTATCACCGCATCCGACAACGTTGCCATCAGCTGTTTACGCTCATGCATACTCTCCACCTCTATCAACTCCGTTAATTCCGCATAATGCCAGCCCTGTTCTACCATAAAACGAGGAATCACCCCCGTAACCGTGCCACCGGCTTCAAGTGCAGCGTCAGCGACAGCACGCATCAAACCAATCGATCCGGCACCGTTCACCACCCGTACTCTTCGCTCTCCCAATAACCGCCCAAGCGTAGTCGCTGCCTCAAAATAAACCGGATTGATTTTTGTACTTGACGCACAATAGACACAGACGGAAGAAATCGTATTTCCCATTTTATCGTTTTTAATGGATTGCAAATAAACAAAAATAATCAGGAGCAACAAAAATCAACAACTCCTAAGATATCCGATCCCCTTATCACACATCTGTCTACCACATTTTTATCAGACACTCCCCTACCTTTCGCTTTCAAATGTTTGTCCGTTTACAGAAAACCGCTTACTTTTGTCTCTCCAAAAATTGCCCTTGTAGTTCAACGGATAGAACAAGTGTTTCCTAAACATTAGATAGCAGTTCGATTCTGCTCAGGGGTACTATAAAAGGTCAAACTTAGCTAATTGTCCATCGACTCCAAACAAAAATTCGTTTGACAATTGTCGAACGATCATTCTATAACTGTCAAACGATCATTTCACAATTGTCAAACGATCGTTTCACAATTGTCGAATGACTTATCCTAAAATTGGTTGTCACATTTCGTCACTGTTTACTATAAAAGTTGACACAACCAAAACTCATCCCTAACAAGGTTGTCATTTTG
>NZ_JARXWG010000033.1 GCF_029893105.1 Parabacteroides sp. PF5-9 | reverse complement strand
ACATCTTTACCGATAGCTTGCACAAAACCAGTAGTTATAAACTCATCCTTAGTTTCCAACGGAATATATTCCACATCCAAAAAATCCTGAAGAATTAGCTCCTTCTTAGGATATTTTTTTGTTACATCTACAGTGATAAAATCATCTGTTGATTGCGTACTTTCTCTGCATCCGGTCGTTATTCCTATAAACAGTACTACTAATAGACAGATAATTCGTTTTTTCATAATTGATTTTTTATTAATGAAGTAAGAAGTTGTAAGATTGAAGTTAGAAAAAGCATTCTATTGATTTATAACATTGAACCTTGAACTTCTTTATTTATTGTTTTTATATTTCACCAACATAATCACCGGATTGGATTCTTCATCTAATTCAGCAGCAATTTCATTTAATCGGCCTTTTAGTTGACCTTTTTCGAAAGCTTCGGTCAGTTCAGGCGCTTGAAAAGGATACCAGGTTGCAATATCATGATTGATCGATGAAGTCCAAAATACCGGTCGTTTATATGTGCAATCATCATTATATATGGTATATTTGAATATAGTCCCTTCTTGTTTGTCATAAGCCAGACGGATAAGGGGTATTTTCATGGTTTCTACGTCAATTTCTTTCTTCATGGTTGTCATAAAATAATAACGGTCGGTAACCCACTCGACGAAAAGAAATACTTCTGTATCCATAGAATAGACGGAAGGTGTTCTCACAATAAAAGGTTTAATATTATCATTGGGCGAATATGTATATATGGTGTCGGATGAAATATTCATAAGTATCCAATTACCAAAACCAAGGGTTATAGCGTCAAATATAGGGAATGCTTTTTCATCGTTCTCCCCAAATATAACCAGTGTTTTATTCCCTTTGGTAGAAATAGGGATCTCGCGGGTAATACTTCCGTCTTGTTTGGAAATAATCACATGATAAGACGATTGATCAGGTATCAATCCATCACCTATATTATTATAAACAATCAAATTATCCCTGTCATAATCAAATACATTCGTATAGTCACTGTTTGTGTCTATGAAATTAAAACTTCTTTTAAAATTTCCGTATAAATCATATACCGATATTTTTTTGGCATGTTTGACAAATAGTTCATTAGACGCTTCATCAAGGACAATTTTCGCAATGTATGCATATTCCTCGCCACCTTGCCCAAAACGGTTTATTTTCCGTATAGCTTTCCCGGTTTTCCTATCAAAAAAGAAGATATTACCATCGTTGATACGGTTTTTTACTATTATAAATTCTTTACCGACATCCATGACCACACCGTGTGTAATAAATTCGTCTGTCGTTTCCAACGGGATGTATTCCACGTCCATAAAATCCTGAAGGATTAACTCCTTTTCAGGATAACTTCCCGTAACATCTACAGTAACAATGGTACCTGCTGCTTGTTTGTTTCTTTCGCACCCTGCCATAACAAACAGAATCGTTGCTATAATTGTTAATGATTTTTTCATGACAATAGTAGATTTATATGACACGTTTTTGAATTATGAGTTGTAAATAGCAAATTGGATTTAGCCAATTATAAATTAATTGAAACCACTTTGTCTACTTGACTGTTTTTGCGATCAATGATATAGATAATAAATAGAAAAACCAAGCTTTTGAGGTCACAATTTGGTCACAAGTTACCATTATTCAATATAATTACGATGGAATCGTTACTTTTCAACGATAGGAAAATAGTCGTATTAACCGAAAACGGATTTTTATTTTATTTTTTTAAGTTAACGAAATCAAAACAACCAACCATTTAATCTTAAAAACACATTAATGTCACTATTCCATAAAATCACCCATTATTACGTCATTATAACACAAAATAAGCCATTTCAATAACATACAAAAGAAGAAAAAGCGGCCAACCAGACGAAAAAACAAGGTTTTCCACTCCTTTTTCACACCTCAAAAGCGAATATTGAAAAAATCATTCAAATGATGTCCGACAGTTATCTAAAAGATTTTTAAAACCATTTAGAACACACGCAACAACGATGCAGATGAATTACTAGAAACAATGCGTTCTTTTTCAGTAACAGGCAAAACGCGATAAAAAACAGTCAAAAAATCATGTTTTTTTCACCTGGATGGTGCTAAAAAACAGTCTCGTTTGAAATAATCATTTCTCCATCAAAATATGTATTTCGAATTACAACACTCCGAAAATCATTTACGCGATTTTTATTTCACGGTCAATAAGTGGTGGTTCAAGATTGGTTGACCTGCATTTTGTATTTACTAAACTCCGGGAGAATCCAATATTCGCGAGTACTCTTGAGTGAAACACCGAAAACAGATCGGAAAACGGTACTGTTTTGACATTTTGATAGTCGTACTGTTTTTAGCTGTTTTTATGACAACAAGAGACTTCATGCGTTCGGGTGTGGAATGATTTTCTTTGCAAAATATGCGGAGAAAATTTATTCTGCGGAGAAAAAGAGGTCTATTTGTCGCAATAATTGCGTAGAATAAAACCGTAAGCTTGTATGTATAAAAAAAGACTATCCGTTTGTTCGAATAGTCTTTTTTTGTTTTTTATTGTGCCGCCTCAGTCAGTCACTCTTCTTCGTCATCGTCATCGTCATCATCCTCTACCGGAGCCGGTTTAACAAAGAAGGCACTCAATTCGTATAGTCCATATAATGGTATAAATACAATACTCAACGTAAACGGATCACTACTTGGTGTGATAAATGCGGCCAGTACCAATAGCGCAACCACTGCATGTCGTCTGTAATTATGGAAAAATGAACGATTTAATAAACCAAGCTTAGATAATAGCCAGGACACTAAAGGCATTTCAAATACAATCCCCATAATAAAGATCAACATCAAAAAGTTGTCCATGTAGGATTCCAATGAGACCTGCTCTGTGATCGATTCGCTGATCTGATAAGTAGCCAAGAAACGTAATGTAACAGGAAATACGGCAAAATAACCGACTGCACATCCGATAAAAAACATGACCGTTCCGAACAGGAATACCCAACGTACATTATTCTTTTCGTTCTCGTACAACGCCGGACTGATAAACTTCCATATCTCATACATTAAATAAGGAAAAGCCAATACCAATGAAATCCAGAACGAAGTCGTCATGTGCGTAAAGAACTGGGAGGCCATCTTTACGTTGAAAATATGGATGTTGAAAGCGGTATCACAAAAATCGCTGACAACATGCAACATTTGCCCCAGTTTACAGAAGAGTTGATAGGTTATGAAATCACCCCGTGTCGGAGCCAGGATAACCATATCGAAAAGACCATGTTCGCCCCGCATAAAAGCGAACAACAGAATAGCAAAAATAAACAGGGCTAATAGAGAACGAAATAAAGTCCAACGAAGTTCTTCCAGGTGGTCCCAGAATGACATTTCATCTTGTTGCATCTCGTTTTATTTCTCTGAGTCTGTATTATTCGTAGTCGTATCGTCTATTTTAATATCGTCTTCTATCCCTTTTACACCGTCTTTAAAGTTTCTCACACCTTTACCGATCCCTTTCATCAGTTCAGGAATTTTCTTTCCACCGAATAATAACAACACAACAATGGCAATGATTACGATTTCGCCAGTTCCTAAATTTCCAAGAAATAATAAATCAGTCATGATATAATTTAATTTAAATGTTTAATAAACGCACTCTTTAACTAAGGCAAAGATACGATTTGTAACCGATTGTAGATCGTTTATTTCAAATTTATTACCTTTGCACGGTCTTAAAAATCTGAAATTAGAAAATTATTAGAAAATGAAAGCTTATGTATTTCCCGGTCAGGGAGCGCAGTTTGTGGGTATGGGCAAAGACCTTTACGAAAACAATCCGTTAGCCAAAGAATTGTTTGAAAAAGCAAACGATATCCTCGGATTCCGCATAACAGATATGATGTTCTCGGGTACAGACGAAGACCTGAGACAAACCAAAGTTACACAACCGGCCATATTTCTGCATTCGGTGATTTTGGCCAAGACATTGGGTGATCAGTTTCAACCGGATATGACGGCAGGACACTCTCTGGGCGAGTTCTCTGCATTGGTTGCTGCCGGCGCACTCTCTTTTGAAGACGGACTGGTATTAGTGTCCAAAAGAGCGATGGCCATGCAGAAAGCGTGTGAAGCGACTCCGTCGACCATGGCTGCCGTACTGGCTTTGGCGGATGAAAAAGTAGAAGAGATTTGTGGTAGTATCCAAGATGAAATCGTGGTTTGTGCCAACTATAACTGCCCCGGACAATTAGTGATCTCAGGAAGCATACCCGGTATCGACGCTGCTTGTGAACAACTATTGGCAGCCGGCGCTAAAAGAGCATTAAAGTTGAATGTCGGTGGAGCGTTCCATTCTCCACTGATGGAACCTGCACGTGCAGAGCTTGCCGCAGCCATAGAAGCGACTACCTTTAATACACCTGTTTGTCCGGTGTATCAGAATGTCAATGCTTCACCGGCGACCGATCCTTCTACCATTCAAACGAATCTGATCGCTCAATTGACCTCTCCGGTACGTTGGACACAGACGGTATTGAATATGATCGCTGATGGAGCGGATCATTTTATTGAATTAGGACCTGGAAATGTATTACAGGGACTGGTTAAAAAGATCAACAAAGAGGTGACTACCGAAGGCATGCAATAAAAACAGAAAAGGGATAAAACCGCTGCTTTATCCCTTCCTGAGAATTAAAAAAAACTAACCTAATCCATCTGTGTATATCATAGTAACATTAGGCTTTGGTAAAGGGATAAATCCCGTCACAAATATTAAAAGATCTCATTGATATCAGTTTGATTTATGTCAAATTGATATCAATGAGATCTTTTTCTTGATTTTCATCAACTATCAGGAGAGATTCGCCCGTACCCGGCTTAATGTCTCTGGGGTCATCAACAGATAAGAAGCGATATGTGATAACGGTACTCTACGAATGACTTCAGGATGCTCACGCAATAAACGGTTGTAACGCTCATTCGCCGTTTCAAAACGAAGCGAATCGGTTTTCATCTGAGAAAGAATTAACGACATTTCCAATACGCGCCGATAAAAGAACTCCAACTCTTTATCTTGGGCGATTAACTCCATCAACGGTTCATAAGGAATCCCATATACAACTGTATTTTCCAATGCTTCAACCATCACCCGCGTCGGCTTTTGTTCGATAAAACTCTGGATACAGAGGAATAATCCGTCTTCATACGCAAAATGTTCTGTGATGTCTTTGTTGTTTTTGTAGTAAAACTGCCGAATGATCCCCTTGGAGACATAACCGATCTGTTTACTGACTTCTCCTTCTTTTAAAAAAAGCTGATTTTTTTTAACTTCGGTACAAACAAGAATTTTGGCAAGTTCATTCAGTGCTGCCTCACTCAATGGCGCAATTAGTCTGGCGATGCTTCGTGCAATTAATTTCTTTTGATCCATTTCATGGTAGTTTTTTCAATTCTCGCCGTAAATATAGAAAAAAAATTACAAGAAGTCAGAAGTTGGATGCCGGAAGATAGAAGATCGGCCTGAGCCCATTGTCCATTGTCAATGGACAATGGACAATGGAGAAATGACAAATGATCCGGTTACCGGATCATTTGTATTCCTGCCAGCTTTTTATCTGGATATCATCCACACTTAACGAGCAAAATGCTTCGATAAATGCACTCGCTAAACGGGTATTTGTTATTAACGGTATATTCAGATCGATGGCTGCACGCCTGATCGTATAGCCATTACTTAACTCGCGAGCCGTTAAATCACGCGGGATATTTACGACCATATCAATCTGTTTATCACGCAATAAATCCAATGCCTGCGGTTGTCCCTCCTCACTAGGCCAATAGACTTTTGTTGATGGGATATTATTTTCTTCCAAAAAACGATAAGTTCCTCCGGTCGCATACAAGATATATCCTTTTGCCTTCAATATTTTTGCAGCATCCAACATGGCTACTTTCTGTTTGGAGCTACCCGTCGACAGGAGAATCCCTTTTTCCGGTATACGATGACCCACCGATAACATACTGGTCAGTATCGCTTCAGGGAGGTCATCTCCTAAACAACCAACTTCACCGGTAGAAGCCATATCAACCCCAAGTACCGGATCGGCTTTTTGTAAACGATTGAAAGAAAACTGAGAGGCTTTAATCCCCACATAATCCAGATCGAATTCATTTTTTGCCGGTTTCTCAACCGATAGTCCCAACATAATCTGTGTTGCCAATTCGATAAAGTTTATTTTCAACACCTTGCTTACAAAAGGAAAACTCCGTGAAGCACGCAGGTTACATTCGATCACCTTAATCTCATTTCCTTTCGCAAGATACTGAATATTAAATGGTCCTGAGATATTTAACTCTTTGGCTATACGTTTACTGATTCGTTTAATACGACGCACTGTTTCGACATATAGTTTTTGTGCGGGGAACTGAATGGTGGCATCTCCTGAATGTACACCGGCAAACTCAATATGTTCACTGATCGCATACATAACGATTTCACCTTTATCGGCAACCGCATCTACCTCGATCTCTTTGGCATATTCAATAAACTGGCTGACAACCACCGGATGCTTTTTACTCACATTAGCAGCCAATTGAAGAAAACGTTCAAGTTCTTCCTGGTTGGAACAAACATTCATTGCGGCTCCACTAAGCACATAGCTTGGTCGAACCAGTACCGGGAACCCGACTTCATCCACAAATTGATTGATATCTTCCAATGAAGAAAGTTCTTTCCAACGAGGTTGATCAACTCCAATCCGGTCGAGCATAATAGAGAACTTTTCACGATCTTCTGCGTTATCGATACTTTTAGCCGATGTACCCAAGATATGTACTCGTTGCTCATCCAACCGCATGGCCAGGTTATTCGGTATCTGTCCGCCTGTCGAAACAATAACCCCATGCGGATTCTCCAGATTCAATATATCCATCACCCGTTCGAATGTCAATTCGTCAAAGTATAGACGGTCACACATATCGTAGTCGGTAGAAACGGTCTCCGGATTGTAATTGATCATAACAGAGCGCCAACCTTCTTTTCGGATCGTGTTAAGCGCTTGTACGCTACACCAGTCGAATTCAACGGAACTGCCTATACGGTATGCCCCCGATCCGAGTACGACGATTGAACGTTTGTCTCCCTGATAGTTGATATCATTTTCAATTCCGCTATAGGTGAGATAGAGGTAATTTGTCTGTGCCGGATATTCGGCTGCCAAGGTATCAATTTGTTTCACTACGGGAAGAATATGACGGCTTTCGCGCTCCTTACGAACGGTCAAAGAGGCTTTTTCCAGATCTTCCGTTTGTTCCTTAAACAGGGCTCTTGCTATCTGAAAATCGGAGAAACCTTGCATTTTGGCATGTCTGAATAATCGCATCGGTATATCCGACGGTGTATCATAGCGTGCTAAACGATCTGCTGTCCGGATAATTTCATACAATTTCTGTAGAAACCATCGGTCGATTTTAGTCAGATCATGTATCTGATCGATCGTATATCCCGCACGAAATGCTTTGCTAATCACGAATATACGTCTATCAGTCGGTTCACGTAATGCTTTATCAATATCGGCAATCACCAACTCTTTATTTTCTACAAAACCGTGCATTCCCAACCCGATCATACGCAGTCCTTTCTGGATCGCTTCTTCAAAAGTCCGTCCGATAGCCATCACCTCGCCGACCGACTTCATGCTGGATCCTAATTCACGGGCAACACCATGGAATTTACCTAAATCCCAGCGTGGAATCTTACAAACGACATAGTCGAGTGCCGGTTCAAAAAAAGCACTCGTGGTTTTAGTGACCGAATTTTTCAGTTCAAACAGTCCATAACCTAAACCGAGTTTTGCCGCAACAAAGGCAAGTGGATAACCGGTTGCTTTGGAGGCCAGTGCAGAAGAACGGCTTAAACGTGCATTGACTTCAATCACTCGATAATCTTCACTTTCCGGATCATAGGCATATTGCACGTTACATTCCCCAACAATACCGATATGCCGGATAATTTTTATGGCCAACTCACGAAGTTTATGATAGTCGGTATTTGATAAGGTTTGTGACGGAGCAATCACAATACTTTCGCCGGTATGGATACCTAATGGATCGAAATTTTCCATATTACATACGGTGATACAATTGTCATATTTATCACGCACCACCTCATATTCTACCTCTTTCCATCCTTTCAGGCTCTTCTCGACCAGAACCTGAGGAGAAAAAGAAAACGCTTTTTCTGCAAGTACATCGAGTTCTTTTTCATTATCACAGAAACCGGATCCCAATCCTCCCAAGGCATAAGCCGCACGAATAATAACCGGATATCCCAGTTCGGCAGCGGCTCTGCGTGCATCAACAAGATTATCTACCGCTTCACTCTTTATCGTCTTTACATCGATTTCATCCAGTTTTCTGACAAATAACTCCCGGTCTTCCGTATCTATTATAGCCTGTACAGGTGTTCCCAATACACGGACATTGTATTTTTCCAATATCCCGTTCCGGTAAAGAGCGACTCCACAATTAAGTGCTGTCTGTCCACCAAAGGCAAGCAAAATCCCCTCCGGACGTTCTTTTTCAATCACCTTCTCCACAAAGAACGGAGTAACCGGAAGAAAATAGACTCTATCAGCAATCCCCTCCGAGGTTTGAACAGTTGCGATATTCGGATTGATCAGGATTGTTTCTATACCTTCTTCTTTTATCGCTTTTAAGGCCTGGCTCCCTGAATAGTCGAATTCACCAGCTTCACCGATTTTCAACGCA
This sequence comes from Parabacteroides sp. PF5-9, assembly GCF_029893105.1. Taxonomy (GTDB): domain Bacteria; phylum Bacteroidota; class Bacteroidia; order Bacteroidales; family Tannerellaceae; genus JARXWG01. The sequence goes on along the minus strand of NZ_JARXWG010000033.1, from coordinate 32,466 downwards.
CCAGAACCTAAGACAAGCACTTTCTTGGGAAAGTGCTTGTCTAATTGACAATGGACAGTTGACAATTGACAATTATTTGATGATGAATTATTTTTATTAATTGTCAATTGTCCATTGTCAATTGTCAATTGTTTTGTGCTTAGGGTTTCGACAAATAAGTCGAATATGAATTCTGTGTCTGTAGGACCACTACATGCTTCCGGATGAAACTGGGCAGAAAAGAAAGGTTTGGTTTTATGTCTGATTCCTTCATTGGTTCCATCATTCATATTGATAAACAGAGGTTCCCAGTCGGCACCTAAACTATCATTATCCACGGCATAACCGTGGTTCTGTGAGGTAATAAAACAGCGTTCCGTTCCAACCATACGTACCGGCTGGTTATGACTCCGGTGTCCATATTTCAATTTAAAGATAGAAGCACCACCTGCTTTTGCCAACAACTGGTTGCCCATACAGATCCCACAAATCGGTTTGTCACCGTCTAATGCCTTACGGATATGCTCTACGGCCTCTACACAGGTATCCGGATCACCAGGTCCATTACTGATAAACAAACCATCATAGTGCAATTGAGTAAAGTCATAATTCCAGGGTACACGGATAACCGTTACATCCCGGTTTAGTAAACTTCTGATAATATTATGCTTTACCCCACAGTCAATCAATACAACCCGCTTTTTACCCTCACCTTCCCCATAAGTAATGACTTCTTTGGTAGAAACCTGTTCGACGTAGTTCACCTCTTCGTAATTCCCAAACAAACCCGACAAGAGAGAATGACTCTTCCCATTATCCTTTGTCCTTTGTCCATTGTCCATTGAGAGATTGTCCTCAATGACAATCTTTCCCATCATCACCCCGTGTTCACGCAACTTCTTCGTCAGCGCACGCGTATCGATACCATAAATACCCGTAACTTGTTCATCTTTCAACCAACTGCCTAAACTTTCAACGGCATTCCAATGACTAAACTCATGGCTATAGTCGCTGATTATAATCGCTTCGGCATGTATCTTTTCACTTTCCATTAAAGTGGCGATCCCATTTTCACTAAATGTACGGGGAGGTACCCCATAATTCCCTACCAACGGATAGGTTGAGACAATCATTTGCCCCGCATAAGAAGGATCTGTCAGACTTTCAGGATAACCAGTCATTGCTGTATTAAATACGACTTCTCCTTTTACCTCTTTTTCATACCCAAATGAAAAACCTTGAAAAATACTGCCATCATCTAAAATAAGCGTGGCGATTTTGTCTTTATGCATATGCTCTCTACTTTATTGAAAAGTTTGTACTCTTTTGCCATATACAAAAAAATTGATCATTTATCCATGACCAATTTTCTGTTTTTATTTAAATATTCATCTTCCATAAACTGAATAAACGCATTGTTGACCATTCGGGTGCCTCCCGGTGTCGGATAATCACCGGAGAAGTACCAGTCGCCGGGATGATTCGGACACGAAAGATGCAACCCCTCCAATGTTTGGTAAACAATTTCTACCCGGGCTTTTGTTCCGGCCGGCGTCAATATTTCAACTATTTTACCGGATATTTCTTCCACAGTGAACGGAAGATATATCTCTTTAACATAATTGATCATTGTTCCGTCGGGCTGTGCGTATTGTTCTCTGGCTTTTTTATAGGCGTTCAATAGAACATCTGTTTGTCCGCGCTCTTCCAGTAATGCAACAGCCGCCTTAAATGCGATGAATTCACTCATCCGCGACATATCAATACCATAATAATCAGGATACCTGACCTGTGGTGAAGAGGAAACAATGATAATCTTCCGGGGATGAAGCCTGTCTAATATGCCGATTATGCTTTGACGCAACGTTGTCCCACGAACAATACTGTCGTCTATAACCACCAGATTATCCACAAACGGCTCGATACTGCCATACGTAATATCATACACATGAGCCGCCAGATCATTCCGGCTATGTCCTTCGGCGATAAACGTTCGTAATTTGATATCTTTTATTGCCACCTTCTCAGTCCGTACACGCATAGATAAGATCTGTTCCAGTTCTTCCGTATGCAACAGATGTGTACGATCGGCAATCCACTCTTTTTTCAGGCCATTCAAATAGTTATTCAACCCCTCTTCCATCCCGAAAAAAGCGACTTCGGCCGTATTGGGTATAAATGAAAAAACGGTATGGTTTAAATCATAATCAATCGCTTTTAATATCGGTTGAACCAGATTATCCCCCAAACGCTTACGCTCTTTGTAAATATCGACATCACTTCCACGGGAGAAATAGATACGTTCGAAAGAACAGGCCTTGTTCTCTTTCGGCGCAACAATCTGTGAGGTACGAACTTCTCCGCCTTTATTTATCAATAGCGCTTCACCCCGATTGAGTTCTTTGACCTCATCAGCCTGAACATTCATTACCGTTTGTATAACCGGTCGTTCGGAAGCCAAAACAACGATTTCATCATCCATATAATAAAACGCGGGACGAATACCCCAGGGATCACGTACACCGAACAGTTCGCCGCTTCCGGTGAGTCCGCAGATTACGAATCCGCCATCCCATGAGGGCAGACATTTTTTCAACACATTGGACAGATCGATTCGCTGCTCTATGGCTTCAGTAATCGCTTTTCCCGTCATACCTTCCGACTCGGATTGTATATACAACCGTTCGACTTCACGATCCAACCGATGTCCCATCTGTTCCAACATAATATATGTATCCGAATACTGACGGGGATGTTGTCCGATTGCTGTTATTTCCTGAAAGACCTCATCTACATTTGTTAAATTGAAGTTGCCGCACAAGGCCAGATTCTTTGCTCTCCAATTGTTTCGGCGTAAAAACGGATGGATATAAGAAAGCCCTGATTTCCCGGTGGTGCTATATCGAAGATGTCCCATATAAAGTTCTCCGGCAAAAGGAAGATGCGCCTGGGCATATAAAGGATCATTGAGTGTTTCTTCGGTTAAATCTTTGTAATGTTGATGAACTGCCGCAAAAATTTCAGGAATAGCACCGGTGCCTACCGCTCGTTCACGAAACATATATTCTTCTCCGGGATCAGCCTCCAGTTTAACACAAGCCAATCCGGCTCCCTCCTGTCCGCGGTTGTGCTGTTTCTCCATCAACAAATAAAGTTTGTTGAGACCATACATCCATGTTCCATATTTTTGATGATAATACGCTAAAGGTTTCAGTAATCGGACCATGGCAACACCACACTCATGCTTCAAAATTTCCATCGCAGAATCGATCTTTTTATATTCGAGGGCAAAGATACTTACATCTCACCGAGATGTTGTTGTTTTAGTGTTAAAAAGAATAAACATTTTTACACTAAAACTGCTTTTATGAGATATTTTGTCAGAACAATCACATAAATAAACACAATTAGACACAAACAACAGTCAAAACAAACCAAAAAGACAACATTTGACAGAATAAGTAAAACAGATCAGCAATACACCCAAATCCTTTTCCAAAAAATAGCAGGATGTTTCTCCGAAAAAAGGTTGATGAAATATCGTTTGACAATTGTCGAATGATCGTTTGACATTTGTAGAATGATCATTTGATAATTATAGAACGATCGTTCGACAATTGTCAAACGATTTTATCTCTCGGTGTTTTCGGACAACTCTTCGGACATTTGAATTTCTTTTTCTTATTATCTCACGTTAATGATCCAAATCTTTCTACATCATGACAGATAGACCTATATCTTAAGCAAAGCGATGAAAAGGGGAAACGGCTCGTTTTTATACATTTATTTATAAAAAACATCGATTTGATCGATTTATTAGGTTTTATTGGATATTATACAACATTCTTTAATACTTAATCTACAAATGGATTTATTTTATTCTGTATCTTTGCATTGTGGTTTTTTCATAATAGTATTAGATTTAAGGTTAACAAAGTTGGTTATGGGTTGTCGTGAGACAACCTTTAATTTTTTATAGACCTCTCATCTTTCACTCTCACAAAAAAACGGTCTGTCGCTTCAGATCAATCAATCCAATTCGAATGTAAATCTAACACCGAGTCCTTCGTATTTCCAACGGTCGAATCCGGCAAAAACAGCTACATTAAAAATCAGATTACCAAAACCATATCCCACTTCCGTATAGCTTGGTAGTACCGGAGTCCATAATTGTCCGAAATACACCCGTTCGGACAAAACATATTTTGAGACTTTCTTTTTAAACAACTGAGAGAGTATAAAAGGACTTTCATACATCAAATGTGCTTGCACATATCGATCGGAGGCATTAAACCAATACCTGTTCAATTGATGAAATACTCCGCCGATACGATCTTCCCATGACTCCGGGAAATTACGTCGTGCAAAATAGCGGAAATCCGCAAAATAGGTCGATTTGGCGTTTATATAAGCTCCTCCGCTTACATAATAGTTCATTCTTCGAAGCGAACCTAAAGGTAAACTCTGGTGCACCTGCATCTCTATGCGTCCATAATTCCCCAGACTACCCAATACATCCGGGATCGCTTGCCCATATTCGATCGAAATAGTCGGATAATACGAATAAACATATTGTTTTCGATGCCCGTTCATCCGGTAAAACTGACGAGGGGTATAGGATAAGCTTATAAACGGCACAAAATCATTGAAATCTTCACTCAGCAACTCTTCCACATCGTCACCCGGGTCTATGTCTATCTTTTTCTTCTCCGGTACACGTCTGTGATAAGTAAGACCCGAAGAAAATAAAAGGCCATTCGATAGTTCTATCGTATTGCGTAAATCCAGATAATAGTCCCGAAAACAATCCAGATTCAGATCATTGAAATTGATCACCGAGTCTTTCAACAGCACCTCTATTTCTTTCATCAATTTCGAAGAATAACTCTGATTTCCATTAGCTATCATTAAACTGATTGCACCTTTTTTCTCAGGTTTGTATAAATACTCCCCTCCTATTTTAAAAAAAATCTCTTTCCGCTTAAAGACATAGCCTATTTCCGGTCGAAACATCAACTCACGACCATTTGTCAACGTTTTATTAATCCTCAAACGTTGTTTATAAGTAATACCATTCCTGCCGGAATAACCCAGTTGAAGCGGATTCAAAATACCGGAATAACGAATTCGGGTCGTTTTATAATCCATCTTAATCGTATTCGTCAACTGCTCTGTCAACTCCAGGTAATCAATATGATTTGTTGTATCTGCCGGTTCTTCTATCCGTTCCTCCCGGTTATAAAGGATCTGAAGTTCTTCTTCTGTCAGCGATTGATCCCGTTTTTTATTCCAATAGGTCGAATCACGAATGATAGGGATTGTATCGGTTGCCAATTCAAAATAATCGGTCAAATCCAACGGTTTCCATTTCGGTGGATCATTATCTTCTGCCACCCACTCGACTTCTTTATAGTTAAGCGAGGTGTGATAGGTAGACGCCACCACATTTCCCAAAATGTTATATCGAAGGTTAAGTTCTGCCTTATCCGGTAGTAAAAATTGATGAAAGCCTTGACTAAAACTTAATTTCAGATTAAATTCAGCGAAATAATAACGCCCATATAAGTCTATTTTTTCGATCAACCAGGAGTTATCGCGAATATACATCTCACCACTGACCAGCCGTTGGCTCAATTGCTTCGGGAGAAATCGTATTTTATAGACTCTTGTTCCAAGCGTATCGATCACATCTTGTATACTGTAATCATATAACCGCATCGCATTACGAGCCATCGGTGTTATAACTTCATCCTCATAGTTTGTCGATGAGTAGACATTCATATTCAGAAACGTTAACACCTCTTGTTGTTTCTTACTGTTGGGGATGCTATTCCCATTGACCGCTTTAAAATTGTGGATGTAATGGTTCGGAGCATTGTATTCGGACTCACTGACCATCTCAAAAAGCATATCTTTATTTCTGCGATTCAAGGGGAATAAATGGTGCCCAAAACGGATCAGATAATTCTCTTTTAAGATTTCTGTTCTGCCTTTAATGTATATCTCCGCTTTATAACGGGAGATCTGATTGGCATGTTTAGCTGAACTGGTAATAATATGTTGCATGATTGAATCAACATATATTTGGTTACCAATCGGACTGGCATGTAAATAATCATCATCACTGCAAGTATCGATATTATCGGCGAGCACACTTACAGAGAATAGGGATAGGATAAATATGAGCTGTTTTTTCTTCAATTATAACGGTCATTGCTACACAAATATAACAAAAGAATAGTACATTTTGTTGCTTTGCAAAGGAAATGCTTTACCTACACTTAAGAATTCAGCTTGTTTTTTAGTTTTCTTCCTAAAAATAGTATATATTTGTGCTTCATAACTATGTTATAAAACAGTCGTGGTTAAACAGCAAAAAGAAGAGATCGATTTTTCGACAAGCTTATCTGAAGTTTGGAGGTTATTGACCGATAAGGAGCGGGAAATCCTTCGACAACATTCGACAATTCAACATTTCAAGCGTAACGAATTGATCTATTACGAAGACGATGAGCCCAAAGACATGATGTGTTTGTTGAAAGGCAAAGTCAAAATCTTCAAAGAAGGTGTTGGCGGCCGAAGTCAAATTATACGCATGATCAAACCTATTCAATATTTTGGTTATCGTGCAAACTTTGCTCAAGAAGATTACTTAACAAATGCATCCGCATTTGAAGCATCTACCGTTTGTCTGATTCCGATGACCATTGTCAGGGAGTTAATCTACGGTAATCCTCACCTTGCCATGTTTTTTATCAAACAGCTTTCCATTGATCTGGGGGTGGCGGATGAACGTACCGTCAACCTCACACAGAAACATATTCGGGGACGCCTGGCTGAATCACTCTTATTCCTCAAAGACAGTTACGGATTGGAAGAAGATGGTGCCACCTTAAGCATCTATTTGGCCCGGGAAGATCTGGCCAACTTATCCAATATGACCACCTCCAATGCCATACGCACCTTATCGACTTTTGTTACAGAGCGTATGATTGCCATGGACGGCCGGAAAATCAAAATAATCGACGAAGAAAGACTGCGCAAAATCAGTAAGATGGGCTAATCGACAGCAAAGCTGTCGAAATTGACAGTTCGATTTATTGGAAAATCTGCTTATAGAATTGCTTCACGTATTCGTAATAACTTTACAAGCAGATTTTCCAATAAATCGAGTTGTAGCATATTGGCTCCATCCGATTTTGCGGTTTGTGGATCAGGATGTGTTTCTATAAATAGACCGTCTGCTCCTACCGCTATTGCGGCTTTGGCTATTGTCTCGATCAATGCAGGTAATCCACCTGTCACCCCAGATGTCTGATTGGGTTGTTGCAGCGAGTGTGTGACATCCATGACGACCGGATAGCCAAACTCCCGCATCTGAGGAATACCGCGATAATCAACAATCAGGTCGGTATATCCGAAAGTAGTCCCTCTCTCCGTTAACATGATCTGATTATTCCCGGCATCAGCCACCTTTTGAGCCGCAAATGCCATAGAAGCTGGTGATAAGAACTGTCCTTTTTTGACATTTACGATCTTGCCGGTTTTGGCTGCTGCCACTAACAAGTCGGTTTGCCGGCTTAAAAATGCGGGAATCTGTAAAACATCCACATATTCTGCTGCTTTTGCTGCTTCTTCATTTTCATGAATGTCCGTTACTGTAGGAATATCAAAGGTCTCTCCTACTTTACGAAGGATCTTTAATGCTTTTTCATCTCCAATCCCGGTAAAAGAATCTAAACGTGAACGGTTTGCCTTACGATAAGAACCTTTAAAAATAAAAGGGATGGACAGTTTCTCCGTAACCTTGACAATATGTTCTGCAATCTGAAGCGCCATCTCCTCACCTTCTATTACGCATGGGCCGGCCATAAGGAAAAAGTTTTCACTTTTTTGTATCTTATCAAATGTGATCATATACTATAATTTATTGAGTAAGTAATTTCTTTGTGATAACAATCTTTTCTTCTGTCGGTAACGTAGCATCAATCCAATGAATCGTACTCCCCCGCCGTTCCATCCCTCTGAACCAAGTCATCTGACGTTTGGCAAACTGATGAATCGCAATCTCCAATTGACCGACCATCTCTTCATAAGATAATTGTCCTAAAATATACAAGGTTAAAAACTTATATTCCAGACCGTAATAGATCAGATCATCCGGATGCACACCAGACGAAATAATCGTTCTAACCTCATCGATCATTCCTTCGTCCAGACGGCTGCGCAGCCGCTTGGATATCTTTTCCCGGCGCAACTCCCGATCGATATCTATACCGATAATCAAACTATGAATTGGCGCATATTCGCGACTATCAGGCGCCTGTGTTTTATAATATTCTTCAATCTCAATCGCGCGTATGGCTCGTTGAGCCGAATCGACATCCGTTTTGTTATGAAGTACCTTGTAAGAAGCTAGGATACGCGTTAACTCCTCCAGTGTTTTCTCCTTCAATGATTCTCGCAATACCGGATTGGGAGGTACATCCAACAGTTTATACCCCTTCAGTACAGCCTCAATATACATACCTGTTCCACCACAAAGGAGAGGCCTTTTTCCTCTATTTTTGATCTCCTGGTAGACCCGAAAAAAATCGTGTTGATATTCAAATACATTGTACTTATAACCAGGATCACAGATGTCGATCAGATGATACGGTATCTCTTTTCCGTTTATCGTGTAATCGCTCAGATCTTTACCGGTACCCAAATCCATCGAACGATAAATCTGCCGGGAATCTGCACTGATGATCTCCGTATCCAGACTGGCGGCTAAAGCGGCTGCAAAAGAAGTTTTGCCTGATGCCGTCGGACCCAATATCGTTATAAGTTCATACGCTTCCATCGTACCAACAAAAGTAAATAAAAAAAGCCGCATCCTCGAAGGATACGGCTTTAATCTATATGTGTATGGAATTATCCGTTTACTTTTTTCATGTAAGCGATCAGTTCCAATACTTTGTTTGAATAACCCCATTCGTTGTCATACCAAGATACAACTTTCACGAATTTGTCAGTCAAAGCGATACCTGCTTTTGCATCGAAGATTGAAGTACGAGCATCACCGATAAAGTCTGCAGATACCACATCATCTTCAGTATAACCAAGGATACCTTTCAATTCATTTTCAGAAGCAGCTTTCATAGCAGCTTTGATTTCTTCGTAAGATGCAGGTTTAGCCAAGTTAACTGTCAAGTCAACAACTGAAACGTCCAACGTAGGAACGCGGAAAGCCATACCTGTCAATTTACCGTTCAACTGAGGAATTACTTTACCTACAGCTTTAGCAGCACCTGTAGAAGAAGGAATAATGTTACCAGCAGCAGCACGTCCACCTCTCCAATCCTTGATAGAAGGACCGTCTACGGTTTTCTGAGTAGCTGTAGTAGCATGTACTGTAGTCATCAAACCGTCAACGATACCGAACTTATCGTTCAATACTTTAGCGATAGGAGCCAAACAGTTAGTTGTACAAGATGCATTAGAAACAAACTGAGTTCCTTTCACATACGAATCCAAGTTAACACCACAAACGAACATTGGGGTATCATCCTTAGAAGGAGCCGACATCACTACATATTTAGCACCAGCGTCAACGTGAGCTTTAGCTGTATCTTTTGACAAGAACAGACCTGTAGATTCAACAACGTATTCAGCACCAACTGCATCCCATTTCAAATCAGCAGGATTTCTTTCAGCAGTTACACGGATTACGTTACCGTTTACGACCAAGTTACCGTCCTTAATATCAATTGTTCCGTCGAATTGACCGTGGATTGTATCGTATTTCAACATGTAAGCCATGTATTCAACACTAATCAAGTCGTTGATACCAACTACCTGAATATCACTTCTCTTTTGAGCAGCACGGAAAACTAAACGTCCGATACGGCCGAAACCGTTAATACCTACTTTAATCATTGTAATAAAACTTTTTTATGGTTTAAAAAAATACTTGTATATCCATTCGGTCTAACAACCACAAGGAGTAGCACACGATGCCCAGATTAACAGCATCAACGTAAAAGCGAATATAAGAGCCAAGTTACGTTTCAAAATGTCCTTGTTTTTAACGAGTGCAAATTTAGTCATGTTTTTTGTAAGTTTTTTAAATATTGAAAGAAAAAATAGACATCCTAACATAAATTAATGTTAGAATCACCTCTTTTCCTTCTTTTTTCCAGCGAATAAATTTCCAATTAATTTTTTAGCCCCTTTTATACCCATAGTCAATAAAAACGGTTGAGCAACACGCATCGCCAATGGCCATAGATGTTTGCCTTTCGTGAAATAATTCGCCACACCTCCCAAAGTCATATCTATTATCTCCGAAGAAAATGAAGGTGAATCCGGTGTCACTTTATCTGTTGGTGCAGATTTCGAACCGGGTAAAATAGCAGCAGTAATCCCGTGGAGAATCAGCCGTCCACTATTCTGTTGCAAATAATGGAAGTTGGCATTCAGTTTATTTTCCTGTATTTGAGCTAATACCTGAACACGTGTTTTATTCGATTTCAACCTCTCCAGTGGAGTCTGTTTCTTTTGCATACTCTGTATCTTTATGAGTATCATCATCGGCGCCATCTAATGCACCAATAACAAGATTAGTCACTTTAGTCGTAAACCCTTTTTTGCCCAGCATTAAAAAACCTATGGCCAATAGATAAAGACCTCCCACAATTGCAAATCCACCACTATACGAATTCAGCCATTCACCCAATTGTATACCTAAAGCGACAAAAAGAAAAACCGTAGCCAATAAGGCCAGAATAAGAATCACTAATACATATGAAAGAACGGATATCACCTTACCCGCCCTTTCAAACGTACTCAGTTTCAGGAATTCAAATTTTAACTCCACATAAGTTGTCAGATCTTCCTTCAACTCATTGAAAATTTGTCCTAAATTTTTCTCCATAAGCTATTTATTCAGCAGTTCCATCCGCTGCCGTATGCCGGATTTCGCTCTTTTTTTCTTTGATGGCTGCCACAGCTTCATGTCCGGTCTCTTTCGCTTTTTCCAAAGCCGAATTCAATCCGTCTTTTGCTTTTCCTGCAAGGTCTTTCAACTCATCCAACAACTCCTCTCCTTTTTCCGATGCAACCAGATAACCTACTGCAGCACCTACTGCTATACCTGCCAAAAGGCCCAATAATAATTTTGAATCAGAACTTTTCATAACCTTTACATTTTAAATTGTTTATATTAAATATAACGGATTTGCGGCAAAGATAGTTTACCGAGTCCCACGCTTTTATTGTTAAAAGATGTGTTCTACGCTTTTTGAGTTTGAACGGCTACCCAGTTATTTCTTACAGTAAAAGATTGGAAGATTAACCCCTGTTGCTCCGCAGCAGATCGAATAGCCGGAATATCTTCTTCATAAAAACCACTCATAAAGAGTGTGCCGCCTCTTTGCATATGTTCCGCATAGACCGACAGATCATTCAACAAAATATTCCGGTTAATGTTCGCAAAAACATAATCAAAAGGGGCATCTTCCGCGATTTTTTCCGCACCACCTTCCAACACATGGATATGTGAAACACCATTCAATCGGATATTTTCCAAAGCGTTGTTATATGCCCATTCGTCGATATCAATAGCCGTCACTTTGTCCGCTCCCCGCATACGGGCCAGTATTGCCAAGACAGCTGTTCCACACCCCATATCCAAGACTTTCTTCCCGGTCAAATCTAACTGTAAAATCTCACTGATCATCAGATAGGTCGTTTCATGATTGCCAGTACCAAACGCCATTTTCGGATCGATGACAATCGTATACCTGAAACCAGGTTCCGGTTCATGAAAAGAGGCACGTATCAGACATTCATCCCCTATACGGATCGGTTTAAAGTAATTTTTCTCCCACTCCTCATTCCAGTCTTTTCCTTCAATAAGTTTTTCCGTAAAATTGAAAACGACATCCGGTAAAGGAAACAATGCCAATTGATCTGTCAATATTTTCGAATTATATTTTTTCTCTTCGATGTAAGCCACCAAGCCCTCTGCCGACTCCACAAAACTTTCAAAGCCTATCTCACCCAATTCGGCAGAAAGGATATCATTGACAATCTCTTTTTCCAGTGGGGAATTATATGTAAATGTCAGTTCGTAATAATTCATCGTTTTTTTGTTTTTTCAATCATTAAGTACTGCAAACATACATAGAGTTACCGGATTTTTATGGTTTAGATATATATAATGTTATGCTGTTTCATATATTTGGCGAAGTGGGTTCAACCTTTAACTGTGATATACCTCCTCACTTAACAATTCTAACAAAGAGTGATTGATCCGAATATAAATCGCCATTCAGATAAATGCTCTTGTGTATAATTGGATCATATTTTTTCCAAGTCATATACAGATCAAACATTATTTCATCTTTTGTATCATCTCCCCAATCAATCGTAAAGGTCTCTCCTTTATAATTAAATGGGTCAAATTCACCAAAAGTCAATAATGTTCTTTCCAGATCTTTATCATAAAACAATCTCAATCCTAATTCTTCAGGGAGCAAAAGTCGTGTTTTAAGTAGATTGTTAAACTCTTTTGTACCATATTTTACAACAAAGTTCTTACTCCAGATACTACCCTCCACATCCGGATCGACCAAACTATTCCCCTGCTTATCCACAATATCCAAAGCAATACTATAATTTGTAAAGTCCCAAATCATATATTCAATATCTTTTTCAAACCAGACGATTAATGATCTGGAAGAGAGTAATATTCCATCCTTATAAATTGCTTTTTTCAGGATGGGTTTTTCTTTACTTCCGGTAAGATAAAGATCAAAGAATATATTGTCTTTCGTACCATCACCCCAGTTTATCGTAAGAGGCTCATTTTTATAACAATGCTCCGGATTAAAATCGCTAAGGACTAATACATTCTTTCTGATCATCTCATCATAGACAACCTCCAGAATGAGTCCTTCCGAGTCTCCTTCAGACAATAATTTATACTCTTTATTCTTGAAAGTAACGGTTATATCATCATCCAAGCAGTTTCCCATCGTTTTATCATTCAACAAATCCCCTCCATACTGGCTTTCAACAATAAATCGTATATTACAATTGGTATAATCCCAAACCTCTTCAACATGACTAATTTCCGGTTTTACAACCATTACAGTTAGTGATTCATCGGTATAAAGTTGTCCGTTAAGAGTAATTGTTTTATGGATAACCGGATCTCCGTTAATGTCTTCTGCGACATATAGATCGAATAAAATTTCATCTTTAGAGCCATTTTCCCAATGGATAATTATCTTTTCATTCTTATATTCGTCATCCGGATTAAAAAAGCCCAACCACAAATAGCTCTCATGTTCCAACTCACCAATAGTCAGGTGAAAATCTTGAGAAGAATTAGCATCTAAAGCCTCTATTTTAGTATGCATCTCACCTTTATACTCAATTGTCATAATATCTGACAAATCTCCCGGGCCTCGATCTCTCAATGCATTTTTACCATATACATTTTGTACAAAAATTTTCATATGAACATATGTAGAATACGGCCTTTCTACACGATCGTTGTTATCCTCACAGCTAAGAACCAGTAAAGGAAGTGTTATCAATAAAAGAGATAGATATTTTTTCATTGTAAATATAAGTTGTAACATGCTTATATCACAAATATACATAAACAATTTCAAAATGTGAGAAATAGAACTTTTTTATTCAAAAATTATGCAAACCAAATGATTATAAAAAGAATAACTTTCAAACAAAATCGCCAGAACGCCTTCATCTTTTCATTGAGACACACTCCCTCTTTTATCTGCTTGTTCAAACCAAGATGATGTTATACTTTCAGAAATATATTCCGCTTATAAAGTATCCACAGGATAAAATAGATGATTCCGGCATTACATACAGCCAGTAATACAGGATAATAATTCCCCAGCCAAGGCTGTAATCCATAAAACAGAGATTCTCCAATACATCTGAAGTTGATGATACTGGCCAACAGATACGCTGCAATCGAATTCATTCCATACACTTTCAACCAGGTCAGATTTTTTTGGTGTCCTTTATAATCGATCCAATAATAAAAGAGTCCCATTAATAAAAAACAATAACCGCTACTAACCAAAACCATCGAACTGGTCCATATTTTCTTGATCACCGGCAATTGCAAGCCCCATAACCAACCCAAAACCACTAAAGCAACACCTATACCCAACAGCCATTTAATTTTCAATTTGGCCTCCAGTTTATTTTTAATCAATTGGCCGGCAAACAATCCACTTAACACCGTCACCCCAAAATTCAAACTACTCCATATCCAAGTATACCGGTAATGCGCCGAAAATACAACTTCACCATCGACCACGGTTGCCTGGTCACGAAAACGGCCAAGTACCGTGCGGTCCATCCATTCAGCCAAATTACCATCAGGCGTATAATCTCCCCCTCCATAGCCTTGAACAGTGACAAATTCCATTACCAGCCAAGAAACCAACAAAAAAGCAATAGCCACACCTATCTGTACAGATGTCCGGAAATGTAAAAACAACAATGCAGCGATTGCATATCCAACCGCAATACTTTGCAGCGTATTTGAATAGAGATAAATTCGATCCGGATCTAATGCCAATAAATTACCCTGGCACATCATCCCAAAAATCCAAAGCAACAAGACTCGTTTGAATATCCGCCAATAAACAGTTTTCTTATTCGGATGATTTTTAAAACGCGAGAATGCAAACGGCATGGAAACTCCCGACATAAAAAGGAACAGGGGCATCACTAAATCCCAGGTAGAAAACCCTTCCCATTGTACATGGGAAAATCCCCACATAAACGAATCAAACCAAGGTGTATTTACGGCCCGCTGTAAGGGGTGGAGAACTATCTCCAGAGTAACCAGACAAAACAGATCAAATCCTCTGAGAATATCCAACGATTCTAAACGTTGGGTTAGTGGTGGTTGATTTTTCATAAGCGACTTTATTCAGATTCATGCAAATCTAATTATTTCATTGTAAACCACACTAGTTTTTCGAACAAAACCACCCGAACACCTTCATCTTTTCATTGAGACACGTTACCCCTTTCATCTGACTGTATCAACCATTTCATTCTGAAAAATTAATCGTCTAACAGTTGGTAGACGATAGTGACACAGTTGGTAGACGAAAGTGATCCAATTGGTAGACGAAAGTGACACAACTGGTAGACGATTAACTCTCTCATACAAAAAATAGAGACAAACCCAATGATTCGAAGAGGCAATGCAGACCGTTCTGATAAGGGGTTTTAATAATAAATGTGAATTTAAATATTTATTCCAAGTAGGGTAATGTTTGAAGGTTTTTCGAAGGCCAAATCCCGCAGGGATTTAATGTGCATAACCCCGGGTGAAGAGGAGCGTAGCGGATCGACCCGGGGTATATAATGAGTGTAACAAACGAACGCCGAAGGTGTTCAATCATCTGCGGTTCAACACCTATCGGCGTTGATTGGAGAGTGGTATCTATTCACCCCGGGTCGATCCGCTACGCTCCTCTTCACCCGGGGTTATGCACATTGAACGCCTGTGGCGTTCGCTTTCACTATCTTCACCTTTTCTTCCATTCGAAGCTTATTTTTACAACTTACATGAACGGGTATACTCTTTGTCTTTTTGCAGGAAAATCCCGTTAGGGATTCATATGCGTAACCGCGGGTGTAGCGAAGCAAACCCGTGGTTGTTGAAAATACCCCATACGATTCAACGCTTCTAAATTGAAACTTATAACTCACATTAAATAAGATATTCATAAGCAAATACATCAAAGCCATATTGTTTTAATCATTGATTCGCTTTATTCTGCGGATTTATATTAGATTTGTATCCATCTTAATTCAATACTTAATTTTTTTAGATCATGAAGAAACTAATTGTGTGTTTGGCAGCGTTTTTGTGCTGCGTATCGCTTTTTGCTCAGGAGAATCTGGGAAGCAGAGCTGTGGTTAATTCCCCTGAAATCAATCCGGACAACAGTGTCACTTTCCGCTTTGTCGCTCCTAAAGCTGTTCAGGTACAGGTCACAGGTGATTTTCTGAATCCCCGGCAACCGATAACGATGAAAGAGGGTGAAAATGGGGTCTGGGAATATACAACAGCGCCGCTACCTTCGGAACTGTATACCTATAACTTCATTGTAGACGGCTTGGCTGTTAAAGATCCGAACAATGTCTATATGATACGGGATGTGGCATCCGTGATGAATCTGTTCATTATCGGAGGTGATAAAGGTGATTTATACAGTGTTCAGAACGTACCTCACGGAAATGTGTCGAAAGTATGGTATGATAGTCCTACCTTGGGTATGAAACGCCGTATGACGATCTACACCCCTCCGGGATATGAAACCGGCAAAACCAGCTATCCGGTGCTCTACCTGTTGCACGGTAGCGGTGGTGACGAAGAGGCCTGGATAGATCTGGGACGCACGGCTCAGATTATGGACAACCTGATCACACAAGGAAAAGCGAAGCCAATGATTATTGTTATTCCTAACGGAAATGCCGCCCAGGAAGCTGCGGCTGGTTATTCACAGGAAAATTTCTCCTACAAACCGGCTATGGGAGGTGGAACGCGCGGGGGTATCGCGACCTATCCGGAATCTTTTAAAGACATCATGAAGTATGTCGAAAACAATTACCGCGTCATTAAGAAAAAAGCCTCCCGGGCTGTTGCTGGTCTTTCAATGGGTGGCGGACATGCGTATATGATCTCTAAAGATTATCCGAATACGTTCGATTATGTCGGATTGTATTCTGCTGCCGTAGGGCCGGCTACCGACAAAGAAGGGAATGTCAATAAAGAAGTTATTTCCCAATTGGAAAAACAACGGGATAATAAGTTCAAACTTTACTGGATTGCCTGTGGTACGGATGATTTTCTTTTTGAACGTAACAAGCAATATATGCAGCAATTGGACGGGATGAAATTTCCTTATATCTATCGGGAAAGTGACGGAGGACATACCTGGAGAAACTGGCGGATTTACTTAAGTGAATTTGCCCCGATGTTGTTCAAATAATCCCTCAATGATAAAAAAAGAGTGTCCGGAAAGTCAATTCGGACACTCTTTTTTAGAAGCTGTTTTGAATTTTATTTGAAGCTTATTTAGTCTTATCCGGAAAAAGATGTATATTGCCTTCCTAAAAAACTCAACCTGGATTTAATTTATTTATAAACAACTCTCAACTTTTTATCATGAGTAAAATAAACAGACGCAGATTTATACAGGCCGGAATGGCCGGAGTGGCCAGTTTATCTATTTCCCGCTCGGGAATAGCGAATATAAACGCTTTACTTCCTTTAAATACGGCTGTCGACAAGGTAAAATTCGGTGAAACAGGACTAACTGTCTCCCGGATAGCCATGGGTACCGGAACGGTAGGGTACAATAAAGGGTCTAATCAAACACGGTTGGGCATGGACAACTTCCTTAAGATGGCTCACCATGCCTATGACAGAGGTATTACATTCTTTGATATGGCTGATGGCTACGGATCGCATCCTTATGTTGGAGAGGCTATAAAAAGTATGCCGCGTGAAAAGATAACCCTGATGTCTAAAATATGG
Source organism: Parabacteroides sp. PF5-9 (assembly GCF_029893105.1). Classification (GTDB taxonomy): domain Bacteria; phylum Bacteroidota; class Bacteroidia; order Bacteroidales; family Tannerellaceae; genus JARXWG01. The sequence continues at coordinate 14,894 of NZ_JARXWG010000033.1, read as the reverse complement.
ACTTACGAAGAAGGTTCGGATAAAATCGAACCGGTCGACAAAATTCTCGATCGGTTTCGCCAGGAAGTCGGGACAGACTATTTTGATATTATCCTGATGCATTGCATGACGCAAGGTAATTGGAGCGTTACCCGGAAACATTATGTAGACGGATTATCCAAAGCCAAACAAGAGGGTATAGTCAAAGCAGTTGGTGTATCCTGTCATAACTGGGACGCCATGGTAGAAGCGGTCGATTCGCCATGGGTCGACGTGATTCTTGCCCGTATCAATCCGTTCCAGTCGAAAATGGATGGAACGCCTGAAGCCGTCAGTGAACTTCTCGGACGGGCCCGGAAAAACGGAAAAGCAGTCATGGGTATGAAAATTTTCGGAGAAGGCAGTCATGTCAAAGACGAAGAACGCGAACAATCCATTCAATATGCACTCACACAAAGCAATATCCATTGCATGACTCTTGGACTGGAATCAGTCGCACAAATGGATGATGCGATCGAAAGAGTAATGCGATTAAAAAAGGAATAAAGCCTCTCCCCCTAAGTGGGTGTATCAAAAGTACTTCTTATCTTTAAATAGGGTACAAGTTGTAAGTAGTTACCCCTCCGAAGGGTAGATTATACATACCCCGGGTTTTTACCCGGGGTAAATCGTTAAACGCACTCGCCTCAACCTTGATAAGGGTTGAACCCGCTTCTCCATAAATTTGTCATTAAACCAACCATTATCATTGAAAAATGTCACTTCTTTCAGCAAAAAATATTTGATTCTGGAAAAAAATGCGTAATATTGCCATCGCAATACGAAAATAACTAGACAAACAATGAGTGCAGACCTTGCATATTACACGTGGGCATTAACAATGACCCCTTGGGGGGTTAGAATCAACAATTAAACAATGGCAGCGGCCACGCCCTGCATTGTTGCAATCCTTACTGTATTGCATCTCTTTTTTCACCGGTATCCCGGTTCTTTTTATTCACTAATACATAATTAAAAAATATACGATGAAAGTATTAAAATTCGGCGGAACATCCGTAGGTTCCGTGAATAGTATCTTGAATGTAAAAAAGATTGTAGAGGCGATTGATGAGCCTGTTATTGTAGTAGTTTCTGCTTTAGGCGGTATCACAGATAAGTTGCTGGCGACATCCGCCATGGCTGCCAAAGGAGATGTGGCTTATGAAAAGGCTTTATCCGAAATCATATCCCGTCACCTCGAAGTGATCGAAGGGGTAATCCCTGAAAAAACAGTACAAAAAGAGACACAGGAAAAGGTCATGTCTTTATTGGATGAGTTGGGAAACATCTTTAAAGGTGTCTATCTGATTTCCGACCTTTCAGACAAAACCACCGATACGATCGTCAGCTATGGAGAACGTATTTCTTCGACCATTCTATCGAATGTCATTAAAGACGCCCGATTATTCGATTCACGCAAATTCATAAAAACAGTCAAACAGTTCAATAAACATATTGTTGATTTTGAACAGACCAATAAACTCATCCAGGAAACATTCCAACCACTGCCAAAAGTATCGCTTGTTCCGGGTTTTATATCCTCCAGCAGCGAAAACGGCGAAGTAACAAACCTGGGACGTGGTGGATCAGATTATACGGCATCCATTTTAGCAACAGCTTTAGATGCCTCCGTATTGGAGATATGGACGGATGTAGATGGCTTTATGACAGCTGATCCGAAAGTGATCAGTTCGGCCTACGTCATCGACCGGTTAAGTTTTACCGAAGCGATGGAGTTGTGTAACTTCGGAGCCAAAGTGATTTATCCGCCGACGATCTATCCGGTATATCATAAAAATATACCCATCCGCATTCTGAATACGTTCAATCCGGAAGCTCCGGGTACATATATATCGAAAGAACGTCCTAAAGAAGGTGGGAAGGCATTAATTAAAGGAATCTCTTCAATCAATGATACCTGCCTGATCACCGTACAGGGACTGGGTATGGTAGGTGTAATCGGTGTCAATTACCGCATCTTCAAAACGTTGGCTAAAAACGGTATCAGCGTATTTATGGTATCGCAAGCCAGTTCGGAGAATAACACCACATTTGCTGTAAAAAATGGTGATGCCGACCTGGCAGTAGAGGTCTTAAACGAAGAATTTGCACTGGAACGTGTACAGGGAGAAATCAGCGATATCACGGCAGAAAAAGAACTGGCCACGGTAGCTATTGTCGGTGAAAATATGAAACGGACTCCCGGCATTGCAGGTAAGTTATTCGGCACGCTCGGCCAGGCAGGAATCAGTGTGATCGCTTGTGCACAAGGAGCCTCTGAAACAAATATATCCTTTGTTATCAAATTAAAGTATTTACGTAAAGCGTTAAACTCGATACACGACTCTTTTTTCCTTTCGGAATATAAGGTATTGAATCTTTTTATTGCAGGGGTAGGCACGGTAGGTGGTAATCTGTTGGAACAGATCAAAATCCAGCAACCTAAATTGATGCAACAAAACGGATTAAAACTGAATGTTGTAGGCGTATCCAACTCCAAACGGGCCTTATTCCGCCGGGAAGGTTTAAATCTGGACACCTGTATTGAGGAACTGAAAAAAGACGGCATTGAGAGTAATCCGGATCTATTATGTGAAGAGATTCTGAATATGAATATCTTCAATTCGGTCTTTGTCGATTGTACCGCAAGTGCAAATGTGGCGGCGATCTACGAAAAGTTGATGAATAACAGTGTTTCTGTTGTTGCTGCAAACAAAGAAGCGGCTTCTTCTCCATACGAGAATTATCACCAATTGAAAGAAACGGCGCGTAAACGAAACATTAAATTTCTCTTTGAAACGAATGTGGGCGCCGGACTCCCGATCATCAATACAATGAATGATTTGATCAATAGCGGCGATCATATTCTCAAACTTGAAGCGGTATTATCGGGAACACTGAATTTTATTTTCAATACGATTAGTGCAGAAATTCCTTTCAGCAAAGCGATTCATATGGCTAAAGAAGCTGGATATTCCGAACCTGATCCCCGTATCGATCTGAGCGGCAAAGATGTTATCCGCAAACTGGTGATCCTTGCCCGTGAAGCCGGATATCAAATAGAACAAAAAGACGTCAAACAACAACCGATCATTTCAGAAAAATACTTCAAAGGTTCTCTGGAGGAGTTCTGGAAAACGATCAAAGAGACGGATGGTGAATTTGAAGCACGCCGACAAAAATTGGAATCGGAAAATAAACGGCTCCGTTTTGTGGCTCAAATGGATAACGGCAGATGTGAAATCGGCTTACAAGAAGTGGGTAGCCACCATCCTTTCTATGAGCTGGAAGGAAGCAATAATATCATCATGATCTCCACCGAAAGATATAACGAATATCCGATGGTCATCAAAGGTTATGGAGCCGGAGCAGATGTGACTGCGGCGGGAGTATTCGCAGATATTATCTCAATCGCTAACATTCGATAGCGATTGAGATAACACCTGCGAAATTGACAATTGACGAAAGTGAACATGCTCAATCCAGGGCAGATTTCATCAGTAAAATGAATGATTGCAACGAAATCATCCGACTCACCATCAGTATAGTAAGAAAAACAAAATAATATCTGATATTGCAACTATGATATATATGTGTAAAACAAGTGTTTCAATCTTCAATTGTCAATCGAAGATCGGCCTGAGCCAATTATCCATTGTCAATTGTCAATTCCAAGAATTATTATGAAAAGCATAATAATTCTTGGCGACGGTATGGCCGATGAACCCATTGAAGCCTTAGGTAATAAGACTCCGCTTCAATATGCTCAAACGCCCTATATGGACAAATTGGCACAATTAGGGATAACCGGTCGAATGCAGACTGTTCCGGAAGGTTATCTACCCGGAAGTGAAGTGGCAAACTTAACCATATTAGGTTATGATTTACCTAAAATGTATGAAGGACGCGCTGTTTTGGAAGCTGCCAGTATGGGAGTCAATCTGGAAGCCGGAGAAGTAGCTTTGCGTTGCAACCTCATTTGTATAGAAAAAGAACTGATTAAGAATCATTCGGCAGGACACATTACGACAGAGGAAGCTGATGAATTGATCAAAACGCTGAACGAAAAATTAGGATCGGATATGGTCAGGTTCCATACCGGTGTTTCTTATCGTCATCTCTTGGTCTTAAAAACAGGGAGTAAAGAGTTGGATTGTACGCCTCCACATGACGTACCCCTTCATCCTTTTCAACCGTTGATGATCGAACCGTTAGTTCCTGAAGCAGAAGATACCGCGAAATTATTAAACGCACTTATCCTGAAATCGCAAGAGATCCTGAAAGATCATCCGGTGAATCAAAAACGCATAATAGAGGGGAAAGATCCAGCAAACAGTATCTGGCCCTGGTCACCTGGATACCGTCCTGCTATGCAAACGATGTCGGAGATGTTAGGTTTCGAGAAAGGGGCGGTTATTTCCGCTGTCGATTTAATTCGCGGGATCGGAGTGTATGCCGGTTTGGATGTGATACAGGTGGAAGGAGCTACTGGCCTCTACGACACCAATTATGAAGGAAAAGCACAAGCTGCATTAGACGCTTTAAAAACCCACGACTTTGTATACCTGCATATCGAAGCGAGTGATGAGGCAGGGCATGAAGGAGATGTCGATCTGAAAGTAAAAACCATTGAATACCTTGACAGACGGGTTATACGTTTGATATTCGAAGAGTTGCAGCAATGGGATGAACCTGTCGCCATAGCCATTCTGCCAGATCATCCGACGCCATGCGCTATCCGTACACATACAAACAAACCGGTTCCTTTCCTTATCTACAAACCCGGAGAACAGCCGGATAAGGTTATGGCTTTCGATGAATATGTTGTAGAAAACGGGAAATATGGCATATTGGAAAAAGATGAATTCATCAAAAAAGTAGTTCTTTATTAGTTACAAAGTCCACATAAAACATGAAATATTACAGTACAAATAAAAACGCAACACTTGCATCTCTGGAAGAAGCCGTAGTCAAAGGACTGGCAAGTGACAAAGGGTTGTATATGCCTGAGCATATTCATCCGTTGGATCAAAAGATGATCCGGAATCTTAAAAATATGTCGTTTCATGAAATAGCCTGTAGCGTCGCACAAGCTTTTTTCGGTGAAGACATCACATCAGAGACACTTGATAAAATAGTAAAAGAGACACTCTCTTTTGAAACACCTGTTGTTGCTGTCGAGAACAATATATACAGTCTGGAACTATTCCATGGGCCTACCCTCGCTTTTAAAGATGTAGGAGCTCGTTTTATGGCAAGACTATTGGGTTATTTCATTCAAAAACAAGGGATCAAAGAGGTAAATGTACTTGTAGCAACCTCCGGTGATACCGGCAGTGCTGTTGCCAACGGATTTCTGGGTGTTGAAGGCATTCATGTCTATGTATTGTATCCCAAAGGGAAAGTGAGTCCGATCCAGGAATGTCAGTTTACGACATTGGGTCAGAACATTACAGCTTTGGAAATAGACGGAACATTCGATGATTGCCAGGCGTTGGTCAAATCGGCATTTATGGATGATGAATTAAACCATCATATGATGCTGACTTCAGCCAATTCGATCAATGTGGCTCGTTTTCTTCCTCAATCGTTTTACTATTTCAATGCTTATGCCCAATTAGACCGGATAGATAAAGCCGATGAACTGGTGGTTTGTGTTCCAAGCGGTAATTTCGGTAACATAACAGCTGGCCTTTTTGCTCATCGGATGGGATTACCGGTTAAACGCTTTATAGCCGCCAACAACCGGAATGATGTGTTTCTGGAATACCTGAATACCGGGATCTATCGTCCACGTCCATCCGTAGCAACGATTGCTAATGCCATGGACGTAGGTGATCCGAGCAATTTTGCCCGTATCCTCGATCTCTATGGGAATAACGAAGAGACACATCGGATTATCACCAATCTGATTTCGGGTGATCGTTTTACCGATGAAGAAATAGCTGAAGCAATCAGACGGGTATATAAACAGACCGATTATTTATTAGACCCTCACGGTGCTTGTGGTTATCTCGCACTGGAAAAAGGGCTGAATGAAAATGAAACAGGTGTTTTTCTTGAAACAGCTCATCCGGCAAAATTCAAAGATACGGTAGATCGTATTCTGGAAAAAGAGATTGAGATTCCGGCTAAACTACAGGCGTTTATGAAAGGAACCAAACAAAGTGTTCCGCTAAAGAAAGATTTCACTGCATTTAAAACATATCTATTATCCAGATAATAGTACCGTTCAATATAAAAGACTGTCAGGTCATATCTTCAACGATACGTCCTGACAGTTTTATTTTTGTCATATACCGCATCTATTCTCCAATCGACAAATCCTATGCCACCTAAACATTCTACAACTCCGGTCTGTTTAATAGATAGTTAACAAATTAACCAAAAAATAAATTAGTTATGGCAACAAAAACAGTTATTCAGAAAAAAGAAGCAACCGCTGCTTCAAGCAAGGAGTTAGGAACATTCATTGGTGAATTATTCTCATTCAACAATAGTTTAAAATTATATCACTGGCATGTTACCGGACCAAGTAGTTATGCACAACATATGGCATTAGACCAGGCGTTGGAAGATCTGCTTGATACCATCGACAGAGTAGCCGAAACAACTTACGCATTGGTTGGTGATATCCATGTTGTTATTCCGGAAACACCAACCCCATCAAATATAGTAAAGCATGTTTCTGATTTCTATACATACGTGGGCAAACACCGGGATCTTTTCCCTGAAGATTTCTCACAAGCGATTATAGATGACTATCAGGAAGCATTACAACAACTGCTTTACAGATTAATCAGACTGAAATAAAAGTACAAATCAGACATAAAGGCTGACCGAAAGGTTGGCCTTTTTGCTTAATCGACCGACCATTCTTTCATTTCATACATATCCTGATACTCTTCCCAATCGGGATCAATCTCGCTATAGATCGTGATCGGCAATAAATCAAAACCGGCTAATGCCTCATTCAGCCTTTCACCAAAAACCCGGGTTGTACGGGTATAATAGACCCATATTTTCTCTCCGCCACCTGTGTAGACACTTGTCAGTATAGAGAGTTTATCCTTTTCCATGGCTTTACGCAACGCTTCTTGAACCGTCTCCATCTGTTCGGCCAGTTCAACAGTAGGCATACCTTTTTGATCTCCCTGATATTTCCAGGTGATCTCCACACGTTCTTTCAATTTACCCGATTGCATAAATTCATTGAGTTCGTCACGCCCCATAATTGTTATGATATGCCCCTCTGAATTTTCAGAAAGCGCTGTAAACCAAGTATTACTTAATTTCATATTATTGTCGAATTACGTTTTTCTCGTTTTAATTGTTTCCCTTTCAACCACAGTTGATACGAATTAATGCTGTTTTGCCACAACACATAGGCTGCCGGAGCGACCGAAGAGATTGGATTCAGATAAGTCTGTGCCATCCAAATAGCCAAAATCGTGTTTTTCTGTCCCAATCCCTGTCCCGAAGAGACCGGATCACCATAACGTCTTCCTATTCGACGTCCCAATAAAAACTGTCCGACACAAATAACCAACGAGACCACTGCCAGACCGATCTCGGTACTGTAATCCGGATTCTCCTGATTCACCAGAAAATGAACTGTACTGCCGGTTACAATAGTAAGCGCAACCGCCCAAAGGTAAAAAGAAAGTCGATGGATCCGAAGCAACTTCTGATGAATTTTCGGTATGAAGTAACGCATAAACCAAGCCAACGCCAACGGAAACAGTAATACCGGTCCCACTTCACGACAGATATAAAGAAAAGCTTGGATAAACGACAACTCCTGATCCGGCCCAATAAGCGGGAAAAGAGCAGGCGCAGCAACAGCTACTGCAATATTACAGACAAGCAGGTAGGTGGTCAGAAAAGCAACATTCCCTCCGAGCATACCGGTAATCACGGCTGCAGAAGTCGCCGTCGGTACCAGTACACAGATAAAAGCCCCTTGAGCCACCACCGGGTCGTATAGCCACACCAAGCCATAGGCCACTAAACATCCGACCATCTGAATCAGTAACAACCAGATATGTTCGGGGCGAATATGTATATCACTCGGCGAAAGCTTACAGAAAGTGACAAAAAGCATTGTAAATATAAGGTAAGGAGTCAGGAAGGTCAATTGACTCACCCACGGATAAGTAATGACTCCCGTCAGCATGGCCAGCGGGAGCATCCAATCTTTTATAAACTGCAGCACGATTAGTCTTGTTTAATCATCATGTAAAGTAACGTCTTATCTCTGAGAGAACAAAATCAGAAAGATAATTTCATCATAAAACGAACGCCACTTGTCTGAATATTCGGATTATCCCGGTAAGTCAAACGCCACACATAATCCAAGCGAAGAAATTTGAAGATATTCTCTACCCCTACTCCAACCTCCATATACGGCTCTTTTCCCAAGGCATAAGATCCTTCCGGAAACGCATATAATCCTTCCCGATGTTCAGGCAAGAACGGGTTATTTTTATCGGTCAGATTACCATACAGTCCTCTGAAAGAGACCACCTCCCGCCATTGCAATTTCTTCAGGAGCGGAATACGGTTCAATAGTGTTCCATTCATAAAATAGGTCACATCCCATGAAGCATACTCATCACTGATAAATTCCATGGCGTTCATATTGGTATATGACTCAGGTTGAATGGTATACGACAGGTTAGCATTGGGTAAAACCAATAATGGATAGGGCACTTTATCCCACACTTTCCCAGCTTTAGCGATAATATCGACATAACCAAAAGCGGAGAACCAGAACCGTTTCTGAATACCAAAATCCGTTCGATTATACGTATACGACGATCCTAAAAGACCTTTTTGAGCCGTAATATGATTCAACGTAAACACCGGAGCATCCAACGTGATCGGATAACGATAATTACGTGTCTGATAGAACTTTTCATTCGGAGCAAACCGGACACGAAACTCCATTTCTGTCATCGAATAAGAATTGACCGGCATCAACATATCGTCGGCTTCAATACGATTAAATTCGGCATACTCGGTCGCGTATTCTTTTTTGTTACGAACAACCGCACCATAGCCCCAACCATTATAATGTTCACGATAGTAGGTCAACTCGGCATTTCGCAGATAAGTGGCTCGGGTATCCTTCTGTCGTTTCAACGCCAGAAAGATATTATCCTTGTTGGTATACATGTATTGCTGACCAATCTGATTGATATCATAGGTATATTGCGCCCGGATAGAATGTACCGGAAACTCTTTCCGGTATTCGGTTTTATCTATGAACGAATACTCTGCAATAGCATCGTATTTCAATTCCCGGTCGTCTGTCCCGTAAGCAGCATACCCATCCAGGAACAAACGGTTACTAAAAAACTTAGTCGTCGTCCCTCCTACCCGAAAACGAGCCCCTTCAATCGCATTTCCACTGACAAAGGTATTGACAGGCCCAAATTCAAATTTACTTCTCATCGGATCCGCATTCGTCTGCACATAACCCGAGACAAACATGGAAACCACTTTTTCCGTCAGATAAAAGATCGGAACAGCACGTAGGCGTTCCATCAATTTTTCGACCGAATTCGCATTGCGCTTCTCCGCTTCCGGAGGCCTGATAGAGGCCCAGAAATCTTCCGCCTTACGGTTCGCATCATTCAATGTAATGACAGGGGGACTCTGCTGAAATATAGCGATATCATCGGGAGGAGAAAAAGTGTGGTTATTATACACAATCAAACGCCGGGCATACATCCCTTTCGTTTTCTCTGTCAGCTTAAAATCAACCTGAATATCATCTTTCAACATAATCCGGGTGCCATCCGATAGCCGTTTGAAATCCTGAGTAACAGTCATACGATCCACAAAATTCAGATTGATTTTCTTCGGCACATTCAACAACACTTTCTGTACAAAATAGGTCGAATCCAATGTCACATACAGATGCCCGGTAAATCCAAATGATTCGGAATTAAACGGTGCAAACCCCAAGTCGACACACTGTTGACCATTCACATTCAAGGTATCCAACAAATAATACCGATAAAACGTAGGTCCCATTGAAGAGAGCGGACTCACAAAACGCATCAAAAACAAAGGAATATCATTCTGAAAAATATTGACCTCTCTAAAGACCTCATTCAAGATTTGCTGAATCCCGTCACGGGAAAATATTTCGTCTACACCGGCCGATTTTGATCCAAGGACCAATCGCTTCTCCGTCTTTGGATCTTTACGATAATAGACTGTTTCAAACCGCTCCTTTTCTGAAATAGGTAGAATAGTCGTTCCGATATCCAATGTATCCACATAGTCGATCAAAAAATCAAACTTCCCCGTCTTGCCATCTTCTCTGGGTTTACGTTCAAAGTCGTTCATGGCAAAAATCATCTTCTCATACTGATTATAACTGAAATAGTCCTGATTTCGAGGATCATTACTATGCCGGGAATCGATCACATTTTGAACAAATTCTACCGCAGGATTATTCCGTCTACTATATTTTTCCCGTCCGGCACGAATCACCACTTCACCCAGATTAATACTTGTCGGTGCTAACTGTATATTCAGATTATTCGTCCGCCCTACATTGATCTTTATCTCTTTTTCGGTATAGCCCAAATAAGAGACCAACAATGTGCCAACTTTCGAACTGGTCGTCATCGAATAGTTCCCGTTCATATCTGTGGCCGTACCGGTTGTTGTTCCTTTCAAAATAAGCGACACCGACGGAAGAGTCTCTCCCGTAATAGAATCAGTGACAATACCTTTTATGATTGTATTTTGTCCCATCGCCATCACGGCGAATACCAACATAGAAAATAAATAGACTAATTTTCTCCCCATTACCACCTATTAACATTGATAAAGCTCTGCAAAGTTAAAACACTTTCTGAGATATAAAATGTTCCTAAATACATTCTTTATATGCCGATTTACAACTAAACACGATAAATCAAGCACGATTTTAACGTATATAAACATGATACAGGATGATATTTTATTTTCTAAAGCTTTTTTGAGATTTCTCATTGAAAATTTAGCATGAGCCTGTCGGCTTATTTGAAGCATGATAAACACTTTTCTGTTAGAGGTACCTCTAAAATATTTTACACGTACCTCTAAATGGATTTAGACGTACCTCTAAATTCGTTTAGACGTACCTCTAACAAAAAACAGAGGTAGGTGTAACAAAAAAACAGACTGCATACTGCTACTCTTTCTATAGGATGGTGTAGAAAATACATGTAGATTTTTCCCAAACCAGCCAATGGAATAATCGTTCTATTCGTATTAACCCGTTCTATTCCAGATAAAACCCCACAAAGGGGGTATATAATCTTTTCGATTCGCTCTATTTTTGTAATCATACTTACAGAAGTAATCACTTAATTAAAACAACGTTATATGAAAAACTACAAAATTCTTTACAGTATCGCCTGGACATTGATCCCTGTTTTAATCTTATTTGCCAATGCGGAGAAGGGATTTCTGACGAATCCTCTTATTGTGTTAGGTATTGTTCTTTGGATTGCTCTGAATGTGTTCTGGATAGCCAAAGATCTCAAAAAATCGGAAGAAGAAGAGGTTGAAATTCGTGTCAAAAGCGAAGAGGCACTTCATGTTTTTTCAGACACAGAAGAAGTGATGGATGAAGAGGTGGAGGCATTGATTAAACCAATTAATAAAGAAGAGAAGCCCGAAACAACAAAAAAAGGGTGGTCGTATATCGGCAACGCTTTTGGATATTGTGATAGTATGGTATTCAAAAAATCAGCAGAAAATGAAAACGGAGTCTTATTCTCTTATGTATTTGGGAATTTTAAACCGACCGATCTGACCATCCTGGCGCAAGCGTTTCCTTTAACCGAAACGGAAGATTCGGAGAAAATATTAACGCATTTTCTGAACAAATATGCCCGAAAAACACAAACGGAATACGTAAAAGAACAAATGATTATTAAAGAGAATCAATGGGTGCGATACTGTTTTAAAAGTGCGGTAAAGAAAAAATATCAGATAGAAATACTAGCCGTAAATAAGAATAATTACCTGCATCTAATTGTATTAGAAAGCTTAGTGGGAGAACAGATAAAACAGCTTAAAAATTTCTTGAAACACAATTATATGAATTAAACACGAAAAACATATCTTTGTCATACATTTTAGTAAAAAATATGACATCACTATTTTCTTCGCTTATTTCGCGTTTTTTGAATATACCTGCTATACAGGTAGAAAAAACCGTCAATTTATTACATGAAGGGGCTACGATTCCTTTTATCAGTCGATACAGAAAAGAGGTGACAGGTGGACTCGACGAGGTTCAAATCAGTCAAATCAAAGATCAACTCGATAAACTGACTGAAATAAAAAAACGGAAAGATACCATCCTGAACTCCATAGAAGAACAGGGCAAACTCACTGCTGAATTAAAAAAGCGGGTGGAAGACTGTTGGGACAGTACAGCATTGGAAGATATCTACCTCCCGTATAAACCGAAGCGGGTTACTAAAGCTGAAATTGCCCGTAAAAAAGGGTTGGAACCGCTGGCTCAGATCATTATGAACCAAGCTGAACGGGATATTGAACTGAAAGCTGAATCGTTTCTTAATGACGAGGTTAAGAATACTAAAGAAGCGTTGCAAGGGGCACGTGATATTATAGCGGAATGGGTGAATGAAAACGAACAGGCACGAAATATTGTCCGAAATTCATTCTCGCAAACAGCGGTTATTTCTGCCAAAGTGGTCAAAGGAAAAGAGGAAGATGGTGCAAAATACCGCGATTATTTCGAGTTTAGCGAACCGCTGAACAAAGTGAGTTCTCATCGGTTGCTGGCTCTCAGACGCGGAGAGGCCGAAGGGATCTTGCGGGTATCTATTACTCCTGATGCCGACTCTTGCCTGGAACGGTTAGATCGTAAATTTATAAAAGGCCGCGGCGAAGTCTCCGAGCAGGTCAAAGAGGCTATAGATGATTCGTTCAAGCGGTTGTTAAATCCTTCTATTGAGACGGAGTTTGCTCATCTGAGTAAAGAGAAAGCCGACGAAGAAGCGATTCGTGTTTTTGCTGAAAATCTTCGCCAATTGCTTCTAGCCGCCCCATTAGGGCAAAAGCGGGTGTTGGGGGTTGATCCGGGATATCGAACCGGATGTAAACTGGTCTGTCTGGATGCTCAAGGGAATTTATTACATAACGAAACCATCTATCCGAATCCACCGCAAAACGAAAAAAACAAAGCGGCAACCAAAGTGGCTCATTTAGTTGAAATGTATGGTATTGAGGCTATTGCCATAGGAAACGGAACGGCAAGCAGGGAAACGGAACAATTCATTACCAATATACGATATGACCGCAAAGTGCAGGTGTTTGTTGTCAGTGAAAATGGTGCATCCATCTATTCGGCATCCAAAACAGCACGGGAAGAATTTCCGGAATACGATGTCACTGTACGCGGAGCAATCAGTATCGGACGTCGCCTGATGGATCCATTAGCAGAACTGGTGAAAATTGATCCCAAAAGTATTGGTGTAGGGCAATATCAGCACGATGTCAATCAAACTGCATTAAAGAAAAGTCTTGATTTAACCGTTGAAAGCTGTGTTAATCTCGTTGGAGTAAATGTCAATACCGCAAGTAAACACCTGTTGACATATGTTTCCGGATTAGGACCTACACTCGCTCAAAACATTGTGGATTATCGTACAGAACATGGGCCGTTTAAAACGCGGCGGGAACTGCTTAAAGTCCCGAGAATGGGAGAAAAAGCGTTTGAACAAAGTGCCGGTTTTTTGCGTATTCAAGGAGGAAAAAATCCGTTGGACAACTCTGCTGTTCACCCCGAAAGTTATGGCGTAGTTGAAGATATGGCCGAAGATCTTCAATGCTCTGTCGTAGAACTGATCACCAATAAAGAACTAAAGAAAAAGTTGCGGTTGGAAAAATATAAAACCGAAAGTATTGGTATGCCAACTCTGCTGGACATTATGGAAGAACTTGACAAACCAGGCAGGGACCCGCGACAAAATATACAGGTCTTCGCTTTCGATCCTTCGGTCAGAACCATTGAAGATCTAAAAGAGAATCAGGTATTACCCGGGATTGTAACGAATATTACGAATTTCGGTTGTTTTGTAGATATAGGTATCAAGGAAAATGGATTGGTTCACATTTCTGAAATGGCTGATCGTTTTATTACGGATGCAACCGAAGTAGTCTCTATCCATCAACATGTCAAGGTAAAAGTACTCAGTGTCGATCTTGCTCGAAAACGTGTGCAGTTATCCATGAAAGGTTTTGTCAATGAAAGAAAAAATTAATAAGACCAATGTTGCACGCTTATTAGATAAAGCCCAAATTACTTATCAGCTAATTCCTTATGAGGTCGACGAATCTGACCTCAGTGCTATCCATGTGGCGGAACAATTAGGAGAAAACGTTGATCAGGTCTTTAAAACACTTGTACTTCATGGAGATAAAACCGGTTACTTCGTTTGTATTATACCCGGTGCAAAAGAGGTCGATCTGAAAAAAGCAGCTAAAGTTTCAGGAAACAAAAAAAGTGAAATGATTCCCATGAAGGAGTTGCTCCCTGTTACAGGATATATACGTGGTGCCTGCTCTCCCATCGGAATGAAAAAGAAATTTCCAACTTATATTCATCATACGGTAGAATCATTCGAGTCCATTTATGTCAGTGCCGGCCAACGAGGGCTGCAGATCCGGATGACTCCATCGGATCTCATTAAAGAAATACAGGCCGTAACTGCTGATTTAATCGTCGAATAAAAATAATTTTGGCTCACCCCGTAAAGTTGTGGAGCTAGAAAAAAGGGAGTAGTTTTGTTTTATGGAAACAGGCTACGAACTATTATTACCCGATGGCATATTGA
>NZ_JARXWG010000032.1 GCF_029893105.1 Parabacteroides sp. PF5-9 | reverse complement strand
AAACTCTTTTAAGGACCATGAGTGTTTTGGTCTTTTTCGAAACTTAGAAACAGTCAAACTTGACAACCAATTTTAGGACGGGACAAGGTGTAACAGAAAATAGATTTAGACGCTGCAGAAAAACAGTCAGGGTGCTGTCTAAAAGTGGCTCGCATGTTTTTTTTATAGATTCTGTATACGCTTCTCCTTTTTTTTACGTTAATAAACTTGTACTATAATATATAATGTATAAGATGAAGATTCGTGCAATAGCTGCACTCTTATTTATGACTGTTTCTGCCGTAGTATTCGCTCAGGAGCGGATCAAGATTACGGGATATGTGCGTGATGCAGACGGAAATCCGATGGATCTGGTCAATGTTCGGGTGAAGAATACCCTCTTGGGGGCTATGACCAATGAAAAAGGGTATTACTCGGTGGCCATAACTCCGGGCGACTCCATCGCTTTGATCTATTCTTGTCTGGGATATAATAAAGCAGAACGTATTATTCCTCTGGCAACAACGGATGTTCGGTTGAATGTGCAGATGAATCAGATGAGCATTGCTCTGGGTGAGGCGGTGGTGACAGCTTCGCGGCGACAAACGACCACATTGGAAACAATCGATGCCGAGCGGATCCGGTTATTGCCCGACCCGGCAGGAGGGAGTATAGAGAGTCTTGTCGTTACCTTTGCAGGGGTTTCTTCCAGTAATGAACTGAGTTCGCAATACTCAGTAAGGGGCGGAAGTTACGATGAAAACATTGTTTATGTGAATGGCTTGGAGGTTTTTCGTCCACAGCTGATCCGTTCGGGGGAACAGGAAGGGTTGAGTTTTGTCAATCCGGATCTGACGGAATCGGTAAACTTTGCGGCTGGCGGTTTCGAAGCGCGTTATGGCGATAAGATGAGTTCGGTGTTGGATATCACTTACAAAAAACCAAAAACAATCGAAGGATCTGCTTCGGCGAGTTTCCTGGGAGCAAATGCGTATATCGGGAGTTCGATCGGGAAGTTTACGCAGGTGACCGGTTTTCGTTACAAGACCGGACGTACTTTGTTGAAAACGATGGATACCGATGCGGAGTACGATCCTAATTTTGTTGATTTACAAAGCTATATGACGTATCAGATTACCCCCAAATGGGAAGTGAACTTCCTGGGCAACCTGGCAACGAATAATTTTAAATATACCCCCCGGAATCGTGAAACTTCTTTTGGTACGACCGAACATGTCCGTAATTTCAGGGTCTATTTTGATGGAAAAGAGCGGGATAAATTCGAGACTTTGTTTGGTGCGCTCACATTGAAGCATCAACTGAATGAAAATACGGAACTGGGTTTACAGGCTTCGGCATTTAGTAGTAAAGAGAATGAGAGTTATGATATATCAGGGCAGTATTGGATCTCAGAAAGTGATGCCAGTGGAGCTGGAAACGAAGCGGGAAATACGCCGGATGGGTTGGGTAACTATCATGAGCATGCCCGTAACCGGCTGCATTCTAATATAATAAATGTGGGGCATTATGGATCAACGCGTATTCAGTCGCATACGATCAAATGGGGCGGAACGGTTCAATTCGAAAATGTATCGGATCGGATCAGTGAGTGGGAAAAGCGGGATTCGGCCGGTTATTCCTTGCCGCATACCGGAGAGGATGTGGAGGTGATTTACAGCCTTTATTCGAAGAGTGAAATCGAGAGCATGCGTATTTCGGGTTACCTGCAAGATAATTTTAAATTCAGAACCAAGCAGGGATTGTTTACTTTAGTGGCCGGTGTAAGGGGGAGTTATTGGGATTACAATAAGGAGTTTATCGTTAGCCCGCGTGCCTCTTTAGGGTTTATTCCTAATTTCAATCAGGATTTGACTTTCAGGGTAGCTACCGGTTTGTATTACCAGTCTCCTTTTTATAAAGAGTTGCGTGTCATCGGACAGGATGAAGCGGGTAATAATATCGTGTCGTTGAATGATAAGCTGAAGTCTCAACGTTCGATTCATTTTATCGTAGGAGGGGATTATGCTTTTCGGGCGGTCGATCGGAATTTTAAGCTGACCACCGAATTGTATTATAAGAAATTAGATAACCTGAATCCCTATACGGTGGATAATGTAAAAATACGTTATTATGGGGATAACTGTGCGAAAGGATATGTGATGGGCGTTGATTTTAAATTCTTTGGTGAATTTGTACCCGGCACGGATTCCTGGATTAGTTTGTCGTTGATGAAAACTCAACAGACCATACGCGAAGAGACCAAAGTGCCTCTGCCGAACAGTCCGGGTTACAACCTCTCTTTATTCTTTCAGGATTATTTTCCGGGATATAAAAGGGTGAAATTGAACTTAAAAGGTGTCTTGTCGGGCAGATTGCCCGTGACGGCTCCTCATACCGGTTATGAAAAAGACTATTATGAAACATCTCCCTACCGTCGGGTGGATATCGGTTTGTCTTATCAGCTGGGAAGTGATGAAGATCTTTTTATGGATCGTGGATTTTTACGTCACTTGAAAAATATCTGGTTGGGAGTGGATATCTTTAACTTATTCGATATAAAGAATACCAGTTCTTATTTCTGGATAACAGATGTCAACTACAAGCAACATGCTGTGCCCAATTATCTGACCGGTCGACAATTGAATTTGCGATTAATTGTCGATTTTTGATCCGAAATCCTGATGTTGATCAGGATTTCTTTTCGTGATACTCTTGTTCTGTATTTACCCGCCAGATGATATTTTTATCAAAGGTTTCTTTGGTGATATGTTTGACGCATTCGATGGCTGTCAGCATGGAGTGATCCATGTTGTTATACCGGTGTTGCCCATTCCGCCCTATGCAGTATAGATTTTCAATGGGGTTTAAGAAGTCGATCACTTTGTCTAATTGGTAATAGCTGCCAAAATAAGAAGGATAAGCCTTTTTTACCTTTATACGAATACTGTCGTTGACATCTTTTTCTGAAATAATGCCGATCTTATCCAGTTCTTTGATTGCCAGTTGAATGAACGCCTCATCTTTCATTTTCCATAATTCATCCCCTTCGTTGCAGAAATATTCCAGACCGATCCAGACTTTGTTCTTAAAGTCGGACACCATATAGGGCGACCAATTATTAAAGATCTGCAAGCGGCCTATTTTTACATCGGGTTCCTGGATATAGATCCAGGTGTCGGGTACAATATTATCCCATGTCTGTTGTTTGGTTTTGTTTGTGATGAGCAGTTTGTCCATCAGAAGGCCAACAGTCATAAAATCTCTATAAGGCAGATCTTGAGCGATCTTTTTGACTTCGTCATTTAAATCATCGCACTTCATCGCACCGATCAGGTCTTTAATCGGCATGCTGGATATCAGGTAATCACACGCGATATGTTCGGTGGATCCGTCTTTTTCGACAATAACCGAAACGACTTTTTTGTCTTCAATGATTAACTCTTTGACCAAGCTGTTCATTTCGATATAGCCTCCGTTCGCTTGAATCAGTTGAGCAACGGTTTCCCACATTTGTCCAGGGCCATACTTCGGATACAAGAACTGTTCGATTAAAGATGTTTCAATGTCTTTTTGGTCGATGGATCCTGCATTTTTGAAAGGTTTTGTCAGTATGTCTTTTAAGATGGCCAACACCGAAAGCCCTTTAACGCGTTGTGATCCCCAATCGGCGCCGAGCTTGGAGGGGTGTATCCCCCAGACCTTTTCGGTATAATTCTCGAAGAACATTTTATATAGTGGCTTACCAAAGCGGTTGATGTAAAAGTCTTCCAGAGAATTTTCTTCCCTTTTGACGACACAGGCTGCTAAATAACCAAATCCGGCTTTGGCAGTACGCCATAATCCCATATTGATAAAGGTCTCGGGTTGTACCGATATGGGATACTGAAAGAATTTTTTCAGATAAAAAATGCGTGATACGCGCTGCCTGATCAACATAACGATGTCTGATTGTTCAGGATCAGGTCCTTTCGAATCAAGTTCTTTTGATTTATTCAAAAGGAGATCGTCCATGGAGGAGTGACCTTGTGTCGGCAGAATGGTGTTCCACCAATTCATGATCTGATCGTTTTTGGAAAAGAAACGGTGTCCGCCAATGTCAATTCTATTTCCTTTATAATTAACGGTTTTTGAAATACCACCAATCTCAGAAGAGCCTTCGAATACAATCACATTGTATTCTTTTGATTTTTTCAAAAGTTCATAGGCAGCGGTTAAGCCGGCCGGGCCGGCACCGACTATGACTATCGTCTTTTTATTCATTGTACAGTCTGCTTTTTGTAGCACAAAGCTTTCATGATGTAATTAAGGGATATATATATATATGTAAAATGGATCGCGTTCATGGGAAGCCAATATCTTAGTTCTATCGGGCTGGCAAATACGGTTGAGGCATAATAAGCGAGTCCGAAAAGTATAAAGAAACCAAATAATACCTTGCTTTCCCGGTCTAAATGGAATGATTTACGATAATAAATAGTTAGAGCGACAATAGCGGCAGTGATAATCCATAATAGCACGTATAGAACAGGTATAATCGGCGTGATCAGGCGCGTGAATAGATTATAGCGAGCCTTTGTGTCGACGTTTGAAGGGAATTGAAAATAGGTGTATTCCTGAATGTCGATTGGTTCATAAACACCCATAATACCGGTACTGGACGGGTAAAACACCTGTTTGGCATTGGGGAGAAAATAATATTTGAGAAAAAGCCAGGGATATCGGGTGATCATGTATTGTCCGTATTCACGGTATTGGTTGCTTCCGAGTTTTGACCAGGCGATAGGATAGGACTCGTTAGTCGCATCTATATAGAGATCGAGATATTGTTTTAACGGAAGATCGTTTAGCCACATGAATCCGGCGGAAACATTTTTTCCATTATTGGTCATCGTGGCTATCTTCTCTTTATAAAGTGTCATGAAATAATGAAGTTGAGCAATCTCTTTATTTTTGATGTGATTTGGATTCAGGTTGATGAACGGTTCGATATGCATTGCATTATTGGCCATTTGCCAACCGTCGAAACCGGTAGAAAATTGCTTGAGTCTGGTCGTCTCATACATATTTTCTTTTATTTGTTGATAGAAAATGAATGTGACTGAAATAATGGCAGCGATTGATATCCAGCGTATTTTTCCTTTATTGAAAAGGAATAAACCCATAAATAGGAGGGGGAATAATATGGCTGAATAACGAATGTGTAAAGCGCAAAATAGTGCGATTAAAAAGAGACCTAATCCAATCCAACTCTGTCTTTTTAAGATAAAAACAGCACTGGCAAGCATAATGTATATGGTCACTGCAAAGAGCAGGTCACTCATGATGGCATTGGCCATATAAAAGGCTAAAGGACTGCATACGAAGAAAAAGAGCAATACCGACCAGACAGTGCGATTGATCGGAGTAAAAAAGTATTTTATCGTGAACGCCAAGCCGGCAGCAGTGAGAGCGTAAAGTGTGATTTGAACGATGAATAGTGTATGTATGCTGGCAGAAAACAGGTGTACAATTTGTAGAAAATAAGAATATCCAAATGGACGGTAAGTGAAAAATACATCCTGCTGAGCGCAATAAACATAGGAGGTAGAGTCGGACATTGTTGCTGGGTAGGGATGGCAGACTTTCAGAAAAATATATCCCAAAAGGCAACAACAGACGATGATCCCCCAGTCAAGATATTGATCTTTGCTTTTTAAAAAAGAAAAAAACGGTATTCGGTCTTCGGGTTTATTTGTCATAACTGAATTGCGGTTATAAGTAGAATTCGTCCGCAAAGATATTAAAAAATAATGTGGGTTATAAATAAGCGTTAAATGTTGGTGTGTTATAAATACGGTTTGATCGTTTTTTTTGTTGACGTACAGGACGCTTTGTCTGATTAACGTATTTCATGTCATAAATGCCTGTCGGAGGGTTTGTGGGTATAATGTTGGGAATTCTTATACCCTTAATAATCAACTCTGAATAAAGATTAAAACAAAAGTAGAAAAATAAAGAAAATTTTCTTTATTCCTAAATAAAGTGTGTACCTTTGCAGCCTGAAAGCGAAATATCATTTTGTAAAATAATAAATTCTTATCAGACATGGAACTTACACACATTGAGCATCTTGGCATTGCAGTGAAAAGTATTGACGCTTGTTTGCCTTATTACGAAGGTGTTCTCGGTTTGAAATGCTACAATATTGAAGTAGTGGAAGACCAAAAAGTTAAAACTGCCTTTTTTAAAGTAGGCCAAACGAAAATCGAATTGTTGGAACCGACAAGTGAAGAGAGCACTATCGCTAAATTCATTGAAAAAAGAGGTGAAGGTATTCATCATATCGCATTTGCCGTTCCGTCGGTTGCTGACGCATTGGAAGAAGCCGCCGAGAAAGGTGTTCAATTGATAGACAAAGCTCCACGTCGCGGTGCAGAAGGTTTGGATATCGCCTTTTTGCATCCGAAATCCACCTGCGGAGTCTTAACCGAACTCTGTATGGAGGGAGAAAACAAGTAAAGAATTATTTTTAACAACAAATCAAAAAATACAATGAGTAACCAGCTTGAAAAAGTAAAAGAGCTTATCGCGCTGCGCGAGAAAGCCCGTTTAGGTGGTGGAGAAAAGAGAATTGAAGCTCAACACAACAAAGGCAAGTATACGGCTCGTGAACGTATCGCTATGCTGTTAGATGAAGGAAGCTTCGAAGAATTTGACATGTTTGTTCAACATCGCAGTACAAACTTCGGTATTGAAAAAACAAAATTCCTGGGTGATGGTGTTGTGACCGGTTATGGTACAATAGATGGACGTGTAGTCTATATTTATGCACAG
Organism: Parabacteroides sp. PF5-9; assembly: GCF_029893105.1. Classification (GTDB taxonomy): domain Bacteria; phylum Bacteroidota; class Bacteroidia; order Bacteroidales; family Tannerellaceae; genus JARXWG01. Next base: position 35,660 of record NZ_JARXWG010000032.1, on the reverse strand, counting down.
GACTTTACTGTTTTTGGTGGTGCTTTGTCGGAAACCTTAGCCCTGAAGATCTGTAAAGTGATGGATCAGGCGATGAAGATGGGTGCTCCTGTTATCGGATTAAATGATTCAGGTGGTGCGCGTATTCAAGAGGGTGTCAATGCATTGGCCGGTTATGCTGAAATTTTCCAACGTAACATTTTGGCATCAGGTGTTGTACCGCAGATATCCGGTATTTTTGGTCCTTGTGCCGGAGGTTCAGTCTATTCTCCTGCATTAACAGACTTCAATATTATGACTCGTGGAACAAGCTATATGTTCCTTACCGGTCCAAAAGTGGTAAAAACAGTTACCGGTGAAGACGTAACGCAAGAGGAGTTAGGTGGAGCTAGTGTTCACACGACTAAATCAGGTGTTGCTCATTTTGCTGTTGATACAGAAGAAGAAGGTTTTGTATTAATTCGCAAACTGTTGAGTTTCTTGCCTCAAAACAATCTGGAAGAGACTCCATTAATCACATGTGATGATCCAATTGACCGTTTGGATGATGTCTTGAATGAAATCATTCCGGATAGTGCCAACCAATCATACGATATGTATGAAGTGATCGGTACTATTATTGACAATGGTGAATTTTTGGAAGTGCATGCGGATTATGCTAAAAATATCATTGTCGGTTTTGCCCGTTTCAATGGTCAGGCTGTTGGTATTGTAGCCAACCAACCTAAAATCATGGCAGGATGTCTGGATAGCAATGCTTCTCGTAAAGCAGGTCGTTTCGTCCGTTTCTGCGACGCATTCAATATTCCATTGGTGACATTGGTCGACGTTCCAGGATTCCTTCCCGGAACAGGACAGGAATATAACGGTGTAATCCTGCACGGTGCTAAATTGCTTTATGCCTATGGCGAAGCTACTGTGCCTAAGGTGACTGTTACCTTACGTAAATCATATGGTGGAGCTTATTGTGTGATGAGTTCTAAGCATCTGCGTGGTGATATGAACTATGCATGGCCTACAGCTGAGATCGCAGTAATGGGCCCTAGTGGAGCTGTTGAAGTCATCTTCGCGAAAGAAGTGGCTGCTTCTGAAGATCCTGCAAAAACGGCTGCAGAGAAAGAAGAAGAATACAGAAAGGCATTTGCAAATCCGTACAACGCAGCTCAGTATGGTTATATCGATGATGTAATCGAACCGCGTAATACGCGTTTCCGTATTATCCGTGCTTTACAGCAACTTCAGACTAAGAAGTTGACTAATCCGGCTAAGAAACATGATAATTTGCCTCTGTAATATAAAAACTGATATGAAAATGATCGGAAAGAAAACAGGGATGTGTTTGTTGTTGTTGTTTATGGCAGTTGGCCTGAAAGCACAACAAGCAACATCTATTAGAATAAATGAGGTCTTGGTTATCAATGAAGATAATTTCGTAGACGACTATGGTAAACGAAGTGGCTGGATTGAGTTGTATAATAGTTCTGCCGGTTCGGTGGATATCAAAGGGTGTTACCTGACAGATGACAGGAACAACCCGACGAAATATCCGATACCCAAGGGGGATGTTTTAACAAAAATACCTCCACAGCAACATGTTTTATTTTGGGCTGACGGGCAACCGACTCGCGGGACATTCCATTTGAATTTTACGCTGGATCCGACGAAAGAAAATTATGTTGCTTTCTATAATGCAGATGGAAAAACGCTTATTGATGAGGTGGTTATTCCAGCAGGGCAAATCACAGACAGTAGTTATGGCCGAGTAATTGATGGTGGAGCGGAGTGGCAAGTGCTTGCGCGTGTAACTCCAAGTACGAATAACCTGACATTGGATTCAAATGCAAAGATTGAGAATTTCAAGCTTAATGATCCGGTAGGAATAGGGATGACAATCACGGCAATGATTGTCGTATTTACAGCTTTAGTCCTTCTCTTTCTGGTATTCAAACAAATCGGAAAATCAGCCATTAACGCTAGTGCGAGAAGAGCTCAGAAAGCTACAGGCATACATACTGGTCAACCGGGAGAAATATCAGGCGAAGTTTTAGCGGCTATTGGCGCTGCGCTTTATGAATTAAATGAAGATATTCATGATATAGAGAATACCGTCCTGACGATTCAGAAGGTTAAGCGTAATTATTCGCCATGGAGTTCTAAAATCTATGGCTTACGTGAAATTCCGAAAAAATAAAATTTCAAATATACAGATAATATGAAAAGTTTTAAATATACAATCAACGGCACCGTATACAAAGTGCATATCAATTCTGTAGAAGAAGATGTGGCAGAAGTTGAAGTAAATGGTACCCCTTATAAAGTACAGATGGAGAAACCTGCCAAAAAGCAAGTGGTTACATTAAAAAGACCGGTACAGGCTCCGACAACATCTACTGGAGCGCCTGTTGTTTCCCGTCCAGCATCATCTTCTGCAGGTGCAGTCAAATCCCCGCTACCAGGCGTGATCTTATCGATCAACTGTAGCGTAGGCGATACGGTCAAAAGAGGCCAGACGCTCCTCGTTCTGGAAGCCATGAAAATGGAAAATAGCATCCCTGCCGATCGTGACGGGAAAATTACAGAAATTAAAGTGAACAAAGGAGATTCGGTATTAGAAGGTGCGGATCTTGTTGTAATCGGATAAGCTATGCAGGAGAGTTTATTTTCATTTTTAGGTGAGAATTTGCAATTATTCTTGACCTATACAGGCTTTTACAATGCCACTCCGGGTCATCTGATCATGATTGTGATCGGATTGATCTTTATCTATCTGGCGATCCGTTATGAGTTTGAACCAATGCTTCTGATTCCGATCGGATTTGGTATGTTAATCGGGAATATTCCGTTTAAAGATGCTGGTTTGCAAATCGGGGTTTATGAAGAAGGTTCTGTATTGAACATCCTCTACCAGGGGGTGGCGCAAGGGTGGTATCCACCATTGATCTTCTTAGGGATCGGGGCGATGACCGATTTTTCGGCATTAATCTCTAACCCCAAACTGATGTTAATTGGTGCAGCTGCTCAATTTGGTATTTTTGGTGCCTATATTATTGCGCTTCAGATGGGCTTTGAGCCGAATCAGGCGGGTGCGATTGGCATTATTGGTGGAGCCGACGGGCCTACGGCTATTTTCTTGTCGTCTAAATTAGCCCCTAACCTGATGGGAGCTATTGCTGTGTCGGCCTATTCCTATATGGCTTTAGTGCCGATCATACAGCCTCCGTTTATGCGTTTGTTGACGACAAAGAAAGAGCGTTTGATTCGTATGAAAGCTCCGCGTGTAGTCTCTTCCACCGAAAAGATCATATTCCCGATTGTCGGTCTATTGCTCACTTGCTTTATTGTTCCTTCGGGTTTACCGTTGTTGGGTATGTTGTTTTTTGGGAATCTGTTGAAAGAAAGTGGCGTGACGCGTCGTTTGGCGGAAGCTGCTCGTGGACCGATCATTGATACCATTACGATCCTGTTGGGTGTAACGGTTGGTGCATCTACGCAAGCAACTCAGTTCTTGACATTGGATTCCATCAAAATCTTCAGCTTAGGGGCTCTTTCATTCGTGATAGCCACCTGTGCTGGTATTCTCTTTGTGAAATTCTTTAATTTATTCCTGAAAGAAGGAAATAAAATTAATCCGTTGATTGGAAACTCCGGCGTATCGGCTGTTCCCGACTCAGCACGTATTTCACAACATGTCGGACTGGAATACGATCCGTCTAATTATCTATTGATGCATGCCATGGCTCCGAATGTGGCAGGTGTAATCGGTTCAGCTGTTGCTGCCGGTATTCTATTAGGATTCTTAGGATAATTCAATTATCTATACATGCAAAAAAGGTGATTCCATCGTGGGATCACCTTTTTTTTTTATATCGGTTTTGGCTTGAGTTTATGACTCAATAGATCTGGTGCTTCTCAATTGTCGTTTCATCCATTGGTGTTGTTTGACGATGAGTCGACGTGTGCGAATAATCTGATAGCGATAAATGATACATGCCGTGATGAAATAAACGCCGGTTTGCAGCCATAAAGTCTGATATTCGTGGATTACATCATTGAGAGTTGCTCCTGTGGTATTGATACGCACAAAACCTTGTATGCCCGGTGTGGAAGGGAATAGATAGCCGATTAATTTCCATATTTCCGGAATAGACTCTTTAGGCCATGAAATACCGGAAATAAATAAAAGGATAACAGAAGTAAATACAAATATAATTATGGGAGACTCCCGGGAGGTCATAAAGCCGGACAATGTGATCGACAAAAAGATACAGGCAAACAGATAGGGCAATAAGAAAATAAGAATGGTAATAGGTGATCCGACTTGTGGCAATAAAAACAAGCGGGGAACAATCGCCAACGTCCATAAACAGACGACCACATACAATACAATATATGTCAACGATTTACCCAGAACAATCCGTAATGTTCCGTTATAATGTTTATTGACGGGGACTAAGCTGCGAAAACGATTTTTTTCACGTGCAGTGCCTCCCAACATACCTATGCCTAAAATTAAAGTTTGCTGAATAACCAGAATTAAAATGGCCGGAACAAGAAAGCTGGCAAATCCATTTTGTGTGTTAAACAGCGTAACAGCCTCATAAGGAACAGGCTTTACTGTTATCTGATCCATTTCTTCGGTTGAGGCCGGATGATTCCGGGCAGTCCATTCTACGCCCATATCCAAAGAGACCTCCATGGCTGTCAGAAGGAATGCTTTGTAAAACAAAAGAGCGCTCATGTCGGTATAAAGCGAAACTGTAGCTTGGCGTCCGGCATGCATATCTTTACTGAATTCCGGAGGGAAAAGTAAAAGACCGTAGGCCTTTTTTTCATCCATATACCGTTTGCCCTCTTCCATATCTCCGACGACGCCTACGACTTGCACATCTGCCGTTGCGTTCACTCTGCGTGTAAACTCCCGGCTAAGGAAAGTGTTGCTTTGATCGACAATCACTAATTTAGCCTCACGGGCAACCTCGTTATTATAGATAAACGCATAGATCAGGGGGTAAGCCAGTGGTACAAGGAAAAAGAAGATCATGACTCCTGAGTCTTTAAATACATTCTTCAGTTCCTCTTTCCATATATGAAACAGGTCCAGAATACCTTCTTTGATGATATATCGTAATCTATGATCGCTCATTTGTTGAAGTATTTTAGGGAATATATTTAAAATAAAGCAATGCGTTTTTTAGATTTTTCCCGATCAATACGGGTAAAATCAAAAAGGCTAATAGTGCAACATATTGCCCCCAGGTATATACCAGTTCACGCCCGTTTAACGCCTGATCAATATAGATCAGAAAATAATGCCGTAGCGGAAAAAGGTTTGTTAATCCCTGTAAAGTCGGATCCATTTCCTGTACAGGGAATGAAAAACCGACAATCGAAAACGCCAACATGCCGAAAAGGCTGGCAAAACTGAGCCCCAGACGTAAAGTCGGCAATACGCCAATCATAAATACACCCACAGCCTGACACGCTAAAACCAATAGGAATATAGCCCATAACATAGGTGACCAGCCACTCTCTAATGGGAAAGCGTTGTATCCATAGAGTACGGCGCAATAGAGAAACCCCATTGTTGTAAAAATCACGGTATAAGGGAGTAATTTTCCAATCAGGCTTACGATTAATGAGTTGTTTCCCATTTGTAGCCATTCCCGCGAGGTGGACTGTTTGATTTCCGTACCGATGCAAAAAACGGTCATTAAGAAAATAATTAATTCCAAAATACCCGGTAAAATCGAGTTATTTAGATAAACCGAATAGTTAAGCCAGGGATTACCCAGCGCATGTGTCTCTATTGAGATCGGTTGAATTTGTCCCATAATTTGATTTTCCGTATACCCTTTTGCCGTACCCATTTGAAGACCGACTGATGCGCCGGCTAAAACAGATATGGTTTTCATATCACGAAACAAGAGAGAACCTGCAATCAGATAACTCCCATTCGTATAGAAAGAGAGTTTGGGCTGTTTCCCGGAAGAGGCATCTACCGTAAAATCCAAAGGAATATAAAAGATACCATACACATGTCCTTGTTGCATCTCTTTCCGTGCTTCAGCGAATGACATGGTTTTTACAGCCACTTCAGTCTGTTCAAAAGCATCTAATTGGCGGATCAGGTTGCGCGAAGTCGCCGTATTGTCCATATCCACAACAGCAATAGGCAGATCTTTCGGCAGTCCCTCTTGCATCAATGAGATAAAGAATACAACAGAGAGGATAGGGGCAAACAGTAAACCATACGCATAAATACGGTTGGATATGATTCGGTTTACCTCCCGTTTGGCTATCTTCCAGATACAATGTAATCCTTGACGGAAAGTCATAATATTTCTGTTCCTTTTTTCTTCATGATCACCGACATACCCGGGCGTAGTCCTTCGATAGGAGCGAGTGAACGAGCTCGAACCTCAAAAGTCTTGGAATCGTACTGCCCTGTTGTTTTCGTGGCTTTCCAAGCCGCATAGGTGCCCATGTCTTTCATGTAATACACTTTCAACCTGACCGCTTTATCTCCCAGTGCGGGAATGAAAGCGTTCAGTTCGGAACCGATCTGTATGTTTTTCAGTAATTCTTCCCGCACGCTAAAAGTCACCCACATATCGCTCAGATCAACAATATTCATGATCGGTGCACCGGTACCCACCAGTTCTCCTACTTGTGGAAATCGTTCGACCACCTCCCCATCTATGGGGGAGATTAAGATACTTTCGTTGATATACGATTCCACTTCAGCAACGGCTCCTCCGGCCTGTTGTACCAATGCTGCGGCGGCAGCTTTATCTTCCTGGCGTGCACCTTCTTGTGCCATTTCATATTGTGAACGTGCCGCTTTCTCGGTGGCGATCATCGCATTGTAATTGGCCAGTGCTTCATCTCGTTTTTGTGCCGACATCACCCCTTTGTCATAGAGGTTTTGTACGCGGTCGTATGACTTTTTGGCAATATCCAGTCCGGCAATCGCTTTTTGCCAAAGTTCGTATGCGCCGGTAATTTCCTGTGTACGTGCTCCTTTATTGGCTTTTGCACTTTGTGCTTCTGCAGCGGCACGAACCGCTTCCGCTTGTAATAATTTAGCCGAAACATCCGGTGTGTCAAGAAAAACCAGCGTGTCTCCGGCTTTGACTTTGTCCCCCTCAGCTGCCCGGTACGCCTCTATTCGGCCGGGAACTTTTCCTGAGATCCTGATCTCTGTCGCTTCAGCCTGTCCCATAATCACATCATCAGGAGGTGTCAATAAGAAAAATCCGGCTAAAGCAACCAAACCGACTACGGTTAACACAGCGATAAAAGCCAACATCATATTATTGATAGAAAATTTCTTTTTCTTATCCATTGTTATTCTTTTGTTTATAATTAGACTGTACCTATAAAGGATTCTTTATTTATTATTCTCAATATCCAATTTCCCAAGCACCTTTGTCAGATAGACATCCGTCAGTTTCACTTCAATTTGTGCATCGATTAAATCGGAACGCGCCGAAACCCAGGCTGTTTGTGCCTCCATCAGATTAAGGGCAGGGATCACCCCTTCTTCAAATCCCAAATTGGCATGACGCAGGTTCTCTTCCGCATTTTCCATATTCCGCGACGAAGCAATAAGTTTTTTATTCGCTTCATTCACTTTATAGACAGATTGATTCACCTGTAATTCTATTTTTTCACGTGCTTCCAGAAATTCCAATTTCTTGATTGTTGTTTCTGCTTTAGCCGAATTACGTTTGTATGTGCCTTCCCACCAGGCCGATAAAGGAACTTTGACCATGACTCCGACGGAAAGCAAATTGGAAAAATTATTCTTGGCACTGGGATGCAGATCGGTATTAAAAGCAAGAAAGTTGGCAGTCAATCCGATGTTGGGTAACATTTCCGACAGAGCGATATGTTCTTTCTTTTTATAGATTTTCTCTGCCAGTTCAAGGCTTTTCAATTCGTTTCTGTTCATAAAAGCCTCTTCCATATTTGCTGTGGCATACGTTGCCTGTACGGGTAAATTTTCAATGTATTCATCGGCTAAATTGACTGAATAGTCTTCCAGCGGCAACCCGCATATTTGAGCCAGTAGCATACGTGATAAAGCTAAACCGTTATCCACTTTTGTTTGGGTCATCTCAGCTTCATTCAATTTTACTTTTACGGCAAGTCCGTCAGCTTTGGTGGCTACTCCTTCCGTGATCATCTCTTCAACATCGCGATTCATTTTACGGAGCAGATCGACGTATGCATCTGCCAGTTTTTTCTTGTTGACCAGTGAGATCACTTGCCAATACGTTTCGTCGGTTAAGTAGATGATCTCCTGTAATTGCTGATCGTTCATCGATTCAGCCAGTTCTTTGGCGTATTGAGTGATTTGATTGTATGAGATAATTTTTCCACCCATAAAGACAGGTTGTACCAGCGAGATATTCCCCAACCAGATGTTTTGAATATCAAATCGGGCAAAATCCTTTATGTTCTCGGGAATAAGTGCTCCGGCTGATCCCAATGCATTGAAATCAATAAGGTTGAAATAGTGTTCGTTTTGCCGTAGATAAGCACCCGTTGCCGATATTTCCGGAAAGTATTTTGTAATAGCAGCCTTCCGTTCATAATTTGCCATTTTTACCTTTTCACCGGCAATTTTCAACTCTTTGTTGTTCTTAATAGCTAATAGTCGACACTCCTCCAACGTGAATGTTTGTTGGGCGGTTGTGTAGACTGCGGAAACCAGACTTATCAACAATAGAATAAGATATCTCATGTGTTTTTTGTTTTTCATTCAGAAAACCTATTTATTGGGTAACAACCTGTTTGTTAAAATTGTTTACCTCAAATACAACTCTTCTAAGTTACAAAAATAGATAGAATAACAAGATTGCTGTTAGTCGAAAACTAACATATAATTGACGATAATCAACATCTTTTATCACGACCCCACGGTTTTTTAGTATCATTTCAAACACTTTTCTGTTAGAGGTACGTCTAAAATGTTTTAGAGGTACCTCTAAATCGATTTACACGTACCTCTAAATTCATTTAGACGTACCTCTAACAAAAAACGGAGGTAGGTGTTGCAAAAAAATGGACAGGATAGGTCTGTAATTTCTATGGGATAGTGTAGAAAAAAGGATGTAGGCTTGTCGCAAATCGGGTTATTGAAGCGAATGTTGTATACAGCCGCTTTTGTTTATTTGAAGTCAGGTCGAATTTCATTGATATGGTACGAAAAGAATCTGTAGCAAGGTTTTAGTTCGATGAAAAATGCAAAAGAAAATACGACTCGTTTATTTTTTCAATGATTTTGTGATATAATGATTGGTGAAATCATTACATTTGCTTGATTAAGAGTTGTAAATAAAATAATTATGAAAATTACAATAGAGCAGGAAGGGAGTGAAACGCTCATTCGGTTGGTAGGGCAGTTAGATACATTGACAGCCGTCGATTTCGAAAAAGAGATACAACAAGTGTTGCAAAGCGAGGTGGCTGCGGTGGTTTTAGACGGAGCAGAATTGACGTACGTGAGCAGTGCGGGGTTGCGCTTGTTACTAACCTTGCAGAAAGGAATGACGGCCAAAGGCGGTTCGCTCCTATTGAAGAATATAAAGGAAGAGATCATGGATATTTTTAATATTACCGGTTTTTCTTCAATACTTACTATTGAGTGATTAGGATCATTTAACATGATAAGGGAAATACACTTAACGAATGAACTCAGTCAGTTGATTAAACTGGGAGACTTCGTTCATCTGACAGCTGAAGAGTTCGGTTTGGATGAAAAATTGTGTATGCGATTAAAATTAGCCTTGGAAGAGGCAGTGACCAATATCATTCAATATGGTTATCGGAATGAGAAAAATAAAGAGATTCAGGTGTGCCTAAAGAAAGAATCAAACTGTTTATTCATTACGATTATAGACGAAGGGTTTCCATTTGACCCAACAGAAAAAGAAGCACCGGATACGACTTCTTCAGCGGAAGAACGACCAATCGGAGGATTAGGAATTTATCTAATAAAAGAGATCATGACGGAAGTAAAATATACGCGCGAAGAGGGAAAGAATGTATTAATGATGATCAAAAATTTGCGTTGAAATGGCAGATTTTAATATAAAAGATATACAGGATCTGAAACTGAAGATTCAGGTAGCTGAGAAAACTTTCCTTGTAGCAGTTGTTGTTACAGGGTTGGCTATTTATAAAAGCTGGGATGCGTTATTTGGTGTTTTGATTCTCTTTCTGATCATCATTCAGATTGTGAAGTCGCAATGGAAGAAAAAATTAAAACAGAAAGAATATCTGGCTAAAGTCGTTGAAGAACGGACGATTGAATTACGGGTACAGCGTGACCAAGTGATGCAGGAATCGGAGAAACTTTCCAATGCCTTGACTGCTTTAGCCGAAGCACAAGACGAACTGGTGCGCAATGAGCGGTTGGCGACAGTCGGACAACTCACCAAAGGACTGGTCGACCGGATTCTGAATCCCTTGAATTATATTAATAATTTTGCGACATTATCGGTCGGACTTGTGAGCGAACTCCGGAAAAATCTGGCTGATGAAAATCAAGTCATGACCAAAGAAATCTATGCTGATTCGGTAGATATTCTGGAGATGATCACGAATAATCTGCAGAAAATAACAGAACATGGCGCCAATACCGTTCGTATTGTTAAAGCCATGGAAGAATTGCTGAAAGATCAGAAGAAGAACTTTACATCTGCCGATATCAACGAACTGTGTCGGGTCAACCTGGGTGTGGTCTCCAAGCTGTACGAAAAAGAGATTGCGGAAAAAGGGATCAATATTGCTTTTGAGGGATTGGCATTGTCTTTGATGATTGATATCAATATCGAGCAGATGGGTAAAGTATTGTTGAATATTTACCGTAATGGCGTATATGCCTTATTAAAAAAAGCAGAGAAGGAAGATTTCTCTCCTCAATTGAATGTCTCTTTACGGAGAGAAGGGCAATATGTTATTCTTGTTATTTACGACAATGGAATTGGTATTGAAGAGAGTATCAAGAAACGGATTTTTGAACCGTTTTTTACGACAAAACCTACATCGGAGGCATCGGGTATCGGACTTTATTTAAGTAGGGAAGTCATACTCAATCATAAGGGAACGATAGAGGTCAATAGTGAAAAAAATGTATTTACGGAGTTCAAAATCAGTGTTCCGATACATCAAAATGTAGAAATAAAAAAGGAAGCCGATGAGTGACCAGAGAGAACGAATCGAATATTTGGAAAAACAGATCAGAAGACAGGATAAGCTGGCCTCATTAGGTATGCTTAGTGCAGGTATTGCCCATGAAATTCAGAACCCGCTTAATTTTGTGATCAATTTCAGTAAATTATCCTCCAAATTATTGAAAGATATGATGGAAATTCTGGATGATATTGACGGACATTTATCAGAGGAGGAGCGTGAGGAGATCGCGGAGATCATGAACGATCTGGAAAGTAATATGCAGAAAATCGAAGAAAATGGGAACCGGGCATCCAGCATAGTTCGAGGAATCTTGCTGTATTCGCGGGGGAAGGATGATTTTCTTGAAACCGATCTGCAACAATTGATTCATGAATATGTATGGCTTTCCTATCATGCCGTTAGGGCCAATAATAAAAGTTTTAATGTGACTATTCAGGAGAATTATGCGGCAGATGTTCCTTTAGTCCATGTTATTCCGCAGGATTTAAGTCGTGCGGTTATTAATTTGGTGAATAATGCCTGTCACGCTGTTTTCAGCAGGGCAAAAAAAGCGTCTGAAGAACCTTATTCTCCGGTGATTAAAGTTGATTTGAAAAAAGAAGATAATTGGATTAAACTAACGATTGAAGATAACGGAATCGGAATGTCTGAGGATGTTGTGGCGAAATTGTTTACTCCGTTTTTTACCACCAAGCCAGTAGGAGAAGGTACGGGTTTGGGGTTATCGCTGACGAAATCGATTATAGAGGGAAAACATAGAGGGAAAATAGAAGTAGAAACGCAGGAAAATGAGTACACCCGGTTTGTTATCTCATTGCCTGTAACCAAATAAACTGATTGTATGCCAATTAAGATATTGAGTGTAGACGACGAACAGGATCTGGAGATATTGTTGAGTCAATATTTCAGACGAAAGATCAGGAAAGGGGAATATGAATTTACCTTTGTTCATAATGGCATTGAAGCGCTTCAAGCCATTCTGACTCAGCCGGATTTTGATATTATTCTAAGTGATATCAATATGCCTGAGATGGATGGACTTACGCTGCTGACAAAAATTAATGAGTTGCGCAACCCGGCCATGAAATGTATTATGGTTTCGGCATATGGTGATATGGAGAATATCCGAACGGCGATGAATAGGGGAGCGTTTGATTTTACGACCAAACCGATTAATCTGGAGGATCTTGAACGAACAATAGAGAAAGCAATCGAAGAGATTGAATTTGTTAAAAATGCACAGCATGAACATTTGCAATTGAAATCGATCCGTTCGGATCTGAAGGTGGCCCGTGAAATCCAGGAGACGATCTTGCCGAAAGAATTCAAACCTTTTCCCGATGAACATTCGTTTGATATTTATGCCTATATGAATGCGGCAAAGTATGTGGGAGGGGATTTTTATGATTTCTTTACGATCGACAACGACCGGTTGGGTTTTGTTATTGCTGATGTTTCAGGCAAAGGGGTGCCGGCGGCTATCTTTATGGCGATCAGTCGAACAGTTATTCGTGCAATTGCACAGACGGAGAATTCGGCGGCTCAGTGTATGAAGCGGGCGAATGAAATCTTGTGTAAAGAGAATGTGAATGATATGTTCGTGACTGTTTTCTATGGGATACTGAATATTCATACCGGTATCGTGACTTACTGTAATGCCGGACACAATCCTCCTATCTACATAAAATATGACAAGAGCGTCTCCTTTGTGCCACTGACGGGCGATCGGATATTAGGTGCATTGGGCGATTCGGTGTATCATGAAAAAGAGTTGCATCTTCAGCCTGGAGATAGTCTGTTTCTGTATACGGATGGGGTTACTGAAGCAAGAAATAAAAACGGTGATTTGTTCGGTGAAAAGAGACTATTAGATAGTTGTATTGAGTTGGCAGGAAAGTCATCTAAGGATATTGTGGAAGAAGTAACCCGACATGTGGGTGATTTTGTTATTGGTGCTGTCCAGTCGGATGATATTACCTTGTTGACAATTTCGTATAAGGGAGAGAATTAAGAAACAAAAAAGGGTATGTCCGTTCAGAACATACCCTTTTATCGTATTGTTTTATCTCTTATTTTAATAAGGCTTCACGAATACCCATGATTTCTGCATTTGCACTACGGGCAGCCTGAATAGAACTTACTTTGTCTTTTAATGGAAGAATAGTTTCGCCAAGTGTTTTCATTTCAGGATAATAGGATGAAATGTCATTGGTGATTTCTCCTAATAGTTCAACTCTTCTTTCCATATTGGCACTTAGTCCGGCAGAAGTGGCATCTCCTTTTACAACTAATGATGGATTGGCAACTAAACAAGCGTATTCAGCAGTTACTCCTCCCAGGATGTCTACAGCAACATTGATCTTATTGTCGTTGGCTAAAGCATTTATGATCTTGTCTTCCTGGCTGGCATAGAATTTTTGTAAAACTTCACTGGATGCATCTTTCGGTGCCGCTTCTCTCAAAATATCCAATATATATGAAATATTAAGATCTGTAGTTAATCGGGCCAACACACCTTCAATTTCATTTGTTGACTGACCGATAACTGAAAGAATATTATAATCGGACAGGTATATACCACACGCCCGTGCTTTTTGTGACATTGAACTAAGGTCAGCCGCCTTTGCTACCGGCAACATATAGTTGATATTACCGACACCGATAGTCACTTCTCCCGTTGAAATACGATGAGGAATTTCCGAATCAGGTAAGTCTTGTAACAAACGAATTGTTTCAACTTTTAATTCTTCTGTTAATAGATTTTTGGAAAGATTTCCGGCAGCAGCTGCAGCTTCTTCGGTTTTTGCAGCATCTTCTTGCGCCTTTTTCCCTCCGGAGCATGAAGCCGTACAGAATAGGATTGCTACTATGGTTAGCAGGCTGACAAAACTTTTTTTCATAACGTTCAATTTAATAAGTTTGTATGTTGAATTTCTTCTCTTTTCAGTATTCTTTTGAGTTGCGAATGAACCTCCCGGGAAACTCTGCGAATATAGCGATTATGGCTAACAATACAAAGAAACCGAGAACCAATAAATTAAATTTATAGGTCGAAATTAGATTTTTCCCCAGCTTTTTTATATGTGAATAAAAGTGGGCACGCCCCCATATATTGTCGGGTTCGGAATAAATAAGTCCGACTTGCGGATACAATCGATTATTGCTTTTTTTGAAAAAACGAGTTGTGTTTGTATTTAGAACAAGGTCTTCAATCGCTAGATTGTGATTCGCTTTTTTCCAATCATTAAACTGTTTCTGACCTTTTTCCTTGATAAATTTCTGTTGTTCCTGTTCGAGCAACACGGTGAAGTTATGCGCTCTTGTGTGAAGAGCCTCTTCTATCCGATCCAGATAAGTATGATACGATTCGTCGCTTTTTATTGCTTCTATGCGGGCTACCCTGCTTAGTACAGGCAATTCATTTATCACTGTTTGATGCGTAGGACTATTCGCTTTTTCTGTCATCTGATTCACCAGATTTCGCACCTCTTTTGCATGTGCATTTTCGTAGTACTGAGCCAGAAATTTTTCTTTTTCGATATAAAAGAAATTTTTATTATAATCGTTTGCTGTGAACTGTTCGACCATAAGTGCTTCGAATGCCCATCGGGAAGGGATGATTTCTCCGATGAAAGGGACTATATTTTTCTTTGAGGCTTGAGTGTTGAGATCGTCAAAATGGACTACCAACCCGCATAATAGTATCTGTGGAATGAGTAAGATCGGAATCGAGATGTAGATGGAAACAATAGAACTGAGTGTCTGGGATAACCATAATCCTGTTAGGTTGGCTAAGAAAGCGGTGAGCCATAGTACACTCCACCAAGTTGGAAACATATCAAAATGAACTCCCATGATCGAATGCCCAACCAGAATAAAAAGAAAGGTCTGAATGCCTGACAAGATAAAAAGATAAACCATTTTGGCGCTGATGTAACTGCCGTGACTTAAGCGCAGGAAGCGCTCCCGTTTCAGAATAATCCGATCTTTGATAATCTCTTCGGCGCTAATACTCAAACCAATAAAGGTGACAACAATTACGGCCATGAATATGTAAGAAACGAAATTTTTATTTGCAAACAAGGTGTATGTGTCGTTATCGACATAACGAGTCAACAAACTAACAATTATGGCCAGTAAAGGGGCTTCGATCAAGATTATTGTGAGATATTGTTTGTTGGCAAATTTACGTCGTAAATTCCTTTCCGAGTAAATAAGGAACTGCTTCCACCGGGATGGTTTTTGTTGTTTGTTGTCGGGGAGTGTTTTTGCTTTTTCCTCTTTAAATACAGGGCGGGCTGCCAAATAGCGTTCATGCCACTCTTCGGGAGTAAACTTACGTATGTTGGTTGGATTCCCTGAGTCATCAATCACCTTGGAGTCAATAATATTTAAGATGAGTTCGGGGTTGACATTGCCACATAAGCAGCATACGCTGATATCGGTATCTGTATATTTAGCCGCTCTTTTGAAATAGGTGATTGCCTCGATCGGATTACCGTCATAGATTGGATATCCTCCCTTGTCGAGAAGCCATAAGCGATCGAAAAGTTTGTAGATTTCAGAGGAGGGTTGATGGATGTTGACCACGACTAAACGTCCACGGTGTGTTTGTTCCTTCAGCAGAATCATCACTTTTTCAGAATCAGATGAAGAAAGGCCGGAAGTGGGTTCATCCAGATAAAGGATTGCCGGTTCACGGATTAGCTCGAGGGCTATATTTAATCGTTTACGTTGTCCGCCACTGATGGTTTTCCGAATGGGTGAACCTACTTCAAGAGATTTGATTTCGGAAAGATCGAGTTCGGCTAAGACTTTGTCGACCCGTTTTTCAATTTCTTCGGAACTGAGACCGTCAAAAGATAAGCGGGCAGTATACCAGAGATTTTCGTATACGGTAAGCTCTTCAATCAATAGATCGTCTTGTGGCACAAATCCGATCAACTGTTTTCCCTCCGGCGAATTAATGGCGTGTCCGTTTACAGTTATATTTCCTGAATCAGGTTTGATATTCCCGTTCATAAGTCCTAAAAGAGTCGATTTGCCTACGCCGCTTCCTCCCATGATTGCTACTAACTGGCCCGATTCGAGGTCGAAAGAGAAATTATGAAGTCCGTTTGTACTTTTAGGAAAGGTGAACTGAATATCCCGTCCGGCTAAATGAACCGTTTGTCGGTGTTCGTTTTTATTGAAAATAGCCTGCAGATTGCTGTAATAAACAGGTAAGAATAAGGGACTTTTAAGAACACTGCTGGATTGCCAGGTATAAAACATGCCGGACGTAAGCGGAATATCATTCATAAAGACTTGTCCTTCGCCATGAAATGTGAAGATAAACAGGTCAAAACGTTTGATAAAAAAGACGATGACATATCCGGAAACTCCTTCGCGCGTGATATGATGTTCACTGCCGCCTTCTTGTGCGTCGATTTTCAACAAGGAGGCAGACTGCCCTCCTGTTACAAAGGCTAATATGTCATCAAACTCTTTTTCTGAAACGCGAAATATCTGGGCTACAATTTTAAAGATATGAAGATGATTCTCCAGTTCATTGCTGTTTTTATGCGCAAATTCCACAAAACGGACAAGTAGAAGAAACTGTTCTTCTAAAGTCAGTTTGGCTTTCATCTGTTTGCATATATTTCGAACGACATCTTCCTTGTTGATCGGAATAAGGTCGTCGTCGTACATACTGCGAAGTTCTTTGTAAAGCTCTATGTAATCGTTTTGGGTGCGTACGCCGAAGTGACTGGAGAGGTAAGAATGTATAGCGTATATTGCCTGTCCGTTTTCAATACGAACTAAAGAAGCAAAAATGGCAAACAGATTTATCAGGCCGTTGAGAATAGCTTCATTCATAAGAGAAGAGTCCGATTATAATGGAGATTAATGCTGCAAACATACATAAAAATAAAATAAAAAATGTGTAAACAAAAAGAAAAAAACAGGAGAAAATCCAACAAAATCATGCGATAAAACCGATAATCGTTTGTAGGCTGTAAATGTAATAGAAAAAGGGTAGTCAGTTTCATCTTGTAAAGTGTATTTGCTTTTTAGTTTCTTATTGTATTGGAATTTTCTGTTGTTTGAGTAAAATAAGTAATTTTTTAGCAAGGATGTGTTGTTGACCTGTATTCTTTAATCGGTTCAGATAGCGAGTTGTCGGTCTTATTTTCTTCTTTTTTCATTGCTTGTCCTGTTATTTATTCTACCTTTGCACCCTGTTATTGAACAACATAGTAAAGTAATACTAATACCAGTTTTATAAACAACTAATATTATGGCAGAATTAAAAGAAAAACTTTTCTCAGAATTCCCATCCGTTTCGACAGAAGAGTGGATGGCGAAGATTACGGCAGACCTGAAAGGGGCACCGTTTGAGAAAAAGCTTGTTTGGAGAACAAGCGAAGGATTTAATGTAAATCCCTTCTATCGTGCTGAGGACATCGAGGGATTGAAAACTACGACTTCTCTTCCCGGTGAATTTCCTTTTGTTCGTGGAACAAAGAAGGAGAACGATTGGAAGGTACGCCAAAACATGAATGTAACAGATTTTAAAGCGGCAAATGCAAAAGCGCTGGATCTGCTTGACAAGGGTGTTAATTCTCTTGGTTTCCATTTTAAAGGCGAGGGTGTTTCGGTAGAAAATATCGCAGTCTTGTTAAAAGGCATTTGCCCGGAATGTGTTGAACTGAACTTCAAAACATGTAACGGAAAGGCTGTTCAGTTGATCGAAATTCTCGGTGAATACGTAAAAAAAGCGGGTGCTGATGTAAACAAATGCTTTGGTTCCGTAAATTACAATCCGTTCAAGAAACCGTTGGTAAAAGGTAAAAAAGCGGATAGTTGGGTAGAAGAAGCTACAGCTATTGTAAAAGCAGGAAAAATACTTCCGGGATATCGGGTATTGGCTGTTGATGCTTGTCAGTTGAATGACGCCGGTGCTTATATTACACAGGAGTTAGGTTATGCTTTAGCTTGGGGAAATGAGATCATGGCCAAATTGACCGAAGCAGGTCTGTCGGCAGATGAAGTGGCAAAAACAATCAAATTCAACTTTGGTATTAGCGCCAATTACTTTATGGAAATTGCCAAATTCCGTGCTGCTCGTTGGTTGTGGGCCGAAATTGTATCAGCCTATAAGCCGGAATGTGAATGTGCATGTAAGATGCAGGCGCAGGCACAAACTTCAGAATGGAACTTGACGATATACGATGCGCATGCCAACTTACTGCGCACGCAGACAGAGGCTATGTCGGCAGCTATAGCAGGAGTCGATTCGATTACTGTTGCTCCTTTTGATGTGACTTATGAAACACCGGATGAATTCTCTGAACGTATTGCACGCAACCAACAGTTGCTGTTGAAAGAAGAGTGTCATTTCGATAAAGTGGTAGACCCTTCAGCCGGTTCTTATTATATTGAAGTATTAACCTCTTCGATTGCAGATGAAGCTTGGAAATTATTCCTTGAAGTGGAAGATAAAGGTGGATTTTATGCAACAGTGAAATCGGGTGAGGTACAGAATAATGTAAATGCATCTGCTGCGGCTCGTAAGAAAGCGATTGCTACCCGTCGTGAAATCCTGTTAGGTACAAACCAGTATCCGAATGTAACGGAGGTGGCTGCTGCTAAGATCAAAGAAGGTACAGACTGCGGATGTGGATGTAGTTGTGAACCGGAAATTACTGCGCTTGACTTTTCTCGCGGGGCTTCGGAATTTGAAGCATTACGTCTGGCAACAGAAAAGAGAAGCAAGACTCCGAACGTCTTTATGTTGACTATCGGTAATCTGGCAATGCGTCTGGCTCGTTCTCAGTTTGCTGGAAACTTCTTTGGTTGTGCCGGATACAAAATTATCGACAACTTAGGTTTCGAGACAGTGGAAGCAGGTGTAGAAGCTGCACTGAAAGCAGAAGCTGATATTGTTGTTCTTTGCTCAAGTGATGACGAATATGCAGACTTTGCTCCTGCTGCTTACAAAGCGTTGAGTGGAAAAGCTGAACTCGTTGTAGCTGGTGCTCCAGCTTGTATGGATGACCTGAAAGCTCAGGGTATTACTGAATTTATCAATGTGAAGAGCAATGTGCTTGAAACATTGAAAGCTTTCAACGCTAAATTAGGAATCGCTTAAGTCAAAAAATATGAGACCGAATTTTAAAAATATAGATATAAAAAATGCCGGATTTGCTGCAACAAATGGCGCGAAATGGGCAAAAGAAAACGGAATACAGGCAGACTGGAAAACACCAGAGCAGATCGATGTAAAGTCTGTTTATACAAAAGAAGACCTGGAAGGCATGGAGCATTTGAATTATGCATCCGGTTTGCCTCCTTACCTGCGTGGACCGTATAGCGGTATGTACGCGATGCGTCCTTGGACTGTCCGTCAGTATGCAGGTTTCTCAACAGCTGAAGAGTCAAATGCTTTCTATCGTCGTAACCTGGCCTCCGGACAGAAAGGACTTTCTGTTGCGTTTGACCTGGCTACACATCGCGGATATGATGCCGATCACGAACGTGTTGTGGGTGACGTAGGTAAAGCGGGAGTTTCTATCTGTTCATTGGAAGATATGAAAATCTTGTTCGATGGAATTCCATTGAATCAGATGTCTGTCTCTATGACGATGAATGGAGCCGTTCTTCCTGTGTTGGCTTTTTACATCAATGCCGGTTTGGAACAAGGAGCTAAATTGGAGGAGATGGCAGGAACCATTCAGAATGATATCCTGAAAGAATTCATGGTGCGTAACACATATATTTATCCACCCGAATTTTCGATGAAGATCATTGCTGACATTTTCGAATATACTTCTCAGAAAATGCCTAAATTCAACTCGATATCGATCTCAGGCTACCATATGCAGGAAGCCGGAGCGACAGCAGATATCGAAATGGCTTATACACTTTGTGACGGGATGGAGTACCTGCGTGCAGGGATCAATGCCGGAATTGACGTAGATGCTTTTGCACCGCGTTTGTCTTTCTTCTGGGCGATTGGAATGAATCACTTTATGGAGATTGCCAAGATGCGTGCAGCACGTATGTTATGGGCAAAGATTGTGAAGAGTTTCGGTGCTAAGAATCCGAAATCACTGGCATTGCGTACCCATAGTCAGACTTCCGGTTGGTCGTTGACCGAACAGGATCCGTTCAACAATGTCGGACGTACTTGTATCGAAGCGATGGCAGCAGCATTGGGACATACACAGTCATTGCATACCAACGCATTGGACGAAGCGATTGCATTGCCGACAGATTTCTCTGCCCGTATTGCGCGTAATACGCAGATTTATATTCAGGAAGAAACTCAGATCTGTAAAGAAATCGATCCATGGGCAGGTTCCTATTATGTGGAGACATTGACAAACGAACTGGTACACAAAGGTTGGGCTTTGATCCAGGAGATTGAAAGCATGGGTGGTATGGCTAAAGCGATCGAAACCGGTTTGCCTAAAATGCGTATCGAAGAAGCTGCAGCCCGTACTCAGGCACGTATCGACTCTCAGACACAGACCATTGTCGGTATCAACAAATATCGTCTGGCTAAAGAAGATCCGATTGATATTCTTGAGATTGATAATACGGCTGTTCGTGTGCAACAGATCGAACGTCTGAATAAATTACGTGCAAACCGCGACGAAGCAGCCGTAAAAGAGGCTTTGGCGGCAATCACAGAATGTGCACGCACAGGAAAAGGGAACCTATTGGAGTTGGCCGTAAAAGCCGCTGGTCTACGTGCCTCTTTGGGTGAGATCTCCGACGCTTGCGAAGAAATCTCCGGACGTTATAAAGCAATTATTAGAACAATATCAGGGGTGTATTCATCAGAAACAGGAAAAGATGCAGACTTCCAGCAGGCAACAGAGTTGGCTGAGAAATTTGCCAAAAAAGAAGGTCGTCAACCACGTATTATGGTGGCCAAGATGGGTCAGGACGGACACGACCGTGGAGCGAAAGTAGTCGCTACCGGATATGCTGATTGCGGATTCGATGTGGATATGGGGCCATTGTTCCAGACACCAGCCGAAGCCGCCCGTCAGGCTGTAGAAAATGATGTTCATGTGATGGGTGTCTCTTCTTTGGCTGCCGGTCATAAGACGTTAGTTCCTCAGGTTATTGAAGAATTGAAAAAACTGGGACGTCCAGATATTATTGTTATCGCGGGAGGTGTAATCCCTGCTCAGGACTACGATTTCCTGTATAAGGCTGGCGTTGCAGCCATCTTTGGCCCGGGTACTTCTGTGGCGAAAGCGGCAGTACAGATTTTGGAAATCCTTTTGGGAGAATAATACAGATCGATTCATTCGATCGATAAACTAAAAGGCTGCCTGATTATCATCGGGCAGCCTTTATTTTATACTTTTCCTAAGAATAGATAGGCCAAGGTGGTCTATCCCTATTCGTTATAATTTCGGTAATTCCCACGGTGCCCTATAATACGCCTTTGCTAAAGCTGTAGCTTCTTTATCTCCGGTGAATACGCTGTTTTTATCATCCCAATTTACTTCGCGACCTACCCGGCAAGCGATATTTGCCAGATGAGACATTTTAGCCACACGTGCACCGATAGCCACATCTCCTTTAGGTAATTGACGGTTTTTTATACATCCCAGGAAGTTGCCCACATGGTTGTACAACCCTTTTCCTTCTCCTTTTTTGAAAGGAACGGCTTCCATTCGTGCGCCGTTGCTATCTGTCACCGGAATCACTTCCCATCCGGCACGAGTCAGTATCATAGTGCCTTTCTCTCCAAAGAAAGCCAATCCTTCTTTTTTATCATATAAGCCGTGATTGATTCCACAAGCGTGATCCCATATAATGTTGTATTCCGGATAGGCGTAGGTGGCCATTAATGTGTCTGGTGTTTCCATCGCATCGTCGGGATAGGCGAATTTACCACCGCCGGAGAATACTTTTGTGGGTAGGTCGGCGCCCATCCCCTCCAGTGCATAATCTAACAGGTGTACTCCCCAGTCGGCCATCAGACCGCCGGCATAATCCCAGAAGAACCGGAAATTATAATGAAACCTATAAGGATTAAAAGGACGTTTAGGGGCAGGGCCTAACCACATGTCGTAGTCCACACCTGCCGGAGGATTGCCATTGGGTTTTACCGGCAGTGTCGGTTTTCCGTCCTGATAAGCCCATACTTTGACTGTTCGTATACGTCCGATGTTGCCGCCCTTGAGGTAATTGGCTGCTTCATCCCAATGCGGATCGCTCCGTTGCCATTGGCCAACCTGCACGATGCGATCATATTTTCGAGCCGCTTTGACCATCAGGTCGCATTCTTCGATCGTATTCGATAGTGGTTTTTCCACATACACATCTTTTCCTGCCTGGCAAGCCCAGATCGTAGGGAGACAGTGCCAATGGTCGGGCGTACCGACAATCACAGCATCCACATCCTTATTATCAATCACCCGCCGCCAATCTTTATATAGGTTGGGCACTTTCTTACCCGATTTCTTTTCTACATCGGCAGCACGTTTATTCAGCCATTCGTCATCCACATCACAAAGAGCAACGCATTCTACTTCCGGATAATCCAGGAATGTGTTTAGATTGGAGAAGCCCATGCTCCGGCAACCGATCAAAGCCACTTTCACTTTATTGCTGGGGGCTGTTTGTCCGTAGATGGAGTGATGGGAATGACCGATCAGTGGGGCTAATCCCAGACCGGCAACTGTTACAGCCGATTTTTGTATAAAATTTCTTCTATTCATGATATAACTAATTAGTGTTTGCGCAAACGCGGATGCAATGATACGAAAATTCTCTCAGAATTGATCCCTTAAAACAAAGAATTGTAAATATACTCCATATCGACATGACTCCTGACTAACGCTGCCAGTCTGGAATATTGTTCTTCTTTAAAAGAGGCATAATCAAAATCATTTTTGCTGTGATTGTCATCCAACCCTTCGACTAGATGATCCCTGACAATCGGGTTATCAAATATGCCGTGCATATAGGTTCCCCAGCAGCGATTATTCAGATAACAGCCGTCTGATTTTCCATTTGTCAAACGGTTTACCGGAGAAATTTCCACCTCGTTGAGCGGAGTCGTTTCGCCCATATGTATTTCGTATCCGGAGCATATTTTGTCCGTATCCACCGGTAAAAAATGGAATTTACTTTGCACTGTCGTCTTTTCGGATCCGATCACAGTGCGTTGTGGCAATAACCCTAATCCTGAAACGATTGGAATATTTCCTTCCATCTGCTGCGGATCTTCCAGTATCGCCCCCATCATTTGATAACCCCCACAAATGCCAATCACTTTTTTGCCGTTTTTATACGCTTTTACGACAGCTTCGGCCAATCCGTTTGCCCGTAAATATTGCAAATCAGCCAATGTGTTTTTGGAGCCCGGCAGCAAGATGATATCCGCTTTTTCGATTTCATCGATCTGATTAGTATAGTAAGTATTAAAACGCGGATCCATGTCTAACACATCAAAATCGGTGAAATTCGACATCCGTTTCAATAAGAGAATCGCCACATTGATCTTGCCCGGTTGGTAGGTGTTCTTTTTCATCTCCAGTGCGACAGAATCTTCCTCTTCAATATGGATATCCCTGAACCACGGAATAATTCCAACAACGGGTACACCTGTCAACTCTTTCAGAATCGTGCGTCCTTCTTCAAACAAAGAACTGTCTCCCCTGAATTTATTGATGATAATCCCTTTTATTAATGCCCGTTCTTCAGAGTTTAATAGTGCAATTGTACCATAAACCGACCCGAAAACGCCTCCCCTGTCTATATCCGCCACCAGATAGGTTGCGGCTCCTGTCCGAACAGCCATTCGCATATTGGTGATATCTCTATCCCGTAAATTCAGTTCGGAGATACTGCCTGCTCCCTCCAGTACAATCGGGTTATAACGCGCATGGAGTCGTTGAAACGCTTCTGTCGCCTCTTTGAATAAGGACTCTTTATTGTTCTCTTTTCCGAAATAATCTTTGGCCGACATATTTCCGATAGGGCGACCATTGAGAATCACTTGCGAACTTTTATCATTGGTCGGTTTCAGAAGAACAGGATTCATATCCGTATGTGGATGTATTCCACACGCTTCAGCCTGTACGACTTGTGCCCGTCCCATCTCACCCCCTTCAGCGGTTGAAAACGAGTTCAGTGACATATTCTGTGCTTTGAACGGTGCAGGATGATATCCATCTTCTTTAAAAATCCGGCAAAAGGCCGCATTTATCACACTTTTTCCCGCGTCAGAGCAGGTGCCTACGAACATGATCGGTTTGAGTTGCTGCATGATTTCAAAATTCATTATTACGGTGTAGTCCAATGAACGACAGAAAAATTCATTTGATAATTATAGAATGATCGTTTGACAACTGTCAAATGATCAAACGATAATTGTGAAACGATCGTTCGACAATTGTCAAACGAAATGTTGTTTTAAACGCATGAAATGCCTCATGCAATTGTCCGGAATATTGCATGAGGAAAGTTGTTTGCAAAGCTACAAAAAGGAGATGATATTATAGTAATGTGTGCGAATTGACCGAAAGATAGCTTTATTCTGCTTTTTTCAGAATGATTCCAAATAATCTTCTTATTTTTGTCTGTCATTACAGGGAGGATAAATACGCCTTTCCGACTAAATCATACACATACATGAAATTATTCTTCTTCGACCTGGAGACAACAGGGATAAAATACTGGAGGAACGGGATACATCAGATCAGTGGAGAAATCGTGATCGATGGAGAGACGAAAGAGTCATTCAATTTCAACGTCTGTCCTCATAGTCAGTGTGATATAGAAGAAGAAGCACTTCGGGTCTGCCATGTGACCAAAGAGCAGATACTTGCCTATCCCTCCATGCGTGAGGTATACGACCAATTGATCGCAATGTTGTCTAAATATGTCGATAAATATAACCGTCAGGATAAGTTTTTCCTTGTGGGTTATAATAATGCATCGTTTGATAATTATTTTCTGAAAGCCTTTTTTGTGCAGAACGGAGATAATTATTTTTATTCCTGGTTCTGGATCAATTCAATCGATGTGATGGTACTTGCCTCTTTGCATCTGATGTCTACCCGGCATACCATGACCGATTTTAAACAAGAGACGGTAGCCCGGGCGTTAGGAATCGCGATCGAACAGGAGAAATTACATGATGCGGCATATGATATCCAATTGACGAAAGAAATTTATCAACGGGTCAACGGAAACATATAAGGGATGTCTGATCGCCGGATCTTTTCGTGATACCGCATAAAAAAAATGTATATTAGGAAGCGTCTACGTACAATCATTTTATTGTTGATTGCAGTAGTTGGTTTTAATCAGCTGATTGCACAAGAGACGGCGTCTCCTAAAAATGGCGATGGAATCACTGTTTTTTTAAGACGACATGGACGGATAGGGGCAGATTACCAGCGACAGTTTATTGAATTGAATAAAGGGAAACTGGGTAAAAATAATGCCTTGAAATTAGGGGTGAAATATACGTTGCCTCCATTAAAAACAGCCGTTGCCAAACCTAAAAATCATGAACCGTTATTCGGATCCAAATTAGCCGCCTATCAAGTCACATCATCCGAATTGAAAGGAGCCTGTTTTTATCTGGTCAGCGGACATGGCGGTCCCGACCCCGGAGCGATAGGTAAAATGGGGCGAAATGAACTGCATGAGGATGAATATGCGTATGATATTATGCTTCGCCTGGCCAGAAATCTAATGATGAAAGGTGCCAAAGTGCATATCATTATACAAGATGCAAAAGATGGTATACGCGACGACCGGATACTGGCCAACAGTAAGCGCGAGACCTGTATGGGGAGTGCTATTCCTCTGAATCAGACTCAACGGCTTCAACAACGTTGTGATAAAATCAATGCGCTCTATCGTCGGGATAAAGAGATCTATAAACGAGCCATATTCATTCATATCGACAGCCGAAGCCGAAGTCATCAGACCGATGTCTTCTTTTATCATTCCAAAAGTCAGAGTAGTAAAGAGTTGGCAGTGCGTATGCGTTCGACTTTTTCAGGGAAGTATAAGCGGCATCAGCCGGGAAGAGGGTTTACGGGCACTGTCGGACAGCGAAACTTATATGTCTTGAATAAAGCGTTACCGGTTTCTTTATATGTAGAGTTGGGGAACATACAGAATGATTTTGATCAACGCCGTTTTGTGTTAGAGAGTAATCGCCAGGCACTTGCCAATTGGATGTGTGAAGCGTTTGTGGCTGATTTTAAACAAACAACCAAGAAAAAATAGCAGTAGAAAGTGGGATTCAAGGAGCGTTGTGATCTTTCGGTGACGAAGTGTGTTCGAACACAAAATACTTTTTTTACTATTTGTATGCGTAAAATTACTTATATTCGTGGACTTTTTTAGCAATTACATGAAAAGAACCGAGTGTAAACATTGAACTAACTTACCATGAAAAAGTTTCTGGACGAACATTTTCTCTTGCAAACAGATACAGCACAACAACTCTATCACAGTCATGCTGCGAAACAACCTATAATTGATTATCACTGTCATTTAAACCCGGCCATGGTTGCCACTGATCATCGTTTTGCCACTTTGACGGAAATATGGCTGGGGGGCGACCATTATAAATGGAGAGCGATGCGTGCAAACGGAGTGGATGAGGCCTATTGTACGAGTTCAACAACCAGTGACTGGGATAAATTTCAGAAATGGGCCGAAACAGTTCCATATACTATGCGTAACCCGCTTTACCACTGGACTCATCTGGAGTTGAAAACTGCTTTTGGCATAGAAAAACTATTGTCACCTAAAACGGCGCGGGATATTTATGAAGAGTGTACGGCTAAATTGCAGACTCCGGACTATTCGGCGCGCAACCTGATGCGGAAATATCGTGTAGAGGTGGTTTGTACGACTGATGATCCGATAGATTCCCTGGAGCACCATATCAAAACCCGGAAGGATGGTTTTGAGATAAAAATGTTGCCTACCTGGCGGCCGGATAAAATCATGGCTGTTGAAAATGCACCCAATTACCGGAGTTATATCGAACAACTGTCGGAAGTATCGGGAGTGACTGTTTCCGGGTTTGATGATATGCTTTTGGCATTACGTAAACGACAGGATTTCTTTGCTGAGCAGGGATGTAAACTATCCGACCATGGGGTCGAAGAGTTTTATGCCGAGTCGTATACAGCACATGAAATCAAATCGATTTTCAACAAAGTCTATGGTGGTAAACCGTTGAATGGGGAAGAGATTGCAAAATACAAATCGGCCATATTGGTTGTGTTGGGTGAGATGAACTGGGAAAAAGGGTGGACGCAACAATTCCATTATGGCGCTATCCGTAACAACAATACCCGTTTGTTTCGTCGATTAGGTGCAGATACGGGCTTTGATTCTATCGGAACATTTACTACTGCAAAAGCGATGTCCGCTTTTTTCGATCGTTTGGATGTCCAGGATAAATTGACCAAAACGATTATCTATAACCTGAATCCGACTGACAATGAGATGGTCGCAACGATGATCGGTAATTTCCAGGATGGAACGATTGCCGGAAAGATGCAATTCGGCTCCGGTTGGTGGTTCCTGGATCAGAAAGACGGTATGGAACGACAGATGAATGCCTTGTCTTTACTGGGACTGCTCAGCCGTTTTGTCGGTATGCTCACCGATTCGCGTAGTTTTCTCTCTTATCCCCGGCATGAATATTTTCGTCGGACGTTGTGTAACCTGATCGGTAACGATGTCGAAAACGGATTGCTTCCTGCAGAAGAAATCGATTTTATTGGTGAGATGATTGAAGCGATCAGTTATAAGAATGCGAAACAGTTTTTTGATTTTTGAGGTGAAACTATGTTGTTTATCTATTATTTCTAAGGGTTGTTATGAACGAATATCTTGAGATTGCCAGAAAAATATCTTCCCGGCATAATACATTATCTCCGGAGTCTTTACAGAAGTTAGCGGAGTTGTTAACCCCCGTCAGGTTAAAAAAAGGAGAAATGTTACTGAATCAAGGAGAAATTCTGCGATATCTCGTATATGTAGATTCCGGTCTGTTGCGCCAGTTCTATTATAAAAAAGGAAAAGATGTCACAGAACATTTTGGCTGCGAAGGGACATTGGTGATGTGTATTCACAGTCTGTTTGGAGAGCAACCGACCGAATTGATGATCGAAGCGATAGAACCTACGCTGGTTTATAATATCGATTATAAAGGATTGATCGGTCTGATGAATAACAGTGACATAGCGCTTATGTATCGGCTTATGTTGGAAAATGGACTCAAGGAGTCGCAGAATAAAGCCGACTCCTGGCGTTTTGAAACGGCCCGTGAACGATACGACCGGTTTATCAGAGATTATCCGCAAGCGGCCCGATTGGCTTCAATCAATGATATCGCCTCTTATCTGTTGATGGCACCCGAATCCTTGAGCCGTGTTCGAAGTGGAACTCTTTAAGCCGGACCTCTATTTTCTGATGTACGTCATTTTTTCTCTCAGCACTTCTTTTTATTTTCGTAACAGATTGATATGAATACAAATCAAAGGGTTTAATCACTCGTCTTTTTGATCTTGTATGCTCAATTTGTTAGGCCGTAATAATTCTTTTTATTGAAAACGTTTTTGATATAACACTGCTGGGAAAATCTCAGCACACAGGTTTTTATTGTTAAACATGTAAAATTTAAAGTATTATGAAACGTTTATTATTAGTAATAGGTGCTTTGATCATAAGCATGACCGTTTGTGTGGCACAATCAAATACAGATGATGTCCCTTTTAAAGTCGAACTATCTCAGCTTGAGAGTTTTCTGAAATTGAAACCTTACCAGAAGAAAAAGGTGAAGGTCATCAATGAGAGTTTTATCCAGCAACAGAAAGCGGCATCGGGAGAACAGAAAATGCAGCAAATCATTGTTGAAAATTTATCCGGAATGAAAGATGCTTTAACGAAAGATCAGTTTGGTAAATATATGACACTTTTGACTGCAACGAATAAGAACAAAAAAATCATGAATGAAAGCTTATTTGCAGAAGTACTCAAGCAGGCGAACAAATAAGAATCAAAGAAGGAAAAAGACCCGGTTTAGGTTAATTCAAGAAAAGGTGATCTGTAAAGGATCACCTTTTTGCATTGTATGATTCTGACTGTAGAAGAGATGCAACCGCTACACGGCTATACCGGCTCCTCAATATTAGTTCAATTGAAAATAGTTCGCGTCTATCGAATGGATCTCTATTAAGCTTGCCAGGGTCGCTTGCGATGACCTAAAGAGGCAAGCGTCTCATTAAAAATATTGACATCTTCAATCATATTGAAGTCAAACATTCCCAGGCATATAAAATCGCCTCCGTTCTCCAATCCGTATCTGATCCCG
Source organism: Parabacteroides sp. PF5-9 (assembly GCF_029893105.1). Lineage (GTDB taxonomy): Bacteria > Bacteroidota > Bacteroidia > Bacteroidales > Tannerellaceae > JARXWG01. The sequence goes on along the minus strand of NZ_JARXWG010000032.1, from coordinate 6,106 downwards.
TCGGCAGGAGGGATAGCTCCGGCAGCGAGTACTTTAAAAGCGATGAAGGGTTCGGGACGCGATTCCATAAACGCGATGGTCTCTTCCGGCTTTTCACAATACCGGTTGTCATTTGCCGGCTCATTCGGACGGGCCGACCAGTAGTTATGATGATGCAACGTTTTCATCCAGAAGTCGGGAATTAACCCGTTTTCAATACATGCCTTTATTGTTTCTATACGGTGTGCGCCGATACCTGCCGGCATACCGGCTTTCCGAAGGATATCAAGTCCTTTTTCGATCGTTTTAAAATCGCCGTTAGCCACATACCGGTCGGCATTCTCTCCCTGACAATAACCGGCCATACACCCTCCGTCGATTGATTGTTGTGCTGCCGTCACAAAATCTCTTCCTCCGCAGTCGGAAATCCATTTGATTTTGCCTCTGCCTGTCGACCAGTATTTGTTGAGGATATCAATCATTATCGGGTGACCAAGTATCGTGTCAATACCGCAATCTTCAGCCATTCTGAATATCTCCATTTTCTTTTCATCAGTCAGATAGGCTTTGGCCAGTGGTCCGACATACTTCAAATCCCGCGAATGCAACCATCCTCCGATAGGATTACCACCAAGGATCAGGCGTGAAAATTCGAGCCCCTTTATTTTACCTTTGGCGGTAACGGGAGATTTTAGCGTACCAAGGTCGGGAGAACTATTTTTCACTACCGTTTTTTCGCCACTGTAATGAAATGAGCCGGCGGTCGCTTTTTCATTTAACATCAAACTGGCGGTCGCTAATCCCGAAGCTTTTAAAAACTGAAGTCTGGTTATCTTTTTCATGAGTGGATGTCTTGTTTTTCATTCAGATAATGGCGAAAAATAATGAAAAAAAATGAGATAACTGAATTTTTGTGACTTCTATTTCATATCCTTTTGTTTATTGTAGTATTTGGATTTATTTTGCATCGGATAGTACCTTCTATCCGGTGTGGCCTTCAAATTTAAAAGATATCTTCTTATGAGAATAAAAGCGTATTCCCTCTTCTTATTGGTTTCCTTATCGGCAATTTATTGTTCTTGCACGTCGAAGAAAGCATCCTACGAATATCCCGATACTCCACAAGCCACCTTTGAGTATATCTACATAGATACGCTCGTGACAGGAGGAGACGGGCTTCAACTTGTTACCAGAATATACTTGCCAAAAGGTGAAGGTCCCTGGCCGGTAGTTATCACCCGCTCTCCTTATCCTCAACGGGAAACTACGGGAGATAATTTGAAACAAGGGCAACAATATGTCAAACACGGCCTCGGATATATACTTCAATATTGCAGGGGAAAAGGAGGATCTGAGGGGACTTACAAACCGAATATCTATGAGCGTGAGGACGGACTGGCCTTAGTCAATTGGGTTGCCAAACAAGATTGGTGCGGTTCTATCGGATTATTTGGAGCCTCTTATACGGCGTTGACCAGTTGGATTATCGCCGATTCATTGCCCGGTAAGGTCAAAGGCATATACTTACACCATTATGGAGTAGACCGTCACCTCTCTGCCTACAAAGACGGGTTATTCAGGCAGGATATCCTGACCGGATGGGCAATCGATAATGCGAACGAAATAGAAACAAAACCATTTCGTGATCCCGACGACCCGTATTATGAGGCGTATCGCTACATGCCGCAGGCAGAGATGGATGTTAATCTGCTCGGTGCAAAACTGCCCTGGTACAGGGATTGGATTACCCATACGGATTACAACGATCCTTACTGGCATACAGGCGTATGGGCTCAGCTTCGTAGTATCCCGCCTAAGATTAAAGTACCGATGACGATTGTAGCCGGTTTATTCGATCATCACATCGAAGGAACGATCAAGGGATATGAATTGCTTACCGGTGAAACGAAGAAAAACAGCCGCCTGATACTGGGTGCCTGGAATCATTTTTATCAAATAACACCCGAAGCGCATACTCCCATGCATGCGAAGGATGTGGATGTGTTCGACGATCAGTTCAATTGGTTGTATCAGGTTGTGGCATTAGGGCGGATACCCAAAGGTGAAGTCCTCGTTTATTATATTGGCGCGGATCGCTGGGAGACATATCCAGCGTGGCCCATCCCGGTAAAAGAGAATAAAACCTATTACCTGACCGGTCAGAAAGATAAAACCCACTCGAAAGCGTATCTCCTGTCAGCTCAGAAAGAACCGGATAAGACAAATCGGTTGAAATTTATTTATGATCCGCAAAATCCGGTTATGTCGATGGGAGGGGAGACTTTGTTTAACTCGCCCAAGCGCCGGGGAAGCCAGCTTCAGCCGGAAGTCGGTTACCGGGATGATATCCTTTTCTTTTTAACCGAACCTTTAACCGAACCTTTGACCATTGCCGGCCCTGTCAAAGCAACCATCTATATGAGTAGCGATTGTGAAGATACAAGCCTGACCTATAAGATCAGTGAAGTGCTGCCTGACGGTTCGGGGTATAATATCCGGTCGGGGATAACAACGTTGGCCTACCGGAACGATCGTTTTGGAGGCAGGCAAACATATACCCCGCATGAAATTGTCGAATTGACCGTAGAAACACTTCCTGTCACCTGGCAAATAAAACCGGGTAGCCGTCTGAGATTAGAGATTACTTCATCCAATTTCCCGGAATACAGTATCCATTCTAATTATCCGGGGATCTGGTCGGAGCAATCTAAAGTCCGCAAGGCCAACCAGACAATATACATAGGAAGCGAATACCCTACTCATATTCAAATCCCTCTCGGTGAAGAGAATCTGTAGAGGCAATCCTTTTTAAATTTTACGGTGAAGACAGAATCGTTTGACAATTGTCGGACGATCGTTCCATAATTATCAAACGATCGTTTCACAATTGTCAAATGATCATTCCATAATTGTCAAACGATTCTCTATTCAGCATATTATGATGAAGTCAACGAGGAAATCCGTGTATGCGTTCTGGTCATTTTTAATTTTTAATGAACGTCCCTTCCGATAATTCCGTAAAGGCTTCCATCAATTCTTCGCGGGTATTCATTACAATAGGGCCTCCCCATACGATCGGTTCACCAAGCGGACGGGCGGTAAACAGAATGAAGTGAATCCCCTCCGCGCCTGCTTTAACATAAAACTCATCGTCTTTACTGAACAATACGGCTGTCTTTCGTGGAATAGGAAGCAGTGAGCCGTCAAATTGTCCTTTTCCGTCAACGATGTAAATAAAGAGAGTCGCCTCCGGATCGGTTGATATAGTGAATTCTCCGTCAGGCTTAACTGTAATATCCAGTACGGTAGTGTCGATATGATGTCCTTTGGCCCCTTGATGTCCTTTATATTTACCGGCCACAATACTGACTGATGCGTTTTCTTCTTCAACCGTTTTGATCATATCTGCCGTAATCTCAAAATATTTGGGTGCTGTCATTTTCTCGTTTCTCGGCAAGTTGATCCAGAGTTGTAACCCGAGTAGATGATCGACAGGCTGAGGCATCTCCTGATGAAGGATGCCGCTTCCACCGGTCATCCATTGACTTTCTCCGCTATGGATCGTGCCTTTATGACCTAGACTATCTTCATGATCTATCCGGCCTTTCATCAGATAGGTAAATGTCTCAATCCCTCTGTGAGGATGCATGGGAAAGCCTTTGATATAATCGGCCGGATTGTTCGAATCAAACGCATCCAGCATCAGAAAAGGGTCAAACTTATAAACCGTATTGTTCCCTAAAACCCTGACTAAATGAACACCGGCTCCGTCGATTGCCGGCAAACCTTTGACTGTCTCTACTACTTTACGTTTCATCTTTATATAATTAATTGTGAGGAATACAAGATTGTGTTTATTTACATAACAAGCAGCGTATGTGATTGTTTTTATCGATGAACAGGTTTATCGGAACTATTTTTCATTAGTTTTGTTCCATATATAACATGAATTTATAAAAATAAGAGATATGGAAAATTTATTAAAAAGGTTACAGGAAGAAGCCGGATTGACAGAAGAACAGGCAACTGATGCGGTCAGAGTCGTTGTCGACTTTATGGATAAAGAAGGGTTGGACATTGATTGGGATAAGTTCCTGAGTGGGAAGTATGAAAAATTTAAAGAGCAATCTCAATCCTTTTTTGACGATCTGGCTCAAAAGTCGAAGAAATACACAAATACAATCAGTGACAAAGCGGAAGACTTAATCACCGAAGCAAAACGGAAAGTACGGGATATCTCGGATCATCTGGATTAAGGTGGATACTGTTGTCATGTAACAGGCTTATTCGTGAAAAGCGGATAAGCCTGTTTTTTTAGATGATGCCGGGGCAACGATTGCCGGCAGTATATTGTTTATTCGGAAAAAGGAACTATTTTTAGCGGTTATCTATTTGGAAAGTTATGTCTTTACACGATTTTATCTATATGTTTATTTCGTCGGTTGCAGCATTGTTTCCGGTGATGAATCCGATCAGTAGTGGTCTTATTGTCAATGGTTTTCTGGAAGGGGTCGATGATTCCCAAAGGAAATCGTTTATAAAAAGAATTATTGTGAATTGTTTGTTGGTGGGTATTGGTAGTTTGGTGGTCGGACACCTCATTCTACTGCTTTTCGGATTGGCTGTTCCGGTTATTCAATTAGGAGGTGGCATTGTGATATGCAAAGCTGGTCTGGAATGGCTTTCGGACACTCCCATTACTAAAACCGAAAAAGTGCAGGATACAGTGAGTCGGATCAATATAGAAGATGTGGAGAGTAGACTTTTTTCTCCGATTTCATTTCCGATCAGCTTAGGACCGGGTAGTATATCCGTTATTTTTACCTTAATGGCCTCTGCTTCTGTTAAAGGAAATCTATTGAATACCTCTATCAACTATCTGATGATCAGCTTGGCTATTGTTGTTTTGCTTTTTATCTTATACCTGTTTCTTTCCCAGGGAACCAAACTGATAAAGAAGTTAGGTGCTTCAGGTAATATGATTATCAACAAGATGGTTGCATTTATCACTTTCTGTATCGGCATACAGATCATTGTAACAGGTATTGCACGGATTTTTCACCTGGAGATCCTTTAATCTTTTTATCCGACCCCCTTATACGCTTTCAGGATAATACGGGTAGAGCCCTTTTTCAGCTTCGAGTCGATTCGGATAGGTACCCGATTTTGATCATTGGTGATATACACTTGCATCGCTTCGTTTTTATCCTCAAAAGCATTCTCATTCAGTAGCATAGTCAGTTTAATACAATAATACTCCCTGCCGTCATTCGCTTTAATTGTTTCCAATCCATGATATTTCACATCCATCGTTTCCATTCGTTTTCCCGATAAATAGGAAACGGTTAATTTCTCTCCTTTTTCCAAAGAGGCATAATCCAGTGTCCGGGCATAATAAAGAATACTCACCATATCGTATATCTTATGCTGTGAAACCAGTGTCGTGTCAAAACGGGGAATCTCGTTTCTTATTCGTTTGGTCTGAACCTTTATCTTGTCGGACGTATACTGGTAAATCGCTTCCTCATAGGTATAATCTTTTCCTTCATGAGCATTTTTGATGAAAGCCAACGGAAGAAGGTCTTTCGACATATAGGCCGATAATGTATCGGCAACCGACATAAACGCCTTAGCCGCACCGGCCGATTTGGCATGCAGTGTTAATTGCAATACATCCTTTCCTTCATAGCTTCCTTCAGTGACCGAAAGCGAAGATTCTCCGGCTTTGGCATTAATCAGTCCGTATTTAAAGTACATATCGAAAGTCAGCACCTCTCCGGGTTTGAACGGAATTTGTTTATATTCATTTTGTGCTTGTAGTGTAAAACAAGTGGAGAGAAGCAACAAAGTAAGAAATAGAAGTACTGTTACTCGATTCATATTTCATGTATTAAAAGTGAGACGCTATAGCTTATACTTAAATAAGACGAATTCCCCTATCGAAAGTTATTGTTTTTAATTATTCTTAACCAGTTTGCCGGGGGAAACGTTTGTTTGATAATCCTTTTTTATCGTGTATCTATTCGGATTTTATGTCTTACACTGAAAAAGGTTGACACTTTTTTGCCACATAAATAACAAATAATTTATGTCAAAAAAGAAACATCGTATGTACAGCGAAACTTTC
>NZ_JARXWG010000031.1 GCF_029893105.1 Parabacteroides sp. PF5-9 | reverse complement strand
AGGTCTGTGCTCAGGGGAGTAAACAATATCCCATACTTCCTGTTTAGACTCAAAAATATTTATGCCTAGCTCCACAACTTTACGGGGTGAGCCATTTTCATCCCGATAATCTACATATTTTATTAGGCTTCTCTAGCTATTTTTTCGGAAGAGTTAATCGTCTACCAATTGGTAGACGATAGTGACACAGTTGGTAGACGATAGTGACCCAATTGGTAGACGAAAGTGATCCAACTGGTAGACGATTAATTCTTTCAGGTAAAAAACAAGAATGGATTCAATTAAATGGATAAGAGATCAGGGTCTTTTGTATAACGGTTTGAAGTAGAAAGATATCATAATTATAAGTTATAATATCATTTTTCCAATATGTCATGACACTTTAGACCTTACTTTTGCACATGTTACATAATTACTCAATGCGATTCTCACTGCAAATTCATAGACCATGTTAAAGAAGTTATACTTATTACACGTCATATCTATCGTATTCTTTACTGCATGTATACAATCCTGTACAGGTGATAAAAATGATTCGACAATCGATCATTTAAGAGTAAACACATTAATCTCTCCTTTAGGGATTGATACCGACAAACCCGATTTTTCCTGGCAGATGCAATCTCAAAGAATCGGAATAAAACAATCCGCTTATCAAATTGTGGTCGCTAAAGACCAACGTTTCACTGAAATGGTTTGGGACAGTGGGATGATTACATCCAATCAATCTGTAGGAATAGTCTATGGAGGATCTAGCTTAGCTCCGGAAACAGATTACTATTGGAAAGTAAATATAACGGACAGTTATGGAAAAACTCACACAGCCTCTTCATTTTTCTCGACAGGTCTGATGAATCCAACGATCAATGCCTGGGATAATGCGCAATGGATTGGTAGTAATGAACTCTCTTTAGATGCGACATCTGCTCAACTATTTCATATCAGCACTAAATATAAAATCATATCAGGAAATAAACTCTCGCTTATATTCGGAGCAAACGATTTTCGCTTTAACAATAATTTCCAAAACGTAGAACGAATGGAGGGTGAGAATTATTACCGTTTTGAATTGGATCTTTCAGGTGTTGGAACACCAAATGGAGCAGCTATAAATATTTATCGTGTGGGATACCTGAAAACCGACTCTCCTGAATATCCGTTTATCACTATATCAAAAGCTACAATACCAACCTGCAATATAAACGAATTAATTACCACAGCAAATGCTTATCAAGAAAACACACTAGATATCCATGTATCTGCCAGTGCTATGACTGTAGAAATCAACGGAAAAGCTTTGCAATTAAATAATAATCCTACCCCGCGAATGGGAGGAGGAGGTATTATTCTTTCGCCCTATGGTAAAAATGGCGGAGATTATAATACATATCCTAATCTGAATTCGATCGGATTCTATACCGCTACAGGAGAAAAAGTAGAATTCACGGATTATGCATTAAAAAATGTAGGACAAGGGCGTGAAGCGGATCTATTCAACCAATCTATAGGAGCTACCTATTCCATATTTAATCATATAACCGGACTAACGGTTTCCGATAATAAAATTTCTGTGGACGAAGGAACTTTCGGATATGCAGATCCCAGTCATTATGCTTCGCTTTCGATGCTGAGAAACGAATTTGAAACCGAATCAGAGAAAAAAATTCAAAAAGCAGATATGTATATCACGGCAATGGGTTCCTATGAAATGTATGTGAATGGAAAACGAATGGGTAATGATTGGTTCAATCCGGGAGTAAGTCAATATCGTGAAACGCTTAACTATCATACTTATAATGTTACAGACTTGTTGAAAAATGGGAAAAATGTTTTAGGAGCCATACTCGGACCTGGTTTTTATACCGGATATATGACATTTACCCCTAATAACTATAATTTTTTCGGTGATACGGAAGCTCTTTTGGCCAAATTAGTGATTACTTATACGGATGGAAATCAACGCATAATAACAACCAATCCCAAAGAGTGGAAACTCTATAAAAAGGGTCCCGTTGAATACGCCAGTATGTTTCATGGTCAGCGTTATAATGCCAATAAAGAATCTGCCATTGCCGGATGGACTACTGTAGGTTACCAGGAAAACGGTTGGGTACGACCTGAAATCATAAAAAAACGTGACTGGATCAATTTTGATATTATTGCCCGGCGTGATAATCCTGTTCGCGAAATCGAACGTTTACAAGCAACAAGAGTATTAACCACACATAGCGATGATAAAAAAACATACACCTATGATATGGGAGTCGATATGGTTGGTGTACCTTCCATTACTATTCCGGCAGGTTCACTGAAAGAGGGAGATACGGTTATTCTTCGATATGGAGAAGAAATATACCCGGGAAATGAAGATTCTCCGAATAAAGTAATGCCCGATGGAACGACCTATGAATCGCTTTACGGAGCAAATGGTATTTTTCGCCCAAACGTTGCCGGACGTATTTTACATGAAACTTACAGAGCTGCACTTGTTACCGATTTTTATACAGCAAGTAAAGAAGATGAATCACGTAATGTATTGATTGAACCTCATTTTACCTACCGGGGCTATCGCTACATACAGATTACCACACCCAATCGCACATCTCCTCTCCCTATTCAAAATGTCGAAGGGATTGTACTCTCATCTGAAAATGTGACAGCATCCTACAAAGGGAGTACATCCGACAATACAGGAGAACTTATCAATCAATTATTCAGAAACATTCAACGTAGCCAGCTTGGAAATTTCTTTTCTATCCCGACAGATTGCCCTCAGCGCAATGAACGTATGGGTTGGACCGGAGATGCACAAGCATATGCCCGTACCGCTACTTATAATGGAGATGTTCAAAGTTTCTTCCGTCAATGGATGGTTACTTTGCGTAACGATCAGGGAATAGGAGGAGCAAATGGCGAACCTGCCGGTGGAGTCGGGACAACGATTCCGACTTATTCACGGGCACGATCCCGAAATTTTGCAGCCAGCAGTACTTGGGCTGCCGCAGTATGCATGGTTCCCTGGCAATTGTACACACAATACGGAGATATAGAAGTGGTCAAAGAGAATTTTGACGCTATGAAGGCTTGGTTGGACGGAATGAATCATTTCACAGTACCCGGATACCCGGGACTGTCATCACGTACAGGAGGATTAGCCGATCATCTGAGTTTCGACGCCCGCACATCCAGTGATCTCTGCAACAATGCCATTTATCTGTATATGATGGAAGTTACAGCCATTATGTCGGAAGCAATCGGAAAAACAGCGTATGCGAATGAATTGCGCAACCGCTATATGATAGCAAAAGAATCCTTCAACCGGGCATATATCGATCCGGATATCGGAATGACTCGTTCGATCTCCATAACCGATGGTTCTACCGGCCGTTTGATAGACACGCAAACTTCCTATGCTACACCTTTAAATTTCAATTGTTTCAGCGATACTATGCGCATTACTTCCGGTGAATATAACGGCATGACCTATGAAGCTTTTGCAGCTAAACGATTAGCTGAGTTATCTGCCAAACCATCGCGAAGCGGTAATGAAGGCAATGTATTGATTGTGCATGGTGGACGCGATATGCCTTTAGGTGCTACAGCCGGAGTTGCGATGAATCCGACGAAAGAATCGCTCGATTATACTATTACGACCGGCTTTTCGGGCACGCCGAATATGCTGCCGGCATTAACGCGTTTCGGACAGTCTGAAACTGCTTACAAACTTTTTTCCAGTACTGACTTTGCATCATGGCTTTATTCGGTAAAACTTGGTGCTACATCCGTATGGGAACGCTGGAACTCGTATGAACTTGCTTTTGAAATGAATGCTGCAAGCGGAATGAATTCTTTTAATCATTTTGCACTCGGCTCGGTTGGTTCGTGGATACATGAGTTTCATTTGGGTATTACTACAGACAATGGTGGGTATCAAGATTTTGTACTCCAGCCACTTCCCGGTGGAACCTATACCAATGCATCCGGCACATTTATATCTAATTATGGTACGATCAAGAGTTGTTGGAATGCTGATAAAGGGAAATTATTATCATACGATTTTACCATTCCACCTAATACGTCGGCAACTGTTTACTTACCATTAGAAGAATCAGTTATGCAAGGATTTTCTTCCATTGCAGGAATTCAATATCTCGGTATGGATACACGTAATGGTGTTAAAACAGCTAAATTCAAAGCCGAAGCCGGAAGCTATCAGATGAAATTAAGTAATGGAAAATGGCACGCTTCTATAGTTCAGGGATATATTACTGAATAGCGTTGTTTTTCGATTTAAGGTGTTATTTTTGTCCATAAAAGATGTGGTATGACCGAACACCGGATATACATAAAAAATATGGTTTGCAACCGTTGTATTATGGTTGTCAAATCTGAGTTGGACAAACTCCATATTCATCCTCTGTCAATTTCATTGGGAGAAGTGGTTGTAGAGGAAAAATTGTCGGTGGAAACGGAAAAACTGTTGAAAAGCCGGTTAGAATCACTCGGTTTTTCATGGATCGATGACCGGAAAGCACGATTAATCGAACAAATAAAAACGACCATTATAGAACTTGTTCATAAGGAAAGCATTCAGTTGAAAATCAATCTATCTGATTTTCTGTCCGAAAAGCTTAAACATGACTACAACTATATGAGCACCCTCTTTTCGCAGGTAGAAGGGATCACCATTGAAAAGTATTTTATCGCTCAAAAGATTGAAAAGGTTAAAGAGTTGCTCGTTTACAATGAGTTGACATTAAGTGAAATTGCGTTCAAACTGAATTATTCGAGCACCGCCCATTTAAGTGCGCAATTCAAAAAAATAACAGGTTTTACTCCCAGCCATTTCAAAACGATCAAAGAAAATAAACGAAAACCATTGGATGAAATCTAATGGTTTCAATTTGTAAACCATTCCTTAAACTCTGCTACCCGCAAGCGGCTAACAAGTATTCGTTCTTTGACTGGTATCTTCAAATTGACCGATAAACGACTGTTAAACCAAAGATCAATATCACGAACTGATTTTCTGGAAATGATATATTGTCGATTCACACGAAAAAATTGACTTGGGTTAAGACATTCATTCAGTTCATCTAAAGTTTGATTAAGTATATACTCTTTTTCATCATCTGTTACGGCTTTTACATCTCCTTCATAGATATAGAAATAAGAGATTGAATCTACAGGTAAAGGGAATAACTTATCGCCTTTGACAGGAATTAAAAAGTGAGTTTTATAATTCTCATTCTGTTTAAGCGCACGAATAAGTCCGCTATAATCTCCCGGTAAAACGTTTGTTTTTGCTCTCAGATGATATAATTTATCCAAAGCGTTTTCAATCGCATTCCGATCAATCGGTTTAAGCAAATAATCTACACTATTCACTTTAAATGCTTTCAGTGCATACTCATCATAAGCAGTTGTGAAAATAACAGGACTTTTAATATGTATATGTTCAAAAATTTCAAATGCCGATCCATCTGCCAGGTGAATATCGACAAAGATCAAATCCGGCTCAGGATGATTTCTAAGCCATTCTATACTCTCCGTTATACTATCTGTCACCGCCAGTATTTCAATATTATGATCAATATCTAAAAGCAATGCTTTTAAATTTCTGACAGCCGCTTTTTCATCTTCTATAATAAGGACTTTCATAAACACATTATATCAAAGGGATTGTGACCGAAAATAAGTTATTATCATCCTGTATTTCAATTGTTTTCTTAAACAAAAGATCATACCGTTTAGCCAGATTTCCCAAACCAATCCCTGTTCCTCTACTCGGTGTCAGTTTAGGCTGTATCGGATTATAAACTGTCAACTGATGCTTGTCGGCATGAATGGTTATTGTAAAAGGCTTACGATTACTGATTTCATTGTGTTTCACCGCATTTTCAATCAACATCTGTACTGCCATGGGTGGGAGTTGAAGGAGTTCCGACGCTTCATCTATATTCAAATGAAACATCAGATTGTCTTCATAACGCATTTTCAATAAAAAAAGATAAGCATTCACAAACTCCATCTCTTCCCGAAGAGAAACGGTCTGATTTTCATTTTCCTGTAAAGTATATCGGAGTACTCGTGATAATTCTTGTAAATAATCTTGCGCCTTATCCGGTGTTTCCCGTATTAAAGAGCGAAGTGTATTTAAAGAATTAAACAACATATGCGGATTCAATTGATTTTTTAATGCTTCATACTGATTCAGAAGGCTTTCCATTCGCAACTGTTGGTTTTCGATCTGAACCTGCTGACTTTTTCTAATCAACCAAGTGATGTAACAACTACTGGAAACCACCGCTGATATAATAAAATCGCGTACAGGATGCAATAAGAAATGTACTGTAGAGTGGATAGCGGGTATATCCAGTTGATGATGAAGGAAGACAAATCCATTTCCCAACAAGTTGCTTGCAATCCATGTAAGCACAAAAGAGAAAAGTAGTTTTTGCCATGAGAGTCTGGTAGACAAACGATTTAACCCCAACAAAGCGATATTCAACCCAAACAGAATGATCAACGATATAAATGTAAATAGCATCTCATTAATCACATCGATAACAGCTATTCCCGGAAATAATTCAGTACTTATATTTTCATCCCTTCCAAACAGAGACATCCATTCAGGAAAATAGATCAACACAGAAACAACCAATGAGATCCCTGTTATGGATAAGATATATTTATTGCTGAACTTCATGAAACAAACTTAACTAAAAAACACGCCTTCTGTATTTCAGTTATAGATTTATTCACTTTTTTTCTCAATACGTGCCGAAACATACATTCCCGGGCGAAAATGTACATTCGATTCTTTGACACGGGCGTACACTTCCAAAGAACGATTAACCGGATCAACAGCCTGACCAACGGATATGACTTCCGCATTGAACTCCTGATCTCCCAAACTATTTACCCGAAATAAAACCGGACTCCCTGATTGTAACCTCATAAGATCTTTCTCATAAACGGTTAACTGAAGTAATGTTTCTCCTTTATCTATCACTTCGCAGATCGGATCACCACCATTAATATATTTACCGAGATTTATATTCATACCCGAGACATAACCGCTTAAAGGACTCTTTATCTCTAAATAAGGTTGAATACCTTCGGATAACACATCTTTAGGGGAAACACCGAGAATAGTCAATTGTGCCGAAGCTCCTTCCAAACGACTTTTCATTGATAAATACTCCGCTTTGCTTTGTTCAAAACGTTTTTGAGATGCCGCTTCCTGAACACTTAACCGTTCTTGTCGTTCAAATTCTGATTTTAAATAAGTGGTTTGGGCATACGCGTCAAGGTATTCCTGTTGTAATGTAATGAATTCCGGATTTTCAAGAGTCGCTATAACTGTTCCTTTTTTGATATAAATCCCATTCAACAAATTGGTACTATGCACTGTTCCTCCCATAGTCGGTGTCACCGTAGCATAACGTTGCGGAGGCGTCATCAAAACACCGTTAAATGAGGAGTGATTGACCATTGCCATTGGTTCTGTATCTGCCTCCGATTGGCCGGCAAATAATTCTTCTGTCATTTCATTTTCAATAGCCATTGTATCAGAGACTTCATCTGACAAACTTTCTTTTTTACCGTTACAAGCGAATAAAAGAAGGACAACTGTCGATATAACTATTTTTTTCATGATCTGTTTATTTTGTTCCTATTTGATTTCAAATAATAATCGTTTTAATGATAAATACGATCTTCGGTATACAACTCCAATTCCAATGCAGTTATATTATACTGGTAAACTGTTTCGATATACCCGCGTTGTATCTCATGGGCCGAATTCAGACTTTGCACAAATTGTGTGATATCAGTCTCATTTTCGCGAAACTGAATAGTTGCACTCTCCAATAAAGCCTGGGCTTCGGGCAATGCGCCTGTTTGATAATAACGAATCATTTCACTTTGTTGGCGTAGTTGTATCTGCAATTCATCGACCTTATTGGTTAACTGACGAATATTATTCTCTGCTTCTGTACGGGCAATATATGAATCAATTTTAGCCTGTTTAATCCGACTGCGCTGAGAAGAAAATATTATAGGGAACGAAACGCCGACCATCCAGGAATCCAAGCCGTTTAATGGTGAGATTTTCTGACGAACATATCCAACGGATAATTCGGGAAAAAAACGACTTCGCTCAATATTCAATATCGCTTTTTTTTCATCTGTTTGGCTTTGAAAATAACTTAAATAGGTTCCTGATAAATGATCTTCTGATACGGTTCTATTCTCTACTGGCAATACTGCCAAAGCGGTATCAGCTGGTATAATCAAATGATCGACATGACAGATCCAAACAAGTCTCTTTTGTGCCAATAACATCTCTTCTTCCGCTTGCATGAATCGTGCGCGCAAGTCTGCGGCTAATGTTGCAGCCATATTTTTCTCCAATAAAGTAATATCTCCTTGCTCATACCGAAGTTGCCCTGCCTGTTGAAAACGGGTAGTCCATTCATTTTGTTCACGATATAAAGCCAGTACATGTTGAGCATATTGGTAATACACCCAGGCACGCTTTACTTCTGCAACAATTTCTTTTCTTACCATATCACGATAAAGTTCTCCACTGACTATTTGTTTATTAATCAATGTATTTTTATAAAAAGGTGTCAAAACAGAGCCCAATGACTGTGAAATTTCCAACTCTTTATCTTTGCGTGTTTCACCATTTAACTGTCCCCAGGAGTAATTAAATGACATGGGCTCCGGATCCCATAACTCCCCTCGTGCAGCACGTACACGATCAATATTTGCTGTTGCCGTTTTCAAACGGGGATGATTATCCAATGCTATCCGGATAGCCTCATCCAAGGAGACTGTAGTTGCATCTGACTGGGCAGAAAGTACTCCGGAGATACTCATAAAAACAATTACAGGCAGTACATATCTTATTCGATGAGCTCGTCTCCATAAACGTATCGTATTTACTATTTTATAAAACACGGGAATAATCAACAATGTCAGTATGGTTGAAACAAATAAACCTCCTATGACAACGGTTGCCAACGGACGTTGCACTTCTGCACCGGCAGATGTAGCGACAGCCATGGGTACAAAACCCAACGATGCCACCAATCCTGTTAGAAAAACAGGTCGCAATAAGTGTGGACATCCTTTTGCTATAATACGATTTGTTGTCATCTGATAGATATGTTGTTTTTGTAAATCATTAAAATGATTAATCATTAAAATGCCATTCAAAACCGACACTCCAAATAGAGCTATAAACCCAACTCCTGCAGAAATACTAAATGATAAGCCACGAATCCACAAAGCTAAAATCCCTCCTATCAGAGACAATGGAACAGTAGAAAATACCACCATTGTATACGTTATACCTTTAAAAGCAAAAAATAAAAGCAGTAAGATAAGAAGCAGAGCTACCGGAATTACTACAGTTAACGTACTAATCGCATTCTGAAGATTTTCAAATTGTCCGCCATATTCAAAATAATAACCCGGTTTCAGCTTAATATTTTTCTCCAAAACGTTTTGTATGTTATTAACCACTTGCTGGATATCTGCATCACGTACATTGACGCCTATAACCACCCTGCGTTTTGTCGCATCGCGATTAATCTGCAACGGGCCATCTATTAACTCAATATCAGCAACTTCACTGATCGGAACAGGTATACCTTCCACTGTGCGTACAAACAGTTTATCCAGATTCAGATCGGAAATTTTATCACTATCCAAACGTACAACAAGATCAAAGCGACGTTCATTCTCAAACACGACTCCTGCTACTTCACCAGCATATGCTGTGCGAATAAGGGTATTTAATTCTTCAATATTCATTCCGTAACGGGCAATCTTTGAACGATCATAACTCACAACTAATTGTGGAAGTCCCATCGCTTGTTCGACCAATACATCATCTGCTCCCGGAACCTGACGCACATAACGGGCAGCCTCACGAGCCTTCGCATATAACTCTTCCATATCTTCGCCATATAGTTTAATCGCAATATCAGCTTTGGCTCCAGTCATCAATTCATTAAAACGTAATTGAATCGGTTGGCTAAAATTAAATTCCGCTCCACCAACCTGTTCTAAAGCTTTTTTCATCTTTTCAACCATCTCCGCACGGCTCGAAGCTGAAGTCCACTCTTTAAATGGCTTCATTACAATCATAATGTCTGCATCTTCTACTGCCATCGGATCAGTAGGTACTTCGGCCGTACCTATTTTTGAAACTACATGTTTAATTTCCGGAAATTTTGCTAAAAGAGTCTTTTCTGCTTCAGTTGATAATTCTATACTTCTGGATAAAGAACTTCCGGCCGGCAACGTCATCTGCATCGCAAAATCACCCTCATCCAAGGTTGGAATAAACTCTGCACCTAAACGAGTAAATAAAAATAAAGATGCTGCAAGTGCAATAAAAGCCGTACCTAAAGTAATCCATATATGATGTAAGCAAAAATGAAGTCCTTTTTTATAGATCTTATTGAGTTCTTGAAAGAAACGATCGGCAAAGGTCGGTTTTGTTGAAATTGTTTTTTTCAAAAAGAGTGAGGCCATCATCGGAATATAAGTCAATGATAATATCAGTGCTCCGATAATACAGAATACCAATGTTTTTGCCATAGGTGTAAAATACTTTCCTTCTATACCGGAAAGGGTAAGTATTGGAAAAAATACAATCAAAATAATCAGAACAGCAAAAGTTGCACTTCTGACCACTCCTCCGGCTCCGGCTTCAATTTCCTGATCCATCTCTGTTTTCGACAATGCTTTACCGGCCAACCTTTTACTATAAAGATGTGCCAACATTCCTTCGACTATTACAATAGAACCATCCACAACTATCCCAAAATCAATGGCGCCCAAACTCATTAAGTTGGCTGTTACACCAAATAGTCGCATCATAATAAAACCAAACAACATCGCCAACGGAATAACAGACGCTACAATCAAGCCGGCCCGAAAATTACCGAGAAATATGATTAAAACTAAAAAGACAATCAAAGCACCTTCTACCAGATTCTTTATTACTGTGAATATATTTCTATTCACTAAGGCTGATCGATTCAAATAAGGTTCCAGAACAACTCCCTCGGGCAGCATCTTCTGTACTTTCTCTACCCGGGCTTCTAACTCTTTTGTTACAATATTAGCATTTGCTCCTTTCAGCATCATGGCGATACCTCCCACACATTCACCTTTTCCGTCCATAGTCATTGCTCCAAAGCGTTTCGGTGCTCCAAAGCGTACATGACCAACATCACGAATATGAATCGGAATACCACCTCGGTTAGAGACTACGATTTGTTCTATATCTGACAGTTGAGTAATCATTCCTTCTGAGCGGATATAATAAGCCTTATTCATTTTTTCGATATAACTACCACCCGTATTCTGATTATTTCGCATTAATGCCTCATAAACTTCTCCTATAGTTATATTCAACGAGTAAAGTATATCAGGATCAACGGCTACTTCATATTGTTTTAAATACCCTCCGAAACTGTTTATCTCGACAATTCCTGATATCCCACTTAATTGACGTTTAACGATCCAGTCTTGTATCGTGCGAAGTTCCATGGCATCGTATTTGTCTTCGTAACCCGGAGCAACTTCTAATACATATTGATAAATTTCCCCTAATCCTGTTGTTATAGGCATTAATTCAGGAGTACCTAATTCAGAAGGTATTTCTCCGGCCACCGTTTGTATCTGTTCATTAATCAACTGTCGCGCATCCAATGTCGGAACTTTTTCGTCAAAGACCACAGTGACCAAAGAGAGTCCAAAACGGGATACAGATCTGATTTCAACAACATTCATGATATTACTCATGGCTATTTCAATAGGAAATGTAATTAACTGTTCCACCTCCTGAGGAGCTAATGTCGGCGATACAGTAACGATTTGTACCTGGTTATTTGTTATATCCGGAACCGCATCAATAGGCAAAGTCATCATAGCATAGATACCTCCTATCAACAGAAAGACAGTTGCAATACCAATAAATAGTTTTTTACGAATGGAAAAATGTACAATAGCTTTAAACATCTTCTTACTGCTTTAATAATAGAGTAAAGATATTTGTGCCGACTCTACCTTTTTATAAATAGTAATTGAAATGACTGTAATAGCGATTGAACTATATAAAAAAGCTTTTGAAATGTAAAATGTTATTCAACATGAAAAGTAACAGACAACGCATTTCCTTCATCATCTACCACAGTCATGGAATGTTTGCCTTTAGACGGAATAATAGAAATTTTATGAAAATCCTGAGTAGAGGAAAGATAAGTTTCATCCAGATGCCAATAAACGATTGCGTTTCTGTTACTATGAACCAGTTCAAATGTCATTTGCCCCGGACTTCCATCCATTTGTTTTGGTAAATACACATGTGCATTCATTTCAGGATAGATAAATTGCATCACCTGCCGGCTGTCTTCTCCACAACCCGATTTAAAGGGAGGAAGTTGTTTGTATTCCGGATGATGTTGTTTATAGTACCATTCCCAGACAGGTGGTAAAGTGAACCATTTCCGTTGGATAGTCGTTTCATTACCCATACAATTTTCATATACCCGAAAATTTTCATCCGTAGTCAAATTTACAAGATGATGATAAGGGCATGTCTGTGTGCGTAATCCATTTGGAAGAAGCAAAACCGTATCCGTTTCTTCGCAATATCTCCCCTTCAAATGTCCGGAATAACGACAAACTTCAGCTTCCGTAAATTCCGGGTAAGGTTGATCAAACCAACGGGAAGAAGGTAATAGGTTGAAAATATCAAACATCACCGGCCCTGCTGTTCTTGCTCCAACTAATCCAGGTTTACCCTCACCGGATGCATTCCCGACCCATACACCAACTACATAACGCTTAGTGACTCCTACTGCCCAGGCATCTCTGAATCCATAACTCGTCCCTGTTTTCCAGGCAATAGTTTGCATAGAAGGAATTATTCTCCAATCAATTTCTTCAGGACGATTGACTTCTTTTATGGCATCAAATACCTGCCAGACAGCCCCAGATTGAAAAATATCCTTTCCCTTAATTGCATTTTCTTTATGTTGTATCAGAGCTAATGATAATGGGTCTACACCTAAAAGAGCACGTGCCATATTTGCATATCCACCGCACACATCCCACAGGGTAGCTTCTGCTCCACCCAGTATCAATGATAAACCATAATGACCTGCTGGTTTTGTCAGCGTGGTAAATCCCATTTCTTTCAGAAAACTATAAAATTTCGGCACGCTATATTGTCGTAACAACTGAACAGAAGGGATATTCAATGAACGAGCAATTACTTCAGAGGCGGGAACAGCCCCTTCATACTGCATATTGAAATTTTGAGGGGAGAAACCGTTTATATTTACCGGTATATCCGGCAATAATGTTCGGGGCAATATCACCCCTTCCTGTAATGCGGCATAATAAAGGAAAGGTTTCAATATACTTCCCGTACTTCTCGGAGCACGAATAATATCTACCTGGTTTCCGGATACTTGTTCATTAAAACAAACGTTTCCGCAATAGGCCACTATATGGTTTGTTTCAACATCAACTACCAATGCAGCCATGTTGCGTATATCACTACGGCGAAATTCATTATTCCAACGTTCCAATAAATCTTCTACCCGTTGTTGAATTCCTTTATCAATGGTAGAAATCGTCTGTTTGCCTTTTTGTACAGTATTGAAATAACTGACTAAATGAGGTGCAATCTGAGGCAAAGGCAGAGGCGCATCCGGTAATGGCTCACTCAATGCTAGTTCATAAGTAGATACATCAATCCTCCCGGACTCCAATAAACGATTCAACAGGCGATTTCGCTTCTTTAAGAGTGCTTCTCTACTTTTGCCCGGATGAATTATAGCAGGGGCATTTGGCAAAACTGCCAGGGTTGCCGCTTCTGCCCAAGATAATTGATCTACAGCATGTCCAAAATAACGCCAGGCTGCGGCATCCAATCCAACTACATTTCCGCCAAAA
The DNA here is from genome assembly GCF_029893105.1 of Parabacteroides sp. PF5-9. GTDB lineage: Bacteria > Bacteroidota > Bacteroidia > Bacteroidales > Tannerellaceae > JARXWG01. The sequence goes on along the minus strand of NZ_JARXWG010000031.1, from coordinate 29,591 downwards.
GGAGCATGAGATGCATACAGTCCCAAAATGTCTTTTTTCGAGTAACGAAACTCCAGACGAGTAGCCAGGATCATCTCAATCAATTTCTCCCCTATTGTTCGTGATTTATTTCGTGCTAACCGGATTGTTTGCATGGTAATGGTACTTCCACCACTTACCACTCGTTTTTCTTTTATATTTTGAATAATTGCTCTACCTATTGCTAAAGGATTTACTCCCCAATGATAAAAAAAATGTCGATCCTCAAATTCAATCATGCATATTGTCATCTTCTCCGGAACTGTTCTTCGTTCCGGAAAACGCCATTGCCCATCATCCGCAATACGGGCTCCAAGAAGTTCACCTTGATAATCTGTGACTACAGTTGAATAAGTCTCGTTGAAAAGCTGTCGGGGTAGACAAAAAACATAACAAATAACCAAAAGAACAATCATTGTGATGATTGCTTTTTTTATATTCATTTTGTTATTAATACAACCCATGTCGCACGGTTGGAAATTATTGTTCCACCATCACCCTGTTTGCTGTTGTCCGAGCTTGAACCTCGGTATCGTACATCGCTTCACACTGAATGGCTGGCAATACAAATACACCTGCATAAGTTGCCTGTAACCGAATATTAAATGTTTTCGACTTATTACGTGCCAGATTGAAGTATGTCAACACACGATCATCACGGATATCCCTGTACGTATAACTATCATCCGATTGTTTTGACGAAGAAATATGTTCTTCACCTTCTTCACTTTCCATATCAGGTTGAGTCATCCGTTCGTTATAGATTTCCCAGCCGGCAGGAATAATGTGTGTTAAAGCAATATCATTGTAATCTGTAAATGTGTTTGTATTAGCGACTGTCACCTGTACGATAAAGTCAGTTCCCTGTTTCAGGTTGGCGACATTGAGGGTTTGCCCGTTCATATCAGTATATCTTACACGCAAACGCAGGTTATTAGAAACTTCCGGCAGATTATCTTTCTCTAATTGAGTACGGGTTACCAGGTCTACATATAATCCACCGGTTCCTTTATTCATAACAGCAACCTTCCCTTCTTTCGGAGATAAAGGCAGGTCTGCCTGATAAACAGCTTTAGCCGATTTAATCACCGACTGCTCTTTTCCATTTAACGACCAAGCCATATCAATGGCTCCGGAAAGTTTCTCAGCCAGACGTCCCATAGCCATCAAAGCAAAAGCGGTTGACTGCGTACTGAAATAAGTCTCTTTCGACAAGTTTTTCGATACTTTCTGTGCCTGATTAAACGCTTCCCTATCGCGCCCCATCAATACCAATGTCTCAAGAATCATTGCCTCATCACGGTCATATGAGCCATAGATATGATTACTCGAAGAGTACGCCTTTATTGTTGTTTCCGAATTAAATACCAATTCATTCGCCGGATTGGTCTTGCCATCCAACGCATAGGCTGCGGCCAAACGCCATTTGGCCTGTAAGGATAGATCGGTCATTTCCTTCATCCTGTTCATTGCACCTAATTCCGGAGAACCTGCCAATGCCAGCGTATAGAGGCGATAAGCCTGTTGTAAATCCGATTGCCAGTAATACCAGTCGGAATCACGGCTTAACGGTGTCCAATTCTGTGCTGCTTTTCGTTGATAAGCTTTCCATTTATCCAATACATAATTATTGATCTGATATCCTTTTTCCTGTGCCATGATCAAGAAGCTACCCACATATGAAGTAATCCACTCATCGACTTCCGGATTTCCTGGCCAGTAAACAAATCCCCCATTGGGTAATTGACGCCCGTAAAGGTTACGGATAGCCTCCGTTACATTCTGGTTGATTGATTCTTTTTCTGTGTCTGTCAATTCTTTAAACTGGGATATAAATAACAAAGGTAATGCACGAGAGGTCAGTTGTTCTGTACAATAATGTTCATAATTATAAAGAAAATCAAAACGGCGACTAATATCTACCGATGGAATGCGCGACACTTCCAGTTTCACCCAACTATCACTGACGTTTCCATTCACCTGATACGATAAGTCTGTTGTCTGTCCACCCTCCAGCAATTTGCTTTCATAATGAGTCACCACCGGATTCGGATTACGCACATCAATCTCTATTGTTTCAGAAGTACTGTGTCCGTTTCCGTTCGCTTTGATCTTTATCGTCTCGTTCCGGGTAATCGTTCCGGTACGTAGTTTAAAATAGACCATTTGATCGCCCGGTTCGGTAAAGGAGACTGTTTTTTTACTACCGTCGACAAGCGACAGGTTTTCGGATGTTTCAATCGTTACCGTTACATTTTTAACATCATTCTCCATCGCAAAGACATTTACCGGCACCAAAATCTCTTCTCCAAAACTAAGTACGCGTGGCAACGTTGATAACACCATCAATGGTGTACGTACAGGCGTCGTTTTTTCAGCACTCCCATACGCGCCATCCTGACCGGCTATGACCATTGTACGGACAGAACCGACATACATCGGCAACGTAATCGTATGGTTATCAGTTTTTCCCGGGTTGAGCGAGAATGGTCCGTAGAATTTCACTACCGGTCGGAACCGATTGGCCTTACTCTCCTGCCCTTTCAGCATCTCATCCCCACCGATACTGAAAAGTGAACTATAGCTTCCGGTATAAGCGCCTATCACTTGATCGAACATATCCCAGGTGCGAATGCCTAACGCTTCGCGAGCATAAAACTCCGACCATGGATCAGGCGTTTTGAAATTGGTCAGATCGAGTAGTCCATCATCCACTATAGCCAATGTATAGGTCATTTTTTTACCATTTTTCTCGCTTACAGCTACTGTAAACGCTGTTTCCGGTCGTAATACATCCACCATCTTTATCTGAGGTTCGAGTTTTGATGCTTTATTGTTTACAAATACCGGAACCACCCCATACATACGTATCGGCAACTCATTCGTTGTCTGCATATGAGGTTGTAACAAACTAATATGTACATAGACATTGGGAGCCATCTCGGGAGTCACTTTAAACTGATATTTCGTATCTCCCTGACCGGAGATCTCCACCCATTCACGATGTATCACCGTAGAGCCATTTTCCAATGCGACCAAAGCACGTCCTCCTTCTGCTGCTTTCGGAATAATGACAGAGACCATCTCACCATTCTCATACGACTCTTTATCTACAGAGAATGTCAGCATAGTCACACCACTCGGATCGGTTTTATCCGAACGTCCGCGCCAATCCGGCCAGTCGATATATACTGTTCCACCTGTCGCATGTCCGCTTTCCGGATCTTTTACATAAACCAGATAACGTCCCCAAGAAGGATAATTTACACGGAATTTAAAGTTTCCTTTTCCATTCGATGTAGAAATCGTGCCCTCTGCTTCGGGGGTATAAGAACTATTGTTAATATAAGATGCAAACGACTCATTACGGTTCTCCCACCACCAACTCCATCCGATTCGAAACACTTTGTATTCCAGATTCTGACGGCTTACCGGCTTGCCTTCCGCATTTACAGTAATCACATCAAACTGATGGTCAGCATCGGTTTCAATATATTTGTTCTTCGGTTGATTCAGATTAATGCCGACATAGGATGAGAACGGAGAGAAAGGAACAGTTGTCGTATGAATACTCGCATCACCTCCCGGTTCATACACGCGAGTAGTAATCGCAGCGCGTAACATACCCGGTGCATTTTGTGCATCAGGAGCCTTCAAGTTGAAGAGCACATTTCCCTCTCCATCCAGTGTTCCGTCAAACAGTTCCGTTTTATCGGCAGTAAATTCTGTGGCCGGATTATTAAAAATGTATTGATTATAGTTTGAAAATTGCACACTTGCCTTAGAAAGAGTCATTTCCACTTTTGCTTTCAGATTGGATGCCGTAGCACCAGTAAGCCATGCCGAATTCAGTTCGACCGGTATCTGTTTTTGGGAAGCATCGATATAATCATCCGCCACCTTCAAATTTATTTTCAAACGGTTGGGCTTGATTGCTTCAACACGGAATGATTTATGAAACGAAGTCCCTCCCACTTTCACATAGCCATTCCATAATCCAGTCGGATCATTGGCATCTGTCACCACCTGAAAGGTATAAAACCCGTTCATCCCTTTCGTGGATATCTGTTTACTATAAAACTGTCCGCGTGGGTTATACAGTTCAAAAGAGACCGGATGCGTATCAGGAATCCGTTGCTCACGATCTTCCATCATAAAGGTTATATGCAGTGTATCACCCGGACGCCATACGCCTCTTTCGCCATAAATAAATCCTTTCAACCCCTTTTGTATCTCCTTTCCACCCACATCAAAACGACTAACCGACTTTTCCTCACCATCTTGCACCTTCAGATAAGTTTTCTGTTTACCTTGAGAAGCCACGACGATAAACGGTTTATTTTTCGGTGCCACTTCACAGAAACCGTTGGCATCCGTTTTTGCACTACCGATAGGCTGCAACTGAAAGTTGTAAACCGTCACATCGGCCTGCGCCACCGGTTTCGTATCAAGGATATCTGTAACCGCAATCCACATCTTGTTATTCTTATTCTGTTTCACAATCAGCCCCAGATTTGTCGCCAAGACATTACAGGCTATTCCGCGACTGTGGTAAGCATAATAAGACGAGTGGCATGGATTATCCGTTTCATCCCAATCAAACGAACTCCAGTTTATATTGCTATAGAACGGATCATAATACGTACTTGTCTGATCCCAGACACCATCCTCCTCTTCATCCAATTCACTGGTCAACAGCCTGGTCAACCCTTGTGCTGTCTCTGCATCCTCTTCCTCCCCATCAAAACAGGGAAATGTGGAATACTCCTTACGCATGGAAAACTCAACCCGGTAAATGGCTCCCGGCTCCTGCTTGATGAGTTTGGATAAATCAATCGTATACGTATCCCACAGACTCAGGTCTTTTTCCATATCCGCATCCAGACGAAGGGTCTCTTTATAAACCATACGTCCCGATCGCCGCAGTTCGTTCATCCCTGAGAGCGGGTTATCCTGTAAAAACATCAGTACATTATCTTCAAAAATCCGGATCACCTTAACATCTACAGCTTTCAGATTCACAGCCCGGAACGGGATAATCAAGTTCTTTGAATCAGGTATGATTGTTCCGGAACTGATTAATTCAATTTTGGGTTTATGATTCTGTTTACTGAAAGAGATCCTTCCCTCCTCCTGCATTTTATCTCCAAGGTAACTCTTTATCCCCCGGTCGATATACACCGTCACATCACCCGATAGATTATAAGGCTCGAAATAAACATTTACTTTATCATCGATGATCTGAAATACCGGAGTCGACAGACCGACAATCGTGATCAACCCTGTCAGATCCTGTGATTCGAGTAAAGGTTCGGAGAAAGAGAGTTGAATACCGTTTTCCGGCTCAGAAATACGTCTGCCCGTTAAGAACTGAAATGAATGCATGGCAGGGATCCGGATTGACTCTTCCGCTTTTTTGGTCATTCCGGCTTTTTCGCCGTTGACGGTCAGCGTTAAGGTAACATCCTCTTCTCCCCGTTTAATGGAAGGAATAGTAAACGTATAATGATCCGACTTTCCCTGAGGTTCTATTTCGATCGTTAACGATTGGTTATCATCGCTTTTTACTGAAAACATTTTTTCAACTTCCAGCTTTTCCATCACATCACTCAAACGAATCACCCCTTTATAAGTCGCCTGATCGGGCGCGTTCGGAGAAATAGATATTCCTTCCATATCAAGCATAAAACTACGTTCCATGACCTGAAAGGAAAACTCAAATTTTTCCATACCTTGAGGTACATGGGCATAATCACCCAACTGAAAAGACACCTGGTAAACCTGTCCCGATTGTAACGCTTTCTCTTCGGGAACAAATTCCAATGTTTTATTATCTCTCCAATAGGTTTTCCCTTTCAACGAAGGGGTAAAGCGGAAAGGATTTCCCTTTACCTCCGAACTCAAGTCGACCATTTCCACCGGTTGTGTTAACTGCAACATGATGGACGCTGTTTGAGAAACAACCCCACCTGTATAGCCACTGACATAAGGCGTATACTCGCCGGAAGGCACTATTTCTTCCTGTTTATGTTGTTTACATGCCACAAGGAGTAGTATTAAAACTAAAAAAGCGCTCAAACGCACAACGGATAAATGCTTCATAATGATCAGGATTTAATTGTAAACAAAGATAAGACGCGGTTTGGTAATTACAATATTTTCAATGAAAATTCATCTAATCTGTGTCTATGCGTAAAAAAAACAAAACGATTCGTCGGTTTATTTGTACCTTACTATCTATTATTGATCGATAGTGTAAACCTTTTTCTGCACAGGGATAACCCCTAATCCCTAAACACTAATTATCTTTGCTGTCGCAGAAAGCAATCAAACATGAAAACAGTTCTTACCACACTTAATGCCAAATATATTCATACATCTCTCGCTTTGCGTTGGCTATATGTGGCGAATAAGGAATCATTCGATCTGACGATTCAGGAATATACCATCAAAGAGAGTATCGAAAAGATTGCCGACAATATATTGGCTTCTGACTGCACCGTTCTTGGAATAAGTGTATCCATATGGAATGTAAATCCAACAAGTGAATTGGTTGCTATCCTGAAAAATAGAAAACCGGAATTGATTATTCTATTGGGAGGTCCTGAAGTATCACACGAACCTGCATTCTTTCTGGAGAACTGGCCTGTGGATTATATCATTAGTGGCGAAGGTGAATTCGTCTTAGGTGAATTGTTGCAAGCGATACAAGATCACTCTTCACCCTTAATCGAAGGAGTATCTTTTGCCGGGCATATCAGTAAAACCATTGCGCAGGCCGATCTGAACCGATTGGCCTCATTGCCCTCTCCCTATATGTTGGATATGGATAAAGAAGAGGTGCAGCATAAACTTGTTTATTTCGAGACCTCACGTGGCTGCCCATATCAATGCCAATATTGTCTGTCTTCTTTGGAAAAAGGGGTGCGTTATTTTCCTCAGGATTATATATTCAAGAATCTGGATTACCTGATACAAAACAATGCCCACCAAATTAAATTCCTCGACCGGACTTTTAACCTGAATAAAACGCATACAAAGGCTATTTTTGATTATCTGATACAGCACTACCGGTCAAACCTAAGTTGTCAATTTGAGATTTATGCCGATTTACTTTCTGATGAAATTATCGATTACCTAAACAACGATCTACCCAAAAACTACTTCCGCTTCGAGATCGGTATCCAGTCGACTTACGAACCAACAAACAGGGCTGTCAACCGAAAACAAGATTTCCCGTTATTATCAAAAAATGTAAAAAAAATCATGGAGGGAGAAAAAATAGATCTGCATCTCGATCTTATTGCCGGTCTGCCTTATGAGACTTTCGACAGATTCAGAAAATCCTTCAATGATGTATTTGAATTGAAAGCCAAAGAGGTACAACTTGGCTTTCTCAAAATGCTCAGAGGCACAAATTTAAGACGTAATGCCAAACAATATGGATACTACTACAAAGAAACTGCTCCTTACGAGATCATATGCAATGCTGATTTATCCGCAGATGATCTGACACGCATACATGATGCGGAGCATGCATTGGAAAAATTCTGGAACAGCGGTCGGTTTTCATTGACAATGGACACCTTATTGACCAAATACTACCCAGGGAAATATTTCGAATTATTCGATGAAATCGGTCAATTTTACAAAACAAACGCATATCCTCATCACGGTTATCAACTGGAGGATCTTTTCCGCTACTTCAATCATTTCCTGCAAACCAAAGGTATAAACCTTTTCGAAACCCTGCGTACAGATTATTACTCTCATTTCAGTCGTCGACCACAAGGATTCTGGGAAGAGCAAATCGATAAAAAAAGGAAAAAGCAATTGCTCTACCAAATCGCACAAGATAAAGAGTTTCTTATCCGACATGGATTGAATAGGAAAATAATAGAAAAACAGACGGCCATAGACCCTCTTTCCAATGGCCATTACTTACTGACTATTTTTCTGCAGAATAAAAATATAAGCCTTATATATAATGTATGCAGTAAATAACGTAAATACCCTATAACAAAACCTCCCTCCTATTTGCGTTCTCTCGTCCTCTCTCTTTTTAGAACCGGATCGTGATTTTTTTAGTTTTCCTTTGTTTTTCAACAAATACAATTAACTTTGCATTCCAAAGTTCTTTCTTTTTAAAGAATCACAAGAACGATTTATATAGAAGTCACAAAAAAACGAGTATCACAAACTAAAATTCAACTCATTATGGTAAAGGACAAAAGAACAATCGCATTACAGACTTACAGTTTATCAACGAGAATCATAGGTCTAAAAAAAACTTTATTATTGCTGATTTCATCGCTATTTTTCGTTACAGGTCACACACAAACAGTTGATAAAAGCAAACTTGATCTTTTCTTTAATCAACTCTCCGAAAAAAATAAAGCGATGGGAAATATGCTTATAACAGAAAGCAGCAACATTGTTTATTCCCGTATAATCGGTTATAGCCAAATTAATGAACAAGAGAAGATACCCTTAACTACAGAAACACGATACCGCATCGGTTCGATTACCAAAATGTTCACTGGCGCAATGATCTTTCAACTCATCGAAGAAGGCAAATTAACACTGAACGATACATTGGACACCTTTTTCCCCCAGATACCCAATAGTGGAAAAATTACAATCCTTCAAATACTCGCGCATCGTAGTGGTATTCCTAATGTAGGCAGAGGAGAAGATTCTAAAACAAAACCAATAACAAATGATGAAAAGCTTGCATTAATCGCCAAAAGCACTCCGGATTTTGAACCGGATACACAATATGGATATAGCAACTCGGGGTATATCCTCTTAGGCTATATCATCGAAAAAATAACCGGGAAATCTTATCAGGAAGCGCTGAGCGAAAGAATCACTTCAAAAATTAAACTGTCGGACACTTATCTGGGTACCGGATATATAGATGTAAGCCAAAACGAATGTCATTCCTACAGCTATTTTGGTCGCTGGCAACAAAATGTTGAAACACATTTAAGTATTCCGAGTGCTGCAGGGGCGATTATTTCGACACCAGCCGATCTGACTCAATTTATACAGGCATTGTTTGCCGGCAGAATTGTTTCGAAGGAAAGTCTTGATCTGATGATGCAAAAACAGTTAGGTATGGAAGCCTTTATATATCATGACAAAACATTCTATGGTCATGCTGGTGGAATCGATAATTTCGGATCCTGGTTGGTTTATTCACCGGAAGAAAACCTAACGCTTGCTTACACGACAAATGCAAAAGTATACCCTGTAACAAAAATTATAGACGGAGTTTTTGATATTTATTGGAATAAGCCATTTGCAATCCCCTCTTTTGAAGCAATGGTCGTTGATCCGGAAATTCTTGACCAATATATTGGTACCTATTCAAATCCGGAAGCACCTGTGAAATTTATAATTATCAGAGATGGAACAACACTTTGCATGCAACAGAATGCTCAATCCGCTATTCCACTTGAAGCAACCGCCACTAATAAATTTAAAATAGATCCTCCAGGTATATTTTTTGAATTCAACGCAAGTCAAAAACAGTTATCCATAAAACGAGGAGGTGGAGAACGGATTTTCACAAAAGAAGAGTAGCCTTACTGAAATTTGTTTAGAAACTTTTCCAATAAAAAATCCGCTTAATACATCGATTAAGCGGATTAAACATGACTATTAAAAAGAACCTTCATCTTCAATCTAAATTATTTCTAAAATCTTTTAAATTACTTTGTAACTCCTGACGAGCAAAAAAGATACGGCTCTTTACTGTGCCTAATGGTATATTTAATTTTTCTGCTATCTCGTTATATTTATACCCACTCAAGAACAACGAGAAAGGAGTACGCAACTCATTACTCAAATTTTCTATCGCTTTGTTGATCTCCTGCAACTGGTATGAACCATCCGGAGAATCATACCCTGATTCACTCATCACTTCCAAGTTGTAGACATCTGCTCCCTGATCGATAATCGTTTGCGTGCGAATGACTCTATGATAATTGTTAATAAAAAGGTTACGCATAATAGTCATCACCCAACCTTTAAAATTTACATTATCAACAAATTTGTCCTGATTATTCAAGACTTTCAAGGTCGTATCTTGTAATAGATCCTGAGCATCATCCTTGTTGGCTGTTAGCATTAAAGCAAAGTTTAACATGTTGTCTTGAATTCCTAATAATTTTTTCTGAAATTGCAGTGCGTTCATACTTCTTTGGTTTTAATTAAACAATCTATATAATTTTATTTTTATCTTACATAAAATATATTTTTATCAGCAAGCATATACAAATATAACAAGAGTATTCAAACCGAGACAACTTACAAGAATGAGAATTTAATAAAAAGTCAACTTTCTGATTTTTAATACCTATTTACTCAAATATGAACAGAATTTACAACTTATTCAAGTTGTCAGTTTTAGTTTTTACAACTATATGAACAGATTATACAACTTATTGTATAATTTTATTTTTACAACAACAAAAAAATCAACAATCCTAACACATTCTTTAATTCAATATACAAAACAAAAGATACAAATCAATAAAATTATCAATAAATTCAATCTATTAGCATATAAAATTTATTTATCATACATTATATATATAAATGTAAAATACCTTCACCAAGATCACGACAAAGACCTGTTTCAAGAACAAACGTCCTACAAACAGTAAAAACAAAGAAAACAGAAAAAGTCTACCTCGTTTTTCAACATCATCCTATGGATATAAACAGATTATTCTGACTGTTTTTATGTAACACCTACCTCTGTTTTCTGTTAGAGGTACGTCTAAATCCGTTTAGAGGTACGTGTAAATCGATTTAGAGGTACGTCTAAAACAATTTAGAGGTACCTCTAACAGAAAAGTGTTCCGTATGCTTCAAATAAACCGATAGCGACGTTACGGGTTTTGTTTCGATTCGTTCACAGGACTGCACTGCCAAAGGGGGAGAAGGTGTTGTCCTACTCCATTTTTCTTATGAATCATACAGGATAGAAAGATTAGAGAAAATATTCTGTGAGCTTATTTTTTTATGTTTTTTATAGAACAACCACAACAGCCGACACAGGGATCTGTTGATTTGGATTTGGTAAACATTCGATATACCTTATAACCTATATAAGCTACAACTATAATACCGATACTTATGACTACAACATCCTGCCACATAGATATATATTTTTAAAATAAGCGAAGGCTCAATACAAAGCCTATTTTAAAGAAACAGACTACCTACCTGATAAACGACAAAGGAGACTATCCACGCCAATATACAGGTATAGCCAATTAAAAAGAATCCCCATTTCCACGAACCAGACTCTCTTGCTACAGCTGTAACCGTAGCGACACAAGGGAAATAGATTAAGACAAAAAGCATCAGGCTCAATGCAACCAATGGGGTAAAAACAGGAGTTCCATCGGCATACATATCCTTTTTCAGTCGATCAGAAAGGGATTGGCTCTCTTCCTCTTCTCCGGTATACAACACGCTTAAAGTACTTACAACAACCTCTTTTGCGGCCATTCCGGTTAAAACTCCCACACTCATTTTCCAATCGAATCCAAGAGGAGCCATGACCGGTTGAATAAGCTGTCCCATCTTTCCGATATATGAATTTTCCTGATGATCCATCATTTTTAACCGTTCGATCTCGGCAATTATCTCAACACGTTCCTCTGTTTCAGGTTGTGTCTCTATCAAAGCGATCTGCTGATCAAATCTTTCCGAGTTTTCCGTTTCACGCGGGAAGTAACCCAAAAACCAGATAATGATTGAAGCGATCAATATCACTCCCCCCATTTTACGCAGGTATTGTCGTGCTTTCTCCCACATGTGGATTAAAATCGATTTCGCCGTAGGCATCCGATAAGGCGGAAGTTCCATCACAAAAGGTAGTTCTTCTTTCTTAAAAAGAAAACGTTTAAACAACCGCGCCATAACGACAGCTAAAGCAATTCCCGTTGCATAAAGCGAGAAAAGAACCAAACCGGCATGATCCGGGAAGAACGCACCCGCCAATAATACATACACCGGAAGTCGGGCGCTACAACTCATCAACGGATTAATCAACATGGTTATCATCCGGCTGTTACGGCTTTCGATTGTGCGTGTTGCCATAATTGCCGGAACATTACAACCAAATCCCATGACTAAAGGGATAAACGATTTTCCATGCAATCCCATCTTATGCATGATCTTATCCATGATAAAAGCAGCCCTGGCCATATAACCGGAATCTTCCATAAAGGAGATAAAAAAGTATAAGATGAGTATGTTGGGAAGAAAAACGATAACCCCACCTACTCCACCGATAATTCCGTCTACTAACAGGTCTTTAAGAGATCCTTCTGCCATATGTTGACGCACAAAATCCCCAAAGGCCTCAACCAATGCTTCTATCCATTCCATCGGGTATGCACCCAAACGAAAAGTAGCTTCGAACATGACCCACATAAACAGGATAAAGATCGGAAAGCCTAACACTTTATTGGTCACAAAAAGATCAATGATCCGTGTATTACTTACTTTTTGTATTTCATTTTGTTCATATGTCTCTTGTAAAGCTCCTGAAATAAAACCGTAACGCGCATCGGTAAAGGCTGTCTCACAATCTTCTTTGCGTATCTCTTCGATCTGCCGTACACTTTCATCACGGGTATTCAAGATTTTATCGGAATCAGGCAGAGTTAAGACAAACGATTCTGTCTCCTGATCTCCTTCCAAGAGTTTGATAGACAGGTTACGTTTTGAATAATGACGCGGCACCTGTCCGTTTTCCCGTAATGAATTCCGGACGCTTTTTATCCCTTTCTCTAGTTCTTCTCCATAATTGATATGAATATGCCGGATCACGGGATCTTCTTCTTCATAGACTTTGATCACCCGGTCGAAAAGTGCTTTAATACCAAAGCCTGTTTTACTGATAGTCGGAACAATAGGCGCACCGATTAATGTAGCCAATGCTTCATGGTCAAACTTATTTCCCTGCTTCTGCAACTCATCATACATATTCAGAGCAAGAACCATTCGCACATCCATATCGATTAATTGCGTTGTCAGGTATAGATTCCGTTCCAGGTTAGAGGCGTCTACCACATTAATGACCACATCCGGATGTTCTTCGTTTAAGTGGTGGCGAACATATAATTCTTCTGGGGAATAGGCCGACAACGAATATGTTCCGGGAAGGTCAACAATACGAAAAGTATAACCGCTCTGCTTAAATGTTCCTCCTTTGGCATCTACAGTGACCCCACTGTAATTTCCCACATGTTCATGTGCTCCGGAAGCAAAATTAAATAGCGAAGTCTTCCCACTATTCGGGTTTCCGACCAAGGCTACATTGATAATTTTCCGTTTGTCTAACGCGACTGCATGGATCTGTTCATCGGAAGGAAAACTGGCATTCGATCTGTTTGATCCGTTTTCAGCAACAGGCTTCTTTTCATTCAATTCGTTGATACTGACGACCTCTATCAACGCAGCATCACTTCGACGTAACGAGACATCATATCCCATTATCCGATAATGAATCGGATCTTTCAGGGGTGCGTTATTGATCACTTCAACCTCTTTTCCCCGAATAAAACCCATCTCTATGATTCGCTTACGAAAAGCGCCACGTCCGAGCACTTTAATAATGACGCCTTTATCGCCGGTTTGCAGTTCCGATAATCTCATAATCTATAATTCTGTTGCAAAAGTAACGATTATAGTGATCAAGCTCAATACCTACATATAGGTATTCCCCTTTATAATCAACAAGAATAACGCTCCATTTTAACGGCCTATTTGCATGAATAATATCGATCAAACAGTCTTATCCTGTTTAAAACAGTATATTTGTATTTAATGCGTCCTCTGAATACGTTTAATACATATCAAATTCAATAAATCTCAATGTTTGAATCATCCTCTTATCATAAAATCGTCCTTTCTTTGGGATCAAATGAACATGCTGTCGAAAATATCGAAAAAGCCAGACAGCTGTTATCTGATCGGTTCGAAAAGATTCGGTTTTCCCAAGCGATATATACGGATCCTATAGATATGCCGGAAAACAGTCCGCAATTTATTAATCAGGTAGCTATTGCTTACACGATGAAAAATCCAGAATCAATCAAACCTATCATCAAACAAATCGAACAACATATAGGAAGAAATGCAAATGATAAAGAAAAAGGAGTTATACCGATTGACATCGACTTGTTGCAATGGAACGACCTTATACTAAAACCCGAAGATATGCAACGAGATTATGTGACGGAAGGTTTACATTCGCTCAGTATGGAGTAAAGCCTTTTGCCTTGTCGTTCATTGGAATAGGCTGGAAGCAAAAAGGATTCTCTTTTTTCAATACAGCCGGAAGTAAACGGTTGATCCATTAAACTGTTGCAAGCCGAGATCATCGCTTCATCCGTATCCGCCACACAGCATAAAGATTCTAATCCACTACCATTCACCATCAATTGATTGACGACAATATGACGCCCGGCAAAAAGGCTGTTGAGCAATTTAAGCTTCAATCCGGTATCCTGGAAGGTGATCAGCATATGAATCTGAGCGTTTTTGATCAGACTATCCATACGTTCGGAAGAGGGATTAGCCTCTATACGAATATGCGGGTAAGGTTGGGCTGCTTGATATATACGTTTTGAAGGATCCATTCCGGCAATAACACACGTATGCGACAACCGGCAAAAAACATTTCTGATCAGATAGATTACCGCTTTCTCATTCTCCACCACCGAGAGTTTTCCATGATAAAGGATAAAATCAGACGCTCCCGGTTGAATAGTCATGAGATCATTCGCATGAAAACTCGGCATAAATTCAATCCGATTTTCCGGAAATATTTTTTGCAAATACGTTGTATCGGTGGTAGAAACAACCAATGATAAATCCGCTGCAGCAATGACCCGCTGATAAAATTTGAACCTGAATGCTTCAATCCAGAAAAAACATTTTTTTATCACACTGTTTTCTGAACGAGCCAGGTAGCTATAATAGTCGTGTTCTATATTTGATTCGCGATAAATCTTAAACCGTTTTTTTAATTTTGGATGATTCAGATAATAACAGGTGTGTAAACCTTCGAAAAGAATAGGATACTCATTCTTCAACAAATTCTGCAAGAGTTCGGGATCTTTCCGGCTATATACATTATAAGGTAAATAGGTGATATTTGAGCACAATCCGGTACGACGTTGGTAATAATAGACCTCTTCGCAAACCTCAGCCAGTTCGGGTGCTGCCGGTCGTTCATACACAAAACAGTGTAAAATGATCTTTACACCGAGTTGATGTAATGTTTTTAATTTATAATACACATCTATAATCCCCCCATAATTAGGTGGATACGGGACATTGAACGAAACTATATTAATGCAAGGTCTTTCCATATTTATCTGGTCTCTTTTACCTCTTTAAAGCGATTCTCTTCCGTCAGGCGATCAAATAGTGTTGCAAATTGTCCGGCCTGAGTTTCCCGAGAGTATAAACGCAGTATTTCTTTATCAACCAACGATTTTGTAAAACCATTCTTCTGCCACTCCCTATAATAATGAAGTAAAAACGCAACAACTTCATCCACATTTCTTGCAGCCAGACCACCTTTCGTTTCATGAAGCATATCAGCTAATAAACTCTCATCACTTCGCACACACAATATCGGTTTTTCAACAGCTAAAGACTCAAAGAATTTAGTTGTCAGAATCCCTTTGGGACCATTATCCGTTGCTTTATTGGTCAGCAATAACAAGACAGAACTATGGTTCAATATTGTAGGTATTTGCGATGCCGGAACATATCCTTTATTCTCCATAAAAGCGATCACTCCGGTTTTTTCTGCTTCTTTTTCAATAAATTGCCAGGATGTTTCGTCCACATACCAATGCACCCGGCATGTATCAGACGTGATAAGACCCTCTTGCTGCATTTTTTTCAATGCTTCAAAAAATAAAGAGGGATCCCGCATCGCTGTACTGTAGATACGTCCTGTATATGTAATAATAAACTGCTTGGTCTTTATTTGTTCGGCATAAAAAAGTGCCGGATCATACCCATTATAGATCAAATCTATATTCGAATTGTATGGCTTTAATGCATCGACGTGCCAGGGAGAGACTGTCGTTACATAATCGGCACGAATAAGCACTTTGTTTCTTATTTGTAGATTTTTACGTTTAAAAATAGCAGTAATCAATTTATCCAGACCCCAATAATGCGGCAAGCGATGTGTGATAAATTCATTTTTAGGATATTGTTCTATAATATCCCGCAAATCAACAACTAATGGCAGGTTACGTTCTTTGGCAGCCTTCAGGGCTACGGTCAGTGGGAAAGTTCGGTATGTACTACATAAAACAAGATCAACTTTATTATTCCGAACATATTGCCGTACCATTTTCAGCATTTTCCGGTCTTTATAACCAAACAAAAAATCTAAAATGAACGTATAAAACCATTGTCGCTTTTTGCCCTTCTCCGTCTTAGCCGGATAATAATCGACATAGACATAGTCATTGCTACCTATCTCTTCCGATAAAAAAGTAAACGTATGATCATCGATCTTTTCCGTAACGACCATCGACTCCCAGCCACTTTGGGGAAGATATTTACATAAATACCCCATACGCGGTCCGAATGCCGGAGGAAAAAGATCACAAATGATCAACACTTTTTTAGTCATAATAAACCGATTATCTTCTGAGCAGCATTACCTGTACCATATTCATTGATATCCCTTCTTTCCAGTTTGTTATTTAAACAACGAAGAATCTCTTTCGTTTTATATCCGGCAAGTTGGTTCCAACCAGACTCCACCGTCTCACCCCATTCCGTCTCTTCGCGTAATGTGATACATGGTGTATGATGAAAATAAGCCTCCTTTTGCACTCCTCCCGAATCTGTCAGGATTGTTAAGGCATGTTTTTCTAACATGACCATATCCAAGAATGATAATGGCTCGATCAACACAATCCCCGGTTGGTTCTGGATCGATTTCAATTGATTATAACGTTCCAGGTAACCGCGGGTACGTGGGTGAAGAGGCAAGACTACCGGACAATCAACCGTGCCCATTTCCCGCAGAGCTGTAAAAATCTGACGCATACGCTCCTCTACATCCGTATTTTCTGCCCGATGAATGGTACATAAACGATACCTTTTCCGGTGAATATCTAAACGAGATAAGATTTGAGAAGAGTTGTCAGCTATACTTCCAAATGTTAATGCCGCATCATACATCACATCACCCACATGATGAACTCCATCACGTATTCCTTCCGCCACCAGATGCCGAACCGCCTCATAAGTCGGACAAAACAATAAAGAGGACAACCGATCGGTAAGTATACGATTGATCTCTTCCGGCATCTGCCTGTTGAAACTACGCAAACCGGCTTCCACATGAACGATCGGCACATGTAATTTCGCTGCTGCTAATGCACCGGCCAATGTCGAATTCGTATCTCCGTAGACCAATACATAATCGGGTCTGTTCGCTATCAGGATTTTCTCGATTTCAATCAACATCTGACCGGTCATCTCTCCATGAGTCCCTTTCCCACAATTCAGTTGCCATGTAGGAGTCGGTATCCCCATTTCATGGAAAAAGACCTGACTCATATTGGTATCATAATGCTGTCCGGTATGCAGAATCTGTTCGTTAATCAGCTTCTTTCCTTTTTCATTATGTTTTAAAATGGCACGACTAACCATTGCAGCCTTAATGAATTGCGGACGTGCACCGACTATCGTTATTATTTTCATTTATTGTAGTTCATTTAGTATATTCATATACAACAAGCGATGATAACTCCCTGAATCCTCTGATAAAACAGCATTATGCCATAACAAGACCAGTTCACCTCCCGTATGTTTTACATGGTTAATCAGCTTTATACCGTATTCAAATGCTTCATCATAATTCAACCCCATATAACGATCCAACGTACAATCCATTATCAGTAAAGGATGTAATGTCAGTGGAGAGAGCCGGCGTGTAACCGGATTGATCCACCGAACCGGATAAGTTGTTCCCAGTCTAAATCCTGCAACATCCGCATATCCCATTGTAAAATCATCGGTTATTCCGGCGGCTTCCAGATGAAGCATATCTTCCGGTTCGCGACAGGCAAGAAAATGATGACGATTCAAATGAACACGCATCTCCCTTGCTTCTTCCAGTTTCTTTTTCTCTTCAGCAATAAGTAGTGGTTTCAATCCGGCCTGATAACTGCTGTGCAAACCTATTTCCGCACCCAAGGCTTTAGCCTGTCGAATAAGCGATTGAATATCACGTCCCTTCAGATTATAAAAAGGTTTATCCTGTTTGGTTCGCCCACCAGCTTTGAAGAAATAAATCGACTGAACCTTTTTCTTTCCCACCCTCTTCTGAAGATTTAATTGCAACTCTTCTATCCAAGGGAAGGTATAATACGGATCATTATCTTTTGCTCCCCATCGGCCTTTGATCGATGAGATCAATCCTCTACCGTCTAATAAGGAACGAATAAATCCTTTCCGGGAACGGTATAAAAAAGGAGCATCAATATCATGTGTCAAATAAATCTTTCTGACTTCTTGTTTGATCTCACGAACCGGAATATGCGTTTCCTTCAACCAACCCCGTATAAGCAGTCGATATTCATCCACTACAGGACGATCGATAAAACCGGCTCTGTAGGGTAAGGATTCTTTTCCGGGAAAACGTCCATGTTCATCCCTGATTTCACGCCGAATCATCTCTTCATAACGAGTTATCAAAAAATAGGTACTGGCTATCAGATCCGCATGAACAATAATCGTATCACCTATACGCTCCAGCATCGATGAACCGAATAAAAAAGGAACACCTTCTATTTCCTGTAGGGGTAAACGCGGCAACGAATCAACATGCCCGTACATCTCCTCAAAAAAACCGGAAGGGATAATTACAATATTATAGTGATGGAATAAACTGCGATCAGCCGTATACCCGATTGCCGGAACGAGATTGCCGGAAACATCATCTCCTAACAGGAAACGTATGATATATTTTATGACATGATCCATTTAAAAGAGACGTTTCAATTTTAGCCAGCCTTTATGTAATAAACTAAGTTTTCCTTTGGTTATTGCAAAATAAGGCGTCTGTATTCCTCCGAATTCTCTAAAAAAACGTTCCACACCCGGAAGCATTGAACCTTCAAAATCAAATCGACCACTTACCTGAGATGCATATCGGATACATTCCCACATCACCAAACTATGTGCGCCTGAACCTCTCAAAACAGAATCACCTCCACCGGCAATATAATAAGCAGTACTTTCCTGCCAAACCATAAAGACAGCAGCATGCAAACGCCCTTCGGCATCATATCCACCCCAGATATCTCCTTGTTGGCGCTCACGGGTAGTGGTTATTAGTGATGTCAGGATCTCTTTATTTGGCAGAGAAGTGATCTGTTGACGTTCAAATGATTGCTGATTTATTTTCAGAAAGTCCTCAACCGGAACTCCTTTTCTGACTGTAATATGATATTTTTCACGTGCTTTCGTGATATTTCGACGCGTCTGTTGACTCATCTCTCCCCATAAGCGATCCGGATCGGAAAGATCGTTTAACAAATACGTATAACGAGTAGTTTGCTGAAAACCAGCCCAATAAAATGGAAGCCAATCGGTTACCGTATAATGAAATTGTTGAAAAAAATAAGGATACGCCTTCAAAGCCTCAATAAACACTTTACAGAGTTGTTGGCGTCTGCCCAATCCTGTTGCATACTTTGTATCTTCCGTCTCCGGGGCAAACCAAGGTCCCATTGTTTGGGTAAACCAAGGCATCGAGACTACCTTCTGATACGGAATATAAAGGGGCAGTGCTGCCTGCATCCGCCCCTCTTGTTCGATCAGTAATACTTCCCAATTCGCCTCTCCACAAACAATATCCAGCCACCAGTCTTGTGAAAAAAGCGGAATACTTTTCTCCGTACTACAAAATGTACGGTAAGCCGCTTTATTGAACTGGCAACCAATCAACGGTTCATTTGATGAAGAAGCTAAGGTAGGCATATTATTTCTTCAACGCTTTAAATATCAAATCCGACAATTCTTCAGCCAACTCCGGATTATCAGCTACACATTGTTTGGCTGCATCCCGGCCTTGTCCCAGTTTGGTATCATTATAGCTGTACCAAGAACCACTCTTCTTGACAATATTCAGTTCAGTTCCCAAGTCGATAATTTCTCCCGACCGGGAAATACCTTCCCCAAACATAATATCAAATTCAGCTTTCCGGAATGGAGGAGCCACTTTATTTTTTACGACTTTTACGCGAGCCTGATTACCCTTTACCTCATCTCCGTCTTTCAACTGACCGATACGGCGAATATCTAAACGAACCGATGCATAAAACTTCAAGGCGTTCCCCCCGGTAGTTGTTTCGGGATTACCAAACATCACCCCGATCTTATCACGTAACTGATTGATAAAGATGCAGGTCGTATTTGTTTTATTAATGGCAGCAGTTAATTTACGAAGCGCTTGCGACATCAGACGAGCCTGCAGTCCCATCTTACTATCTCCCATCTCTCCCTCCAATTCGGCTTTTGGAGTCAAAGCCGCTACCGAGTCTATCACAACAATGTCAATTGCCGAAGAGCGAATCAATTGTTCGGCAATCTCCAACGCCTGTTCTCCACTATCCGGTTGTGATATATATAGTTCGTCGATATTGACCCCCAGTTTCTCCGCATAAAAACGGTCGAATGCATGTTCCGCATCTACAAATGCAGCAATCCCCCCGGCTTTCTGTGCTTCAGCAATCGCATGAATAGCCAATGTTGTTTTACCGGAAGATTCGGGACCATAAATCTCAATCACCCGACCACGAGGGTATCCCCCCACTCCCAAAGCAGCATCCAGACCGATAGATCCACTATGTATAACCTCTACTTGTTCGATATTTTCATCGCCAAGTTTCATTATAGAACCTTTTCCATAGTTCTTTTCAATTTTATCCATTGCCGCACGCAATGCTTTCAATTTATCTGCATTAACTGCCGGCTTATCTTCTTTTTCCATATGATCTTTTCTAAGATTTATAAATTAATTATTTTTCAAGTATCTGATTAGCGTGATCTTTTGTCTTTATCTCTTTAGGACCGATAATTTTCTCGATCAGTCCCTCTTCATTAATAATAAAAGTCGTGCGTTGCGTACCCATATACTTACGCCCATACATACTTTTTTCGATCCACACCCCGAACTGTTGCTGTAAAGAGGTTTCCGTATCGGCGATCAAGTCAAATGGCAAATCATGTTTTTCAATGAAACCTTGATGTGATTTAGCGCTATCTTTACTCACTCCTACCACCTCATATCCGGCTTTACGAAGTTCTTCATATCCATCCCGCAGACTACACGCTTCTGCCGTACATCCGCTGGTATTGTCTTTCGGATAAAAATAAAGCGCTAATTTTTTCCCTTTAAAATCACTCCGTTTAATTTCTTTTCCGTTTTGGTCTTTGCCCAATATATCCGGGACTTTGTCTCCTATTTCCATCATATATATCTATTCTTTTTTAGAAATGATCATCACATCCTGAAAATCCAATGCATCCGGACTATACGACCATCGTCCGTAATGTACCGAATCGATTTGCATACCGTTTTTCCGGATCAGCGCCTGTAAATACTCCTCATCAAAAGCAATATTTGCCTCTTTCACCTTTTTATCCATCAGGCTATATCCTTCAAACGTATGTTTGAAATTAAATTGTGTATTCCCTGCAACCATTCGTTCTTTGATCTCCGGATTAATCAGAAAAAAAGTAGCCAGACATTTTCCTTCTTTTTTCATCACAGAAGCGATCTGCCCCAAATAGTTATCGACATCTTCAGGCATCATGTGCGTAAAAACCGAAGTCAGTACAACACAGTCGAATGAATTTTCGGCATAAGGAAAAACAAAATGTTTTGCTTCCTCTTCCGTACTTAGGTTATATAAATCGTTTTTCAGGTCGATATGTTTGAATCTGAACCGGGGATAGTTGGAGGATATCTTTTTCTCACACCAATCGATCCCTTTTCGCACAATATCAAAACCCTCATATGATCCTTTATCATCCAGATATCCGGTAAGCGCAACAGCCAAGCGACCGATGCCACACCCGACATCCAATACCCGGCTACCGGGTGTTAAACCGGCATAACGTTTCAACAGATCCAGGATATGAAGCCCTTGTGTTCTGAAATCACCGGCTCCGATAAAAATCATCCCCCGAGGAGGTATCATCTCCCCTCGCTTTCCTGCAATTCCCTCGTACAGATCAACAGGGAAATAATAGACCCTTCTCGCCACAAAACGCAACGAAGGAGGTAGTGCATAATACACCTCGCGTAATAACCCCATCCCTATTTATAGTTCCAAATCTACGTTAAACAACTCATGCCAGGGCAACCCTTGTTCATTCAGTTCTTTCATAAACGGATCCGGATCAAATTCTTCCACATTCCAGACCCCCGGCTTTGTCCAAAGTCCTTTCATAAACAGTTTGGCTCCAATCATTGCCGGAACTCCGGTGGTATAACTGACAGCCTGTGCGCCTGTCTCTTTATAGGCGACTTCATGACTGCAATTATTATACACATAATACGTCTGTTCTTTCCCCGCTTTCAATCCACGTATCCGGCATCCGATCGAAGTCTCACCGGTATAATTTTCACCCAAATCGCCCGGATTAGGTAAAACAGCTTTCAGAAACTGAATAGGGACAATCTCTACCCCATTAAAGAGAATCGGATCGATTCGATCCATGCCTATATTCTGTATGACACGTAAATGAGTCAGATACTCTTGTCCAAATGTCATCCAAAAACGGGCACGCTTGATGGTCGGATAATTCTTCACCAGACTTTCCAACTCTTCATGATACATCAGGTAAGACTCTTTAGGTCCAACGTGCGGATAATTCAACGGCTGATGCACCGACAACGGATCGGTCTCTTTCCATTCGCCATTTTCATAATATTTTCCACGTTGAGTAATCTCACGAATATTTATTTCCGGATTAAAGTTTGTCGCAAAAGCCTTATGATGATCACCGGCGTTGCAATCGACAATATCCAGATATTGGATTTCATCAAAATGATGTTTATCGGCATACGCCGTAAAAACCCCGGTCACTCCCGGATCGAATCCACAACCCAGTATAGCTGTTAATCCGGCTTGTTCGAAACGTTCTTTATAAGCCCATTGCCAACTATATTGATATTTCGCTTCGTCGAGCGGCTCATAATTGGCCGTATCCAGATAACTGACCCCATAAGCCAGACAAGCGTCCATGATAGACAAATCCTGGTAAGGCAACGCTAAATTAACCACCAGATCCGGTTTGAATTCATTAAAAAGAGCAACCAATTCGGCGACATGATCCGCATTGACTTGTCTGGTTTGAACGTTGACCGCTTTTATATCCTCAGCAATTTTATCTGCTTTTTCTTTTGTTCGGGTGGCGATCATTATATCGGTAAATACATCCGCATTCATCGCCATTTTTTTCACAGCAACGGTACTTACACCTCCAGCACCGATAACCAATACTTTTCCCATTTACTCAATCGATTTAATCTTGTTAGTATCCTTTTTATTACGTCTAATAAATAAGCAACAAATATAAGATTAATCTTTGAATAAACAGAGTGAGTAAACTAAAATCCCTTGTCAATAGACAACTCTGTTTGAGGTCGGCCAAAATGGACCAGGTTACAATCTGTCAGTTTTAGCACTTTGTCAGTTTACCCCCTTCGAGATTCGTCTATTTGACATACATCACGAAACCATCCGCAAATAACGTCTGCATTTGCAGTTTATTTTTACAACAAGCATTGATTATCATTCTCTATACCCTATTATTTTCTGTCTTAAAAAAGAGGTGTTCTGTAAAAAAACAACCGATTTTAAGTCCGTCTTTTCAACTGTTCCTAATCCCTTTCTAAATTTATCTAAATGATTTTTAAAATGATATAGATGACTCTCCAAGGTCATCTGCATCATTTACGGCTGTCATCCCAATCAATATCCGGGACAACCGAAAAAAACAATCAAAAACAGTTCGTTTTTTGCCAAAAATAGTAAAAAAAGCCTTCTATTTGACTCAAAATGGGCAAATAGCGAGTTAGCAAAAAATAAAATTTTAGAGAATTAAGTCACAGACCAGCCTGTTTTTAGAACAAAATAACATTAACAACAGGGTGTAAATTTATCGATTTACCTACAGATTTATTTAAAATATGAGTAAAAGCGTGATTCAAAAAGTGTAAGAATTGAAGGTTTTCCAAAGGCCAAATCCCGCAGGGATTTAATGTGCATAACCCCGGGTGAAGAGGAGCGTAGCGGATCGACCCGGGGTATATAATGAGTGTAACAAACGAACGCCGAAGGTGTTCAATCATCTGCGGTTCAACACCTATCGGCGTTGATTGGAGAGTAGTATCTATTCACCCCCGGGTCGATCCGCTACGCTCCTCTTCACCCGGGGTTATGCACATTTAACGCCTGTGGCGTTCGCCTTCACTATCTTCACCTTTTCTTCCATTCAAATATGGATCAATCAGCTTCAATATCAACCCACATGAAGTCAAATAAAAGATTTTTCGATTAAATTCAAAAAAAATTGCAACAACTCGAGTAAATAGCTACATTCGTAGCCAATAAACCGATACAGAATCACTCAACTTCAAACATCTTTTACTTTATGAAAATCAAATTATTAATCATTGTACTTATGGGCATATATTCGGCTAATCAGCTAAAGTCTCAAAACGCACCAATTCTCTTATTTCCGAATGGTGCACCGAACGAACAAACTCCGTTAATAGAAAAGGCTGATACAGACGGAGGTAAAACCGGTGGACAAACAGTACTCCGTATTACAAATGTCGGCGAACCGACAATTACCATCTATCCGGCTTCCGATGAATTGGCCAGTGGAGCGGCCATGTTGGTCTGCCCGGGAGGAGGTTATAATATATTAGCCTACGATCTGGAAGGCGACGAGGTGTGTGAATGGCTGAATAGCCTAGGCATCACTGCGGTCTTATTAAAATACCGTGTGCCCCGGCGGGAAGGTTTAGAAAAACACGAAGCACCATTACAAGATGCACAGAGAGCTTTAGGATATATACGGTCACATGCAGAAGAGTTGAATATCGACCCGCAACGAATTGGCGTGATGGGCTTTTCAGCCGGTGCACATCTCTCTGCGATGTTAAGTAATAGTCCGGAACGTACATACCCTGCCATTGATGCGGAAGACAAAATAAGTTGCCGACCTGATTTTTGCCTCTTAGTTTACCCCGCTTATCTGGATGGCGAACATTTTCAACTTGCCCCAGAAGTCAAAGTATCAGCTTCCACCCCTCCCACCATGCTTATACAGGCGGAAGATGATAAATCATATATCAACAGCAGTCTGTTCTACTATTACGCCTTGAAAGAAGCTGACATTCCGGCTTGGATGCATCTGTACAGTAAAGGAGGTCATGGATATGGATTGCGTGATACGGGCGCATTTGTCAATGAATGGCCTGACAGGGCGGAAGATTGGTTCAGAGAGATTGGAGTCGTCGATTAAACAGGTCTACACCCGGCAATTCACTTTGACCTTATTTGGCGGTATTTTCATCTTAAAACATACATAAAATCTAAAAATATCGAATAACAATACACATTTAGACGTTTTTTGTAAAATACCTAAATAGCTATTCTTTTTCTGTCAAATAAGAGAAAAACAGAACATAAAAAAAACGTTTTAAGGATTGTTTTATTCTGCTAAGATGACTTACTTTGCATTAGTTAAATAGGGAATAAGACCTATTCATAACTGAAATTGTGGATTATGACGTTCGGGCCTGTGAAGGTCTGAACGTTTTTTTTTGGGGGGGAAGGGCAAACTTGTTTTCAGACAAATAACATTACGGTAGAAAGTATAGTGACTATAATAATGAAATTGCGATAAATCTTTTCGGGCACTTTTTTGACAAAATAGATTCCTATTATCGCACCAATAATCATAAAAGGAATAGAAATAGTATTCAAAAATAAAGTTGTTGTGGAAATATTTTCCCAAACAAATATCTGCAAAGGGAGTTTCAAGTAATTGACCAATAGAAAGAACCAGGCACTCGTTCCGACAAAACTATATTTAGGCAAACGCATGGACAACAGATAGACAGCCAGAATTGGCCCTGCAGCATTGCCTATCATCGTTGTAAAACCACCCATCAATCCAAATAGCGGTGCATACCACCAAGTCGAGAGGAGTTTACTTTCCGTCTTTTTCCACTCCATCCACAACATCACCCCTAAACCAATAAAAATACAAACAGCCATCAAACGTCGGAATTCATCAGCCGGTATCAATTTGTCAACAGCTATGGCCAGAAAAAAACCGGCAATAGCGGCAGGCAAAAGCTTCCAGATATAGTTCCATTCCGCATTCCGACGATAATAAATCACTGCAATCAGGTCTGAAAAACATAACATCGGCAGGATTAATCCTGTAGATGGTTTGGCGCCAAAATTAATCGCCATCAATGGGATGGTAAGCAACGTAATTCCCTGTATGCCGGTTTTCGACATACCGATCAACAAAGCACATACGAAAAGCAGTATCCAGTCGTATGGTGTATTCATCCAATAAGATAACTCCGGCATCCTCTTCTAATTCTGTTTCGTTTTAAAACCGCCGCAAAGGTACTTTTTTTACTCTTTCAAAATTAAAAAAACGACTTATCCACATCGGTTATAACGTTTTCCTTGATTTTGAATGTGGGAATATCGTATTGTTTTTACCAAGAAAAGTACTAAGTTTGCATGCAGACAAATAAAAGCGCATTATATGGAAACAAAGTTTGTGATCTCAGAAGTACTCAAAAAATCATGGGAATGCACAAAATCCCAATTAGGTATTCTGATTGGGCTGTGGATTGGCTTTTTAATTTTAGGTACTTTACTGGGATTCACTTCCATTGCTTTACGAGACTCTATAGTCGGTATGTTCATTTATGTTATTGCATCTATGGCATTTTCCTTTGCATTCATCCTGGGATATATCAAAAATATTTTTCAGGCACTTGATGGAATGGAACCGCAATTTTCGGCCTATAGCCAACAGGCACATAAAATTGTACCTTTTTTTGCAGCAAGCCTGATCGCTTGTGTTATTGTTAGCATCGGATTTGTTTTTCTGATTATTCCCGGATTTTATCTTTACTATCGGCTAATGTTTTTCCCGGCCTTCATTATCGAAGAAGATGCTGGTGCCATAGAGTCATTGAAGAAAAGTTGGGAAATCACACGAGGGCAGGTATTACCTCTATTCACCCTTTCATTAGTCATGTGTGGCATATGTTTACTTGGCTATATATTGCTTATTGTCGGTGTTTTTATAGCGATACCACTGATTTATATGATGTATGCAGAAACGTTCCGTAGATTAAATGTACCGCCAACTGTTATTGAAGAGTTATGAGCCGGAATTACCGAATAAAAGATATTGCAGAGATGGCCGGGGTCTCGACAGGGACTGTTGACCGTATCCTGCATAATCGCGGAAAAGTATCTGAAGAGGCACGTAAAAAAGTAGAAAAGGTATTAGAAGAGATTAATTATCAACCCAATTTAATTGCCCGTTCGCTTGCACTGAAAAAAGAGTACCATTTTTACACCCTTATCCCTTCTTTCAATCAAGGAGAATATTGGGAAACTTTTTGTTTGGGGGTAAAAAAAGCAGAACAGGAGTTGTTGAGTTATAATGTATTTGTACATAATCTCTTTTTTGACCAATACGATAAAAGCAGTTTTGATGAATTGGTAGACCAGGTTGCTCAAGCCGAAGACTGCCAGGGAGTCGTCATTGCTACATTATTTATGGACAGCGCCCTTCATCTGGCTCATCTTCTTGACGAACAAGCGGTACCGTATGTCTTGGTCGACGCCTATATCGACCAGACCAAATGTATCTCGTATTACGGCACGCACTCGCATGATTCGGGATATATCGCTGGCAGATTATTATTGGGACAAATAGAGGAAGATGACGATATCGTGATCTTCCGTTTTATCCGTAAAGGTGATCTCTATTCGACACAGGTGCAAAAAAGAGAGAAAGGATTCCGTGATTATCTGTTGGAGAATCATTATAAAGGTAAAATTCACCCGATAGCGATTCACGCCGATGATCAGGAAAACAATACAATCCTATTGGATCAATTCTTTGAAACACATCCGCAGATTAATGCCGGGATCATATTCAACTCCCGCGCACATCTCTTGGGGAACTATTTTTCCGAAAGACAGCCTGAGAAACAATTCAAGCTGATCGGTTATGACGTGATCGATGAAAATGTATATTACCTCAACAGTGGGCATATCACCCATCTGATCGCTCAACGACCGGAGGTACAAGGGGTCAATTGCATCAAGGCACTCTTCCGTTATCTCGTACTGGAAAAATTACCTCCACCGATCAATTATATGCCGATTGATATCTTGGTCAAAGAAAATATTCAATATTATAACAACTATATCTAAAGGGAGACTATCTCCTACTTAATCTACGATTATCTCTATAAATTTTATACTAAATATTTTTTATTATGAAAACAGATCTTTATACAAAAAGCGTTTTAACAATCATTGCAGTTGCGTTGGTGTGTTTAGTGATTCAGAATTACAATGTTGTTCCTCAGGCAAATGCTGCAGAACCTCAATCGGTAAACAGAAGATTGCCACAAAAAAATGAAGAGGCAGTGGTTTCAGTACCCAGCCGGACGACTCCCCAGGAAACAGAAGCGGCAGCAAACGGCTATTCGCGATACCGGGAAAGTACGTCATCGACTACCGGAAATCAGAGTAATGCTCAAAATGCTTCTTCACAATACCGGACAAGTATCAATAGTGTGGAAAGTGCACCGCAAAGTCGGAGCAATGCGAATACACAACGTTCGACAACTTCTGAATATCGGACAAGCTTAGATAATATGAATGAGGATCGTTCGTCAACACAATACCGGAACAATAGTTCACAGAGAACGACTACCACCTCATCCAACTCTGAGTATCGGGCAAGAATAAGCCTGGATCAACCGGAAGTGATCGAATCGATACAGCGTGGTCAACAGCAGCATGTAGTCGTCGATGTGAATATCAAAACGATAAACGGAGTCGTCCCTAAAATGGTAAGAAGAGGTGGCGAATTTGTTTTGGCTGTAACTAATATCGATGATTATTAATTGCATATATTCAAAAGAGGGTGTCCAAAAAGTACATCTTATCTTTAAGTGGTAAGCAGTTACCCCGCGAGGGATAAAAGATGCATACCCCCGGGTGAAACCCGGGGCAGGTAATCATTACTATAGAACCCCAAAGAGGGTTCAACCCTTATCAGGGTTGATGCGAATGCGTTTGATGACCTACCCCGGGTTTCACCC
The DNA here is from genome assembly GCF_029893105.1 of Parabacteroides sp. PF5-9. Classification (GTDB taxonomy): domain Bacteria; phylum Bacteroidota; class Bacteroidia; order Bacteroidales; family Tannerellaceae; genus JARXWG01. Next base: position 91 of record NZ_JARXWG010000031.1, on the reverse strand, counting down.
AGTCATGTTCGGAAGAAGTTTGTCGTTTTTTACGAAAGTATATATTTCTTTCTGTTATGGATAACTAGGTAGTTATCAACAAAAAAAGCCC
>NZ_JARXWG010000030.1 GCF_029893105.1 Parabacteroides sp. PF5-9 | reverse complement strand
TTGATAACTACCTAGTTATCCATAACAGAAAGAAATATATACTTTCGTAAAAAACGACAAACTTCTTCCGAACATGACTGGGTTTCACCCGGGGTTATGCACATTAAAGTCCAGAGGACTTTTTTGAACTTACAATTTATAACGACATTAAATATCTTTCTAACTTTTGGGACATCCTTTATTTTTTTATTCGTATTGAATCAAAAAGGTCATACTCCTTACAGCCTGCCCCTCATTCCCTGAAATATCAGAACAGAAAACGATCATATGGTATTTGCCGGGTGATACATCTTTAGGAATAGTGATCTGTTGCTCAACGGTCGCTTTATCTCCCGATACATCCCAGGATTTATCAAAAGAGAAAGGGTTTTCTTTGTGATCCTCTTCTGCATGTTCATCATGCTCGTCATCATCTTCCTCCTCCTCTTCATGGATTCCTTCTCCGTGTGAATGTCCTGCTGCATCATGGATATTTATTCTGTAGGAGCGTAATGCCTCATTGTCGCTTAATTCCAGTTTCACAAGGAGAGTTGAGCCAATGAGTAATTCCGCTCCATCTTCCGGTTGTATGATCTGAATAACCGGTTTGCTCGTATCTCCATCATCGTCACAGGAGTTAAACGAAACGAATGCTACGACTAAACTCAACAGGGTAAAAAATGTTCTTGTTTTCATATGTATAATCATTTAATTTTATTTGAAAAAACTATTAAAAGGTACTTTAATCATCACCTGAAAATTTCGTCCAGGTTCTGGGATTTCTACTCTCCGGTAAAAACTTAAGTGGTTGTAATAACGTTTATTCAACAGATTCTTTGCCGATAAGGTGATTACAGGTTCTACTTTACCAAGAGAGAATGAATAGGAGGCTCCGGCATTAAACAGATGCGCTTCCGGAGTAGGTTCTTCATTGCGGTCTACCCGGTTTTGCCGGGCGATATAATGATACTCACCAAAGAGTTGTAATTTTTTATATTGCCAGGTCAGACTGTTCCGGACAGAGGCAGGCGGCGAGAAGCTTAATGGGATATGTTCGTCGCAGTTATACGTATAGACATAATCCCCTGTCAGGGAGTATGTCAGTTGTTTGGTCAGAAAAACTTCCACACTGGCTTCTGCTCCGGCAAAAAGCGCTTCTGCTCCGGTATACCGGTATACCTGTCCGGCATGGGGTAGGATAGACCATTCCCCGCTGGGATGCAGGAAGATATAGTTGCTGAACCAGGAGATAAAAGGAGAAAATTGTATACTGCCCCAGGATCTATTCCAGGTATAGGCCAAGTCAAATTGCCAGCCTTTTTCCGAGTCGAGTGAAATATAACCTTGTTCGTGGCGGAACGTACCGTGATGAACTCCATTGGATGCCAACTCGTTGGCTCCCGGCAGACGGAAGCTGTGACCGATATTCGCCTTTAACAAATGTCCTTCAACCGGTGTCCAAACTACGCCAACCGAGCCCGACCAGTCACCGAACGAACGGTCTACCGCGTGACTGCGGATACTGTTCGCTGTAACCTCTTCTTCCGGATAACCTTGTTTGCGAAGGTATTCTGCCAGATGTGTATCTATAAACTCATTACTGTTTATATGACCGAAATCATAGCGCAATCCACCACTGATCGTTAATCCTTCTTTGACCTGATAATCAGTCAACCAGAAAAAACCGGTCGTTAGCCGCTTATACTCCGGCAACAAGAATGAATAGCCGCCGATGGTATTCTGTTGATATTGGATATCCCAACCTGCCGTATGTTTCCAAGTAGACGAGCCAAACAATTGTAGTTTGACAGACGAACTGAAGGTGTTCAGGTTGAACATCAACTCTTTATCAGGGTCAACCACCGGTGGCTGCTGCGTGCCGTAATGGGTATGGAAGCTGCTCCACTCTTCCCGGTGATTGTTCTGATACCCCAGGTTCCACTGTAACAACAGGTTGTCCCAGGAATATTGCTGGCGCGTTGTCGCTTTCAGATGATTGACTTTACTGTAAGGGAGATCGATATTCCGCGAATCGCCATCATCTTTTACCCGCGACGCATCAGGGATACCATGCGCTCCGGGGAAGAACCCGACTTTCTGATAGGCATTGCTGACCGAATAACTACTCATATACCGGCCATTGCGGTATTCGCCCAGCCAACTGATATTACGTTCCAAACCGGCGGTGTTTTTCAACCGTTTATTGGCGATTGGGATATGTTGCGTCAGGTAGACAATATGGTCGGTCGGTACACGATAATCCCCAAAATGTTGTTCGGAAAAGCGCAATTTGGTATGGAATTTCCCTTTTTTTAGACCCACCATCACCGAACCGCCCAATAGGTCGTTGACCGATTTACCCAGTAAAGCCACTTCTCCATAAAACTGATCGTCGAACGGAGGTGCTGCCGGAGTTATTTCAACTACCCCACCCATGGCATCACTCCCGTAGAGCAATGAGGCCGGTCCTTTGCGGATAGCCACCTGCTCGACATTAAAAGCATCGATTTCCAGGCCGTGATCAGCGCCCCATTGTTGTCCTTCCTGTTTGATCCCGTTCTCGGTCACCGAAACGCGGTTGAATCCCATCCCCCGGATAACCGGTTTGGAAAAGCCCGAACCGATATCCATCGACTGAACACCCGGCAACCGCTCGAGTGTCTGCATCAGGTTACCCGAAAAATGATTTTCCAGAAAGGCTTTTCCGGCCATTTCCAACGGTACGGTTACTTGTTTGTTTCGCGCCATCCGGTAGTTCTCCGTGATGATTATTTCTTTGATCGACTGCTCCATCAGCGTGTCGGTCTGTTGGGCATGTAATATACCGGAAGACCAGCATATGATCCATGCCACAGCATATTTTAAACGCATAGCTGTTTTTTGAATTGAATATCTGTTTGTAGATAAACTTGTTCCCGGAAAACCTAATTATCCCCCGGCAACTTAAAATCACAAAAATTGGTAGTCAATCAAACAACAGGCGGAGCCCGTAAAGAATAGCTATGAGCCGAAACGGATGTTCCTTCGCTCAGACAAAAAGACTCTTCTATGGAGAGAAGTGTCAGGAATGATTGAAAAGGCTCTGTTTGGAGAGCCAGGAAAGGTGAGAGGATAAACTGGCAGATCTCACAATGATCCGAATCATCGGAATGGTCATGTGATGTTGAATCTTCCGCATTTGTTGAATCATGATCATATATATGTGTATGCATCTCCGTACAGGTATGTCCTGCATGGTGATCATGGTGGTGCGTTATCTTTGTCACTGCCAAAGGAAGCAGACAAAACAACAGCATCCATGCGGTAAAGATCCGTTTTTGCCTTTCTAATTTCACTCGGATAGAGAGTTTAATCCGCAACAAAAGTAGTTTTTTTGAGTGAAATACAAAAACAGCTGTTTTTTTTAGGGTAAAAAAAACACATACAAGTAACTGCGAAAACCTCTTTTTTCTTAATTAATCATTGTTTTTTCGTATACCCGATGGGATTACGGGGTTTGGAAAGTGTTTTCTGCCGGGAGGCAAGTTCGGAAAGCGCGATATAGATTTCATCCAACTCACGCCGGTTCTCTTCCGAAAGATCGTTGATAGTCGCTAATGTCTCTTCACTTATCTCTTCCAATGTTTCAATACGTTTTATCAGTTCTGGTAGTTTATTTTCTTCTTTGGCAACAACTAACATATTACGTAATGCAACAAAAGCACGCATAATAGTTATATTCACTTGTATTGCTATAGGTGAACGCAATACTCCCGACAACATGGCAACTCCTTCCTGGGTGAATGCGGTAGGAATGATAGAAGAGTGTTTTATTTGTTGTGGCAACTGGTCGCAATTTGCGACCAGTTCATCCCATTCAGATTGAGTTAATTGAAACATGAAATCTTCGGGGAAACGTTCGATATTACGCCTGACCTGCTCTTTCAGTCGTTTTGTTAAAATACCATACATCTCCGCCAGATCAAAGTCTAACATGACTTTTACTCCTCTTATTTCGTGAATTTTATGTTGAATAGAAGATGGACTTTTCCGACCGGTCACTAATTCCATATTATGATAGAATTAAAGGGTTTATAATCAGTTACGCATGATATACACCGTTTGTCGGGTGCGTCCGACGCAGCGTATTCTCCCCGCCGCAATCAATGTTTTAAGATCGTCCAAGGCGGTATATCGCGTGCAATGGTTAAGACCCATTGCTCCTGTACAGCTGATATACTCATTTTTCAGGAGATAAGATAAAATGTTCTCCTGCCGCTCTTCCTGACTCATTCGTTTGCCCTTAGGGGGGATGATGCGTTCAAGCGTCGCTTGGCGCAACTGTTTTTTCAAGCGGGACGAACAGCGGAAACCGACGGTGTCTATGGCGATACTCAGCGCTTTTTCCCCGTTTTCGACATCCAGATAACTGCTGCGGAGTGTCGGAAAGAAGTGCCCGATCCCTTCCAGATGGATATGAGTGCCGTCTGAAAGGTAAATACTCATCCAATGGGTAAACGCCTCAAGGATTCCTTTGACATCGGCCGAAGAAAATGAACTGCCGGCGGATACTAACTTGCACATTTTTTCCATGTCCATGGTCCCGTTGGATACGATTCGTGCATGTTGTAGTTTCTCTTTTTCCCTGTTTTTGGGAACAGGAGTTTTGTGTAAGGTGAATTTTAAACTCATTGTTTTGGTTGATTAAAGGGGTTTATAAAAATGATTGAATACAAAAAATGAATTATTTTTTTTGAAATATTCATTCGACAATTGTCAAACGAGTATTCAATAATTATGAAATGATCGTTCGATAGCTATCAACTGTTTATTCGACAATTGTCAAATGATTTTTTCTGAAGCAAAAATAGCGTTCCTCTTCTGAAAAGAAAAGAAAAACAGTGACGATGTTCGTAAAAACGGGAGATTAAGAATGATGAATTTGGACACTTTTTTAGATCGGTTGGCTATTTCGGAGGGACCTTTTCGGTGGTTGTTACAACTAAAGATAAATATTGTACCTTAGCGCTTCAATTCAACATGAAAGAGATGCGCTATCATACATATCAACTTCAAAATGGCCTGCGAATTATTCATCTGCCGGTGGAATCGCCTGTTTCTTACTGTGGATTTGCAGTTAATGCAGGTACGCGCGATGAACGTGATGATGAACACGGGATGGCTCATCTGGTTGAGCATATGCTGTTTAAGGGGACAACAAAGCGGAAGGCCTGGCATATCCTGAACCGGATGGAGGTCGTAGGTGGTGAGTTGAACGCTTATACAACAAAAGAGGAGACGTTTGTCTATTCGGTCTTTTTGGCTGAACATTTCAACAGGAGTGTCGAATTATTGACTGATATTGTGTTTCATTCCTCTTTTCCCCAGAAAGAACTGGAAAAAGAGAAAGAAGTGATTCTGGATGAGATTAATTCGTATGAAGATAGTCCTTCAGAATTGATTTATGATGAATTTGAAAATCAGATCTTTGCCGGGCATCAGTTGGGGCATCATATTCTTGGTAATCAGGAATCTATCGAGCGATATACGCCAGAAGACGGTCTCTCTTTTTTGCACCGTTTTTATATGCCTGAACAGATGGTTTTTTTCTCTATGGGGCGGCAACCGTTTAAACAGCTTGTCAAAACGCTTGAGCGTTTGACGGGCGCGTTGAATCTTGCGGCGAATAGCGGCAATTCTGCACGTATTGCTCCCTCAGAATATAAGGTTTCATCGAACAGAATGGATAAAGACACCCATCAGGCGCATGTTTTGATCGGAAATAGAGCATATAGCATGTATGATGAGAAGCGGATGGCTTTATTTGTCCTGAATAATCTATTGGGCGGCCCCGGAATGAATAGCCGTCTTAATCTGATGTTGCGTGAGCGTCATGGACTGGTTTATACGATTGAATCGAACATAACCTCTTATACGGATACCGGAATGGCTTCGATTTATTTCGGAACAGATCCGAAACACTTGGAAAAGGCGCTGCAATTAGTCAAAAAAGTCCTTCGTGAGTTGCAGGAAAAGAAATTATCTACCTCCCAGATGGCTGTGGTTAAGCGCCAAATAATCGCTCAAATGGCTATTTCAAGGGATAATCGGGAGGGATTATTCCTGGGACTTGGGAAAAACTACCTTCATCATGGTTCTTATAGTTCTTTGGAAGAAATTGCCGGTAAAATCGATGTTTTAACTGCTGAAGACCTTCGTAATACAGCAAACGAGGTCTTTATTCCCGAACAACTCTCTTATTTAATCTATTGTTAATAAAGGCTTTCTAATTGTCCCTTGTCAATTTGCGCGCATGAACGCGCATCACCAGCTTTCTATTTTATCTTTCAGTTCAGGGATCGTGTTTTTATCGAAGACCGGACTTTTTATTCCTCTTTTCTTCTGGCTGACATAATCGTTCAACAGCAGGAAAGCCTGACGGCTTAACAGGATGATTGCGACCAAGTTACACAGGGTCATGCACCCCATGGTGATATCCGCCAGACTCCAGGCAAGATCCAGGCTGGCTAAGGCTCCAAATAAGACCATGCCCCCGACTAAGACTCTGTATAGTTGTAATATATATCGTTTGGACGTAATAAACCGGATATTGGCTTCGCCGTAATAATAGTTTCCGATGATACTGCTGAAAGCAAAGAGTAAAATGGCTAAGGCAACAAAAATGGTTCCGATTTCACCGATTTCATTGGTTAAAGCTTGTTGTGTCAGTTGAATGCCATTAATCGAACTGTCCAAAGGCGCTCCGCTGAATAGAATAATGAATGCGGTACAGGTGCAAATGATCAATGTATCGGTGAAAACGCCTAATGCTTGTATTAATCCTTGTTTGACCGGATGTGATGTACTTGCTGTAGCAGCTACGTTTGGAGCCGAGCCCATTCCCGCTTCATTGCTAAAGAGTCCTCTTTTAATCCCTTGCATTAAAGCGGCTCCCACACCTCCTCCGACAAATTGCTCCCAGCCAAAAGCATTCCCGATAATCATCTCAAAGACTCCCGGAAGTTTATTCAGATTGAATATAACGATTCCGAATGCCAATACAATGTAACCTAATGCCATGGCTGGTACGATGATACTACTTACTTTGGCAATACGCTGAATACCTCCAAAAATAATGATAAGGGTAAAAATGGTGATGAAAACGCCCATATAGGAGGACTTTATGCCAAATGCCGATTCCCATGCGGCGCATATGGTGTTGCTTTGTACGGAGTTGAAGGCGAAACCAAACGTGATGGCTATAAGTACGGCAAATAATACACCCAGCCAACGTTTTCCCAAACCACGTTCCATATAATATGCCGGGCCACCGATAAATGAATCTTTTCCTTTGACTTTATATAATTGAGCGAGTGTAGACTCAATAAATGCGCTGGAAGCGCCAAAAAGTGCAATAATCCACATCCAGAATACTGCACCTGGCCCTCCAACAGCAATTGCTGTCGCTACTCCTGCTAAATTCCCTGTTCCTACACGGCTCGCCAGTGATACGGCGAATGCCTGAAAGGAGGATATCTGTTTTTCTGCCGTTTTAGCGGTGGAATCGCCTAATAGGCGAATCATCTCTCCCAACAGACGGAATTGTACAAAACGGGAACGAAAAGTAAACCATAGTGCACATCCGAGTAATAAACCGATCAATATATACGTCCAAAGCAAGTCATTCAGGGTGTTGATCGTCTGTTGTGTGAGTTCCATAATGCTGATAGTATCAATTGTTTATTCCGCAAACATAGGTAAAAATCAGTATACACGATCTCTTTGTCTTTCTTTTTCTTAATTCTGTAATAATTTATCTGAAATTGTCTATAGTTAATGAAAAAGGGTCTTACTTTGTATTGGTTAAACCTATCGATGAGTATATATGGCTTTGTTTTCGACTGTGGAATTTGAACATCAATTTAAAGAATTGTATAGACCTTTATGTCTGTTTGCTCTCAGATATACAGGGCAGATTGATGATGCTGAAGATGTTGTGCAACAAGCATTTACAGATGTGTGGGGCAAGTTGTCCGGAGGACAGGCAATTGAGAATCTGAAAGCATATATGTATCAGACAGTACGAAACAGATCGCTCTCTTTTATCACTTCAATGAATGAACAGCGTTCGTTGGAAGAAATCCCTGATTTGACCGATTATTCTGGTGACGAAGAGGTCTTTTTAGCCGAACGGAACGCCCGTTTATGGAATGCGATCGATCAACTCCCTCCAGAACGAAAAAAAATCTTCTTATTATCCAAAAGAGATGGTCTTAAATACCAAGAAATTGCCGATGAACTCACTATTTCTATTAAAACTGTAGAGAATCAGATGGGTAAGGCTCTGAAAACATTACGGGAGAGTGCTAAGCGTATTTACCTGTTTTTTTTCGGATAATTTGGCACATCGGGTAGGGGTTTTTTCATTTTTGTTGTCATAATAATAGAATTAAACGATATGAATTATGACTAAAACAGGAGAGATGAAAAGGATTTTTTTACTTGTGATGATGATTTTTGCTATTACTAACGTACAGGCTCAGTGGAGTTTAACGACAGAAGCAGGGTTGACTGCAGCCAAGAGTGTTGATTACAACAAATGGCGAGCCGGCGTGAAAGTTGGGTTGGGGGTGGAATATCAATTTACACCTGTTTTTTTTTCGATAAAATCGGGAATTAATTATACTCAAAGGGGCTTTTCGATCGATAATTTGAGTTATTTGAATACTGAAAAAGAGTTTTTTGGTAACTCCGCGGTAAAATTGACCCGTCATTTTCTGCAATTGCCCGTTATGGGGCAGTTTTCTTTTGCTGTAGCAGAGGATGTCAGGTTAAATATAGCTGCCGGGCCTTATTTTGCGGTGCAGGTAGGCGAGAAATATGAAATGACGAACTGGGAGTACCATTTCAATGAATCGGCTCCAAATGGGGTTTATTATCCCGGTTATGGGGCTTTTCTGCCCTCTTATGGCTATGGAGAGTACTATTATAGTGGTGGTTACGGGTATAGTAGCTATGGCTATTATACGAAGCAGCTGAATTCGGGCAGTAACAAATTTGATTGGGGAGCTACGGCCAGTTTGGGGGTTGAAGTGAAACAATGGGTGATGAATCTGGGATATGATATCTCTTTGGGCAAAGAATTTGAATGGGATCAAATTGATGCTAAATATCACACAGTTAGTCTATTAGTTGGATATAAATTTAAAATCGGAAAATAATTTTAATGCTTTATGAGTCACGAGCAACAGGACAAATTTGAACAACGTATCGCTTTTGTCGCTAAACATTATAACGAGAAGAAGCTGAATACGGATGAAGCCTGGAAACGTTTTGCTGCCGGATCTGCTATTCGTAAGCGTATACCTTTGCGTCGTTATGTAGCTGGAATTGCGGCAGTATTTGTATTGCTTATTGGCTTTGGAATAGTTTATCTGATGCATAAAAACACGCCTGATTGGGTGATAGTCAATACGTTATCAAATCAATCTAAAGACGTTTATCTGCCTGATAGTACCTTGGTATCGTTGGCAGGAGATTCAAAAATCAAGTATAATAGAAAGGATTTTAATCAGAAAAGACGTACTGTGGAGATGAATGGGAAGGCTTTTTTCCAGGTAAAGCAGGATGTAATGCGCCCTTTTGCTGTTAAAACGACTTATACAGTCACTACGGTAGTCGGTACCAGTTTTCAGATTGAAGAGCGGGAAGAGGCTACAAAGATCAATGTGGCGAGCGGGAAAGTGCTATTTGAAGATCATTCGGAGGGAGATAAGAACCTTTTAACTGCCGGTATGTCAGCGGAATACAATGCTGAAAATAAAAGAATAGCCATACAGGTAGCTGATAATGATATGAATTATCTTTCTTGGAAAACACAGACGCTGATTTTCCATGAGACACCGCTTGAACGTGTCATTAGAGATTTGAATGAATGTTTTAATGTGCAGATTATCAATGAAAAAGGATCTTTAGATTTGAAATTGACGGCTACTTTTAATGATTTATCTCTTGAAGAAACACTCTTTATTATTAACCAGACTCTGGATACCCATCTGACTGTTGTCTCTAAGCCATAAAAACAACGCATGCAACGACTCTTTTTGATACTAATTTTTTCCCTATTCACCGGTATGTTTTGGGGGTTAAAAGCCCAATTTTCAAGGGCAGCCGCCTTGATTACCGTGGAAGTGGACAATATTCCTCTTGAAGAGTTGCTGTTAATAATTGAAAAACAGTCTAATATGACATTTTCGTATGAATCTTCGATCGTAAAAGATTTCCAAAAAATTTCTTTTTCTGCGTCGGAAGAATCGTTGTCATATTGTCTAAAACGGCTCTTTTCATCGTTACCTTTTGCCTATAAAATTACCGGAAAATATATTATCCTAAAAAAGAGTGGTTTTCAATACACCATTAGCGGGTTTATTCGGGACTCAGTATCGTATGAAAGTTTGTTGGGTGCATCTTTATTGGACAAAGGGTCTAATAATGGTTCTGTATCAAACAGTTATGGCTTTTTTAGCCTTACTTTGCCTGCTGGAAAAGTACATTTACGGGCTTCTTATGTAGGCTATGAACCGAGGGAGATCAATTTTATCTTACAAAAGGATACGCTTTTAGAAATACTTTTACCTGCATCCGGACGGTTAGGAGAGATCCTGATAGAAGGGGAAAGTATTGATAAAGATATAGTTACCTCTATTCCGGGAAAAACAGATCTTTCTATTTCCAATATTACTTCGATGCCCACTCTGCTCGGAGAACCGGATCTGGTGAAGACACTTCAGCATCTGCCTGGGGTAGCGCAAGGGATGGAAGGGATGAGTGCGCTCTATGTGCGAGGGGGGAATGGCGACGAAAATCTATATCTGGTCGATGGAAATCCGGTCTATCATGTGAGCCACCTGGGTGGTTTTTTTTCAGCCTTTAATGCTGACGCTCTGAAGAATACAACCTTTTACAAAGGAGCTTTTCCGGCTCAATACGGTGGCCGTGCCTCATCAGTGATTGATGTGCGGATGAAGGATGGCGATCGTCAGCAGTATCATGGAAGTCTGTCGTTAGGTCTTATTTCAGCCAAAGCAAATCTGGAAGGGCCGATTATAAAGGGTCGTTCATCGTTCAATTTCTCTGTGCGACGTACATGGCCGGACTTGATTGTTGCCTCTGTACTTTCGGCGACCAACCGTAAAAAGACCAGAAAGCTGATTGCCGGTTATTATTTTTATGATATTAATGCGAAGTTAAATCATTCATTCTCAGATAAAAGTCAGATGCGGTTGATCTTTTACATGGGTGATGATAATTTTAAATCGGGGGAGAAGTACGAAACAAAAGATGAAGATTTGTTTCGTTGGCGATGGGGTAATCTTGTCGGTTCAATGAACTGGAATTATGTGTTTAATAATAATCTATTTGCCAATTTTACAATAGGTTACAGCCGATATCGATCGCGGGTGATGCAAACAGAAAATCGATTCCATGAAAAGAAGCAGATCTATTATAACTTTCAGGATTATCGATCGCGGATGGAGGATCTCAGCATTAAAGCGGATTTTGAGATTCGTTTACATGAAAAGCATCGCATACGGGCAGGTACTGATTACCTGCTTCATTTTTTTCGGCCGGGGCTGAACAAGATGGAATCGTGGACAAAAGATTCAATCAGCCAATATTCTACCGATACAGTCTTCAATGACCCTTTTATCCGGGGTCATGAACTCTCTTTTTATGCAGAAGACGAACTTTTATTGAACGACCGGATATGGCTCAGAGGCGGCTTCAGACATACGATCTTCCATGTTCAGGGGAGTACTTATCATTCATTTCAGCCGCGTATTTCCGGGCGATACCTTATCCGTCCGGAAATATCTGTTAAAATTTCTTATTCAAAAATGAACCAGTATGTCCATCAGCTATCAAGTACGTCTATAAATTTGCCGACTGATTTATGGGTCCCGGTGACCAAGCGTATCCCCCCGATAGCGTCTCATCATTTTTCTGCAGGATTGTATGCTGATTTAGCCAAACAATATGATTTGTCGATTGAGGGTTACTATAAAACAACAGACAATATCCTTGAATATAAAGATGCCTCTTCGATAATATCTTCCTTCCCGAATTGGGAGAAGCGTGTTGCCTTGGGTGAAGGGCGTTCATACGGGACGGAATTGATGATTCGCAAGAATACCGGGAAAACCCGGGGATGGTTGGCCTATACCTTATCCTGGAGTAACAGGCGGTTTAATGATACCGGCATTAATAAGGGGGAGTGGTTTTCTTCAAAATATGATAACCGCCATAAAGTGGATCTGGTCATCTCACATCGCTTATCAGAGAAAGTCGAACTCAATGCAAACTGGATCTTTGCTTCCGGCAACCGTATCACACTTCTGACCGACTATTATCTTGCACCCTCACAACTTCCCGGTCATATCTACTGGGGAGATGATTATCGTATTATCCTCTCAGGATCAGATCAAAGGAATAATTACCAGTTGCCCCCTTATCACCGGTTGGATTTGGGGATAAACATCTACCGCCCCAAGAAGAGTGGTAATATGGGTATATGGAATTTCAGTATATATAATGCTTACCTGAAAGACAATCCCATTGCAGTTGAACCTGTTGTGACTTACTCGGGTAAAGAGTGGGAGGTGAAACTCTATAAGACGACAATCTTTAATTTCGTACCTTCGTTTTCGTATACGTATAAGTTCTGACAATGATGAGATTCGTACATACCCTATTCCCGGCAGTATTCCTGATCCTATTTATCTCCTGCAATCCGGAGATCCGGATAAAAATAGATCCGAGCCCTCCTAAGCTGGTTTTGTATACATCAGCTTCTCCGGATAAGGATGTGAGTGCACATGTCACAAAGAGTTGGTTCATTACAGATAAGCAATGGGAAGTAGAAGTCGGTTCGGTGAAGATAGATGTATATATTAATAATGTATATAGAGGTACGATGCAACCGGTTGATCGCCATGAAGAGGATACACTATCTGTTAAAGGACTGTATGCCTTGCCCGGCTGTCGGGTGGAAGCGGGAGATAAGCTGGAGATTGTCGCCGAAGCGCCTGGATTTGACGTTGTTCGTGGAGAAACGACTCTGCCGGATTATACGGAAATTCTCTCTGTAGATACAATCAGTGGGAGGGCTGTTGATGACCAGTCTGACGACGAGTCACTGATCTGTTCTATGCGATTCAGGGACAAATCCGGTGAAAAAAATTATTACCGTTTCCTGGTCCGGCGGGTGACCGAATACCATAAAGGAGACACTCTTATCACAACGACAAATGAAGTCGGAATGTTTGGAAATCACTATTATAGCCATCTCTTCAATGCTTTCGGGTATGCGAATTATGGTAATTATATGACCGAAGTTGATGGTTTTCATGTGTCGTGCGACGATCCTATACTTAATCCGATGAGTAACAATCCACTCCCTGAAAAAATAAATTCTTTTTACAGTTTTGGCGCCTTTTCGGATGATTTGATTGATGGACGTGAATACGCCTTAAAATCGACCCTGTCGGCGTATAATACCTATTCCTATCAGAGTGATGCCTTAACAGCGATTGTTCACTACGACTTTATCTTACTCTCTGTCTCAGAGCCTTATTATCAATACATGAAAGCGGTATGGACCTTTTATCTGAACGGATGGGACATCGAATCTTTGCGTGAGCCGATGGCCGCCTACAGCAATGTGGCTAATGGGTATGGCATTGTTGCCGGCTATCAACTTTCAACCAAACGTATTACGATGCCTTTTTCCGATACCGTTCCAATCTGGAATCCTTTTGATCAATAATGTGAGTTGAATCCGTTTTATTCATAACTCCCCCTTTCTGATGTGTTTTTAATTTAAATTAACACATAAAGACTATTTTCTCCTTTTTCTTAAGTTGAAGCTATATCTTCTATTAGATTTGCTTTCAATTGAATCACCTTTTGATACTAATGCTTGGATAATGCGAAGTACATAATAAAAAAATTACTATGTATTAGCGCATTTATTTTCATAATTATATTTTAAAATATTTGTAAATAAGGATGTTATACATATGGCTTAATGTTAACAACATCTTTTAAGATATTATATGTCATGTGTATTGTATTAGTAATAATTGTAAGTATTCTACATAAATATGAGATATAAATAATAATCTTTAACGGTAACTTTTTGTTCTGTATTTATTGATCATGTAATATCTATGAGAATATATATATTGAAAATTGCAATTTGCATATATGTAATGGGATTATATTAGTATAATAATAATGATATAAAATTGTGATAGATTATCTAATGATATGTAATTAATCTACCTTTTGTAGGCAGGATCTTAATCTGAGCAAGATTACAATGTGTCAATGTGAGCATTTTGTCATTTTAACCCCTCCGTCATCCGTTTATTTAAGCCAAACGGCAAGGCGCTCCGAAGAAACGCCGTGATTTGGGGTTTATTTTTGCTAGATCGGTTGATTATCATTTTCTCTTGCCTATTTTTGCAGGTCTGAAAAAATCCTCCTTCCAGAGAAAAAAAGGACTGTTTTTGATCCATTTTTTCCCCATTTCCGACCCTTAAAAAAATGATGCTGATGATTGGTTCGAACTATTTAGATGCTTTTCCAAGATCATCTGCATCATTTTTAAAATCTCCAGGGGAAATTGGGGAGATGAACCAGAACAAACCGGCAAAAAGTGTCGATATTTTGTCTAAAATCTGTAAGTTGAGCCTCTATTTGATTAAAAATAAACAGGGTACGCGTTAGCTGAAAAGCTGTTTTCCCTCATTTATGTCACGAATCACTCACGCACAAAAGCAAAATAACAGAATTGCCCCTCCCGTTTCTCTTTTCCCTCTTCCTCCTCCCTCTCATTACTTGAAAATTGTAATCACAACTTGTAAAAGTTAGGATTTACAACTTGAATGAGTTGTAGATTCTATTCATTTTCAGGCCGTTTTTGGTAGATTCCGACAAATTACGATTTGTAACCTATTTTTCCTTTTCCAGAATTTCTCACCTTCCGTCGCCCCCCTATATTTGCATCGTGTTAAGGCACGAATGAGTAAAACAACAACCACTAATTTTTCAAATTTATTACATCATGGCAACTAAGGTATTTTTTAAATTATTCGTTTTAGCTATCGTTACATTATTTATTACAAGCTGTTCTTCTGACGAACATTTCGAAAGCTTACCACTAACCGACCAAACTGTATCTACCACTCCATCGGCAATGACTCCTAACGAGAACGTATTAAGAGCGATGGATATTCAGTTCCCAAATGCTAAAAGCGTAAAATGGACTATCGAAAACGGCTATTACACAGCCAGCTTCTCTGAGAACGCCTCAGTTGTAAAAGCATGGTTCAGCCAGAAAGGAAACATGGAATCTGCTCAAACAACTGTTGCTTACCAAACATTGAACCAATCGGTAAAAAGAACATTAGCCACAAGCGCATATGCGGATTACAGCCTCTTAAACGCCTATATCCTTGAAAGAGCAAACACATCGGATATCTATATGGTGAAAGTAAGCAACAACTCGGAAGTGTTGAACGTATACCTCTCTTTAGCCGGTGACCTGATCCGCACAAAAAACAGTACAGCCACTGAATCGGAAGCACCTGTTGTAATCCCTTCACAAGTAAGCCGTACCATTAACGGGATGTTCAATGATTTCCAGGTATTGGATTACTGGGATGATTCATTGAGTGCCAAGGTAGGTGTGATCGACAGCAACAATGTTTTCAAACTGATTGCTTTGGATCAGGAGTACAACTGGATCTCTACATTCTGGGTGGTAGAAGAAGAGGTAGTACCTGCTCAGGTGATGAACAAATTCAAAGCATCTTCTTATGGCCATGCCGCAGTTAGCGACATCCGCGTGATGGATAACGGCCAAGAGGTGTCTTACCTATTTTATTTCAGCCAGAACGACAAAAACAAAATTGCAACGGTGAAAGAAAATGGGGATTGTATTTCTATTCTGACGTATTAATTACTAATCCAAAATTATATATATAAACAAAAAGAAAAAGTGTTGTTTTAAGATGTAAATCTTATTGAAAAAAAGTGGTTGGGAAGGCTGCTCCGGGAGGAGCGGCCTTCCTTGTTTTAATCATTTTAGAGTTGAATACAACAAGAGTTAGAGAGATCCTATCTCTTCGGGATATCTACCGATTTTTCCGATTTTCCCAGTAAATGTTCGGAGAAGTAATCGACCATACGCCAATAAAAATACTCATTCATATCGCCGAAACCATGACGCTGCTGCGGTAAGAGAAGCATATCAAAACGTTTGTTTGCACGGATCAGCGCATCTACCACACGCATGGTATTACCCGGATGTACGTTATTGTCGATATCTCCATGAATAAGCAACAGATTTCCTTTCAATTGTTTGGCCAGTTCGGGATTACTCTTGATACTGTATATAAATGTTGTATCCCCTTTTTCTGTGATCTCTTCTTTCACTCCATGGTGAGTCTCACTCCACCAGCGATTGTAAATCTTATTATCATGATTTCCGGCGCAAGATACGGCTACTTTAAAGAAATCGGGAAATTGCAACAGGGCAGCGGTCGACATAAAACCACCTCCCGAATGTCCATGAATTCCTACACGGTGAATATCGATAAACTTATACCGGTCGGCCAATTGGATAATAGCTGCTTTCTGGTCTTCCAATCCATAATCCCTCAAATTGCCATATCCATAGTTATGATACCATTTCGAACGACTCGGATGTCCTCCCCGGTTTCCAACCGATACCACAATAAATCCGGCCTGTGCCAGACGGTCGGTACGCACATTCATAAGAGTAAACGGATAACGGGTAGCCTCCACCTGCGGACCAGGATAGACATAATCAATTATCGGATAGACCTTGGTTGAATCAAAGTCAAACGGTTTATATATCACTCCATACAGATCCGTCACCCCGTCTTTCGCTTTGACTTTAAACGGTTCGGGAAATTGATATCCGGCAGCCAGCAGCTGTGAAAAATCACTCTTTTCCAACTCCATGACTTTCCGTCCGTTGTTATCGAGCAGATCAGAAGCAGGGATGGTATTGATGCGGGAATAGTTATGCACGATAAACTGTCCGTTATCATCCATATGGACTTCATGGAAATAGTCACCAGCTGAAACCATCTGCAAACCACTACCATCCAAATTGACCCGGTAGAAATGTTCGTAATACGGGTTTTCCTCTTTTTCCTTTCCGTTTGCGATAAAATAAACGACACGTTTAGCTTCATCGACTTTGACAATCTGGTCTACATGCCAGGAGCCTGATGTCAGGCGGTTCTTTAAATTCCCTTGGTCATCATACAGATAAAGATGTGCCCAACCGTCGCGTTCGCTCCAGTGGATCAACTCTTTCCCGCTATTGATAGCGGCCAGTGGTCGTACTTCGATATAGGTATTCATCCGTTCTTCGATGATCGGACAGATTGTATCTGCACCTATTGTATACGAGCAAATATCGATTCGGTGTAAGTCACGACTCATACGTGTAAGAAAAAAACGGTGCTCATCGCCCAACCAACAATCAGGCTGATCCTTCATATCGCGCTGTTTCTGTAAACTCGGTTTACGGGCCAGACGGATGGTCTGGTCTTTAAAGGCGTTGGTATTAATCTCTTTATAACTGTTATCGGCCATATCGAACAGATACAGATACTGTCTAGGCGACTCTTTCTCACCAGGCATTTGGTATTTGTACGACTCGAGTGTGGGACGAGGTTCAGCCATCACATTGATGACCCAAAGATCTTTTAACGGACGATTATCAGTCAGCGTAACGGCAAAATACCGGGAATCGGGCGACCAGACTATACCATCTGCTTTCCGCCGTTTACCGTTCAGAAGTGTATCTGTATTTAACAGATAACGTGGCTGCCCGAAACCAAAATGTTCTACGCCAATGGTTGTCAGTTGAATATCGGTAACAGTACTATCTTTATCATCTTTTTTCAGTTTTTCATAATCTTCACGTGACATACGGTAAAGATTTAAATCTTTCGCATAAACCACTGTTTTTCCATCCGGAGAGACAGAAGCCCAGTCCGGATGTTTAGGTGTTTTCTTTTTATCTTTCAAATGAGTCAGTTGTTGTGTCCGATAATCATATGCGAAGAAGAAAATCTCCTTTTCTTTCTCTTTACTTTTATCGGTACTATCTTTTTGCGCGTCTTTTGACGATTTGATCTGGAACGTAAACGAATGTCCGTCTTCCCCTGCTTCCAGTTCCTCGATAGGTAATTGCTGTGCTGTAAACGGATCTTTGACGATTTCAGTCAGTTGAGCCGCCAGCTTATCCAGGTCAAATAAAGAGCGCTTGGTGCGCGCATTCGGGTCTACAACATACCAAGCTTTCCCTTCACTGGTTTTATATGCATACCAGAAATGATTCCCTTTTTGAAACCAATGTGGATCTATCGACGTCGAAAACAACATCGTTGATAATTTATCTCCGGCAAAACGTTCGGCCTGCGTATATCCTGATAGACGTTCGGCAGAATAAGCTGTTTGTGCGCTTACATTACATACTAAAAAGAGATTTAAGGCAAACAGCAGTAAAAAGAAGTGTCTCATGTTTATCGAATTATTTAGTGTTGTTTTTTCATGAGACAAATGTATGCAATAATCTCTAACTTCTGTTCTTACCACCCGATACCTCTTGTAAAGGCTCGGCCATTCGCTCATTTTGCTTTCATACAAAACCCAATATTCCCATTCATTATCAGTTAATTACATTTATTTATTTAAACTTTTTTATGATTATACTGAAGTATTATCTGAAAAATCCACCTTCTTTTTTCTACATCATCCTATAGAAATAAAAACAGTTTGCTGATCCCTTTTTTGTTACACCTACCTCTGTTTTTTGTTAGAGGTACGTCTAAACAAATTTAGAGGTACGTCTAAATTCATTTAGAGGTAGGTGTAAAACATTTTAGAGGTACCTCTAACAGAAAAGTCATTGAATGCTTCCAAAAAACCGACAGCGACGTGATGGTTTTTGTTTCAATAGAAAAGGGTAATCTCACGACCACCCCATTCCACTCAACTTAAAAATTAAATAGTTATTTTCCTGTGCTCATCACACCCGAATCATCATCGCTGTTATTTATTTTTTTCTGACCGCCTTTAAAGGATCTTCCGAAAGAGAAGTTATAGCTGAACTGGAACAATAATAAACGTGAACTTTCTTTGATATAATTGGCTCGTTTATAGGAGGCATACTGTGATCTGTTTTCCGATTCCTGCTTGTAATTATCTGCAAACGGATTAAACATCCCAGCTGTAAAGGCCATATTCTTGTGATTGTATCTCAACATAAGGATATGGATATTCTCCCCTCCACTCATGGTTTCGCCATAGAACCAGTTCCAGTTGGTCTCCAGATTGAATGCCAGCATTAGTTTTTTGTAGGAGGCTGAAAGGCTTACGTTGGTATACCAGTTGGTATATTCATGTGCGTATGTGTTGCCTTTGCTGATATAATGATTTACCCCTCCCGTGACAGCTACCTGAAGAAGATCTTTTATCGGACCAACCCGCAATGTCAATCGACTCTCTAATCGCTGCCAGCTGCGTTGGTTATCCCAGGTCTGTATAATTTTATTCCCTTCCCGGTATTTTTCATCCATGATTGCATCCGGTTGGTAGTCGTAGCCGGTCATCCAGTTGCCATGAAAAATCCCTTTCTGAATTTCATAGGTCAGATCAGTCCGGTAGCGCATGAAAGGTTTCAGATCCGGATTTCCACGCTGAATCTGCAAAGAGTCTATCGTTTGTTCCACCTTACTCATATTCGATAGCGAAGGGGATGAGTTACTGATATTTCCTCGTAAACGGATATAGGATTGCCCCGGTAATGTATAGTGAAGCACAATACGTGGATTGAACGTGTAATTTTCATACCCATCTCCCTGCCCTTTCTGGCTGAACCAGTTGCGGCTGATACCTGCTCCTAAGGTATAATCCAGGTTTTGCTGCTTTCCTTTGAATTCGATATACGCGGAAGCTTCGGATTGATCCATTTGAGTGGTATAGTCATGTCCGTTTTTATAACTGTTATCCGAAAACGAATGATTGTACCGTATGCCTCCGCTTAAGCGGTAGTTCCCCAATTTTTTTTCATAAATACCTTCTCCGATAACGGAATATTTATTGCCTTTGACCAAGTTGTTTATATCGGTTAAGATCAATTTTTCGCGACTTTCCTGATAGAAGCGTGTTTCATCGGTGTAATTATACGTCCCAACCAGGTTGAAGACGAGGGTTTGATCGTTTTTTAACTGTTGTTGATAATAAAGGTCAACAGCCGGGCGGTGGGTTTTATTGGACGAATTATCGATCATATGAACCGCATCATTCGGATTGGCCTGATTGAATAATTGACCATGATAGTCCCAGTGTAATGTTCGGTTTGTATGATAACGAACGGTAGCATTAAACATCCGCTTCTCCGGTTCTATCAAACTATAGGTAGCATTCAGGTTTTGCCAATACATTTCGCCATGCCCGGGTTCTCCGACCTCTTTACGTTCTAATATAGAGCCATCTTCGAAGGTAAAACGTTCTTTGTTATCGCGCCACATACGGTAAAAGTCGCGGTGGCTGATCCCATAATTCATCGAAAATTCCGATTTTTTGTGATTTATTTTAGCATTGATAGAGTTGTTTCCCCAAGCTGCAGCAACGGCATCATTCAAGTCTAGCCCCAAGTTTCCGCCTGTCTCCGGACGATGTACGATATAGTCTAACACCACTTCTGCATTACCATATCTCAACCCTGGATTATCATGATACTCAATCCGGATAATTTCAGTCGGGTTGAGTGCTATAATATCCTGGATCTCAACTTTAGCCCCATTGATCCGTAATTGGATTTCACCTCCGCCGGGCAGTTTGATCTCATTGAATAACGGATTGACCTGCACCTTAGGTAGCATCAACTGTTGAAGAAGATTAATTCCATTTGTAGAGGATTTCACTTGTCGTTCTGAAGGGTGAACCAACATCCGGTCGGATTTACTGTTAATATTGGATGCGCTGACCGTAACGCTTTCGAGTGAGATCACATCTTCCTCCAGAAAAAAGACCTCAAGATGTCTGTCTTCTGCAACTTCGTTTAAAGGAATATACCGGGTTTTAAAACCCAGACTTGATAGTTGGAGTTGATAATTTCCGGAGGGGAACTTTTCTAAGGAGTATTCTCCTTTTTCATTGGTGATTGTCCCTTGTATAAAGACTGAGTCTGTTGTTTGCAGAATAACATTTGCAAATTCCAGATTCTCTTTATTTTGAGCATTTTTTACCTGTCCTTTTATCGTTAAATTTTGAGCAAATACTCCCTGTATCATACTGGATATCAGTATGAATAAACTTATTATTCGTATCATTATGAATTATTTTTTTTCTGCAGGGTGGCCTTTCCTGCTATTGTTTACTCATAAGACGAATAGAAAACAGAAATAGTTACATAATTGCATAAAAAAAACAAAAGTATCCTCTAAATAAGCGTAAAAGCCTTTAACTCCTTCCGCAATTGTTTGGCTTTTCCATCAGTCACCTGATCCATTAACTGCCAGAATCGTTCACTGTGATTCATCTCTACAGTGTGACAAAGTTCATGCAATAGTACATAATCGATCAAATGCCAGGGAAGTTGCATCAGATAGAGGGAGAGGTTGATACTTCTGCGCGTCGAACAACTCCCCCAACGCGTTTGGCTACTGTTGATACGCACCCCGGAATAAGAGAAGCGGTATTGTTGAGCCAACCGGCTCAACCTTTCAGGCAATACCCGTTTGGCTTCCCGGCGGAATACGTTTTTAAGGACTTCCCGTAACCATTCCTGCACCCGTTCTTCCTCAAAACGAATATGTTGCGGGCAAATGACTGTCAATAAACCGTCATGCAGCGTAATGGATGCCTTTGATTGTTGCCCTCGTTGAATCGATAGGCGAAAAGTAGCCGTTTGAAGAGTAGTCGTTTCATCCAGATTCCGGACGACAGGAGCTTTTTGGAGGATCGTTTGTAGTTTCAAACGGTTTTTCTCTATAAATTCATGCATGGTTTGTTCGCTGCCTCCGACGGGCATTGTCGCAGTTACCGCCCCATTCTTGATTTTTAGCGTATAGCGTTTATAGCGTGAAGAGATTTTTAGTGTAATCACTCCTAACTCTTTGTCCAACCATTTCTTTTCGTTCATCTGTCTAAAAGTCATCCCGGGGAAGTGGAAATACACTGGAATTGTGTATCTTTGCGCCCGAAAAACAGCACAAAAATATAAACAATATAAATGATATACAATCATGAATAAGAAAGCGCTTTTAGTTATCTGTGACGGATGGGGGATCGGCAGCGGCCGTAAAAACGATGTTATTTCAAGTACGCCAACGCCTTATTGGGACCGTTTATTGAAGGAGTATCCACATTCTCAGTTACAGGCTTCCGGAGAAAATGTAGGTCTGCCTGATGGACAGATGGGAAACTCTGAAGTCGGTCACTTGAATATCGGCGCCGGACGTGTATTGTATCAGGATTTGGTAAAGATCAATATCGCATGTCGTCAGAACACTATTCTGGATAATCCGGAGATCAAAAGCGCTTATAGTTATGCCAAGGAGAATGACAAACAAATTCACTTCCTGGGATTAGTTTCCGATGGTGGCGTACACAGTTCGATGGAACATCTCTTCAAATTGACAGATATTTCTAAAGAGTACGGAATCACGAAGTCGTTCGTGCATTGCTTTATGGACGGTCGCGATACAGACCCCAAGAGCGGTCTTGGTTTTATCCGCCAGTTGGAAGACCATCTCAAGACAAACGGAGGGAAGATCGCTTCTATTATCGGGCGTTACTACGCGATGGATCGTGACAAACGTTGGGAGCGTGTTAAAGAAGCCTATGACCTGATGGTCAACGGACTCGGCAAAGATGCCGAAGATATGGTAAAAGCCGTTGAAGAGTCGTATGCGGAGGGTGTAACCGACGAATTTATCAAACCCATTGTTCATGTAGAGAATGGCGAGCCAGTGGCAACAATCAAAGAAGGTGATGTGGTGATCTTCTTTAACTTCCGCAATGACCGCGCGAAAGAGTTGACAATCGTACTGACTCAACAAGATATGCCGGAAGCAGGTATGAATACAATCCCCGGCTTGCGTTACTATACGATGACTCCGTATGATGCTAACTTTAAAGGCCTACATATCCTTTTCGATAAGGATAATGTAGATAATACCTTAGGCCAGTATCTGGCGGCAAAAGGGAAAAGCCAGTTGCATATTGCCGAGACTGAAAAATATGCACACGTCACGTTCTTTTTCAATGGAGGACGTGAAGAACCGTATGTCGGTGAAGAACGTATTCTGGTGCCTTCTCCGAAAGTGGCCACCTACGATCTACAGCCCGAAATGAGCGCTTATGAAGTAAAAGACAAACTGGTAGAAGCGATCAATGAAAACAGATACGACTTTATCGTATGCAACTATGCCAATGGCGATATGGTAGGCCATACCGGTATATATGCTGCCATAGAGAAAGCAGTGGTGACCATCGATAAATGTCTGGAAGCTACGATAGAAGCCGCAAAAGCCAACGACTACGAAGTGATCATCATTGCCGACCATGGAAATGCCGATAATGCATTGAATGAAGACGGTTCTCCCAATACGGCACACTCACTGAATCCGGTTCCTTTCGTCTATGTGACAGCCAATAAAAATGCAAAAGTCGAAAATGGTATCCTCGCTGATGTGGCTCCATCCATATTGCATATTATGGGTCTGGAGCAGCCACAGGAGATGACAGGGGCAAACTTAATTAATGATTAATGTTTAATTATAAATTATTAATTATTAATTGTTGATTATAAAATAAAGGAGCCAAAGGAGTTACGATGATTTGAACCCCATTCGGGAATTAAGTTTAAAATTATCTTCTGGCTGTTTAATTAATAATTAACAATTAATAATTAACAATTAATAATTAACAATTAATAATTAACAATTAACAATTAACAATTAACAATTAACAATTAACAATTAATAATTAACAATTAATATACATGTTGCAGATAGAAGATGCTCTCGTCAGCATGGATGTGATCGAACGTCACTTCCTGTGCGACCTCTCCCAATGTAAGGGAGCGTGTTGCATAGAAGGTGATGCCGGTGCACCGCTGGACAGAGGAGAATTGGCCGAATTAAACAACGTATTGCCCAAGATATGGGATGATCTGCGCCCCGAAGCACAGGAAGTCATCAAAAAACAAGGAGTAGCCTATATTGATATCGAAGGAGATACGGTGACCTCTATCGTGAACGGAAAGGATTGTGTGTTCACCTACTATGATGAACGGGGCATCTGCAAATGTGCAATAGAAAAAGCTTTCCGGGCAGGAGAGGTCAATTTTATGAAGCCTGTCTCCTGCCACCTATATCCGATCAGGATTAAACAGTATGAAACATTCAGAGCAGTAAACCTCGATCGGTGGAGTATCTGTAAACCTGCTGAATTGCTGGGACGACAAGAGAAACTACCGGTATACCAATTCTTGAAAGAACCTTTAATTCGTAAATTCGGACAGGAATGGTACGACAAACTGACCATATCGGCCGAAGAGTGGCGTAAACAAAAAAATTTATAGTTCTTTCTGCCGAAAAGCAACAATCAAACAAGAGTATTGTTTTATAATAAAAAAGGTTATGACAGACAATCAAGAGCAGGTTAAGAAAAAAAGCGGATGGAAGAAAATACGGAATAGTATACTATTCATATTACTTCTGGGGCTGGTGCTTTTTGTAGGGATCAGGTATTACTATCCGTATGGAGAAGGGGTGAAATCAGGACAGTTGAATTTTGTGGTCTATAAAGGGATCGTCTTCAAAACCTACGAAGGGAAACTGATTCAAAGCGGATTCAAGTCGAGTCAGGTAGGTGGAATACAATCCAATGAGTTTACTTTTTCGATTGCAGATAAAGAAATCGCCGAAAAGCTGATGCTCTCAGGCGGTAAGATGGTCGATCTGCATTATAAAGAATATTTCGGCGTTTTACCTTGGAGAGGATATTCCAGATATGTGGTAGATGCCATAGTCAACATCTCGGAAGATGAACCTCAAACTAATCCGATAGAAGAGTTACCACCCCCTCCGGTAACTGAGATGTAAGCCATCATAAAGGATCTTCAATTCGGGTAATATTGGAAGCATTTTGAAGTGCTGAAGGCACGATCTATTTTAGCCCGCGGGTGACTGCAAGGAACCCGTGGTTGTTGAAGAAAGTGTTAATTGATCTCTTTTTCTTGTGAAGCATTGACAAATAAGACATCTCCGATCTCATTGAAACCGGTAAAGAACGCCATCGGATCGTGTTTGATAATCTCTTCCCTGAAGCCGATAATGGTAAGTCCTGCATGTTTTGAACGTTCTGTGATTGCATCGCGAAGCGTTTCTCCTTCCGGCAGGGTGACAATCTCGATATTGGTTAAGGTGATCGGCAAACGGCCTGTTGCAATACGTTCCTGCAGGTCTGTTTTGGTCTGTTCGCTTTCTCCGGTGGCGCTTGTCATAAATATTTTAATCTGGCTTTTCCGCCAGTCGGGGTGAGCCATAATAATATACCCTAAAAGAATCATCAGATTGGTGTTTTTCTCATCTGTAGGCCTGATCCATACATGTATTCCATTGCGGTTGCGAACCGGATAATGTGAACCGGCAAAGATGCAGATATCAAAATTTCCGGCTCTTGCCAGATTGATATTTTCCAGGATGCGGCTGAGTTCTTCCGGATAGCTTTTATCGAATTCAAAAACCACCATATTGTTCTCCATACCCGAGATGGAAGGTGTCTGGATCACCTGTGCAATGGCAGAGGTGTATGAGGGCGATATCATGGTATCGATATACAAAGCGCTTTGATGTTCTTTTTGATTTTCAATCAATTGACGAAGGATCTCCTGTGAATCCAGGAAGGTCTGTTTGCTGTAGTACCCTTCGATAAAATGGAAGTAGGTACCGAATCCATGCTGATGGCTGATCCATTTCATCAATTCAAGCACCTTATCCCGTTCGAATGAATGGGGCGAAATACATATTGCCGACGGCCGCCACTCTTCATGTTCCAGCGTTGCCTGGCTTTTTTGCATAAAGACGCGTAATCGGCGATTGAGTTGAAAGAGCGCTCCACGGAAGATGTCTCCCAGCCCTTTCTGATCTTTATTCGAATGTTCGATGATAATATAAATCAATACCAGAATCAGATACGACAAAATGGTATAGAGCGAATCGATCATAAACATCACCCAGACGGAAAGTAGAAACCCCCCGAGCGAGAAATACCATTTCGACCGGAAACGTGGACGGTAGGAGGGCGGGGATCCGAAATGATTTAAGAAGGAGATCAGGCAAAGCGATCCGTAGGTGATCAGGAAAAACATAGAAATAATACCGGCAACCTGGTTAATATTCCCCATTAAGACGAAGACCAATGCGATTAGAAAGGCGACAATTGTTGCATTAAAAGGCTCTTTTCGTGCCCCTCTCCCCTGAGCCAGGAAGGCGTTGAAGCGCCCCAAGGGCAGACTTTTGTCGACAGCCAGCGCCTGTAAGGTACGGGGAGCAACAAGTATCGATCCTAAAGCTGATGAGAGGGTACAGGCGGCAAGCCCTAATGGGATGATTATATTGCCGAAAACAGCAATCCGCGACATGATCAGTTGGTCTTCCAACAGGTCTGCCTGGGAGGCGGATACCGACAATTTCCAGACAATTAAAATGTAAACAATCAAGCCGGTTACTGTTCCGCCCATAGTTCCTAACGGGATTGATTTTCCGGGGTTTTTTAAGTCGCCGCTTAACCCGACTCCGGCTGTCATTCCGGTAAAGGCCGGGAAGCAGATGGCAAATACGACAAAGAACAGGTTGTTGTTGAAGAAGCCGAAATTTTCTCCGACATAGCTGATTACTTCTCCTTCTGATCCGGTCTCAGCTTCGATAGGTTTCCCCATAAAAAAGAGGAGCAAAGAGATAAAAAGAATGATGTTGACGATATAGAGCAACTTCATGCCTGAGCCGGCTCCTTGCTTTAATAGAACTAATGTTAATAGGATTAATGAAGGAACACTGATTGCTTGTCGTGGGAGTGCTACTCCAAACGTATTCAGCCACCAATCGAAGAGGGGGACAAATGCTTCTGTAAATGCTATGATGTAGAACGCGATACTGATTGCCTGTGAGAAGAACAGGGTGATCCCAATGGTTGAACCGATTTTCAGACCAAAAGAACGAGAGATAATGAAATATTCCCCGCCGCCTTCTACTCGTTTGTTCGTGGCGATTTCTGAAAGTGCTAATGCGGTTGGGATGGTGATCAGATGCCCTAACAGAATGATTCCGATTGCGCCCCAGAAACCGATTGTTCCCACTGCAAATCCGAAACGTAAAAACAAAACAGCCCCCAGAATTGTAGAGATCGCTGTGAAATAGACCGGAGCAACTCCAAATCCACTCGGTAGGGATGTTTTATTTTTTTGTAGCATAGACGTTCTAATTCAATGGATTAATGCCGGGACTTTTCTACTTTAAAACCGATCTCATGAATCCCTTCCAGCGTATCTGTTCGCATCCCCTGGCGGAAACTGAATGTATATTGTCCTTTATTGGGGAAATAATAGTTGGAACGGATCGGGAAATTCATCTGAAAAATAGAGATTCCTTTTCCAAACCATTTCCCAAAGTCATCTGCAAGCATACATTCGATTGTATCCTTTTGAATAGAGCCGATTGGTAATTCCTGCTGACTGAATACCCAGAGATTTTGATAAGGGTATAGGTTGGTATTACGAACCTCCAGAAACAGGTCATAAGGCACAGAAATATCCTCCACCGAAAATGTAAAATAGTACTCTTTATTCTTCTCCCAGGATTGATTTTCTATGGCTTGATATTGTTCATATAAAGCGGACTCAATACATGAGGAAAAAGCGACAAGAGACAAACAAGCAATGAATAGGCTTTTAATTGCTTTTATCATTGGAGTCATGAGGCCGCGACTGTCTGTTGTTAGGTGTTTGTCTATCATGATTATTCTGTTTGCCTTTATACTTATTGTTGCGCTGACGATTTCTGTTGTTTCTCTCTCCTTCGTTTCTTTGATTGGGCCGATTCCCTTGTTCTGTCTCGGGAGATGTATTATTGTTGGGAGATGTATTCTGATCGTTTTTAACCGGTCCCTGACGTTTCTTTTTCTTCTTTTTAACAGTATCGAAACGGGTGAGGCTGTCTTCCAAAATATCTTTTGCATCTCTTCTTGGTGGTTCTGGTTTGATGTCGCCTTCGAGTAAAAGAGGTTTCTCCCCTTTTTTATTCATATTGATGACGTCAAAGGCTCGTTTTGCGGGAATAACGACCAGATTAGCTGCAAACGATTTGTCTGTCGAATAGGTGATTTCGCGCTTAAAGACGTCTGTTTTGAAATGATAATAGGTATTGTCCTTGGTCTCGAGCACGACTTCGCGGGAAGGTAATCGTTTCTGGGCTTCAACGTAGACATCTACTTCATAGTTGATACAGCATTTTAGTTTGGCACATTGTCCGGCCAACTTCTGAGGATTCATAGAGATGTCCTGGTAACGGGCGGCTCCCGTTGCGACAGAGACAAAACTGGTCATCCAGCTGGAACAACATAATTCACGCCCGCAAGGGCCTATTCCTCCGATGCGTCCGGCTTCCTGACGGGCGCCGATCTGTTTCATCTCGATACGTACACGAAACGCATCGGCCAATACTTTAATCAATTGGCGGAAATCGACCCGCTCGTCTGCAATATAATAGAATATGGCTTTATTCCCGTCTCCCTGATATTCGACATCACCGATCTTCATGTTCAGCCCAAGATCAGCCGCGATCTGGCGCGAACGGATCATTGTTTCATGCTCTTTTGCTTTAGCTTCTTCGTATTTGTCGAGGTCGGTTGGTTTCGCCTTGCGGTACACTTTTTTAACTTCAGCACCTTCGGCACGGGTATGTACCTTTTTCATTTGCAACAATACCAGTTTCCCGGTCAGTGTCACTGTTCCGATATCATGACCGGGCGAAGCTTCTACGGCCACGACATCTCCTTTTTCCAAAGGTATTTTGGTATTATTCAGATAGTATCCTTTTCGCGTATTTTTAAATTGAACTTCAACATAATCTGTTGCATTTTCCGCATCCGGAACATCACATAACCAATCGTAGGTATTGAGTTTATTATTTTGTATCTTACTGCATCCCTTACGGCTCATGCAGCAGCTTCCTTTATCTAATTTAAAGTCCATCTCTGGTATATATTGAGTGAAGAAGTTATTAGCGCCTCTTCCATTATTAAAAAAAATGATCGTAATAAATACGCAAAATTAGTAATTAATTCCCGAAATGGCTGTTCCACAGGGAAAAAATGAATGACATACCTATTATTAGGTAAAGAGAATTCCCCTTTTTACCTATTTGTTGTGATTGTGTACGTTGTGAAGCGCCCCTACATTTGCAAAAAATTATCAAATAACATGAGAAGGTTATTACAACTATTCACAATTACTCTATTTTTCTCTACTTCACTAACCGCTCAAATCTCTACAGAACTAAGTACTCAGGAGAATGCATCGACAAACAGTTATGTTGGTGGTTACGAGAAATTCCGTTTAGGCGGATATGGTGAAATGGCGGCCAGTTATATGGATTATGGCCCCAATCGTTTGTTGCCCATGGGCAGCAGTAAAATGGACCGCGGGGCGATTTCTATTCCCCGTTTTATTCTGGCATTAGACTATAAGTTTTCTTCCTCATGGATCTTAGGTGCGGAGATTGAGTTTGAATACGGAGGAACCGGAGCAGCTCGTGAAATCGAATGGCATGACGAAGGAGGAGAATATGAAGTGGAAATTGAGAAAGGCGGCGAAGTTGTCTTGGAGCAATTTCATATCACAAAACTTCTTCACTCAGCATTTAATGTGCGCGTAGGGCATATGATCGTACCTATTGGATTGACGAATGCGTATCATGAGCCAATTAACTTTTTTGGGGTATACCGTCCTGAAGGAGAAACGACTATTCTTCCATCCACCTGGCACGAAAACGGGATCTCTTTCTTTGGAGCATTCTCCGGATTTGATTATGAAGTGATGATGGTAGCCGGATTAGATCCGATGGGATTCCGGAATACCGAATGGATTGCCAGTGGGAAACAAGGGGTATATGAAGTGAATACGTTCACCAGTCCGGCTTTTGCAGGTCGATTGAACTATAACGGCATTAAAGGATTGCGCATCGGTATTTCCGGACACTATAATCAGAGTGCAAAAAATGCATCGAAGCCAAACAGTACTTCGCATATGAAAAATACGGTGAACATTGTCACAGTTGATGCACAGTATAAAAGAAAAAATCTGATTGCCCGTGCCAATATGGTTTACGGTACATTAGGCGATAGCGAAGCGTTGTCGAAGGTGAACCGTCGACTCACAAATGCTTCCGGCTACCCGCGTACCGATGTGGCCAGTAAGGCGGTGAGTTATGGTGGAGAGGTCGGGTACAATGTGGGTTCATTTTTTGGCGGAAAGGCGCCCCGTATCTATCCGTTTGTTCGCTATGAATACTACAATCCGATGGAAAAGACACAAGGATCTGTTTTAGCTGATAAACGTTTACAGACTTCTGTTTGGACAGCAGGTATCAATTATTACGCATTACCCAACCTGGTAATTAAAGCCGATTATACCAACCGCCGGATCGGAGGAGGAGATTATAATTCCGAAAATATGATTTCTGCCGGAATTGCGTATGTTGGATGGTTTTTAAGTAAATAACAAATTTTTATAATTAATAGAACATGAAAAAAAGAATTCTTTTTGCAACAATGATCATGGGTTTGCTCCTCCCCCTTGGAGCATGTAGTGATGACGACACCCCGGACGAGCCGGACGGGCCTTCTGAAGTAGTAGTCACAGAAGCGCAGATGAAAGCTGTAATTGCAACATATGTAGACGACGTCGTAATCCCTACCTATACGGAAATGGAAACAAAGGTGATCGCTATGTCAGCTGCGGTGAACAAATTTATATCAAGCGGTACTCAGGAAGATTTAGATATTGCATGTGATGCATGGCGAGCAGCCCGTAAGCCTTGGGAAGAAAGTGAAGCTTTCCTTTACGGACCGGCTGATTATGAGAATTTAGACCCGAGTTTGGATAGCTGGCCATTGGATAAAGATGGTTTGGATCAGTTGTTGCTTACTGCTGATTTCTCCTCTATCGGTGAAGAAGATCCTGAAGATGACGATAAGGCGGAAGAAGCACAGAGTTTGCGCGGATTCCACACTTTAGAATACTTATTGTTCAATGATGGAAAGTCAAGAAATGCCGAAGAGATGACTACCAACGAAAAAGGATATGCTAAGGCTGTCTCAGACCGATTGTTACAAGACACAAAACGTCTTCGTGAAGCTTGGGTTGATGGCTTGGGAACAGAAGAAGTACCGACTCCTTTTGGTGAAGAGATGAAAGAATATGCCACCCGTCGTACAGGAAGTGCACGTAATGTCTTAGGCGAATTTATCATCAGCGGTGGGATACAAAATATTTCTGATGAAGTAGGTGATGCAAAAATAGGCACCCCTTATAACGAATGGAAGAATAAAAACTATGAAGAAGCAGTTCTTCAGGTTGAATCATGGTATAGCTGGAACTCTTTGACTGACTATGTCGATAACATTATCAGTATTAAAAATTCCTATTTTGGAGGTAGAGGACTTACGACTGCCAGTGCAAATAGTTTATCCAGTTTGGTTCGTTTGGTTGATGCCGACTTAGATACGGAGGTAAAAAGCCAGATTGAAGCGACGATTAAAGCGATCGAGAACATTCCTGCTCCTTTCCGTAGCAATTTGGATGCTACCTCTGAAATTGAGGCAGCCATGGAGGCTTGTGCCGATTTGAGTGATGTGTTCCAGAAAGTAAGAACAGCATTGGATTTATATTAATAAATAGTTCATATGAGAAAAAGATTCGGGTTTAATGATCCGGAAAGAAATATATTGGGATACAAGGCTCTTTTAGGGCTTTGTATTCTTGCGTTCTCGGGGTCTTTCATCGGATGTGAAGATGGGCTGGATGACAAGACAATCTATAAACCGAATGGGAAGCTGGCCAAACCGGAGGAGTTGTCGGCCGGATTGTCTACTGTTTTTACCTCTTCTCCCAAATCATTTGACCTCCCGGCCGACTGGGTGAGTGGTGAGTATAATGTACGTTTCCTCAAAGGTGATGACTTGTATGATCGTTCACGTGGAACGGGTGAAGGAAGTGGTAACGGATTAGGGCCTGTTTATGCCGGTTACTCCTGTGGCAGTTGCCATAAAAATGCAGGTCGCTCAAAACCGTCAATGTTTACAGACGGTGGTTCGGGGACCTATGGTTTTTCCTCGATGTTGGTTTACATTACCCGTAAAGGAGGAGGCTATTATCCGGAGTATGGTCGTGTGTTACATGATCAGTCCATTTACGGTGTCAAAGCGGAAGGGAAACTGAAAGCGACCTATACGGAAGAAGAGTTTGAATTCCACGATGGAGAGAAATATAGCTTACTTACCCCACACTATGAGATTACAAACTGGTATGCCGATAGCATCCCACCGGAGGAGTTACGTATTACCGTTCGTCAACCTTTACGTCATGTTGGCATGGGACAGATGATGGCGCTTGATCTGGATGAGTTAAAACAACTGGCTGCCCGTAGCAATTATCCCGAATATGGGATTAGCGGGCGATTGAATTACATTCTGGAACGGGGCATTATGCAGGTTGGTGTTTCCGGAAATAAAGCACAGCACGCCGATCTGACGGTAGAGTTAGGTTTTTCTTCCGATATGGGTGCGACCAACGACCGTTATCCGGAAGAGGTCAGTCAAGGGCAGAGCCAGATGATGGGCTTTTCTCAGTATGGAGTAGATATCTCGACCAGTGATATGGAAGATGTCGACCTTTATTTACAAGCTTTAGGTGTTCCCGCACGACGGAACGTGGATGATCCGGTTGTCAAACGAGGTGAAGAGATGTTCTATGCGGCTAAATGCCATTTATGCCATGTGACGACATTGCACACCCGTCCACGCGGTACGGTATTGCTGAATGGTACTCAACTGCCCTGGCTGGGGAGTCAGGTGATTCATCCCTACTCCGACTATCTGTTGCATGATATGGGACAGGGACTGAATGATAACTATGTCAGTGGCCTGGCACAAGGAAATGAGTGGCGTACCACTCCGCTTTGGGGACTTGGGCTTCAACAGGTGGTCAACGGCCATACCTATTTTTTGCATGATGGACGGGCACGTAATCTGACTGAAGCCATCATGTGGCACGACGGTGAGGGAGCGGCTTCCCGCATGCTCTATTCCCGCATGTCGAAAGAAGACCGTGATGCTGTAATTACTTTTTTAAATTCATTATAATCAAGAGCGATAATACACAATGATACATTCAAAAAAATTAATAGTGTTAATGATAACCTGCCTGTCGTTTCCTTTATTCGGACAGGCTCAGGTTGTTGTAGATGATAAATATGTAGAGAACGACGTTGTTTCTCTGGCAGGCAAAAAAGGATTTTCTTTCTCTACGAAATCCGGTGATTTCCTGTTTAAACCCTATGCTTTGGTGCAAGCTTCAGCCAAGTTCAACCGGTATGAAGATGTTGGACTCGATACCCCTTATGCTGATAAGATTGCCAATTCAGGATTTGAGATCCCTAATGCGATTCTCGGGTTCACCGGAAAAGCGTATGATATAGTTACTTTTAACCTCTCCATTAATGCGGCACAAAGTGGAGGTGCGTTATTGCAACAGGCCTGGTTTGATGTGGCCGTAAAAGAATCTTTCCGTATCCGTGTCGGAAAATTTAAAACACCGTTTAGTCATGCTTATCTGACGACGTTGGGTGAGACTCTGTTCCCTGTACTTCCACTCTCTCTGACAAAAGATGTGGTTCTCCCTTATTCGTTGAATGCCGTGAATCCTGTTTTTGCAACAGGTTTTGATCTGGGCATACAGGTACATGGACTGGTAAACGACAAATGGAACTATCAGGTCGGTGTTTTTAATGGAACCGGCATCGGTGTCAATACGGCCAATAAAACGATGAGTGATGATCATGACTGGTTAGCCTCATTGCTTTATGCGGGTCGTCTGGCCTATATGCCGAAAGGGGTGATGCCTACAACACAAGGTGACCCTTCCAACCTGAAGGATGATAAGATGAGTATTGCTATTTCGACCTCCTATAACGTGGAGGCACAGAGCGAAAGCAGCAACGACTTTCGTGCCGGTGTGGAATTCTCATGGATCAAAGACCGCTTTTATTTTGCAGCCGAAGGGTATTGGCTCAATATGAAGTTTACCAAACGGCAGATGATTTCAAAAGCAATAAACTTCTGGGGCGCTTATATGCAAGCCGGTTATTTTATTACCGACAAATTGCAGGGAGCATTGCGTTATGACCTCATGGATCGTAACGGGACAGATATGGATGGTATATTGAATATGCCAGCCATTGGCGCCAATTATTATTTTTTTAATTCCAATTTGAAACTGCAGGTGATGTATCAATATATGGGTCGTACAGGCCATGCCAAACAAGCAGATCGTGATGACGACGGACTGGGTGTAGCTATCCATCATGCAACAGCCATGCTACAATATACTTTCTGATGAAAACATTCGTTCATTTTTTAATTATATCTTTGCAGATCTTTTTGTTACCGGGTTGTGATGATGGGAAAATCTATCCCGAGGAGCAAAAAGATGTCAAAGGAGGAAAAGGTACCATGGCAATCACCTTTACAGGAGAGAAGGCATGGCCTGAGGAGTACCTACTTGTATTCGGCGCTTTTGGTGATGATCCGGATATGCCGGTGGTCTCCAAGATTATCTCTAAACCGGCCAGCTCTGGCGATGAGGTGTCGGTGACATTGAATGGGTTAGACGAACGAACCAAGGAACTTTCGATCGCTGTGGTCAACAAAGGGCGGCAACCGCTTTATCATTTTTACCGGTATGCGGTAAAAGATCCCTATGCGGAAATGACTTTACCGATGAAAGAGATCGATCTGGCCGATTACAACCGTATACAGGAACAGGTTTTTGATGCTTACTGTATTCGCTGTCATGGAGGCGGATCGGTGCCGGCAGCAGGTCTCGACCTGACAGCTGGTAAAAGTTATCACACACTGGTCAATAAGCCGGCCACTTTATCAAAAGCCGGTCGCTTATTGGTAGAACCGGACAAACCGGGACGTAGTTTCCTTACGGAAATTCTGGAAGAAGATATTATTCGTTATAATCATACGGATGTTTTGCCGGAGAAAGAATTGATTACATTGATAAAAACCTGGATTGAAAACGGGGCACATGAATAAACAGCGTACAACAATGAATCTGATCATAAAAAATTACGAAAACAATCAAATAAAATTACAACTAAGTTCTTTTTCGAACGCAGGGGGGATCACTGAATATCATGCATTGTTATCAGTACTCGATCCTATGTTGACTTTTGAAAAGCAGACTACACTTCTTTTACAGGCTTATCAGGAGATGTTCAACAATGAACTGCCGACGAGAGCGGTTGCCGTTTTCCGGCGCTATTTCCTGAGTGATGCAGCTAATCAACACGATTTCCTGATCGAACGCGAAAAAGGTCTTTTCCAAGGAGCCTGTTCAGTGGTGCAACAACCGCCTATGAACGGAACAAAAATAGCGTTATGGGTCTATCTGCAAACAGAGATGACGGTTCGTTCGCACCGCGATAGTTTCTTCGAAACAAGCCACAACGGATACCGCCATTTATGGTATGGCGGGGCATTCAACAAAGCGGCCAATTCGGAATACCAGACCCGGCTTTTGCTCAACAACTATATCATGTTGCTGTCGGAACAGGGATGCAAACTGTCGGATCATTGTGTGCGTACCTGGTTCTTTGTACAGAATGTCGATGTGAATTACAGCGGAGTGGTTAAGGCCCGTAAAGAGGTTTTTGTGACCCAGGGATTAACCGAGGAGACGCATTATATCTCCAGTACGGGTATTGAGGGACGGCATGCCGATCCGGATGTATTTGTAGAAATGGATGCTTATGCCATAGCCGGTATGCAGCCCGAACAGATGCAATATCTATATGCACCGACACATCTGAATCCGACCTATGAGTATGGGGTAACATTTGAACGTGGCACCACGATCACTTATGGCGACCGCAAACATCTTTTTATTTCCGGTACGGCCAGTATCAATAACCGTGGAGAAATTGTCCATCCGGGAGATATTCTGCAGCAGACCGCACGTATGATGGAGAATATCGCCGTTTTACTGAAAGAGGGTGGAGCCGACACAAAAGACATTGTACAGGCATTGGTGTATTTACGTGATCCATCGGATTATCAGGTGGTCTCGGAATACTTCCGCACGCATTATCCGGAAATGCCTTATCTGATCGTGCTGGGGCCGGTTTGTCGTCCGGGTTGGTTGATCGAAACAGAATGTATCGCTGTTACAGATGCCGGCGATTCGCGTTTTATGGCGTTTTAAAAATGAAAACGTATCTTTGACCATTAAGTCCAAAACTTAGAAAGGAGAAATTGTATGTATAAAAGAGGGAAGTATCAGGAAACAGACCGCATGAGCGATCTGATCTGTGAGAATTACACCATGTTGCAAATGATGAGCCGTTTTGGCATTGCATTGGGATTTGGTGAGAAGAGTATAGGTGAAGTTTGTCGCCAGCATGCGGTCGACACGTGTACTTTCCTGACAGTGGTCAATTTCCTCACTGAGGAGAATCGCGAACCGATACCCTCTGAACAGATCAACAGATGTCTGTCATTGGATGCATTGATGCCTTATTTGCACAATGCACACGATTATTTTCTGAAATTCAGATTACCTCACCTGCGTCGCAAACTGGTGGAAGCGATCTCCGATTGTCCGGAAGATATCGCCTTTGTGATTCGTAAGTTCTTCGACGAATATGCCGGTGAGGTAGATAAACATATGTCGTATGAAGAGAAGACGGTCTTTCCTTATGTGAGAGGTTTGTTGAAAGGAGAGAAGAGCGATAAATACAATATCACCATTTTCCGCAAACGCCATGATCAGATTGAGATGAAGATTGTCGAATTGAAGAATATCCTGATCAAATATTATCCGGGCGAAGCCTCCAATCTACTGAATAGCGTCTTGTTTGATATTTTTGCAACGGAAGAAGATCTGGCTTCTCATAACCAGATAGAAGATTACTTGTTTGTTCCGGCTATATTGGCCTTGGAAAAACAGGTGTAAACAAACGCCATGAACACTCAAATAAAAATAGCGATTGCAGAGCCTTCGGCGATTATCCGAACCGGCATGGAACAATTACTGAAAAGGTTGCATGGATGGCGTATCCAACTGATAGAGGTGACTCCGGCAGACAATCTATCCGATGTATTACGCCAACAAACTCCCGATATATTAATTATTAATCCTTCGTTGGCCGATTGTGCGCATTTGCCGACACTAAAAGAAGAGACCGGATGCCAGAGAATGAAAAATATTGCGATCATGTATTCGATCCTCGATCCGGCGATATTGCGGAATTACGACGAGCATATTAATATCTATGATAGTCCGGATGAAATTGCGCATAAATTAGAACGGCTGATCGAAGAACATAGTCAGGAAGAGACCTCTGAAGAACAAACACTTAGTGCACGGGAAAAAGAAATTGTGGTTTGTGTCGTGAAAGGGATGACTAACCGTGAAATTGCAGACAGCCTGTTTCTCTCCACGCATACCGTGATTACCCACCGCCGGAATATTGCCCGGAAATTGCAGATTCATAGTGCCAGTGGTCTGACGATTTATGCCATTGTCAACAAATTGGTCGAGTTGAGCGATATCCAATAATCGTTTTTTGATCTGCACGATTAGTCTTAATCAGACAGCTTTGTTCCTGTCATTTTGTTGCCAAAAGTGGTTAATTGGCGACATAATCTAATAAATAAGCAGTTTTAGCTAACGCGTCCTTTGGTTGTTTTTAGTCAACCAGAGAGCCTTTTCGGGTATTTTTGGCAAAAAGTTAGCGATTTTCTACAATTTATTCTGGTTCACTCTCTCATTTTATCTGGATGATTAAAAAAATGGTGCAGATGATTTTGGAAGAACATCTAAATAGTTCGAGCCAATCATTAGCATCATTTTTTTAGGGGTTGAAAACGGTCGAAAAAAGGGGTTGAAAACCGGTTGATTTTTTCCAGAAGCGTGATTTTTAGAACCTACAAAAATAGGCATGACAAAATGAGAATCAAGCGCTGTTATAAAAATAAACCCCAAATCCTTGCCTTGTTCACAAACAGCTTCACCCGCGGCTCCATACAACGAAATCTCGGAGAGGATCAAATGACAAAGTGTTCAAATTGACAGTTTGTAACCCGCCCGATTTCGATCGGTTTCTTTGCCGAGAAAGAACGAAACAGAAGGTGTTGATAACCTATTGACAAATGTGTTGAAAAACTGTTTAAAATTTGTTGAAACCCTGTTGAAAGTCTGTTGAAAACCTCCTATACTCTTGATGAAAATCTGTCTGCTGCCGGAGGAGGCCGCTACATCATTATAGATTTCATCTATGTGACTCTAATTATTATCTATCAGATAATTACGCTTATTCTCCTTTGTGCAACTTACCTTTGCAGTGTAAAAAAAATAACAATTTAAAACGATAAAAAAATGGAACCAATTATCAATTCAAAATTACCAGAATTTAAAGTAGAGGCTTACCATAAAGGAGCATTCAAAACAGTGTCAAGCGAAGATGTCAAAGGCAAATGGGCGATCTTTTTCTTCTATCCTGCGGACTTTACCTTTGTATGCCCGACCGAGTTGGTCGATTTGGCGGATAAATATGAACAACTGCAAGCAATGGGTGTTGAGGTTTATTCTGTCAGTACAGACTCGCATTTTGTGCACAAAGCATGGCATGATGCTTCTGAAAGCATCCGTAAGATCAACTATCCGATGTTGGCCGATCCGACCGGTGTATTGAGCCGTGGTTTTGGTGTGATGATTGAAGAGGCCGGAATGGCTTACAGAGGGACTTTCTTGATCAACCCTGAAGGACAAATCAAGCTGGCAGAAATCAATGACAATAATATCGGACGGAATGCGGATGAGTTGGTGCGCAAAGTGGAAGCCGCTCTGTTTGTCGCTACTCATGAAGGTGAAGTGTGCCCGGCGAAATGGAAAAAGGGAGAAGAAACCTTGAAACCAAGTATAGACCTGGTAGGTAAAATTTGATGAATAAAAGTGATAAAAGGTGCCTCAGAAGTCGGAATGATAATTGGGGCACGCTTTTATCGACTGTGAAATAAGTGCGAACAACTGGAACAACAAAAGGGAACAACAATGTTAGATACATCATTAAAAACACAAGTCACTGAAATTTTCTCCACCCTGGAGAACGACTACTGTCTGGATATATACGCCTCAAAGCACCACGAAAGTTATACTGAGTTAATGCATTTACTGGAAGATGTTGCTTCCTGCTCAGATAAAATAACCCTGAAAGAAACTGAAAGTGACGGTTTACTCTTTCATGTATTAAAGAATAACGCTCCGACCGGGATCTCATTCAGAGGCGTTCCAAACGGGCATGAATTTACCTCTCTTTTATTGGCTGTTCTGAATAGTGACGGGAAAGGAAAGAATTTCCCGGATGAATATATAATCAAAAGAATTAAGGGATTGAAAGGATCGATCCGTCTGACAACCTATGTTTCGCTGACATGCACCAATTGTCCGGATATTGTTCAGGCATTTAATCTGATGGCGATACTAAATCCTGTTATTTCGCACGAGATGGTCGACGGGGCGATCAACCAAGAAGAGGTAGATGCCCTAAAATTACAAGGTGTACCGGCTGTATTTGCCGATGGCGAATTGATTCATGTCGGGAGAGGAGAATTGGGTGAATTATTAACGAAACTCGAAACCCGATACGGTATGGCTGATACAGCGGAAGAGACCCCACAGCGTGCGTATGATGTGATTGTCCTTGGCGGTGGACCTGCCGGATCGGCTGCTGCGATTTATTCGGCACGTAAGGGATTGAAAGTCGCCGTACTGGCCGAACGGATAGGCGGACAGGTGAAAGAGACCGTTGGTATTGAAAATTTGATTGCCACTCCCCAAACAACCGGTGAAGCGTTGGCAAATAATCTGAAACGCCATATGGAAGCATATCCGATTGATCTGTTGGAACATCGTTCGGTTGCCCGTGTCGAATTGGTGGATGGACAGAAAGTGATCCATGTAAACGGCGGTGAAGTTTTTACAACACCGGCCTTGATTATTGCTACCGGTGCAAGTTGGAGAAAGCTGAATGTCCCGGGAGAGTCGGAGTATATCGGACGTAGAGTTGCGTTTTGCCCACATTGCGACGGCCCATTCTATCAATCCAAACATGTCGCTGTGGTTGGAGGAGGAAACTCCGGTATTGAAGCGGCAATAGACCTGGCGGGTATCTGCTCAAAGGTCACCGTCTTGGAATTTATGGATGAGTTAAAGGCCGACAAGGTATTGCAGGAGAAAGCACAAAGTCTGCCAAACATCGAGATCATTCTCAGTGTACAAACGACAGAAGTGGTTGGTAACGGTGAAAAAGTAACAGGGATAAAAGTAAAAGAGAGAAAGACCGGACAAGAATATGTGAAAGAACTGGATGGTATTTTTGTACAGATCGGCCTTAGTCCGAATAGTACAGTATTCAAAGATATCGTACAGACAAACCGCTTGGGAGAGATTGAAGTAGATGTCCATTGCCGGACGAACATCCCGGGGATCTATGCCGCAGGCGATGTGGCAACTACTCCTTACAAACAAATTATCATTGCGATGGGCGAAGGTGCAAAAGCGGCTTTAAGTGCTTTTGACGACCGTATACGTGGATCATTGCAGTGACATTTTAAGAAGAAGGGAAGAGTATCTCTCTGAAATAATCTTCCCAACTTGAATAGGTTAAATCTTCTTTCCGATATAGAACACGTAACCATAAAACGCTTTGTACTTATTATACAAAACCTCTTCGCGGCGTTGGTTGTAAATCAGGTCTTCTACCGTTTTGTTTCCGGGGTATTTCTTCAGAAAATCTTCCTGAGCCTGATGGCATGGAGCGAAAAAACATTCCGTCCAGCACGTTTCCGGAATAACAAAGGTGGCAATAGGAATATATCCTGCTTTCTGCATTTGAGCGACCTTGTTGGGGATTGTATCTATCCCCGGATAATTGGCCATCCAAAAATCATTAATCTCATCGGGACGTTCATCGGTAAACCATGAGACTTCCGATACGGCGATACAACCGCCTGTTTTCAGGTATTGTCGCCATTCGTTCAGTCCTCGTTCAAAACCTATGTTGTAGATAGCGCCTTCCGACCAGAGCAGGTCAAGCGATTCTTTTTCGAAAGGAAGAGCGTCGGTCATCGAACCAACGATGCCTTTCATTCGGTTGTGAAAACCCTGTTGCTCGGCATTTCGATTGAAGATTTGAATAAAGTCAGGAAACAAGTCAAGTGCAGTAATCTCACCCGATATATGCTGCGCCAAAGTAATTGTCTGTCCGCCCGTGCCGCAACCAATGTCGGCAATATGAGATTTCTCGGTCAAATTGTCAATAAAGCTTAATGCTTTACGCGTTGTTTCCGGGCTTCCTGGTCCTTGACGTTCTACCTGTGCGAAGTATTCGCAGATTAAACTAAAGTCGAAATCGTATATTGTTTTATTTTCGTTACTCATGATTATTCTTATTTATAAATGAATGTTTAAAGTTATCTGTCCATTATTTCTTAAGTATAAGTACCCTGCAGAGCGTAATTCTCTACATCATAATAGGCCTTTATACTTGATTATAAGACATGAAAAATAACTCAGGCAAGACATGCCCGAGTATAGACTAAGGGATAAGTTCGACAGGACGTCTGAACTTATTTACTAAACCAGATCCTTCTTAGTAGTTGTCATAGATGGGCAAAGATAGCTATTTTTAATGAATGCGATAATAATAATCAAACAATTACAGTTGAGTTATAATTAATGGGTATAACCCAACAATACAATCTCATCGCCAATAGCTTTTTGTATGGCCTCGTGCATTTGTGTTGCGTTCGGACAGACAAAACCGATAGGTGTTCCTTTGAAAATACAGGAAGCAAAGGCTATCACCGTAGCGCCACGGTCGACTAACATCTTCGCACGGGGTACGGCACGTTTTCCAGGGCATCCACCGCAAGTGACGAATCCGACGATTTCACATTCACCATAGTCAGCAAAAGCCAACTTACCCTTTGTGGCTACTTTAAAGCAGGTTGTACCCGGACACATATCTTCCGTTTGCTGACAACGTATTATTCCGATTTTTACTTTTCCTTCCATTCTTACTCGTTATGATTATATTTACCGATCTGTTTACGTTTATCTTTTCGTCTGTAAATATCTGAATAGTTTTTTTGATTGAAAACAAAAGTATTCAATAACAGGAAAGTATTTACTCAATTTGTTTTGGAACCAAATCTGGATCCAAAAAGAAAAAACCGTTTACAATCAATAGATTGTAAACGGTTCAAAATATTATAAGGTGGTCCCACTTGGGCTTGAACCAAGGACTCCCTGATTATGAGTATTAAGAAGATGCCTTTCTTTATTTTTTATATATTTTCTTCTATTTTCTAATTTACTGAAACAAAGATGAGTATATAAAATAAAACTCTAACCAAAAACTTATATTTTGAAATAATTGCTATATTTGTGTGCAAATTGTGTGCAAATATTCGGTTTGCACACGGAGAGAAACAGATCAAATATAGCGCTTATGTTCAACTATTCAAACAATGGGGTGACGGTTTCTTCCTTTTTCGATAATCGGAGAGCAACTAAGGATAATTTGTATCCTATCAAAATACGTGTCACCTATCAGCGTGTGCGTAAATACTACTCAACAGGTAAGTATATGACCATTGAAGACTGGGAGA
Organism: Parabacteroides sp. PF5-9; assembly: GCF_029893105.1. Lineage (GTDB taxonomy): Bacteria > Bacteroidota > Bacteroidia > Bacteroidales > Tannerellaceae > JARXWG01. The sequence goes on along the minus strand of NZ_JARXWG010000030.1, from coordinate 4,184 downwards.
GATTGCCTGATACCAAAAGTAAGAAAATGCTGTCCATACGCTTGGATATACAGAACACATTTGATATAGTAAAAGATACTGTTCAAGGTTTACTGCATGAAGGTGGGTTCTCCTTTGATACATTGAATAGCCGTTTAAGTAGAACAACATCAGACACCCTTAATTCTGGATTCAAAGTCAAGATACGAGCGCTATTGGACAATGAACAAGTAGGTACTCACCTTTTCTATCAGGATGCACTAAAGAGTGTGGAATATTTCGCGGGTGAGAATATCCCTTTTACTGCTGTTACAGTAGATTGGTTGAAGAGATATGAGAAGTATCTACTAAATGCCGGTAGAGCCTATACAACCATCGGGATGTATTGCCGAGCTATTCGTTGTATTATTAATGAAGCAAAGAGAGCTGGAATCATAAAAGAAAGTCAGTACCCGTTCGGATACGGGAAATATGAAATACCGACTGGGCAAGGGCGAAAGTTAACTCTTTCCCTACAGCAAATAAAAGCAATTGTTACTTACTCCGATGGAACGGAGGCGACAGAAAAGTATCGAGATATGTGGTTCTTTTCCTATCTCTGTAATGGCATTAACTTTGCCGATATGCTGACGCTTAAGTATTCTAACATTCGTAATGGAGAGATCTGCTTTTTGCGGGCAAAGACTGCCCGAACATCTAAGACGAAAAAGGAAGTATGTGCTATTGTAACCCCTGAAATGGATGCTATTATCAAGAAATGGGGCAATAAATCCAGAAAACCGGAAGATTACATTTTCGGATATCTTAAAGGAAATGAAACACCTTTTGAAGAAAAAGATGTGGTAAAAGCGGTTACCAAGCTGTGCAACAAACGACTAAAGAAGATTGGCGCAGCATTAGGTATAGACGGTTTAAGCACCTATTCGGCTCGGCATTCCTATGCGACGGTTCTGAAACGTTCCGGAGCTAATATTGCCTATATATCTGAAAGCTTAGGACATAACGACCTGAAAACAACAGAGAACTACTTGGCATCCTTCGAAAAAGAAGAAAGGGAGAAGAATGCAAGATTATTAACTAACTTTGGAGAATAAATAGAGAACATGGCAATACCTGTTAATGTAGAGAAACTGATTTCCGGCCGCATAGTGGAGAGTGAACGGATTGAATATAAGAAGGGTTGGAATCCGGCAGCAATATATCGGACGATATCTGCTTTTGCCAATGATTTTGAAAATATCGGAGGTGGGTATATTATCGTTGGTGCCGAAGAAGAGAACGGTAGATCCAAGCGACCGGTTGCAGGTATTCCGACAGAACAATTGGATGCTATTCAAAAAGAAATGATTGGTTACAATAATCTGATACGTCCATATTATGCTCCAAAAATCAGTATAGAGACTATAGACGACAAAAATATTCTTGTGATATGGGTGCCGGCAGGTATGAACCGTCCGTATGAAGTACCGGAAGATGTAACAGCGAAAGAAAAGAAACGACAATATTATATCCGAAGGTATGCCAGCACTTGCATTCCCAATAAAGAAGAACGGGAAGAACTGATAAGTCTGAGTAACCGGACACCCTTTGACGACCGTATTAATACACAAGCGAGTGTTGATGATATTTCTCCCTTACTGGTTAGAGAATATCTATTGAATGTAGGCAGCACATTGGTGGAGCAAATAGAAACTACACCCTTGATCGATATTTATAGGGCAATGGACTTGGTAAGTGGTCCCGATGAGTTGTTGTATCCCAAGAATATCGCATTGATGATGTTTAACTACCATCCCGAAAAGTTTTTCCCTTATTCTCGCATTGAGATTGTCGAGTTCCCAAACGGACTGGGGGATCCTACATTTTACGAAAAACCGGCAATTACGGGTCCTATTTATATTCAAATACAACAAGCTCTTGCTCAATTACGGAGCGTGGTGTTGAAAGAACAAATATACAAGTTGCCGGATAGAGCCGAATCGCAGCGTGTATGGAATTATCCGTTTCGGGCATTAGAAGAAAGTATTGTAAATAGTCTTTATCATAGAAATTGGGAAGTGAGAGAGCCGGTGGAAATACGGATACTACCGGATTGCATTGAAATCATCAATCAAGGTGGTCCCGATCGGAGTGTAAAGATGGATGAAATTCGTAGTGGAGTTATTCACAACCGCCGGTATCGGAATCGTAGGATAGGTGACTTCCTGAAAGAACTGGATATGACGGAGGGTCGAGGAACGGGTATTCCCATTATCCGCAAAGAAATGATGAAAAACGGTTCTCCTGAACCTCGCTTTGAAACAGATGATAATTACAGCTATTTTATTACTACGCTTCCGATGCACCCAGCTTTTGTCAAGAGTGACGGTGTAGATGGCGGTGTAAATGATGGTGTAAAAGTTTTAGAAAACACTGATAGTAAGGTTGGTAAAATTTACACCCTCATTCATGACGGTGTAAATGACGGTGTAAATGACGGTGTAAATGACATAGTGGATGTTCTTATGAACGTTTCAGGGTTAAATGCAGTAGAAATATCTAATAGAATAAATAAAAGCTTGACAACAGCCGAGCGCTATCTTCGTATTTTAAGAAGAAAAGACATTGTCGAGTTTCGTGGAGCTCCCAAAACGGGTGGGTATTATTTTACTGATAAAGTAATGAATATACTAAAGGACAAATAAAACATGCCACGCCGTAAGAAAACGACCATAAAAGCAAAGGATACTGCTATCTTTGGGCAACTTATAGCAGAGTTGTCCAAAAACCCGGAGCTGGCAGCAGACTATGACATGGATTCTATCGAGATCACTATAACCAAAAAATACCAACCTTACATACTGGATGTTGACAAAGCTATCTCCAACCTTCAACACTACTATGCAGCTAACAAACAATTCATAGAACACTTCAACGGTAAGCCGATTATTTCCAAATACCTTTTAGCAAAGATGATGAAGGTTTCACGTCCAACCGTAGATCAATGGTTAGAAAAAGGATTTATCTCTCAGTATGTTATGCCGAGTATAAAGGTTACCAGCTTCGATATAGACGAAGTAATTGAACAGCTTCACAAACAAAAACAATAAAAAATCACTTTTTTCTTTTGACTTTACAACGGTAAGACAACCGCAGACAACCGATGTAAAGCGATGTTATCTCTCTTCTGGAGTTGTAGCATTTTGCATCGAAATTGTAGTATTTGTCTACCCTATGTAAAGCTATTCCACGTTTTATCACTATTTATATCTGTTTTTACTTTGTGCTATCAATTGATAATTAACGCTGTGACGACAGCTAGTTATTCATTTATAAATAGCATAGTTATGACAAACATTATTCTAACTACGTCCGAGGAACTTCGGGCGATCATCAGCGAAGAGGTATCCAAGGCTTTTCCGGTGCTATCTACCCCAAAAGAGCTTCCCGATACAATAACATTGGATACCGCCATCCAAGTGCTTGAAGAATACGGATATCCAACTTCTAAAGCGAAAATATACAAACTTACCTCTTCCGGCTCTATGCCTTTTCGTAAGTATGGTAACAAGCTCGTTTTTTCAAGGAAAGAACTCATCCTGTGGGCAGATGGTCAAACCAAATCCCATCAGGGACATATAGCATCGGCCAATCTTACACTTGCCAAGAGTGCCAAACGTAAAAGATAGGAGGGGTGTTACTATGAAAGAAAAAGAAAACACAGCGGAAAAGTTTCTAAGGGTTGGCACCACGCTGTATAAAACCGTACATCGCCCTCTTATCAGTGGCGATTATATCGAAGAAAAGATTCCATGGAGTTATGAAACGCTTCGACAGGACTATGGCAAGAACAACCTACCGGAAATAGATAAGTATGATGGCTTCTGTATTATTCCCGACCATATCGACTATAAACAGGTACATGGGAAATATCTGAACCAGTATGAACCAATTAATCATGTTCCAACTGAAGGAGACTTTCCGTATATACGCTCATTCCTAACACATATTTTCGGAGAACAACTGGAGCTTGGTTTGGATTATCTGCAGATCCTCTACATGAAACCTACTCAAATGCTTCCTATCCTATTACTGGTATCCAACGAACGGAATACCGGCAAGACAACATTCCTTCGTTTCTTAAAGATGATCTTCGGGAAGAATGCCACCTTTAATTCAAACGAGGATTTCCGCAGCCAGTTTAACGCAGACTGGGCACACAGGTT
>NZ_JARXWG010000029.1 GCF_029893105.1 Parabacteroides sp. PF5-9 | reverse complement strand
ACATCTTTACCGATAGCTTGCACAAAACCAGTAGTTATAAACTCATCCTTAGTTTCCAACGGAATATATTCCACATCCAAAAAATCCTGAAGAATCAATTCCTTTTTAGGATACTTTATCGAAACATCCACAGTGATAAACTCACCTGTTGATTGGTTATTTTCTTCTCCGCATCCTGCCATAAAAAACAGGATCGTTGTTATAATGGTAAATGATTTTTCATAACAATAGTAGATTTATATGATTTTTTTGTATTATGCATGAGGTATAAATTGCAAATTAGCTTTAGCCCATTATGAATTAGTTGAAATCACTTTGGCTACTTGACAGTTTCTGCCATCAATGATATGGATAATAAATAGAAAAACCAAGTTTTTGAGGTCACAGTTTGGTCACAAGTTATAATTGATCAAAAAATTACGATGAAATCGTTATTTTTTAACGATAGAAAAACAGCAGTATTTGTTGAAAACGTATTTTTATTTTACTTTTTTAAGTTAACGAAATTAAAAATACCAATGAGTCAATAACTGATGTACCAAAGAAATATTCATTTCCCCTCTCTTGTGGAGAGGGGGCAGGGGGAGAGGTGCTCTCCAGTATCAAAATAACACCAAACCGCCCATTTTAGTAACACACAAAAGAGGAAAAAAACACCAAACAGACAAAAAAACAAGGTTTTCCACCCCCTTTTTACGACTCAAAAGCGAGTGTTAAAAAAATCATATTAATGATATCCGACAGTTATCTAAAAGATTTTTAAAATCATGTAGAACACGCGCAACAATGATGCTGATGATTTGCCGGAGAGAATGCGTTCTTTTTCTGTAACAGGCAAAAAACGATAAAAAACAGTCGGAAAATCATCTTTTTTTCACCTGGATGGTGCAAAAAATAGTTGCATTTGAAATAATCATTTTTCCATCAAATAAGTGTTTCGGATTCCAACACTCCGGAAATGATCTACACGGTTTTCGTTTCACGATCAATAAGTGACGGTATAAGATCGACTGGCCTACATTTTGACAACAGCGAACTTCCGGAGAGGAGGATATTTGAAACGATTCCCGGGTCTAAGGGCAACGAAGAGCCTGTTGAAGGGGGTATTTTGACATTTTGTCAATAAGATGATCGATATGGAAAAAGTATCTTAGCTCCTTGCCTGGCCAGGCGAGGGGAACCGCTGCTCTGCTGCGGTGGAGTGGTCGCTTCACATGAACAAATCTGAATATCAGACGAATATAGCATTTTACGAGCAGATACCAACTAGAGTTTTGTTTATTATTTACCACTCTACAACCACTCCACCACCGCAAGCGGCGGTCCCCCTCGCCTGGCCAGGCGAGGAGCTGAGAATGTTTACTTGATATGATCAAAAAATGTGCATAAAGAGTAGAATAAATATGGGATATCATTAACCATTAATCATTCTTTACTCATCCCTTCTTTCCATATCCGTTTCAGCGGCATAAAAAACCGTTCGATCAGTCGCAACTCTTCCGTGACAATCTCTGCCGAAGCTTTCATCTCGTGTGATAAGGGTAAGGTCTTGCCGTAGTTGGTGGTCAACCCTTCCGGGAAGGCGACTTCCACCATATAGTTGTTTTCCGAAGGGACTAATGAGATCGATGCGACCACTCCATTGACTATACCAAACTCCTGATCGGGATAGTTCAAGAAACGGGTGATCACCCGCTGGCCCGTCCTGACCTTTCCCGATCGCTGTACAGGTAAAAGCGCTTTTCCCACTACTGCCTCATCTTCATCCGGCACAACGGTAAATGCATTTTCTCCTGCCCGGATATATTGATTTTCATTCCAATAGGTTGTAAAAGTTACTTTTCCGGCGATCGGAGCCGTCAGGCAATAATTCAGTTCCCAGCCATTGATGCCACTTTGCAACTGTTCGATAGCCACCCGGAGATTCTGCGTCAACACACTTTCTTTCTCCTGTTGTTGCAACCTCAGATCCAACAAGGTCTCTTCCAACTGACCGATTTGTATGTTCAGATTCTGCAATGACGCATTGGTGCCCTCCAACGAATAGCGGCTTTGCAGCCAGGTGGTTCGCGAAGTTTCATGTTCCGACGGTGAAAGCACCTGTCTGACAAACAACAACGAATCGCGTGCATACTGCCGACCGGCAATCTCATGTTGCAACTCCATCACCTGTTGTTGCTGTTTTAAATTAGAGGCGTATACTTTGTATTTTTCAATCTGGTCATTGGTGGAAGTGATCTTCTTCGGATAATAATCCAACGCTTTATAATTGCGGTATTCATATACGCTATTCAAAAAGGAGGCGTAAGCCGACTGGATATCTCCCAGTGAACCACCGATATCGACCAACGGAATGACCGTATCGATCCGGTCTGTTTTTTCCAGGAACTTTTTCAAGTTCAACACCTCCTGGGTATTCGCTGCATTTTCTATAACCGCCAGGATCATGCCCTGCTCCACCGATTGCCCGTCGCCAACCCAAAGTCCGTTGATCTTTCCCGACGAACGAGCCACCACCTGTGCTACCGGCTGAGAACCGGTGAGCGTCATCTCCGTCACAATCACATCGGGATACCTGAAAAAACAACTTCCGATCACCAATATCAAAATAACAACAAACAAGATCGTAATGCCCCATCGCACAATCCAGGCAGGAATCTGCCCCATCACCTCCTGCACTTCTTCGCTTCGTATTTCTATTTCAGATTTCTTCATAGAAATACAATCTTGTTTCTTTTATTCTTCATTTCAATTATTTATCTAAGTCTTACAGAGTTATTCTTTTTTTATATTTCCATTGTCAATTTCAACTGGTAAAGAATCAGCTTCCCAATTCAAGCTGATTCTTTACCAGCTGATAGTATTTTCCTTTCCGCCGCGTCAACTCCTCATGCGTTCCTTCTTCCGCGACTTTCCCTCCATCCAGTACCACGATATGGTCGGCATCCCGTACCGTACTCAGGCGATGAGCCACGACCACGACCGTCTTGCCGATATAAAACTCATGCAAATGAGCCATAATCTCTTTTTCATTATTGGCATCCAACGCATTAGTCGCTTCGTCGAGGAATATATACTCCGGATTTTTATAAACGGCTCGGGCGATCAGTATCCGTTGGCGTTGTCCCTGACTGATACCATTACCTTCCATGCCAATGATTGTATTATACCCCAAAGGCAACGAATCGATAAACTCACGGATATTGGCGACGGTAACCGCATGCAACAACCGCTCTTTGTCGATCGCCTCCACCCCAATGGCGATATTCTTAGCGATCGTATCCGAAAAAATAAACCCATCCTGCATCACACTGCCACTATGTGCACGCCACACATGCGGGTTGATGTATTGTAACCCGATATCCCCCACTTTGATCGTTCCTTTATTCGGCTCATAGAAACCAAGGAGCAGCTTGATCAATGTCGTCTTGCCACTCCCACTGGCTCCTACGATAGCTGTCACTTTACGTGCCGGTATTTCCAGGTTTATACCATCCAATACATAATCGCGATCAGCCCCATCATAGCTAAAGTTCAGGTTCTCGATATACAGTGTCCGGTTTTCCGGAAGGGCTGTTAATTTCGTATCCAGAGTTTGCTCTTCGTCTTCTTTCTGATGAATCTCACCTAAACGTTCCAGGCTGATCTTCGCATCTTGAAAATCACGGGCAAATCCGATAAACTGCTCTACAGGCGCCGATAGTTGTCCGACAATATAGGTGAGCGACATCATCATACCCAGTGTCATATCACCGGAAACAACAGCTCGGGCGGCGAGAAAGGAAATAAGGATGTTGGTGCTTTGGTTAAAAAACGCCGTCCCAAGCTGTTGATATTGTTGTAAGGCTAAGCCTTTTATACTTATTTTAAATAGTTTGACCTGAATACGTTCCCATTGCCAACGTTTCTCGGTCTCGCAATTATTGAGTTTAATCTCCTGCATACCGGTAATCAACTGATACAGGTTGCTCTGCTCACTGGCAGCCTGCGCAAAGCGTTTGATATCCAACTCCCGCCGATACCGCATAAAGGCCAATACCCAGGCGACGTATAATCCATTGCCTAAAAGAAATAATCCCAGTATTTTCAAATCGTAATAGGCCAACACAAAACCAAAAACAATAAAGTTGACAAACGAGAATAAGGTATTGATCGACGAACCGGTCATAAACGCTTCGATCCGGCTATGATCACCGATCCGCTGTATGATATCTCCGACTTTTTTTGTATCGAAAAACCGCAAAGGCAATCGCATCAGTTTAGCCAGAAAGTCCGAGATCAAGGCGATATTAATCCGGGTATTGACATGCAATAAGATCCAGCTACGGATAAAATCGACCGATAACCGGGCAATAAAAATCACCAGTTGAGCAATCAGTATCAACGTAATAAAACTCAGGTTACTGTCACGGATACCGATATCTACCAATGCCTGGGTCAGGAAAGGCATAATTAATTGCAGGATACTGGCTGTTACCATGCCCAGAATCAGCTGAATAAATTCCCGTTTGTAAGGCGTCAGATAACGGAAAAAGAAAGAGAGCCCACGTCTGTTTTGATCTTTATCCTCCTCACTGAAGGTATAAAACATAGGTCCCGGCTCCAACAACAACGTGGTTCCCGCATCATGGTCGCCGACTTTCGTACTTAACCAACAACGCTTAAACTCTTCTTCCCTATATGACACTTGTGTATTGGCCGGATCGGAAATGTAGTATTTATTGTTTTTAATTTTATAAAGCACCACAAAATGGCTCTGGTTCCAATGAAGAATACAAGGTAAAGGTGTCTCTCTTTTCAGTTGATCTAAAGTAATCTTCACCCCAATTGTTCGGAACCCGATCAACTCGGCCGCATCACTGATCCCCAACATCGACACCCCTTCGCGGGTCAGGAACGCCTTCTCCCGGAGATATTGTACCGAATAGGTTCGCCCGTAATACTTCGCGATCATACGAAGACAGGTCGGACCACAATCCATGGCATCCAGTTGTTTATAATGCGGAAAAGATTTTAACATTCATTTTAGCTTCACAATGTTTCACACTCGTTCTAATGATGCTCCGAAAGTATGTAAAACATAAAAAGAAAAAAAGGAATTGAGGTCACAGTTTGGTCACAACTTACTTTAAAGCGATATTTCGCGATGAAATCGTACTTATTTTTTCACTAAAAAGAGAAAAACAGGGGACAAAGACTCTTTTTTCGCCCATTCCTTAACAGAAATTAATATAAAAATCGGCTTATTTGACAAAAAGTGGTCGCACTTCATGTACAATCCGGCCATCCTGAGTCAATCCTTCGATGATAACCGAATAGGTGGTCGAAAAGTCAGAGGTGTAAAATTCAAAAGAAGTTTTTCCGTCTGCAGCAGTCACAAGATCGGGTTTCCAGAAGATTGTTGTGCGTAAATCGGGTTTAATATCAAACTTCTGCTCCTGCGTCTCATAACGGGGAGAATAGAATTCGATCGGTTGCTGATAACCCAACGGCATGATTGTTTTTTGATGATGTATCTCCTTTATGCTTTCCGGGATGCCTTCGCCGCGTTTTGTGGTGATACTGATAACACCATTTACCCCCAATACCCCATAAATTCCACTTTCTGCACCAGCACGAAATATGTCTATACGTTCAATATCATGAACACGGATCATCTCTAAAGGATTTCCCATTTCAGGAGACATATAAACATCATCAATAAAAACAGCACCACCAAATTCAAGATCATTTGGATCTTCTCCTATAGCTTTAACAGTAAATCCGGGGATTCCCGCAAAAGCATCCAACAATGTAGCAGGCTTTTTCTCTTCCAACTCCGTTAACCCGATCGAAATACTGGCCATTTTAGAAAAAACAGAAAAGGGTTCGGGATCTTTCTTTTGTTTACGGGCTACAATATCCACATCCTGCAAATGGATGATACGCATTTCATCATCGAACTTAGAACGTTCAGAAGCTTTCTCCATAAATGTTCCGGTTAGTTCTATAGGGGCATTCTGAACTGTCGCCACAGTATGTGGATCAAATAATAACGCTTTAGGCATTGGAAAAGATTTCTTATTCAATCGCAATTCCACAGAAGAACGTCCATTACTATTCTCTGCACGAAGAAAGAATATAGTGCTGTCGGGAAATTCGAATTCATCAAAAACAAAGCCTCCATCTTCCGAGGTTGTTGTCTCAAATATTTCTCCTGTACTCATCGTCATCATACTAATGGAACTATTTTTTACAGGACGATCAGTTAACTGAGTCGTTACTTTTCCTAATATGGCAAGATTTGTTTCCGGTTTTTGTCGGGGTGATTCGACATTCCCTTTCACTACTTCCGCCACATCATATCTTCGCCAGCCGTGTGTCAACATCAGTAAATCCAATAATTGTGCCGACTTTTCATCATTATTTTGGAAGTAGTAAGCAGGTGATTCAATATATCCTTTCAACTCGGAAGTCAACAACATTGTCGAAAGGATGGATACCGAATGGTCAACTGCCTGATCTTTATCATCGGTGACCGAAACGGAATAATTGCCTGATAACGGAAAACCATCCCTATCAGTAATTAAAAGATTCGCAGTTATTTTATCCCGTATATCATAGTATTCCTTATCCGTTGAAAATGACAATTGAGCCTGATTATCATTCAGACAAAAGACAAGACGTTCGCTTAACGGATTCATTTGTTCATCAAACAGTAAAATATGAATGACCCCCGAAGGAAGATCGTCTTTATGAAAAGTCATAAAAGGGGTGGTTGCTTTCCAGTGGTTGAAATATAATATCTCTCCACGACAATGAAGCAGAATATACATTGAAGAAACATCGTTTACTCCAGTTGCTTTCTGCCGCCCTACTATCAATCGGTCATCTCTGCCATAAGATGCTGTAAGCGCATAAGCATCAGAAAGTGCATCAGGAAGAATAAACTTTTTTTGATTACCATTCAAATCTGCACATTCGACAAAATAACGTTTCCCTTTTCCCGGAATAAATCCAAAAATACCCATCCCGGCATGAAGGGTGTGTAGTGAACTTTGTATATTTCCTTCTTCATCTATTACATTGCCAGAAATATATGCAGAAGATCCATCAGCATTCAACGCTTTAAAAGCCACTTTACATAAAGTACCTTCCAACAGGCTTCCTCCCTCCGGGAAAAACGACACATCAAAGTCCTGAAGCTGTGTCTTCTTTTCCGATTTTAAAGCAACAGCCTGCTTACCTGAAATATCACCGATCCGGATCGACTTTCTGAAGAAATAATCACCATCGGGATTATCCATATAAGAGGTATAGGCACGAACGGTATAATAACCTTCCGGCATGGCTTCGGAAAGGAATATATGCCCGTAATGCATACCCTGTTCCGGGCGCAGCATCACACGGTGGATCAATCCGTCGGACGCATCAAGTAGTTCGACATAAACATACCGGCTTAAATTGCTTGATTGATGGGTAAGTGCATCTGCCAAATAGGCCTTAAACCATATTCGTTCGCCCGGCACATAATAGTCCCGGTCGAGATGCAGGTGAAGCTTCTCCTGGGGATAAACCTCCAACTGACGACGAAAATGGTCGAAAATGGAATTTCCTCTCATTAATATATCCGGCATATTTGTAGAATCGCTCAGAGACACATAATCCGAAGGGAAACTATCCCCCACCCTCATTTTGCCCATATAACCGGAGAACACCACTTTATCTACAGGAGTAATGATACGAAAGTGATCAATAAAAAAAGAATCGGTTTGAAATTGTATCTGTGAACGGTTCTTTCCATACGAAATATCCAGAAATGGAAACTCGGAACTGTCCCCCTTTTCATATTCACTTAATCTGAGCATCTCATCCGCCATATCATAACTCAGTTCCGGTTTGGTGTCTTCCTCAACGTCAAACCGTTTCACCCTCACAAGAGCACCCTCAGGGGTATAACTAACAGAAAAACAGTCATTGACTAATACTCTTTTATTCCTTTTTTTAATCACAAATCCAGACTCTTCCAATGTTCCCAAGTAAAGATTCCTGATAAAATCAGGCACAGAACCTTTATATGTCTTTTCACGGTTGCTGTTGACTACAAGATTGGAGGCTCCATTATCCTGAAAAAAAGAAGTGCCCAGATAAAACGAGCGAATAACTTTTGAGTTTCCCAAGCTATTGTCGCTATACCATACACTAAACTCCTTAAGATCAAACCGGATATGATAACCTAGTTCACTGTTTTCGATCAGAATAGGCACACCAGAAGTTGCTGTCAACTGTTTGGATCGCGAATCATAGATCAGGCGAATATCCTCCTCATTCAGAATACGACTCGTTTTTCCATTTCGAGTTAAGCCTAAAAACTGATCACGAAATGCAGCGAGCTTCTTCTCCCGGCTGTACTTCTCTTTTACGCTGTTTTTAACAATTACCTCTTCTATCTCCGTAATCTTTTCCTTCAAGAACAGGGTATCAGGCATTGCTTGATAAGGGGCGGTCACAATCATTTTTTCATAATTCACATGGCTAATAACCAAAGGAGTGTTGATGCGTACTCCTGATGTCAGCTCAAACTGACCATTTGCATCCGAAATCGTATTGTACGATGTGCCGTCTAAATAGATAGAAGCATTGGAAACAGGTTCTTTCCCAGTTTTATCATAGATATATCCAGTCAATTTCTGCGCTTGTAATAGTGTATGGCTGAACAAGAATATTAGAAGAATGTTGGTAATGTTTTTTTTCATGATCTTAATTAGCATTAGCACATTAAAAGAGCGGTTGTAGTAATCATAGATTAGTAATCACTTCAGCAAATAATAAAGGTGTCAATATTGCACATCACAAACATACAAAATTATTTATATTAATCATCAATAATAATTTCATATTTGCACAGATTCTATTTATATTTTGAAATCAGAACAATATTCTATCTATTAAAAATAAGGAGTCGGCCAAAAGTCCGGCTTTTCTTTGGATGCTTTATACATCGTGCGGCAATCCACACATTTGGCTGAGGCGTAAGTAGGCTCTAAATAATTATAATAGGGATATCCTTTAAATGGATCTCTGGTTATATCACAAACTGGTCCCTTATTAGGATCGGGTTGTTCATAATAGTCTTTACTTTCATCAATATACAATTCCATTTTTGTCGTGGTGGAGACTTCAATATATCCGATAACAGTCATATTCGGATTGGTCAAACATTCAATATTTCCTTTCATCTCAGAAGGGATCGGAGAAAAAAGAGTGCCGGTTAGTTCTACATTCTTTTGCAGATTATTGAGGTAATTAAAACCTTCCTGCCGGAGTAACGTTTGTTGCACCAATATATAATAAAGACGAGATAATTTATCGTCATCCGGTTCTATCTCTGTCAATTTCTTTTGTGAAATAATATTTTCAGAAATTTTCTCCGTTGAGCCTAATAGTAATACTTTGGAATCGTCTTTCCCCCAACAATAATAGGTGTTCGGATATCTAAAGGGGGAAAACAGGAGGAATTCACCATCGATATAACCCGCATTGGCAAATAACAACGCACGAACTTCCCAATGTTCGTTGTACGACCAACGGTAGAATTTTGTTTGATCTTCCGGATCATGGGTCGAAACATAAATATTCACCGGATCACCCGGACTCTTTTTGGTCGAAAACAGACTATCGATCTCGGGGGAATACAATGGCGATAAAAATTCAGATTGGTATTTTTCTCCTATATGTGATATACACAATCGATATTTCCGATCTTTCAACAAATCACCTGTTTGAACAATATAAGTGCCATCTCCCTGACAAACCCCGTCTATCGTTCCTTCATGTTCGATTTCAACATAGACATGAGCGTCGTCAACCATTTCTGCTTCATATAAGGGGGTCGTCAACCCAACACTTTTACTGATTTTAATCACCGATTCCCCATTTGTTATTACCCCATCAATAACAAGCATATCTGCTATCTCATCAATCTCTTTTGCCGTATATTCTTCAATACATCCGGAAAAAAAGATAAAAAAACTATAACTAAACAGATGGATAAAAACTGTTCGCATAATAATCAGTCATAAATATCAGTGTAAACTTATACAAATAAGTTCATTTTATCAATAAGGATTGTTCTGAAAGAGTTCCTCCTTTGTAAAATTCACCACCTCATTCATATCATGTATTGCCTTATTTTGTTGCACTTTCGAGCGAAACATTCCATTTATATCCCTCGGATGTGTCAAATGATACATACAACCCGGAGTGCGATAAATCCGGTAATCCAGACAGAGCCAGCGGTAATGCCGCTCACCGTCTTCCAGGCCCCAGCCATAAAAAGCCTCATTATCCATGCCCGATTCAAGATATTTCGCTGTTTTAACAAACAGTCCACCACCTACCGCTCCAATCACTCCTTCTACCGTATATAACGACATCATTTTTGAGCGGTTCTTCCTAAGGTAATCAAGATCCCGATGAATCATATAATGGCGCCGTAGAATATCCGAAGTATCCAGAAAATCACCATCATAGGGATAGGCCACATCACACTGATCCTGCCTGAGTTGTTGAATAGCATCTATTATTTGAGAGTAGTCTACAATCACATCCACATCCCAGATCCCGACAATATCTGTATGAACTTCCCGAGCCATTATATTCAGGTATTTGGTTTTATAATACACGGGATCCTGATCTTCTATAAAACGATACACAATACGGTCTCCCAGAGCCATTTCAATCAGGCCATTATTGTAGGAAGCTGCTTCCAGTACTACAATATGCGCATCAAAATATTGCAACAAATATTCAATATTCATAATCAGGTTTTCTAACCGAACTACCGTATCCACCCTGACCGGAATAATAAACGTCGTATCCCTCAAATCTATTTTCATAAACACTTATTTTTTAAGTATCAATCAAAGTAATAACGCAATCCTATTTTCAATTATCAATTATCCATTCCTGATTTTTAACAAAATCAGGTAAGCCCCCGGAAATCCATTCAACAACCCCCGATGAATATTATAAAAATATTCACGTTCCATCAACGCATTCCAAGCATCCGATTGAATGATCCGGTTATAGAAGTATTTCGGATCATACTCAATCCGGTAATCAGGATAATTATTGTTGATAGCTTCCAATAGAATGTAGACCATCGCTATTCCGTTACTAATAAATATATGCCGGTCTTTCATCTCATACCGAAAGATCTCATCCAAACTAATTTCTTTATAAAGCATCTGTATATATTGATGCCAGAAACGATCTTTCAGATACGCCGTTAATGACAACAACCCCCATAAAAGATAGAGCCGGTTGCTATGTAATACAGGAAAACGCGACTGGATAGTCAACCGCATTTCATCCAAAACCTTATAAATTCGATCACTGTAGAAGTTTTGTTCCAGTAATTTCGCCGTAACCCATAAAAACAGAGGTAATTGGTAATGATAAACAGAAAATGAAATCGATTCATTCAGAAACTCATCCGTCAGGTTGGCATAGAAAAGATTGAACACTTTAATGATCAATTGCTGAAAAGGATAACGACTATTCTCATCCGGTTGATCAATCATCCGGCAATAGAGGTAATAGATCAGATGCAATAACTCTTCCGGTGAATAATTCGTTTTATTCTCCAGAAAAGCCAGTTTACGGAAAATTGTATTATCAAAATCTTCCAACAGTTCGTTAATATCCCCTTCGACAAATTTCTCCTTTACCAAATAAATCAGTCCCAACCCTATACCGGCCAACCCTTCTTCTACATTGATCGACTGATTGAAAGAAAGACCATTTTCAATGATTTGATCCAACATCTCTTCCGCAACAGACTGATACGGCGAATGATGCTCCAAACGAGACAACTGATAGAAGTAAATGCATAGACCCATTTTTCCATGAGCCAGTCCCACAGGATAAGTCTTATCGAGTGAAGATAACAAACGTTGGTTGAGGACTTCAAAATGTGTTTTCATAATAATCAGTCATAAATATCAGTGTAGGCTTATAAGCATAAAAATATATTCATCTTCTTCACCCAGATTATCATATAACTCTTTTAATTTTCCTTTTAGTTTATTGGCTTTTGCTGCTTCATGTAATTCTTTAATCGTATAACTCACAACACCACTCCAGGATTCTTCATGACAACTCACATTAAAAGGATCAATGATTACCGGTTTATCCCCTAAATCAGTATTTCTAATTTGTTGTCGAAAAATATCACCACTTCTTTTTTCAACCAGATAACCTGTTTTTGGGAATAACTCACTTTGATCACGAATGTATTCTTTTTTTTGCGTAGAAAAAAAGATAAAATCATTCGTTTCTACCCAACTATGCAAAAAGATCATTGGATCGGTTTGCTCAATCGAAGGACGACGCACCAATGCCGGAGTTAAGACCCTATCTTGAGTATATCGATAAACCGTATCAGCTGAATAGTTCGTTAGTATATACTCTTTTTTGTTTTTAACAAGATTGATCGACGGCATATAAAACGTGATCGCATCGATCGTTCCAAAGTCAGATTTGAAATCATTCACTCCCAACCTGTGCTGGCTCGTATCCTCTTCTTTTATTCTATCAATTTCCTCTTTGATACTTCCGTCTATTTTATGTATAAGAAAAAAAGGAGTTGTCCTGTCATCACTAAAGGCAAGTAAAGTCTGTTTATCAAATTCTGACATTCGATTGATCGTTAAATCCTTTTCCGTAGGAATTGTTCGCTGATAATTTCCATTTCGGTCATAAACACGAATGCCAATACCTCTACAACTCAAGTAAAGGTTCTCTTCCTGTTCATTGTAAAAGAAGCTATTCACCCCCATATACTCCTCCGGTCCATTGCCTCGACGGTCCACCTTACTCATGATCTTACCTTCTTTATCAAAGAATAAGAACTTTTCATTGACTACATCTTTAATAATTAAATAATCTTTTGATGTAGTTGCCTGAAAAGCCTTAAACAAAAAATCCGAATGTACCTCCGGAACGATATAATGGACATTGGCTATATCGTTAAGAGCGATAGATTTTACCGGATAATCATGAGAAACGTCAAACATTGTCAAATGTTTGCTTGATGGAGTTTCTGAACAACTCATCAAGAACACACAGACACTAATCAATAAAATATATTTCATGGTTCTATATATTAGGTTATCATTTAAACCGCAACATGACCAATACATCATTCTCATTTTCTTCCTCCATTTGCTCCACAAAGGACTTTAGCTCACCACTTAACCGGCCGGCGTCATAGGCTTCACGTAATTCATCTACAGTAAATGTGAGTAGACCTTCGTTTGCGTTTTGAATACATTGAACTGTATTTCGGTTTATGGTCATTTCTTTCCCCTTAAAATCTTTCATTGTTATGACAGGCGTGAATACCGCTCCACTTTTTTTGTCACGAACTAAATGCGTTGTCAATAAAGGCCCCGGTAGTTTAACTCTTAAAGTCTGCAATTCTATAAACTGATAGTTACCCCGATCGACTACTGTATTGATATAAATTCCAGGATTCAGCGATTTGACAGAAGGTGTTTGTACCATATAAGGCACTAAGGTATGATCTCTCTTATATAAATAAACAGTATCTGTTTCATGATTATGAAGCAGTAATCCTTCCTGATGTCTGATGAGATGATAGGTTCTTCCTACTATTTTTCGCGGACTGCCACTGGACTCATCCAATACAGTCAGATCAACACCAAAGAAGTCTTCCGGTACTTTTATATATTCTTCAACATGGCCATCCAAAACGGATAACCTGATAAAAGACGATTCATGTTCATTGATTACTTCTTGGCGTTCTTCAATATCTTCATGCAAACGCATATGTCGCATATTGGCTTTGCTCTTCAAATTCATATCGAACAAAACGATCGACCGGTCATCCAATAAAGCGTAATCATTCATCACAAAACTCTCCGGTGGAAGTGAAAACACTCTTTTATATTCTCCGGAGGAGTTATATACCCGAATCTTATTCCTCTCATGCACAAACAACTCATCCTTCTCTTCGTCGTATATAAAAGTAAACAACTGACTATATTCTTCCGGACCTCCTCCCTTACGATTAAATTTATGTTTCGGCTTGCCATCACGGGTAAAAAAGAGAATATCACCCGATCGAGGGTCACTGCCAATCAAATAAGTAGAAGATATTGCACCGATATTACCACGGAAAAGGAACTTTTCATCCCTGTCGTCTAACTGAAGATAGGTAATGTCTGCTATTTCTTCTAAACGGATATCCCTTTCAGTATATAATTTTGCAACATCAAGAGCTATCACTTGAGAGTCATCCAATGTATTAATACATCCAGACAACAAACTGCCAAGAAAAAGAGATAAGAACAGACTTCGTATTTTCATGTTATAAATTTTATTAAAGATACAACTAACTCTTTATTATTATCCATCTATTTTAGCTTCTATCAAACCAGCTTAAAAAACAACCCGCATTTTGGCAACACTATTATTCATACATCATTTAATTTTAGCGATGCACAAGATCGGGTTATCATCTTCTTTTAAATCGGGAAAACGTAATAAAAAATCTTCACTCGCTTGTTCATATAATATATACGCTGGTATCGGAATAACGATCCAACCATCTTCTAATGCATACATTTTTAAAGGTTTCCATTTAAAACCCGGATCAAAAACAATTTCATTAAACAATACAGGTTTTAAGTTACTCTTGTCTATTAACGCATAATGTTCATGAACTCCTGTCCCTCCATTGAATTGAAGCAGTATAGAAATACTCCCTTCTGCATAAAAATTAATATTATCGATATAACCTTCTTTCAAGCGCTCATTGTTCAACTCATAACCGGTCATATTTTGTTGTTCCCAAAATCCTACCGGAGGTGTTTTTCCATCAATATCAACGATATATCTAACAGCAGCGCTATCTTTTGTTATTTCATAGATAAGATTATTTTGTGGCTCATTAAACAATAATTTACCCTCGTAGCGAGGAAAACAGTCATGCATACCATAAGTAAACCGACGTCTTGATACAGGCCAATAAGAATCTATCAACTCATATGTATTTCGATTAAAAATATAGAATTTAAATTTGTTGTTGTAGTCTGCTTTTGCCACAAGTAGTGTATCATTCAGATATGTAATATCCAAAATGGATATATCTTTTAACCTAAACCTATCTAGAAAAACTCCATCATTGGAATAAGACACAATACTTTGAGACAAACGATCATTGATAGAGATTGTACCATCTTTCCATATCATAAAATTATAAAGAGACAAATAGGTATCAGCACCTTCGCCATATCGGTTGATCTTTTTTACAAATTTACCATTAGCGTCAAACACAGAAATAGTTTTGAGTTCTCCAATATAAATACAGTTATCATATGTTAGTATCTTTGAGAAATTCTCAATTTTATCTAATAACAAGGTGTCATTTGTCTCCAAACTAACAAATCGACAGGATTCAAACAAATCAGTCAGTGTTAATGTCGATTTCTCGGATGACAATGTAATAAAAATAGTATCATTGTTAATATTTGTCTTGTCACAAGACAAGAATGCGTAGACAACGAATAACGAATAGAAAAATATTTTTTTCATGGTTTTATATTAAGTTATCATTTAAACCGCAACATGACCAATACATCATTCTCATTTTCTTCCTCCATCTGCTCCACAAAGGATTTTAGTTCACCACTTAACCGGCCGGCGTCATAGGCTTCACGCAGTTCATCTACCGTAAATGTGAGTAGACCTTCATTTGCATTCTGAAAAGGTCTAACCGTTCTGTGATCAATGACAATATCTTTTCCTGCAAAATCAGACAAAATAATTTTAGAAGCATAGACCGAACCGTCTTTTTTGTCACGAACAAGAGATGTTGATTGTAACAAACCGGATGGCTGCACTTTTAACGTTTGTAACTCTATAAATTGATATTCTCCACGATCGACTACCGAATTGATATAGACACTCGGGTTCAGGCTTTTCAGTGATGGTTTTTGTACGATAAAAGGCGTTAATGTATGATCCTGTTTATATAAATAAACTGTATCAGTCTCCTGATTATGCAACAGTAAACCGTCTGTATGATAGATGATACGTGGAGTCGTTCCTATGCGTGGTTGATTCTTTTCATCGTATGCAATCAAGCTTACATTAAAAAAATCTTCTGCAACATCAATGTATTCTTGAATATGTCCATCAGAGCCTGATATCCGAAGAAAAGAGGAGAGATGTTCAGCTTTCAATTTTTCCTGTTCTTCCAGACTTACAGGATCTCTAAAACGCTGATGAGCCAGATTTGCTGTAGCCTGAACACGTGCATCTAAAAGAATAATCGATCGATCATTTAAGAACGCATAATCATTTATCCATATTTGTTCAGGAAACGGAAAAAGTTGTTTATACTCTCCGGCAGATGAATAAATCCGGATTTTATTCATTTCATGAACATATAATTCATCTCTCGCTTCATCATAAAGAAATCTGAAAAGTTGATTATATTCGCCTGGTCCTTTTCCTTTTCGGTTAAATTTATGATCCGGCTTCCCCTCCTTTGTAAAAAAAAGGATATCACCATTCATATAATTGGCTATTACAAGATGATTAGACCCTATTACACCGACACCGCCACGGAAAAGATACTCCTTATTACGATCGTCTAATTGCAAATAAGTGATATCTGCCATATCTTCCAGATTAATCCTCTTTTCAGGATATGATTTTGTGACATCCAAAACAATCAGATCCGATTCTCCTGACGGAACAGAACATCCATACAAAACGAAGCAAAGACTGATCAATAAACGATGTAGTGTTTTCATAAAAGAGACATTCTATGATTAGTTTTTTAGCTGCATAATAAAAACAACTGGATTATCATCGACTGTTCGGTCTGGAAAACAAGATTCAAGTTCTTCACTGGTTTTGTAGTAGTAAAAAAAATCATTTGATAAGTCCATTGACTCAATATGAGATATCCAACCAGTACCAAACAGATCATCCATTATACCCTGTTTTGCCCAATACCCTTGCTGTTCGTTTTTATCATAGAGATACAAACCGTATCCTCTTCGTTCTTCTGTATACTCAAAATAAGGCGAAAAGATAAAACGTTGTGACACCTGTATAGGTGACAATGTTATCGGATAGCCAACCATCATCGGATGCCCTATTTCTGTATAATTCAAATTACCGTAATCTATCATTATGACAGGTTTCATTGCTTTATCCTGCAACAAGTATAATGTATCTCTGAGAATCTTGTCTCTTTTTGTTGTCGGAGTATGTACATATTGACAATTGTCAACAATGGAAATTTCATCCGAATAATCATATGACACAAAACCTTTAGCCCCTTCATAAGAAGTAAGAAGCAGACTATCAATTAGTCCAAAATCCTTATCATACTTTAAAACCCATTTATTAATCATTACAACATCATCTACATTTTGAAAGGTCTGTGCTTTAACCCAAAAAAAGAAATCAAAATATGAAATAGACAAGCATTGCTTGGACTTATCTAATACCTCTTTCCGGACAAACCGGCCATCATAAGTAAAAAAAAGAACAGTTTGTTGTGGAGTCCAAACTACTAACTCTTTTTTATTTGTATCTAAAGTAAAACCATTTACTATTACATCTTCCGGGCCATCACCCCTTCGAGTTAATTGTTTTATAAAAGACCCATTCATATTGAATAGAAATATCTCTTGTTGATTTAGAACAAACATTAAATCATCATCTACTTTCACTTTTAACGTTTGATCCAACAGACAATTTTCATTTGTTTCAAGAGGAACAACCACCACATTTTCCACAATAGAAGATAAGTTGCAACCATTTTTTGCACTACTAACAGATAGTGTAACAAAATCTGCTTCCTGTTTGCAAGATAGCAAAACCAATAAAACAACGATTATTTGGGCAACATTATTATTCATACATCATTTAAAATGTAACAACGAATCGATTATTTTTTTAATACGCCTATATACAAAGTTGGATTAGCTTCATCACCGAGCCTTTCATTATTCAGATTCGTATGGAAATAATAAAATCGTTCTGTATCCATGTCTAAAGGACGAATCCGAACTCTTTCTCCTGTATATAAATCATCTATATATCCATTTCTTTGGTGATAGCTTTTATTCGTTTTAGTATCATAACAAGAGTAATAGTTTACAAATCCTTCCATTTGATCCGAGTTATGGTAATGTGAAAAAACATATCGAGTGCTTCTGTATAATTTATGAATAAATCTATTTTCAGTTTTTCCATCACTGAAAACGATCCTCAAATGAGGATGTAATTGATTTTTGTTTAATTGATATAATGTATCTCGAAGAACTGGATCCAACATAAAAACAGGGTAATACAAGTAAGTATGCTCTCCACTCACAGTCATATAATTTTTATTCGTGCTCGCAATCCCCAACATTTTATCAAAATAGTTCTTATATATCCCTATACTATCTTCTATTCTCCCTTCATTATTGTACTTGTATACTATTGCTTCATTAAAATATTTCCCTCCATTATCCTCTTGTCCAACTACGGTCGTAATGAGCATTAGTTGATTATCAATATAATTAAGATATTTTGAGAATCCCAAACAAGGAACTTCCCGAAGAAAGTTCCCCTCAAAATCATATGTCAGTAGTTTTGAGTCAGTCGCTACATATATTCGTTTATTTAGGATATCTGCTGTGATATCTGATATTTGTGTAAATTCTCCAGGCCCTGATCCTTTAGAGCCTATAGATGAGATAAATTTACCATAAGAATCAAACAATAATATTTGGTTCTTATGCCCATCCAATAAAATGATGTAATCATCAAAAACAAATACCCGCTCCTGTTGAGTCAAATTCCCAATAATACTTTTTTCGGTCAATTCTAACTCTACCGTTTGTAAGTCATCCACAATTTCTGACAGCAACAACGCATTGTCCTGCTCAACATCTACCAAAACAGTCAAAAAATCCAACTCTTTTTTATTGTTACACGATACTCCTATAAAAGAGATCAATAAAAACATTATAGTTCTATTCATTTATAACTATTTTTTCAAAATCAACCATTTGTCCTTAAAACATTATATTTCAAGGACAAATGAACACAAAAATCACGGAAGGAAAC
Organism: Parabacteroides sp. PF5-9; assembly: GCF_029893105.1. Taxonomy (GTDB): domain Bacteria; phylum Bacteroidota; class Bacteroidia; order Bacteroidales; family Tannerellaceae; genus JARXWG01. Next base: position 31,381 of record NZ_JARXWG010000029.1, on the reverse strand, counting down.
AGCCACCCATTCCTCCAGGACATATACGGGAAAGAGCATCATACGGATCACCGTAAACATCAAAACAGTTACTATTACTTCCCATTCCACAACAACACCTATGAGAACCTCCAACAAGATTTTTCATTTCATCTTTTTTCAATACTTCTACATTCTTCAAATTAAGTTTATTTAACTTTTTCATTTTAATGAATTTTTAATTATACAAATTTAATTTTCTGTAGTTCTCCCCAGCAAGTAGCTAAGTTGCCGTTATTGCACACTACAAACATACAATAATATCTATATATAGAATTTCTTTATATTATTCTATTAAACATATTCTGCCCAATCCTTATTCTGCCAGCAACCATATCCATAACATCAATCAAACACTCATCTCCGTAAAATACCCCAAATCCTCCACCTTATACTTATCCGGTAGTTTATACCCATTAAACAAAACAGTCGGTGTCGAAAAGATGGCAACCTCTTTCTGCCACGACTGATGTCGCTTCAGTTCGGCCAACATCTCCGGATCTTCCCGGTCGAACGGATATTTTGCATAAAAGGCCTCACGATTATCTTTGCCGCCACGAAACCACTCGCTTAACATCGATTCGTAATCGACAGGCGACAGCTTTTTATACATACTGATAAACAACATACTGCTTTCCGTCAACTCGTCATTAAACGAAGTCACCATATATTGCAGACAAAAGCTATTGTTCGAACTTTTCATCAACTGCTCCAACCGGGCATGCATCTTGGCACACGGATTGCAATGCGGATTAGTCACCACCGTAATCATATGTTTCGCTTGCGGATTGCCCATCAGGATACCGATTTGCCGATCGACCTCGTATTTGGCCTGTGCGTTCAACGTTGCCCGGAAGATCTCTTCATCCGCTTTCAGGTTATTCAGTTTCTGAGTGACTTCCTGCATCCGGTTAGCTTCCGATAAACGGGGGATTAACAGATTCAATAACAGTATAGGAATTATATACAAACAGCCGGTCAATAGGATTGCAGTGACAGTAAACGTAGGCCAGACAATCAATCCGAAAGCCAGATTATTGACAAACAACAACCATAAGGTTGCTTGTACAAAAAGGCATAACCCACACCACTCTCTGACTACCGCTTTTTGATACCACACACTCCATAAAGTAAAAGGCAAAAAGCAGACATTGACCAAAGTCAAATAAGGATATAATCCAGGAAAACAGGTGATCAAAATCAGATTGGTCACAAAATAACCCAATCCGATCTCACTCCAACTGAACGTACCGAACAATTTGGCACCATCCGACTCCAATACATCATTGCAGTCGCCTTCATGTAGAAACAAAGAACAGAGTTTATCGCCATAACGACTATGGATCTTCATTTGCTTTAAAACCAACAGATAACTGATATAAACACCCAGACCATTGATCAACAAAGCCGCCAACAGACCACCCTGATGATAAAAACCGGTGGTATAACCGATTCCACCCAACAACAAAATAGCAGCAATAAAAAGAGTGATCTTTTCAATGGAAGTGATTAGTTCTTTCCGGTGATTGGATGGATAATTTGGTTCAATGGACTTTTCGTCGGTCTCACCAACCAACACCACCCCCGACCACATCCGAAGAAAATCAGTATGCGGAACCGCCATCTTTTTCCCATCACCATAATACTCCACTTTATCCGGAGTAACATTGGAAACAATACCAAAACCTCCTTTTACTTGCACAATATATGGAGGTTCTATATCCTGAAGGTTAGTGATTGTGTTCTCCAGGCGCAATCCGAGGTTCTCAACTCCATAGTCGGTCAACATCTGTGATAAGCCATAGAGATTGGCATTATGTGGATGTTCTTCATAATATTTGTTGGAGTAGGCTTTTGTATGTTTTACCTCCAACAACTCCAGGTACAAGCTGAAAATATTTTGCTCTTTTACAATCATAAGGTTAACGAAATAGGCCTAATTAGTAATGTAATATTATGGAGAATAAAAGTGAGCATCAAGCTTTTGAGGTCACAGTTTGGTCACAACTTGTTTTCAAACTGAAAATCCGCGATGAAATCGTTGTTATTCTCGACCGAAAAACGGAGAAATAGTCATAAAAGGCTCATCTGAGATCCGATAATTAACAGAAATTAATATAAAAACAACTATCTGTGACTATAAATACACGTGAGTTCGATATAAGTAAACGAATCAAACCAAAAATCGCAACGTTGCTGTCGGTTTATATGAGACATCGAAAACAATTTTCTGTTAGAGGTACGTCTAAAACAATTTAGAGGTAGGTGTAAATCCGTTTAGAGGTACGTCTAAAATTATTTAGAGGTACCTCTAACAGAAAACAGACCTACGTGTGACAGAAATACAGTCTGCACACGACAGTAAAACAGTCAGAATCATGTTTTTATTTCTATCGAATGAGGTAGAAAAAGGATGTGGGTTTTTCGAGAAAAGCGACTTCAGAATCACTTTTTTTGCTCCTGGGAATACTCAGAAAACAGACTTGTTTCTATCTGACGTTTTTTAGAAACTACATCCATTATAGAAAAAAGTCAGATTGAAGAAGTGTTATATTTTGGCATTTTATCACCGCTTTTGCGGGCGCGTATTATATAAATAATAAAATTAAAAACCAAGCTTTTGAGGTCACAGTTTGATCACAAGTTTCAAATACTCCAATGTTTGAAGATTTCAAAATTAGCAAGTGGACATTCTCTGCTCCTTGCCTGGACAGGCGAGGGGGATCGCTGCCCCGCAGCGGTGGAGTGGTTGTATGGTGATTGAGTGGTTGATTGTATTGTTAGTGTGTTGGCAGTAGATGTTTAACCCCAAAATACAACCTCTCCACCCCCGCAAGCGGGGGTCCCCCTCTCCTGGCCAGGAGAGGAGCCCAGATAGCACTGGTCACTATATTGCATCTTCACATATTCTTCTACAAAGTCCATTATGTATATCAAACTCTCGTAATGCAGATAACCCCTCGCGGGGCTACTGCTTACAACTTGTAACCTACTCAATGATAAGCTGCACTTTTTGGACATCCCCCGGGCATGTCTACTTGATATGATCTAAAGAGTTGTATAGATCCCTGCTGATCATCCTGAATAGCAAAAAAAATCACAGCCTCAACAAAGAGACTGTAATTTCTTCACTCTCAAATAACGGAATTTCAATCAATTACAAACGTTCCGAACAGATAACCATATACTTGTTGTGTAATACTGATATTATACGTACCACTACTTAAAGATACCGGTAATAGATAAGTACTATTCGGGCCTTCTGTAATAACTTCCTGATAAACAATCTGATTATCGGCATCAGTAATAACAACGACCAATTCAGGAATCGCATCTTCAAAATAGATAGAAACTATTCCACCGTTTTCCGACACAACAGGTACTGCTGGTACGAAACTCCTTATACGCTTATCTCCCCATTTCCCTTTTGTTTCCACCTCTCCTTCAGCCATAACCTGAGTGGTCACCGATAAAAACAGCATTGCTAAAAATACAGATAATACTTTTTTCATTGTTCCAAAATTTAATTGTTACTGTGTTTTATTCACCGGCCAAAACTAGGCAAAAAGCATCCGAACAGAAAGCAATAGAGGTCACAGTTTAGTCACAAATAACATTTGATCAAAAGTTAGCAATAAAATTGTCAAAATCAACTGCGCTTCCCTTCTGACCTGTCAAGCGGGTATACAATCTAGAACGGACATTAGAAACTCCTTGCGAAGTCATACAGACGATTTCTGCAATGCGCCGCACATGAATATCTACCTTAACCAGGCAGCAAATCCGCAACTCTTTTTCGGACATAGTGGGACATAGCCCTTTTAAACGACGGGTAAAATCCGCATAGACCAGATCGAGCCAAGCCATCAATTCAAGCCAAGCTTCATCGCTAATCCGATTGGGTGAAGTGGTAAACTGCTGATAAAAATCACTCTTGAAAAATTTATTATCCCGCGAATGTTGTCCGAGTTCCAGCGCTTTATTCTTTTTCATCTCGGCCTCTAAGATCTGTCGTTGAGCAACAATAAGCGCTTTTTGAGTATAAATAAACTCTTCTTTACCGGAAGCTAATAGCCGCTCCAGTTTATTCACCATCGTTTCCTTCTCCAGCAGAAAAGCTTCTGTTTGCTGATGTTGTTGTATTAAAAAACGCTGTTGTTGTTCGGCCTGTTTCTGTTCTTTCTGTTTTTTGTTTGTATAAATGAAATACATCACGACCAATAAAACGATTAAACACCCAATCAGTATCAATAACTGATACATATAGACGTTTTTTTGTTGCGCCTCCTGCAGATAAAACATTTTCTCCTTTTCCACTTGCTGGTAGTTGAACAGACTTTGCATATGTTGAAGATTCTCAATCTGATAAGCATTCGTTAAAGAATCCCGAAGCCGAATCCGTTCTTGTTGATACTTGCCATAAAGCGGCCAATTTCCACGATCTTCTTCTATTTTTGCCAATACAGAATAGGAACCGACCTGTGTGGCCAAATTGGGCGATTTAATGGATTCGGACAGATAAACAATGGCAGAATCAGGCTGGTGTGTTTCATAATACAAATCGGCCAATGTTAAGTAGATGGGATAATGCTCATCGTATTCACCTAGACAATCGATCGCATTAAAGATATACATAAAGGCTTTGGGATAATCCTTGCATCGACCATAAAGTCCGCCCAGATCACCATAGATCGTCGAGCGACTATTCTCTCGTGCCAACGGCAAAGCGCTTTCGTAATAATAAATTGCACTGTCCATTTGGTTTTTAGAAGTGTATATCCGGCCTAAGTTTCTCAAAACAAGCCCCAGACTAAGGGAGTCTTTCTCCTCCTCAAAATGAGGCAATGCGTTTAATTGAAAATCTCTCGCCATATCATCCATATTTTGGAAAAGATATAAGGTTCCTATATTGGAATATATCCTCCCCAACAGGGCATGATCCCCAGTATTTTTTCCTGCATCCAAGGCTTTCAAATAATATTCCTGCGCCCGTAACGCATCTCCTAAATCCTGAAAAACAGTCGCCTGATAATAATATGCAAGCGTTTTTCGTTTGATATCTTTTGTTTGTTCAAAATGATCGACGGCGATTTTTATCAAAGAATCAGAAGTGTGTGTGAAATAATTTTTATCATGCGCCTGTGTCAACAACAAACACCAATACGCAAAATGTGCTTTAGGCAACAGTTCGGGATGTTCTAATGCTTCCAGAATCAAAAGCGCACTATCCGGACGATCGTTCATCAACCCTTCGGCCTGTTGCAAGCTTTTTATCTGTTCCGAATGGGTATTGCACTGGATAAACAGGGCAAATAGGGATAAACAGAATAGGAGATCGGTTACTTTTCGGCACATAACTTTATCGTAGATATAAGGAAACAACACAATAACATTTATCAAAAAAAAACAAATAGGATCAAGCTTCTATATCATCCTTACAAATATAAGGATTTATCTATTTTGCAAAAATAGTTTTTTATTGACATAGAAAAAGAGGGAAAAAATAAGGAGAAGGATGATTTATTTTGCACGGCGTATTTTTACGTTCCGAAAAGAGACGGAGGCCTCGCCATGTTTTCCCTGCAAGCCGATAAAACCTTTGACCGGCAACTCGGCATAAGGTGTTGGCAGCCAGGATGGGATCTCTGTACCGTCCGGATTGGTCGTACCGGATGTCCATAAAGCCATATTCATATCATTGACTTTTTTCCCATTCAGTATAACGGAGATACGTTGCCCGACACATTTGATTCGCATATGATTCCATTCACCGGGCTTTTTAACGACCTTTTGCTGACGAGGGCCTAAATGGCCGTATATTGCGCCACATTGCTCATACAGCTTGGCTTCAGCCCATTTTTCATAGTGGTCGTCGGCAATCTGTATTTCGACTGAATGGGGAATCCACTCTTTGATATCCGTACAATAGACTACTACCCCGCTGTTTGTCCCTTTTTCGGTCTTAAAATCCAAATCCAGTTCGAAATTTTCAAACTCGGCCGTACTCCAGATGGCGTCGTCTTCAACAGCCGTCAGTATCCCGTTCGTATCCGTCCAAGCCTCCGGATTGTAGATCGCTTCCGACAGATTTTCACCGAATAACGGCTGCCACTTATTCAGGTCATCTGTTACCTTAACAGAGTCTTCCTGAGCAAACATGGAGGAGGTGATCAATGAGAAAACAATCAGAAGAGCAGGATATTTCATACGACTAATTTTTAAGATATAAGAGATATGCGACAGATTACAACTCTTTTTTCCGTAAGATGAAGTCTTTTCCCAAATATTTCTCACGGACGATTTCATTTTCAGCCAGCTGTTCGGCCGTTCCCTGAAATAAGACTTTCCCTTCAAAAAGGAGATAGGCACGATCGCATATACTCAGGGTTTCGTATACATTGTGATCGGTAATGAGTATACCGATATTTTTATGTTTCAGTCGGGCCACAATGGTCTGGATATCCTGAACGGCGATCGGGTCAACTCCGGCAAACGGTTCGTCAAGCATAATAAACTTCGGGTCGATTGCCAGACAACGGGCAATCTCTGCACGTCGACGCTCGCCTCCCGACAATTGATCGCCCAGATTACGGCGCACCTTTTCCAATCCAAACTCCTGAATCAGGCTTTCCAGTTTTTCTTTCTGATAAGCCAGTGTGGTATCGGTCATCTCCAATACGGAACGGATATTGTCTTCTACCGTCATCTTTCTGAAAATAGAAGCTTCCTGCGCCAGATAACCGATGCCATTACGTGCCCGTTTGTATACCGGGTATTTGGTAATCTCGATATCATCCAGAAAAATACGCCCTTCATTGGGAGTCACCAAACCGACAGCCATATAAAAGGTAGTAGTCTTCCCGGCTCCGTTTGGGCCCAATAAACCGACAATCTCCCCTTGTTTCACATTGATAGAAACATGGTTGACCACGGTACGCGTTCTGTACTTCTTGACTAAATCCTCCGTGCGGAGCACCATTTCCTGTCCTTCTGTCATAATCAAAAGTTTGATGCAAAGTTATAAAATAATGAATTACAGACCGTGTATTCTCCCTAATAAGAACTAAAATTGTTCATTCTTAACCAACAACTATCAACCGATTAACGTATCTTTGCCGACCAAATGATCATATAAACAACGTATGAATAAAACCTTACACCGATTAGGAGAATATACATTATTGATGATGAAAAGCATCACAATCCCTGACCGTTGGAGTATGTTCTTCAAGCAGTTGGTCAAGGAGATTTACAAACTGGGAGTCGATTCGATCTGGATTGTGGTGATTATCTCCGTCTTTATCGGAACGGTTATTGCTATTCAGATCTCGTTAAATATCACGTCACCGATGATCCCGCTCTTTACCATCGGATATATGACCCGTGAGATTATCTTATTGGAGTTTTCATCATCGATCATGTGTCTGATCCTGGCCGGAAAGGTGGGAAGTAATATCGCATCGGAGGTAGGCACCATGCGGGTCACCGAACAGATCGACGCGATGGAGATCATGGGTGTTAATTCGGCCAACTACCTGATACTTCCTAAAATTGTCGGATTGATGTTGTTTATCCCGGTTCTAGTGATCTTCAGTATGTTTACCGGAATTATGGGAGGAGTAGCCGCCAGTTATGTTATAGACTCTATGTCTCCGGTCACTTTCGAGTATGGTCTGCAGTATGTTTTCATTCCGTTTTATGTCTGGTACTCCATCATTAAATCCGTCGTATACGCTTTCATCATTGCGTCGATCGCCTCCTATTTCGGTTATTATGTCAAAGGGGGTGCATTGGAAGTGGGAAAGGCCAGCACCAATGCAGTAGTCATGAGTAGCGTCATGATCCTGATGGCCGACGTTATTTTAACACATATACTACTTACATAAGCGACATGGTTGAAGTCAAACATATTATCAAATCTTTTGAGGGACGAACGGTATTAAATGATATCAACGCCATATTTGAAGATGGCAAGACCAACCTGATTATCGGGCGAAGCGGTTCGGGAAAAACCGTTTTGGTCAAAAACATTATCGGACTGATGTTTCCCGACAGCGGTGAGATTCTGTACGACGGGCGTAACCTCACATCGATGAACAAAAAGGAGTTGAACCATCTACGTCGCGAAATGGGCATGTTGTTCCAAGGGTCAGCCTTATTCGACAGTATGACGGTTCTGGAGAATGTGATGTTTCCATTAAATATGTTTTCCAAAGACTCGTATAAAGAACGGGAAAAACGTGCCCAATTTTGCCTTGAAAGGGTCAACCTACCGGAAGCCGGACACCTCTACCCCTCTGAGATCAGTGGAGGAATGATGAAACGCGCTGCGATTGCCCGGGCGATTGCGCTGAACCCCAAATACCTTTTTTGCGATGAGCCCAATTCGGGTCTGGATCCCAAAACATCGCTGATTATCGACGACCTGATCAAAGATATCACCACAGATTATAAGATGACCACTGTGATCAATACGCATGATATGAATTCGGTGATGAATATCGGTGAAAACATCATCTTTATCAATGAAGGGAAAAAAGAGTGGCAAGGTACTAAACATGAGATTATCTCCTCAACAAACAAAGCCCTCAATGACTTCATTTTTGCATCCGACCTGCTCAAAAAAGTAAAAGAAGAAGAGTTACAAAGAGAAGAAGGATAAAATCAGAGAGGATTATTAATCGACGACGATCCCCGACTCGATCAGACTCCAGCCATTGATAGACAAACCGATAAGTACAAACCGATCGTCAAGTTCAAGATTTAAGACAAACTGATCTTCCTGATCCAGTTTATCGTCTGTATTATACAGATACTCTCCGTCCATGTTTTTTATTTGAGCCAATCGATCTACAATAAGCATCTGATGGCTTTTAACCAACTGATCGTTCTCGTTCAGTTCTTCCACATAAAGGGTCAAGTCACTGCCGTGCCAGATTTTCATTGTTGTAAAGTATAGTGGATTGTCTGTCATCACCGAACCATCGTCTGGTGGCAGAGGCATATATATACGCTGGCTGTTTTTGTGACACCGGGTCTGATAATTTGCCGAACCGTTGTTCCCTTTTATATAGGTATTAATTCGTGATCCAGTGGGTAAGGTGTATCCTTTGAAATCGACAGTCACGTCAAAATGATTGGTCGCTTTCATGAGAATTACCGTATCACACCTGTCATCCATCCCTTCAGGAAGTGCATCCGCCCCAAAATCCAACACTTTAAAACCAGTGAACAAATCAGCTTGTCGCGTGCGTACCGTATCGCCAGCTTCACTCTTCAACGAAACGTAAAACTCTTTTTGCTGATCGATCCGATCTATTTCATACGAATCACCTTTGTTCACAAGGACAACAGCCGAATATTCCTGATTCTCTGCGATGGGTAATGCAATCCTATAATCGGTCTTCTTTAACTCTTCCTTCGAATAACTCAACAGATCGACCAAAAAATCGTTATCATCATACAGATAAACATCAACCTCTTTTACAATATGCTCATAGTTATATTTTCTCATTCCTGATTTCAGACTGATATACCGGAGATTATCCGGATCCATACCACAAGGCTCAAGTTCATCTTTCAGGCAACTGCCAAAAAGCAATACAGGAATTACAAATAATATTATACGTTTTAAATGTACCATTTTAAAAATGCTTCAATATTCATGTAGCATAGTTAAAAGTTTTGGAGGAGTACGAACAAAAAAACCAATCAGTAGCTAAGCAATCCGGTAGTTATCGAACTACTTTGACTACTGACTGGTCTGTTTTATAAAAAGGGACTCAAAATAAACAATGAGTCTTTATGAAATTACTGTTTTACGGAATAACTACCGGTGAAGTAATCTTATTCCAGTCGGCAATACGTACTGTAATTTCGACGATAGATGTCGTCGGAAGCGGTTGTTCCGGTTTGCGGATAAAGCTATCATCGCCCAAGCTGTTAATTGCCGTCACGGAAACATCATAATAATGGTTACGAAGTACGCGATTCTTCAACTCGTCATTTGCTTCATTCGGATCGCTCACAGCAAATGTGTAATAGTTTAATCCTCCAGTATATTTAATCCGATGATCGTCTGTCGGATAAAGCGCCGGTTTAGCCTGAGAAGGATCTTGTGCAAAGATGTAAGAGAGCCCTTCGTCGCCAGCTATCGCCACATAGAATGTGCCGCCATTCGACGAAATCACAGATGAACCACCACTCAACAAGACCAGGTCAGGCAATTGAGCAGCATCATAGATCTCATCCGCGTGTGGCACATACTTAGTTTCCAACTGTATATGTGTTGTATTACCGAAATATTGACGGTTGTTATATGCACCATCCGGTGAATCCATTTTCTTTGTTGTATTTTCACTTACATAGAAGAAGTTTGTTGCCACATTCCCTACAGCGATCAACTCTGTTGCATTGTCGGCATAATTCATAAAGTCGGCATCATTAAGAACCCAGCCGCCGCTACCGTCCGATTTAATGGCCGGTTTTTCGTGTACCGCACTGGTCACATAAACACCATTGTTTGTCGGAAGCAGATTGCCGTCATATTGACCGACCATATAGAACTTCTTCGCCACACTCTGTACGGCATAACGCGGAAGGGTAAACTGACCTTTTAATCCATTGACCGTACCGGCTTGTTGTGCCACGCTGGATAAAACCACTTTTGCAGCAGCACGACCGACTGAAATCGGCCCTAGGACTTCCGGATTTACATCTGTGCTTGTACCTAAGACAGTCACCATCTCTCTCCACATCGTTCCTATACGAAAACCATTTGTTGTAGCAGGAGCAATATTCAAATAACCCGGAGTTGCCGGTGCTGATGAGGTAATCGTAACATCTTTTATCGATCTTTCCCAGGCTATTCTGGAAGTAGCCGTTTCCGGATCCGGAATATTGGCTTCGGCTTCGTTCGCCAGAATATACACATATTTATTTCCGGCACTTAATGAGAATGTCTTTGTCGACTTATACGTTTTAGGCGTTGTTGCCGGAGTCACTTCCTCAAATTTAACCATCTCATTAACAACAGCGTTGTTGTTTTCAAAAATAACTACTTTCAGGTCGTTCGTCCAATCAATACCAATCTCATTGCCCACGGCTGCTTGCGCATTGCTGCCGGCTCCTCTTGTCACAGATGTGTTTCCATCGACAAGCGTCAAAGCTATACTTCCTTCAGCGCCATTATCTCCAGCACCACCAGGCCCGCCCGGACCTTCCTCGTTTGTACATCCTACGAGTCCGACAGTCATCATAGCCAGACAAGCCATCATTAACTTGAAATTTACTTTCATTTCTCTAAAATTTAATTGTTTGAAAATGTTTGAAATTATTTATATCTAAATCTGTCTTTTGTTTGTTGCGTTTAATGAGAATTTAGGAATTCTCTTACAGAGGTTTTCTTTTTTCGTCTATTTTCTTTTTTGTTTCACTCTATTATTTGCGCTAAGTTGTTTTACGGTTTAATTATTCTGAAAAACATCATTTTCGTTCTTCCACGGCGCGAATTTAGTAATAAATCTATTCGCCGTTTCAAAAAGACACTCTTTTTGAGTCAAAAAACTGTATTTTTGACTCTTTTTAACATATTGAAACCATTAAAAGCCATTTTTTAACCCAAACACCAGCAAAAACACATAATATATCATAATCCCATTAACATTCAAGGCATACAAATCATTCACTTTTTTTCACAAAACGAGAGACACTGATAATCAAAGCGTGCGCAAAATTCACATATAATACTTTTTTATACACATTTTACCATTCGCCTCTTTTATAAGACTACACCGTGAACGATTCAAAACAAAAATCGTAATGTCGCTGCCGGCTTTTTTGATGCATCCGGAACACTTTTTTGTTAGACGTACCTCTAAATTATTTTACACCTACCTCTAAATCGATTTAGAGGTACCTCTAAATTTGTTTAGACGTACCTCTAACAGAAAACGGAGGTAGGTGTAACAAAAAAAGGATCAGCATGCGGTTCTTATATCCTTGGGATGATGTAGAAAAAAGCAGGTACACATTCCGAACACCCAACAAAAGAATAGAGAAAAAGGGAGACGAATAGACGCTTTGGCAAAAACAAAAAAAATCCCCGATAAAAAAATTACCGGGGAAAATGTATAGTGAATAACGATCTATACCTTAAATAACACCTTGTGCCATCATCGCTCTGGCAACTTTCATAAATCCGGCAATATTTGCACCCTTTACATAGTTGACATAGTCGCCTTGTGTTCCGTACTCCACACATTGTGCATGAATAGCCGTCATGATCTGATGCAGTTTGGCATCGACCTCCTGAGCTGTCCAGGCGATATGCATCGCATTCTGAGTCATCTCCAATCCGGAAGTAGCGACTCCACCTGCATTAACAGCCTTACCTGGTCCAAATAAGATTTTATGCTCCACGAAAAGATCTACCGCTTCTGCCGTACATCCCATATTAGAGACTTCCGCCACACAAAGGGTCTTATTCTGAATCAATTTCCGTGCATCTTCTTCATTCAACTCATTCTGGATTGCACATGGCAAAGCGATGTCTACCTTCTGCTCCCAAGGACGTTTGCCCGGATAAAATACCGCCCCCGGGAATTCATCGACATAAGGTTGCACAATATCATTTCCCGAATTGCGCAACTCCAACATATATTCTATTTTCTTTCCCGAGATACCATCCGGATCATAAACATATCCATCCGGTCCGGAAATAGTGACAACCTTAGCTCCCAACTGAGTCGCCTTCTCAGCAGCACCCCAAGCGACATTCCCGAAACCGGAAATAGCTACGGTTTTTCCTTTGATGTCAATACCATGTTTCTCCAACATCTGGTGGACAAAATACAACGCGCCATAACCGGTCGCTTCCGGACGCAAGATCGATCCGCCAAACTCCATACCTTTACCTGTAAAAGTCCCGGTATTTTCACGAGCCAGTTTCTTATACATGCCATACATATAACCAACTTCACGTCCGCCTACACCGATATCACCGGCTGGCACATCCGTATCCGGCCCGATGTTACGCCACAACTCCAACATAAAAGCCTGACAAAAACGCATAATCTCTCCATTGCTTCTGCCACTCGGAGAAAAATCCGAACCGCCTTTACCTCCACCCATAGGAAGGGTCGTCAAAGCATTCTTAAACGTTTGCTCAAATCCCAAAAACTTCAACGAAGAAAGATTGACCGATGCATGAAAACGAATTCCTCCTTTATACGGACCGATTGCATTATTAAACTGCACGCGATACCCCAAGTTGACTTCTATATCCCCTTTATCATTCACCCATGGAACACGAAAAGTAAAGATACGGTCTGGCTCTACCAAACGTTCGATAATCTTCGCCTTTTCAAATTCAGGATGCTGATTATATACACTCTCAATGGATAATAACACTTCTTTTACAGCCTGCAAGAACTCTTTTTCTCCAGGATGTTTGGCTTCCAGTGTTGCTAAAATTAATTCTGTCTTCATGGTATTTAACATTAAATTAACTATCAAAATGTCACAAATGTAGAGATTTTTATAAAACAACAAAGTTTTTATCTACTTTTGATGCATAAAAATGACAATTTTATTATGAGCGGTATCCCTGATTTTAAAAATCTGGTGTTTAAAGACACTTCTTTTGCTAATCTGATGAATAAGCGTATATTTAATGTACTGCTTATTGCCACCAAATATGATGCGTTCATGCTCGAAGATGACGGACGTGTAGACGAACAGATATTCAATGAGTATACAGCGCTTAGCTTGCGTTATCCACCACGATTCACACAGGTCACCACCAAAGAAGAAGCGTTGGCAGAACTTGAAGACCGCAATTTTGAACTGATCATTTGTATGCCCAATATGGACGACCGCGATATTTTTGAAGCGGCAAAAGAGATCAAAGTCCAATACTCCAACATTCCGATTGTTGTGCTTACCCCCTTTTCCAGGGAAGTAACCAAACGAATCGCCAGTGAAGATCTGAAAGCGATCGACTATATTTTCAGCTGGCTGGGCAACGCCGAACTTCTACTGGCGATCATCAAACTGATCGAAGATAAGATGAATGTGGAAGATGACACCGCTAGTGTCGGCGTACAGACCATCTTATTGGTAGAAGATTCGATCCGTTTCTACTCTTCGGCATTGCCTCACCTGTATAAATTTGTACTTGAGCAAAGCAAAGCGTTTGCCGCAGAGGCATTGAATGAACACGAGCAGATGTTGCGTATGCGTGGTCGCCCTAAAATCAAACTGGCTCGAACCTATGAAGAGGCTGTCCGAATCTTCGATCAGTATAAAGACAATATGCTGGGAATCATCTCCGACATGAGTTTCACCTACAACGACATTAAAGACCCGTTTGCCGGTTATAAATTCGGACGCTATGTGCGCAAATCAGGATTGACTATTCCTTTTATCCTCGAATCCTCCGAATCGAGCAACAGCGTATATGCCGAAGAACTGGCCGCTTCGTTTATCGATAAAAACTCAAAAAGTTATCCGCAAGACCTGCGAAAAACAATTATGAGACATTTCGGATTCGGCGACTTCATTATCCGTAATCCACAAACAAAAGAGGAGATCATGCGGATCAAGAATCTGAAAGATCTCCAGAGAAAGATATTCGACATCCCGGACGACTCATTGGTCTATCACCTCTCCAGAAATCATTTCTCCCGTTTCTTCTATTCACGGGCGATGTTCCCACCGGCAGAGGTATTGAGAAATATAGACGTCAGCGATTATAAAAATATGGACGAGGCACGGCAACTGATCTTCGATCTGATAGTCCAGTACCGTCGAATGAAAAACCTGGGGGTCGTCGCTGTTTATCAGAAAGAGCGTTTCGACGAATACAGCAACTTCGCCCGTATAGGCGACGGCTCGTTAGGAGGAAAAGGCAGAGGTCTGGCTTTCATGGGTGCAATGGTCAAACGTTATCCCAATCTTGAAAAAGAGAATTTTGCGGTTAATATTCCCAAAACGGTTGTCATCTGTACCGATATTTTCGATGAGTTTATGGAAACAAACGAACTCTATCCCGTGGCTCTTAGTGACATTGATGATGACGCCATATTGAAATATTTCCTTCAGGCAGATCTCCCTGCTAATCTGGCAGAAGATCTGATGGCCTTCTTTGAGGTGATAAAAGGGCCTGTTGCCATACGTTCATCCAGTTTATTAGAAGATTCGCACTACCAGCCATTCGCCGGGATATACTCTACGTACATGGTGCCCAACTGTGAAGCAAAGCAGGATATGATGCGCACGGTGTGCGACGCTATTAAAGCGGTCTACGCCTCTGTATTCTTTAAAGACAGCAAAGCATATATGACAGCTACTTCCAACGTCATCGACCAGGAAAAAATGGCCATCGTTTTACAAGAAGTCGCCGGAAGCCAATACAATTCACATTTCTACCCGACAATCTCCGGAGTAGCCCGTTCGCTGAACTTCTATCCGATCGGCAATGAAAAGACAGAAGACGGGATTGCCAATCTGGCATTGGGCTTAGGAAAATACATTGTCGACGGAGGGACAACTCTTCGTTTTTCCCCGCGCCATCAGCACAATATCTTGCAGATGAGCACAATGAACCTGGCTTTACGCGAAACGCAAACCCGATTTTATGCCCTCGACCTGAAAAACCTGGCAGAAAACTTTTCAGTAGATGACGCATTCAATCTTTTAAAACTCTCCGTCAAAGATGCCGATGAAGACGGAGCACTAAAATATATCGTATCGACCTATGACCCGTATGATCAGATTATACGGGATGGCTATTATACCGGAGGGCGCAAAATCATCTCATTTGTAAACATCCTTCAGCACGACGTTTTCCCTTTGGCCGACACTTTAGATAAAATTCTAAAAATCGGTCAGGAAGAGATGGGACGCCCTATCGAAATCGAATTTGCCGTCAACATAGAAGTGGCGGACAACACCCCCAATGCCACTTTTTACCTGTTGCAAATCAGACCGATTGTCGATAATAAGGAGGTCATGGAGGAAGACCTGACATTGGTACAGAAAGACGAGGCGATCCTTTCATCGACCAGCGCCCTGGGGCATGGTATTATTTCGGATATACAAGATATCATCTATGTCAAAACCGAAGCATTCAACTCGGCCAACAATCAACTAATTGCCTACGAGATCGAAAAAATAAACCGCCAGTTTACAGAAGAAGGGAAAGTCTATGTATTGGTCGGCCCCGGACGCTGGGGCAGCAGTGATCACTGGCTGGGCATACCCGTCAAATGGCCTCACATCAGCAACGCCCGTGTTATCGTTGAATGTGGACTGGAAAATTACCAGATTGACCCCAGCCAGGGCACACACTTCTTTCAGAACCTAACCTCTTTTGGTGTTGGTTATTTCACCATTAATCCGTTTAAAGAGGATGGCTGGTTTGACGAAGCCTACTTGAATGCATTACCCGCTGCTTATGAATCGGACTTTCTTCGCCATATCCATTTCGATACACCTATTGTTGCGAAAATGGATGGAAAGAAAAGTTTGGGAGTCGTATTGAAACCGGATGTTGAGATTTCATCTCCGTCAGAAAAAGAGACAGAATAAAGGAAAAATGAAAGGGCTGCCCTTCCGGTACAGCCCTTTCTGTAGTCATCAAAAAAGTCTCGCAAAAAAATCTTATATCTTATAATATTGTTCCCAACCTTGACGCGGCACTGCACCATACAACAGTTGATTGGCAACCGGATTATTTGTAATTTGTCTGGTCTCCCGGTCAAATACAATTTTACTATTCAGCCACTGACTCAACACACCCAGGCAGAATACCTGACTCAGCGGCCCGGCGATTGAGAACGGAGAACGTGTTTTCTCTTTCCCCATACAACTTAGAAGGAAGTTCGCAAAGTGATTCGATGGGCTTGGCGGCACATCCGGCAATTTAGAAGCCATATCTTTTGCTACCTCATTCGGAATAATGGAAAGCGTACTGCCATGAGATCCCCCTTTAAAGGTGAGTGTATCCGTATAGATCTCTTTCCCGGGGTTCAGTTTTGCCGGTTGAATCTTACCTCCTGCTACAGTCGGGATGTTCGGGTCGATTTCCGACACACCATACCCTTCCGGTACAGCCGGGATATTATCCAGTCCGTCATACCACGTAATATCTACTGCCGGCATAATACCACGAGCAGGAAATTTGAACTGAAGTGTAGAAGACATCGGATAAAAGAACGGATTATGATCTTTCAGATAGATCGGATTTATCTCTGTCGGCAGTCCCAAATCAAGGAACTCATGTACGGTATCCAGAATATGTGCTCCCCAGTCGCCCAATACCCCCATACCAAAATCATACCAGCAACGCCATTGCCCGAGATGATAATCGTGGTTGTAGGCATGTTCATGCGTTACGCCCAACCAAGTATCCCAATCCATTGTAGCCGGAAGCTGTTCGGCTACCGGATAACTATTTATCCGTGGGTTCCATTCGTGCCAGCGACGCACATTGTTCATATGCCCTGTAATAGCAGTCACATCTTTAATTATGCCAGCTTCTTTCCAAGCTTTGAACTGGAAATAGTTGCCTTCGGAATGGCCTTGGTTCCCCATTTGAGTGACCACTCCGTATTTCTTTTCACCCTTCATCATCAACTCGACTTCATTGAAGGTACGAGCCATTGGTTTTTCGACATAGACATGCTTTCCATGAGCCATCGCTTCCATCGTGATCGGGAAATGGGAATGGTCGGGAACTGCAACTGTTACAGCATCGATCTGTCCTCCCATTTTATCAAACATCTGGCGGAAATCCTGGAAACGCGGAACGTTGGGGAACATAGAAATAACCTCCTGCGTATGAGGAGCACCCATATCCACATCACATAATGCAACAATATTACACATGCCCGTTTTTATAAAATCTTTGGTAATCTCATTCCCGCGGTTTCCGATACCAATAAGTGCCAGATTTACTTTATCATTCGCACTAACACGTGGTGCAGAAGCGTGTATTTTGGAGGGAATCCAGAAAGAAGGGATAGCAGAAACTGCTGAAAGAGCCACACCCTGTTTCAGAAATGAACGGCGTGAAATGTCATTCGAATTCATGGTTTATTATATTTGATTTAATTAATGTTTGCGCAAACACCCTACAAATATAGGCATAAAACCAACAGATTATCAGCCCGGAAGAAAAAAAATGCATCATCTTCATAAAAAAGACGTAATTTTGCCGTAATATAAACAATGAATGATCGTATGAAACACGAAAGACCGCTTATCCTGGTGACAAATGATGATGGCGTCCACGCAAAAGGTATTAATGAGTTGATAAACTGTTTGAAAGATTTAGGCGAGTTAGTCGTTTTTGCCCCGGATGGTCCTCGCTCAGGGATGAGTAGCGCTATTACTTCCACATCACCACTCACCTATTCTGTAATCAAAAAAGAAGAAGGGTTGACTATTTATAGCTGTTCGGGAACACCGGTCGACTGTGTCAAACTGGCCATCAATGAAATATTGGATCATAAACCGGACTTATTGGTCTCGGGCATTAATCACGGAGGCAATATGGCGATTTGTGTGAATTATTCCGGTACTATGGGCGCCGCAGCCGAAGGATGTATATTTGATGTGCCCTCTATTGGCGTTTCTTTGATGGATCAGGCCCACGATGCCGACTTTTCCGAATGTTGCCGGTTAGGCCGTATGGTTGCTCGCCGGATATTAAAAGAAGGTTTGCCACACGGCACCTACCTCAACCTGAATGTTCCGAACATCCCACAGGTAAAAGGAATGAAAGTCTGTCGCCAGGCCGACGGAAGATGGGTACGCGAATTTATGCGTTCGGAAAATGCACAAGGGAAACCGGTCTTTTGGTTAACCGGCGATTTTGAAAACGCCAAACCTATTCATCCGGAAAACGACACCTTAGCGCTTGATAGCGGATACGCCTCGCTCGTCCCATGTAAAATCGACGTGACCGATTATGACTTTATGCAACAATTGCATAACTTGTTCGCACAATGAAATACTACCTCATAGCCGGCGAGGCTTCCGGAGATCTGCACGCTTCCAACTTGATGATAGCCCTCAAGGAACAAGATCGTAATGCCGAATTTCGTTATCTGGGAGGCGATCTGATGCAAGCTGTTGGCGGCACACTGGTCAAACACTACCGGGAAATGGCCTATATGGGATTTATTCCGGTATTGCTCCACTTACGTACAATCATGCGTAATATGCAGATGTGCAAAGAAGACATAAGCAATTTCCAACCGGATGTTGTCATCCTTATCGACTATCCGGGATTTAACCTGAAAATTGCGGAGTATGTCAAAACCCGCTTACAACTCCCCGTCTATTATTACATATCTCCCAAGATCTGGGCATGGAAACAGTACCGCATCAACGCTTTTCGCAAGTATGTGGATCGGATGTTCTGTATCCTTCCGTTTGAAAAGGAGTTTTTCCGAAAATTGAATTATACGGTTGATTATGTCGGCAACCCATCGGTCGACTCGGTGGCTCACTATATGGAAAAGCAACAGACCTCCTTTCCGGTTTTTCGTGAACAAGCACATTTGCCGGACAAACCGATGTTGGCACTACTGGCCGGCAGCCGTCGCCAGGAGATCAAAGACAATCTACCGGTTATGTTGAAAGTAGCCACAGCTTTTCCGGCGTATCACCCGGTTATTGCAGGCGCTCCGGGAATTGATCCGGAATATTATCGGCAGCATATCGGAAACCACCAGGTCTCCATCGTTTTTGACCAGACATATACCTTACTACAACATAGCATAGCGGCACTTGTCACTTCCGGTACTGCCACATTGGAAACTTCTCTTTTCAGGATTCCGCAAGTGGTTTGTTATTATACGCCGGCAGGTTCGTTGGTCAGTTTTGTTTTTCGCCATTTTTTCCATACTAAATACATCTCGTTGGTCAATCTGATTGCCGACAGAGAAGTCGTCCAGGAACTTTTCGGCAAACGTTTTTCTCAAAAAAATATCCAAAACGAATTAGACCGTATTTTGAATGACACCGCTTATCGCAACCAAATGCTTGCCGGTTACGACGAAGTCATACAGGTTCTGGGCGAACCGGGCGCATCCCAAAGAACGGCTGAATTGATTTACAGTTATCTTTTTAAAGAATAAACCACACGGTTTTTGAACATCTCCGAACCGTTTTTTTGTTAGAGGTACGTCTAAATCGATTTAGAGGTAGGTGTAAATCCGTTTAGAGGTACGTCTAAAATAATTTAGACGTACCTCTAACAGAAAAGTGATCTCGATCCGACAAATTTTCGTTCTAAACAACTCAAAGAAACGATACCGATCAAGCAAATAAAATGAGATTGCGGCTGGCTATTTCTTTACAAAAACCATAGGATACTCCTCTTCCGTAGTCATTTTATTTCCTGAAACCGTAGCGGTAAGAGTATCTTCATCTTCTATAAAAGTAACGATCGGAGGATCATAAGTATAAGAGCCGGATCCAAAATATTCATCTTTCTCTCCATCGACCATATCATAACCGTAAAAGGTATAGGTCTCTTCAGAGAACGTGATAGAAAGTTCACTTTCCAAGCCTTCTTCGTCACCATAGTATACCCAAGTCGTTCCATTTAAAGAAGAACTACCGACTATCGGATCATCATCTGTTATACATGAGTTGAAAATAAAGGGAAGAGTGAGAAATAATAGAAATAAAACTTTTTTCATAACAGTGGATTTAAATTGATCCACAAAAGTAAACAAATGAATAGTTAATCCAAATAAAATATTGAAATTAATCACTTTAAGCACCCTAACCTCAATCCTTTGGCTTGATATATCCGATCGGTTTCCGAGGTTTATTTGCCTGTTTATGTTTTGCAGCCAACTCGGCTAATGCGGTGTAGATATCATCGAACTCTTTCCGGTTATCTTCCGATAGATCATTGATTGCAGCTAAGGTCTCTTCACTGACTTCTTCTAAGGTTTTTAGACGGTTTATCAATTCCGGTAACAGATCGTTCTCTTTTACGAGAGCAATCACACTGCGCATCGCCACAAAAGCATCCATAATCGAAAGGCTTACTTGTATGGCTGTAGGACTATGCAATACTGCAGATAACATCGATACGCCTTGTTCGGTAAAGGCAAATGGTTGAGTACGTGTGCCGCCCCAACTTGATATTCCATTTTGGAATAACAAAAACTCAGCTTTGGTTAACTGAAACATAAACCGTTCAGGGAACCGTTCAATATTACGTTTTACGGCCTTGTTTAGATTTCCGGTTGTCACACCATATAATTCGGCTAAATCCCGATCCAACATGACCCGAGTTCCCCGAATTTTGTAGATTTTACTTTGTATAAGTGTTATTTCCATAGATAATGGTTTTAGTATAAATAGAGATTAGGAATGATCACCGTTATCTTTATCCTCCGGCTTGATATATCCGATCGGTTTCCGAGGTTTATTTGCCTGTTTATGTTTTGCAGCCAACTCGGCTAATGCAATGTAGATATCATCGAACTCTTTCCGGTTATCTTCCGATAGATCATTGATTGCAGCCAAGGTCTCTTCACTGACTTCTTCTAAGGTTTTTATACGGGTTAAAACAGACCGATCACTTTCTTTCACTATAGTCAACACATTGCGCATAGCGACAAAAGCACGCATAATGCTAATATTAATTTTGATAGCAACATCACTCTTAAGCACACTCGACAACATAGCAACACCTAGTTCTGTAAATGCAAATACATCTGCACCACCAGAGTTATACCCCTTAGGTATCACATTTTGTGATACCCCTATGTCTATCAACGCCTTTGCTTCTTCTTTTGATAGCCTAAGCATAAAATCATTAGGGAATCGGTCTTGATTACGCCTAACAGCTTGTTTCAAAACCCGAGTTTCTGTTCCATACATCTCTGCCAGATCAAAATCGAGCATAACTCGTTGCCCTCTGATTTCATAAATTTTACTTTGTATAAGTGTTATTTCCATAGATAATGGTTTTAGTCTAAAATAGTTTGGGGTATAGTTAAGAACTTCCCCGATTTCGTCCCCCACTGCTAAACAAAAAAAGCGCCATCCTTTTGAAAATCAAAAGACAGCGCTTAAAAAATGTTGTTCTACCAGGGCTCGAACCTGGAATTTCAGGACCAGAATCTGACGTGTTACCATTACACCATAGAACAATTACAATCGCATTTCGGTATAAAAATACGTTTATGCGCTGCAAAGATATGCACTTTTTAAGAAGTTGCAAATAGTTGTCAAAAAAAATAGAAACAGGAACATTCTTTAAGAGCGATTGTTTTTAGAATAAAACAGATGCAACAGATTATGATTTGTTAAGCACAATATAAGGAATTTAGAAGTATATTTGCACCTTTGAATAATACTCATTAATAATAAATGGATCAAACAAAAGAACTCGTTGACGCAGTTATTGCTGGCCTGCAAGAGAAAAAAGGCAAAAATATTGTTACCGTAGATTTAACGCAAATAGATGGCGCCATATGTCAATATATGATCATCAGTGAAGGCAGTACGCCGACCCAGGTTTCTGCTTTATCGGATGCCGTATGGGACTTTGCCCGTAAAAATGCAAACGAAAAACCGCTTTCGATCGATAGCAACCAAGCTGCTCAATGGATAGGAATGGATTATGGCACGGTTCTTGTACATATCTTCTTGCCGGAACAGCGTGTATTTTATAATCTGGAACACTTGTGGGCAGATGCTCCGATCACACGACTTCCCAATCTGGATTGATCCGGTTTTTGTGTAACAACTTAAGATAAACAACAATATGTCAAATAATCCTCCCAAAAACAACAAACAACGCATGTTTCGTTTTAATCTGTACTGGATGTACGGATTAATCTTCCTGATGCTTATTGCACTCTATATGACGAACGATTCGTCCGCTTCCAAAGAGTTAGGTTGGACCGAGTTTCAGCGATTAGCCGGAGAGGATGTCTTCGACAAAATGGTCGTATATAACAAAAAAAATACGGTAGAGGCTACCATCAAAAATGGAAAAAATGGATTGGTTTTTAAAGGAGACACCTCTAAATTAGGCAATTCGCCCAAGGTGTTTGTCAAAATCCCTTCTGCGGATAAGTTTTCCGATTTCTTTGACAAAGTCGTTACCGAAAATCAGATCACCACTCAAGTCAGCTATGAAGAGGGAGAAGATGCATTCTGGAATTTCCTGATCTCCTTCGGACCATTCATCTTATTGATAGCTGTTTGGATCTTCCTGATGCGACGCATGTCCGGAGGAGGTGCCGGTGGCAGTGGTGGTGTATTTAGCGTTGGAAAGTCAAAAGCACAACTTTTTGATAAAGACAATGACAAAAAAGTCACATTCAAGGACGTTGCCGGATTGGCAGAAGCAAAACAAGAAGTAGAAGAAATCGTCTCATTTCTGAAAAGTCCGGAAAGATACACTGAACTGGGAGGTAAAATTCCTAAAGGTGCATTATTAGTCGGTCCTCCGGGAACAGGAAAAACATTATTAGCAAAGGCTGTTGCAGGTGAAGCCAATGTGCCGTTCTTCTCTCTTTCGGGATCTGATTTTGTAGAGATGTTCGTCGGGGTTGGAGCATCCCGTGTGCGTGACCTTTTCCGTCAGGCCAAAGAGAAAGCGCCTTGCATTGTCTTTATTGATGAGATAGATGCCGTTGGCCGTGCTCGTGGAAAAAATGTCAATATGAACAGTAACGACGAACGGGAAAATACGTTGAATCAGCTACTGACAGAAATGGATGGTTTTGGTTCTAACAGCGGAGTGATCATCCTTGCGGCAACCAACCGGGCTGACGTTCTGGACAAAGCTTTGCTTCGTGCCGGACGTTTTGACAGACAAATTCATGTTGAACTTCCTGATTTGAATGAACGAAAAGAGATATTCGGCGTACATCTGCGTCCGATTAAAATAGACGAGAGTGTTGATTCCGACTTTTTAGCGCGTCAGACTCCCGGATTCTCAGGAGCAGACATTGCCAATGTATGTAATGAAGCTGCGTTGATCGCCGCCCGTAACGGAAAGAAATTTGTTCAGAAAGAAGATTTTATGAATGCGGTCGACCGGATCGTAGGCGGACTGGAAAAACGGTCGAGAATTACTACGGCCGACGAACGCAAAAGTATTGCCAGCCACGAAGCCGGACATGCCACATTGAGTTGGCTGCTCGAACATGCCAACCCATTGGTAAAAGTCACCATCGTCCCTCGTGGGAAAGCGCTCGGTGCAGCTTGGTATTTACCTGAAGAGAGACAGATCACCACCCGCGAACAGTTACTGGATGAGATGTGTGCCACATTGGGAGGACGTGCCGCTGAAGAACTATTCTTAGGCAAAATATCAACCGGAGCCTCCAATGATTTGGAACGGGTGACTAAACAAGCCTATGCCATGGTGGTCTATTTTGGGATGAGCGACAAACTGCCTAACCTCAATTATTATGATTCGTCCGGTCAAGATTGGGGATTCACCAAACCCTATAGCGAAGAGACTGCTAAAATGATTGATCATGAGGTACAACGTATTGTCAACGAACAGTACGAACGGGCGAAAAAGATCCTGACTGAAAATAGCGAAGGACACAATAAACTGGCTCAGGTTTTGTTAGAGCGCGAAGTGATTTATACGGAGGATGTTGAACAGATTTTCGGCAAACGCGCCTGGATCTCAAGAACCGAAGAGATTATAGAACAGCAGGAAAAAGCCAATAAAAAAGAGACAGCTGAGGCTACAGTTATAGATGTTCCTTCAGTTGCCACAGAAAACAAAGAGGTTGTTCCTACGGATGAAGAACAACCGGAAAAGCCTGAATAATATATCGTAATCATACATACTATTGTGCTTAAAAATCTAATAAAAAGAGCGTTGACAGGAATAGCATTTGTTATTATTCTTGTGGCTGCAATTTGTATTCATCCCCTCTCCTTTCTGATCGTGTTTACACTGATTACCGGTGGGCTGTTATGGGAGTTTTACGGCTTATTGGAGAACTTCGAAGGGGCACGTTTAAAGCGCCTCATCAACAGTCTGGGGGGAGCCTATCTTTTTATCGCCTCTTTTTTAAGTGCGAATGCGCTGACCGGCAATCTGATCTTTTTGCCTTATCTGTTGTTTCTGATATACATTATGATAAGCGAACTGTATAATAAAGCACCGAATCCGATTGCCAATTGGTCGCTTATTTTTTTCGGGCAGATCTATTGTGCCGGATTTTTCTCTCTAATCAATTACATCTCATCCATTCCGGATACTCCCGGAGAAATAGCCTATACCCCACTCTATGTCTTAGCCATATTTATTTTCGTCTGGCTGAATGATACCGGCGCCTATCTGATCGGCTCCCTATTTGGTAAAAGACGTTTGTTTGAACGTATTTCCCCGAAAAAATCATGGGAAGGCTTTCTGGGCGGTCTGCTTGTAGCGCTAGCCACGTCTCAGGCTTTTGCCTGGTATGCACCCGAGATCACCCGTTTACAATGGTTGGGATTGGCTTTTGTGATTGTTGTTTTCGGCACTTGGGGAGATTTGATCGAATCGTTATTTAAACGCACATTAAACATTAAAGATTCCGGAACAGTATTTCCCGGACATGGCGGTATGTTGGATCGATTCGATAGTGTAATCTTGGCTATTCCGGCGACTTATGTTTATATACAATTATTTATTCGAAATTAAAAGTCAATACCACCATGCGGGAAGTGGCTTTCGATAACGCATCCGTATATTTCATCAACTCTTTATCAATTAGATCGGAGCGGTCTTTTTGTAACACATCTACCAGACCAAAACAGAACTTCAACTCCGGGCATAACTTAAAGAAAGGAAGATAAATATCACAACCAATCCCTACTTCCAAACCAAAATCCGCACCTTTCAGCAATAAAGCATTCCCTTTCTTCCGCCCCATATCCAAAGCACCATACACTCCACCAATCAGATAAGGACGATAGTTGTTCAATCGCAAAGCACTGTATTTTATATCAATGGGAAATGTCAGGTAAGTAGAACGGAGATTCGCCTCATATCGGTCACCCGTAGTCTGCTCACGAAAGACAACTAATTTCTCTCCAAAATGAACGGTCGGTGTCACACGTAAATTAAAATAAGGATTCAAATACATGTCACCAATCACCCCTACACTAAAACCGGGAGAATAAGAGGGTATTTCCGCAAACCAGGTTTCTCCATCGGCAGTCACACCACTATTTGTCAGAATCAGATCTTGTGCGTGCAGTCCAACATGAAACCCCAAATGAAACCATTTCATATCGGCATACGGTTGATTTTTCACCCGTTCCTTCTGAGCAAAAACACTCAGAGAGGAGAGCACTACAAGGCTTAATATATATATAGTACGTCTCAATTTATTCACGTTTGGAGTAATAACGGAGAAGTTTTAAAGATATTGCAAAAACCGTGTTTTTTGAACAAATTATAGAGGGATAGTTTTATATATACAAAGATTATTCTATTTTTGCAGGACTAATAGTATCAATTTTAAAGTTTAAGAAAATGGCTTACGTAATTAGCGAAGATTGCATTGCTTGCGGTAGTTGTATTGACGAATGTCCTGTATCAGCGATTTCAGAAGGTGATATCTACAAAATTGATCCGGAGATGTGTACTGATTGCGGAACATGCGCTGATGTGTGTCCAACCGAAGCGATTCATCCGGCATAACCAAGCAACAAATTAACAGATAGGTTTACCTAATCAGGATACCTATAAAAAAATAACGGACTGTTACTTTCTTAGTATACAGTCCGTTATTTTTTATATACACTCACTTAAAACTCAATATCCAGCTTTATATCTCCTGAATCACCTGTCGCTTTATCATCGCCTTCATCATCCGAGACGATGGATCCTATTTCACTATTGTGTCGCTTAATATAATCGATCACATCGGTCATACCATCCATAAACTTATCAAAATCTTCTTTGTATAGAAAAATCTTGTGCTTTTCAAAAGTCATCGGCGAACCGTCTTTAGGCTGAACCTTCTTACTTTCAGTAATAGCCAGGAACAAATCTTCTTTTAAATTTTTCTTTACATCCAGATAATAGATGCGTTTCCCTGCTTTGATGGCTTTAGAGTACAGAATCTCCTTGTCGCCACCTTCAACATGTGTATTTTTCGTCGAATCTTCCATGACAGCAAACATTTATTAAACACCTTCCTATTTCACATAACTTGCTTCAAATATGTGCATTTTTTTTTAATTAACAACTATTTTTAGCTATTTTATCTTTAAAAAGAGCGATTTCATCTATGTTGTCAATACCCTTACATCGCAAAACATTCGTCCAACAAACATATATAATCAAAAGAAATCGCTACCTTTGCATCAAAATTTAAACAGAAGTTCCTTCAAACGATGATTAACAGAATTCTTATTCGAATTAAAGTTTTACAGATAGTCTATTCATTCTATCAAAACGGAAACGGAGACCTTAAAAATGCTGAAAAAGAATTATTGTTCAGCTTTCAGAAATCGTATGACTTATATTTCTACTTTTTACTTCTCATTACCGATCTGACTTACCTTCAATACCGCATACTTGATAACCGGAAACACAAATTCCGTCCAACTGAAGAGGATTTGAATCCGAATATGCGTTTTGTCAACAACCGTTTTGCTGCACAATTGGCCGAAAATGCAGAGATGAAGCAATATATTGCCGCCCGAGGTCTTTCATGGAGCAATGATGATGAATTTGTAAAAAGCATTCTGGAATTAATCACCACTTCCGATATTTACCAGCAGTATATGACTGCCGAAGAAGATTCCTACGAGGCTGACAAAGAGTTCTGGCGTGGCGCATTCAAAAAACTGATTTGTGGGAATGAGTGGGTCGAGAGTTTTCTGGAAGATAAAAGCATTTATTGGAACGATGATATCGAAATCGTACAAACCTTTACATTGAAAACCATCAAAAAATTTGAAGCTGCGGCAGGAGAGAAACAAGAGTTGCTCCCCATGTTCAAAGACCTGGAAGATCGGGAATTTGCCATTAAACTATTCCGTCAGACCTTATTAAACGGAGATGAATACCGACAACGGATCGATAAACACATGAAAAACTGGGAAACCGAACGAGTCGCCAATATGGATCTGATCATCATGCAGGTTGCTTTAGCTGAAATTCTGACATTCCCGTCCATTCCGATCAGTGTGACACTCAATGAATACATCGATGCCGCTAAATATTACAGCACCCCCAAAAGCGGATTATTTATCAACGGCGTCCTCGACTCGATTGTCAACGAATTAAAAAAAGAAAAGTTATTGTTTAAGGATTAAGAAATATCCTTACTTTTGTTGGTAACAGTATATAAGTATTAAACATATAAACATTTAAATTATCATGAGTATCCTCAGCATTCTACTTCAGGCAACAGGCGGTGGCAGTCAATGGTCAGGCCTTTTAATGATGGTAGTCATCATCGCCATATTCTATTTCTTCATGATCCGTCCGCAACAAAAGAAACAAAAAGATATCCAACGTGCTCGTGAAGCATTGAAAGTCGGTGATAAAATCATTACTGCCGGAGGAATCTACGGTAAGATAAAAGAGATCGGAGATATTTATATGCTGATCGAAATATCTGATGGAGTTCGCATCCGCATAGACAAAACATCTGTCTTCGCTTCAGCAGAAGACGCGCAACAAAAATAAAAGAAAACAAAACGGATATGCTCCGACTTGAACAAATCAAAATATCATTCAAGTCTACCCTTATTAAGATCAAGGCTTTTCTTCACAGTCAACAATGGAGAGAAGCATTGATCTTTTTTGGGTTCTTCCTTTTATCCTCCGGTTTCTGGTTATTGCAGAGCCTTCAGCAAGACTACGAAATCGAGCTGTCTATTCCTATCAAATATAAAAACATCCCTGTTGATATTGACTTTACAGAGCAACCGCCTGAGAAAATCATTGCACATGTCAAAGACAAAGGAACGACTCTAATGAATTACTCTTTCGGGCGTAAATTCTCGTCGTTGGAGATCAATATGCGGAATGCCCAAAACAAAAACGGTGGGTTGGTTATTGACAGACGGGATATCGAATCCGACATCCTCAAACAACTATTGACAACAACTGCATTGATTGGGATCGAACCGTCACAAATCGAATTAAAGTACAGCACCAAAGAGCACAAAGAAATCCCTGTTGTGTTTCATGGGAATATGACTCTCGAACCCGGCTTTCAGATTTCAGGTGATACTACAATAATCCCCGACAAAGTCAATGTCTATGCCGTCAAATCGATATTAGACACATTAACAGAAGCCAGAACAGTCTATACAGATATAAAAGGAGTCAACCGTTCCATTTCAAGAGAATTTCAACTTCAGCAAATCCAAGGAGTCTCTTACGAACCGACAGCGGTTAACATCACCATACCTGTAGACGAATTCACCGAACGTATAATAGAAGTACCTGTAATATGTACGGATATACCCCAGGGCTTTACCGTCCGGATGTTCCCGCCCAAGATCAATGTCACCTGTAATATTCCGGTTGCACGATTCAGGGATTTATCCGAGAACCAATTTTCCATTCAAATACCGTTCAGTCTATTGGAGCAAAACCTGACCGGAAGACAAATGATCCAACTAAATAAATGGCCGGAGTGGATACGTTCTTTCACCCTGGTCCCCGATCATATTGAATTCATTATCGAACAAACCGTTCCAACATGATTAAAATCGGTATCACCGGAGGAATCGGTAGTGGTAAAACCGTTGTCACTACGCTATTCGAGGCCATGGGCATCCCTGTTTACATCGCTGATGAAGAGAGTAAAAAACTGACAAACAGTTCTCCTGCCATCCGAAAACAACTAATCGACTTATTCGGCAGTTCGATCTACACCTCAGAAGGGGTAGACAGAAAGCAGTTAGCTACATACATCTTTAACGATCCCGAACGCCTCAAGCAGGTGAATGCAATCATCCATCCGGAGGTTAACCGACATTTTCAGAATTGGGTTCAACAACTCCGTGTCCCCTACTGCGCCATCGAATCGGCCATTCTTTTCGAGTCCGGATTTGATCGGTTAGTCGACATCCGCTTAATGGTTTATGCTCCCCTGGAGGTACGCATACAACGCGTGATGAAACGCGACAGCTTTTCACGCGAAGAGATCATCCGTCGAATCAATAATCAATTAGCCGATGAGATAAAAAAAGAGTATTCCGATGCGGTTATCATGAACGACGACAAAAACGCTATTATCCCTCAATTAACCCACTTCATAACCCATCTCCAGTCATTATAAATCGATTTTTCTGCTCCGATTAAGGCTATTTTAAGCAGTTATGTTATCTTTGCCGCTCAAAGCTCAAACCATAAAAGAAAAAGAATATTATGTTGAAGACAATCTTGTCAGTATCCGGCAAGCCTGGATTATTTAAATTAATCTCCCAAGGAAAAAATATGTTGATCGTCGAGTCATTGACGGATAAAAAAAGAACACCTGTCTATGCCAGCGACAAGGTCATCTCACTTGGAGATATTGCGATCTACACAGAAGAGGAAGAAGTACCTTTACATCAGGTTCTCGAATCGATCAAAAAGAAAGAAGCCTCAGCCGCTATTTCCCTTACTCCTTCCGCTTTATCCCCTCAGGAGTTGCGCGACTATTTCGCAGCCATTCTACCCAACTTTGATCGCGAGCGTGTTTATCCAAGCGATATAAAGAAAATATTAAACTGGTACAATACACTTATTGCCAATAATATTACCGATTTCACACCGGAGAAAGCAGCAGAACAAGAAGTTGCTGAAGAACAAAAGAGTGTAGAAGCTGAAACTGCTCCCAAAACAGAAAAACCGGAAAAGAAAACAACGAAGAAAACAGCTAAAAAAACAGAAACAGCTGAAACAACAAAAACGCCAAAAGCGCCCAAAGAAAAAACAACAAAGACAACAAAAACGACAAAGAAAAAAGAAGAATAACCTGCCAATCTCTTGGTTGGAATAGCGAAAGAGGAGGGTGTCTCAAAGATCAGATGTACTTTTGAGACACTCTCTTTTTTTGTGACCTACCGGGGCATTTACCGTCAACACGATAAATGACGTTTAACGGAATAATTTCCCTTTTCTACAATTGTGGTAAAGTTCCAGTACAGCTGTCAAAAAGAAAAAAATATGCCGCTCTTCTGAATAGATATATGAGAGAATCTCATACTCAAATAACGTGAGTTCGATATGAGAAAAAGAATTCAATTCGAAGAATATTTGATTTCTATGTTCAATTCCAAATAATTTCACTGTTATTTTTTTAGTATTGTCCTAAAAAGTTTTCCACATAGGGTTCTTTTCGTTTAACAA
>NZ_JARXWG010000028.1 GCF_029893105.1 Parabacteroides sp. PF5-9 | reverse complement strand
TTATGAGAAAGAAAAAATATTATTTGCTTATTTTGGAAAAAAACATCGACCATGAGTTCTATTGATTCCATAGTTTTATCGTTATCTTCGATGATTCCCTTTGTATATGGCCTAATAGTGATTCTTGAATTTTACAAACTAAAATATATACTAAATTCAAGTTTTTATATAGCTATGAATATAGGAATGGCGTTTTTTATACTAATCTACTGGTTAATATACCAAAACAATGGAATACCCTCTTTGTTATCTATTTTCTTTTTATATATATGTACTGGCATTACCGCCATAAATTTAGCCGGTTACAATGATAATCCGCGAAAAAATAGAATCTTATTAGTTTGCTTTTCAATGACTCTTCTCTGTTATTGCGTTGTACCACTATTATATTTACGAGAAGCTTTTGCTTAAACTTTTATCCCATTGGCTAACTTGTGTACGTCATGCGTACACTGCCTTTACTGTTTTGCCTTCTTAATTTCGGAAGTAATAATATCTGAAAACTCTCCTTTTGTCCAATCTGCAATTGACTGAATAAAATTTAAAATAGGTTTTGGGTCTATAGTTTGGCCATCAAAAAGCATTTGAAAATGTAAATGCTCTCCGGTACTTCTACCGGTACTCCCTGATATGCCTATTGGCTGTCCTGCTTCAACTGCCTGTTTTATATCTACAAGGTTTTGATATAAATGCCCGTATATCGTCTTAAAGTCTCCGTGTTCAATCTCAATGAAGTTCCCCAGTAACTTGTCTTTTCCTGCATTAATAACCTTTCCTGGCATTACAGAATAAACATAGTTATAATCAGTAGCCAGGTCTATACCTTTGTGAAATTTCTCTTTGCCTGTAAATGGGTCATTTCTCCATCCGTATGATGATGTAGTTATAATTGTATCTACGGGCAAAGCAAGGTATTTTCTTAACTTTAAAAGCTTAATTTTGGCGGTTTCATCTTTTGTGCTTTCCGGAATATGCGCTATTGAAACATTATTTGATGTGTTTTCGTTTGCCGCTACCGTAGGCTGTATTTGCTTTCTTGTTGTTTCAGGTCGAATAGTATTAAACTGAGAATACCCATGAACACTATAAAGAAATGCGAAAACAACAAATAATACCCTTTTCATATACAGATTATAATTAAAAAGATTAAATTTGCTCAAAAATAATAATAATTTAATTAGCAACAGCATGAATCGTACTATTTTTACTGAACCGGAATTGCCTTATAGTGAATTTGCGCAAATTGGGCTATCAAAAGAAGACGTTCTAAGAATGAACCGGACTAATTTAGAAAATCTTATGACCGGTGCAAGAACTAACGTATTCAACCTTAATATAGAAGATTCCAAAGGGGATAAAGTTCGAATTGAAGGAAAACTGTCGCTAAGACGAAATGAGGATAACACAGTTTCACTCATAGTTCATCCAGTAAGACAGGACATAAAGAATGATATAGGACTTACTAATGCTGAAATAGACAAATTAAAAGAAGGCCTATTGGTGCAAAAAGCTATTAAAAACGAAAAGTATGTTGTACAGCTTGACCCGAAAACGAATGAATTACTGAAAACTAAAGCCAAAGATATCTATATACCCGAAGAGATAAAAAAACAAGACAGGCAGAAGCTTTTGAATGGCCAAACTATTAGTTTAACCACACCTTCCGGAACTTACGATTTTAAATTAGACCTTTTAGAGTCAAAAGGCTATAAGGTTAATGCCAGGGAAGAGGAACAGCAGCGTTCATTATTAAATAACCAGTTCCAAGGTCAGCAACAATCACAGGATATGAGAAAAACAAATAATCTCAAACTTGCGTTTTGGTCCGCTTTATTAATTAATCCCCTTGTAGGCGTTTTTTTCCTTGCCAAAGATATTCTTACTAAAGATGCAGTTAAATTTGACCTTTCGGACGGAGATATAAAACGCTTGATAGATGGGAAAAAAACTGAAGTCAAAGACCTGTCAGATATAGCACAAGACCTGAAAGGAAAACTATCAATAGAACGAAATGCAGATAATACAGCCTCTTTTGTAGTTCATCCGGTAAGACAGGATATTAAGAATGAATTTGGCCTTTTAGATGCAGAACTCCAACATCTTAAAAATGCCGGTATTCTTACACGCAATTACGAAAATGTACCTCATGTTTTCCAACTGGATAATGAGACAAATGAAGTAAATAAAGCTAAAGTGTCTGAAATTATTCCCGAAGAGGTTAAAGGTGTTAAACTGACTGAAGAGAATAAAAAAGATTTACTTGAAGGAAAGGATATTAAATTAGTAACGACAGCTGGGGAAGATATATCACTTAAAATTGATTTGAACAACCATAACGGGCTATCTTTGAATGACGACCGGCAGAAGCTTATTACAATTTCAGAAATTGGAGCAAAGGGGATAGAAGAGATTTATCCCGACAAACAATTACGTGATGCATTTTTGGAACGTAATAACCTGACTGGCTTATATGCAGAATATCAATTGACACAGGCAAATCTATTAAACCATTCAAAAGAGGACTATCTTACATTAAGCCTACTATCTAAAGATGTAATAAAAGCAGAAGAAGCAATAAAAGGTCAAGCGGAAAGCGCTGTTTACCGTTTAGAGCGATTAAATGAACCACAAATGAAAGAGAATGAAAACAGGCTCAATCAATTAGCAAATAGTAAGGATGGCCTTAACGAACTCTATACAATGTTTAAGGGAAACGAAGAAGAAATAGCTAAATTTGTTCATCATAATAACCTGGCTCCTGAATTTAATAGAGCAGTAAACTCATATCAGGAAATATATAGCCAGGATGTATATTCAGAAAAAGCAGCTTTAACCAGTTATCACAATGATTATTTACTAAGACAGGCAGCAGCCGATTCGTTGCTTAAGCAACATATACCTGAATGGAAGAATGACCTTCAAATGTTTTCTCAAACAGAATCAATGGAAAATATGAAGGCACTCATTGAGAAATATCAGAACTATCCGAAAATTACAGAAGCACAGGCTTTGATACTTGAAAATAAATTTGCAAATAATAGGGTTCTTGATTTGGCGGAAAATGGTGTCATGCAGAAACTTGAATTTACAAAATATGGTGCAGAGAAAGGCGAAGCAGTACAACTTTTAAATGAAAGAGCAATATCTTCCAATATGACTATGGAAAGAGAAAAATTGCAGATAGAACTGGAAAAGGTAAGAGAAACAAAATCTGATAATAAAGTAGAATTAAACCAGGCTGAAGCTAAACTTATGACACAAATGTCTAATTTGGATAAAGACTTGAAACTTCATGTAACTGCCGGAGAACAATTATCACATAATTTAAGTAACCGGCTATTTGACCAGGAACAAAAAATTAACTTCGATAGGTATAACCCGGGTGTAGTGAGTTTTATACAAACAGATGCTAACAGAGCAGAATATACAGCACTTATAAATGAACGCTTTGAAGGTATGAAGGAAGATATTAAAGAGAAGAAAACTATATCTATAGAACCAACTGGCGGTTTTGGTTTTGGTTTGGGAGGAAATAAAGAAACACCAACACATACGCATAGGAGATAATGAGCGATTATATTTTCATACCTAAAACAATTTCAGGTGTTGAAGTTACTCCTGAAGTACGTGAACGTATAAAAAACGGTGAAGCTGTCTTTATGCAAGGACTGTTGAATAAATCTACAAATGAAATTTACAATTCTTACGTCTATTGGAATAAAGAAAAAAACAAACTGGCATTTTCTCGACAAAATCCTTTTGAAGTTAAAGCTAATCCGTTCGATGAGTTTAAACAAAAGGTTTCGGTTCATCAAGTGGCACAGAGTATAGGATATGAAGTTGATAAAAAATCTACATCCTTGCGGCTGATGCTTTCCGACCCCTCCGGTGATAAAATCCTTTTGTCGCGTACCGGTGCAAATATTCAATTATACCGGAATTTGAAGAACGATACCGATAGAGGCACAGTTATAGATTTTGTCAGTAATAGGCTTGATAGATTTAATGTTCCACATAATACAAAAATGGAAGGTGTTATTAAGGTGCTTTCAAGCTTTGTGGGGAAAGATTTTACAATAGATAGCCCAACCTTCAAATCGCAAACGAAACCTTTTAATATCGACAGCTATGCAGTTAAAGACTCTAATGTTGCCGCTTTGCATTATCTTACCCAGGCAAGGAATATTACTTCGGAAACCGTAAACAGGTTTCTTCCATTTATAAAATTAGTAGGTGTTGGCGACCAAAAATTTAAAAATGTAGGGTTCCCTTTTATCGTTCCTGGTAATGATGAGATACGTGGATTTGAATTGCGCAATTATGGGAAAGAAAACGGATTTAAAAGCTTTTCAACCGGAGGCGATAAAGTTAATGCTGTTTGGCTTGCTAATCTTGCAGGAAGTAAGGTAGAAACCCGGGATGTCTATTTTTTTGAGAGTTCAATAGATGCTCTAAGCTTCTACGATTTGTATAATACAAGACAAAACTTCAACAATGCTGCATTTGTAAGTACAGGAGGCTCTATTTCCATAAATCAAATGCTAAACGTATTTAAAGAATACCCTGATGCTAAAATTCATGCGTGTTTTGATAATGACCGTGCCGGCCAACTTATGGATATATCTCTGTCGGTTGCTTCTCAGAATAAGCATTTGTCAAAAGTTCTTACAAAAGATGGTGTTATCTTTGATATAGATGGGAAAAACTTTCTTTTGAAGAATGATGAAATTTCCATGAAAAACTTTGAAGCAAAAGCAGGCTTTAAATCTGATATTGAAGTTCACAAAGCAAGTATAGGAAAAGATTTTAACGAGGTGTTGCAAAAAAAAAATGATATGAACCCAGTAGTAAAACCACGATTCCTATGAGCGCTTTAAAAGATATTTTAGTAAGGCCAAATATAAAGTATTGGTTTCTAATCAGTTTTCCAAAAATATTCCTTATAATTATATGCTTTATATCGGAGAGGTTCATATCACAGTTACCAAATATAGGACATTATATGAGAGTGGGCTTAGGGGTTGTGGTGTTGATTTTGCTCGTAATGGCTTTTTGGGATTTGATGATTATAAAAAATACTCGATACATCATAAAAGCAGAACAAATCGTGATTTTAACCGGTGTATTTGTGAAAACAACTAACTACATAGAAATGTACAGGATATTTGATTATTCAAGAGTACAAAATATTGGAGAGGCACTACTATCATTAATGACAGTTAAGATTCTCTCCCGCGACCCTTCCCATCCATTACTAAGCATGAAAGGAATCCCTAACGATATATCCCTGGTGCAAACCATAAGAGATAGAGTAGAATTGCAAAAAACCATTAAAGGAGTTAGAGAAATAAATTATTAAGATTATGAAGAAGTTATTTGTTATTTTGGTGTTTATCATCCCCTTTGCCCCATTATTCGGACAAATTGTTTCAGACCCAGCGTTGATAGGTGCGTTGTCAGTCCAACATTTTAATGAGAATCAGATTTACTCTGATATTAAAGACAATCAGAGTAGAATACAAAACTATCAGATAGCGATTTCAGGGACGCTTGAAAAAATTCGAGCATTAGAAAAGAAAACACAAGATTATTTAATTCAAATAAACTCCGTAGTTCAAAATGCGAAGGATATTATGTATGCAACACAAATTGCCCAAGATATTGTAGAATATCAAACCAAGGCATTCAACATAGCTTCAGGTGACCCGGAGTTAGTTCTTATTGCTATGAAAGCAGAATTACAGCTTGTGTCAAAATCTTTAGAGGTTATACAGCAAATTTATCAAATGGCTTTAGTTGATGGAGAGAAAAACATGCTTGACAATAAACAACGGCTTGATATGATTAGAGGAATAGTTGATGAACTTCGGTTAATGCGTGGATATGCTTTTACAGTTTACCGGCAGTTAAGAAGCGCAAAGACAAGTGGATTGCTTCGAACTATGTTTCCCCAAGAATTTCGGTATATGGTAAATATGGAAAGTACTACTAATAGAATTTTACGTGATTTCAAATGGATAACAAAATAACTAATCCCTGTCCTGTTTGCAAGGTGGGACAAATGATAAAAACCGCCAACGGTTGGATTTGTAATAACTTTTCAGCTACGAAATTTTGTGGGTTTACCATTTATAAAGAATACTTCGGTCAGGAGATTTCCGATGAACTGGCCAACTGCTTAATTAGTGGGAAGGAAACAAAAGAATTGGAGTTTAATCATAAAGGAAAACAATTTATAGCTTCCCTCTATCTACATAATACCAAAATAAAGCTACGGTTCAAGGCTGACCAAGCAGCTATTATGAATGATGCTTGCCCTTTCTGTGGTGGAGAGGTATTAATAACGGAGAAAGCCTACATTTGCTCAAATTTTTTTAAACAAGAGTGCCATCTATATGTGCCCAGGAAGATGGCGAACCTTATTATTGATGAAAGCATATTACATGAATTATTAAAAAACCGGATAACTAAATCATATGATTTCTTCTTTCCCGAGAAAGGTAAGTTTAGCGGGAGATTGGTTTTCAGGAACAAAAAAGTAGAGATTGATAATTCTATTTGCCAATGCCCCAAATGTGGTGTAGGCGCAGTATATGAGGGGAAGAAAGCTTTCAATTGTACTAATTGGAATAGCGAGTTAAAATGTGACTTTACCATTTGGAAAGAAATAAAAGGAAAAACTATAACAGAAAGTATAGTGAGAGAATTGTGTGAAAACGGGGAAACGGAGCAAATGACCGGTTTTTTCTCTCTTAAAGGAGAAGATTTGCAGAAAAAACTTGTACTCACACATGATAATAAAAAAGTAATTGCTATTTAGTTATTATAATATGCTATCACTTTGGTTCCGGTTCTGCCGGCCATCGGCTTCCTGAAGCTAAGAATGTGATAGCAGATTTTGAAGCTCGAGCGCGAGCGCCGGTGAATTTGTGATAGCAAAAAATGAATCCGGATGTTCTTCAGGAAACAAATAATGATAGCAAATTTCATTCCGGGATTAACCGGCCAGGACCATTTTTGATAGCAAAACCACCCCGCAGACCTGGCGCAAAATACCTAACTATGCTATCACTCCCCTACTCTAACTCAATAACCCCCTTCGGGGAATTTTTCTAAGGGGATAAAAATCAACCTCACTACAAAAAAATCCTAATAAATATTGTCCAAATATTAACACTAATTAACCTACCAAATGGTAGATAAATTGAAAGTTATTACTATCTTTATATTATCAAAATAACAGTACTAACAAACAAATTTTAATACCCATGAATGTATACGGGCTTCAAATTAGCGATGCAGAAGAAAATAAAAGGGTTAGTTCATTACTTACCCTTGAAGATAAAGAACTTTATTCCCACCTTTGTAGGAAGCTTGAAAATGAACTACGATTGTTCAAAAGTGATGTTTCAATAGATTTGTTTTTCCCTTTTCAGGTATTCTCAGAAAAGCAGGTAAAACACAATCCAGGTACTTATGCCGGTCTTATTGATATTTGTATAGTTATCGGTTGGGACTATGTACAAAATTCAACTGACGGAAAAAAATATCCGCTTAGTTCTTGTACAATTCACTTTGATTTAGAGACAGAAAAAATATTTCGATTGATTGAACAGCCCGTTTTTCTAAATGATTATTTAGAAATAATTTTGCCAAAAATCAAGAAAGGCGAGTTTGACTATAACCAGTAAAAATTGAGAAAAAATAAAATTCAAAACATAAGAATATGAAAACAGTTAAGGTTCATTTTAGAACAGGCGGGACGGAAAGAAAGGTAGTAGGAGTTCCCGGAGATTCGTTAGTTATGCCTGAAACATGGAAGACAACAACTGAAACGGTTGAAGTAAATACACCGGAAGAACTTTTTGCAAAATACCCGCCGACGGTAAAGTCCGAAAAACTTGTTTTGGCGGTTGATGAAGCCTGGAATGGATTGCGTAAATCAGTTGTTTATAATTTTGGAAAAGGAAATGCAACATTCAATTTTGAATAAAATGATAAATTGTAGAGTAGTTGTAAAAAATGATTATGGTGTAGGCGAGGGAGAAAATGACCCTTATTATTTGGAAATTCAACTCCCCGCTCTACCTTTTATTGGAATGTATCTTTTTGTAGACCTTTCCCCCTTGGAAGAAATGGTAAGACAAAATTTAGAGGTAGCTACACGATTCTTTTCTAATGACATGGATGTTTGTTACTTCTATAATAGTTATAAGGATAATTTTGATAGAAGTTCGAAGCAAAGAGAAGATATAACAGAGGATGATTTGAAACATTTATCTTTTGGGGATGTAAATTGGGTTTCAAATATTTTCATGAAGGCTAATTGCAATTATGTTTATATTGAACTTTGTGCAAGGTAAGTTTAGTAGATAGCAAATTTCATTCCCGGATTAACCGGCCAGGAACATTTTTGATAGCAAAACCACCCCGCAGGCCTGGAACAAAATACCTAACTATGCTATCACTCCCCTACTCTAACTCAATAACCCCCTTCGGGGAATTTTCAAAGGGGATAAAAATCAACCTCACTAAAAAAATCAAATAAATAATATTTAAATATTAACAATAATTAACCTACCAAATGGTAGATATTACAAATAATATTACTATCTTTATGTTATCAAAATAACAGTACTAACAAACGGTGTGCTAACCATTAAACAGCAAAATATTATGTATAATTTACAACAAATAAAATTAGTTTATTCTTTATCAAAGACTATTTTAGAGCGTCCTACCCTTAGCCATTCCAAAAATGTCTATGATTTTCTTATAGAACACGCATTTGATTCAGAAACAATAGGTTTGAAAGAATCATTCAAAGCTGTTTTCGTATCTATCAATAACAAAGTATTAGGTATCTACCCGTTAGCTGAAGGTGGGTGTTCTCATTGTCCTATTGATACAAAATTGATAATGAGTGCTGCTATCCTTTCAAATGCACAGGGCATTATTCTTGCACATAATCATCCGTCAGGTAACATTACCCCCAGTAGTCTTGATAAAGCTATTACAGAAAAGATTAAACAAGCTTCTAATCTTTTAGACATAAGATTATTAGACCATATAATTGTTACCCCATTCGATTATTATTCATTCTCAGATAATGGAATTATATAAGTATTACACCTCCTTTGGGGGTGTAAACATAATTTAACATATTAATACATATAAGCATGAAAATTCAAATTAAAAATGTTGGCAATTCCGTATTTAGTAATTCAGCTATATCTGAATTAAGTAGAAGCGGGTTCCCTGAAGGAACGATAGTAGAGAATGTAACATTTACTCCATCTAATAATGCGTGTTACTGGTCAAATGGAGATGAAGACTGTGTAGCCTATGTTGGAGAAACTTGTATCATTATAGAAGATGAAAAACCAAAAAAACTCAAAGATACATCCGATAGCATTACTGTAGGAACAGCAGCTATGTCGCACCTTTCTGATGCTCAGATGGAAATTAAGTTCGATGCAGATATGGCTTATACACGATTAAACTTCGTAAAATCTCTACTAATCAAATACACCGATACAAGCCAATTTGTAAGTAGAAATGAATTAACCGAGTTGTGGAACGAAGTGATTGAAAGACAAAAAAAATGGAATTAAAAAATAAGAAAAAAGTTGAACGCGGGCAGTGGCATTTCCATGTGTATGTATCCAAAGATAGCCCTCAAAACACGTATAGAGGCTTTTGGGGAGAGAACAAACAAGATGGGGAATACTTCAGAGGGTATAGCGCACCAGGCGCTTATACGGAAAAAGAAGCGGCAATAAAGGCATTACGGTATTATGAATCAGGATATGTTTACAAAGTGAGACATTGCCGTCAACAAACGAAGGAATGGAGAGAAACCGTTTATGTTTGTGAATTGAATTATAAAAGCGATGATTACCGGTATTGTACTTATGCACCGTCTGGAAAAAAAGAAATTTGACATGACAACAGTTAATTCATTATCCGGAGGAAAAACATCTTCATACATCGCTGTACATTATCCGGCGGACATAGAACTGTTCTCCCTGTGTTGTATAGATTGCCACAATGCAGGGAGAGCCATCGACAAGAAGATGAAACAAAAGGTTAATGACCGGTTGCAAAAATACTGTGCTCATTACCCTGAGTTTGTCGCCACGTCCGAAGACCCAAAGGTATTGAAAGTGATGTTTGACCTTGAACAAATGATAGGGAGGGAAATAATTTGGCTAAGGGGAATGGGATGGGAAAATATGGTTCGCTTTAAAAAAGCAATTCCTAATATGCAGAAACGGTTTTGTACAACCATTCTTAAGATGCAACCGATTTTTGAATATCTTTTTAAATATACTCCTTTACCCGTCAATATGCGGATTGGCTACCGTTATGATGAAATGGAAAGAGCAAATCGTTTTGACGAGTTTTATAAGTTTCCTTATATGTGTCAGTGGCAAGATAAATCTGTTCGGTGGGTACAAAGGTGGAAAACTATACATTGGAGAACTGGGAGTTTCCCTCTTGTGGAAGATAAAATAACCCATTATCATATATCTGAATACTGGAAAGATAAAGAAATAGACTTCCCTTCTGATTCGAATTGCTTGAATTGTTTTTGGAAAGCACCTGAACAACTTAGAAAAAACTTTGATACAGATAATGCTATAATGCAATGGTCTAAGATTTTGGAAGATTTGAATGGCCATACGTTTAAAGAAAAACAAAGCCTGGCACAGATTGAAGACCTACCGGTGCAACTTGACTTTATCTATGGTACTGGTGCGGGATGCCAGGCGGGGTTTTGTACAAACTAAAAATATACATGATTTATTAATATATTTACAGAATGAAATGTCGAGAAGTAACAACACAGAGAGGAGAAGATTTTACTCTTACTATTGAAGAGGAAAAGTTTTTAAGAGCCTTAGAGCGGCTTTCAAAAATGAATCCAGGAAGATTGCGGCTGTTCGCTAATGGGT
Source organism: Parabacteroides sp. PF5-9 (assembly GCF_029893105.1). Classification (GTDB taxonomy): domain Bacteria; phylum Bacteroidota; class Bacteroidia; order Bacteroidales; family Tannerellaceae; genus JARXWG01. The sequence goes on along the minus strand of NZ_JARXWG010000028.1, from coordinate 39,867 downwards.
TATTAGATATCCGCATTAACGACTGTTGGGCAGATGATTCATTTTACAATCATAAGGTGATATTGTCTTGCGAAGGAGGTGACGGGGGCGATAATGTATAAGTATCCCCGTTAAGACGATAAAATTATAAATACAAATAGAACGAATATGAACACAGATTATTTGCTATTAATGGTTGGAGGCTTATTCCCTGCTATTATTCTTTGGATTTTGGTTTTTTATTTTCAATTCAAATACAACTGGGATAATGATAAGCATTTCCAAAAACTAAAAACCATGCAAAAAGCGGCGATAGGCATTTCTGCTATTGGATTACTTGTTTTTTTTGGTGGACTATGGATTGACGTTAAATGTGTCTACGTATGTGGATGGGTGGTGTTTTTTACTTTTGTAACGGCATATCTGATGATTTGGTATAAAATCAAGTATGGTAAATAATTTGACAATAAGAAATTAACTAAATTACTAAAGCTTAAAGAAATGAATACAATATTAATTAACCCAGTTGTTTTTTCTTCTATCATATTTAGTTTGATAGGCCTAAATATTTATAACGAGTTGAAAATACTGATTGTAAAAAGGATGTATAAAAAAAACACAAAGGTTGATGCGGAGATTCTTGATAATATTCATACGTATATTGGATATCGACCTTATTTTGTAATTGCATTTTGTATAATAAGTATTGGTGCTGCAATACTCTATTATTTATTTCCAAGTGATGTTAGTTTTATGACTGGTGTAAAGAAGTCCTGGTCTATGATGTTTTATTGCCTATGTTGTGGGTTTGTTGTTTCAGGATTATCTTGGAGAACATTAAACAGACACATTTCAAGCATCTTCTATAAAGTTGCTTTAGCTTTTGCTGTTGTAGCTTTCGTGGTGCTTAACGTTAGTATGATTATGTAAATAAAAGATGAGTACAAGAAAGGAAACAATAAAGGTGTACGACCGGTACGGTTTTGTGTATGAAGTTGTATTGGAGCATAAACCTCACTTTGGTTTTACTTCCGCACTTTACAATGATACTGTTATTGCTCAAGTAGAGAACGGAAAGATACATGAGCCTTTGTCCGATGATGATTTGGAATGGGAAAGATACGAAGATTTATATGCTGAGTGGACAGATGTAGTAAAGGCTAATATTAGTATAGAATGTGAAGTCTATTTCAATAATCATAATTAACAAGATATGAAAAAAATAATCGATTGCATAAGAGATTTCATTGTAAAAAGGATGAGACTTATTATAAGTTCCTTCTTTTCATTGCTGATTATAAATGTGATGATATTGTATACAGCTAACTCTGTGTTCCTGGATTTACCTTCTAATGATGATTTTGCGCTTCTTTCTTTGGCTATTAAAAAAAGTGTATTGATAATATCATTTATTTCTTCATTTGGGGCATTATTCTTTTTAGGTATGTTTTTACTATTATTCTCATCTAACAATAAAGATATATGAAGATAGAACATTTATATATACATGAAGATTCACCCTCTACAATGAAGTTTATAGAATCTAAAAGAAATTGGGATGTTAAGAATCAATGCTACAGACGTCCCGAAGCAGTAAATTGTAAAGCTCCATTATCAAACTGCAAAATTTATTGGAGAGGGGAATATCTTATTTTGGAGTATGATGATATTATTCATTTTTGGGAACATGACGGTGCATATTGCTATCTTAAACAAGCTGTTGAGTTAATGCAATTAGACAATCTTCCAAAATGGAAAACTCTGGATAAACTAATATCCCTACGTGAGGGTGTCCGTCAAACAGAAGTTAATTTATGCGGATATGTTGATGATATACTTATTGGCAAAAAAATGTCTTTGAGACTGTATCGAGAATTTATGAGACTTGCTCGACAACAAGATTTAGGACATCATGGGCAATATACTTTTTAATTATTCAAATTTAATGAAATATGAAATCTTGGAAACCTAAATATTATATCGTTTATCCGATGCTTTTAGTTGACCAGATAGAATGGCCGGAAGGCTGTGCATATCGATGTGCAGCAAATTTACCTTCGATGCTTAAACAGTTACTTAACACTAAATCGATTGGTGCGGAAATAAAATTGATATGGAATGACAATCATCGCAGAATTATAATGGAAAAAAATAACGTGACCTCTGAAGATATCGACAATTATGTGAGGGCAGATTGTTGCATGCTCTCATTTTTGTCCGAGCGTACAAGAAAAAGAGCCGCTAAACTCTTAACAGAATTGGGTGGAAAGGGCTTTATATACGTGAACTCATACGGGGATTTAATTCTTCAACAAGCATACCATTATAAAAACAAACGATTCAAGAATAACGAGATATGAATGGAAAATTTGTAATTGACCCGTTTATTTTTTGCCCTTTCATGTTTATTTTGTTTGGGATAATCATTTATAACGAGTTGAAAATACTGGTTGTAAAAAGAATGTATAGGAAAAGTGCAATGGATGATGCAGATATTATTAATGCAATCGTCACTTATAATGGTTATAGACTTCATTTTATAATTGCATTTTGTTTCCTGGTCATTGGGTTTGCAGTAGTGTCCTATTTGTTTCCAAGTGATTTGCCTCTTTCTACAATATTAGTAGCATGTTGGCCTCTAATACTTTTTTCTATTTCTGGTAGTTTTCTTGTTTCAGGATATGCTTGGAGAACATTAGACAGACACATTTCAATAATCTTCTATAGATTATCTTTAGGATTTGGTATTGTAATAATCATCCTTTTAGTTATTAGTTTAATTATTAATTATTTCCAATAGGTATAAACAATTGTAGTTATGAATTTAGATAAAATAGTGATAAGGTTGGAATTTAAGGGTATTGGGTGGACTTATCCTTATATTATTGATTGGAGTTTTCCAATCTTACCTCAAGTCGGAGATGATTTTTTCAGTCTTGGGGAGTTTTTATCCCCTGAGCAATTTAGGGATATTGTGGCCGAAGCGGAGTTCCCCGTAGAATATAGAGACGATGCTTTAAAATGTAGGGATAGAGAATCAATAATTAATTTTTTAGAGAATTTTACAATGAAAGTAGATTTTATTGAGTGGAATAGAAAAAATGGTTTGACTTATCCTATTGTATATATTAAGCATGTTTGGTATGGCGAAAGAGATTAATCCGGAACTTAATAATTTAATCCCTTTAGCCGAAGAACTGACTGTAGCAAAAGTTCCATTGTTTATCTCTCCGGTATCTGCTGGCTTTCCCTTTGAAGCATCAAACGAAGCTATGGGCGTCGATTTCAATAAAATGCTTATAAAACGGAAAGAAACTACATTTTGCTTACGTGTGGGTGGAGATTCTTTGCGTGGAGATGGTATCTTTCCTAATGATTTATTAGTAGTTGATAAGTTAGAAGAACCCTATAATAACGCTCTTTTGGTGTGTTCAATTGATGGTGAGTTTACAACAAAAAGGTTAGAGTATAGGGGAGATTCAGTGGCACTCATGCCGTCAAATCCGGATTTTCCTGTTATTATAGTCCACAAAGGACAAATTGTGCAAAGGTGGGGCGTAGTGCTTCATTGTATAAAATCATTCTAAATATGTTTGCTGTAGCTGATGGTAATAACTTTTTCTGTTCCTGTGAGCGGGTATTTAACTCGGCTCTTGAAGGGAAGCCGGTAATTGTTTTGAGCAATAATGACGGATGTGTTATTGCCCGTTCTAACGAAGCAAAGCAACTGGGTATTAAAATGGGGCAGAGTTTCTTTGATATAGAACGCTTTGTTAAAACACACCAAGTAGCCGTTTTTTCTTCAAATATGGATTTGTATGTTGATATGTCCTGGCGAATGCACAGCTTGTTTAACCGGTTTTGTCCTGATACCGAATGTTACAGTATTGATGAAAGCTTTCTCCACTTTCGAGGGTTTGACCAATTTGACCTTAAAGCGCATTGCCAGGCTCTTCGGCAAACGGTGTTACAAGGAATTGGCATCCCTGTAAGTGTTGGAATAGCCCATACAAAAACACTTTCAAAATGTGCTAATAAGTTTGCTAAAAAATATCAAGCTTATAATGGAGTATGTGTTATTGATAGTGAAGATAAAAGAATAAAAGCTTTACAGTTAACTGACATTTCGGATGTGTGGGGTGTTGGTCGTAAGTTTTCTTCTCGATTGCAAAAAATTGGTGTACAAAGTGCGTATGATTTTTCTTTACTCCCGCAGCAATGGGTACGACAAAATTTGAGTGTTGTAGGAGAAAGGACATGGCTTGAACTTAACGGAAAACCATGTTTAGAGGTTGTCTTAGAACAATCCGACCGAAAAAGCGTAACTGTCTCGCGAAGCTTTGGCCAAATGGTAGGTGACTTTCAGAGTGTAAAAGATGCACTCATTAACTACGCAGTAATGGGTGCAGCTAAACTTAGAAAAGAAAAACTATTTGCTAAAAAGATGGCTATTTTTATTGATACAAATAGATTCCGTGAAGATTTACCTCAGTGGGGACAATATTTAGTTTTAACCCTTCCGGTAGCAACCAATTTCAATACGGAAATTGTTCATTCCCTTTCTCAGGGATTTGAGCAGATATTTAGAACCGGCTATTTGTATAAACGTGCGGGAGTATGTTTCTTTGATTTGTATAAATCAAATGAAATCCAAGGTAATATTTGGGATTATGTTGATAGGCGTAAACATACTCAGATTATGAAAGTGTTAGATAGTGTAAATAGTAAATATGGTAGGAATACAATTAAAATCGCTTCCCAGGGAGAAGGTAATGAGACTAAAATCAAACAAGAACGTTTATCTCCACCCTATACAACGAATCCCGAATTTTTTCCGAAAGTATTTTGAAATTAGAAAGAATTATGAGTTTTAGAACAATAGTTTGGATAGTATTTCTTTTGTTTATAATTGTTTTACCAGTACCGGCAGAAACTATTGTTTCAGGAAAAGTAGTCAGGGTGTCAGATGGTGATACGTTTACAATACTAACAGAAGAAAAAAAACAAGTAAGGATTAGAATTTATGGAATTGATGCACCTGAAATAAAGCAACCTTTTAGTGAAAAATCAAGAGAGTTCCTGGCCGATATGATTGCGGGAAAAGAGGTAGCAGTTATTTATCAGGGTACTGATAACTATGAAAGAGTAATTGGAAAGGTTAAAGTAGGTAATATCCCTGATGTTGGATTAGAGATGCTAAAAGCGGGATTTGCCTGGCATTATAGTTACTTCGACAACACCCAGTCTTATATTATGGCAGAGAGCCGAGCAAAAGCAAATAAAAGAGGACTTTGGGTTGATAAAAATCCTATTAACCCTTATTTATACAGGAAATCAAAAAAATAATAAGATAAATATGGAAAACAGAGATAAAGTAGACCGTTTAGTTCTTACTGACAAACAGGTAGAATACATTAGCAGAGGTATAGACACGATTGATAGGGTAGTTAATGGAATAGTACTCCCTTATTCAATCATGCCAAATAATAAAGTTATGTTATCATTTGCTCGTATTTTCTCCCACAAAGATGATGATTTGGTTGCCCATTACTTAGATAAATTCATTCATAATAGTAATAAAGATTGGGGACTATATATGCTTAACGCAGAGTGTCAGATAGTGAGAGAATTTTTTACTTATCATTCTATCCCTATGGAAGAGGATAAAATATCTGATGAAATAGAGATGATAGAGGCGCAGCTTTCAGGGATAAATAAATTTGACATATACCCGTTTGAATACGAAATCACAAGGAGGTTTTTTCTCTTTGCGAATAACCATTCATTGGATTCTTTAGATAAAGGAATTGAGTTTATGGGAGTTAAAGAGGATATTTTGGAGAAAAAAATAGACTTTTACGGAAACGGGCTAAATTGGTCTAAAGCATGGAACTGTTTCCATGAGTTTGCAAAAGAGGCATTTATTTTGATGGTGTTGGAATATCAATAAGAATATTAATTATTTGTAGTTGTATTTATACTGATTCAGATATGAAAATTGCCGAGAACATTATAGACGCGCGGGATAGGGAGAAAATTTTAGGGCGTTACCGGTAAACCGGTCGGGCTTTACATTTCAAGTCCTCATTCGTTGCGCTCTGGCGGTCGGGACTTCATTGTGGGCTTTACATTGCAATCCCTAACGCAAACTGCAATCACATTTCTTCCGGAACCTCCGGCCATCGGCTTCCTGAAGCTAAGAATGTGATAGCAGATTTTGAAACTCGAGCGAGAGCGCCGGTGAATTTGTGATAGCAAAAAACGAATCCGGATGTTCTTCAGGAAACAAATAATGATAGCAAATTTCATTCCCGGATTAACCGGCCAGGAACATTTTTGATAGCAAAACCACCCCGCAGGCCTGGCGCAAAATACCTAACTATGCTATCACTCCCCTACTCTAACTCAATAACCCCCTTCGGGGAATTTTCTAAGGGGATAAAAATCAACCTCACTACAAAAAAATCTAAATAAATAACATTCATATATTAACACTAATTAACCTACCAAATGGTAGATATTACAAATAATATTACTATCTTTATGTTATCAAAATAACAGTACTAACAAACGGTGTGCTGACCATTAAACAGCAAAATATTATGTTGACAAAAGCGGAATTAATGGAAAGGGCGTGTATTCATATTGACCTCTCTATATTTACAGAGGAAGCCCTACAAGAGTTAAATAAATTGTTTGACGGTAAGTATGAAGAACAGGTAAAGAAAACAACTGAAGCCATTGAAAGAGGCATTGATTTATACTTAGATTCAGTAGGTAAACAAGTCGAAGTGTGGAAGGATGGTTTTAAAACCATTAAAACCATTACAGGTATTGATTATGATGAGAAAGATAACTTTTATGTTATAGTTTATAATGACGGAGGACGCTTGCTGTTTAGAAATGGGGCATTTAGTAGTTTTGGGGTTTTTGGAGAGTATTATGGAATTTCAACTACCCCAGAGAAAAAGAGCGGAATTAAATTTTTATAAAATAACTGTTCGGGGAGAGATTCTCCCTGAACTAAAATATATATAACAATGAAAAAAGCGGAATTAGAAACATTACGGGAAGCAGCAGGTTACTGGACGTATATGGAAACTCATAATGAACATGTGGAAAGCTGCCTTATTTGTGGCCGACCAACAAAGCCTCATACACAAAAAATCATTCAAATGTCTATATCGGGATTTATAACCGATGTTGATGTTGAGTTGGGAGATGATTCACAAGGTTGTTTCCCAGTTGGAAAAACATGTTACAAAAATTATCTCAAAGCAGCTAAAGAAGATAACCAGGAATAATACCCAAAACTATCCCACCCCTACTCTAATACCCTTCGGGGAATTTTTCTAAGGGGATAAAAATCAACCTCACTAAAAAAATCCTAATAAAAAGCACTCAAACATTAACATGAATTAACCTACTAAATGGTAGATAAACCAAATATTATTACTATCTTTATAATATCAAAAAGAGATAATTACTAACAATTATTCATCAAAAAAACAATTTATGAAAACACTATTTTTTGGTAACATTGGTCAGGATGCTAAAGTTTCTGAGGGAAAAGTATCTTTCAGCGTTGCAACAGAATTAAAGAAAGATGAAACAGTTTGGATTAACTGTTTTATGAAAGTTGGAGCAGAATCCAAGTTGCCGGAGGCTCTTAAAAAAGGCACATACATTTTCGTTGATGGAAATATCACACAACTATCCTACACCAAGGAAGAGAAAGAAGTAACATCTACGACTGTGTGGGTAAACGAAATAAAACTACTCGGTGCAGCTAAAAACAAAGAAGATAATCAGTAACTTTGTAAAATTCGTAAGTTTTGATTGTGTGGGGTGTTAATACATCCCACTCTTCTAATTTTTAGTTATAATGAATAGAACGAGTTTGATATATCGAATATACCAGGTTGATGGAAGGATGGTTGCGGTTTACCCGCCAGTCAAAAATATAAAAATACCTCCTATTGAAGCGAGAAAAAAGGCAATCTATAAACTTACTGGTAAGCAGTTCCAAAATAATGCAACTTCCCAAGAAGTTAGTGATTATGTAACAGAGAATATCTATCGTTCAGAAATGTTTCAAACATACCAAGTACTCTTTTCCGAATATAGACTTATTGAACGCCCAGCCTTTAAAGAGGAAGACTATCTATTCAGTGTAGAGGTTGCAATTGATAGTAACCTTACACCTGATAACAATTACTTACGAAAAAGCATAATTCGAGTACTTGAAGGTAAACCAAGCAGTTTGATTCTTGATGTGCGAAAAATTCAGGAATAATAATAATAACGACAAAACGTAAATAAATAACATTATTTAACCTACTAAATGGTAGATGATATAGTTTAATTACTATCTTTAATAAAAAATTATCAACTTAAAAGATGTGCTAATCTTTAAATAGCAAAGAATATGAAGAAGATGATACAACAACCAACAAACAAAAGGAATTTACTCCTTCGTGTAAGAAAGCATAGTATTAACTTTTTAGCGGAAAGGGGGATGTTATGCCATTAACAATCAGATATAATGATGAAGAGGCCAAAATAATAGAAACCCTCAAAAAAATTACAGGCGAAAAAAGTGGAAGCAGTGCGCTTATAAGTGGTGCAAAATTAGCTATAAAACTGACAAGCGAAAAAGAAGCCCATGATAGGAGAATGAGAGAATTAGAGATTGAAGCAAGTAAGTGTAAACGATTGTTGAACCAACTTGTAAACATACATAAAGAGATTATGGACTTTACTGGTGGATAATTTATTCGCCAGTAACTTCCTTCATAATCCTAAATTGATAAATTTGTAAAAAATAAGTTGTTATGAAGGTTTTAAAAATAGTTTTGTTAATATCCTTTTTCCCTTTGGTTATAGGATATTATCTGTTGAAGTTCTTTTCCGCTGCTATATTGGGCGGTGTTATTGGCGGCTCCTTATGGAGATAATCTTTCTGTTATCAACAGTAAAAATCTGCTATCACATTCTTAGCTTCAGGAAGCCGATGGCCGGCAGAACCGGAACCAAAGTGATAGCAAAATTTTGTCCGGGGCAGCTCTGCCAGGAACATTTTTGATAGCATTTTTTACCGCTCGAGCAAAATTGCCGGAAGAACTTTGATAGCAATTATTAGTTATAAATGTGATTATTGAGTAGAAGAGGAATATGAAAAATACTGAAGAAGAAAAAATTCTAACATTATCAGAGGCTTTTGGGGAATTAGTTCAAAACCGAAAATGGCACAGATTTTCAACAGATATAAGTCCCCGCATGGCCTGTAAAGACAAACGAACTTTTTTAGATGGAAACCTTTCTGAAAAGCGAATGAGAAAGTATCTTAAAGATGCCGGTTATATAATTGTGCAGGAAGAAAAGTGGTTAGTCCGTAATATTAATATGAAATAAGCTATGGCTATTAAAACAGAAGTGTATGTACCGGTTAATGATAAAAAATTAATGGTACAACCTAACCAAATAACGTATATGAGGCATGACTTTAATGCAGTTCAAATACGTGCGGTCGTCAATGTTGTTGAAATGTTGCAAGACGAAATAAGAGCAGGAATCAGTAACCAGCAGTTAAGCTTATTTGAAAATGACCGTAATTTGCGCTTTGAAGTCCCTCTGAGGAAGTTTGGAGTACAACCGAGACATTATGACCGGTTAAAAGAAACTCTGCTTAAAATGGCCTCCATAGCTGTTCAAATACCCATTACTGATAAAGATGGGAAAAAGTACACAATGATTAAAGGACTTTTAACGGCGATTGTTCCGGAAGACAAATATGCTAAAAGTGTATATATTGAAATGGATAAATTTGTGGCTCATCATTTTACTACCATAAATATCGGTTATACACAATACCTGAAGGAAATTGTGATGACTAACTCTAATAAGTATGTTCAGCGGTTTTATTTGCTTGTGTCTTCTTTCAGGAAGAAACCGGCTTTTTCTCTAAACTATGATACAATCAAGAAATTACTAAAAGTTGAAGGAAAATATTCTAAGTTTAGTGACTTTGAAAGACGGGTTCTTAAAGTGGCCAAAGAGGGCTTATGGGAAAAGTCAGATATTTATTTCGATTATCAAGTCATAAGAGATTTGGATAACAAAAACGTCCAAAGGATAATATTCTTCTTATATGAAGGGATAATAGATGAAAAGGAACTTGAAAACAACAAAAATGTAAAACAGGCCGTTGGTAAGTCTTTACTGTCACATTACAATCTTAAACAAAATTATGTAGACGACATTGTGAAACTTGTCAATTGTAACAATTACCAGGCAGTTCTTGTAACTGCGAGGGATGCCTATGATGTTTCTCAGAATAAAAGAATACAAGACCCCCAGGCCTATATTTATGTATCTATAATAAATAGCTTTGCTGCTGAAGTTAAGCCTGAGGACATGGAAGTATTAAATATAGACTTTTAAATGTTCCCATTTTGTCGCTAAGGTTGATTTTCAGGCAGAAAATTGAACCACAAAGCATTTAGAATAAGGACTACAGCGGTAAGAGTCCTTATTTTTTTTATCCTTATCCTGACTGACTTTAGTTCTATCCCCTTAGAAAATTTCCCGAAGGGATATTTCTTTAAATGTTCCCATTTTGTCGTATGAGCAAATAACAGTTGATTATTAGAGGATTGAAATCGTATTGTACAGTTATAATCTTCCCATTTTGTCGCTATATATGATATATTGGGGGTTTTGAGAATGATTTTTATATAATAATTCAGAGATATTAAAAGAATTGAAGTTCCCATTTTGTCGCATAAACAGTTGCTTTTAACATAAAATGAAAAAAGAGGTTAAAACAAATGTTCCCATTTTGTCGTACCCTTGGATAAATGTTCCCATTTTGTCGCACCCTTGGATAAATGTTCCCATTTTGTCGGCCATAAGTTCCCATTTTGTCGGCCATAAGTTCCCATCCTGTCGGCCATAAGTTCCCATCCTGTCGGCCATAAGTTCCCATCCTGTCGCCTTGCATATAGCCTATAAGCCTGATATAAAGGCTTATGTATTGTCTAATTTTGGGGTGATAATTCTTATAATACTCATAAATACTAAAAATATTCTAAAACAATAAGGTTATTTCCTTCGGAAAAACATTTTAAAACGCTACTCCCGTAGCGACCATCCGGAAAACTTTCTAAAACAAAGAATACTCCCGTCTCTAAAACATAGAATACTCTTTGTCAGTAAAACAATTATCTAAGGGGATAAAAATCATGGGGATTATTTCTTCCCTTTTGCAAAATTAAATGTTCCCATTTTGTCGCGGATAATTTTACAATTGTATGTCTTTGCAATTGTATAGCTTTACAATTCTATAATTGTAAAGATTTGTGATTGATTATCTTTGCAATTGTGAGATTGTATAATTATTGGCTTTAATTGTATGATTGTATAATTGTACAATTTTTTGAATAATTCTATTTACGATTATCTCTTTGATTATTATTAGTTAAGATTCCGGGACTGGAAGAAAATACTATAGATATTGATTGTCAAATCCTGCATCATTTTTTTTTATAAGTCGATTTTGATGCAAGATTGATGCACAGGAGAAACAGTTTGATGCTTTGATGCAAGATTGATGCAGAGATAATAGGCTTATACAGAGATAAATAAAGGGCTTTTGCATCAAAGCATCAATGAGTTTGGCTTTTTAAGTACTTACATGCTTTTATAGGCTTATTTTTTATAAAGTTATTTCAAATCTTCAATTCGATTGAGAAATATAAAGGTGTTAAAAAAATCTTTATAGTTTTGAAATGGTTTTGAGAGGTATAGTTTTGTTTTTTTAAAATGCAAGATGTACATTTGTACCCCAAAAATTGTTATTTTTGTGTTTCAAATGTTTTCTTGCCTGCTTAAGCAGGAGGCAAATTCATTCGCAACTCATGAATTTTTTAACGCAACTATATCATGGCTAAGGATAATAAGAATAAATATATTCGTGTACGATGTACCGAAGAAGAGTATAAAAAGCTTCAAAGGCAAGCAAAGCACTTTGCTTCATTTTCTACCTATCTACGCACATTAATATTTTCTCAGGAAAAATCCATTGTAGACCCTAAAACAGTTCTTCAGTCTGTTAAGCTTTTAACAACTGAAATTAATAAACTCGGTACGAATGTTAATCAGATAGCAAAGTTTATGAATTATGTAGAAAAGAATAACCTAATTTCAGATGAAGTAACTGAAAATTTGGCACATGAAGTAAGAGCTACTCTCAATATATACGAACAGATATGTCATAAAATCAACTATTTAGGCATTAAGTAATTATACAATCATACGATTGTGTAATTATACAGTTGTATAATATGTATCGATTTTCACTGCAAAGTTTGTACATACAATTATATAATCAGATACGTTTAGGATTACTATATTCCACAATTATAGTTTGTTACGATTATATAAAGGTATGAGGGTATAATTATATAATGTTATAATTGCCACGTTAGATAATCCCACAATTGTACAATTAGGCAATTAAAAAGTGATATAATTATTTGTTTATATAATTATATGCTCTTATATTTGTAGCGTTAGCTAATTATTAGCATCCATACGTCTATAATTGTATAATTGTCTAATTCTATAATTGTATGATTGCAAAAGTCTTAAAACCTACTTCAACCTTTGGTGGTATAGGATATAGTGAAAAAAAAATAGATACCGGTCAAGGAGTATTCATGGGAGCGGAAAATTTTTCCGTTGCTGGTAATGTAAAAATGCCAGAATCATTTTATGTTTCTTATCTTGAGAGGTTATGTAATACAAATGATAGAATAAAAAATCGACAGTTTCATGCTGCGATTTCGTGTGAGGGAAAATCTTATTCTCCGGAAGAACTAACAGATATAGGAAAAAAGTGGATGTCTCTTATGGGGTATTCTGAACAACCTTTTTTAATTTATTATCATGGTGATACTGCTAATAGTCATATTCATATAATAAGTTCTCGTGTCCGTCCTGATGGAAGTCGGGTTAATCCAAGCTTTGAAGGTAAACGTGCAGTGACATGTATGAATCAGATTATGGGTCTTGATTTAGCACACTCTTCTAAAGAGGATATAGGTAGATTTTTTGAGTATAATTTTTCTTCTATTGCCCAGGCTAAAATGATTCTGGAATCTATGAACTGGCAAGTTAGAGAAAAAGACAATGAGTTACTCGTCATTAAGAACGGGACCGTTTGTAACCGTCTCTCAAAAGATGAAATATTAAATAAGTGTACTAATTATAATACTGATAAGAATAGGGTTAGTCAACTGAAAGCGGTATTTTCTAAATACGCACCAGGCATGGATGCTAAAGAATTTTCGGAGTTCATGAAAAAAAAGTTTGGGGTAGAAATTATTTACCATAAAGCAAAAGGACATGATAAACCTTATGGATATAGTGTTATAGACCATGCCCAAAAAAATGTTTTTAAAGGAAGCGAAATTTTTCCTCTTAAAAATCTTCTCAAACAACCAAAGGCAGATGATAAACTAAATATATTAAATGACCTTATGAATACTCTTTCGTTAGATACTACCCAAGACTTCCATAGTTTTAAAAAAGAACTAGCTAAGGTTGGCTTTAACCTTAATTGGAATGGAAAAATTTCTTTGAAGAGAAATCTTTCTTCGGTTAAACAGATTGATGAAGCATTGTTGAAACGTATTAAATATAATACAAGACTTTATGAAGCGAGTAAGTTTTCTTGTTCATCTGAAACTGATATTAAAGAATTAGCTAAACTTTTCTATGTTAAGTCAAGTGATTTGGCATTTGTGCAAATGAATAGGACTGAAGCAAAGATATATGAAGATATTATTAATTCAACTTTAAATAATCGGCTTGACCTTACAAGTACTTTGGAAGCCCAAAATTTGAAATTTTTAAAATCAGGAAATAACTCCTTTATAGTAGACAGTTCTAATAAGAGAGTCTATAACTGTACAGATATTCTAAAGAAGTACCAAGGAGAAGCAATAGGCTTAGAAAATCGAAATAATATAGATGTAAAGAAAAATATAGATAAGAGTATCTATCGTTCACCCAGGAGTAACATAGGGAATATTATAATAAGTATTTTCTCTTCATATAAAGCCGGAAACGGTGAGCAAGACAGAAGAAGAAGGAGAAGAGGCGGAGACAGTGATAGTGATAATAACTAAATATTAATCTTTAATAATTAAATGTATGGTAATATTAGTAGCAAATCAAAAAGGTGGATGCGGTAAAACTACCGTAAGTATTCAATTAGCCAATTATTTGGCTACAAAAGGGGTAGAGTTACTGGCAATTGATACTGACTTTCAGGGTTCTTTTTATGACAGGCGGGAAGACGATAAGAAAACTTTCCCTGATAACGAGATATTGTATGAAGTTATAAAGGCTGAAGCAGAAGAAATACCAAAGATAATTGAGAATGTAAGCCAGGTAGAAAATGCAATATTGTTAATTGATTTCCCAGGGAAACTGGATGATGATAATTTGATACATATTCTGATGAATGCAGATATTATAGTTATTCCTTTTGCTTATGATTATAATACGGTAGAAAGTACTATAACATTTGGAATGGTACTTCAGAAATTGAAAGTACCTGGAAAACTTTTCTTCTTACCTAATAGAATTAAATCTTCGGCAAAATATGATACCAAAGAACAAGTGAATGAGGTTTTCTCAAATTGGGGTATTGTTTTGGACGAGATACCTGATAGGGTAATTTTCGAAAGAGGAAGCACTTTGGAAATAGGCAGTGAGGCTGAAAAAGTAGTGAAATTACCTTTCGATACGTTAATAGAACAGGGAAAAATATTAACATTTTAATTAAATCATGAGTATTTATTTGGTTGTTTAATTATATAGTGTATATTTGCGATGAATAAAGATAATAAAAAAGAGACAAAGCCACAAGGTAGTCGAAGTGGTACTTTAGCTAAGCTTGCTTTGGCAGCTAAAGGAGAATTGAATGAGGAGACTAATTTAACTAATCAGAATGTAAAAGTAGAACCCGTTAATACAGGAGATGCCAATGAAGATGATACTATTACACCTGAAATTTTTCCCTCAGAAAAAGAAGAATTTGAAAGTAATGATTTTGAAACTCTTCTAAGAGGAATCCCTCTTTCAGATGAGATTACAAAAGAAGCTAAAGAAGAATTTGTGAATTGTTTGTCAGGCGCTAAGAGTGGCGATTATGATGCTAAAACATATGTGTATGTTGATAAGGAAGTAAAAGAAATATTTGCGTTAATTAAGACTGCAACCGGTGTTGATTCGATGAAGTTGATTTCTTTTATTTTGGAACAGTGGATAAATAAAAATAGTATGATTATCAAGAATCTCATGCGCTCTAACAAATATCTTTAATAACTTATAATAATAGAAGCAATTATGATGTCATTTGGAAAATTTGTTGTCGTATTATGCACGCTTTACTTTTTCTATTATGTTGGTATGGTACTTTGGGATACTATAAAAGCAAAGGCCAAATCAACCAAAAGCGGTGATGCTGTCAGTTTTGAAATGAATGGGAAAGGAGGTAGCAGTTCTTTCATTGAAGATGAAACTGTGGACGTTAACGATGAATATACAGAAGTAAAAAAAAAAACAATGACGGATAAACAGGTGGCATCATCTTCTTCTATTTCGGTAGGAAACATAGAACATCAAGGGTTTGCAGTTACCCCAGATATGTTAAGCGAAATACGTGGAGATGTTTCTGTATTAATGAGCTCAATTCACTTTTAATAACTTTTTTTCCAAACTTAATTTTTTTTTATCATGAAGGAGAAAACTTTCAGATTACAACAGAAATTCTTACTGTTGGTAGCAACTATGTTTTGTGCTACAAATGCTTTGTTCGCTCAGGGAGTAGCCGGTATTGACGCAGCTACTTCGGAAATTTCAACGTACATAGACCCAATAGGAACATTAGTTCTTGTGGTTGGTGCAGTAGTTGGATTTGTCGGAGCAATTCGTTGTTACATTAAATGGAACTCAGGTGACCAAGACGTTCAAAAGGCCGTTATGGGTTGGATGGGCTCTTGTATTTTCCTGATTGTATCAGGTGTAATAATTAAAGCATTCTTTGGCGTTTAATATGGCAGATAAAGAATTTCAAATGTACAAGGGGTTGCAAAGACCCCTTGTATTTAGAGGCTTCAAAGGGAAATATATATATTTTGGTTTTGGCAGTATGGTAGGAGGCCTTTTAGCTTGTGTTATTGTTTCCACTACCGTAAATTTTTTAATGGGGGGATTTACCTTGGTTCTTGTTGTGTTCGGTGGCCTTTTTGTTTCTGCAATGTTGCAGAAAGGCGGTATCTACAAAAAAGACAAGAAGGAATGTATTTATATAGTAAAAAATTTGTTTGATAATGGCAAGTAAGAAAAAAGTATTTGAACCACCTTATATAGGCATTGATGAAACAAACGGCTTTTGTTTGTTATATGACAAATTGGGAAACTATTCAGTTGTATTACAAATAGAGAATCCTATTCAACAATATTGTGCTGATAAGGACGAATACTATAATTTTCATTTTGTATTTACAAATATCATAAAAATTTTAGGGGCAGGCTATAGTTTACAGAAGCAGGATATTTTCTGTAACAAGTCTTTTAAAAAAGATACCCGGTCGGCCAGTTTCTTAACAAAATCTTATTTCAACCATTTCAATGGAAGAAACTACGTTGATTTGAAAACTTATTTGATTATTACTTGTGAAGTTAATAAATCTCGTCTGTTTTCATTTGATAAGACAAAGTTTAAAGCCTTTATTACTAATGTAAATAAGGTAATAGATTTTCTCAAAAATAAGGATATAAGTGTACGGGCTCTGAAGAAAAAACAGATTTATAACTATGTTTATAAATATTGTGGCCTATCTTTTTCTTCCGATTCCATTGAGATTGACAATTTCGATTCGGCAAAAGACCATCTAATGATAGGGGATAGATATGTCAAGTGCATATCTCTTGTTGATATAGAATTGGTGGAAGTGCCAAATACTATAAAGCCATTGAAGGAAATAAACATAAATGGGAGTATGTTTCCAGTAGATATTTTCGATTTTATGTTAAAGGTTCCGGAGGCTGATACAGTTGTTTATAACCAAATGATTTTAATACCCAATCAAAGAAGCACTCTAAACAATCTTACTGCAAAAAGAAAGAAACATACAAGTATGCCTGACCCTGATAATGACATGTCAGTTGAAGATATAGATTCTGTTATGGTTGATACTGCAAGAGAGGGGCAAATGTTTGTTTATTCTCATTTCGATATAATTATAGCCGGTAGACAAAATTTGGATAAAGCCTACAATTATGTTGAAAGTTCTCTTTTTGAAAGTAATATTATAGTATCAAAACAGGCTTACAACCAATATGAATTATTTCGTGCTGCTTTTCCTGGAAATACATATGAACTTAAGGATTATGATAAGTTCCTTCTTACTTCTGATGCGGCCGTGTGCCTTTTGTTTAAAGAACGGATGCCAAAAGATGAGATTTCCCAATTCCAAATGAACTTTACTGACCGTAGAGGTGTGCCGATTGCAATTGACCCAAGTGACCTTATGGTCGCTACTGGTAAATGTAATAACAGGAATAAATTTATTCTTGGCCCGAGTGGTTCAGGAAAAAGTTTTACAACCAACCATATGGTAAGAGGGTATATTGAAAATGGTTCTGATGTTGTTATCGTTGATACTGGTAATTCGTATAGTGGTCTGAGTGATTATTATAAGGCAACCTATATAACTTATACAGAGGAAAAACCAATAACTATGAATCCATTCCTTATAAGTAGGAATGAATATAATTTAGAAAAAGTAGATTTTCTGAAAAACCTTATAATACTTCTTTGGAAAGGAGCAGGAGGGGAGGCTTCTCAAGTAGAATTACGGTTTATTACCATAGTTATCAAAGAGTATTATTCTAATTATTTTGCCGGACAAGGCGGTTATGGATTGTCTGAACTTGAAAAAAATCAAATCAGACAAAGAATGATAAACGACTGGGAAGCAGAAGAATTTCATGATGAAGAAACTCCTACCCTTGAAGTTTTAGAGACACAAATTGACGAGTTTATACGTGAACAAGATGAATTACTTAAAAAGCATTACGGAACGTCAATAGTTAAGAAGCTAAGTTTTAATACATTCTTTGAGTTCGCTAAAGAAAGAATACCGGTTATAAGTGCAGAAAAGAAAGTATCATTTGATATAGACCAGTTCTGCTTCTTGCTTGAAAGCTATTATGTTGGAGGGGAGTTTGAGCATACGTTAAATAACCAAATGGAAAAATCACTTTTTGAAGAACAGTTTATTGTCTTTGAAATTGATGCCATAAAAGAACATCCGCAACTGTTTCCAATTGTAACATTAGTTATAATGGATGTATTTCTTCAAAAAATGCGCTTGAAAAAAAATCGTAAGGTTCTTATAATTGAAGAAGCCTGGAAAGCAATTGCTTCTCCATTGATGGCCGGATATATTCTTTACCTATATAAAACTGTTCGTAAATTTTATGGTGAAGCAATAGTTGTTACACAGGAACTCGAAGATATTATTCAAAACGACGTGGTTAAGAAATCTATTATTAATAATTCCGACTGTGTTATTTTACTCGACCAGGCAAAATTCAAAGATAATTATCAAGAAATAGCTGAACTTTTATCCCTTTCTCCTGTCGAACAGAGAAAGATTTTTACCATCAATCAGTTAGATAATAAAAACGGTAGAAGCAAGTTCAAAGAGGGATATATGAGAAGAGGAACACAAGGGGAAATATTTGGGTTTGAAGTAAGTTTAGAGGAATATATGGTTTATACAACAGAACGGAAAGAAAAAGATGCCTTAAATACATTCAAAGCCCAATACCCTGCATATGACAAGACAATAGAAAGGTTTTTAGCTTTATACAGAGAATCAAAATTGTTACTTAATGAATTTTGCGATTTGATTAATAGTGATTTATTTAAGTTTTATGTGTCTCATCAAATATCTGTCAATCAAATTGAAGGTTTTGAGGCTGCTGTCAGAAGAATAGTTTATGATTATACGGATTCAGGTATAAGTTTAATGGAATTTGTTAATAGCAAAAGAAAAGTGTCATGAAAAAAGTTTTCCTTTTGATGTTATTATTAATTCCTTGCGGTATATCTGCACAATGGAGGGTTTGGGATATTGGTGCTATGGAGGCTTTTATGGCACAACACAAAACCCAATATAGCGGTTTCAAATCAATTAAAGAGAATGAAGGAGCGCTTTATGCCATAAATATACAGATAGAAAATAGGCTTGAACAGTTAAGGGAAATAGAAGAAAAGGGATATAAAGCACTCAAAAGCGTGGAACTCATTCTGAGTAATGCGAAAGATTTAATATATATAACCGAAGTCTCAGAAGATGTAATTACCTATCAAAGAAAAATGCTACAGTTAGCTTTTGAAGACCCACGTCTGACTTTGATAGCTGCTCAAACCGAACTTGAATTAATTAAACGAACTACAAAGCTATTTGAGTATTTGGTAGTAGCAACAACAGGTACGGACATTAATCTCATGAACAATAAGTTTAGAACTGATTTGATAAAGTATATACTCAGTGAATTAAAAGTAATGAGAGGTTTGGCTTTTTCTGTTTGGAGACAATTGCGTTCTGCTATCCGGTTTGGTGTTGCAAAAAGTATTGGAAACATAAATTGGGATAAATTTAATTATGTAGAAAGCCAAGAAACAGAAACAATAGTAGAAGAAATTCTTAACAACTATAAAACAGGAATACAAAGATGAAACGAACATTTATCCTTATTGTTACTCTGTTTTGCTCCTGTCATTGTTTTAGTCAGTTTTACTATGTAGTAATGGACTTAAAGGGGATAGAAGCGGTAGTAAGTAATCATGGGGTACAAGCAGGGTATTTAAAATCCATCGAAAGAGATTATGCCGGTATCAGGGATTACAATAAGCTTATCTCCGAAAAAGTGGCTCAGGTATATTTGTCCAGGAATAAATTGTTTGATTCTCTTATGGACGTAGAAGCTTTAAGGAGTAACGGAAGAGATGTTATGAGAATTAATAGTCTTTGCCAGGATGTTGTGAAGTACCAACAGGAAATGGTAGATATAGCTTCTGCTGACCCCGAATTATTGATGGTTGCTGTTAAGACTGAGTTGGAGTTAATAAATATGACTCTTAATCTGATGGATAATGTTATGACGGCCACAACTGGAAGTGAAAACAATCTTTTAGATAAGGCACAGAGAATGGACTTATTACGTGGTGTAATAAGAGATTTAAGAGGTATGAAAACTTTAGCTTTTTCTGTATGCCGTCAAATGCGGACAGCCAGGAGAGATGGAATACTAAAAACTCTCGCACCCGGTGTATTTGGCTATCCAGTGGATAACGGCCAAATTACACAAGATGTATTAGATAATTATAAAGGAATAAGACGATGAGACGAGTACTAACTTTTTTGATTTTTGGATTGCTTATTACAGTCCATATTCAAGGACAAGGTTTCATGATGACCGAGGATGTCAATAGAAACCATCAAATTAAATCTATGGTATGGCAACAATGGAAACTTCGCCCACGTTGGTATTACACCTTTTTGCACAATAGCTATAAAGGAACTGATAGGCGTACTTCCTTTCAATTATCTCCGACTGTAGCTTCAACTACATTGTCAGAGAAAAAATGGGAAGAATCACATGATTCTGAAAGTATCATGTATGAACAAGAAATGAAGAAACTGGCCGACCGTACCATTGATACCGAATACCTGTTGAAAAAGGAAGATTTGGATTTTCTTAAAAGTGAAGCGCAGAAGAATATTATAAAAATGTGTGAGTATGCGGATAGTGAAATAACAGATACCTTTTATGATGAATACGACCGCATAGATAAAAATATAGAGATTATAAAAGACTCACATATGGAAAATGCAAAAAGGCGGAAAGCATATCAGAAGCTTGAAGACGATTTGCGCAAACTTATATCTTCAACTCATTCTGTGAATGTTATATATGCCAATTCACAGAAGGAAATAAGCAGACCGGCAAATTTAGAAACTTTCTATTATGAATGAACTATTTGACAGACAGATTTTAAACCTATTCAATGGTTTATGGAATAAGACAATGCAAGATATGGGGGTTTTCGTTTTAGATGCCCAGGCCTTAGCATGTATCTTCATGTTGCTTTATTTTGCTATTAAAGCGTACCCTATGATGACTGGGGATAAGAAATTAGAAATTATGCCTTTATTGCGACCTTTTGCTTTGACATTAGTAATCGTTTTTTGGGGTGGAGTTACTTCTAATGGAACAAAAGTAGACGGGGTAGTGACTATTATAAATTACCCTTTTAATGTAATTACCAACACAGCAAGAGGTAATTTTTACGATAAACTCGATAAAGTTGATAACCTTAGTCGTAAACGTTATGCAATGATTGATAGTGTGGCGATTAAACTTACAGAAACATCTTTAGAAATTGAAAGAGCCGAAGATGAAAACAGGAATATTTCAGATAAAATACTTTCCTGGATTGGAATAGATTTAGAAGCGGTTGGGAAAAAAATTGCCGGTGTTTGGTTGTTAGTTCAATCAAAGCTTAAATTTTTACTCGTCCAACTGATAGAAAGGACAGTTATAATCTTCTTCCAGTTTTGCGTTTATGTGGTTTTTTTCCTTCAAATTGTTTTTGCATCCGTCATGGTTATACTCGGGCCGCTGGCTTTTGCTATGAGCGTTCTACCCGCCTTTCGAGATGCTTGGATACACTGGGTAAGTAGGTATATAAGTGTATGTTTATATTCAGCAATCGGATATATTATTTTAGGTGTAGCTTGTGCTATGCTTGAATGGGGATTGGAAAAGGAAATAATGGTATTAGAAAAAGTACTCGGAAATGAAGCGTTCTTTATGATGTATGTCGGCTTTAGTTCCGGAGATGTAGCAATTTTTACAGTAACAGCTTTAGTAGGAGGTTTTGCTATGCTTACAACACCAGTTGTTTCTACATGGATTGTTCAAACGTCAGGAGTTAACCAGGCAGTAGCTACTATGGTCGGTGCAGCAGCCATGACTGTCGGAAAAGTTGGAGGTGCAGCAGCTAAAAAAGGATAAATATTATGTTGATAGAAAAATTAGAAAATAAGATTAAGCTTGCATTAACTGTCTCAGTAGGCAGTTTCTTAACAAGTATAGTAATTATTGGCTTTGCATTGTTCTTTACATTCAAACTGATAATAAACGAACGAAAACATGTATATGTGTTAGATGCCGGGGTTCCAATCTTAGTGCAAAGAACTAACGTAGAAGAAAATGCTGAAGTTGAAGCAAAATCACACGTTTCATTGTTTCATTCTCTGTTTTTCACTTTACCTCCGGATGATGAATACATAAACGAAAATATGAGAAAAGCTATGTATTTGATTGATGAAAGCGGTCTTAAGCAATATAATAATCTTAAAGAGCAAGGTTATTACCGTTCAATACTGGCCAACTCAATGCTTTGTAATATTAAGACGGATTCCGTTCTACTTGATATTTCTAATGAGGCAACGCAATTTACGTTCTATGGGACGCAAAGGATTGAAAGAGCAACTTCCATTCTAAAACGAAAAGTTGTAACAACGGGATTTCTTCGGTCAGTAAACCGGTCAGATAATAACCCGCATGGTTTAATAATTACTAATTGGAAAACATTACTCAATGAAGATATTGACATTACTCCAAAGAAAATTTTCTGAAGCAGTTGCAACAAGACCAAAAGTGGTTATAAAGGTCATGTTTTGCTTTTTGATGCTTTGTACTGGTATTGTAATATATAGAACTGTAAATATTCATAAAAACGGATATACAAGCACTCCTGTTGAGTTAGAACCTTCTTTATATGATGTGCCAACTGAAATTAAGTCGAGAAATAGTATTGCTTCAGATATTGTAGATATAATTGAACTGACAAACATCAAGAGAGAACTTGACAATTTTGCGGAAGGAACAATAGACTCATTGAGATTAGAAGAAATTAATAATCAACTTGATATGAAACGAAAATGAAAACAGCAATAGACATAAAAAAACCGAAGTACATTTTACCGTTGCTCGGTTTGCCGTTCATACTTATGATTTATTATTTTGTTTACAGCGAATTTGGAGGTACAAATACGGTTGAATCTTCTTTACAAGTTACTGAAGAATTAAATCCTAATTTACCTGAACCGGATTTAGCAAGGACAAAGGAGTTAGATAAATTCGGTGCATACCAGGATGAGTTTAAGAAACAAAAGGATTATTCAGGGATTCAAGGTTTTGATGTAAAAGATGATGATTTACACGTTGAAAGCCTTTATACCGATGAAGAACTTGAAGCCATTGCTAAGCAACATCAAGAAACGGCAGAGAAAGCAAACCATGTAAAAGAAATGCAACGGAGGTTTTTTGAGAGGAATGGGCAGAGAGAGGATGATGAAAGCTTAGAAGGCTCATATGGAAACAATGGAAGAAGTAATTTATCTCAGAATAACAGACAACCTCGAGGACAACAATTACAGGATATTCAGGATTATGATGCCTTACTACGCCAAATTGAAGTAATGGATTCTTTGAAAAATGTTTTGGAAGGAAAAATACCATCTGAAAAAAACCAAAAAGGAGAAGATTCTAAAAAGATTGCGGAAGAAGAAGATGAAGAAGAAATTTTAGAAGCAACTAAAGCTACTTCTGCTACTGCAAAACATTTTAATACCATTACTTCGGACAAAGGCTCTTCGTTTATCACAGCGATATTAGACGAGGTACAAACAGTAGTTGATGGGAGCCGTATAAGAGTAAGGTTATTAGATGATATTTATATAGGTGAGATTCTTTTTAAAAAAGGCTCTTATTTGTATGGCCTTGTTTCAGGATTTACTTCGCAAAGAGTAATGGTTGATATAAACTCAATTAAACATGGGCAAGGTATAATTAAAACAAAGCTTACTATATATGATGATGATGGTATCAAAGGCCTTTATGTTCCCAATTCGGACTTTAGGGAGATTTTGAAAGGGGCAGGAGGACAATTAGCTAATCAACAAATCTCTATAAGTAACAATTCAAATGATTTCGAGCAATTTGCTTATGGGGCTTTACAGGATATATATCGCTCGACAACTCAAGCTGTTTCGAGGAAAATCAAGCAAAATAAAGCAAAACTCAAATATAATACTGTCGTGTACCTTATAAATGAGAAAGATGATAAATAATTTAACTAACAATATTATGGATAAAGGATTAGTGTTTATTTTGTTAGCTGTTTTTATTTCCGCTAACACCTATGCTCAAAATTACAATAGTGATTATGACATTAACGTAAATAATAAAGTTTCAACACATATAACTTGTGGAGAAGATATTCAATATGTAGATATCTCAACTGATTTATTAGTTGGTGATATTCCAGTTTCTAACATATTGCGCTTAAAACCGGTAATAGCAGATTCAGTAGTTAACACTTTAGTACCTGGTACACAACTGGCAATTATAACTATTGTTACGGAAAGATATAAACGGCAGATTGTGGCCAAATGGACGGCAGATGCAACGCTTGCTACCTCTGATGTTAATTTACCAACTTCTGATATGCAAAGTTATTTGAACCCCATGATAACAATGCCAAAGAATGAGATATATGCATATGGTTGGAGAATCTGGAATTGCGGGAAAAAATTCTATGATGTTTCAAGGGAAGCTTACAAATTAAGAATCACATTGAACAGTATTTTTACAGTTGGAGATTATTTCTTCATTGACTTAGGTGTAACAAACCGAACTAAGATAAAGTACGATATTGACCAAATACGGTTCAAAATAGAAGATAAAAAACAAACAAAAGCTACAAACTTCCAACAGATTGAAGTTCAACCCGAGTATATTTTGGTTAATCAAAAATCGTTTTTGAAGAATTACAGAAATATTTATGTGTTTAAGAAATTCACTTTTCCGGATGAAAAGGTCTTTACTGTGGAAATTGCAGAAAATCAAATCTCGGGCAGAACTGTTATTCTAAGAGTTGATTATGCAGACGTTCTAAATGCTGACAGTACTAATAAAGACATATTTTGATATGAAAAAGCTATCAATTATTTTTGTGTGTCTGCTAATGGCAACAACGATTATGGCAGGAGATGGCGACACATATTTTTCTTTCTCCGGAGGTGCATTATACAAAAATGCTATTACAGCAGAATTTACATTTGAGAAGCACTTAAAATATCATAGTGCATGGGAGGTTGGTCTTGATTATTATAATCAAATTTTTAACAGAGATGTTTACCCACCGATATTAGGAGAATCGGGAGAAGTGACTAACGATAATGCAGGAAAGGAAATAAACCGGTATTCAATACTTTTCCAAGGAGCATATAAAAAAGTTCTTATCCGAGGCAAAAACTATAATATCAGAGGTCGGCTTGCAGCAGGAATTGGAGTTAATGACCGTGAACGGTTTACATGCTCTATTACACCTGGTTTCGAGTATAGTTATACATTCCCTAACGGTGTGCAATTTTTTGTTCTTCAAAAGAATCAATTTAGTTTTTGGGCTTCTAATAAATCTTGGTTTAGAGTCGGAGGGACAATGGGTATAAAAATTCCATTTTAACACTATAAAAATTAAGTCATGAAAAAGTTAAACATTTTATTGTTAGTTTTTGCGAGTTTCTGTTTATTTTCCTGTGGTGATGATGATAAAGAAATTCTTGGAGATAAAGAGTATAAGGTAAAGTATGAAGCATCAATAGATAAACCGGACTTATATGATGTGAAGGTTGTCTATACTGTTGGAAATGCTACTTCGGCAGATGATAAGAAGAACATCAAAGAGGAAACAGTCTCTTCGCCTTTCTCCTATGAAATAACCTTAAAATCCGGAACGTATCTTTCGCTTTCCGTTTATCCTGTTTATAAAGGTGAAGGAGTTGATAAACGAGTAGGTAAAGCTACCGGTAGCATCACGGTAGACGGAAGAAAAGAAGTTGAGAAATCTGATAATACATTGGTCACTTTAGGACTTGTATTAGGTGTTCAATAATATTTTAGCGGGTTCACTATTTTGAATCCGCTAAAAAAATTTCTTTTCCTGATAGCAAAAATTTCATCCGGACGAACTTCAGGAAGTAGAATGTGATAGCAAAATTTCGTCCGGGGCAGCTCGGCCAGGAACATTTTTGATAGCATTTATTACCGCTCGAGCGAAGTTGCCGGAAGAATTTAGATAGCAAATTCAGTTATACTTATATTCTAATCATAACATACATAATTTAATAGTAAAATGGAAGAATCAAAAGAGTTACAAAAAATGTATGGTTTTTTTCAAGCGTTAGTTTACTTCCTGATAGTTTTAGAAATCTTAGCGTTTGTACCCCTTCCGCTTTTACCCAAACAGTTTGGCGTTTTTTTAGAGAGATTATATAAAATCCCAATGTACCAAAATATTTTCTATGTAAAGCTTGGTACGCTCACCGCCATGATAATAACATGTGTTGGTACTAAAGCAAAAAAGGATTTAGACCTTGACCCAGTAAAGCATATAGTTATGCCAATATTTATAGGGTTTATGCTGTTTTTTGGCTCTGCATTTTTGAATATGTCTAAGAGTGTGGCAAATATTTCGGGAATAATACGAATAGTAGATGTATTCTATATAATTGGAACGTTGATAGGGGCTATTATGATGCACATAGGACTTGATAATATTTCAAAGCAAATAAAATCGGGGCTGATGAAAGACCGGTTCAATATAGATAATGAAAGCTTTGAACAGACTACAAAGTGTATCAATACCAAATATTCTGTAAATATTCCTATGAAATTTTACTTCAATAAAAGATGGAATAAGGGTTGGATTAATATTGTTAATCCTTTCAGAGGACTGCTTTTAATTGGAACACCAGGGAGTGGTAAAACCTACTCAGTAATAAATTCCTACATACGTCAGCTGTCAATGAAGGGCTTTGCTCTTGTTGTTTATGATTATAAATTTCCTGACCTTGCCAAACTGACCTATCATTATTTCAAAAAAGCCGTCAATAGTGGCGTTTTCCCTTCTAATGCAAAATTCCATATTATAGATTTTAATAAAATCGAATTTTCTAAGCGAATTAACCCGCTTAAAACAGAATATATTAAAAGTTTGGCTGATGCATTAGAGACAGCAGAAGCACTTGTTGAATCATTAAAAAAAGGCAATTCTGAAAGCGGCGGAGGTGCAGAGGTTTTCTTTGACCAATCTGCTATAAACTTCCTTGCTGCATGTATATATTTCTTTTCCAAACATGAGGGTGGTATGTATAGTGATTTACCTCATATACTTGCTTTCATGAATAGAAGCTACGAAGAAATATTTACGGTTCTATATACAAACAGGGAACTACATTCTCTACTATCGCCTTTTCAAAGTGCTTTTGAAAAGAAGGCCTGGGACCAGTTGGAAGGCCAGATAGGTACGTTAAAAATTCAAACATCCCGTTTAGCAACAAAAGAATCTTTTTGGGTATTTACAGAAGACCCGAAAAAGCAACCAATAAATTTAAAAGTTAGTGATAGCGAAGAACCGGCTTACTTAATAATTGCTAATAACCCTGATACGCAGAATATGAACTCTGCTTTGAATGCTCTTATCTTAAATCGTCTTGTAAGACTTATTAATTCAAAAGGTAATTTGCCATCGGCAATAATCATAGACGAGTTGCCAACCATTTTTTTCCATAAACTCGCTAACCTGATGGCTACCGCAAGAAGTAATAAAGTTGCTGTCGCATTAGGTTTACAAGAATTGCCACAACTAAGGGTTGCTTATGGTAAAAATGGGGCAGATGAAATTTGCTCTATCTGTGGTAATATTCTTTCAGGTTCGGCAAGGCAAAAAGAAACCCTCGATTGGCTTGAAAAACTTTTTGGGAAAGTTAAACAAGTTAAGCAGAATATATCTATAGACCGGAATCGTACTACCGTTTCCATGAATGAAAACATGGACTTGTTAATTCCTGGTTCAAAAATTGCTAATCTTCAAACAGGGCAGCTTGTTGGTCAGGTTGCTAAAGATTTTGATACAGACGATAGTAATTTTGTATCAACCGCGTACCATTGTGAAACAACGCTCGATGTGAAAAATATAGAAAAAGAAGAAAATACTTTCAGTGATTGCAAAAAAATATATAACTTTGGTACCACAGGAAAGAAGGAAGAAATATTGCTATCAAACTATGACCGAGTTACAGACGAGGTTGAGAATATGATTGCAGAGATTTTGTAATTACAATACATGGATGTTTTTACATTTGGGGAACGCCTCAAAAAGGTACGAATGTACTTAGGTCTTACCCAGGAACAGCTTGCGAATAAACTTACTGAAGAAGAGCAAATCAAATTAGCGCATGCGCAAAATGCGATTTCTCGGTTAGAAACTGGCAAAGGTGGGGATGTAGGGTTTTTAATGAACCTTTTAAATTTCTATTCAAAATTTATATACATAGATTCTTTGTTTATAAATGATTTTGAAATTGTCGGCAAGGAAAGCAATACCTTAAAGTCAGGTTATATAGGTGGAATCGCAAAAGCTAAAATAGAAATGATGAAGAACATGCTGGATATTCATATTAAAGAGATTATAGATATTTTAGAATAGCGTCAAAGGGAGGGGATATAAAAATTTCCCTTTTTTTTTGCTTATGTGTTACAAATGCGATACATTTGTATTATATAATAATATTTTGTATCACATGGAAAGAATTGTAGAAAGAAAACAAACATCGTTCAGGCTCCGAACAGACTTGCTTGAACGCTTACAGGTTGTAGCGAAGAATGAAAACAGAAGTCTTAATAACTTTGTAGAAAGTGCGCTAATGGATATTATCTATCGTAAACCTAATGCAACGACCTTGGAGGCTATGAAAGAAGCTGAAAGCGGTAAAGAACTTGATACTCTTCCTTTGAATAACTTCAAAGATTATGTAGAAGGATTATGAAACAGCTAAAGCAAACAAGCCAGTTTAAGAAAGACCTGAAACGAATACAAAACAATCCTAAGAAAATTGCCAGTTTACAAACCGTACTGGCCTTATTACAGAAATGCGGTTCTCTTCCGCAGGAATATAGGCCTCATTTCTTAATTGGCGAATACAGGGGCTATATGGAGTGTCATGTAGAAAACGATTTACTTCTTATTTGGTTTGATGAAGAGGAAGATATAATAAAGTTGATTAGATTAGGAAGCCATTCGGAACTCTTCTAATATCTTCCCTATATATATTTTGCTATCTCACTATTTCCGGTTCTGCCGGCCATCGGCTTCCTGAAGATAAGAATGTGATAGCAAAATTTCGTCCGGGGCAGCTCGGCCAGGAACATTTTTGATAGCATTTTTTTACGCTCGAGCGGATATCCTGGTTTAACACTGATAGCAAAGGCAAATATAACCCGAGTTTAGTTAAACGTTCGTTTTTTTAAACTTTGAAAATTGTTGAAAAAAACTTGAAATTACGGTTTAAAAAACCAGTTTATTTTATTATATTTGTACAGACACTAAAAACAACGATATGGTAAAGGATATAAATGATAAAGAATTAACAACAGAACATATAGAATTAGAAGTAACCGATATTCATACAGATTGCATCTATAATCTGAATATGGCACTTGGTAACCATAATATCATAAATATAGAGTTTTGTTATTATAATCATTCTTCTGTAGGTCAGTCACCCTTTTTAACATTTTCTGTCGTTTGCTTAGAGAATACGTTCTTTACACCAGTAGGGTTTCAAATTAGTCAAGTATTATTTGAGCATAAAATTGTGCACCTGGCTACTGACCAAGCAATAGGTTCTTTATCTTCAAAAGGAAAAGAAAAAATTCGAGAAACTTTAGGGAAAGAATTTTATTTAACACTTTTACAGTCATGAAAAACTTGTATTTGATTCTTATTTTATTTCTAATCTCCACTTATTCATTATCTGCACAAGGTAAACATATATCGTTTGATAAAAATGGCGATATACTGGACGATAACTCTGTAAAGGTTGATACAGTACTCCTTATTAACCAGGAGAAAGGGATGATTAGTGATACTGTATTTGTTGTAACCATTGAAAACAACACTTCATTTTTTGTAAGTAAGACAGGAAGTACCCGCTATTCGTTTTTCCCATACATGAACGCTGTCGCAAGAAAAACAGATTCAGAAGAAGTAAGAAGCGTGATTTTATTTGATAAAAATATTTTTATATTTTTAGGAATAATAATTTTGGTATTATTAGTTTTTCAGTTCACACAGAATAGAATCTATTTGAAAAAACTTCATAATATGGCTCTTAAATACAACGAAATAGGAGAACCATTAATATCTTTAGGTTTAAAGGTGAATAAGATAGAAGAAAATATAAATAAGTATATTTTGCCGAGTTTCGTCGGTGAAAGTACTCTCCCTAATAATGCAGAGTTTTGTGCTGATAGTATCAGTTTTATTGAGAGAAAGGTCGGTTATATCTCTCAAAAAGCAGATAATATAGAAAATTTGATAAAGACAAATAATCAGGATGTTTCCGCATTTTCTGAAAATGAAGAGTTGACAGATGAAGAAAAAGAAAGCTTAAATACATTACTATCAGAACTGGGGGATATTCCATTACGTGTTTTGAATGGACTCAAGGAGGTAAATGTACATACCGTCTTAGATTTATTGCAATTTATTTTAGGGCAGAAACGCAAAATCTATCTTGTTATTCGGAATTTTGGAAAAAAATCTATCTATCAGTTAGAAGAAGTTTTAATAGAGAAAGGTTTTATAAACAAGTTTGATAACGATGATTTGAATAGTATATACAAATCAAAGTATTACTCCTTTGTAAAACAATCAAATAAAACAAACAAATTATGAAAGTTGAGTTGCTTATTACTCATGATTGGTTCAGGGATAGTATAAATGTTATGCTTGACTGGGATTTGTCTCATTTTCCACTGCCTCGTATCGGAGAAAGAATTCATCCTTCCATTTGGATAGATTCTTTGGATTATGTTTTGTGTGAAAAAGATTTGTCCAGTGATGCGTTAGAATCTTACAATGGGCAAAGAAAGATAATCCCAAATCTTAGCTATGAAGATTGGATATATGATATTTGTCATGACTTTGACCTGGTGTCCTCTATTAGTTACAAAAGAGGTGTAAACAAGCAAATATATGTATCTATAATTCTTGAATAATAACTAAATACAAAGTTCTTATATATAAAAAAAGCTGTTTATGTACTTTAATTAATTAATACTTACGAATATGAGAAATCTAATTAGTTTAATTTTAATGATAATAATTGTTATCATTTCTTCTGTATCTTTTGGTTATTCCTGGGGAATAGGAAAACTAAGTAAGGTAGATGCTTATGTATTCTTTGGTTTAATAGGTCTTGTGCTTATAGTCGGTTTTTTTATTGCGCTATACAGACGCAGAAAGGAACTCAAAACGGAGAATAATGAGTGATAATCTGAGTTTTAAATTACTATCATTCTGTTTTCTTGTAAAAAAATGGTAATCGGATATGCAAGAGTAAGCACGCACGAACAGGAACTTTCTTTACAATTGGATGCTTTAAATAAATTCGGTGTAGATAAGATATATACTGAAAAAGCATCCGGAGGAAAGAAAAGACCTATTCTCGAATCACTACTTAGTGAGTTAGTTGAAGGAGATACGCTTGTGATTTGGAAACTTGATAGACTTGGACGAGTTGCTTCCGAACTTATGGTTTTGCATACTGATTTAGCAAATAGAGGAATCAACCTGGTAAGTTTAACAGAAGATTTTAACACTTCTACACCTGTGGGAAAATTTGTAGTGAATATCTTTTGCTGTATTAATGAAATGGAGAGAAACATCTTAATAGAAAGAACTAATGCAGGATTAGAATCAGCGAGGAAGAAAGGAAAAGTAGGAGGAAGGAAAAAAGGATTGACTAATGAAGCAAAGAAAAAAGCCAAGTTAGCAGCAGCACTTTATAGTGAATACTTACGGAACCCAACATCGAGCATTAATGAATTGTGTGAAATAGTTGGTGTTTCTAAAGCTACATTTTACAAGTATTTGAGATTGGAAGGGGTATTTAAATAATTAATAATCATGAAAGTAGCGATTTTTTTAAATTTTGATATTGATAAAAGACAACTTATACGGGAAATAGAAAAAGATAGTTGTCCCCATATAATTGAATGGAATTATCCAGTACTCCCATCAACCGGTGACTATATTTGCCAACCGGCACGGTTTTTAAGTCCCAAAATGACTGAGGATTTTAAAAGACTAAAAGTTAAGGACATATTCAATTTAAGTGATGTCCCTTTAGATATGATGGATATGGAAGCCCGCGAAGAGAATTTATATGATTTTTATAATTATGCTAACGGTGACAGATTCCAAGTATCATCAATTGAATGGCTCTATGACCCTGATTATGGCGGGGACTATCCTTTAATTAACATAGATTCTCCCATGTAAAAAAATGAGTATAAACTTATAAAAGCTAACATTATGAACATTACATTTTTATTAATCGGATTCGGTGTAGTTTTAGTAATAGTTTTCGGAGTGTGGATTTGGAAAAGTATAACTAAAATATTGGAAAACAAGAAGAAAGTAAATACTTCAGTGTATTTTCTATTATTTGCATTTTTTGTTTCGAGCGCAATTTTAGGTGGTGGTTTATTTTCTTTAATTTATTAATTATGGAAGGACTTGACAAAGCAAATGTTTTTCAACAGGAAATATATTCATACTTAAAGGATTATTTTCCTAATCTCTTTGAAGATATAGACGAAGTGAATGAAATCATTGTTACCCGCGCCAAGGCCGCTAAAGCTGCTTTTGAAAAAGCGGATAATGAGGGATACAGCACTTTAGAAGCATTGGAGAAGGCGAATGAAGCACTTCATCAAGGATTTGAGTTTTCGCCTATCGCTTACATCAAAACCTTTTACGAAGAAGTGAAAGACGAAATAATTGATAACGACGAAGCTTGTAAAATCCTTAAAAAGGCAGGCGACCTTTTTTGGCGGTATGGAGCAGATTTTGAAGGGACTGAGGAAGAATATGAGTTACGCAATGAATTAATGGCTTTTATTTAAAAAATAAAGGAATATGGAGAATTTCAGAAATAATATATGCTTCCCTCATGATAGCAATGCAAATAATGACCCAAAGTGTATGTTATTAGTAGACCAATGGGGACTTGAAGGTTATGGAATATTTTGGGTTTTAATGGAAGTTTTAGGTAATCAGCCTGATTTTAAGTACCCATTAAAATTAGTTCCGTCTTTAGCAAGAAAATACAATACCACAGAGACAAAAATATTAACGGTAATCAAGAAATATGATTTATTTAAAATTGATGAAAATGGTTTTTTCTATTCCGAGAGTCTAAACCGGCATATGCAACAGAAAATAGAGTACTGAAAAAATGATAATTATTTCGCTTTGATAATTGTGTCCGAAATTATCGGTTTTTTTAGGACAAAATCAGGAGACGTTATTATATTTTGTTTTTCCAAAGTCACAGAAGCATAGAAAGTCAGAGTTCTATGCTTCTGCTTTTATAGAAAGGTTTCATATCGAATATACACGCATCAGATTTAATGCCATGTTTTTATCCACCAAAAATGAATTCCCAGTTTGAATGCATGCATCATCTATGATACCACTTACACGTATCCTCATAGCTTTAGACTTTGAACATTGAAAAATGTCCATTATCCCTCTTACTCCTTTATAAGAATAACTTGGAGATTCGTTCTCGACTTTAAGAACTTCTCTCAATTCTATAGTTAGGACTTTTACCAATTCTCCTACTGTGCAGTCAACGACTCTTTTCTGATATAATTCTTCGTGGTTCATATTTTACTATTTTAAAAATATTACAACTGCAAAAGAATATAAAAAAATTTTCAATTCCAATAAGCGAAAGGCGAATAAAGGCGTTTTTTTGATTATTCGCCTTTATTTTTGTATTAGTGCTCTTTAGTTTTATTTACCTGGCCTTGTTCTTT
This sequence comes from Parabacteroides sp. PF5-9, assembly GCF_029893105.1. GTDB lineage: Bacteria > Bacteroidota > Bacteroidia > Bacteroidales > Tannerellaceae > JARXWG01. The sequence goes on along the minus strand of NZ_JARXWG010000028.1, from coordinate 5,775 downwards.
TCTTTTTTTGATGAAAGCACTTATCTGTAATTCCTCTTCTTTTGTCAATGGGCGGTTAGGTTCGCCTATGGTATCGACTTCTAATTCTTTAATTCTTGGTTTCATCCGGATATACTTAAAATATGATACACTTACATATCTAAATTATTGAAAATAGGTAAATCTACTCATAAAGACCGTATGTTCTATTGATATATTGTATATTTTTAGGACATTTTTCATATATCAATAAAATTGGACACAAGAAATGACACAAACAGAAAAGCTAACACTTAATATAGCTGCAATACAAATTGCTCTACAATTAAACAAAACGAACCAAAAAGCTAATCAGAGTCAGATTGATGCCCTTAAAGGATATTCGGGTTTTGGTAGTCTGAAATGTGTACTTCTGAATCCTGATGCCCCTTCACAATTTCCGCAGAGCGAACAACATCTTATACCCCTTGTCAGAGAACTACACAATACCATAAGAGAGAACAGCCGGAGCGAACAAGAATATACGAAATACTTTGATTCTTTGAAGACAAGCGTTCTTACTTCTTTTTATACAGACAATGAATTAATTAGCGCACTTTCTAATTCATTCACCAGGAACAACTTATCTTTTGATAATGTTTTAGACCCTTCGGCCGGCCTGGGGGCTTTCCTTTCCATAAAAGGAAACAATTACACGGCCATCGAAAAAGACCTGCTTACAGGTCAGATATTAAAAGCTATTCATCCTGATAAAAATATAAGAATTTCCGGCTTTGAAAATGTTCCTTCAAATTATAACCAATCTTACAATCTTGTAACATCTAATATCCCATTTGGAGATTTTAGAGTTTTTGACCCTCAAATATCAAATAGTAAGGTTTTAGAGAGACGAAATTCTACCCATGCAATTCATAACTACTTTTTTGAAAAAGGCCTGGATACGCTTAAAGAAGGTGGAATACTTGCTTTTATTACATCTACCGGTGTTATGGATGCACAGGCGAATGAAAATTTCAGAAAACACCTTGTTGGTCGATCAGACCTTCTTTCTGCTATCCGGTTACCTCAAAATACTTTTGATAATGCAGGAACAAAAGTACAATCAGACCTCATTGTCTTACAAAAACATACGTCAAAAAGAAAACTGTCTGAAGCAGAACAAAGGTTTATTAAATCAGCGTCTTCAGAGATTTTAGAAAACTATAATTACAATACTTATTATCATAACTCAAACAGGATAGTACATACCAGTCAATCAACCGGAACAGATTTATATGGAAAACCGGCAATTAACTACATACATGAAGGAGGTATAAAGGGTATTGCTAAAGATGTTGAGTCAATGTTAGTATCTGATATCCGATTAAATCTGAATAGAAAACTTTTTAACTCACAAAACGAAGCTATCAAAAAGGCTGCTCCTTTACAATTGTCATTATTTGAAGAATTTGAAGGTCATTATAATAAAGCAGCAAAAGTATCAACCCCCAAAAAAGAAACTAAATTTGAATATGATAACCCCTATTTTAATTCAGAAGGAAGTTTCCAATATAAAGACGGAGTTATAGGGGTTGCTGAAGATAATAAAATTGCTAAAATAGTAGAATTTGATAGAGAGAAGTCAGAACTCATTACAAAATTCGTAGATTTAAGAGACAGCTATTATGCACTAAAGAACTATGAAAATAACGTTCGGGAAGAATCCCCTGCATTAAGAGCCGACCTGAATAAGAAGTATGACGATTTCAGAACTACTCTATCCCCTTTGTCACATTATGCAGAGTTCTTCAAAAACGAACCGTCATTTGTCGAACTCAAAGGCCTTGAAATAAACATAAACGGAAAAATCGAAAAAGCCGATATTTTTAGAGAACCAGTAGCTTTTTCAAGAGATAAGGGACATTTGACAGCTCAGGAGGCCTTATCGGTTTGTCTCAATAACTTTAATAGAGTTGATTTAGATTTTATAAGTCAAAGAGCGGGTATAACTGAATTTGAAGCCATACAGAAATTAGAAGGTCTGATATTTAAAAATCCTATTACCTACCAATTTGAAACAGCCGACAATTTTCTATCAGGTAACGTTATTAACAAATTAGAAAGCGCTTATATTGAGTATCAAAAGAACCCGCAGGACGCTCAAATTTTCAAATCGGTTGAAGCACTTAGAAATGCTGTTCCCGATAAAGTTTCTCTTGAAGATATAGACGTGAATTTAGGGGAAAGGTGGGTTCCTGAGCAATACTATTCAGCTTTCGCTTCACATATATTTGAAAAAGATTCTAAAGTAAAATATGATGGTGTGCTTGATAATTTTGATATTTCAGGAAGCTTTTCTTTCAAAGCATCCGAAAAATATACTGTCCGGTCTGTAAACCGTACATATTACCCTCTCGATATCTTACGGTTCTCTATGATTGACAACGTTCCGGAAATGACCAAAAAAGTAGGATATGGGAATGATGTTAAAACCGTTCCTGATTCAGAAGGCATACAAAAAATGAATGCTTCTGTTTCTCTTATGCAGAAAGAGTTTAAAGACTGGATAACAACGCTACCTGAAAAGAATAAAGAATATCTTGAAAACTTATATAACCGTAAATTTAACTGTTATGTAAAACCTAACTATGATGGAAGCTTTCAAACCTTTCCAGGCTTAGATAAAAAGGCTCTCAATATTCAAGACTTATACGGCAGCCAAAAAAACGCTGTTCTTATGATTAAGAACCAGGGAGGTGGTATTATCGACCATGAAGTGGGCGGTGGTAAAACTCTTATAATGTGTTGTGCGGCAGCCGAAATGAAAAGACTTGGTTTGGCCAACAAACCTTGTATCCTGGGATTAAAAGCAAATATTAAACAAATTGCTGATACTTTCACAAAGGCCTATCCGGATGCAAAGATTCTGTATGCAACAGAAAAAGAATTTGTTAAGGAAAATAGGGAAGATTTCTTTAATAAGATTCAGAATAATAACTGGGATTGTGTGATAATGACGCATGACCAGTTTAAGGCTATACCTCAATCATATGACATACAAAGACAAATAATTGGAGAAGAACTTGATAAAGTTGAAGAAGCTTTGCGCAGCTTAAAATCTGACGACCAAGGCAATTTTAAGCTTATGGAGAAAGGCCTAATAAAACAGAAAGAGAATCTTCAGGCCAAATTGCAAAATGTCATGTTTAAGATTAACGAAAAACGTGATAATGTTGTAGACTTTAAAACGATGGGAATTGACCATTTGCTAATTGATGAATCGCATAAATTCAAAAATCTGCAATTCCAAACCCGTCACCAACGAGTTGCCGGGTTAGGTAATGTTTCCGGAGCGGAAAAATCATTGAATATGCTTTTTGCTATCCGTACCATACAAGAAAAAAGAGGAAAAGACTTAGGAGCAACTTTTCTTTCAGGTACTCCCATAAGTAACTCCCTTACGGAACTATACAGTATTTTTAATTATTTGCGACCTGATGCCCTGAAACAACAGGGTATATTTTGTTTCGATGCCTGGGCAAGTGTATATACGCTCAAAAGCAAAGACTTTGAGTTTAATGTTACCAATGACATCGTACAAAAAGAAAGGCTTCGAAAATTCGTTAAAGTGCCTGAACTTGCAATGTTCTATGGCCAAATAACTGATTATAAAACCGCAGAAGATATTGGGGTAGACAGACCCAGTAAAAATGAAATCCTGGTTGCTATCCAGCAAACGGAACAACAACGGGATATGTTTGAAAGACTAAAGGTGTTTGCTCAGACCGCAGACGGAACAGTTATCTATCGTGGCCCTCTCTCCGAATCGGAAGAAAAAGCTAAAATGCTTATTGCTACCAATACAGCAAAAAAAGCCTCCCTTGATATGAGACTAATTTCTGACCGGTTTACGGATGAACCAGGAAATAAAACAAGCGTAGTCGCTGATAAAATTGTGGATTATTATAAAAAATATGATGAACACAAGGGTACTCAATTCGTCTTTTCCGACTTAGGGACATATAAACCAGGGGCAGGATTTAATATTTATACAGACCTTAAAAACAAACTTATTGAAAGAGGAATACCAGCAAACGAAATTCAATTTATACAGAACTTCAAAACAGATAAAAAACGAACTGCACTCTTTGATGATATGAATAACGGCAAAGTGAGAGTATTGTTAGGGAGTACGGAAATGCTCGGCACGGGAGTAAACGCACAGAAAAGGTGCGTAGCAATACATCATTTTGATATTCCCTGGACTCCGAAAGATTTTGACCAACGTAATGGGCGGGGAGTACGTGCCGGTAATGAAGTGGCTAAAAACTTTGCAGATAATAAAGTAGACGTTTTAATTTATGCCACTAAAGAAACGCTTGATACTTATAAATTTAATCTAAATGCAAATAAAGCCCTTTTTATCTCACAGATAAAAAACAATTCGATATCCGTCCGGTCGATTGACGAGGGAGGAATGGATAAACACTCTGGTATGTCCTTTTCCGAATATATCGCTGTTCTTTCAGGAAATCCAACTCTGTTGGAAAAAGCTAAACTTGAAAAACAAATTTCCCAACTCAAAGCAGAAGAAGGAATTTACCTTAAACAAATACGAGACAAAGACTATAAGATAGACTACTTCGGGACGCAAAAAGAAAGTAATACAAAAATATTAGAGAGACTGAACAAAGATTTAGAAGATTTTAAAAGGTTGCCCCGTAACGAGAATGGAGAAGTAATACATAAAGTACAAATTGGAGATAAGGTTCTAACTGACGAAAAAGCGATTGGAGAAGCATTGTATAAAGCTTTTAAACAAGACAATAGAGATACGGTAAACTATCAAAAAATCGGTAAGATAGGAACGTTTGATTTAATGATTTTGGGAGAGCGGGCGATTTTGGAAAATGGAACAGAAAGATTTAAGAACAAATTAATAGTAGGTGGAGAGTTAAAGTACTCATATAACAACGGAGACGTAGCTTCAACGCCTAAATTAGCAGCAGCATATCCGGAAAAAGCATTGCAAAGGATTGAAGGGCTGATAAGTCAATACGAGGAAAAAAACAGAGTAATTGATTCGAATGTAAAGACTTTGAAAGAGTTGGATTTGAAGTTTCTCAATAAAGACAAATTAGAAGAGGCAGAGTTGAAACTTGAAAATATCAATAAGGAATTAAATAAGTCATTAGTGCAGAAAAACGATATAGTGGAAGGGATAGGGAGAAAATTTTAGGGCGTTACCGGTAAACCGGTCGGGCTTTACATTTCAAGTCCTCATTCGTTGCGCCCTGGCGGTCGGGACTTCATTGTGGGCTTTACATTGCAATCCCTAACGCAAACTGCAATCACATTTCTTCCGGAACTTCCGGCCATCGGCTTCCTGAAGCTAAGAATGTGATAGCAGATTTTGAAGCTCGAGCGAGAGCGCCGGTGAATTTGTGATAGCAAAAAACGAATCAGGATGTTCTTCAGGAAACAAATAATGATAGCAAATTTAATTCCCGGATTAACCGGCCAGGAACATTTTTGATAGCAAAACCACCCCGCAGGCCTGGCACAAAATACCTAACTATGCTATCACTCCCCTACTCTAACTCAATAACCCCCTTCGGGGAATATTCTAAGGGGATAAAAATCAACCTCTCTAAAAAAAAGAGGATTTTTTTACAAAGTCTCCAAATACTTTTACCCAGTCAGGTTTCCGTTTTACCCGTTCTTATGAGAAAGAAAAAATATTATTTGCTTATTTTGGAAAAAAACATCGACCATGAGTTCTATTGATTCCATAGTTTTATCGTTATCTTCGATGAT
>NZ_JARXWG010000027.1 GCF_029893105.1 Parabacteroides sp. PF5-9 | reverse complement strand
AGGGGGCTTTTTTTGTTGATAACTACCTAGTTATCCATAACAGAAAGAAATATATACTTTCGTAAAAAACGACAAACTTCTTCCGAACATGACTGGGTTTCACCCGGGGTAGGTAATCAAAATCACTCACATCAACCCTGATAAGGGTTGAACCCACTTCGGGGTGCAGTTCATATTGAAACTCCGCTGGACTTTTGGGGTTTGCCATTTTATAACTACATCAAAATGATTTTCAGACTTTTGAGACATTCTCGTTGATATCTGATTAATGTATGATTTGTAGTCATAGACCGCGATAAAAAGCCACGGATCCCGATATATATTGTTTCAATGCATATTTCATTTGTTTACATTCTTAATTCGTTTTAATCGATTAAAATTTCGTTTTAAGGTCATAAGATGAATAATGAGGGACGTCTTGTTTTTATCTTTGCTTATGGAATTTATGTTTATTCGTGAAAAGGCAAAAGTATTCTGTAATCAGTTCCGATCCTGGTACGTTCGTGTAATTAACAGATTCTAATATATAAGTGTAATTTTAAATCTATGATGCCTATGAAATAAAGAAGTTAACTGTAAATCATAAAAGAAAGACGGCAGATGTTACAGCATCTACCGTCGAGTCATTAAGTAAACACACGTAACATTTTAGTATTCACTTAAAACATAAACAAAGATATGAAAAATAAAACTTTGTTAGACAACTTTATTGCCTTTTTTTCGCAACGCATTAAAGTCTTATTGAAAATTCCGCTCTGTATCTCTCTTCTCTTTGTTTTTCAGTCGATAACGGCTACATCCGAGGTTAATAATCCCATTATTCCCCAACAAGGACGTACTATTACAGTCTCTGTGACAGATAACCTGGGACCGGTGATTGGTGCGAATGTCATGGTTAAAGGAACCACTACCGGTAATATTACCGATCTGGACGGTAATGCTACTATTGAAAATGCGCCGGGTAATGGTGTATTGGTGATCTCCTATATTGGTTATGTCACCCGTGAGGTGGCGATCAATAACCAGGCAGCAATCAGTGTGACTTTAGCAGAAGACTCCCAAGCGCTTGATGAAGTCGTGGTAGTGGGCTATGGTACCCAGCAGAAAAGAGACATCACAGGTTCTGTTGCCGTAGTATCGGCCGAAGACCTTCAGGAACAGCCTTATGCTACTTTCGCGGAAGCTTTGCAGGGACGTGCATCAGGGGTGTATGTCTCTTCAACCGGTGCTCCCGGTTCACCCACGACTATCCGTATCCGTGGGGTCGGCTCTGTGAACGGTTCTGATCCGTTGATCGTGGTAGACGGTGTATCTGGTGTTGATATCGACGCGGTCAATCCGAATGATATCGAAACATTCCAGGTATTGAAAGACGCCTCTGCAACAGCTATTTATGGTGCGCAGGGTGCAAACGGTGTTATCATTATCACCACCAAACAAGGAGATAAAGGTGGCCGTGTGCGTATCACTTACAATGGATACATCGGTACCTCTAAGATGGCCAACAGCGGGTATGACCTGTTGAATGCCAATGAAGCGATGGAGTTTGTAGGCAAGGGTATGGTGAACCTGCGCGACTATCGCGGATTAACGACTACACATGCACAGTTCGGTTCTTTGGATGAGAACGACAGACTGACCATGCCTTACGCTATCAAACCGGCCGGTTACTCCGAACAGGATATTATCAACCAATACGGTAGCGTAGCTGCATGGGAAGCCTCTTATAGAGATGATGGTACCAACTCTTGGTCGCGTTCTGCCTATGCACAAATGAAGTTAGACGGTTATTCCGAAGAAGTAGCGCTTGCCGGAACAAACTGGTACGATCAGGTGACTCAGTCGGGTTTTATACAAGACCATCAGCTGGGTGTATTAGGAGGTAACGATAAAGGCTCTTACTCCCTCTCTGTCGGTTATTCTACCCGTGAAGGAACAATCAAGAACTCATTCTTTGATCGTTATACTGCTCGTCTGAATGCCGTATATAATGCGACCAGATACCTGACACTTGGCGCAAATATGAATGTCGCTGTGATGGAAATGGGAGGTGAACGTGGTTTTCAAGGTGATGACAATGTGTTTGGTCAGACCTATACGACTCAGCCATGGATTCCGGTTTATAACATAGGTGGTGATTACGCAGGCACACAGGCTACGGAAGGTGGGCGTGCCAACCAACCGGTGATGACTGTAGCACATGCAAAAGAAGACTGGAGTAAATTCTTACGCGGACAGGCTTCTTTCTTTGCCGAACTTAAACCGATTGAAGGGTTGACCGTCAGATCGCAATTTGCGACTATGCTGAATGGCGGATGGACTCTGGCTTTCTCTGAACGGAATATATTCTCCAATAAAGAAGGGCGAACAAACAACCAACTGGAGGAAACATCTATGTTTCGTTACGATTGGCAGTGGACCAATACCGCTTCTTATACCCGAACTATTGCCGACGACCATAATGTAACGGTAGTAGTCGGAACAGAAGCCTTGGATCAGAATAATGGTCGTTCGATGACAGGAACACGTATTGACTATGCGTTTGAAAACGATCCGAATACCTGGACTCTGAACAATGGCTCCAGCTCAAACCAAAGTAATAGCGGGTATATGCAAAACCATACGACCATGTTCGGTTATTTTGGCCGTGCCGACTACTCTTATCAAGGGAAATATCTGGCTACGGTAAGTGTGCGTCGTGACGCCTCTTCCAAATTTGGAGAAAACAACCGTTGGGGAACATTCCCTTCTGTCTCTGCCGGATGGCGTATTTCGGATGAAGCTTTTATGGAATCGACCAGAAACTGGTTGGACGACTTGAAGCTACGTGCCGGTTATGGTACGACAGGTAACTCGAATATCGGCGCTTACAACTATGCGTTCCGTTATGGTACAGGCGCCTATTATTCCTATGGCCGACCAGGTACGGATAGTGATTTAACTACCGGTTATGGAGTAACTGCGTTGGGTGACCCAAATGCCAAATGGGAAACAGTTCGTTCCTTGAATATTGGTTTTGATGCGACGGCATTTAACAACAAATTGACTCTGGGTTTTGAATGGTACACCAGAAAAACTACCGACCTCTTACTGGATGCCAACTGGTCTTCTCTGGCCGGGATGGCGACTTTCCCCTCTGTCAACTTTGGTGATATGCGCAACGTGGGTACCGATCTAAGCATCGGTTATCGCGATCGAATCGGTAATGTAGGTTTCAATGTCAATGCAAACATCTCCACGTATCGCAACAAGGTGCTTAATGCAGGTGTATCCAACATCTTCTACAGCACCCGTTTGGCCAATATGTCGGTGATAACGACAGGTCAGCCGGTGGGCGTATTTTATGGATATGAGGTAGATGGTATTTATAAGAGTGAAGCAGATGTCACAAACTACAAGAATGCAAAAGGCGGAAGCGTTTTGCCATTCGGTATTGCTGCTGAAGAAGACTTAGACACATCCGCTTTCGTTGGTCGTTATATCTTTAAAGACCTCGATGGAGACGGTCGAATCACAGCCTCCGACCGTACCGTCATCGGTAATCCTCATCCCGACTTTACCGGAGGTTTGAATATCGGTGTCAACTGGAATAATTTCGACTTAAGCACCTACTTCTACTTCTCAGTAGGCAATGATATCTTCAAGATGTATGAATATTATACCCACTATGGTGCGCTTCAAAGTAACTATCATAAGGAGCGGGCAACCCTTTCATGGCACCCGACAGAAAACCCGAATGGGAAATACCCGATGTGGGCCGGTTCGGCGTATGAAGGAACGGAAGCACGTGACGAATCACACTCGATGTACATTGAAGACGGATCATACTTACGGATGCAGAACCTGACACTGGGTTATTCACTACCGCGCAATATCCTATCAAAGATCGGATTAGAAAGAGTCCGTTTCTATGGACAGGTCTCTAATGTCTTTACATTAACAGGCTATACCGGTCTGGATCCTGAAATCAGAAGTACGATTGATAATCGTGCAAGCGACAGAAATAAGGGTGTTGACTTTGGTGCCTATGGCTCTCCCCGCCAGTTTATCTTTGGGGTAAATGTAGGCTTCTAATCCTATTGTATAACAGCTAAAAAAATAATTAGATCATGAAGAAAATATATGTATATATAATAGCCGCTGTCACCTTATCCATGACTGCCTGTTCTGATTTTCTTACGGTAGATCCGGTAGGAGCGGTCGGTGAGAGTTCGTTTACAACTAAAGAAGGAGTAGATCAGCTGCTTAATGGTATGTATGGAGCAACGCTTTATAGAAATAGTGCCGGAAATGCTCTTTCCGCCGGTATTACCAACTATACCTACGGGGATGTTTTGGGTGGTCAGGCCAATAAAGGCTCTGCAGCTTCCGATCAACCTGCTTTTACCAGCCTGGAAGTGTACACGGTGACGGTAGATAATGCCTATCTGCAAAACAAATGGAACAGAAGTTATGATGGGGTCTATCGTGCCAACTCCGTGATTAGTACAGCCAATAAGATTCAGGAAGAATTAAGTGCAGTTCAGGGTGAATCCAAAGATTTTTATACCGAAGCAATCGCTCAGGCGCGGTTTATGCGTGGACTTTCTCACTTTGAAGTCGTCAAATTATATGGAGCAGCTGTTCCCTATGTGGGAGATGAGGACTATGAGGCTTCTGTCAATCCACAGGTTTCCAATGTTGATGAAGGTGGTAACTACATCTATATCTGGGACAAGATAATAGCCGATTTCCAATATGCGTATGACAACCTTCCTAATGTTTGGACTTCCGATAAAGGGCTTCCCAACAAATGGGCTGCTGCCGCATTCCTGGCCAAAGCGATGTTATATCAATCCTCTCCCTATGACGGATTGAATGGGACGTCTCCCAACTATGCCGCCGTCAGATCATTATTGGAAACGATTATTGCCAATGGTGTAGATAATAACAACAAAAAGTTTCAGTTGGCAGAGACGTATGAATCACTTTGGACTGCCGGTGAAAGCGACTGGACAGGAGAATCGGTGTTTGATGTTCAAACAGTGATCTCCGGAACTCAGGCTACGACCAACTCCTTGTGGGGAGATTCCAATACCGGTATGACCGGAGCGTTAGGTACCGGCGGGTGGGGATTCTATCAACCCTCTTATGAAATGGTTAACTCACACATTGTCAATGCAGATGGTCTTCCGTTATTGGATAAGTCGTACCAAAGTATGAATTCTTTAACACAAGTGGGAGAAGATGGACATCCGGTGACCGATTTGACGGTATATACCGACCCGCGCTTGGATGTGACGGTAGGACGTTTTAATGTACCTTATATGGATTGGAGTATACCTACAACGATTGAAGGCTGGATACGTGAACCTTCCAATGGTGGGTATTATATGAATAAAAAGCCGCAACCCAGAAAAGCGGATAAAGGAAGTCTGAGTATCAATACGGTCACTTCATCGACAGCCAAGAACTACCATATGATCCGTTATGCCGATGTATTGTTAATGTATGCCGAATGTCTGATAGAAACCGGCGACTTACAAGAGGCACGAACCTATATCAACCAGATACGCGCTCGTGCGGCTAACGGTTATATCAGCGCAGTAGATGCTGCGACTATGGAGCCTGCCACATCCTCTTATGTATTGGAAGACTTAGTAACGGGAACAACCAAACCGAATGCTGCGGCCAATTACCGTATCGGTTTGTATCCCGAGTCTCAGTTTACCTCAAAAGAAGACGCTCTTGCGGCATTACGTTTTGAACGTAAAATAGAGTTAGGTCTGGAAGGCCACTGGTGGTATGACCTGGTACGTTGGGGTATTGTTGTCAATGAGATAAACAACTTCCTCAAGTTTGAATCACAACATTTAGGTAAGTATTCCACGGCAGTCTATAATTCAAAATGGTATACCATGCCGTTACCATACAATCAGATCGTTAAGATGGAAGGACTTTTGGTTCAGGATCAACGGTGGCAATAATAAGGCAATAATTGTTTAGGTCTACTTCAAACCACACATAAGGTATTTCCATTCATTCTAACATAAACACCTTATCAGGTAGGCATATTATTGCTAAAAGGGATGAGCTTTGCGTTACGGCTCATCCCTTAAATTCCTTTCATATCTGTTTGGGTACGAATAACGTTATTCTTTAGATCTTTTACAAATGTAATGAAATTTAATCCATAAAAAACCGGAACGCCCCATTGCTTTATTTGAAGCATTGCGGATACTTTTTCGTTAGAGGTACGTCTAAACGAATTTAGACGTACCTCTAAAATGATTTACACGTACCTCTAAATGAATTTAGACGTACCTCTAACAGAAAACGGAGGTAGGTATAACAAAAAAAGGTTGCAGATGATGTTATTATATCCTTGGGATGGCGTAGGAAAAGTATGTAGACTTACCAAAAAACAAACGTTGGGGTATAAAATATGCTACTGAATCAGTACCGAAATGTAGATGTTTTTCAAGTTTATGAATAATACTTTTACAATTGTCGAAACATCTTCAACTATTCATCAACCGGTATTCATTGGGTGTCGATCCTGTACTTCTTTTAAATTGGCGGGAGAAGTGTTGCGGGTATTGGAATCCTAATTCGTAGGCGATCTGACTGATTGTTTTATCTGTTGTCAATATCTGTTCTTTGGCAAATTCCATTGTTTTGCCCTGTATGTATTCTTGTGCTGATTTACCAGTCTCCTTTTTGATGAGGTCTCCGAAGTAATTGGAGGATAGGAAGACTTTATCAGCGAAGTATTTAACAGAGGGTAGTCCCTTTTCTTGTGCTGTTTGCTTCTGGAAATATTCTTCCAGCAATTTTTCGAATTTGACGATAATATCTTTATTGATATCACTGCGGGTGATGAATTGCCGTTCGTAGAACCGCATACAATAATCGAGCAGTAATTCAATTTGTATGGTAATCAGTCTCTTGCTATGGTTGTCGATAGCGTGTTCGAGTTCCATCTGTATTTTATCTAAACAGTCGGTGACGATATGTCTTTCGCGTTCGGAAAGGTGTAGGGCTTCCCTTACTTCATAGGAGAAAAAGGTATACTCTTTGATATGTTTACTCAGTGATGTTCCGCGGATCAGGTCGGAATGGAATAAGACACCTCGTGCGGTGGGCTGTACGACTTCATTATCGTAGTCGATGCTTGATACCTGTCCTGGGGCGAGGCAGACAATTGATCCGTCACTATAATCATAATATTGACGGCCATATTTCATATCGCCGCATTTGGTGTCTTTGAGGAACAGGGCATAAAAACCGAAATTTATCCGGACATTCTTCATTTCTTTTACTTTCGTAAAATCTACGATGCTTACCAATGGGTGCAGTGTTTCGAATCCGAACAGCTTATTATACTGGTCGATTGTGTCTAATTTGATGATCTCGTCCATAAGATGATGCTTTATTTGATGCAAAGATAAGGTATCCTTTGGAGTATTATTCATCCATAAAAGCGAATCCGTAATATGGGTATGACTATCCGTAATTTGTATACAACGGCGGTTTTATTTTCAAAATACCTTTGCGTTAAATAATTACTACAGATTTGATTTTTAATGTTTTAAAAGGAACGATAGGGCATGAATTCAAAAGTGATAATAAAAAGATTGTTGTGGAGTATGGTGTGTTTGCTGTTTATTCAGTTTGCATCGGCGCAGGAAACGGAAAAGAAGGTCAACCCGGTTTATATCGGTGGTGTTATAAACGCCACCACGAAGGGTATATCTACTATTCCTAATATGACCTTAGGTAAGCCTGCGCTTGTTGTTGATCTGATGGTCGGGCAGGGGAGATTGAGTTTTAAACCTCAATTCCGTTTTGCCTTGGAGGGAAAGCCCTGGTCGTTTACTTTTTGGGGGAGGTATAAGTTGTTACAGAATGAGAAGTGGCGTGTACATATCGGGGCACATCCCGCTGTTGTTTTCCAGTATCTAAAGGTTACGGAAAACGGTTCTTCGAGAGATATCATCCGGGGTAACCGCTATTTGGCGGGTGAAGGGGGTGCAAGTTATTCATTGACGAAGAATATAAGTGTAGGCCCTTATTCTATTTATTCACGTGCGATGGAAAAGGACTTAGTGAGAAACACGTATTATCTGACGATGTGGGTAAACTTCTCCAATATCTGGCTTTCGGAGCAATATTCGATGAGTTTTAATCCTCAGATTTTTTATGTGAAGATGGATAAGCCCCATGGGTTTTATGTAGCGGCAGGAGTCACATTGAGTAAGAAGGATTTTCCTGTTTCGGTCTCCGGGTTTATTAATCATAAAATTAAGACAGATATTCTGGTCGGCAGCAATCTCTTATGGAACGTGAGTGTATCTTATTCATTTTACAATGAATTATTTGCCGCGAAGCGGAATCGCTGAGAGGATATTGCTCCGTGAATAAGTGGAGGTGTGATAGAATGGCATCGGGTGGTTCCAAATGAGGAGATTCAATATTTAATAATAAATAATGGAATTATGACAACAAGATTATTGGGAAATAGCGGGCTTAAGGTATCTGCCGTCGGGCTTGGCTGTATGGGTTTTACACAAAGTTATCCGCCTTATCCGGACAAGAAAGAGACTATCCGTATTATTCGGAAAGCAGTGGAGTTAGGCTATACCTTTTTTGATACGGCTGAGGTTTACAGCATGTACAAAAACGAGGAGCTGGTAGGCGAGGCGCTTGAGCCTTATCGTGACCAGGTGGTTCTGGCTACTAAGTTTGGGTATGACCTGGAGCATGTACAAATGGACTCAAATAATCGTCCGGTTAATTTGTCGAGTCGCCCCGAGACGATCCGTAAGGCTATAGAAGGTTCGTTAAAACGACTCCGGACGGATCATATTGATCTTTATTATCAACACCGGGTAGATCCGCAGGTTCCGATTGAGGACGTGGCGGGTATGTTGGGCATTTTAATAAAGGAAGGCAAAGTATTGCATTGGGGATTGTCTGAGGCTTCGGCTGCTACGATCAGGCGCGCTCATCAAGTGTGTTGTGTTACTGCAGTACAAAGTGAATATTCAATGTGGTACAGAAAGCCGGAGGAGGAGTTGTTACCTGTTCTGGAGGAACTTGGTATTGGTTTTGTTCCTTTTAGTCCGCTGGGGAAAGGTGTATTAACCGGTGCCTTTAATAAGGATACGCAGTTCGATCATTCCGACTTCAGAAGTTCGATTCCCCGGTTTAATCCTCAAAACCTCTTACAGAATTTAACTTTGGTTGAGTCTATTTGTGAATTGGCAGAGCAGAAAGAGACAACACCTGCCCGGATCGCCATAGCCTGGTTGCTCGCTCAGAAGCCATGGATTGTGCCTATACCAGGAACAAAGAAAATCGCACGACTCATTGAGAACGCCGGGGCAGTAGATATCACTTTCACATCTGATGAATTGACTGATATCAGCAATCATCTTGATCATATCCGAATTGTAGGCGAGCGTTATCCTGAAGAACAAGAAATGCTTACCGAAAAATAACAAGTATCTTTTATCATTTAATACAAATAATTATGAACACAAAAGTTGTAGCTGCTATATTTTTTTTCTTGTCATTAAGTGTTTTACATGCTCAGAATACAAATACTTTGCCGAAAGACAGAGTCGTGTTAAGTGAAGATAAACATGAGGAGTTATTCGGCCGTCGGAGTATTCCGGAAACAGATCCTGATTTTGAATTTAAGGATCTTATGACAAAGTTTATTTTTGGTGAGGTGGCTTTTACCGGGAATCTGGATGATCAAACCCAGGAATTGATGACGATAGTAGCTTTGGCAACCAACCAGATGTTGCCGCAGTTAAGAGCGCATACGGGTTCTGCGTTGCGTATTGGTGTTGAACCGGTTCAGATTAAAGAGGCTATTTATCAGTGTACTCCTTTTATTGGCTATTCAAGAGTCCTAAATGCCCTCGGCGTGATCAACGAAGTCTTTAGGGATAATAACATCACTCTACCTTTAGAAAGTCAAAAGACGATTACTGATGAGGCACGATTAACTAAAGGGACTGAGATTCAATCATCTATTTATGGAACGGGGATGAGAGATCGATTAAGTGGTTCATCGGACAGTTTGGGTGAGGCTGTTTCCCGTTTTTTGACGGAATGGGGATTTGGGGATTTCTATACCCGGACGGGGTTAGACCTGCAAACACGGGAATTGGTGATATTGATAGCTTTGTCCACTCTGGGGGGAACAGAGATACAACTGGAATCTCATGCCAGGGGAAATATTCGCGTAGGCAATAACAAAGATACGATGATCTCGGCATTGATACAGTGTTTACCACATATTGGATTTCCCAGGGTGTTGAATGCTATTTATATTATTCAGAAAATAGAAGAATAAAGGACTTTACTCTTTGCCTGTATAGGCCTGGTTTACCGAACTGCATCCTATTTCACTTTAAAGCCTATTTTTTTCGCTTTGTTCAGAAAGGTGAAATAGCTTCTCTTATTATTTGGTTCTTTTACACCGAGTAATCGATCGATCTGTGGAATTCTGAAGGCAAAAACAGTTCGGATTTGTTTGGTTTATGTGTGCGATGTGGTTGATAATCTACAATTTAATATATAAGTAATAGGATAACAACAAGTACAAAAATGAAAAAAGTAATTAGTAATGCGTTTTTTGAAGGTGAGCGTCCTTTGTTTGCTACCAACGGTATACGTCTTGAAAACGTAAAGTTTTATCCCGGCGAGTCGGCCATTAAGGAATGTCATGATGTAGCGGCTTATAAGTGTGAGTTTATGTGTAAGTATCCTTTCTGGCATAACGACAATGCGGTGATCGAGGACTGTTTGTTTACCGTGTACAGCCGTGCGGCTATCTGGTATTCCAAAAATATCCGTATGCTTAATAGCCGGGTGGAGGCGCCTAAGATGTTCCGTGAGATAGATCACCTTTATCTGGAGAATGTCAAACTGACCAATGCCGGTGAAACGATGTGGAATTGCCGCGGTATGAAATTACGGAATGTGGATGCCCGTTGTGGGGATTATATCTTTATGAACGGGGTGGATATCGACATTGACGGTTTTTATCTGCAGGGGAATTATTCGTTTCAGGATGCGAAGAATGTGATTGTTCGTAATGCGAAGCTTGATTCGAAAGATGCTTTCTGGAAAACGGAGAATGTGACGGTGTATGATTCGGAGATCAATGGCGAGTATCTGGGCTGGCATTCGAAGAATCTTCGGTTGGTGAATTGCCGGATTTCCGGTACACAGCCGCTTTGTTATTGTACGAATCTGATTATGGAGAACTGTACTATGGCTGAAGATTGTGATCTTGCGTTCGAGTATAGCACATTGGAGGCTGTAGTCAATGGCTCTATTGTCAGTGTAAAAAATCCGACAAATGGTTTCATTCAGGCTGATCGTATTGGTGAGGTTATTATTGATGAGAACTGCAAAAATCCGGGCGGTTGCCGGATTAGCGTTGAGAAAGCAGAGAGTGTTGCCTCATGAAATACAATTTTGATGAAGCAGTAGCGCGGAGGGGATCGAATTCGTATAAGTGGGATACGATCGGGGAAGAGGATGTGTTGCCGATGTGGGTGGCCGATATGGATTTTCGGACTTCTCCGGCTATTGTTAACGCTTTGGCGAGACGGGTGTCGCATGGGGTATTCGGCTATACGAAGGTACCGGTGGCGTATTATGAGGCGGTAACGGGTTGGTTTGAGCGGAGGCATCATTTCCGGATAGATAAGGAGTGGGTCCTTTTTACATCCGGAGTTGTTCCGGCATTGTCGGCTGTTATCAAAGCATTGACCAAACCGGGTGATCAGGTGATCGTACAGACTCCGGTATATAACTGTTTCTTTTCAAGCATCCGTAACGATGAATGTGAAATGGTTGCCAATCCGCTGATCTACAAAAATGGTGTATATAGTATCGATTTTGATGATCTGGAGCGGAAAGCGGCAGATCCTAAAGCTACACTATTGCTTTTATGCAGTCCGCATAATCCGGTTGGCCGGGTATGGACACGTGAAGAGTTGATGCGGATCGGTGAGATCTGTCTGCGTCATCATGTGGTGGTTGTCTCTGATGAAATTCATTGCGATCTGGTTTATCCGGGTCATACGCATATCCCTTTTGCTTCGCTTGGCGGGGAGTTTCTTTACAATTCGGTGACTTGTACGGCTCCAAGTAAGACATTCAATCTGGCAGGTATACAAGTGGCGAATATTATTGCGGCCGATGAGGAGATGCGTCGTAAGATTGACAAGGCTTTGAATGTCAATGAGGTGTGTGAGATCAATATTTTTGCCGTGGAAGCGCTGATTGCTGCTTACAATGAAGGCGACGACTGGCTGGAGGAGTTGAAGGTTTACCTTTATGAGAATTACCGGATATTGTCTGATTTTTTCCGGGAGTATCTACCTCACTTAAAGGTTCTTCCTTTGGAGGCTACTTATCTGGTGTGGGTCGATTGTTCGGCACTGCAACAAAGTTCCGAAGAAATTGCCGGGTCGTTACTTCGTCAGGAGAGGCTTCGGATAAACGAAGGGACTATGTATGGTGAAGCGGAAGAAGGTTTTATACGGATTAATATAGCTACTCAACGTGAGAATCTGGTCAGGGGATTAAAAAAGATCAGGAATATATATGGATAATAATCACTGAATGTAGAATGGGGAGATGGAAATTAAATATCCTCTTTGCTTACTTTCTGATATATGTCGTCTGGGGCTCCACCTATTATTTTATAAGTGTAGCTCTTCGTGGTTTACCCCCGTTCCTTTTGGGTGCATTTCGCTTTACTGCTGCCGGATTGATTCTATTGATATGGTGTTATTTCCGGGGTGAGCCGGTTTTCAAAAAAAGCTTGATCAAGAAATCTGCTGTCAGCGGTATTGTATTGTTATTTATTGATATGGCAGTTATTATGCTGGCACAACGTTATGTCAGCAGTAGCCTGGTGGCTATCATTGCCAGTTCGACAGCGATCTGGATCATGGCATTCGATATTCCCATGTGGAAGAGAAACTTCCGGAGTGTATCGGTTATAGCCGGTCTTGTTATGGGCTTTTTAGGTGTTATGATGCTTTATGCGGAGCAATTCCGGATAGACAGCCTGACGGGAGAACACCGGGAATATGGTGTTTTGTTGTTATTCTTCGGCTGTATTTCATGGGCGTTGGGAACTCTTTACACCAAATACCGTTCATCCGGGGAAGAGGAAGTGAATGCTTTTGCCGGCTCGGCGTGGCAGATGTTTTTTGCCAGTGCGATGTTTTGGATATGTGCTTTTTTTAATGGTGATATGGTAAATACGGATCTGCAAGCTGTCCCGGTAGTTTCATGGTTATCATTGGCTTATCTGATCGTGTTCGGATCTATTATGGCTTATTCTGCCTATATATGGCTGTTGAAAGTACGTCCGGCGACCGAGGTTGGTACGCATGCGTATGTGAATCCGTTTGTTGCTGTTTTTCTGGGGATGACTCTTGGAAAAGAGGAGGTCACCTGGATACAGATAATGGGGCTTATTGTCATATTATTGAGTGTGATGCTGATCAGTAGAGAGAAAAACAGCGATGAGCTTGTCAGCAAATAAATAGGGACTTCAGTCCCCGACAATTCCTTCCTTTTATCAAATATTGTAGATATTGTATCATTTTTCTGAACATGATATTGCCGTAGTTTTGATTTATTTGTATTGCCTATATCCGCTTATTCTATTACAAAGAAGAAATATGCCTAAATGTTATAGAGAAACGATGTGATGCAATTAATCATATCTGAACGATATTGTAACCTTGCCATGTAATACTTAATAATTATAGAAAATGAGAAAAGGAATATTATTAAAGGCCACTTTTGCCTACTTGTTATTGACAGTATTGATTTCCTGTGGTGAACGCGCAAATATAAAACCTGTTGGATTGACTTGCGAACATATGGAGAATCCGGCCGTGTTGGATATTCAAACACCTCGTCTGTCCTGGATAAATGAAGCTGTATCGGATCAGATAAAAGGGGAATACCAAAGCGCCTACCGGATATGTGTCGCATCAAGTAAAGATAAACTGTTAAGCGATGATATTGATATTTGGGATAGTGGTAAGGTTTTATCTTCCGACTCATACCTTGTTTCGTATCAGGGGAAATCATTAGAGTCGACTAACGATTATTATTGGCGGGTGATGGTGTGGGATAGTCGTGATACCGCCTCTCCATGGAGTGAAGTAGGGCATTGGGGGATGGGTTTACTCGCTGCCAACGAATGGGAAGCCAAATGGATCGGGGCACCCTGGCAGGGTGAAGCGCCTAAGCGGATTATAGAACCTCGGCCGGCTGTTGTACCTGGTGCGCCACGTCCAAGAGTCCAGCAAGTCACTTATCCGTCACATCCGGCTCCTCTTTTCCGCAAATCTTTTTCGCTTAAGGGTGAGGTAGCTTCTGCAAAAGCATTTGTTACAGGTCTGGGCTATTTTGAATTTTACTTGAACGGGAAGAGAGTAGGGGATGATTATCTGGTACCCAACTTTACCAATTATAGTAACAGGGATATGATTGAGGTGGCGCCTATTGCCATTGATAATAATTTCCGTGATCACCGGGTGATGTATTTGGCTTACGATGTAACGGATATGTTGAAAAAACAAGAGAATGTAGCAGGGGCAATCGTGGGTGATGGGTTTTATGATTCTACATCGCGCTGGGTGGCCTCTTTCGGCTCACCTCGTTTTCTTTGCCAATTGGAAGTGACTTATAAGGATGGCTCAAAGGAACTGATTTGTTCGGATGAATCGTGGAAAGTGAAAGAGTCTCCTATCGTCATGAATGGGGTGTATGATGGTGAGATTTATGATGCGACAAAGGAAACAGCGGGATGGGCAACGGTTGATTGTGACGATTCGGGATGGCAAAATGTAGTGCTTCGTCAGGCGCCGACAGGGAAAATGACCGCGCATACCGCTCCAACGGATAAGATCGTGGAAACGCTGCAACCTGTCTCGTTGACAAAATTGGAAGATGGTACTTACGAAGTGGACTTCGGCGTGGAAATATCGGGATGGATTCGTCTGAAAGGTATTCGGGGGAACAAAGGGGATACTTTGGATGTGAAATATATTTGTGAATCGCCTCTTGGGGTACAGAAATACATCTTCAATGGCACAGGAAACGAAACGTATGCACCGCGGTTTACCTGGTATGTTTTCAGTAAAGCGATTATCAGCGGGATTAACGAACTGACTTCGGATATGTTATTGGCTGAAGCTGTCAATACGGATGTGCCGGTAACTGCTGAGTTCAAAACCTCGAATGAGTTGTTCAATAAGATAAATACGATCTGGCAACGCAGTCAGTTGGATAATATGCATGGAGGTATTGTGAGTGATTGTCCGCATCGGGAACGTTCGCCTTATACGGGTGACGGTCAGGTGGCTTGTGTGACTGTTATGTATAATTTTGATGCGGCGGCGTTGTATCAGAAATGGATTCGCGATATGAATGACGCTCAAAATGTAGAAACCGGTTATGTGCCGAACGGAGCACCTTGGCAACCGGGTTGCGGAGGTGGCGTCGCTTGGGGATCTGCGATGAACATTATGCCATGGGAGTATTATGTACATTATGGCGACAGAAAGATGTTGGCGGATAATTACCAGGCGATGAAAGATCAGGTTAAATATATGCTTACCTGGTTGACCAAAGATGGAACGATGTATTCTCAACGAACAAATATCAATTCGACTCAGCCTAATTATTGGATGAATCTGGGTGATTGGGTGAGTCCGTATGAAAACCCGTCGGAGGAACTGGTGCATACCTTCTATTTGTGGCGTTGTGCTGATTTTACTGCCAGGGCTGCCAAAGCATTAAACCGGAATGAGGATTATTCTTATTTTTCCAAGGTAGCAGGTGATGTTAGGAATGCATTTAATAAGAAGTTTTATGATGCAGAAAATAAGACGTATGGCGACTATGGCAGCAATATTTTCGCGTTAGTTGTCGGTGTGCCTGAAGATCGCTATGAGGATGTGAAAAATACGCTTCGTAAAGAGATCACAGAGACGTATGGTGGACATCTGCATACGGGTATTTTCGGTACGCAGTTCTTTTTTGAAACGCTTGCGGCGCATGGGATGAATGAGGTGGCTTATGAAGCGATGAATAAACGTGATTTCCCCAGTTTTGGTCATTGGATTGAACAGGGTGCAACGGTGACATGGGAACATTGGGATGGGAGAGGTTCTTTGAATCACCCGATGTTTGGTGGTTCGCTTACCTGGTTTTATCGTACATTGGCAGGGGTGAATACGGATGAGAATGAGCCGGGTTTCAGACATATCATCGTAAAGCCTGTTATTACAGCAAAGATGGATGATGTCTATTATTCCAATAAAATACCATATGGTAAGGTGGTGTCTGAGATTAAGAAGAAGGGGAATGGCTTGGAAATGAATGTGACTGTTCCGGTAGGTAGCCATGCGACAGTATATATACCCTTGCAGAATCCATCTGCTGTAGTAACGGAAAGCGGTCGGGCTCTCGCTGGTTCTTCTTTTATGGAGGAGGTCGGAAATGAAAATGGATATAAAGTGGTCAAAGTAGAACAGGGAAAATATACCTTTGCAGTTCAATAAAATAATAAAGTAGAAAGAAGTATCATGAAGAATAGAATAAACAGGCTCTTATTAGCCTTAGTATTTGTCATCACCTTTTTACCGGCAATAGCACAACACGCTATTCAGGTAAAGCCGGTTGATGGTTTGGAAAATAATGTATTTATGTATCGCGATACTACCCGGAATATCGATGGGAGAGGGAGTATGAATGCACCCATGTTTATGATTTACCCGGATAAACCGCTTAATGAGGCAGAGGCCAATGCATTAATTCATGAGTTGAGTCTGGACAGTTTGGTTTTTAAATATGCCGGTAGTGTCGGTGTCATTAACCCCGTGGGGAAAACATATCATGCAGAAGCGGACTTGGATGCATATATCGCTTTCGTAAACCGTATGCGTTCGATCTCTAATCTTAAAATTTTAGGGATAGGGAATGGTGCGACATTTGTGAATGATGTGATTTCACGAAATGCGGGTGAGGTTGCCGGTATTTTTGTTTATGGCGGAAAGATAACAAAGAAAACACCGTCGGATATTCCTGTTCCGGCCTATATCAGTGGCGGAGATAGAACGGTTGCCGCACATTATATAAAGGCCAATAAGGCTAAAGAGGTTGCGAAAAGTAATCAACATCTTATTTATGCCAATGAAGATGAGCCGTTGCAACAGGTTGTTCTTCATTTAGATAAGAAAACAACGCTGAAAGAGGCTGTTGCTGATGCCTGGAAGAATTTATTATCAAAGAATTACCGGTTCAGCAACTACAAACATACAACTTATATGGGCGGTAAATTCGGAGAATATGGCAATTATGAGTTGGAACCTTATTTGATGTTGGACGAATTAGGGGTCACCCGAAAAACAGTAGTTAAAACACTCAACGAATCACGATTACCGGGCACCAAAGCGTTCTTTTGGTATGAATTTATACCTGAAACAACGGTGAATGCGCCGAAACAGTCTGTTCCTCTGGTGGTTTTATTGCATGGGAATAATAATGATAACCGGACTCAAAGTGAAACCAGCGGTTTTATTGAAGTGGCAGCAAAGGAACATTTCATCGTGGCTGAGATCGAATGGCAGGGAGCAGGCACTTTTCCTTCTGAAGGGTTTTTAGGGTTGGATGGTATCGAACTTGTGGTAGAAGAGATCATTCAGAATTATCCTCAAATAGACCCTTCTCGGGTGTATGTACAGGGACTTTCTGCCGGAGCAATGACTTCTGCAGCTTTGGGGATAAGAAAAAGCCATCTGTTTGCTGCTGTGGCAGGGCATTCGGGGGCGATATTCGACCGACCTGTTTTTGGTTATACCTATCAAACCTTGTTGAATGAAGCAAAGCAGAAAGCAGGATTTGTAGAAACACCCTATTTTTTGATTACGGGAACGGACGATGACGTCATTGCTTTTCCCAATAAAGAAAACTATAAGGATAACTCTTTCTTTAACGCCATACGTCTTTATCAGCAAATGAATGATCTTCCTGAAATAGAGATCGATTTTAACGTTGATCCTGTTTTGGGGATAAAACTACAGGATCGGGAAACTATATTGACAAATAAACATATGACACTGGAAACCGGAAAACTCTACAAAAAGAATGTTCCTTTAATCCAATTTACTGCAATCATGCATTATGGGCATTGGAATTATCGTCCTGCGGCACAGATGATGTGGGATTTTTTTAAACAGTTTTCACGAGATCCGGAGACCAGGAAACTGATTTATCATCCTAATAAATAGTATCGGAGATACAGGGTGTAGATATCGTAAGGGAAAGTATTTGTGAGATTTATCGAGCCATTCCC
The DNA here is from genome assembly GCF_029893105.1 of Parabacteroides sp. PF5-9. Lineage (GTDB taxonomy): Bacteria > Bacteroidota > Bacteroidia > Bacteroidales > Tannerellaceae > JARXWG01. Next base: position 32,488 of record NZ_JARXWG010000027.1, on the reverse strand, counting down.
CCATTGGAAGGAGGGGTGGCTCGATAAATATTATATCCAGAAAGGGTTTTCAACTTTTGCTCTATCTGACTTTGTCGTTCTATCAAAACTCACGTTAAATAGATTCACCCGAGTTTATTTCTTAAACGGATCTCCTTTCGGACTTTGGCTCAATACCCATCGGAAGGCATTGATGAAAAGTAGTTTTTGCGTGGCATCGGTGAATTCGTCATCACCATGTCCCATGTTCAGGTAGATCATCCGGTAGTTTTTGTTGGTCCAGACAATCGGGAAGTCGCCGAAGTTGACTACATCTTTGATGCCTAAGGGGTAGTTGTCGGGAGATAATGAGACTAAAACTTCTACATCTTTGTTTTCTCTCGGACTGGGATTCCATTGATACCATTCACTTTCGGGAGCGATGAAAGAGACCGGCAGGTTTTTAGTTACCGGGTGTGATGTATTGTCCAATGTCAGCTTGACCGGTTGAGGGGGCCAGTTGTTGCAATAGAATACGCCACCTCCGAGGAATTGCACAAGCCACGGCCATTTGGTGTTTTTGTCGTTATAGGCGGCTACATGGAAGCCCATCCATCCTCCACCATTTTCCATATACCGTTCGAATACATCGCGTTCTTCTTTTTTATTGGGATAACCGTCCAACATGACTACAATATCGTATTCACTCAGTTTTTCATAGGGATATTCTGAGAAATCGGTCGTGACATCCAATATAAAGCCATTTCCGTAGTTTAATCGTTTAAAGAATTCGACTCCTTGCAACGCAAAGTCAACATGTGCTTCTTCGGCATGATGGGTATAATAAACGAGTGCTTTAAACCGGGGAGCGCTGGCGTAGTTCGCCGGATAGTTATCGGGGATTTGTGCTTTCATCGTAGTTATGAAAACGAATGAACAAAGTAGGACAAATCCGGATAGTAATAGTTTCTTTTTCATGATAAAGTAGTTATGAATATAAATTATGAATTATGAGTTGTGAATTATGGATGAGATGGATGGATCGTTGAATGATGAGTTTAAATAAGTGTCTTTTAATTCATCATTAATCATTAATCATTCATCATTATTTTTCTGACGCCCATTGGATCGCATTAGAAAACATGGTGGTGAAATCAGAGGTTTCATATAGTTTATTGCTGTGACCGATTAGGAAATAGACGTTCCGCGCTGCCTTATGCGGATTTACCCAAACGACCGGATGATCACCCATTTTGATATCGGATGCGGGATTGTAGCTCGACTCGTCTACAGTAGCCAGTACATGAACATTGTTGCGAGGGTTTTTATCGAAAGTATACCATTCGTCATCAGGGATAACAAAAGAAGTATTGACGCCTTTCATCACCGGATGAGATTGATCTTCTACCTGCATGGTTCCATCGGCTAATTCGGCGATATAATTTTGAAAACGGATACCTCCCATAAAGTCAGAGAACCATTGCCACATCGGATAACCATCGAATTCACCGAGTAGTGTGGCATGATGGAACCCGATCCAGCCCCCTCTACCTTTATCGATGTATTTGATAAAGGCGCTCTCTGCCTCTTTAGTCCAGGTATAGGGCGGATAATCGAGTTGGATGATTAGGGCAAACTGAGCCAGATATGCTTCATCGATCGGTTTGGTGTTGTTAATTTCTGTGAGTTTAAAATTCATGATTTTCGATTGCTCTTCCAGCCATTTGATTCCTGCATCGGTGAAACCGCCATGTTGTCCGCCACGTTCGGTAAGAACAAGTACATGAAACGAAGTATTACTTTTCGTTTCATTCGGTGATTCATCTGCTTTTGGGGATCTGTTCATCTGGCATGCGTTAAACAGGATGATTATGAACAAGAATAAATAGTACGTATTTTTCATTGTATTCTATTTTGAGATTAATATTCAACAGCTAATGTAATCCATTTTCCGGCTGAAGTCACCCATACCTCTTTGTAACAGGCATTATTTGTTTGAGGCCAATAGGGGATATCTTCATTATCCAACGAGCGTATCCCAACAGGCATTGCCCCCATGGTTTCACCGGAAGAGAAATTATCCAACTGAGGATAGTTATGCCCTTCACCATAGATCAGTGATTGTCCGAACGGGTTTTTGCCGACTGTCCAATAGAGTTGTTCCCGACCAATTTGCAACAGTTCTTCATCTTTCAGGAATTTGCCGCAAAGAGCCGCTGCTTTTCCGGTAGAAAGGTGAATGGCTGTGTTGCCGTTAAAGATACTGAACCATACGGGGAAACGTTTCATATAATGTTCTTTATCGAGTTGAACACCTTTTTGAACCTGTTCGGTGTATAGTTCCTTGGCATTTTGGGGAGGGAAAAGATGTAACCGGTAAAAGCTGACAGAGTCTTTCGGCTCATCGATATGATAGACACCACTGGATAACATACCGTATGGAGCGGTATATTTCATTAATCCTTTTAAATAGTTGCCATACAAACGGATTGATTCGACCCAACGGTTGTAATCGGGATGTTGAGGTTGTGTTTCACACAATAACGTGATGGCTTGCATATAGACCTGTTCGCGCGACTGATGGATATAATGTACGATGGATTGACGCGACTTATCCCGATAGAAGAATCCACAAGTTTTATCTTTATTTCCTAATGCTTCTGTACGTTGGCAATCCAATGTGAATTGGATATATTCTGTAGCCAAGCGGGCATATTCAGGGTCTTTCGTTAATTTGTACAACATACTTGCAGCCCATGAGATGGTTGCCATATATTGACTTTCGGACGTATTATATCCATGTTCATAAAAATGGATGAATTCACCGTAACCCACCTCTTCATGCCTTTTCATGGCGAAATTGAAATCTTCCTTAGCCACCCGCTGGAGATACTCTTGCAACATCGGGTCACGATCAATACTCATTGCTGCATAGGCTTCATATCCGGCATAGAGGAAATTGTTGAAAGCAAGGTTTTGTACCCGTACTGTATTGATATCATCAAATGTATCGAACACGCCGTCTTGCCAGATAAGTAACCCGACACTACTTGCGCGATAGCCATCGCCATAACGGTTTTTCAAAATGAACTCAAGTCCCCATTCGGCCTCTTCCAAAAGGCGTGCAGCTAATAGTGGGTTTGTTGCTTTTAGTTTATTGTAACCTTCAAGTAGTGCATAAGTAACATCTCCCGTCTGAAGGGTTTGCTGAGAAAGGTCACCGGCATCGTGCCATCCACCGGCATACGATCTCTTTTCTCCGTTATGAACAGCACAGAGATCGGTATGGCATGTGCCGTGTTTGCCCGGGACAGGATATCCGCAACGTTGACAAAAGATAAAATTAAGTACTTTCCAGTAGGAGTTTTCCCAGATTCTATCGCCGATTTGGAATGCTTCGGTTTCAATATCTCCCACTTTTATTTTATAATTACCTGGCTGGTTGAATGTGCTGAAGTCGAGCGTGCGAAATGTTCCGATTGTTGTTTGTTCTTGTTTGACTGTGCCATTGAATACGGAGCGATTGGTTTGAATGTCGATCAACTCGAAACGATTATGGTGTTTGTGTTTTTCGATATTGATAATGGCTGTTTTTTTGTCGCCCGTCATATAACCTGTTGTGGAATAGCTAATTCTATTGGTGCCGGGTTGCCATCCGCTAACAATTTCAGGATCTTCTACCTGTTGCAGTTCTATTTTATCTATATAGTAAATACATGAATCTCCGGTAGTACGGTCTTTTCCTTTCAATGAGACGCCAAAGCTGATTTGTTTCACCTTGTCGCGCTGGTATTCATCAAGATCCAGAAACAGATGATTCCATTGGTTATTGACCAGATTGATTAAATGTGAGCCCGATGTCCGGTTGGTCCCGGGTTTTTTAGGACCGTTTTCATTTTCAAAAGAGAGGTTTAGATTAACAATACGTGCTCCCTCACAATCGGGGTAGATCGAAAAGGCTATCCGGTTATATTTTTCCCAGTTGGCGCCGTTTAGATCCAGACTGATTCGGCTGTTCCCGTAAGTGGCATAGTCGGGGTCGGAGGGAGGACCTTGTGCCCGCTTTCCGGTAGCGGTGGGGTATTCCATTTTCAAACTACCGTTTCCCGAAACAGTAGGAGTTGTTGTATGACTTATTTTACCGTAACCGGAATGTTTCCAGTGGTCGATTGTTTTCATATCGGAAACAGACTCACGATTGATGATTCTTTTTTTCAACCCATTGGCTTCAAAAGAGCGGCTGTCGTCCAATGGCAGTGGGCTGTGGATAATACCCGTTTCGATAATCGCTTTGGTCAGATCGTAACTTTGAGAGAGTTGCGATTGACCAAAAGCGATTACCTTGCAAAGGCAGAGGCTGAAAATGAAAAGATGAATTCGAGTTGTCATAGTCTTTTAGATCGATTAACAGGGTCTTTATGTATTTTATAAATTATCAGGAACCTTAAAACCTTTTCTTAATGTTGTAACTCCTTTACTTGGAAAATCTTCAGGAACTTCTTGTGTGACTTGTCCGGTTGCCGCCCATTCGGCGCCTCTTAACAAGGTGACTTGGAACCCGGTACATTCCATGGAATATCTCAGCTCCGGATCATTTCCGGCATGTCCCATCAGGGTGACAAATACCTTTCCTTTGCCGTAATTAACGGTCCATAACATCGGTTCGTGTCGGGTGTTATCCCCTTTTACGTCGTAGGTGGTGGCTAATACCTGCATATTTTTAGCCGGTCCACGCATTTTGGCATATAACTCGTCTTTGAAATGCAGCCATTCCACCGGTAGTCCTTTTAAAATCGGATGATCAGGCTGACGATGCGTGATCGTAAAAGAATGTTGTAAACCGTGATAACCGGAACTGCCCGGAGCATAGTCGTATACAATCCGGCCCTCTTTCCAGTACACATAGGGACCGTCTTTTTCATTTCGACCTCCCCATCCACCCATACCGGCGATTTCATTGAAAGCCGGCCAGTCGGAGAATGGGATGACTGAGGCATGGACTAATACGACGCCACCACCATTGGCGACATACTCTTCAAAGCTTTTTCTTGTTTTTTCGGAGAATGTCTTTCCTCCATACGAAAAGACAACAAGGTCATATTTCTTGAAGTCGGGATTGAATGAACTGATATCTTCATTTCTGGGCGGAGTGATAGCCATATCGACACTGAAAAGACCACTGTTTACGAGAATTTGTCGCAAACCATCACTGCCACCTTCCCACCAATGTGCCCCTTCTTGCCCTGTAACAATCATTGTTTTTATTTTTTTCTGGGCAAAAAGCTGATCCGAACAGATGCAAGTCAGTGAAAAGATGAATAGTGTAAGAAGAACTTTCTTCATAAAGCATTAATTGTTGGGTGAATACAATGTTTCATAAACTGTTCTCTGCAGATCACCGGCTTCGTTGTCACCGCTATAATCCCAGTACATGGCACCTAATAACTCGTTATCCAGAATATACTGACATTTAATGGTCAGTGATTCGATATTCTCATAACCGAATACCAATACCCCGGTGGAATCAGTTAAATAGGGTACTTTGGCAATATCATCCCAATGATAGGTATATCCTTCCATTTCGTGTGCTTTTGTCAAGTCTTTCGGACGGCTGAATCCCTGAACCGCACGTCCGTAGAAAGGCATACCCATAACCAGTTTATGTTTGGGCACTCCTGCTGCCAGATGTTTTTTTATCGCTTCATCCGAAGTGTGTCCTCCGGCATTTTCGGAACGGTATAATGCGGAATGTAATAAAGGCGGATTGCCCATGTCATACGCCATCACATTGGTGAAATCGAGATATTGATCGGTTGCCCGGTAGTCGATATGTTCTGCATTTGCTGCCGTAGCGTGGGTTAATAATTTGTCTTTCCCGATTGCCGCGCGAATATCTCTCATCAATAACGTGTAATTATCCCGGTCGTCGGGAGAGTAGGAGATGCCGGCTAAAGGACTTGTCGGGTATTCCCAGTCGATATCTATCCCGTCCAGTTTAAACGCTTGAACTACGCGTTGGCAATCAGCAGCAAAGCTTTTCCGCAAGTTCTCATCAGCTGCCATTTCACTGAATCTTCCGCTGCCCCAGCCACCGATAGACAACATTATTTTTAACTCAGGATGGTTCGACTTCAGGCCGACAATTTGTCTGAGACGATCTTCTTTGTCAATACGTACACCGTCGAAAGTCTCATTGACATGCCCGAAAGCATAATTGATATGTGTGATATGTTTCGTCTCCGGAATACCATCACTCCAGGAAGTGACATATGCTACGATAACTTTCTCCTGTTTATTGGTCGCTGTTTCATTGGCCGATTTATTTCCGGCACATGCTCCCATAAATAACACTAAATGGATTAGTAATAAATAAAGGTGTTTCATGATATACAATATTATCGGGTGTTGATTTTGTTATTTTTCCATTCTATACAGTCATATACCCAGGTCGTTTTAAGATTATTGCCGTTTTCATCGACACTGAATTTTCCATCTTGAAAATACGCCCGGTATAATTCATAGATCCCATCACTGTTACGATCTTCCAATACTAACTCGCGTCTGTCGGAAATGGTTATATCGGATTTATATTTGAGTTCTTTCGTGTAATAATCAATGATCACATAATAGGATTTAAACAGATCGAAATAAGGATAGTGCCCGTTGTCGGAAGCGAAAAGGATCACCTCTTCTAAGGCTTGATCATTATCCATTTGAACTATTTGGGAGGTATGAATGCCAAATCCACGTTCCTGAGCTTCCGGTGGAAACCTCTCCCAGGTACGAGCGGTACTTACTTGAAATTGCGACCAGGCAGACATACAACAAGTCGTAAATAAGAGTAATAAAATTGTTCGTTTCATATTTTTATACTGTTTCTCCTGATTGACGAATTCTTGAACCGATTAATGCATAATAAAGCATAAATAATTCTCCGAAGATCACAATGAACCACGACCATCTCCAGCCATCAAGGGCATCAGCCAGCATACCTTGTAATAAAGGAAGTATCGCTCCGCCGACAACGCCGATCATAAAAACGCCGGAAGCCACGGAGGTATATTTGCCCAATTGCGCGACAGAAAGGGTGAATATCGCTCCCCACATAATGGAATGGAACAAACCTACGGCTGCCAATAACCATGGATTGTTGAAAGCAATAGCCAGAAGAGTGAGTATGGTCGCACATACTGTGGTAACAACCAGTTGTACGCGGGGAGGAACAGTACTTAGTGAACTGCCTACTAAACGTCCTATAAGCATTCCACCCCAATAGATTGTGGCCATTAGTGCAGGAATAGCGAAATTGATACCGAATAAAGTCAGCGAGCTGTTTCCAAAAAAGGAGAAAGGACCGTTAGCCGTTTCTTGTTCAATCGCATATAAGTTGATATTTGCTCCGATAGCAACTTCAACGCCTACATAAAAGAAAATGGCAATTACTCCTAATGTCAGGTGGCTGAACGACCAGACACTTTTTTCAAGTTTCTCACCGGCTTCTGCTTTTGTCCCCTCAATATCGGGAAGAGATAACTTCATCAGGATACTGACAACTAACCCTATGATAATCATTAATGATAAAAACGGAATCATTAATTGGCTGACCTGTACATCTTCCATAGCCAATCCACCGAATACAATACCGGTCACAAAAAACGGTGCAATCGTCGTTCCGATCGAATTGGCTGATCCTCCGATAGCCATGCGTTGAATCGGTTGAGTCCCTTTGACATAACAAGCGGTTAAGTAGGGGTTGATGACGACTTGTAGAATTGTAGCAGACGCTCCGACAACAAACGATCCCAAAAGGAATATAAAGAAACCGAACGGTATCACATTGGAGCCTAAATTCAAATTCGCATTCGGGAATTGTACGGTAAACCATGAAGAGAGAAAGAAAAAACCTAATCCAAGGATCATAATAAATAATGAACGGATAAGTGTCCCTTTATAGCCATATTTAGTCGTCCAGGAAGAACCGACTCCTCCACATAAAGGATAGGCCAAAAACCAGGAGAAGGTAATCAGTGTCGCAAATGTATTTTTCAGGTCGCCAACACCTGCCAGAAAGGCTTCTTTCAATGGCCCTTGAAACTGGGTGTTTGCGGTGGTCAGAAAACCGACAATGAAGAATAAAAAGACCATTGTGATAAAGGGTCCCAGATAATTCACTTGTTTTTCGTGTTGTGTCATGGTAATAGAGTATTAATTATATATAGGTATAGATATGTCAATCGTTTTTGATGGATCGGTTTGTTATTTTTTATGGGTTATTTGCCATTTTTCAGCCGCTTCTTCATCCAATAGAAATTCGCAATTCGGATGGAGTTGCAGGATAGATGATGGATTTGCTGTAGTAATAGGACCGGATAACATCTCTTTTACAATATCCGCTTTAGAGGCTCCTTTGGCCACCAGGATAATTTTTCGGGCATGCATGATGTTTTTGATGCCTAATGTTAATCCTCCAAGTGCTTTTTCCGGAGGTGTATTCGTCTCTTTTCTGATACGCGCTTCGAGCACTTCATCCATTGCCGAGAGCCATGTTTCGTTTTCAAAAGGAGTACCCGGTTGATTAAAGCCTAAATGTCCGTTTGTACCTAAGCCTAACAGTTGAAGATCTATGCCGCCTTTTGATTCCAGCTTATCCTGGAAAATGTGACATTCTTTTTCAAAGTCATCAGACAGGGTAGGAGGCATGATAAAATGATCGTCGTCAATACCCAGCGCATCGATTAATTGTGTTTTCAGCATGGTATAACAGGCTCCGGCATATTCGCGCGGAACATTCGTTACTTCATCGACACCGAAAAAAGTGACATCCTTGACCTCGAATGGATGAAGCTGATAGATTTCACGAATGATATGATGTAGGTTTTTAGTGGTCTGCCCGGTAGATAACCCAATCACAGCATTGGGTTTGTTTAATATCTCTCCAATCACTCTCCAGGCAGCTATACGATCGAATTGTTGTTCGTCGGATACAATTGTAATTTTCATTGTTTTTATCTGTTTTTTTATAATTAGACTTGCATGGCAACCGCACCGGCTCCCATTAATCCGATAAAATCAGGATTTAGCTTTGTGATAACCACTCCATTGGTGACAAAACGAACAGTCGTTGCATTCAGCTTCTCCAATATCTTTGTATGCAGATAGCCATCAGAGACGATACCTCCGCCAAGCACTACCGTGTCGGGGTCGCTTACCCGGACCAGGTTCATAATTAAATTAGCTAATGCCTGTGCCGCATTATCCACCAAGACGGCACATAACGGATCTCCTTTCTGGCTCAAGGCATAAACATCTTTTACCTGAATACGCTCTTCTTCATTCGTCGGGATCTGCAGCTTTGTTTTGTATTTCTTGGATAATAAACGGGCGCATTGGTCAAAGCCGGAACCCGAAGCGATTAGTTCGACACAATCCATCCGTCCGCATCCGCATTGAATACCAATGTTTACACCGACCTTGGTATGTCCGACTTCCCCGGCATTAAAATGACTGCCGCGTATCTGTTTACCGTTGACAACAAAACCTGCCGCTATTCCGGTTCCTACATTTATATATATGAAGTTTTGAGAGATCCGTCCGAACCCAAAATGACGTTCAGCGCGTGTGGCGGCTTTGACATCATTATCGATGTAACAGGGTATCTCGTAGATATTACTTAACTCCTGCGCCAAATGAATCGGTTGTGTGCGTTTGGGATCTATCTGTAACCAGATGCCATTGACCGGATCAACCCGGCCAATCAATCCGATACCCATACCTAAAGGTTTACTATTCGTCCATCCTACGGTTTGGATATAATCATCCAACGATTTTTTGATGATTTGCAGGGCGGATTGTTGATTGAAATACCCCGAATCATATTTTTTATATCTCAGGATATTCCCGGAGTTGTCCATTTCGCCGATCAGTAGTTTTGTTCCTCCTAAATCGAGACCTAAATAAGTTTCCATATTTTTTTGTTCAAGATGAAATGAGCGTTTCTGATACACATATGTTATAGCGATCTATTCGTTTGTTATTTTTTATTCTGAATACAATACTACGAGGATTTAATATAAAACGGGTTTAATTTCTATCAAAAAAAGTTTGTCAACAGTTAATGACAAACGATTTGATACTTTTTCACCCCCAAAAGGATAGCAAACGAAAGTAGATAAATCTTCAAAACCGACTGACCTGATACGTTGAAAAACAACCGGATCGATCTGTCGTTTCTATTGCATGAAGAGACGGAATGATGTTGAACCGAGATTCGTTTGACAAATGTCGAATGATTGTTTCACAATTGTGGAATGATCATTTGATAATTATAGAACGATCGTTTGACAATTGTCAAACGAATTTGTATTGGCGATGAAAGGAGATTTATAATACGATGATTTAAACAGGTTCTGGCGACGATTTACTCCTCTTTACTGGGACTATGGCCGAATTGTTTTTTAAAGCTGGTGCTAAAGTATTTAGGATCGGCAAATCCGACCATCAAGGAGATTTCGCTGATCGAATATTTCTTTGTTTTCAGCAGTTCCTTGGCTTTATTGAGCCGGATGATTCGTATAAAATCGTTGGGCGCCTGATCGGTCAGTGTTTTTATTTTGTTGTAGACCGAAGTACGGCTCATTCCTAATGCTTTGCAAAATTCATTGATAGAGAAATCGGGGTTAGACATTTCCTGCTCGATAATAATGATGGCTTTATCGAGGAACTCTTTATCCAACTGGTTGGAGTAGCTCACCTCTTCCAATTTGTTTTCTGGGGAGAGGATCATCTGTCGTTGTTGCTCGCGGTTCTGTAGGATGTTCTTGATGCGAACCCTCAGTACAGAAAAATCAAACGGTTTAATGATGTAATCATCTGCTCCGGATTCCAACCCGGTGATGATATTTTCTCTTTCATTCAATCCGGATAATAGTATAATAGGTATATGGCTTGTTTCCATAGATGATTTTAACAGGCTGCACATCACATCACCCCGCAGATTGGGCATGAGAATGTCGGATATAATGATATCGGGATTTAATGCTTTCGCCTGTTCCATGGCTGCTTTTCCATCCGTAACGCTGATTACCTGGTATTCTTTGGAAAGGCTTTCGGACAGATATTCGCGCATATCTTTATTGTCTTCGGCCAATAAGATGGTCGCTTTTATAGTGGTTTTACCGGGGGAAACGATCTTTTTACGGGTCGTTTCTTTTTTGTTGTCGACTTCGACTTTCCACATCGCATCAATTTTGATCGGGAAAGAGATTTTGAAGATGGATCCGTTGTTTTCATTGCTTTCAAAAGAGATGTTTCCGCGATGTAATTTAACTAATTTCTGCGTCAATAGTAGGCCGATGCCGGAGCCGCTCTCTTTCGAGTTGATCGCATTGCCGGCCCGGTAGAATTTTCTGAAAAGATTTCTTTGTTCGCCCTGTGGAATCCCGATGCCGGTATCTTTAATTTCCAGGATCCATTCCTGTTTGGTGTGGCTGACGATGACAAGTACGGAACCTTCTATGGTATATTTGATCGCATTGGAGATTAGATTATCGACGATCTTATCCATTTTACTTTGATCGAGCCAGATTAATTGCAGGTCGGGGTCGGGGATAAATTGCAGATTGATGTTTTTCTGCATGGCTGCAATACTGAAATTATTTACTTTTTCGCGTAAATACTGGTTTAACTCGATCTGACTGATGATTAATTTGGAGGTCGAAAAATCGGCTTTCTGAAAATCTAACAATTGGGTGACCATCGCATGTAGTTTTTCTGCATTGTGACTGGCGATAGCGATGTTTTTCCGGCCATGTTCGGAAAAATTCTCCTGTGCTTCCAATTCACTGAGCGGAGCTTTTATGAGTGAAACGGGCGTTCGGATATCGTGGGCGATATTCACGAAGAAATCGATTTTTTCCTTCGATTGACGCTCTTCTATTTTGTTTTGGATATATAAAAAGGTGAAATAGGCTAGAAGCAGGAAGAATATACTGTAGATGAGGATCGCCAAATTGGAGGCCCAAAACGGTCGGTTGATGATGATTTGGATCTCTTTTTCTCCGATTACCTCATGGGTGTACTTGTTCAGGGCTTTCATCTTGAAAAGATATTTCCCCGGTGAAATGTTGGTATATCCGACCGTATGTGTCTCGTCGGCCTGTTGCCAATCGGTGTCGAAACCCTCTAACTGGGTCTGATATTCGATTTGATAGGGATACACAAAATTGATCGCTGAAAAAGAAAAAGCGAAAGAGTTTTGCTCATATTTTAAATCGATCGAACTGCTTTTATTGATCGCTACATGTAGAGGTGATTTCTTTTCACCGGGGATAACCGATTTGTTAAATAGTTTAAAATCTGTAAAAATAGCCTGGATGGAATCTTTGTTTTCGATCGTAAACCAGGGCGAGAACTCAATTACGCCATTCGCTGTACCAAAGGTTAAATATCCGTCGTTTTTTAATAGGGCGGTATAGGAATTGTAGTATCCCCATTCCAGATTCACGTATTCGTTCATTCCTGTGATATTCCCTGTTTCCGGATCAATACAAAAGATATCTTTTCCTGTACTGGCCCAGATCTTACCCAACTGATCTTCGACTAAATTATTGATGTAACCCGATTTGGGCATATTGAAGATTGTAATCACCTTAGATTCTTCGGCTTGTTGATTGTAACAAAGGAACTGATTCGTACTGATTCTGATCCACAGATCACCATTGGATCGTTTGAAAAAGAAATTGAGAGGGAGGGGTATTTGAATCCCATTGAGTTCGGTATGTCTTGTTATTTCACCCGTTTTTAAATCAAGGATATCCAATCCTCCGCATGCCGCCATCAGGAGTGTTTGATCATAGCCGGGAATAAGAGCACCAACACAATCTAAGGGATAGTAGGTATAGGTGTCGGTTTGTCTGTTATAGAGCGTTAACTCTCCTTCGATTCCCGAAAACCAGATACTGTCGCCCATCGCGTATATTGAAAAGATATGATCGGTACCGACTCCTTTATCACTCTGTTGCGTGGAACGGCTGGGTAATTTTTTAATGGTTCCGTTTTTTTTGTTAATCATATAGGCGCCTGTTGCGTAACCTCCTACCCAGATGTTCTTTTCCCCGTCTTCAGTGATGGACAGGATAACGGAGGCATGTTCGCTATGCGTATTTGCATCGTTTAGATAATGGGTCCACTTATTTATTTTCGGTTGATAGAGGCTGGCTCCGTTATTGGTGGCATACCACATATCGCCATCCGAGTCTTCATAGATTGCATTTACATGGTTGGAGAGCAGCGAGTTGTCGTTTTTGTATTCATGTTTGATGAAAAGAATATCCGGATATTGGGGATCCAACATGCTTATCCCATTTGTTGAAGTGCTGGTCCATATACAATTGCGCTCGTCGACATAGAGGTCTGAGACTGTATTGCCGCATAAACTATATTCATCGTCTTCATCGGCGACATATCGTTTGAAGAGTTGTTTGCCGGATAGATCGGTGCAGTAGAGTCCGGCTCCGTCCAAGCCAATCAATAATTGCTGATTCAGTGTTGTTGTTATGCTTCTGACAGGGGTTGATGGTATACAGTTAGAGAAATCGGTGATCTCTTTGGTTTCCCGGTTGAGTGCATATACGCCATTGGAGAACGTACCGATATATAATTGTTGGTTGTAGGCATACAGGTATTCGATCCTTGTTTCGACAGGTAACTGGATCTTTTTGGGGAGGAAGAAAGAGTGATTGTTGCTGTTTTCTTTTATTTCATACAAATGTTTGTGCGTACCTACATAAAACGTATACTCATCGGTTTGTGTAATTCGTGTGACTGTTTCGAAAGATAAATCGGAGATTAACGTTGTGGTCTCCTTTTCCAGATCATAGAGGTATAAACCGGAGGTCATACAAAGCCATAACCGATTAGAGGTATCAAAATAGATCGAATTCAGTATCGGAGGTTCTGAGAAAAGTCCGGTCAAATCAATTTTTAGGGTGAAAATATCCAGTAAATCGTTATAACAATAGATCAGTCCGTTTTTTAGCGATACCCATAAAAGGCCGGTCTGGTCTTGGGTTAATGTGGAATACGCATTAAGTCCTTCGGTATTTTGTTGATTGTTGCTTAGTAAAGGGTAATGTTTGATTTCGCTACCGTCGAAGCGGTCGATGCCGACATTAGTGCCAAACCACATAAAGCCGGTGGAGTCTTTTGTGATTTGAAAAACACGTCTGCTGCTTAATCCGTTTTCCATATTTAAGTGGCGGAATGAATCAGCCCAAGAGAGCGAAAGAGGTAAAAGAGCGAAACTAAATACAATCCAGAGTTTTTTCCAAGTATACATATAAGCAGTGTTATAATAAGGCAAACATAATGAAAAAAGATGAGTTTTTGTACCTTTACAGCAAATTACAAGGCGAATGGCTAAAACAAAAACTGTATATGTTTGCTCCAATTGTGGAGCAGATTCTCCGAAATGGGTAGGTAAATGCCCCGGTTGTGGGGAATGGAATACCTATGTTGAAGAGTTGATCGCTAAAGAGCGATCAGCTAAACGTCCTATCCCCGGTTTATCCGATAAGGATAAGGTTCGACCACAATTGTTGAAGGAGATCACCACCACGGAAGAGTCGCGTATCGATTTGAATGACGCGGAATTGAATCGTGTATTGGGTGGAGGATTGGTCAAAGGATCTCTGGTTTTGATCGGAGGTGAACCGGGTATTGGGAAATCGACTTTGGTTTTGCAAACCGTACTTGGGTTGAAAGGGTTACGTTCTTTGTATGTGTCGGGCGAGGAGAGTAGTCGACAGTTGAAACTGCGTGCTGATCGTTTGACACACGATAATCCGGATTGTTATATTTTATGTGAGACAAACTTGGAGCATATCTTTGCGCATGCACAAAATGTACAGCCCTCTTTGATGATTGTTGACTCTATTCAAACGATTTATACCGAATCGATCGAATCTTCCCCGGGCAGTATCTCTCAGGTACGCGAATGTAGTGCAACAATCTTAAAATATGCTAAAGAAACGGGTATCCCTGTGCTTTTAATCGGTCATATCAATAAAGAAGGAAGTATAGCCGGCCCGAAAGTGTTGGAGCATATCGTAGATACGGTTCTTCAGTTTGAAGGAGATCAACATTATATGTACCGTATCTTAAGAAGTGTTAAGAATAGATTCGGAAGTACCGCTGAATTGGGTATTTATGAAATGCGACAAAATGGACTGCGTGAAGTGAATAATCCGTCGGAGCTCCTATTGACTCAGAATCATGAAGGGTTGAGCGGGGTTGCTATTGCCGCTACTATAGAGGGGGTTCGTCCGTTTTTGATCGAAACACAATCCTTAGTCAGTTCGGCTGTTTATGGTACCCCGCAGCGGAGTGCTACAGGTTTTGATCTTCGTCGCATGAATATGTTATTGGCTGTATTGGAGAAGCGTGCCGGATTTAAACTGGGTCAGAAAGATGTATTCCTCAATATTGCAGGAGGTTTGAAAGTGAACGATCCGGCTATCGACTTGGCTGTGATCAGTGCGATTCTTTCTTCCAGCTTGGATATCAGTATAGAACCGGGTACTTGTATGGCCGGTGAAGTCGGCCTTTCGGGTGAAATTCGTCCGGTTAACCGCATAGAACAACGAATCCTGGAAGCCCAAAAATTGGGTTTTACCCGGATAATCATACCTTATAATAACCTGAAAGGAGTTGATACGCAAGGTTATCAGATCCAGGTTGTACAAGTAAGAAAAGTAGAAGAAGCTTTCCGTTTATTATTTAGTTGAAATTGAGGACTGTATTGCGACATTGTTTATATCCCCTGTGGATTATGCAATAAATAACAGTGCTTTCAGTTTTATGTATAAGTAAGCAGACGAAAATATGAAAATAACATTTATCACTCCCCCTTCATTCGACGGACTTAAACCGGCCGAACGAACGGCAGGATGTACGCGTGTCGTTTACGATATGCCTAATATATACGAATTGACCGTTGCTGCGGTCTTGGAAAATGCAGGATACGAGGTGGTGTATAAAAACTTTGTATTGGACCAATTATCTCAGGAACATTGTTTGGATTTTTTGCGGCAAGATGACAGCGACTGTTATTGTTTTTGGTCGGTGAATCTGTCGGTTCCGACCGATATGCAGGTACAGGCCTTTATTCATGATCACCGTCCTGACGCCTGGTGTCTTTTCCTTGGACCGGGAAGCACATATTTCACAAAAGAGTTTTTGATTCATCCCAAGGCGGTGGTGGTAAGAGGCGAACCGGAAGATACGATCCGGGAACTAATCGCAAATATCTTTTCCGGAGAGGAATGGAGATCGGTTCGGGGCATTTCATATTATGATGAAGTGGGTCGCCGGGTGATACACAATCCGACGCGTCCACTGATCAAGAATCTGGATGAACTGCCTTTTCCGGCTATCCATTTCATTGAAAAATATACTTTTTCCAATCCGAAACTAAAGGTTTCGCCGTATATGGCCGTAGTTTCATCACGCAATTGTCCGTTTAAGTGTATCTATTGCGTGCCGAGTTCATTGACTTTTGCCCGTGAAATCGAGTATAAACGTGAGAATGCAGATAAAAAACCACCGATAGGCTTTCGTTCTCCGGAAAATGTCGTGCAGGAAATCGAAGCGTTGGCTCAAAAAGGATACAAGGCAATCGGTTTTATGGACGATAATTTTATCGTAAACAAAAAACGACTGAAGATTATCGGGGAAGCCTTGAAGAAACATGGTATTGTCTGGGGATGTCAGGCACGAGTTGATGCCATCGATGAGGAGATCGCTCTTTTATTGCAGATGTATGATTGCCGGTATGTTGATCTGGGGGTTGAATCGTTTAATGATGAGATCCTTGCATACATCAAGAAAGGGTTTAAGGAAGAGCAGATCTATACTGCTATCGCTTTATTGAAGAAATATAAAGTGCCTGTAAAACTGAATATACTGATCGGAACCAGCCCGATTGAGACGACGGAGACCATTAAGGATACGTTGCGGAAAGCCAAAAAGTTGAAAGTCGATCAAGTGATGTTTAACATTGTATCACCTTTTCCTGCAACTGAATTTTATACCATGGCCAAGCAAAACGGATGGATTGAAGGAGGGGAGTACACCCCAACGGATGTGCAGCGGCATTCTATTTTGAATTATCCGAATCTGACTGCTGCCCAGATGGAGAGACTCTTATTCTGGAATAATATCAAATTCTTTTTGTCGCCCTCTTTTATCTGGAAGAATATCCGGAAATTCTCTTCGTACAACGATTTTAAAATAGCCTTAAAAGCTATGAAAATAAAATTATTTGGATAGTCTGAACATATGTTGAGCATTGTTATTCTGACATGGAACTCCGAACGTTATCTGCGCAATTGCCTGGAGGCCGTTATAGCCAGTACGGTAGATCTATCCGACTATGAAATCATCATTGTGGATAATGGCTCGACAGACGCTACACTTCAATTGATACATTTGTATCAGGACAAAATGGATTCGTTGATTCTGCTTCAAAATCAGGTGAATTTAGGTGTGGCAAAAGCCCGCAATCAAGGAATAAAACAGGCAAGGGGAGAGTACATCTGGCTTTTGGATGTCGATACGGTGATCAACAAAGCGGCCTTATCTGCGCTATTTTTATTTATGCATGAACATCCACATTGTGGTGTTTGCGGTTGTAAACTGATGAATTCGGAAGGGGAAGTGCAGCATAGTTGCCGCAGGTATCCTTGGTTTCGGTATAAACTCTATAACGTATTTTGTCGTATTTTGCCAAATAAAGGCGTTTTAAGCGCATTTTGGGAAAAAGTGAATCAGCTTAGCCGGAAACAGTTTTATTTGGCTCAAATGGACGGAAAAGTGCCTTTTTCGGTTGAATACTTGATTGGAGCCTGTCAGTTTATTCGCAAAGAAGTTTTTACAGCTATCGGATTATTGGACGAGCAAATCTTTTATGGTCCGGAGGATGCCGATTTTTGTCTGCGAGCAAATGAAGCTGGCTGGGAGGTCTGTTATTTGCCACAGGTCTCTTTTATCCACGAGTATCAACGCATGACCAATAAACATCTCTTCTCGAAAATGAGTTGGCGGCATATAAAGGCACTGTTTTATTTTTACCGGAAACATGCCCATTGTAAAAAGCAACTCAAACATCCGAATTAAGACATTATGATCAAAGAAATACAATTACGCATTCTTCCGGAAGAAGCTGCGAACGAACAGGCTATCAAACAAGTTATTTTTCATGAAACGGGGATAAAGCCTGATGAAATTCATGCGGTTCGTATCCTAAAACGATCTGTAGATGCCCGTCAACGAACGATTTATGTCAATCTGAAACTGCGTTTGTTTGTCGATGAAACTCCGGAGGATAAAGCCTATCAGGAAATTGCTTACCGGGATGTAAGTCAGGGAAAACAAGCCGTAGTGGTGGGCGCCGGACCAGCCGGTCTGTTTGCTGCGCTTCGTTTGATTGAACTGGGGGTACGTCCGGTTGTTATCGAGCGGGGAAAGGATGTGCGGGAACGCCGGAAAGATATTGCCCGGATTAGCCGTGAGCAAACGGTAGATCCTGAATCGAATTATAGCTTTGGCGAGGGGGGAGCGGGGGCTTACTCGGATGGGAAATTATATACCCGCAGTAAAAAGCGCGGCTCGGTAGAACGTATTTTGAATATCTTCTGCCAGTTCGGAGCCGATGAGTCGATCTTGTATGATGCCCATCCGCATATCGGCACAGACAAACTACCACGGGTTATTGAAAATATGCGGGAAAAGATTAAGGCGTGTGGGGGAGAGGTCCACTTTCAGACACGTATGGACGCCTTGGTAATCCGGAACAATGAGGTGGTTGGTATTCAAACAAATACAGGACAGCTTTTTCAAGGTCCAGTTATTTTAGCAACCGGTCATTCGGCGCGTGATGTTTATCGGTATTTGTATGATTCCCGGATTTCTATAGAAGCCAAAGGACTCGCTATGGGCGTGCGTTTGGAGCATCCTCAGCAGTTGATCGACCAGATTCAGTATCATCGCAGAGAAGGCCGGGGCGACTATCTTCCGGCTGCAGAGTATAGTTTTGTAAACCAATCCGGCGGCCGGGGAGTCTACTCCTTCTGTATGTGTCCGGGCGGTTTTGTGGTTCCGGCGGCAAGTGGTCCGAAGCAGGTTGTTGTCAATGGAATGTCCCCCTCTAACAGAGGTTCTCAATGGGCCAATTCAGGAATGGTTGTCGAGGTACGTCCGGAGGATTTCGGGCTGTTTTCGGCAGAGTTACAATTGGAAACAAATGATGATTACCCATTGAAAATGATGATGTTACAGGAGAAATTAGAGGAGCTGTGCTGGATCAATGGCGGAATGAAGCAAACAGCACCTGCTCAGCGGATGACCGACTTCGTAGAAGGACGGAATTCTTTTGATTTACCAAAATCTTCCTACTCACCGGGTCTCTTAGCCTCTCCGATCCATTTTTGGCTTCCTGCTCAAATTTCAACGAAATTGCGGGAAAGTTTCTGTCATTTTGGAAAAATCTCAAAAGGCTTTTTGACAAAAGATGCCCTATTGATCGGTATGGAAACGCGCACTTCTTCGCCTGTCAGAATTTTACGTAATCACGATTCACTTCAGCATGTCACTTTGAAAGGACTGTTTCCATGTGGCGAAGGAGCCGGTTATGCGGGTGGAATTATCTCTGCCTCCATTGATGGGGAGCGGTGTGCAGAAAATCTTGCCGAAAAATTATAGTCCCTTATAAAAAGCTTGTTTGCATTTGTAACTTGTCAGTATTTAACAGGGTTTGCAATAAAAAAGTAAATCTCCTCGTTCTTTTTCTGTTTTTGATTGAGGTATATTTTGGGCAGAGGTAGGTCTGTTTTTTGTTAGAGGTACGTCTAAACGAATTTAGACGTACCTCTAAATCGATTTACACCTACCTCTAAATTATTTTAGACGTACCTCTAACAAAAAAGTGTTCCGGATGTTTCGGGAAACTGTAATAGAAAGTGCTGAAATATTGTTTGGATGCAGCATATAGAGTTGAGGATAATACCTTTTGAACTCTTCTTGATTTGACCTTTTATGGGCTGAAACTGTCTGTTTATATGAATTCTTCTATAATTAACCTCCTTTGCCGGGATAGAATTACAATTGTAAATCCCGTTTGTTCTCTTTTTGTTCGGCGGGAAGGGGTTATGCATAGAAAAAGAGTTGTTTTCTACTAAACCTGTCGATGTGATTTTTCTTTTGAGTTTCTATTTTTATCGGAGCCGGATGATGCGAATTATTATTCCTGTGTAGATAATGATCAAATAACAATGAGAGGAATGAAGGATGGATCACTCATTTGTGGATTATTTATTACCGACTCTACTCTTTTGCTGATTTGAATGATCTTTGTTTAGATTTAAGGGAAGATGTTGCATTTTTGTGAAATAAAGTTAAGTATCAAGGGTTTTCACCCGGTGATATGGATCTTTTCTTGCATTGCCGAGAGTGTGTTGTTTGTCTTTTTTATTGATAATCAATTAGATTGATTGTTTTATAAAAGAATGTTAAGGCAATTGGTTATTTAACGGTGATACGGATAATTTTAATATCTTTCTTAGGGCGGTTGTAGGCATCTTTAGGCTGATTAGCAATCAGATCAATGATTTCTAATCCTTCGGTAATCTCTCCAAAAATGGTATATTCCCCATCCAGGTGATGACTTCCTCCGATTGTGGTATAGGCCTCTTTTTGTTCTTCACTAAAAATCAGGTGGCCAGGAGTCGCACGAAGTACCGAATCCACCTTCATATTCACCTCTTTAGCCCAGTTGTTATATGCCACAGGATCAGCCTCTTTTAACGAATCCATCTCTTGTTTGTACGGATGATAGAATTCGTTCATCGCTTTACGGCGTATCGGAACATTGGCGATAAGTTGCAATGTATCGAGTTCTCCGGGGCGATACACCTTTCCCTGGACAATGAAAAACTGTGAGGTGTCTGATTTTTTCTGTGGATTTATATCATCGTTTTGTCGTGGAGCAGCGATTACTCCTTTTTTATGAAAATGGTTGGGTTGCATCTCCGGCAGTATTTCTGCATTTCTGTCACCGAAACCGATACGCGCTCCGGCCGGTGCATTTTTTGAATCGGGCGCTCCTCCTTGTATCATAAACTCTTGAATGACACGGGTAAACAATGTGTTGTTGAAATCGCCTTTGGTTGCTCTTTGGGTGAAGGCTCGAACATGATTGGGCACGTCATCGTAGAGTATCCCGTTCATGGTTCCAACGCTTGTTTCAATGGTGACTTGTTTTTCCTGAGCGAACAAATTTGCTGAAAAAGAAACTGTTATACAGGCTATTGAAAGTAAAAATTCTTTTCTCATATTGATTAGAAACATCGGATATAGGCTAATGAATAGGTGTCATATAATCGGTCTTTCATTCCGTGATTGTACCGAAAGGAAATGATATTTTTCTTGATTTCATACGATAAATGATTGCGCAGAGTCATCGGTCGGTCTCCGTTTTTCTCATATCCATGGAAACCCGAAAGATCGCTTGTAAGCGTGAAATGACGATATATACCGGTCAATCCGATCCCATAAGAGATCGCATCATTTTGTCTGTGAACCATATCATTGGTCATCCAGCAATAAAACCCGACGAGTCCTTGCATTCGCAACGTGAATTGCTGATTGGTAGACTGATATAGGTTTTTACCTAATGTCAGATCAAACCAATAGGCCGCAGCATCGGTAAAACGAGCGTCGCATAAACGTCCGCCACTCGCCGTTTTAAGATTAAAACTGAACATGGCATCCACCCATTTTTCGCTCTTTAATAGTTGAAAAAGTCCGGATACAACGATGTCTCCATTGTATGAGATGGGGCTGGTCACGTCGACAGCATTGCGTTCATCGCGTGTTTCTGGAGTCATTTTGTAGTCCTCTTTGTATACGAAACTCACTTCTATTGCGGCACGTCCACGCACGATGGGCAAAAAGAGACGGCCGTATAGATCCTTGGTCTTATCGCCGGAATAGTAGTGATATTCCCCCCTGACTTCCGCTTCAAAGCGTGAACCGACCAGGCCTGAACGGAGTTCCGGAATAGGAAAGGCATTTGGTCCGAAATAGCGTGGAGAGTAGATTAACAGTTCGGTTTTATCTCTCCAATCGGCAGATAACGTAAAGCTAAAAAGAATTGAATAACAAAGGAGCAATGCACAACGGCGCAGTAAAATCATATCAGTTTATATTTCTTTTTCAGTGCAAAAATATATAATTCACAGGGAATTATTACATTTGTCTGTATAATTAAACGAATGTATATCATGAAAAAACACACCGTATGTAAATTTTTTTTCCTATTGACCGTATTGTTTGCGGCTGGAAACCTGTTTTCACAGAAACCCATCAAAACGCTCCTAATTACAGGACAAAACAACCATAATTGGCAAGTTAGCCATTTAGTCATCCAGCAGATTTTGGAAAATTCCGACCTATTCACCGTTACGTTTTCGGTCTCTCCGGAGAAGGGGAGTGATATGTCAAATTTTATAGTCGATTTTACTCCTTATGATTTGGTCGTTTTAGACTATAATGGAGATGCCTGGCCGGAAGAGACAAATCGCCGTTTTCTTGAGTATATCAATAATGGAGGAGGGTTAGTTATTTATCATGCGGCGGATAATGCGTTTGTTAACTGGAAGGAATTCAATGAAATATGTGCACTGGGCGGTTGGGAAGGACGTAATGAGAAGGCTGGTCCTTATGTTTATTGGCAAGACGGTCGGCTTGTGAAAGATCATACACCGGGAGTCGGTGGATCACACGGACGCCAGCATGAGTATGTAATGAATAGCCGTGAAGCCAATCATCCGGTGATTCAAGGATTGCCATTGAAGTGGCGGCATGCGACAGATGAATTGTATGATCGGATGCGTGGTCCGGGTAATATTGGCTCACTCTTGTATACAGCCTATTCGGATAAAGAAACCGGCGGTTCCGGACGTGAAGAACCGTTGGTCTTTACTGTTGATTATGGGAAAGCACGTATTTTTCATCTGATGTTAGGACATGCGGGGCCGACAGTCGAGGATTGCCTGGCGATGCAATGCACCGGTTTTCAAGTGTTATTGTTAAGAGGTGCTGAATGGGCGGCTACAGGAAAAGTAACCCAGGCTATTCCTCATGATTTTCCGACGGAAACGACAGTGTCATTGCGTAAGTTGTATAAAATGCCTTAATTTAAAAATAGTCGTAAGAAACCGTCTTCAAGAATGAACCGGTCGTCGTGATCAGCCAGAAACCGGATGACCATAATACTTTTTTCTGCAGGAAAGGGGAGGGCGTTGACCAGTTCCCGGATGGCTTGTGGTTGATCATCGATTGTTTTTAGTAACGTATCTCTGATTTGATTGAATTCGTGATTGCTTAAGCCCGAATCGTTTTTAGCGAGACAGGTATCGCAGATTCTACAATCTATAGACTTTTTTTCTCCGAAATAAGCGAGGAGCAGACGACTCCGGCAGGCATGTTCCTCGTTGATGTAATCGAGTACTTTATGTATCCGCTTTTCAAATCGTTCTTTCCGCTCTTCGTAGGCAGAGCGGGGTATGGTTAGGTATTTTTGTTCTTCTCTTGTTTGTGTATAGATGATTAACGGAGTTTTTTTCTGTGGGATATAATGGACGATCCTGTATTTGGAAAGTGCGGTTAAGATCTCGTAGATCTCCCGGTAACTCATTCCTGTCCGGGTGGCAATGACCGATTCATCAATGTATACGTAATCGGCAAAAAGACCGGTGTATGAACGAAGAATTGTTTGTATGACTTCATCAGTTCGTTTATCCTGATGCAGATACTTATAGAGGTCGTCCCGGGTTGCAACAAACATTAGGCGGGAGGTTTTGTCTAATTCTTCGGTGTATTCGATGTATCCTGATAGTTCCAATATTTTAAGTGCATGATGGGTTGGCAATTGAGAAAACCGATATGCCGC
Source organism: Parabacteroides sp. PF5-9 (assembly GCF_029893105.1). Lineage (GTDB taxonomy): Bacteria > Bacteroidota > Bacteroidia > Bacteroidales > Tannerellaceae > JARXWG01. The sequence continues at coordinate 8,526 of NZ_JARXWG010000027.1, read as the reverse complement.
ACAGAAATCGGATAAAGAAAAATCATGAACAGTCTCTAATCCATAGCCTACAGCTATTTGATAATAGTTTCCTAAAGCTTCGTAAACACGATGGATAAATGTTTTGTCCGGATATTCATCAGCTAATCGTTTTTTTAAGGTTGCATTGTCGGTACCGGAACAAAGGGCTACGGCATACGCTTTCTGCCCATCCCGTCCGGCTCTTCCGGCTTCCTGGAAGTACTCCTCCAGTGATCCGGGCATATCCATATGGATTACCAAACGAACATCTGGTTTATCGATACCCATACCAAAGGCATTGGTCGATACGATCACACGACATTCGTTGTTTTTCCAACGGTTTTGTTTATGCGTTTTTTCTTCGCGATTAAGACCTGCATGGTAAAAATCGGCTGAGACCTGTTCACCTGTGAGGATTGTCGCTATTTCTTTGGTGCGTTTACGATTACGCACATAAACTATAGCGGTTCCTTTTACTCTTTTTAATATCTGGATAAGTGAATTGATTTTGTCTTCTGTTTTCCGGACGGTATAGGAGAGATTAGGTCTGGCAAAGCTTGTCTGAAATAGATTTTTCTCTTTGAAACCGAGTTTCTCCTGAATGTCGTTTACAACCTCGGGGGTAGCTGTTGCCGTAAGGGCCAGAACCGGAATGTCGGGTAATTGTTTGCGCACCTCTGTAATTCTCAGGTAGGAAGGACGAAAATCATACCCCCATTGAGAAATACAATGGCTTTCGTCTATAACAAGGAATGAGACTGTCATAGCCTCCAGTTTGCTGCGGAATAGATCCGTATTTAGACGTTCGGGAGAGACGTAAAGGAATTTGTAGTTGCCAAAAATACAGTTTTCCAACTGGGTGATGATCTCCTGGCGGGTCATTCCGGAATAGACAGCGGTAGCTTTAATACCTACCTTCCGGAGGTTATCTACCTGATCTTTCATTAAAGCAATTAAAGGGGTTACAACGATGCAAACCCCCTCCATAGTGAGCGCAGGCACCTGAAAGGTGATTGATTTCCCTCCACCGGTAGGCATAAGTCCCAAGGTGTCTTTTCGGGCACAAATGGAATGGATGATCTCTTCTTGTAGGGGACGGAAGGTTTTATATCCCCAGTATTTCTCTAATATTTCATGGTAGATATCCACCTGTTTTTATCGGTCAGTTGGGCTTAATGTCTTTAATCATCAGTTGAATAGAGGTATTCCCGTTGTAGGTGTTTTCTTCTATGGTGTAACAAATATCAAAAGGTCTCATCTTTTTGATATGATCATTAAATTGGTGCATCCCAAATGCAATACCATGAATAGGGGTGTTGGATGTATCATCGATCAGTTCGAGTTTTATATGTTCCAGATCTTTACCAACCAGCTTACTTGTCCCAAAATCTCTGACATTCTTGGTACAGAAAACGGGTTTTTGATTATCCGGTCCAAACGGACTCATTTTTTTGAGGTCATGCATCAATTTGGAATTGATCTCTTTGAAATCAAGAACGGCATCAATATCAATCTGTGGAGTCATTTGTTCGGGAATAATCTCTGCAGCGGCCAATTCGAGGAATCGATTGGTGAAAGCTTCCAGATTATCCTCTTTCAAAGAGAGACCGGCAGCATAGGTATGACCGCCGAAATTTTCCAATAAATCACGGCAACTCTCAATAGCTTTGTAAATGTCAAAACCTGTTACAGAACGAGCAGATCCGGTGATCAATTCGGATGATTTGGTAAGAACCACTGCCGGGCGATAATATTTTTCCGTTAACCGCGAAGCGACAATACCAATGACTCCTTTATGCCAATTTTTATCGTAAACAACAATGGCCTTGCGATCTTCCATATTGGTAAACTGATCAATAATCGCATTGGCTTCATCAGTTATTTTTTTATCTAATTCCCGCCTTTCATCGTTGTATTGATTGATATTTTCACTTTTCTCACGAGCGGATTTGCTGTCCTTGGCCAATAATAGGTCAACGGCCTCTTTTCCATTCATCATTCTTCCGGATGCATTGATACGGGGGCCAATTTTGAAAACGATATCACTAATCGTAATCTCTTTCCCGTTCAGTCCGCAAATATCGATGATCCCTTTTAATCCCATGCTGGGATTATTATTTAATTGTTTTAACCCGTAGTGAGCGAGTATCCTGTTCTCTCCAGTGATCGGAACGATGTCGGAAGCTATACTGACAGCGGTCAGGTCTAACAATTTTTCGAGATCCGAAAAGGGGAAGTTATTGCTTTGAGCAAAAGCCTGCATGAATTTAAAGCCGACACCACAGCCGGATAAATGATCATAGGGGTAAGTCGAATCTATTCTTTTTGCATCAAGGACGGCTACAGCATCAGGCAAAACATCATCAGGCATGTGATGGTCGCAGATAATGAAATCGATCCCTTTCTGTTTGGCGTATTCGATTTTTTCGATGGCTTTGATACCACAGTCTAAAGAGATGATTAAAGTTATTCCGTTTTCAACGGCATAATCAATGCCTTTATACGAGATGCCATACCCTTCATCATAGCGATCAGGAATATAATAATCCAATGTGGAAGAAAATGGACGTAAATACCTGTAAACTAAAGAAACAGCAGTTGTTCCGTCCACGTCGTAATCTCCGTATACTAAAATTTTTTCTTTGTTCCCCAGCGCTTTATTTAACCTTTTCACCGCTTTCTCCATGTCTGGCATTAGAAACGGGTCGTGTAAGTCATTTAGGTTAGGTTTAAAGAATTTTTTTGCTTCTCCTACAGAGGTAATATCACGCTGAATAAGCAAGAGTGCAATCGTGGAACTGATCCCTAACTTTTTCGCTAACTCATCTGTTTTATGTAATTCTTCTTCTGTTGGAGTTTGAAAGTTCCATTTGTTTGTCATTATATATTATTTTTCTTTTTTTTATTTGATGTATTATATTCCTGTAAATCAATCTGATTTGTTATTGGATATAATTAAATCCGTAAAGTTAGAAATTATTCATGGGATAATAGCTATAGCTTGAGTAAAATAGTTTTGTTATTATTATTTTTTTATAATCCTGAATGATTGTACTTTTGTACAAATTTGTGCATTTTATGACGGAAGATATTAATAAAGCCTGTCAGATTCTACAGGCTGGAGGTTTAATCCTTTATCCGACCGATACGATATGGGGTATCGGTTGCGACGCAACGAACGAAGAAGCTGTCCGGAAGATCTATACATTGAAGAATCGAACAGATCATAAAGCGATGATTGTTTTACTGGATAATTCGGTGAAATTGGAGACTTATGTTACCGATGTTCCTTCGATAGCCTGGGATCTGATAGAGGTTTCAGATAAACCACTGACCATTATTTATTCAGAAGGTCGTAATCTGGCGAATAATCTGTTGGCAGAAGACGGAAGTATCGGTATCCGTATTACAAATGAAGCTTTTTCAAAGAAATTATGTGAGCGTTTTCGTAAACCGCTGGTATCAACCTCTGCCAATATCAGTGGAGAGCCTTTTCCTGCAAATTTTACTGAGATATCAGAAAAGATAAAAAATGGCGTTGATTATATAGTCAACTATCGACAGGATGATCAGCGCAAGGTTCAGCCTTCAGGTATTCTTAAGCTGGGATCGGGTGGGTTGATTCAACTTATAAGGTAACTCAGTAATGAACAAGAATTTACAGCGAAGTAAATATATATTGACAGATTTAATCACTGCAGCTTTGGCATGGTTGATCTTTAATCTGGTACGGTATTATGATGTAGCTGTAGATCAAGGTTTCAATTCATTACATTCCTTTTTGTTATATTATCAGGTGTTAAAAGGTCAGATTATTATTCCTTTTTTCTGGCTTGTGCTTTATTATTTTTCCGGCTATTACAATAAACCTTTCGGAAAATCCCGGTTAAAAGAGTTTTTTTCTACTTTATTGACCGTTCTTATTGGAGTCGTACTGGTTTTTTTCGTAGTTGTGCTCAATGATCTGCCCCGTTCGTTTGAGATCTATTATGAACTATTCTTTGCCCTATTAGGTATTCAGTTTTTTATGACCTATATCCCCCGTCTGATCATCACTCAGAATGGAATTCGGAAAATCAAACGAAGAGATTGGGCGTTAAGTGTATTGATCATTGGTGCCGGGAAGAAAGCCGCCAAGGTTGCAAAGGAACTCTATGATGCCGGTTATGAAATTTCCGGATTTATATCGGAAGACTCTTCGCATATAAAAGTGGATCACAAGAAGGTATTCGGAGGCTTGGATGATCTTCCTGAAATTATGGAGAAAAATTCGATCCATGAACTGGTTATCGCAGTAGAATCGATGAAAACGGAGAAACAACTGGATATTCTTTATTCGTTATACCGCTATAAGTGTCCGATTAAAATGTTGGTTGATAATTCGAACATATTATCCCGGGTAAATATTAAAACGATCTATGGAGCACCCTTAATCGATGTGACGGATAATAACTTTTCAGAAGCAGAAAAAAACATCAAATTATTTTTGGATAAATTCGTTTCCATAATCGCGTTAATTCTACTACTTCCTGTCTTTATTTATCTTGCCCGGCGTGTGAAAAAAGACTCTCCGGGTCCCGTATTTTTTAAACAGGAACGCATTGGGTATAGAGGTAAACCTTTTATGATCTACAAAATTAGAACGATGTATACGGATTCGGAAAATGACGGTCCGTTACTCTCTGCGGAAAACGATCCGCGTATCACTCCTTTGGGGCAAATCATGCGTAAATACCGTATCGATGAGTTGCCTCAATTCTGGAACGTACTGAAAGGAGACATGTCGTTAGTCGGTCCGCGTCCTGAACGGAAATTTTATATCGATCAAATCGTTAAAAAAGCACCTTATTATTATCTGTTGCATAATGTTCGTCCCGGAATCACCTCTTTAGGCATGGTTAAATATGGGTATGCCGGAGATGTAGAAGAGATGATCGAACGGTTGCATTATGATATCTTATACTATGAAAATATGTCTCTGACTTTAGATATTACAATTCTGATTAATACGGTTAAAACGGTAGTTACCGGTAAAGGTATATAACAATGGCAAAAGAAAATCTTTTTTATCAATTTCTTTCCTGGCGTGACAAACATATAAAGGAAAAGCATTTTATCCTGATTGTAAGTTTTTTGGTGGGGATATGTACCTCGGCGGCAGCTATTTTCTTAAAACAGTTGATCCATTTTATCCAACATCTATTAACAGGCAATTTTAATGCCGACCAGGTCAATTTTCTCTATTTATTGTATCCGGTTGTAGGGATTCTGCTTGCCGGGCTTTTTGTGAAATATATTGTACGGGATGATATCAGTCATGGGGTAACAAAAATATTATATGCCATCTCTCAACGGAAAAGCAGGATAAAACCTCATAATACCTGGTCCTCGTTAGTGGCAAGTTCGGTTACGATCGGTTTTGGGGGCTCTGTAGGGGCGGAAGCGCCTATCGTATTGACGGGGGCGGCCATAGGGTCAAATCTGGGACGACTGTTCAAAATGGAACAGAAAACATTGATGCTTCTGGTCGGTTGTGGAGCTGCAGGGGCCATTGCCGGAATCTTTAAAGCACCGATTGCCGGGTTGGTTTTTGTGATCGAAGTGTTGCTTTTAGATCTGACGATGACTTCTGTTTTACCACTATTGATCTCTTCCGTAACAGCAGCAACAGTCTCTTATATCTTTACAGGCACAGAGGCTATGTTTAAGTTTTCGCAGACTGAGATTTTTGAAATAGAACGTATTCCGTATGTGTTGTTGTTAGGAATCTTTTGCGGATTAGTCTCGTTATATTTCACCCGTGTGATGAATAAAGTAGAAGGTGTCTTTCGAAAACTAAATGTGTATTGGAAAAAGTTTCTGTTAGGAGGCGTTCTGTTGAGTGTGTTGATCTTTCTTTTTCCTCCGCTATATGGTGAAGGATATGATACCATCGGTTCCTTGTTAAATGGCCAGTTTGCTAACATCATGGATAAGAGTTTGTTTTATGAATGGAATAGTTCATATTGGGGAATTCTTGTTTTTCTTGTACTTATTCTTCTGACAAAAGTATTTGCTTCCAGTGCGACAAATGGAGGAGGAGGTTGCGGGGGTATATTTGCACCAAGTTTATTTCTGGGCTGTATCGCCGGTTTTATATTTGCTCATACCTCTAATTATTTCGAATTCACCCGCTATTTGTCGGAGAAAAACTTTGCTTTACTGGGTATGGCCGGGATTATGGCTGCTGTGATGCATGCCCCTCTTACCGGAGTGTTCCTGATTGCCGAATTAACCGGAGGTTATGATCTTTTCTTGCCCCTGATGATCGTATCCATTAGTTCGTATATCACGATATTGATGTTTGAACCTCATAGCATTTATTCGATGCGTCTGGCACAAAAAGGGGAGTTGCTCACCCATCATAAAGATAGAGCGGTATTAACGTTGCTAAGCAAAGATAGTGTCATTGAAAAGGATTTTCAGACCGTCTTGCCCCAGATGTCATTGGGAGATATGGTAAAAGTTATCGCCAAGAGTTCCCGTAATATGTTCCCGGTGGTCGACGAAAAAGGCAAACTGTTAGGGATCGTACTATTGGATAATATCCGTAATATTATGTTTCGACCGGAATTATATGAACGTTTTCATGTGTCCAAATTCATGGTTTATCCACCCGCTAAAATACGTTTGAATATGCCGATGGATCAGGTGATGAAAATCTTTGATGATACAAAAGCCTGGAATCTGCCCGTTGTAGATGAAGCGGGACTTTATATCGGTTTCATGTCGAAATCGAAGATTTTTAATTCGTATCGTGAAGTTTTAGTGGATCATTTTTCAGAAGAGTAATAGCAAAAAGAGATGAAAAAAGAGGATTTACGTATTGTTTACATGGGGACTCCCGAATTTGCAGTGGAAAGTCTGCGCGTTTTAGTTGAAGAAGGGTATAATGTGGTTGGGGTGGTCACTGTTCCGGATAAGCCGATCGGCAGACATGGAAGTGTATTGCAACCCAGTCCGGTGAAAGAATATGCGGAATCAGTCGGTTTACCGGTTCTGCAGCCGGAAAAACTCAAAGAAGAGTCGTTTTTATCGGATTTACGTGCTTTAAATGCCGATCTACAAGTTGTTGTAGCCTTTCGGATGCTTCCGGAAGTTGTATGGATTATGCCGCAGTTTGGTACCTTCAATTTGCACGCCTCTTTATTACCGCAATACCGGGGAGCCGCTCCAATCAATTGGGCCATCATCAATGGTGAAAAAGAAACCGGGGCTACCACCTTTTTTCTGACGCATGGTATGGATACGGGAAAAATCATTCTTCAGAAACGTATACCTATCGAAGAGACAGATAATGTCGGTCTGGTTCATGATAAATTGATGGCGTTAGGAGCAGAGTTAGTTGTTGAAACGGTACATGCTGTTTTGGAAAATAATGTTAAAACATTTGATCAAAGCGAATTTTACTCCGAAGAAACCGAACTTTTTCCTGCTCCAAAGATTTTTAAAGAAACCTGTCGGATCGACTGGACACAACCAATCCAGAAGATTTATGATTTCATCAGAGGCTTATCGCCTTATCCGGCAGCATGGACCCAGTTGAAGGCTCCGGATGGGAGCGTGCAAACATTAAAAATTTACGATACGGAAAAAATAGTAACCGTCCACCATTTACCTGTCGGCACTCTAAAAGCCGATCAGAAGAATACACTGGAGATCGCCGTTAAGGATGGTTTTATCCGATTATTGTCTTTGCAGATTGCCGGAAAAAAACGGATGAAGATATCTGATTTTCTCAATGGATTCAAAGAAATCCAAACATATACAGTGGAATAGATGAATCAGACCAGAAAAATTATATACATTGTTTTAGGGACTGTTTTTTTGATTTTGGGTGCTATCGGTATTTTTCTGCCTTTATTGCCAACCACTCCTTTCTGGCTGCTTACTTGCTGGTTTTATATACGCAGCTCCGAACGTTTATACGAACGGGTGATGAGTAACCGTTATTTTGGTTCGTATATGAAAGCTTATATGGTGGATAAAGCGATTCCGAAGCGAGCGAAAATAGTTTCGTTAAGCGTCATGTGGGCATCAATCCTGTTCGCCGTCTTTTGCCTGATAAAACCCCTGTTAATAAAAATTTTGTTAATACTAATAACTGTCGGTGTAACCGTACATATTCTATCCTTTCCAACCCGTAAAGAATAGGTTTCTGATTAAAAATCTGATATTCCACTCTTTATCTCCTCTAGAAGCGATAAGGAGTAATCAATCTGTTAAAATATCTTTAAAATTGCTCTATTATATCGATTGATGCCGGTAAAATCGCTTTTCAATATGATATCTTTCTATTATTGTACAGTTCTTCCGCTTCAGCTCTATTATTTATTTTTGAAAGATTCAGCTTCTATTTCCGATGTTATCCTATAGAAATAAGAACATTATTCTGTCCCGTCCTAAAATTGGTTGTCAAGTTTGACTGTTTCTAAGTTTCGAAAAAGACCAAAACACTCATGGTCCTTAAAAGAGTTTACAAACATA
>NZ_JARXWG010000026.1 GCF_029893105.1 Parabacteroides sp. PF5-9 | reverse complement strand
CTATGTTTGTAAACTCTTTTAAGGACCATGAGTGTTTTGGTCTTTTTCGAAACTTAGAAACAGTCAAACTTGACAACCAATTTTAGGACGGGACAGGTGTAACAAAAAAACAACTTGGAAACTGTGTTTCTTTCTATTGGATGGTGTAGGAAATCGATGCAAATACTTCGGAAATCAGGCAATGTTCTTAATACAGATGGTGTAGAACAGATCTATAACTCTTTGTTGGTTTATGTAGAACACGGGTTAGGTGAACAGAGAATATTATTATCTTTGTCTTTCATTTCCATAGTTTTTAACCAATAAATAGATCTAAAATGAAATCTGTAGTAGGAAAATTGATTGATGCAAAGGTTCTTGTGTTTTGTGTGAGCACTTTACTCTTTTTCTCTTGTTCAGGGAATAAGCCGAACACGCTTAGCCCGGAGGAGATCGCTGAAGGGTGGGAACTCTTGTTTGACGGAGAGACGTTGAATGGCTGGAAAGATTATAACGGTACGTCGCTGACGCAGCCTTGGCATGTGGTGGACGGATGTATTCAAGCCAAAGGAGAGGGGAGTGATGAAAGCGGTTATATTGTCACCAACAGACAATTTGAGAATTTTATTTTGTCATGGGACTTCAAATTACAAAAAGGGGGGAATAGCGGGATGTTATACCATGTAGTTGAACGTCCACAATATGCAGTTCCATATGTGACAGGGCCGGAGTATCAGCTGATTGACGATGTTAATTTTGAATCAGCGCTTGAACCTTGGCAGAAAATGGGCGTGGATTATGCCATGTATTTACCTGATTTGTCGAATGTAAAGGTAAATCCTTATGGGGAGTGGAATAATGCTCAGATTGTGTTTGATAACGGTCATGTGGAATTTTGGATGAATGGGGTAAAAACGATTGATTATGAGGCTTGGACCGAGGATTGGTTTGCCCGTAAGAACAGTGGAAAATGGGCTGATGCGCCTGAATACGGATTGGCTCATAAAGGGGTATTCTGTTTGCAGGATCATGGGTATCCGGCTTCTTTCCGGAATATAAAGGTGAAAGAGTTGCCACGTCAGTCAAAAGAAGTGACTCTTTTTAATGATAAAGACTTATCTGGTTGGGAAGCTTACGGAACAGAGTTGTGGTATGTCAAGGATGGCTTGCTGTATTGCGAAAGCGGTCCGGATAAAGCGTATGGTTATCTGGCTACCCGTGCATATTATGATGATTATGATTTAAGCGTGGAGTTTAAGCAGGAGGCCGATGGGAATTCGGGAGTCTTTATCCGTTCTTTTATCGAAGAGGGGGTGAAAGTGAATGGATGGCAGGTAGAGGTCGCTCCTAAAAATCATGATACGGGAGGGATTTATGAATCTTACGGACGTGGATGGTTGGTACAGATTCCTGAAGAGAAAGAGGAGATCCTGAAAGAGGGTGATTGGAATACGCTTCGTATCCGTGTACAGGGGGATAATGTGAAGACCTGGTTGAACGGAGAAGCGATGGTTGATTTGACTGATGCAAAAATAGGTGCCGGACAAGGGCGTATAGCTTTGCAGATTCATGATGGAGGCGGTATTAAAGTGGCGTGGCGGAATTTGAAGCTGAAGACGTTATAAAGGAAACGAAAAAAGTCCCCGATTTAATCCGGGGACTTTTTTCGTTTATCTACGTTTGTCATTTCTTCTATGGCGCTGTTCATGCGATCGGTCCTTGTTGTTCGCGGGGCGGTTATCCCTGTTGAATGATTCGCGACTACCGTTGCGCGACTTTTGTTTTTCCAGATATTGCTGATATTGCTCCGCAGTCATGATTTTTTTCATCTCAGCGTTGCGTTCTTCTGTCATAGCCAGCATTTTTTGCTGTTGTTTTTCACGTTCGGCTTTCATCACTTCACGCTGTTTTTCGCGTTCGGCTTTAGCTTTGGCGATAAATGCTTCGTTGATCTTTTGAAACTCCGCTTTTTGTTTATCATTCAAACTCAATTCGGCTACAAACCGTTCTTTTCTCAACGAATCTCTATCTGCCATTCCACCACGTCTGTTATTCTGTGCGAATAAAGAAGCGGTACTTAGTACGATAACCAAAAACAATCCTAATACCTTTTTCATTTTCTAAACCTATTTTCAAATTAAACAATCTATTAGTAAGTGCTCGAAATAATAGACAAGGAATAATAGGAAAGGTTTAATTGCTGATTAAAAGAGTTGAATTGCTTGTGTGGGAGGGGTGTTATGCACAATTCTTTTATCAATGTGCAATATTCTTAACAGGATTGCACAAAAAGCGAATTATTGTGCTACCTTTGCCGCGTATTTTTTCTGTAAATCGAATCAAATCAAATGAAAGCATTAACAATTGGGAATTTAAAGGCTCGTATACCCATTATACAAGGAGGTATGGGAGTCGGGATCTCTCTTTCGAATCTGGCATCAGCTGTTGCCAATGAAGGGGGGATTGGGGTTATCTCTGCTGCCGGACTCGGCCTCTTATATAAGAAACTGTCACCAAACTATACCGAAGCAGGCAATTTGGGTCTGATTGAAGAGATCCGTAGAGCCCGTGAAAAGGCTAAGGGGATTATTGGTGTTAATATCATGGTTGCTCTTTCTGATTTTGCTGAATTGGTAAAAACGAGTATCGCTGAAAAGGTGGATGTCATCTTTAGTGGTGCCGGATTACCATTAGACTTGCCTTCTTTTCTACATAAAGATAGTGTAACGAAATTAGTGCCGATCGTATCCAGTGCCCGTGCGGTGCGGATTATTTGTGAGAAGTGGCAGAATAATTATGGATATCTTCCGGATGCTGTTGTTCTTGAAGGGCCTAAAGCAGGCGGACATCTTGGGTATAAAGAGAATCAGTTGGAAGATCAACTTTTTTCTTTGGAAGAACTATTGCCTCAGGTTGTTCACGAGGTGTCTCTTTTTGAAGAGAAATACCATAAAAGTATTCCTGTCATTGCTGCAGGTGGTATTTATACGGGGGAAGATATTCGTCGTATGATGGAACTTGGTGCTTCAGGGGTACAGTTGGGTACGCGTTTTGTGACGACGACCGAATGTGATGCTTCGGAAGATTTCAAGATGAGTTATATCAATGCGCATGAAGCGGATATTGAAATCATTAAAAGTCCGGTAGGTATGCCGGGGCGTGCGATTCATTCGTCTTTTCTTGAGAAGGTAAAAGCTGGGATCCAACAGCCTAAATCGTGTCCGTTTAATTGCATAAAGACTTGTGATATTTCACGTAGTCCGTATTGTATTGTTTTGGCGCTCTATAATGCCTTCAGGGGGAATTTTGAAAAAGGGTATGCGTTTGCTGGAAGCAATGCCTGGCGGGCAAAAAATATTGTATCGGTTAAGGAAACAATCGCGGAGTTGGTTGCTGAATGGAAGGCAAAGGAGTTGAAGTTCAGATGATTTAATTACGAGGTATACGCTATGGATAAAGCTGTTGAACAGAAATTACGGGAACGTGCGCGTTTGAATCCGTATGTCAATTTTCTGGGCATTGAATTTACAGTAATCGAAGCGGGCAGGGTAGAGGCTCGTATGCCTTTACAGGAGGAGCAGAAACAGTATAGTGGGGTCAGCCATGGTGGCGTATTGGCAGCTTTAGCGGATACGATTGCCGGTTTTGCGGCATACACTATGACACCGATCGAAAAAGATGTATTGACGGCTGAGATGAAAGTTTCGTTTCTCAGGGCTGCCTGGGGGAAGGAGTTAAGGGCAATCGGTTATGTCATTAAGCCGGGACGGAATGTGCATTTTTCAGAGTGTGAGATCTATTGTGATGAGACGTTGGTAGCTAAAGCTTCCGGCACATTTTGTGTTGTTCATCCGCAGGTTTAGTTTGATTCATATAAAATGGTATAGATAAGCTTGGTCTTTTGGAGATCAGGCTTATTTTTTTTGAGAAATCGGGTTGGTTTATTTATGGTTATTCCAATCAGAGGGATGTCGGTTAGGAATAGGATTTTTATTCTATTGAACGAGTTGGATTTATGCCGGCATCCCTTGATTGAAATGTTTACGTTCCGGTTGCCCGGTCGAATGGAGACCCCATTCTCCATTCCAGGAAATGAAAAGTGAATATGGCGGGTACATAAGCAGTCCTACGGATCAGTCAATCTTTCTGCCTTTAATCATCATCTGTATCCACAAAGAATAATCGTTATGGATAGATCGTTATAGGACTGCTTTTATCTGTTTTTATTATCCGGTTTACCCCTGTAAATCCGGCGAATAAATGTACCCCAAAGAACTATTTTCCTGAGAATAACTGAAAAGACAGTATTCAATCAACATCGCAAAATCGGATAGTTCTTACACTCATAATGCCTTATGAATGTGGTACAAAGAAAAGGGAAAGATGAGTAAAGAAAAGTTAAGGCGGGGTGAATCGGTTAATTCGATGGGTGAAACGCCTTTTCGTGGTAGGTCGATTTATTTTTTTACTCTTCGGAGAGGATCCATTTCTTTAAGATTGGTGATTTGTTTTTACTGATGATAATTCGTTCGGGGATTGGGATAATGAGGTTGACGGATAGGCGGCTTCCAAACCATAATTCGATGTCCTTGATGGCCTGGCGTGAGATGATGAACTGGCGGTTGGCCCTGAAGAATATATTCTCGTCTAATTGTTCGCTTAATGCATCCAACGTACTGTCTACGGGATGTTGTTTGCCATCCATTGTGTAGGCTGTGACTTTTTCATTGGTTGTATAGATATAGCAGATTTGTTCTACCGGTAATGGGTAGAATTTATCAGGCAGCATAATCAATAAGCTTTTTATCGTGTGACGGCTTGTTATGGTTTTATTGGTCTTCCGGATGTGTTCCAATCGCTGTTCTGTATTGAATAGGCGAAGTTTATTCAGTGATCGTTCCAGGGAGATTAAGGTGACTGGTTTTAATAGATAATCAACGCTGCTTACTTGAAAGGCCTGTAATGCATAATCGTCGTAGGCTGTCGTAAAAACGACAGGTGCGTCTATTTCGACTTGTTCGAATATTTTAAATGCGGTTCCATCTGCCAGGTGGATATCCATAAAGATGATATCGGGATGTGGGTTGTTTTTAAAGTAACAGACGCTTTCTTCAATACTTTCCAGTTCGGCTACGACTTCAATGGGAACGACTTTGTTTTGGGCAAGAATAGCCTTTAGGCTGGTGACGGCAGCTGTTTCGTCTTCAATGATAATTGCTTTCATACAGAAATGGGTTTATTGAGTAATGGCAATGATACTTTAAAATATTCTTTTTGTTTAGACATTTGAATGTCTTTGCCGGTCAGCATCTTGTAGCGCCCCCACAGGTTTTTCAATCCGATTCCGCTGCGTTCGTTCTCTTCGACCTTCGGCTGTATTTTATTGGATATAATCAGATACTGATCCTTTGTGGTATAAATATCTACCTGTAAGGGGTATTGTTTGCTGATTACATTGTGTTTGACGGCGTTCTCTATTAGCGGTAAAACACTTAGCATTGGTAAATACCAGAGTAGATATGTGCTGTCTACCTGAATGGAGAAGAATAGTTTCCCTTCGTACCTGACGCTTAATAGATAGGTATAGGCTTTTACGAATTCAAGTTCTTCTGCCAGGCTGACCAGTTCTTTTTTATTGCTTTGAAGGATATAGCGGAATACATTGGACAGTTCATCGAGATAGGTGAGTGTTTGTTCTTTTTCACCGCTTCTGATCAATGAGTTTAATCCGTTTAAGGAGTTGAAAAAGAAGTGGGGATTGATCTGTCCCATTAAGGCATTGTAGGATGATTGTAGATTTTCTGTTTTGAGTTTCTCATAGGCCAGTGCCATTTGCTGCCGGCTATCCAGGATATGGATCAGTATAACAATAAGTATGACGGTGATCAAGACGAACAGGTGCTCTGTAATTACAGGTCTGTGATGAAACACTGGTTTTATCTGTTGGGCTTGAGGCTCCGGAATATTGAAGAAATGTTGTATAAAAGCCTCTTCTTCCGATAATTCTCTTGGGTAGGAGGTTTGGGTGCGTGTGTGAGAGTTGCCAGTCACTGTACTTAGAATGACGGGATATACTTGTAGGAGTAATAGAGCGACTACGACTGTCACTCCGGCTGCAAACAGTCCGGCTTTATATTCATTGCGTCTGAAGAGGTTATCACCTATGCGGAGCATATAGATGGTTGTAATAAACAGAATAAAGGTGAAAAAGAAAAACCAGATCAGCGAGAAATAGATGAATGATTGTTCAAAGATCGTTTCATCGATCATCGCAGAAGGAGTCGTGAGCTTTCCGTAATTTACTGTTAAAAGTGAGAAATTAACAAAAAGGCTTAAGAGAAAGGATACTATAAAACCTATCAGCAAATATCTTTTTCGAAACATCTGCATATTTCTTATATCTATATTAATGTTAGATGCAAATATAAATTATACTTCAATGCTGTAGCGCATAAAATCGACGAAACGGAAAAAAATAGAGGTGAAATAACATTCAGAGGAAAGTGTTCGGTCTGTTTTTTTCATAAAAAAGATGTATTATTGCACGAACAAACACGACTTATAAAATAGATCATGAAATACCTTAAATTGTTTTTTGTATTATTTAGTTTAATCGCTCTCTTTTCTATCCCTGTTTTTGCTCAGCGTTCGATGACGTTTGAGGATCTGAGGGGTTGGAAACGAATAAGTGAACAGGCTGTTTCTGAGAATGGAAAATGGGTGGCTATAAAGAGTGAGCCTTGGGTTGGTGATCCTATGGTTCGTTTGTTTAATGCAGAGGGGGGAGAGGTTGCCGTATTTACTCCGGCAGATAAATTTGTTTTTTCTTCTTCTTCCGATTATTTATTACTCACCTTAACACCGGGCAAGGAAGTCTTAGACTCATTGAAACTAATAAAAGAGAAACCTGAAAAAATGGAGATGAACAGACTTGTGATTTATGGTGTGAAGGGTCAAAAAGAAACGGTGGATTCGATAAAAACATATCAGTTGAGTGAAAAGGTGGATTGGTTGGCGTATCAATCGGGACGAAAAGATTCGACATTACATGTCCGGACATTAGATGGTAATCAAACGTTTCAGATTCAATCTGTTTCAGCTTTTGGATTTGCAAAGGATGGCGAAAAGTTATTTTTTGTGTCGGATGGTGATGGGCAAGGGTTAAAACCGGGTGTTTATCTTTTTGATTTGATACGAGGAGGGTATGAGTTAATAAAAGAAGGAGAGGGTATGTTTAAAGCTGTTTCTTTCGATGAGAAGGGTGATTTTCTCTCTTTTGTTTATTGCGAAGACAAGGATTCTGCTTATAAATCGTTTGATTTGTGGTTGTCTGAATATGGTAGACCAGCGATGTTGATAGCTGATCGTAATCATTCGTCACTTCCTAAAGGATGGGTATTGAGTGAAGATACTAAAATAAGTTTTTCGAAAAATGGTTCATATCTTTTCTTTGGAACCTCTCCCGAACCTAAACAGAAAGATACGACAACTCTGGCGGAGTACCGACCGGATGTACAGGTGTGGAATTGGAATGAGCCGGTTCAATATACCGTGCAAGTGTATAACCGGGAAAGTGATCTAAAGAAAAATTATCAGGCGGTATACCATCTGAAAGACAGATCGCTTTTCCAATTGGCTAATGAAGAAATACCGACGATTCAATTGGCGGATGAAGGAACGGCTTCTGTGGCATTGCTTTCGTCTTCGCGTTCTTATTCATTGTCTTCCATGTGGGAGGGTCGGACACGTCAGGATTATTATATCGTTTCATTGGAAAATGGCGAACGTACTTTGTTGAAAGAAGCGGAGTATGGCCGTATGCGACTTTCACCGGAAGGGAAATATGCCTGGTGGTATAGTGAAATGGATAGTTCGTGGTATACGATTGATATAAAGGATAAAAAAGAGTATCGTTTAACAACACCTGCGACCTTTTTGGCCTGGGATGAGGAGAATGATGTTCCTGACTATCCGGGGGCACATGGTGTGGCCGGGTGGACAAAGGGGGATAATCATTTGTTGATCTACGACAGATACGATATCTGGAAGTTTGACCCGAAGGGTGTTTCTGCTCCGGTTAATCTGACAAAGAACGGGCGGGAGTCGAAGGTTGTTTATCGGTTTATTCAGTTGGATAAAGAGTCCAAAAGTATTGATATGGAACAAGTTCAGTTGTTGCGTGGCTTTAACGAAGCGTCAAAAGGATATGGCTATTATTCCACCCAATTCTCAAAACCGGCAATTCCTAAAACATTATTGTCTGGAGATTTTATGTTGCGAATGCCAATTAAGGCAAAGTCTGCGAATACCTTGATTTATTCGATGGAATCGTTTGAAAAGTATCCGGAAATATATCTAACAGATCTCTCTTTTAAAAAATCGGTACAATTGACTCATGAGGGGAAACAGCAAGAAGGGCTGATTTGGGGAACAGCCGAACTGACGTCGTGGCTATCTCTGGATGGCAAGCATTTAGAAGGGGTGATTTATAAACCATCAAATTTTGATCCGCAGAAGAAATATCCGGTCATTGTCAATTTTTATGAACGAAATGCAGAGACACTTTATAACTACCATATGCCGGAACCGCATCGTTCAACCATAGACTATCATTTTTATACGAGTAATGGCTATATCGTTTTTAATCCGGATGTGATTTATGAAGATGGATATCCGGGAGAAAGCTGTTATAATAGCGTTATGCCGGGAATAATGCATCTGATTGCTAAAGGATATATTGATGAAAAGGCGATAGGAGCACAGGGACATAGCTGGGGTGGTTATCAGGTGGCTTATCTGGCTACACGCACCAACCTGTTTGCAGCCATTGAGTCCGGAGCACCGGTAGTCAATATGTTCAGTGCATATGGAGGTATTCGTTGGGGATCGGGTCTGAACCGTTCTTTTCAATATGAACACGGACAGAGCCGGATCGGGGGAACGCCATGGAGTACGCCATTGCGTTATGTCGAGAATTCTCCTTTGTTTACCATGGATAAGGTGGAGACGCCTATTCTTATTATGCACAATGATCAGGACGGACATGTGCCCTGGTATCAAGGAATTGAGTATTTTGTAGCATTAAAACGTTTGCAGAAACCTGTCTGGATGCTCAATTATACCGGAGAACCGCATTGGCCGTTGAAAATAGCCAATAAGATCGATTTTCAGAAGCGTATGTATCAGTTTTTCGAACATTATCTGAGAAGTAAGCCTATGCCTGTTTGGATGAAAGATGGTGTAAGGGCTGTAGATCAACCGTTTGAATTAGGATATTGACATAATGATTAATGGTTATTATTAATGATAAATGAATCAAGGTGGTGTTCTTTCATCGTTTTTTGGTTAAGTTTGTCGCCCAAAACATTTATACAACATGACTCAACGATTTGATTTCTTAGTGATCGGATCCGGAATAGCCGGAATGAGTTTCGCTTTGAAAGTAGCTGATAAAGGGAAAGTAGCCCTCATTTGCAAGTCCGGACTGGAAGAAGCCAATACCTATTTTGCGCAGGGAGGGGTTGCGTCGGTGACCGATCTGCTGAAAGATAATTTCGAGAAACATATCGAAGATACAATGATTGCCGGCGACTGGTTGAGTGACCGAACTGCGGTAGAGAAGGTGGTGCGTGAAGCTCCTGCACAGATCGAAGAATTGATCAGTTGGGGTGTCGATTTTGATAAAGATGAGAAAGGTAATTTTGATTTGCATCGGGAAGGAGGACATTCGGAATTCAGAATATTGCATCATAAAGACAATACCGGAGCAGAGATTCAGGATAGTTTAATACAGGCCATTAAAGCACATCCAAGCATTACTGTTTTTGAGAATTCTTTTGCCATTGAAATCATCACTCAGCATCATTTAGGGGTGACAGTGACCCGGCAGACGCCTGATATCGAGTGTTATGGTGCGTATGTCATGGATCTGAATACTGGCCGTATCGATAAATTCCTCTCTAAAGTGACTTTGATGGCTACCGGTGGAATAGGGGCGGTTTATCTAACGACAACCAATCCGCTGGTTGCGACAGGGGATGGCATAGCCATGGTTTATCGGGCCAAAGGAACGGTGAAAGATATGGAATTTGTACAGTTCCATCCGACCGCGCTTTATCATCTGGGTGATCGTCCTTCTTTTTTAATCACTGAAGCGATGCGTGGATATGGAGGTGTGTTGCGAACGCTGGATGGCAAGGAGTTTATGCAGAAATATGACGACCGCTTGTCGTTAGCTCCAAGGGATATTGTCGCCCGTGCAATCGACAATGAGATGAAGAATAGAGGAGAAGATTACGTCTGTCTGGACGTCACACATAAAGACCCGGAAGAAACCAAAAAGCATTTCCCCAATATTTATGAAAAATGTCTAAGCTTGGGAATTGATATTACGAAAGAGTATATCCCTGTGGCTCCGGCAGCTCATTATTTATGCGGAGGAATTAAGGTTGATCTTGATGGTTGCTCTTCCATTAAACGGTTGTATGCCGTTGGCGAATGTGCCTGTACCGGCTTGCATGGAGGGAACCGGTTAGCTTCCAATTCCTTGATAGAAGCTGTAGTCTATGCGGATGCTGCCGCTAAACATAGCCGTTCTTTGATAGAGGGATATATGTATCAGGAAAATGTACCGGATTGGAATGATGAAGGGGTTCGTTCTCAGGAAGAGATGGTGTTGATCACGCAAAGTGCCAAAGAAGTGGGGCAGATTATGAGTACGTATGTTGGTATTGTACGTTCTGATTTGCGTCTGAAACGTGCCTGGGATCGTCTGGATATACTTTATGAAGAGACTGAAAGTCTTTTTAAACGCTCTGTTGCATCGAAAGAGATTTGTGAATTACGTAATATAATCAATACCGGTTATCTGATTATGCGCCAGGCCATGGATCGGAAAGAAAGTAAAGGGCTTCATTATACATTGGATTATCCGGCGGAAAAATAGAGGCTATTCATCCAGTTCAAAGAATAAGTGATCGTATAATTCTTTTTTCTCCTTTTTTTTTGCATTTTTATAATCTGCAAATGCGACAAATACCTTTTCGGCTTGCTCTTTTGTCTGTTTGCCATACTCGATGAGTGTAGAAAAAGCGATCCTTTGAAAAGGGACGGATGACTTTTCCAATGTCTGACGAATCTGATTCAATAACAGCGTAGATTCTTCCGCAGAAAGTAGAACGTCCTTTTTGAAAAGCCGGAAATAAAGGTGGTAGGCGATTAGTTGCCGGTATCCTTCTTGCGACAACCATTCTTTTGCGAGTTGATTTGTAAATGATGTATGCTGTAATAGATTGAAACTGAACTGTTCGGCAATCTCAATGTGTTGTATTTCGATCACCCATTCCTCTGCTTTTTCTTTGGTGAAAGAGGGACTCGGATATAATAGGGTGGCTAAGATTTTTAACTCTCTGACATCTTCATTCCATAATAATTCTGCCAGTTCCGGATTGGGTGTATATTGCTTGGCGATCTCTTTGAGTTTAGGCAAGGATACACCAAAATTGAGTTTATAAGTGATCCCTTTTTCCCGCATGCTTGTCGAGGCGATTCCGTTCATCGACAGACGCAATTGAGTTCGTATATGTTGAAGTTGATTTTTCACAGGCTTCAAATAAAGGAGTCATCTAAAAGTCAGTATTCACCGACTTTTAGATGATTATTAAAGATTAATTGTATGCAGGCAGAAAAGAGTATTCGCGGCTATAACGAAGCATTTGTTCGGTATACCCTTCCGTATAATCCAGAATGATATCGGTAACAACTCCCTGATTGTTTTTCACCTCTTTCATTATCGGATTGATGAATCCTCTGTAAGGTGCAAGATTTAATTTGGCATATCGCTCGAGTACTTCCGCATGTAGTTCCGGATCAATTTTAACGGCATAATTTTCAACCAACTGTTTGCCGGCTTCGAAGTCTCCTTCACTTTTAATCCGTTGAACTTCGACCAGTAATTCACCGAATAGTTCACGCAATTTCTTGTAATCATTGATCACAACATACGTTTTCCCCTCTTTTTTCTTTAATTCAACGACTTGTTCTTTTTGCCCTTTTTCGAATACCCATTTGGCAATTAACTGCCGATTACGCATATGGGCTTCTTCTATATTTTTGCCTAATTCGATACGAACAAGTTGGGTCATCAAACCATTCATCATGAAATTATAATACTCGGCTTTATAGGCTTCTGCATCAGGTACAAGTCCTAAATCGATTAATTTCTGATCGGCGATATAATACAATCCGAAAAGATCGGCTCGAGCCTCTTCCAACGTAGAACTATAGGCTTTTAATCCGTCGGGGTCTACTCCCGGGAGGATAATACCGGAGCCATGTCCGAGGCATTCATGAAGGTCTGTATGGAGATTTCCGGTTAAAAAACCGTATGTATTACGCAATTCCCGTTCGGTATCACTCCATACAAATTCTTGTGCCAGTCCTCCTCCTTGGGATGCTTTGTCATAAGCTTCGGTAATATTTTCGATGGTCACTGATTTGGAACCGTAATGTTCACGTATCCAGTTCGAGTTTGGCAGATTAATACCGATTGGAGTCGCCGGATAACAGTCTCCTCCCAACATCGCAACAGTGATCACTTTAGCCGTTACCCCTTTGACTTCTTTTTTCTTGAAACGATTATCGACCGGAGAATGATCTTCAAACCATTGGGCATTGTCGCTAATCAATTTAGTCCGTTTGGTCGCTTCTTTATTGATGAAATTAACGGTCGACTCCCAGCTGGCTTTCATGCCTAACGGATCGCCATACGTTTCTGTGAATCCATTGACAAAATCAACTTCCGAATCCGTATCCTTTACCCATAGAATGGCATAAGCATCGAATGTTTTTAAATCTCCGGTTTGATAATAGGCGATCAGTTTTTCGATTACCCCCTTTTGAGCCTCGTTTTCTGCGAATAAAACGGCTTTTTTTAACTCTTCGACAATCGGTTCAATGGCTTCCGTATACAACCCGCCTACTTTCCATACTTTTTCAACTAATTGGCCGTTTTCTTTCACCAGACGACTGTTTAATCCATAAGAAACAGGGGTTGAGTCGTTCGGATTTTTCATTTTTGCATAAAAGGCTTCTACCTCTTTCTGAGTGACTCCTTCGCCGTAATAGTTGTTGGCCGAAGCTTGAATGAGATCTATATTTTCACTCTGTACGGTACGTTTGGACATGACTGCCTGATCGAAAATAACAGGAGTGATTTCGGCTAAAAACTGATCCGTATCCTGTCCTGCACGCAAAGGTAAGTCGGCTATATTCAATTGACGAACGGCTTCAGTGAAGAATTCCAACGAAAAACCGGGAGCAAATTTATCTTCTGCATAATGATGGTGGATCCCATTTGAGAACCAAACGCGTTTCAGGTAGGTCTCGAATGCTTGAAATTGTGACTCATTCCGGTCTCCCGTATAATTTGTATAAATAGCTTCTAATGTTCTTCGAATCGCCAGATTGTAACGATTGTTTTGATCAAAAAGGATATCCCGTCCCATCAATCCCGCTTCGGAAAGATGATAAAGCAATTGTTTCTGTTGCAGAGACAGGTCGTCGAATCCCGGCACTTCGTAGCGCAGAATCTGTAGGTCGGCAAACTGATCAACAACATAGTTGAACGTTTTTTCTGAGCCAGCGTCATGGCCTGTCTGATTGTTTTCTTTACCGGTACATCCCATCATAATCATTGTTGTCATAAATAATACACCTATTTTTTTCATAACATAACACTTCTATGTTTATAATATTTGTTTGTCGTATCGTCAAATCATGTGCAAAGGTAAAATTATTTTGTGGCATTGTGATGGTTAAATGGATCCATCCTGTTGAAATAACAAGAAGGCAGTGGCTGTTTTTTAGATACATCTACGTCTGTTTTTTGTTAGAGGTACCTCTAAATTGTTTTACACCTACCTCTAAACAGATTTAGACGTACCTCTAAATTATTTTAGACGTACCTCTAACAGAAAAGTGTTTTTGATGGTGTAAAAAACTTGATTGGATGTTCCTGGTTTTTACTGCTGTTGTTCCCAGAATCTCGTAGAATGGTTTCATTCTGTCTCTTGTGAGGGAAAAATGACCTTGTGTGGTGTTATCAGCGTGGAAATGTGTAATTTTGTACGGCAAAAAGGCTTCCTTGTGTTTCCTTTTTATGAATCGTACAGGCAAAATAAGATTATGGAAATTGCAGCATTAGTATCTGGTGGGGTGGATAGTTCCGTTGTTGTTCATCTGTTGAAAGAGGCAGGATATGATCCGACCATCTTCTATATCCGTATTGGGATGGAGGATAAAGACGGTTATATCGATTGTCCGGCGGAGGAAGATATCGAGATGACTTCCTATATCGCCCGTAAATACGGATGCCGGATGGAGGTAGTTTCACTGCATGAAGAGTATTGGGAGCAGGTGGTTAGTTATACCATTGAATCGGTCAAAAGAGGACTGACTCCGAACCCGGATATGATGTGTAATAAGTATATCAAATTCGGTTGTTTTGAGGAGCGTTGGGGCAAAGATTTCGATAAGATTGCAACGGGGCATTATGCCACGACAACTGAAATAGCGGATAAGGTATGGCTGTCGACAGCAAAAGATACATTCAAAGATCAGACCGATTTTCTGGGACAGATCACCCGTCTGCAGATCCAGAAATTGATGTTCCCTATCGGACATTTATTGAAAAGTGAAGTTCGGGCAATTGCTGAGGAGCAGAAATTGCCCAGTGCCAAACGAAAAGACAGTCAGGGGATTTGTTTTTTAGGAAAGATCAATTATAACGAATTCATCGAGCGTTATCTCGGTATGCGTCCCGGAAAGATTGTCGAATTGGAAACGGGGAAAGTGTTGGGAAAACATAACGGGTATTGGTTTCATACGATCGGTCAGCGCAAAGGGTTGGGATTGAGTGGAGGCCCTTGGTTTGTGATCCGCAAGGACATTAAGCGGAATATCGTTTATGTCTCTAACGGATATGATCCGGACACGCAATACGGACGAACAATTAATTTACAAGGATTTGATTTTATCACTGAGGATCCTTGGGGTGAATTTGAAGGGAGTAAAGATATTACGTTTAAAATCAGACATACTCCTGAGTTTTCGACGGGTCGGATCCGCAGGATAGGTGATCTTTACCGCATAGAATCGGATCAGAAGATACAGGGAATCGCGCCTGGGCAGTATGGGGTCATTTACGACAAGGAACATCATCTCTGTTTTGGGAGTGGCATGATTATAGACGACTCAGAATAAGTCGGCAAAGGGTTATGTCGTCCTGAGTGAAAAGGAGATAAATTTTTCTAAAATCCGGATAAAAAAAGGCCGATCTGTTGTAGACCGGCCTTTCGTTTTATCTGTAAGAGGTTATAATACCTGAATGCCATCTTCGCGTGTCTGGTCTTCTCCGGATGGAGTGATCAGTTTATATCCTTTTCCATGGATATTGATGATTTCAATGCTCGGGTCATCTTTCAAGAGTTTACGTAGCTTGGTGATATACACGTCCATGCTGCGGGCATTGAAGTAGTTGTCGTCTACCCAAATTGTTTTGAGGGCATAGTTGCGTTCCAGAATTTCATTCGCATGTGCGCAAAGCAGACTAAGCAACTCACATTCTTTTGTGGTCAGTTTAGTCGCCTTATCACCAATGGAAAGGGTCTGTTTTTGTGTATCAAACAAGAAATTTCCAAGTTTATAGAAAGGAATATCTTTCATTTTCTTTCCTTTTACCCGGCGAAGGATTGCTTCAATACGAAGCAATAATTCTTCCATACTGAACGGTTTGGTCAGATAGTCGTCGGCTCCTATTTTAAAACCTTCAAGGATATCTTCCTTCATTGTTTTGGCAGTAAGAAAGATAATCGGAATATCAGGATTGATTGAACGGATCTCCTGTGCAAGTGTAAAACCGTCTTTCTTCGGCATCATAACATCCAATACACAAAGGTCGTATTTGCCTTTAGTAAAACCTTTATATCCGGCTTCTCCATCAGTAAAAAGGTCTGTAACATACCCTTTAGCCTGTAAGTACTCTCTTAAAAGCATACCAAGGTTTTCGTCGTCTTCGCAAAAAAAGATTTTCAGTTTTTCTTCCATAAAATTAACTTTTTATAAGAGGTAAAGTAATAATAAATTTTGTTCCAATATTTCCGGATCCATTTTCGGCACGTATGGTCCCGCTATGATCCTCTACTATTTTCCGCACGTAAGCCAGTCCTAATCCGAACCCTTTTACGTCGTGTACATTTCCGGTCGGTATACGATAAAAACGATCAAACACTTTTTTAAGGTGTTCTTTTTTTATACCGATACCATTATCTTCAACGGAAAGCAATAATTTCCCGCCATCATTCCATGTGCGTGCCATTAATTTGAGAGGTGCTTCCGTGCGACGGTATTTAACCGCGTTGTCCATCAGATTAAACAACACATTGGTGATATGCATCTCATCGGCATAGATGTTTGAATCGATTGCTCGCAGATCAATATCTATGGTTCCACCGTACTTTTCGACTTTCAGTGCGAAAGTATTGGCGATGGAGGCCACCAAGTCATTGGCATCGATTTCTTTTAGTTTAAATGCCGCTTTCTGACGTTCGAACAGTGACATTTGTAATACTTTCTCGACCAGAAAACCTAAACGTTTTGTTTCATCATTGATCACTCCGGATATATGTTTGAACACATCAGGGCTTTTGGTGATATCCGAGTCTTTTAACATCTGCGCTGCAAGCGAAATGGTAGATACCGGTGTTTTCAATTCGTGTGTCATATTATTGATGAAATCGTTTTTCATCTCTGATAGTTTCTTCTGACGGAATACGATGTATAGTGTGAAAATAAATGTGATTAATAGTATCAATGAGAATATGATCGACGGAACGATAAACGTAATCTCACTGGAGATGTATTTCTGTTTGGTCGGGAAGTATACCCGTAAGTAATTTTGTTTAGAGGGAGGGTCGTTAGCAAACAGGATCTGTGTTAATACATCAGATGCGATTGGTTGTTTTTGAATCTCTCCACTACGGTATACTTCATTTCCGTCTTTGTTTATAACAGTAAAAACAAACGGGAGGTTCAACCCGTTGTTCACAAATTCCGTTTTGAGATAAGTGTTTAGCTTTTTAAAATCAACACGTTCCTCTATGGGTTTGAGGTTTGCCGTATAGAGCATGTCATAGATGACTTCATCCATAAGTCCCTGCTGATAGCGATATCTGCGGATCAATGTTTTTTGTAAATCTCTGGAGGTGCTTTCTATGCTGCTGCTACCCGGTGTTCTGCTGGCCAGTGGTGATAATGGTTCAATTTTACTACTGAAACTATTTAATTCTATTTGTTGAACCGTTCCGCTACCATCTTTAAATTCAAACTGAAGTTTCCCTGAACTGATAACCTGACTCAGGCTTTGCGCATTTTGGGAATTCTGATAAAGGTAATTTTCTTCCCGCTTCATATCTTCTTCCAGATATTGACGTGTCTCGTCTACTTCCAGGTTTTTAGAGACCTGATGTAAACTTCTTTTGGCGATTTCGTTAAACTGTTCGCTCCGTGTCCTCAGAATTATACTTACATAATTTAATTGCAGGTATAACAGACCTGTAAAAGCAAATGCCATTACTAATGTAAGTAACCAGATAGTTGACTTCCTCATACGCTATATTCAATCTCTAACAGTAAAACAAATAAAGTCCATTTTAGTTTAATATTTACACAAAAAAAGTAAAAACAGGAGGTTTGAAATGTTAATAATAGTTTGTGTGTTTTGGTTATGTGGTTGATTATTAGTTGGATTTGTCTGTTTGTTCTTTAAGTGTGGTTCGCAACGATTTTAGGCCGTTTAGTGATCGTTTTTGATTGCGGTCAGAGATAAAAAAGTTCGAAATAAAAAATACTTCTATCACAAAAAATGACAAACAGATTTTCGTTTTTAAGTTCAGCGAACGTTAAAAGACGATGTGAGTCTGTTTTTTAATAGAGTCTTTTTTATTTCGAACTATGGATGAAAGGGCAAAATTGTCAGTTAACGGAGTAAAGAATCCGGACTGAGATTTTGCTTTTCTATATCTTTGAAATAGTTATATGTGCCCACTTTTAGTTCGGCACACGCTGCTTCATCAGCTACAATGATCCCTTTCGGATGTAATTGTAAAGCTGTAATGGTCCACATCTGGTTGATAGAGCCTTCAACGACTTGTTGTAGCGCACGGGCTTTATTGTGACCATTCACCATAATCAGGATTTCTTTGGAATCCAGAATTGTGCCAACTCCAACAGTCAGAGCCGTTTTGGGAACTTTATTGACATCGTTATCAAAAAAGCGGGAATTGGCGATGATCGTATCTGTTGTCAATGTTTTAATTCTTGTACGGGAAGACAGGGAAGAACCTGGTTCATTAAATGCAATATGCCCATCCGGTCCGATACCGCCCAGAAATAAGTCGATACCACCGACAGACTTTATCTTTGCCTCATATGCCAGACACTCTTCTTCCAGATTTTCGGCATTTCCATTCAGTATATTCACATTTTCAGGTTGAATATCAATCTGATTGAAAAAATGATTCCACATGAAAGAGTGATAACTTTCCGGATGATTTTGCGGAAGTCCTACATATTCATCCATGTTGAATGTGATCACATGTTGAAATGAGATAAAACCTTGTTTGTTCAGTTCAATCAGATTTTTATACATCCCTAATGGAGAAGAGCCTGTAGGCAGACCGAGTACAAATTTTTTCTCAGCCGAAGGATTCGCTTTTTTAATTTTTGTTGCAACATAATGTGCAGCCCACTTAGATAGTTGCTCGTAATTTGGTTCAATAATAAGTCTCATAATAAACGTATTTTAGATCAATTCTGATTTATTCGTTCAGCCATTGCTTGGCCTAATAAAAGGCATGCTTCGTAATTGTCGACACTCATTCCTTGTTTTTGTTCAACCGGAGTTCCTACAGTTTCCCATTTCATGCGTTCGCCAAATGCATCCAACTTTTTTACAGCAGCGCCAGCCCAGGAGAAAGATCCGAAATAAGCAAACAGCCGGTTTTTGACTTCTCTCAACTCTATTTTGCTTAAGACAGCTTCGAGGTCAGGAAATAACTGGTTGGAATAGGTCGGACTACCAATGATAACTCCTTTATATTTAAACACATCTTTTAAGATATTCGAGGAGTGACTTTTGCTGACATGATGCATGACAATCTTTTTTATGCCATTTTCACTCAAAGACGAAGCAATGGCTTCGGCCATTTGTTCTGTATGGCCGTACATACTGCCATAAATAATGGAAACTCCATTTTCTCCCTCATAGCGACTTAAACGGTCGTAGATGTCGATCGCTTTGTTTTTTTGTTCACGCCAGACAGGACCGTGGGTCGAACAGATGGTCTGTATCTCTAGTCCTGCTAATTTTTGTAACGTTTTTTGAACCGGATTGCCATATTTGCCGACAATATTGGCATAATACCTGATCATCTCTTCCCAATAATGATCGACCGACATCTCTGTATCGATAACGCCGCCGTCTAACGTTCCGTATGTTCCGAAAGCATCGGCCGAGAACAAAATTTTGTCGGTTTCATCGTAAGTCATCATCACTTCCGGCCAGTGTACCATCGGTGACATATAGAAACTAAGCGTATGTTTTCCGATATTCAGTTTGTCTCCTTCTTTCACCTCATGGAGTCCATCAGTGATACCATGGTACCCCTGAAGCATACCAAACGTTTTATTATTTCCAATGATCTGGACATTGGGATATTGCTGACGCAATAATCGAATACTGCCGGCATGATCCGGTTCCATATGATCGACTATCAGATAATCCAACAGACGACCATTCAAGGCATCAGCTATTTTTTTAAGAAAAATATCCGAGTAGCAAATGTCTACAGTGTCTACTAACACACTCTTTTCATCAACAATCAGATACGAATTATAAGAGACCCCAGCGGGTAGAGGCCACATGTTTTCAAAAAGAGCTTTTTGGCGGTCGTTAACACCCACATAATAAACTTGTGGGGCAATTTCTTTTAATTTGTACATTACTTATGCTTTTTTTACTTGTCTAAGGGCTCTCCAGATGCACCAAATACCCAATATAACAAACGGGATACTTAGCCATTGCCCCATGTTTAATGTCATTGATGCCTCAAAAGCTTCCTGGTCATTTTTTACAAACTCAATAAAGAAGCGTGATGCAAAAACGCAGATCATAAATATACCGAAAATGAATCCTTCTTTTTTCCAGGCATCTTTTTTGAAATAAAGCCACATACAGAGTGCAAATGTGATCAGATAGCAAATGGCTTCATAGAGTTGGGTCGGATGGCTCGGCGCGGTAAAAACAGGCTCAGCACCTCTTCTCCATGCATGGATATTCTCAATAAAGCGAAAGCCCCAGGGCAGATCAGTCGGATGTCCGTAAATTTCATGATTCATCAGATTGCCCAAACGAATCATTGCGGCAACTAACCCGGTGGGAACCACCAATTTATCAAAAGCCCACAGCATGCTTCTATGCGTAATTTTTCTGGAATAAAAATAAATGGCAATGATTATACCTAAAGTTCCTCCATGGCTGGCTAGTCCTCCTTCCCAGATTTTTAAAATCTCAATGGGATTAGCCAGATAATACTCAGGAGCGTAAAAGAGGCAATGTCCCAATCGCGCACCGACTACCGTACCGACAAGCGTGTAAATCAACAGGGAATCGATCCATGGCTGCGGTAATTGCTCTTTTTTCCACATCCGGTCAACAATGTAGTAACCGATAGCAAACCCCACTGCAAAAGCCAAGCCATACCATCTAATCTCACGCGAGCCGATTGTGAATATCGCAGGATCAGCAGTCCAAGTGATGAACAAATTGACAATTGACAGTTGGCAATTGATAATGAAAGAAGGTATTACATTTAATATCATAATCTCGTTTATTATATGATTTGAACAGTTGACGGATTTATACGAGTCTCCTGATCAAGTCTTCTTTTTCTCCATCAAGCAGATCAATGACCGGAAGTTCGATCATCGTATATGCTCCTGGTTGTTGTTTAAAGCTGGCGCGTGCTGCAGCGATCAGAATCTGAGCGGTTAATGCCGGATTGTTGATCTTCATGTCAAATTCGATCAATTGATTTTGTGTCTTTCCGGATACCCCTTTGCGTACCAGATTGACACCATGTCCCATATCCAAGAGGTTGTCTACACACTCTACCTGCATGACATGTGTTTCATCATGTGCAAAATAGTCGTCTGCCTTGATTGTTGCAGCGACCTGTTTGAAATCATATCCGTCTTCTACTTCAATATAGACCATCCGACGATGAATACTTGTTCCCAAGGGGATCGTCATGCTCAATGCCGCTTTGACACCTGCAATCGCTTTTACCGCAACCGTATGTCCCATACTCATGCCGGGACCAAAATTCGTATAGGTGATGCCTTTGGGAACCATCGCTTCCAATAGTGCACGAACAACAGAGTCGCTTCCCGGATCCCATCCGGCAGAGATGACGGCTACCGTACTGTTTTTTGTCGCTACCTCCTGCAATGATCCTCTTAAATCAACGATTCCACCGTGAATATCATAGCTGTCTACCGTGTTGATTCCTAACGATAGTATTTCTTTGGCATAACTTTCTACACTTCTTGTCGGAGTACACAATATCGCCACATCTACTTTCTCCAGTTTTTTTATATCATTGGTGACGGTATACCCTTTTAATACTTCAGGAATATCCTCCGGATTACGGCGGATGACACCTGCAATTTCAAAATCAGGAGCAGCTTCTATAGCGTCCAATACATATTTGCCGATATTACCAAAACCGACAATGGCAGCTCTCTTTTTTTTCATATTGTTGTTATTTTTTTGTTAACCACCTGCAAAGTTAATATAATTAGGCAATCGGAAAGAATGCTCCGGTTCTCTTTTTTTAGGTTTTATATCCCTAGAGAGCGTTTGATTTGTTCAATTTTTTCCGTTGCCGCTTTTTCGGCTTCGTCGAATTCTTCCGCTGTTTTTATTTTAGCATGCACCTCGCAGTAAAATTTGATTTTTGGTTCCGTACCGGAAGGACGAATAGAGACTTTGGTATAATCCTCTGTGACGTATTGTAACACATTGGAAGTGGTCGGCATATTTAGTGTAATTGTTTCATTTTCATGATAACTATACCCTTTCAGTTTGCTGAAGTCATAAGCCAAAGTTACTTTTGAACCGGCAATTTCCTGTAACGGATTTTCACGGTATCGTTTCATCATAGCATCGATTTCTTCCGCTCCGCTTTTTCCCTTTTTGACCACAGAAATTCCGACTTCTTTGGAATAGCCATACTCTACATAAATCTTTTGCAACAGCTGATACATAGACATTCCCTGATCTTTTGCCCAGGCCGACATCTCGGCCAGAATAGCACAAGCCGATACCGCATCTTTATCGCGAACAAATTCTTCACAGAGGAAACCATAACTCTCTTCGCCACCACCGATATAATTCTTCTTTCCTTCGTTTTTGCGCATAACGTCGGCAATCCATTTGAACCCGGTGTATACATTATATAACTCTACTCCGTTCTGCTCTGCTATCTTACGAATCGTTTCCGTTGTTACGATTGTTTTTACAATGTATTCCTTTCCTTCAATTTTGCCTAACTCTTTCCAGCGTGTAATCAGGTAATAGACAAACATCATGGCTGTCTGATTGCCATTCAGTAAGACCCACTCTCCATCATTATTTTTAACTGCTGCCCCTACGCGATCTGCATCCGGATCTGTCGCCAGTACCAGTTCGGCATCTGTCTCTTTCGCTTTTTCGACAGCCATAGCCAGCGCCGCCGGTTCTTCGGGATTGGGCGATATAACCGTTGGGAAATCACCACTGACCACATCTTGTTCAGGTACATGGATGATATTGGTAAATCCAAATGCTTTTAACGTATCCGGAACAAGTTTAACGCCGGTACCGTGAATCGGTGTATATACGATTTTCATCGCCTTGTGACGGGCAATAGCTTCCGGAGAAAGTGAAATCGTCGTCAATGCCTGTACGTAGTCATTGTCCATCTCCTGGCCGATGATTTCAATAAGTGCTTTGTTACCTTTAAATTTGATTTCACTGGCATTTCTGATTTTATTTACTTCAGCAATGGTGTTTTTATCATGTGGAGCAATCATTTGTGCGCCATCATCCCAGTAGGCTTTGTAGCCGTTGTACTCTTTCGGGTTGTGTGAGGCAGTCAGGATAATACCGCTTTGGCATCCCAGTTTACGAATCACATAAGACATCTCCGGGGTAGGACGAAGGTCCTCAAACAGATACACTTTAATGCCATTGGCCGAAAATATTTCAGCAGAAATCTCTGCAAATCTTCGGCTGTTGTTCCGGCAATCGTATCCGATAACCACCTTGATCTGATCAAGGTCTGCAAATTCTTTGTTCAAATAATTGGATAACCCTTGTGTGGCTGCACCAACGGTATATATGTTCATTCGGTTTGTTCCTACGCCCATGATTCCGCGTAATCCTCCTGTGCCGAATTCAAGGTCTTTATAAAAGCTTTCGATTAATTCTGTCGAATCTTCATTTTCCAGTAAGGCTTGCACCTGAGTGCGTGTCTCTATATCGTAACTTTCAGTAAGCCAACCTTGCGCTTTACTTTTGACGATTTCCAATAAATCCTTGTTTTCCATTTTTTTCTATTGATTCTCTAAATGATTTATTCGTAAATTATGCATAATTAAGCAAACAAATATACAAATTAATTGATACGTGTATTGGCAACACACTCAATTTTTAGGGCATACCGGAGTTACCAAGTAAATGCATATTCATAAGAAGCTTCATTGCCACAGGCATCACTCGCCACTAATTTAAGTCGGTGTTGTTCTCCTTTTGATAGGCGTTCATTGTCGAACTGGTAAGTAATAACAGACCGGTTGTCCATTTCAAAAAGTGCGTATTGACCGTCTATCTCTCCTCTGTAGTGAGCAATGCCGCTCAAATTATCTGTCAATCGGAATACCAATCGGTGTTTATCTGCCCAGGTGTTTGACTGGAGAGGAGTAATTGTCGGTGCAATTTTGTCCTGGGCTATTTTATAGGTGCCCAACTCCCTGATATTGGCATCCACCCAGCCATCGCGGTAATGCCCTCCGATCCATGAAGCTTTTCCTTTATGGAGTTGAACGATACCGTATTGCGCTTTATGGGTCAATGTGTCATGTTGTATGTGTAGGGATAAAGCGGCTGTTTGATGAAAAGCAACAGGTTCATCATGTAATTGGTGGGTAGCGGATAGCGTTGTAGAGTCTTCTTTTACGGAGTATTTGAAATAATAATCTTTGTATAAGTTGCCTTTAGGTATAGTTAAACGGATCCCTTTAGCACCGAAACGATTTTCACTGCGCCAATGAAACAGTTCTGCCGATTGTTGATAAGGAGAAGGAATCGGTTGTTCTTTCCCTGTCAGTTGGAAAGACATTTCAGTCGAGTTCCCGAAAGCATCAGTCAGGATATATGTCAAATGGTAGGGACGATTTTCATCTATTGTAATTATTCCGCGGTTGACACTTTCGGCAAAGGTTGATCGGTTGCCCGGTTCCATAAAACTTTTCATGTAAAATGAGCGGTTATTTATCCATTCGCCATAATCAATGAAACTGTTTATATATCGGGTCTTATCCAATCCGAAACGGTCGATATAACTGCGGTAAACTTGTTGGCTGTCGACTTTTAATACGATCTCTTTCACGCCATAAATGTTTTGCGTATGGTTCATGTAATCATACGCTTTTACCCCTATACCGATTTTACCCCACGCTTCAATTGTCGGATTGATCACCAGCGTTCCGTCTTTTCCGGCTGTCGGGAGGAGTTCCTTTTTTCGTCTACTGCCGTTTACGACACCTTCTCCTTCAAAGGGATAAATCATAATACCCAGGATGCGAGGTGGTTTATTGTCGGTAATACTTTCTTTGTAGTACTCGATCGGATCGAGGACTTCTTTCGTATGGCTGTCGCGTACTTCAAAGTGTAGATGCGGACCGGCAGAACTACCCGTATTGCCGCTTAATGCGATAAACTCTCCCTTTTCTACGGGAAATTGATCCGGTTCAAACAATATATTAACAGCGAATTTTTCCTGTATATATTGCTGCTCTTTGATGGAAGAGGCTACAGGATCGGAAAAACGTTGCAGATGGGCATATACGGTCGTTGTCCCATCAGGATGAGTGATGTATAAAGCATTTCCATAACCGCCGGGACTAACGGAGGCCTGGGAAATGTATCCTTCCTGTACCGCATGTATCGCTCTACCTTCGGCTCCTTGTGTTTTGAAATCTATTCCGGAATGAAAATGATTGCTGCGCAATTCCCCAAAATTCCCACTCAGCAGAATCGGAAAATCAAAAGGGTTACGCAGTTCCTGGCTATATCCGTTGCCTGTTTTCAGTAAGAGGAGGGTGATTAGTATGAGTATGGTCTGTTTTCGCATAGAGCAATCCTTTGTCTAACGGCAAACTTACACAAAATATTGGGATTGTCAGGAAAACAGATACTTTAAAACGTATTGATCGACCGGATGGTGTTTCATAAACCGGTTTTTTCGAAATGTCAGCATGCTTTTTCTACATTATCCCATAGAAATAAAAACATCATTCTGTCTGTTTTTCTGTTACACCTACCTCTGTTTTTTGTTAGAGGTACGTCTAAACAAATTTAGAGGTAGGTGTAAATTCATTTAGAGGTACGTCTAAAACAATTTAGAGGTACCTCTAACAAAAAAGTGCTTCACATGCTCAAATAAACCGATGAGATGTTTCCGGTTTTTGTTTGAGTTGTTTCAAAAAGATCAAGAGTTGATTTTTTCGTTATCTTTGCCGCAATCTGAAATAAAGAAGCGTATAATAAATAATGATATGCCATGAAGAACCTAAAAATTTATCCGAAGGAATGGCTTGAATTCCACCCATATACTCAAACGCATCAGGTAGATATCTACTATACCGGTATCGCCAACCGTATCTGTGATATTTTCCGGAAGGCGGAACTCACTAATTCATACACCAGTACTGAGGCGAAGCAAATCTGTATGCGTCTGACGGCCTATTTTGAGGATATTGTGTCGCAAACGGGGATATGGCAGGCTTTTATCAAACAACATCATATATTATATGGCTCTTACCTTCCTTTTTATCCGATAAATCAGGAGTATTATATGGATGAAGTGAATCTGGAAGATGTACGTTTTCTTGTCTGGCATTTCACCCAACAATATTATGGAACAAATACCAATACGTTTATAGATCCTGAAGCTGTAATCCTGGCTGAGATCTCTGATCAGGTTTTCCATCTTTTCAGTGACGAATGGGCCGAAGCACCGGAGAATGAGAAAATGCAAAAGCTTTTTGCGCCGGAAACCCGTTATAACGCGCAGGATGCTTATGAATCATTGCTTTTCTGGTTCTATTACGACTCCTATCTGATGGTTGATTCGGGGCAACAACTTAATACCACAATGCGTATGTTGTGGGAGCAGGGGAATGTCACCAAGGAAAATGCCAACCAGATGTTTACCCACTATTTTCAGCGATTGGCCTATAATGCTCCGACGGCGATGTTGGCACTTACTGCTCCACAATGGCTGGAATTGATTCTGCCGGAGGCACATCCTGATAAAACCTCTTTTAAAGAGATCGCCAATGGTTCGGTGAATAAAATAACCGAAGAGGTTCTGAAAAGAAGTAAAAAAGATTACAATAAATTTATTAAAACAACAGATGGTCAGCCGATTGTCTATTTTACACAGGTCGGTGAGATGACTGATTTTCTGACACAGAAGCTGGGGATGTCTATGGGGAAAGATTTTAATATCCCCAGTACAATGAAAGAGTTGAAAAAACTCGCATTGTATGCTGTTCCGGAGGAAGGTGTGCAGATACTCTCTACCGATCTGGAAGCGATTAAAGATGAACATAACCCATTTTATGAGAAACAACCACAAAAGGCGGTATCATTTTTTCTGATCAAGCATTGTAGTGTTTTTCTACTTCAACAAATGATGGAACGTGGCATGTTGGAAGATGCCAGTATCTTTGCAGAAGAAGGGTTCGAGCGAGGCAAAGCGATCATTCAGAATAACTGGCGGTTTATCGTCCGTTACTTTTTAAGAGAGTACCCGCAAAGATATGTGTAGTCTTTAATCTGCCGGATAGGTGACCCCTAACTGCTTTCTGACTTCATCGATAATCTCCAGCGTAATGAAAGAGTGTGTCTGACTGTTGATGGCAGATTCTCTTTTGCCGGCAAGAATTAGATCGATGAATTCGGCTATTTCGTAATAATATTCATCTTTATCTGTGACTACGCTAATGTCTTCAGGTTCCGGTAATGAACCTTTCCCGGAGGCGGCAGCCAGGCGTGGGGTAAAGGTCACCTGACGGATGGTATTGATCCGATCGAGTGTAATATTCCCTTCTTCACCCTGTATTTCTGTTGGTAACGACGAGTTGGCGATCTTCGAATAGAGAATAGTTGCGTTCATTTGATCGTAGGAGAAATTAACAGCGCCCTGTCCGTCAACGCCGGAGGAGAGTCGCACTCCTGTTGCATCGATTTTATTCGGCCGGCCAAACAATACCACCATCGGATAAACCGTATAGATCCCGATATCCATCATTGCGCCGTTGGATAGTTCCGGTTTAAATGCATTCAAAACAATCCCTTCTTTGAATTTATCGTAGCGTGAGGAGTATTGACAATAACTGGCGAAATAATTGCGAATTGTTCCGATTCGATCGAGGTTTTTCTTTACCGATAGGAAGTTGGGCGTTAAAGTCGGTTTCATCGCTTCCATTAAAGTCACCTTGTACTTGACGGAGGCTGCAATCATCTCTTGGGCTTCACGGGCATTGGAAGCAAAAGGTTTTTCGCACAATACATGTTTGCCTTGTTTCATGCAACAGATACTTTGTGAGGCGTGTAAAAAATTGGGAGAAGCGATATATACGGCATCGATCAACGGGCTTTTCGCCATCTCGTCTAATGAGGTGAAGGTATGCGGAATAGCATGTTTCGCTGCGAATGCGTCCGCAGTCTCTTGTGTCCGCGAATAGACGGCGGTTAGTTCAAAACGTTCGTCTTGCCGGGCTCCGGCAATGACCCAGTCGGTAATGAAATTGGTACCAACTACACCAAAGCGTACTTTATTCATAAGTAGAACTCGTTTTTTTGTCAAACATACAAAAAATAAAAAATCATTACTCCATAAACGATCGTAAACAATAGAACAGATTTATTTATTTCATTATCTTTGCTTATGGTGTATAGTGATGAAATATACCCGTCTTGTTATAGGCCTGTTGAATAAATGTATGAAATTTAAACTGTTAGTTAACCTTTTGTTTCTCATTTCCGGCTTTGTTTATGCTGAACAGCCGCTGGATTCTTTATTGTTTCGGATTGACACAGCGATACAAAATCACGAAACATATTCTGCGCAAAAGGAAGAGCGTATACGCTCTTTAAAGAATCAACTGGATCGTGTTGCCGAGAATACTGTAGCGGCTTATGAACTAAATGCGAAACTTTACGATGAATACCGGCCGTATATTTGTGACTCAGCCATCTATTACAAAAATAGGAATATTGATATTGCCACTCATCTAAATGATATCAAACGGTTGTATGAGAGCAAACTCCACCTGACTTACCTGATGAGTTCGGCCGGGATGTATATGGAATCGGTCGATTTAATTCAGACCATTGACAGACACCAATTACCAGACAGTTTATTGGTCGATTATTTTGATTCATATGGGCATGTTTATTCGGAACTGGCTTTTTATACACAGGATAATAGAGGTGCAGAGCGATACTGGCAAATTTCTAATCGTTACCGGGATTCATTAAATCAGATTCTGAAGCCGACAGACTATTTGTATTATTCCACCCAAGAAACCTCTTTGCGTAATTCGGGAAAATTGAAAGAGTCACTCGAAATTAATGACAGAAGTTTGGAACAACATACGATTGGTACCCGCGAATTTGCCATTGCCTGTTATAACCGGTCGTTGACTTGCAGAGTGGCTGATGACAAGGATGGTGAGAAGTACTATTTAGCCTTATCGGCGTTGTCGGATATTCTTTCATCGACAAAAGATCATGCCTCTTTATGGATGCTGGCAGAGATATTATATGGTGAAAATGATATCGAGAGGGCTTACAACTATATCCGTTTTTCATGGAATGAAACAATTTTTTATAATGCACGCCTCAGAAGTCTTCAAAGTGCGGTTATTTTATCTTTGATTGATAAAACCTATCAGGCTATGATTGAAAAACAGAATGATAAACTCCAAAACTCCTTGATATTGATCAGCATGTTGGTGGTTTTACTTTCGTTGGCTTTGTTTTTTATTTACCGGCAGATGAAACGGCTTTTCACGACACAAAAATACTTACAGGAAGCGAACATGAGTTTGAACTATCTGAATCGTGAACTGAAGCAATTGAACGAACAGTTACGTGTGACCAATCTGAACCTGTCGGAATCCAACCGCATTAAGGAGGATTACATAGGGCATTTTATTAAACTCTGTTCTACTTATATTGATAAGTTAGATAGTTTTCGCCGTGTGGTAAACAAAAAAATCATTGAAGGACAAGCCTCCAAGTTACTCAAGATCACACAGTCGCAAGAGTTGATGGATAATGAGATAGCTGAATTGTACATCAATTTTGATAAGGCTTTTCTACAGATTTTCCCCGATTTTGTAGAAAAAGTCAATGAGTTGCTTGTCGAAGAGGGGAAAATCAGTTTAAAAAAAGGTGAACTCTTAAATACGGAGTTGAGAATATTGGCCTTAATTCGTTTGGGCATAAATAATAGTTCTCAAATAGCCGACTTTCTTCGCTATTCAGTAAATACCATTTATAACTACCGTGCAAAAGTAAAAAATAGAGCCGTTTTGCGCGATGAATTTGAGGATTTAGTTTTGTCGATAAGATAAAACAAACGGTCAAAACATGTTTTTTCTGAGTCATATTACTGTGAAAAAATCTTTGTAAAAGGGCTTTATAAAAAGACTATTATCCTTGAATATCTCCACTTTTTACACCCCGTTGTTTGTGTGTAATGTTCACTCAATAAGTGATTTGTGTTTGTTTTTGTATAAAAACATCCACTTTATTATTTTGTTGTGAAAAGTGAATTTATGTTTCGTTTAAATTTGTCTGATTAAACGACTGATAACATCTGAACATTAAAAGCCTTGTCTATCGCCAAAATAAAATGATGACTTATCTGAAAGAGATAATCGATAATCGGGTAAACTTTGGCAATCGTGTTATGGTTATTTAAGTAGTTTATGTGTCTATAAAACTTTAATTTAATTATTCATTATGAGAACTATTTTTTTCAAAATGAAAATTCCTCTTGTTTTAGTGGGACTGATTCTGGGATTCACTCTCTCAGTTCAAGCGCAAAACACAAGGAATATCAGAGGTGTGGTAAGTGATTCTTCCGGAGAATCGTTACCCGGAGTAAACATTATGGTAAAAGGAACGACTGCAGGGACAATCTCTGATATAGACGGCAATTATCAGATTGAGGTTGCTGATGCGAATGCTGTCTTGGTCTTTTCTTATATAGGTTATCTCTCTTCGGAAGTGACAGTGGGCAATCGCTCTGAAATTAATGTAACCCTGAAGGATGATACCAAATTGATTGATGAAGTCGTAGTTATTGGTTACGGTACTGTGGCTAAAAAAGATGTAACGACAGCTGTTTCGGTCGTCTCTTTGAAGGATTTGGAAGAGCGTCCGATCTTTTCGGCTGCACAGGCTATTCAGGGTAAAGCGGCCGGTGTAAACGTATACCAACCGAATGGTGCAC
The DNA here is from genome assembly GCF_029893105.1 of Parabacteroides sp. PF5-9. Taxonomy (GTDB): domain Bacteria; phylum Bacteroidota; class Bacteroidia; order Bacteroidales; family Tannerellaceae; genus JARXWG01. The sequence goes on along the minus strand of NZ_JARXWG010000026.1, from coordinate 22,604 downwards.
CGGGAGCAGGCATGGTCATACGTGTTCGTGGTACGACTTCGTTTAACGGTAGTAATGAGCCGCTCTATGTTGTGGATGGTGTTCCGGTTGACAACCTGAATTTCCTTTCGCCGACGGATATTGCCAGTATGCAGATCTTGAAAGATGCCTCTTCGGCAGCGATCTACGGTTCGCGTGCCGCCAACGGAGTTGTTCTTATTACAACCAAACAGGCCGATGGTGGTGCTAAAATTGCAGCCAACATTCAGTTAGGAGTGAGCAGGGTCTCTAATCAGATTGAATCGTTAAATGCCGCTCAGTATAAAGAATTGATGGACGAATTACGCCCCGGAGCCATTCCGGAAGGAACCACCGATCGGACAGACTGGTTTGATGAAGTGTATGGCACAGGTATTACGCAGAACTATCAGTTACAGGTCTCTGACGGGAATGAAAAACTACGTTATTTTGTCTCGGGAGGGTATATGGATGAAAAAGGGGTGTTGAGTTCCGCTTTTTTTAAACGTTACAACCTTCGTGCCAGTGTAGATAACCAGATACGTAAGTGGCTTAATATGGGATTGAATGTCTCTTATTCGGATAATACGAGCAATGGTGTATCCACAGGACAAGGGTCAAACCGTGGTGGAGTGGTCTTGGCTGTGGTGAATCTACCAACAGCGTCGACGATTAAAGATGAGACAACCGGTTTATATAACCGTCAATTCTTTGGACAAAACATTACTAATCCGATCGAAGCGATCGAAAACGGAAAGAATAATAAGAATCATGAAAGCCGTCTGATCGCGTCGGGAAATATGACGTTTACGATCTTGCCGGAATTGAATCTGAAATCTTCTTTTACCCTGGACCGCCGTAATGGAAAGATAACGGAGTTCACACCACCGGTACATGGTGCCGACCGTGATGACTGGGGATCAGCCAAAGATGAACGTTCGATGAATACATTATTGGTTTTTGATAATGTGTTAACCTACAAAAAGATATTTGCAGGAAGTCATAATTTCGAAGGAATGATTGGTTCTTCATGGACTGATTCACAATGGTCACAGAGTTATATTAATGGTTCGCATTTTAAAGATGGATCTATCCATACGCTTAATGCAGCCAATAAAATAGCCTGGGATAATACCGGTTCGAATGCTGCCGATTGGGGAATCATGTCTTATTTCGGACGTCTTTCCTATAATTACGACAGTAAATATCTCTTCACTTTCAATATCCGTGAGGATGGTTCTTCTAAATTACATCCGGATCATCGCTGGGGAACTTTCCCTTCTTTCTCTGCGGCATGGCGTTTGTCATCTGAAGAGTTTATGAAGGATATCACCTGGTTGGATGACTTGAAGATCAGAGGTGGCTGGGGACAGACCGGTAACCAGTCGGGAGTAGGTGACTATGCGTATTTGCAACGGTATAATATTAATCGTCAGGCTTGGTTTGAAACAGGAAACGCTGATGCTGTACCGCTTCTAACACAGGCTAACTTGCGGACATCCGACCTTACCTGGGAGAAAACATCACAGACCAATATCGGTTTGGACGCGACTATGTTTAACGACCGTTTAACAGTAGTCATGGATTATTACTACAAGTATACTACTGATATGTTGATGTATGTGTCATTACCATCCGGAGCGGCTGCGGCAAACAGTATCGTTAGAAATGAGGGTGAGATGATGAACCGTGGTTTTGAATTGACAGTCGGTTCTCGTAATTTGACCGGTGAATTGGCTTGGAATACAGATTTTAATATTTCATTCAATAAGAATAAACTGAAAAAACTGGAGTTGCAGCAGATCTACTATGATGCTGAAACGACACAGGCTTTCCATCAGACACGTGTTGTGCGTAACGAAGCAGGACGTCCTCTTGGAGGCTTTTTCGGATATATCAGTGATGGTGTAGATCCTGAGACAGGTGAATTGATGTATCGTGATATCAATGAAGATGGTAAAATTACAGCTTCGGATAAAACGTATATCGGTGACCCGAATCCGACATTTACTTTCGGTCTGACAAACACCTTCTCTTATAAAGGTTTCAATTTGAGTATATTCCTTCAAGGTTCTGTCGGTAATGATATCTTTAATGCATCAAAAGGAGATACACAAGGGATGTATGACCTGAAAAATCAGTCTACCGAAGTATTGAGACGTTGGCGTACACCCGGTCAGATTACCGATGTGCCTAAAGCCGGTTTCAACCTGCAACCTTCTACTTATTTTGTGGAAGACGGCAGTTATCTCCGTGTGAAGGATATCTCTCTTTCTTACAACTTCAGAGGAGGAATCCTACAGAAATTAGGCGTATCGCGTTTGCAGCCGTATGTAACGGCACGTAATCTATTGACGATTACGAAATATGACGGGATGGATCCTGAAGTAAACGAATGGGCCGGTAAGGACAGAAGTGGTGGCGTAATGGGCATCGACTGGGGAACTTATCCGCATAGTAAGTCTTTTGTGTTTGGTCTTAATGTCGAATTTTAAATGCGTAAAAGAATGAAAACAAAATATATCTTATCCATTATTTCAGCTTGTCTGCTGGCATCATGCTCTTTGGACTATGATCCGGTAGCTTCCTATTCGGATGTAACGGAAGGAGTCACAGCTGATAGTGCTCAGGTGGTTTTTAAAGATAAGGCCGCAGTCTTGTCTCACCGACAGACACTGATCAATTTGTATAAGAACGGGCAGGAGCATTGGTATCTTGATATGCTGTTACTTGCCGAATCACACTCCGACAATGCATATGCCGGTGCCCCCAATGCGGAAACAACCCCATTTGAAGTCAATTCCATTGAGGGTTCGAATACCAACCTGAAACGTGACTGGAACGGTCATATGGGTAACATTGCGCAGGCAAATAAAATGATTAATAATGTGGAAGAAGTAAAAGATCCAAGTTTGACTGACGCTGAAAAGCAGCAGTTTAAAAGCGAGGCTAAAATCTTGCGCGCTATGATCTACTTCGATATGGTGAGAATATGGGGAAATGTTCCTTTGGTGACTTCCATTGCCGGAGATATTACTTCAGAGACGATTACTGATGTCTATCCCGCATATTTCCCTCCTCAGACGGATGAGTTAACCCTCTACTTACAGATCGAAGAGGATCTGTTGGATGGTCTGCAATATGCTCCGGAGAATAATGCGGAAGATAAAACCCAGTTCTCTAAATCCGTTGCTCGCGCAATGCTGGCGAAAGTATATGCAGAGAAGCCTTTGCGCGATTATGATAAAGTGATTCAATATGCCGATGCGGTAGCTGCTGACGGCTTTGATCTGGTGGCCGACTTCAGTGATCTTTTTGGTGTTGTGCTGACAGATCCGGGATTGCCGCCGTCGCAGGAAAATAAGGCGATTGATGCAAAGGCGCGGAATACGAAGGAGACGATTTTCGAAGCACAGTTTTTTCAAGGGAATACCAACTGGGTGACATGGATGTATGGCCGTCCATTGAATAACTGGACAGAAGCCTTTACCTGGCTGAAATGGATTACCCCTTCGCGCGATTTGATCAAAGCGTTTAATAGCGAAACGGGCGATAAACGATATGAAGAAACGGTTGTCTTTTATAGTTGCGACTGGAATGTGTATTATCCGGCCAATAACTATCCTTTTATGTATAAATGCCGGAGCGCTTATAACAGTGTCATCAAATTGCGTTATGCCGATATTCTGCTATTGAAAGCGGAAGCGCTTATCGCTAAAGGGGATTATAGCGGTGCTGCTGCTATCATAAACAAGACGCGTCAACGTGCGGGATTATCTAATTTACCTGCATCGGCATCAGCCAGTAAAGAGGCTATTCTGGACGCCTACCTGAAAGAACGCCGTTTAGAGTTGGCGCTCGAAGGTCAGCGTTGGTTTGATCTTGTCCGTCTGGAAAAGGTTGAAGAAGTGATGAATGCGGTATATGCGAAAGATGAAGGTCGTCCGGCACAGATCTATCCTTTTACCAGCTTATCTTATATCTTACCAATACCTCAGGATGTGATCGACCAAAATCCGAATCTTGTTCAGAATCCTGGGTATTAATTTGGATCAATACAATTATTAAATCAGTTGAAATATGAATTCAATCTATAAATTTTTCCTCGTAGCCGGGTTGCTTACATGCTTTTTTGCATCCTGCGACGACGAGTACGGTGCCCGTAAAGAATCGACTCCGGTTTTTGAATCGGCCTCTGTCAGTCCGGCCTCTTTTCATTTTGGTGATTCAGTCACATTAAATGTAACGGTAGCAGATCCGGCGACAACATTGACAACCTTGTCGTATGAAGTGGTGGCCGAAAACCGAGTGATAGCCTCTGGTCATATTCCTGTCGACGGAGAAAGAGCAGAAGTGGTCCATCCTATTCTGGTTCCTTTATTGAGTGATCAGCCGGATGGTGCGGAAGTAAGTGTTAATCTGACTATCGATAATATCTTAAAAGGAACAGCTTCTACCGTAGTCACAGGGTTGACAGGAAACCGTCCTGTATATAATCAACTTTACCTGGTGACAGACAATGGTAGTGTGGCTGTACTTAAGGCTCAATCGGGCAGTAAAGATAAATATGAAGCCACCGAATTGGCATTCGACAGTGCTTTCAGTTTTAAGATTGCTGAAAAAATCAATAACGATAATACGGTTGATTATAGCGGAGCGGTCTATGGAAATGTAAATGGTAGGTTGGCTATGATTGACGAAAAGGGAGAATCGGCCTTTGTCTATACGCCGAATGCCGAGATTACCCGTTCATTCGTATATGATAATTATGCCTTTTCGGTGAATACATCAGGAGGTTCTTTGGGAGCAAACGACTGGTCGTTAAGTGCCTTTGCGGATGACGATGTTTTCGGAGAAACATTCCGAACACTTAACCGGACGCTTGAAAACGGTCAGACCTATTTACTGGTCGGTGCATTGGCTGATGGTCAGAACGTATACAATCCGGACTTTTTTGAACGTGTAGCCGATAATCGTGTGAAGTTCCTCGGTGAAACAGGAGCGTATACAGTATATTACAATCCTGTTCGTAAAAATATTTTTGTCGGTGTAGAGAACCCTGCTTATCCTCAATACCTGTTGGCTTGCGGTTATGGATTGGGCTATCCGACAAAAGTGACGACACAGGAGATTGGTGCGGTTTATGCCGGACATACACGGGTACATACCGATTGGGGCTTTGGTCATGTCATGAACTATGTATTGTTTCGTCGGGTGAGTGAAGGCGTCTATCAAGGAACCTTCTTTACTCCGGGAGACCATGACCACTATGCCGGGTTTAAACCTTTCGAAAATACCGGTTGGGGGAATGAGAAGAAAGCAGGTGATTTTACATTTACCGGCGAACAGATTATTACCGGTGATAACGACTGGACAATTCCGAATGACGGTGAGATCACTCCTTCTGCCAATTACCGGTTTACAATCAATTTGAATACTAACACTGTGCATGTAGAGCAAGTAACACTGTAATAAAATGAAAAAAATATTTTTGTTTAAAAATATATGTTTGGCTTCGCTCTTATGCCTGGTTGCGTGCGGCGATTCAAAAACGAAAGAGAATGGAGAGATCCCTGAACCGGAGACGAAAGGAGATGTAACGATCTACATTACAACGAATACGCGTTCACAGGATTTTAAGAAACAGGCTGTCGATTTTAGTGCGAAAGACAATATGTCGCCTTCCACAATCAAATTGGAACCTGCTACGCGCTATCAATCGATGGATGGGTTCGGTGCGGCTGTCACCGGTTCGTCTTGTTATAACTTGATGCAGATGAGCCTCGAAAACCGGGAGAAGTTTCTGAAAGAGACTTTTTCACCTACAGAAGGTATGGGTTTTAGTTATATCCGTGTAGCGATTGGTTGTTCAGACTTCTCTTTGAGCGAATATACCTGTTGTGATACTCCGGGTATAGAAAACTTCGGACTGACTTCGGAAGAGACAGAGTATGTCATCCCGATCCTAAAGCGAATATTGGAGATCAATCCCGATATTAATATCATGGGTTCTCCGTGGACATCACCCCGTTGGATGAAAGTGAATAACCTGAAAGATATGCAGCCGTTTAACTCTTGGACCAGTGGCCAATTGAATCCGACTTATTATGCGGATTATGCCTCTTACTTTGTGAAATGGATTCAAGCGTTTGAGCAAGAAGGTATCCGGATCTATTCGGTTACTCCTCAGAACGAGCCGTTGAATCATGGTAATTCGGCCTCTCTTTTTATGGGATGGAAAGAGCAACTTGATTTTGTAAAAGATCATTTAGTGCCTCAATTCAAAAAGGCTTCGCTGAATACGAAAATTTATCTGTTCGACCACAATTACAATTATGATAATATGGCCGATCAAAACGATTATCCGGTGAAAATCTATGATGCGGGAATCGATAGCGATCTTGTTGCTGGTGCAGCTTATCACAACTACGGAGGAGATAAATCCGAATTGCTCGATATTCATGAGAGATATCCCGATAAAGAGTTGGTTTTTACGGAGACTTCTATCGGTACCTGGAATGATGGACGTAATCTGGAATTGCGTTTGATTGAAGATATGCGCGAAGTGGCGTTAGGTACGGTGAATAACTGGTGTAAAGGGGTTATTGTATGGAATCTGATGCTTGATAGCGAACGTGGTCCTAACCGCGAAGGCGGTTGCCAGACCTGTTATGGAGCAGTCGATATCGAACGATCAGACTATGCGACGATTACACGTAATTCGCATTATTACATTGTCGGTCATCTTTCATCTGTAGTCAAACCAGGCGCTGTGCGTATCGGCACATCCGGTTTTTCGGAAACAGGCTTTTTCTATTCCGCTTTTGAAAACCCGGACGGAACTTATGCGGTCGTATTGCTGAACAGCCAGACAGAAAGTAAGACGATTACATTGGACGACGGCAAACAGCATTTCAGCTACAATGTGCCCGGAAAATCTGTTATATCATATCGTTGGAAAAAATAAAAATTAGTTTTATGAAAAACTTAAAATATTGGATACTTAGTTTAATGGGTTTTGTTCTTTTGGCATCCTGCTCGGATGATGATAACGAAATCCGTCCTGCAGGGAATCCTGTGATGGAAGTAAAAAGCCAGTTCCAGAATGTACATTTTGGAGACAATCTGCCTTTTACTGTTACGGTAAATGATGACATCGCACTTTCTACATTGACCGCTCAGTTATATTTCGGTGAAGAGGTGGTTTCTACGACTACAATCCGTACAAAATCAAATGGAGAATATTCGGGAACTATTTCTGTACCTTTCTATAAAGGTACCCCCGACGGAACGGCAACATTGGAGTTTGTTTTACTCAATACGACAATGAAAAATAGTAAGCAAACGTTCGATCTGCCGGTTACCCGTGCCGACTATCCCTATCTTATTCTAATCACGGAAAACGCCTCTTATCCGATGCTCCCTACCGGAACACCGTATGAGTATGCGGTCACAGAAGCATTCCCTTCGACCGATTTGCCGGCTTATATCAAGACACCGGTAGTCGACGAGAAAGGAACTGAATTGGTCTTTGGCTGGGAGAGTGGTGCGATCACAGAAGGTGTTTCCAATTACATCCCTTTTGTGAGTCCACAAGGAGGTGCATATTCGGTTGTGTTTAATACGAAAACATACGAAGCTGCTCCATTCTTTGAAATTCTACTTAATGGTCAGAAGATGAGTATGGTTGATAAAGAAAATTATCAAATTGATCTGGAATTGACACAAGGAGAGGAGTTGACCATCGAAGGTATTTCCGGTATAGAGAATTGGTGGATAGACGCTGATTTTATCGAGGAAAAATCGGAAGGTGTTTATAACTTCGTGCCTATCACCGGCAAATATCGTATCGCGGCCAATCTGACAAAACAATACTTCAAAGTAGAGGTTTTGTCGGGTAATTCGCTTGCTACCTTGCAGGAAGATGGAACAGGTGCGATCTGGGTGATTGGTGAAGGTGTGGGTAAACCAGATATAGCAACCAGTCAAGTGGGTTGGACCCCTGGTAACGCTTTATGTATGTCTCCGATTGCGGATAAGATATACCAGTTGACAGTCGTTGGCGGTGAAACGGTGAACACCGATGCAATCAACTTTAAATTCTTCCATCAGAAAGATTGGGGAGGTGAATTAACTCATGAGTTCATGACGACCAACAGCAACCTGATCTTCATCGGAGATGGAGAAAATGGGCTTGATCCGGGTAACCTTGGATTATTGCCAGATGTCACACTGGAAGAAGGTGCAACGTATGTCTTTACGGTAGATGTAACGGCAGGAATCGATAAAGCGGTTCTGACAGTCGTTAAGAAGTAAGTAAGGTTATCTATATTAGGTTAAAAGGTTATGTTTTCCTCTGCAAAGAGGATTCATAACCTTTTTTTTATTGCACAATTATTATTCCCACAACGTTTTCGAATGTTGATCTTTTCGAAACAACACAAACAAAAACCGGAAACATCTTATCGGTTTATTTGAGCCATGTAAATCACTTTTCTGTTAGAGGTACCTCTAACAGAAAACAGACTTACGTCTGACAAAATAAGCTTTCAGATGTATCCCAAAAAGGAACAGGTTCATGTTTTTATTTCCGGAAAGGTGTTTTTACCACTTTTGCTTTGAGGTTTCTGTTTCGGATCTGAATATAAATCTCTGTATCCGGTTTGGTGAATTCCGGTTTAAGATATCCCATACCGATACCGATTTTCAAGCAGGGTGACATTGTTCCCGAGGTTACGGTTCCGATCGGGTTGCCATTGGCATCCACAATCTCATACCCATGGCGGGGAATGCCTTTGTCGATCATTTCGAAGGCAGCCAATTTACGGCTTACGCCCTCTTTCTTCTGGCGTTCCAACTCTGCGCGGTTGACGAAATCTTTGCCTTCGGCAAATTTAGTGATCCATCCTAAACCGGCTTCAATCGGAGATGTGGTGTCATCCAGATCATTTCCATAAAGGCAGAATCCCATTTCCAGACGCAGTGTATCACGCGCTCCAAGACCAATCGGCTTGATGCCTTCCGGCTCTCCGGCTTTGAAAACAGCTTCCCATATTTGTTTGGCATATTGTGGATAGAAATATAATTCGAAACCTCCGGCTCCCGTATAACCGGTATTGGAGATAATGACTTCCGGACATCCGGCAAATTCTCCGGTTTTGAATGTATAGTAGGGGATGGATGAGAGATCGATGGAGGTCAATCGTTGCAACACCTCTGTTGCTTTTGGCCCCTGTACGGCTAATTGAGCCATGTGGTCGGAAGCATTCTCCAATTCTGCTCCGGCATGGTTGTGTTTCACACACCAATCCCAGTCTTTTTCCATATTGCTGGCATTGACTACCAACAGGTATTTTTCCGGTTCATAGCAATATAACAGAAAATCATCCACTATACCACCTTTCTCGTTGGGGAAGCAGGTATACTGGATTTTACCCGGAGAAAGCGTATTTACGTCATTGGATGTCACATGCTGCAGAAAAGCGAGGGCATTCGGTCCTTTTACCCAGAATTCTCCCATATGGGACACATCGAATACACCAACACCATTGACAACTGTCAGGTGTTCATCGATAATACCCGAGTATTCAATCGGCATATTATAACCTGCAAATTCATGCATTTTAGCACCCAATATAATATGGGTGTCGGTAAACGGAGTAAGTTTCATGTTATCTGTGTTTTAAGATTTATGTATTAACAGTTCAGCGATTTTAATGATGGTCTCCATGCTTTTCTGCATGGATCGAATCGGCAGATATTCATACCGCCCATGGAAATTATGGCCACCTGCGAAGATGTTGGGACAGGGTAATCCCATAAAAGAGAGCCGTGCCCCGTCGGTACCTCCCCTGATGGGTTTGATAATCGGTTTGACACCCACTTCTGTCATCGCTTCAAAAGCCAGGTCGATGATCATCTCTTTGTGGGGTTCAACCATTTCCCGCATATTATAATATTGATCATGTATGTCGAGATGAGTACTTCCCGGATGTTTTTCGTTCATCCGCATCACTAAAGCTTCCAACAACTCTTTTTTCTCCTTGAATAACCGTGCCGAATGATCACGGATAATATAGGAAAGGCTGGCGTCTTCTACAGAACCATTCATATTGGTCAGATGAAAAAAACCGTCATAACCGGAGGTATGCTCCGGACGTTCTGTTTGTGGTAACCATCCGGCAAATTCAATAGCTAATAAAGAGGCGTTGACCATCTTATCTTTAGCTGTTCCCGGATGCACATTCAATCCTTTAAAACGGATCGTTGCGCCGGCGGCATTAAAATTCTCATATTCTAACTCTCCGATCTGGCCACCGTCGACTGTATATCCCCATTGGCAGCCGAACTTCTTGACATCGAAATGATCGGCACCTTGTCCGATCTCTTCGTCAGGCGTGAAAGCAATCCGTATTTTCCCATGTTTGATTTCGGGATGTGCTTTCAGGTAGGCCATCGCTGAGATAATGGCGGCCACACCTGCTTTATCATCAGCGCCTAATAGTGTTTGCCCGTCGGTGACAATAATCTCTTGTCCGACATAATCCATGATTTCCGGAAACATATCCGACGTTAATACGGTTTGTCCGTCTTCAGAGAGGGTTATATTCCCACCCTGATAGCTGACGATACGGGGATGTACATCTTTCCCCGACATATCCGGACTGGTATCCAGATGAGCAATAAATCCGATGACAGGCACTTCCTGTTCGACATTGGCCGGAAGCGTTGCCATCAGATAAGCGTTTTCATCCAAAGAGATCTCTTCGAGTCCGATCTCTTCGAGTTCGTTGGCTAACTCTTGTGCAAAAACATATTGTCCGGGTGTACTTGGTGTTGTTTGGTTCGTCTCACTCGACTCGGTATCAAATGAAACGTATTTCAGGAAGCGCTCGGTTATATTCATGTTGTCTGACGATTTAGAAATAGCTGGTGCCGTTATAACAATGTGTACATATACATTCCTTAGGTAGTCCGATCGCTTTGATCAAATCTTCAACGCTATTGAATTTTAAGGTAGTGATATTCAGTCGTTGACGGATACGGTCGACCATGGCGTTGTATTGCTCGGAACCTGTTGTTGCATATAAATCCAAGTCTTTCGAATCATCTCCTTCCAATTCTTTGACCATTCGTCGGGCAATCAACTCTAAAGCAGATTTTGAGGCCGAAAAGCCGACGAAAGGACAGGCGTGGAGGATCGGTGGACAACCTAACCGCATATGCACCTCTTCGGCTCCGTACCCATAGAGGATATTGACATTGTCGCGCAATTGTGTACCACGAACAATGGAGTCGTCACAGAAAATTACTTTTTTATCTCGCAAGAGTTGACGGTTAGGGATCAATTTCATTTTAGCTACCAAATCACGTACTTGCTGGTTAGCCGGTGTAAAACTACGTGGCCAGGTTGGTGTATATTTAATAATTGCCCGGCGGTAAGGAATCCCTTTCCCCTCTGCATACCCTAGTCCCATGCCAATGCCGGAGTCAGGAATGGCAGCCACATAGTCTGCATCGACATCATCTTTTTGAGCCATCGCTTTACCTGTAGCATAACGCACGGCATCGACATTCACACCTTCATAGTCAGACACCGGATATCCATAATATACCCAAAGGAAAGAGCATACCTGCATTTTTTTATTTGGAGCACGTAACGGTGTCATTTTGTAAGGGGTCAGTTCAACGATTTCCCCTGGACCGACATTGTAAAAGAGTTCGAATTCGAGGTTGGGAAAACTACAAGGCTCGCTACTTGCGGCAAAAGCACCATCCTTTTTCCCGATTAAAATAGGTGTTCGACCCAATTTATCACGTGCGGCAATAATGCTATTTTCTGTTAAAATCAGCATTGAACAAGATCCTTTGACTTTCTCATACACATTTTCAATGCCTTCGACAAAGGAGTTGCCTTGTGCAATTAATAAAGCGATTAACTCGGTTTGGTTGGTCTGCCCAGAACTTAACTCGGTAAAATGAGCGCCATTATCCAGTAACTCTTTTTCCAATTCATCGAGGTTATTGACCTTTGCCACTGTTACAAGAGCAAACTTGCCCAGGTGGGAATTAATGAAAATCGGTTGGGGGTCGGTATCACTGATGATCCCAATGCCGGAATTACCTTCGAATTTATCCAATTCGCCCTCAAAACGTGTTCGGAAATAGGAGTTCTCCAAGTTATGGATTGAACGTCTGAATATACCGTCGTTATAAGTTGCCATACCTCCCCGGCGTGTCCCCAGGTGTGAGTTGTAATCAGTGCCATAGAACAGATCTGTAGCACATGCCGAAGTGGAAATTGTTCCGAAAAAGCCGCCCATCGATTATCTTTGTTTTAGATGATTTAAATGAGCCACAAAGGTAAGTGTTTAGTTTAAGAATGCAATGAACGGGAAGAGAGATTGTTGCTTAAAAGGAACGGGGATTCATCTGGAGGAATCTCATTCGTCACAACTGTAACTCCAGTGTCATCTGATCTAACCAGTCGGGCATTTGTTCGATATGCTCAAAACGTTCGGTTACGTGTGCTGGAGCAAAGAGATGGATCTGCAGATCTTTGCATTTCTCCTGCAGAGAATGATCTAATGGGTAGTAACTGGCAAGTACGGCGCGAGAAATATCGCCTCCATATGTTTCGCGTACCCCATCCATTTTGTAGATATCGTTCTGAGTGATCTGCCCTGATTTACATTCAATAAAGATGAGTTTCTGTTTGTTGTTGACCAATACATCAACCTCATTTTTTGCTTGGTTTTTAGCATTTCCGGTCTGGAAAATAACATTTTGCCAGATCTCAGGCGCATTCTTTTTGCGTTCGCTCCATATGCGTACCTGATTTGCAACCAATGTCTCCCACCAACTTCCTTTAAAATAAAGGTGGATGCCATTGGAATGAGAGATACGGAGTAAGACCTTGTTTTTTTGCGTTACAATGAATGCGCCCTCTTTTTGTTTAAATCGAAGCCCACTGGCAAAGACCTTTGATGTTGGTAAATGGGAGGTCTGACGTTGACAGAAAATACCGAAAAACTTCATTAATCGGGCATGATCGTGCGGATATGTTTCGATAAAATGTTTGATAGCATATGAGCCCTGAATGTCTTCCGGATCAAGATTTTTAATGTCATGATAACCGGATAGGGTGTTTCCGCTTAATTTAAGGATCTCCTCATTATCGAGCGTGGAATGCATTTCTCTTTTTTCAAACGAATCGAGCCACACCAATTCGCCAAGCTGGGTGAGATAAAATGAGGGAATCCCCAACTCTTTGGCAACCTGATAGGCGGCCAACGCCATCGGTTTTGTCCCTTCCGAGAGATGATACATGAATTCGCCCGAATAATGGCGATGGATTTCCCGGCAGATCTCCATCACTTGATTGCCGTTATACGGTTCGGTCTTATACATCTTATATTGTATCGAGTCTGGAAGCAGTGGAAACATATTGTCGGCAATCTCCCTTGTCTCATCCGTATACAATAAATGGATACAATCCGGAGCGAATTCTTTTATACCATGATAGACTGAACTAATATCTTTTCCGAGTAATATAAGTTGATGTTTCATATTTTCTCTCTTTTTGAACGTGTCTAAAGTAGTGAACCTTCCCATACAAAGCAATCGGAGAAGTGATCTTTCAGATCTGTCTGTTCCGGGAATAGTCCGAAAACGGAAGAGCCCGATCCGGACATGGAAGCATAGATTGCCCCCGATTGATACAGTTTTTCTTTTATTTCTCCGATCAGAGGATGACGGGCAAATACACTTTTTTCAAAATCATTTGTCATGTATTGCTTCCATTCACTCAACGGTTTTTGAACGATTTTCTGCAATGAAATCGATGTTTTTTGAGGTTTTACTAATGAATAGGCCTCAGCCGTTGATACTGAAACATCCGGTTTGATCAAACAGAGATAATATCCTTTGAGCGAAAGTTCAACAGGTGTGAACACATTTCCGATCCCAGAGGCGAATACCGGTTTGTTTTGAATAAAAAAAGGACAGTCGGCGCCTATCTTTATTGCTATTTCTTCCAATTGTTCTGTGGATAGACCTAATTCGCAAAAGTCATTCAGCAGTTTCAGCATAAATGCAGCATCGGCCGATCCGCCTCCCAAACCGGCACCAAACGGAATCGCTTTTAATAGATGTATATCTAAAAAAGGGATCGGATGGCTTTCCTTTAGTAGGCGTAATGCTTTCATCACCAGATTGTTTTCTGGTAAGCCTTCTACGCAAATGCCGGTTTGTGTAAACGACTGATTGTCTGCCGCAACAATCTCCAAAGCATCTTTTAGAGGAACGGGATAGAAAACCGTTTCTATATCGTGATACCCATCAGGGCGTTTGCCGACAATATTCAGTCCCAGATTAATTTTTGCATTCGGGAAACAGATCATATGCAGAACGAGACGATTTATTTTTGAATATTGGGTAATTCCAAGCCATATCCTTTTTTACGGTCTTCCACTTTCAGCCACAATCCCAGGATGAATGCCAATATACCCAAACTGGCAAAGATCAACATGGGTAAAGTATAATCATAAGAAGCCGACTCTCCGGCTTGTATGGCATCAGCTACTCCGGGATTGGCGAATGCGAGTGCCTTACCGATAATAACAGGGAAGAGCATTAATCCGATATTTTGTATCCAGAAAATCACGGAATAAGCCGAGCCGAGGAAACGGTTTTCTACCAATTTAGGAACAGAAGGCCATAAGGCAGCCGGTACGAGTGAAAAAGAAACACCCAGTACGATAATGGCGATATAGGCTACTACTTTCGAGTCGCTATTTAAAGGGTAAAGAGCAAAAATTAAATGACAAACAGTCATTAGTATTGCTCCCAACATTAACATAGACGCTCCTTTTCCTTTATGATCCAGGAACGATCCCAGAAGCGGAGTTAGTACCATCGCCCCAATAGGAAACCAAGAGAACAGACTGGCTGCGTCGGCAGAGGAGATAGCTAAACGATTCTCCAGCATGTTGGTTGCAAACTTCTGAAATGGGAAAATTGCGGAATAATAAAGCACACAAAGGAAAGCAACGATGAGGAATGTTTTGCTGGTAAATAATTTTGCAATATCACTAATTTTGAATTGTTCTTCAGCTTCCTCGTTCATTTCACCCAATTGGCGATCCAATTTACGATCCAAGAAGAAGTAAACAATAAAATTCAGTAAGCCGATGCACAAGAGTAAACAGCAGATAGCTACCGGTTTTGTGATGGCTCCCGACTCGGCCAGCCAGGGAGACATTCTGAATACGGCAAATACCCCTAAGCGTGCAATCGCCATTTCAAGCCCCATGGCTAAAGCGAGTTCTTTTCCGGTAAACCATTTTACAATCGCTTTAGAGACTGTTACTCCGGCCATTTCTACGCCACATCCGAATATCATAAAACCGACAGAAGCCAATTTGGCTGAGGCAGGGAAAGAGGTCCAGAAGGAATTCAAAACATCATAAAGCGCATTTCCTTCCACAAACAGAGAACTGATCGCATATAATTTAATCGATGCGCCGACTACCATAACCACTCCGGATAATATGGCAGTGAATCGAACGCCCATCTTATCCAGGATAATCCCGGCAAAAATCAGAAAGAATGCAAATACATTCAAAAAATACTCAGATCCTGCAAATGTCCCGTATGTTTCGGCACTCCAATTTAATGGAGGTTTTTCGAGCATGGTTTGAAGTGGTGATAACACATCTACAAACATGTAGGCAAAAAACATAACAGATGCGATAAGGATCAAGGCTGTCCATCGCATAACCGGCGAATCGCTCAGATTTTTTTGAATTTGTTCAGTTGTCATGGTATTATTTTAAATTGTTTAATTATTGTTTGTCTCTTATAAATAGAGGAATAGCTTCTGCCACAATAAAAGTGCTGCCTCCGATAAAAATAAAATCATCTTTGTTGGCATCGGATAAGGCAGCATGAACCGCATCTTCAACGGTCTTATGGCTATCTCCTTTTAATCCGTGCGATTCGGCCAGGAGCGCCAGTTCTGTCACCGAAAGTGCCCGGTCTATCGCGGCTTGTGTGAAATAATATGTAGCATCCACAGGCATTAACGCAAGCATCCCATGAATATCTTTGTCGTTTACTGCGCCAATAACCATACGTAATGTGGAATATAACGGACGTTCATATTTTAATTGATCCGCAAGATATAACCATCCCCCTGTATTATGCGCCGTATCACAGATGACTTTCGGTTTGTTTTGTAACTGTTGCCAACGTCCCATCAGACCTGTTCGTTGAGTGACCTGTTCAAAGCCTTCGCGAACGCCCTCTGGCAGGATATTTACGCCTCCTTTTTTTAATACACGGATAGCGGTTAAAACAGTTTTTGCATTTCTTATTTGAACAAAACCACCCAATTCATCGGTTAATTCGCTAAAATCATTTGAGTCAAATATCCACTTCCCGTTTGGCGTCAAATGGGCATTCGTTAGTACTTTTTCCTGCGCGGAAAAATAAATAGGCGCATTTTCTTTTTTTGCTTTTTGGGTAAATAGCTGCAAAAGTTCGTTATTTTCAATATCACCAAGAACAACCGGTACTTTGGGTTTTATAATTCCCGCCTTTTCACCGGCGATTTCATAAAGCGTATTTCCTAAAAATTGGGTATGATCAAAGCTGATATTTGTAATAATACTTAATACGGGGGTGATAATATTTGTGCTGTCTAATCGTCCACCTAATCCCACTTCTATAATAGCAAAATCCACCTTTTGATCGCGGAAATAAATAAAAGCCATCGTGGAGGTCAGCTCAAAAAAAGAGGGTTGTAGCGGTTCAAAAGCCGAACGGTAACGTTCTACAAAATCAATGACATACTCTTGGCTGATTTTTTCTCCGTTCACCCGTATTCGCTCTCTGAAATCAACAAGGTGGGGCGATGTATACAATCCGACTTTGTATCCGGACTGCT
This sequence comes from Parabacteroides sp. PF5-9, assembly GCF_029893105.1. Classification (GTDB taxonomy): domain Bacteria; phylum Bacteroidota; class Bacteroidia; order Bacteroidales; family Tannerellaceae; genus JARXWG01. The sequence continues at coordinate 5,659 of NZ_JARXWG010000026.1, read as the reverse complement.
GAAGAATAGCTGCCAATAAATGAGAAACAGAACCCTTTCCGTTTGTTCCGGCGACATGAATCGTTTTATATACTTTATGTGGATTGTGCAGAAGTTCATCCAACGCCAGACTCGTTCCTAACCCAGGTTTATAGGCAGACGCCCCGCTATGCTGAAAAACTGGAGTACTGGTATATAGATAATGAAGCGTTTCTTCGTAGGTCATCTCTTTGATATTGACTGCGGCAAATGTAAGCAATTATCAATAAATTAATGATAAATTTCTTGTAACTTTGCTTTTCAGTCAGTTACAATTCTTAAAATAAATATAGAAATGATGCAATTTAAAACAAATGCGAAGTGTGGAGGATGCGAAGCTGCTATCCGACTTAAACTGGATGGGATTGTTCAAGCATGCGATTGGTCTTTAGATCTGGATTCTCCGGATAAACTTTTGACAATCAATACGGATATCTCTCCATCGGTCATTATTGAGGCGGTTCAAAGTGCAGGTTTTCAGATAGAACAGATACAGTAGATGCCTACAGGCCGACAAACCCGTCAGGAAGAAATAGCCAATGTCATCACCCATGGCGTTGGTATGGTGTTCGGACTGACGGTTCTTATTTTACTTATTCTAAAAGCTGTTGGAACTCACAATGCCTGGGTATTGTTTAGCTTTACGGTTTATGCCCTCTGCATGACTTTGTCTTATGTGACTTCCACCTATTATCATGCTGCAACGAATGGTCGTCGAAAACACTTGTTACGTAAGTTTGATCACAGCGCTATTTATTTGCATATTGCCGGTACATATACCCCATTTACTTTAATCACATTACGGCAAGAGGGCTTTTGGGGCTGGGGATTGTTTCTTGTGATCTGGCTAGCCGCAGTTGTTGGTGTATTCCTCAGTTTTCGGAAAATAAGAAAATCGAGTACTCTCAAAACCATCTGTTATCTTTTGATGGGTTGGGTGGTTGTTATTGCATTTAAACCTTTGCTTGACGTTCTTCAACGAACCGATTCTATGGCTATTCTCTACTGGTTAATCGCCGGAGGGTTGTTTTATTCACTCGGTACGATTTTCTTCGTTTTAGATAAATATAAGTATATGCACACCGTGTGGCATCTGTTCGTTTTGGGAGGGACTGTTTGTCATTTTATCTCAGTTTGGTTGTTGGTGTAATGTCAAAAAGAGAGAGCCTGAAATTTATATCAGACTCTCTCTTTTTTACTAAAGTCCTTTCAGACTTTTTTCTATTTCTTACAATCCGCTAAAATCCACTCCGTCAAACAACAGCGATGGTAAACGCCAGCTGGACGATAAACGTGGGTCATTCCCTGCTTCAATCAGGTTGCTCCAAAGCGTAAGCATATTGCCCGTAATATTCATTTCCGAGACAGGTTGGGTCAACTTCCCTTTTTCGATCAGAAAACCTTCCACGCCATACGAGAAGTCACCGGTGGTACTATTCGAGTTCCCTCCATTAAAACCAGTGACAAGAATACCTTTATCTACGGATGTTATCAACCCGTCCAAATCCCTGTTTCCTAAGTTCATTGTGAGGATAGATGGCGATGAAATCGTTGGTTTTAGATTCATCTTATGGGAAGAGTAGGTGTCTATGTAGTACGTTTTAAGAATCCCGTTTTCAATAACCGGCATGCGTTTGGTTGCCACTCCTTCTCCATCAAAATAACGTGCTCCGCTCGCTTTTTTCAGATGAGGCTCGTCAAAAATAGTGATGTTACTTCCTGCGATTTTTTCATCCTGTTTATTCAATAAAAACGAGTTTTTTTGCTGGATGGAAGAACCATACAATGCATTGATCACCGGAGAGAGCAGACGGGATACATTCCTGTTATCCACCAACATCTGGTATTTGCCGGAAGCGACTTTTTTCTGTCCCAGTTTGCGCAATACACGCTCCAGAGCAGTCGTGCCGATTCCTTTTTTTACTAAGGTGTCGTAATACAACGAAGCATCATACCAATAAGATTCAGGCCGCGCATCGCCATCACCACGCACACTGGCTCCACTCGATAGGCTGAAGTAAGAACTCGACGATTCACCTTCAAATCCGTTACTAGCTATGATGTACCGGAAATCTCTTCCATCGCTATACGATGAGTTCGCGGAAATAAGCCGTTCGTCTTTTCCCATCATCTCATCACAGACGCTCATGGCCAATGCCACTTTATCGTCGGGTTGTACTTTGTCAAAAGCAGGATCCAGCAATTCCAAGTCGTCATTCCCTCCTTTGTAATACAATGAGGGATCAGGTAATATTCGTGCTTTATCTTCTGCCAGATAGCGGGTGGCATCAATACCGTCTTTAATGAACTTTTCCAATTCTTTCTTGTCAAGCCGGTTAGTCGAATAAGAACCGAACCGTCCGTCGACATACAAATTAATACTCAAACTGTTTTCAGATGCCTGTTGTAGTTTGTCAATCTTCATGTCACGTATTTCAAAAGAGGTGTTTGAACCGTTGTATAATGAAATGCGCGAAGCCTGACAACCGTTTTTCAGGGCATAATCCATTGCCCACTGAACAAGTTTTTTATTTTCGTTGGTAATCATATTAACTTTCTCCTCCTACTGTTAGTTTGCTAACCAAAGCTGATGGCATACCACAAGTCACCGGGCAGGACTGTCCGTCTTTTCCGCAAGTCCATGTTCCGTTATCCATCTTGAATTTATTCCCTATCATCGTAATGGCCGCCAGAGCTTTCGGGCCGTTGCCAATAATATTTACATCCTTGATCGGTTGTGTCAGTTTGCCGTTTTCGATCAGGAAGCCGTCTTTGACAAAGAATGTGAAGTCACCGGCGCCAATCTGTACCTGTCCGTTTGTGAAATTGGCGGCATAAATTCCGTTTTTCACCGTAGAGATCATCTCTTCTTCTGTCACATTACCCGCTTCCATATAGGTCGAACGCATACGTGGAATAGCCATATGCCGGAATGATTCGCGGCGTCCGTTTCCTGTGGAGGCAATACCATAATGTTTCGCACTTACGCGGTCGTGCAGGTAACTGGCAAGAACACCATCTTTCACAATGTATGTTTTTTGTCCGGCCACTCCGTCGTCATCGATATTCACCGAGCCGCGGTTGAACGGAATGGTTCCGTCATCGACCACATTGATGCTTTCAATACAAATTTTCTTGTTTAACTGATCGGAGAAGATCGATGTGTTTTTCCGGTTAAAATCAGCTTCAAAGGCGTGTCCGATCGCTTCGTGCAGGAATATGCCCGATCCTCCGGCACCAAGAACCACCGGCAGTTCTCCTCCTTTGGGTTTAATCGCCTGAAATAAAATAGCCGTCTTGTCAACAGCCTCTTTGGCCACTTCCTGGATCATATCATCTGTCAGGAACTCCGCTCCCATACGGAATGCACGCGCAGCATACGAGTTTTCTATTTTTCCATTCTCTTCCATAATGCAGACGGCAGAGAGCGTGACCATCGGTCGATAGTCGTAAAACATCACTCCTTCCGAATTACAGAAAAAGATATGTGAAGTCGTATCGCCAATCGCAGCCATGACTTTATTTACCCGTTTATCTAATGCGAAAATCTGATCGTTGAGTTTTTGCAGATAAGGCATCTTGTCTTTTACGGCAATCTCATCCCATGCTGTTTGTACGCCGTAGAAATTATTTGCATTCGCATTCTCGGTCAGTCCGACAGGCGCTGTAACAGCAGATGTCCCTGTGGCAATCCGCGCAGCAGTACGTGCGGCTTTCAACATCTCTTCCAATGTGACTTCTTCGACATAAGCATAACCGGTCTGATCACCAGCCAATACACGGACGCCAACGCCAAAATCGATATTAGAAGCGGCCTGGTTGACGGCTCCGTCTTGTAACCCTATATTATTCCGATATGTATGTTCAAAGAACAAATCGGCATAATCTCCACCTTTCTCCAGTGCTGTTGTGAGCACCTTTTTTAAATCACTCTCACTCACCCCGAAATGATTAAGGGCAAATGAGTTTGCAGTCGCCTGATCTCCTCCGGAGGCACAACCTCCCAAAAATGAAGGAGCAGCTAGTGAACCTAGCATAACGACACCTCCTGTTTTAATAAAATCACGTCGTTTCATTTTATTTCGTTCTCAATACTATTAATGCTGTTTCTGTTGTTTGGCATATACCATCACATTCGCTGGTGACCGTTGCGCCATCAACTCCTTTTTCATAAAATCCATATAAGGCGCAACGTGTGCAAAGAACTGTTTATACCCTTTGCAGAGATAATTCAGTCCCGGTTCGCCTTCCACCGTATAAAGGAAACGATTTTTCGGACATTCTCCGTTACAGGCAAAGAGATATTCACAATTTTTACATTGTCGCGGGAGTTTTTCTTGTTTATTTGCACCAAATTGGAGTTGCCGTTGACTATACATCATCTCCGTTAATGTATGGGTATAGATATTCCCCAGTTTGTATTCGGGAAAGACGTAGTGATCGCAGACGTATACATCGCCATTAAACTCCATGACACCGGCATGGCCACATTCGCGGGCTAAAATACAAACTCCCGGTTGTTCGCCTACCCAGTTAGCCAAAGTGGCATCAAATAGTTGAACAAAGTAGGTGCCGACATCCTCTTTCAACCACTCATCGAATATCGAACAGAGGAAATGTCCCCATTTCTCGGCATCTACCGAAAAAGGAGCCAGGTTGATCCGTTCATCCTGTTGTTCGGGTGAAGTCAGCAATGTCTCATCCGTATGCCTGACCAGCCGTTCTACGATAGGAGCAAATTGGATGTAATGGCATTCCAACTGTTTGAAAAAATGATAGAATTCAAGGGGATAATCGACATTGTAGTCGTTGACTACCGCCATGGCATTGTATTCTACCTGATGTTTTTTCAGTAGTTCGATCCCTTTCATTACTTTGAAAAATGAAGGTAACCCCTGTTTATTCCGGCGATATTCGTCATGAAACTCTTGTGGACCGTCGATGGATATGCCGACAAGAAAATGATGTTCTTTGAAAAAACGGCACCAATCGTCATTGATCAACGTCCCGTTTGTCTGTATGCAATTATCGATTTGTCGACCTCCGCCGTATTTTTTCTGCAGTTCGATCGCTTTTTTATAGAAACTAATCGGGCGCATCAATGCCTCGCCACCATGCCAGGTGAACAATACCTGCGGTACTGTCTGAGACTCCAGATAATCACGGATAAACTTTTCCAGTAGTTGATCGGTCATGATATGATTCTTAACCTCCGGATACAGTTTCCCTTTTTCCAGGTAGTAACAATAGTCGCATGCCAGGTTGCAGACCGAACCTACAGGCTTCACCATCACATAAAGCGGTTTTGCAAAGGGGGAGATATAAGATTTGTTCATTATTTGCCGGCGACTACGTTTTTTAGAACGACAAACTTACATAAAAATCAGATGTTATGAATGAAAAACAGGAACGGTTTGTCGGTTTTTCTGCCTCTTTTCGAACACTTTTTTGTTAGAGGTACCTCTAAATAATTTTAGACGTACCTCTAAACGGATTTAGACGTACCTCTAAATTATTTTAGACGTACCTCTAACAGAAAACAGAGGCAGGTGTCCTGTCCTGAAATAGGTTGTCATTCAACAAAAGTAAACTTATGTTAGAAACGAAACAAAATGGCAGTATTCGTTACAGCCGCTCATTA
>NZ_JARXWG010000025.1 GCF_029893105.1 Parabacteroides sp. PF5-9 | reverse complement strand
AGATACGTTCTGTATCCCCCTGTGGCTCATTCTATTTCGCTCACAGGGGGTTACGGATATGAATTCCTGCGGAATTTTGCTTGAATCCTATCTTCAAATATTCTTCGGATTGAATTTATTTTTTTGTACAACTTATGATCATTTAGACGCTAAAAATGACGATAATTGAACAAATTGTCATCTTTTGCCTGTTTTAGATAAATGAACAAATGTCCATTTTCGTGAATTTCAGCCCAAAAACAAGGCTTTTTCTGTTTTTTTTGACATAAAACAGCCTCTTATTCTTATTTTTTCTGCATCATTCTTTCAATTCATTGTGAAGACCTTCGGTAATCATTGTGATCATTTTTAAAATCATTTAGAAAACGCTGTTGAGTTATGCAAATGATTTTTCAGAAGTATGAAAAAGACAATCAAAAACCGCTGTTTTTACATTTATTCACTTCTCGTTGCCTCAAAAAAACGACACAAAATAAAATTACCATTTGTTATTTAAACGGGATGTTTCGTAACAACTATGTAAAAATCACTAGCATGAATTTCAGCGAGCCGTTCACCACGCAACTGTTTATTGAAAAAGTATCACCTTCTGTTTTTGTCAAGCTTCATTAGAATCCGATATTTGCAAACAGCCCTTAGTCCAGCCACAAATACGGACTTGAGAAAGGGGTTGGATTGACATTTTGATAATTGACAATCTGTTATTCTGCCCATGTCTGTCATAAGGTTGATTTTCGTTTTTAGGAGCGATTTTGCCGCGTTCATCTATATATTGCTTTTTAGGGATTGGATTTTTTGCATATTTACATCCTATTTATGTGTGTTATAGGCAGAAGGTAGGACAGGCGATTTCGAACAATTCTGTGGCGTGTGTGGCCTGTTCGGTTGAAAATTTTGTATGTTTGTGATGCGCATAGATTTGATGTAAAGAAGGTGCCTTAGAAATTTACTAAAAACGATTATACTAAATTATGCTACGAAAGATTAGAGTTATTTCAGCTATTATTTGTTTGGCCTTAATCACATTGCTGTTTTTAGATTTTACCGGCACACTGCACGGGTGGTTCGGTTGGCTGGCAAAGATTCAGTTCTTGCCGGCTTTGTTGGCATTGAATGTCGGTGTGGTGATTGCATTGGTTGTGTTGACCTTGCTTTTTGGGCGTGTATACTGTTCGGTGATATGCCCAATGGGTGTGTTTCAGGATCTGGTGTCATGGGTAGGCAGTAAACGAAAGAAGAGGCGTTTTTCCTATTCGCCGGCCATTTCCTGGTTGCGGTATGGGATGTTGGGACTTTTTGTTCTTGCATTTCTCCTTGGGATAAGTGCATTTGTCGCTTTACTGGATCCATACGCTGCTTATGGACGGATAGCGAATAATCTATTGGCGCCGGTTTATTTGTGGGGGAATAATTTATTGGCCTTTTTGGCCGAACGGATGGATAGTTATACCTTTTATACAGCCGATGTATGGATAAAGAGCGGTATCACTTTTGCGATTGCACTTTTAACATTCGGGGGTATCGGCTTTCTGGCTTGGCGTAACGGGCGCACCTACTGCAATACGATTTGTCCGGTAGGTACAACCTTGGGTTTGCTTTCCCGTTTTTCTTTGTTTCGTATAACCATTGATGCCGAAAAGTGTAATCAATGCAGCCTCTGTTCTCGTAATTGTAAAGCGGCCTGTATCGACTACAAGGGGGCTCGGGTGGATCATAGCCGTTGTGTGGCTTGTATGAATTGCCTCGAAACGTGTAAACAGGGAGCCGTCAGTTACAAGATGTGTACACTAAAAACAGCTTCGAAAGAGACAACAACGCATAAAGTGGCATGCTCTAAACAGGGTACTGAAGCTCGCCGCGGTTTTCTTTCTGCTACGGCACTGCTTCTTACGACTTCTGTTGTCAAAGCGCAACAACAGTTGCAGGTAGACGGGGGACTTGCGGATATCGAAGATAAAAAATCTCCGAACCGCCAAACACCAGTCGTTCCTCCCGGTGCATTGGGAGTGAAGAATATGAAACAGAAATGTGTCGCCTGTCAGCTTTGCGTATCGGCTTGTCCGAACAATATCTTGGTACCTTCCGGAAATCTGTCGACTTTGATGCAGCCGGAAATCTCTTTTGAAAAAGGATACTGTCGTCCGGAATGTGTGAAATGTTCGGAGGTTTGTCCGTCGGGCGCCATACAACCGATAACGGTTGCTGATAAATCGGCCGTCTCGATCGGACAGGCAGTATGGATCAAAGAAAACTGTATTGTCAACACGAAAGAGTTGCCATGTACCGCCTGTGAGCGCCATTGCCCGACCAAGGCGATTACGCTTATTCCCGTCCATCCGGAAGCGACAGAACAAAGCGGACAGTTCCCCGGAATGCGTCGTCCTGCAGTATTGAAGTATCCGGTGATCGATAAGGAGTTGTGTATCGGTTGTGGAGCGTGTGAATATCTCTGTCCGGCTCGGCCGTTCAGTGCCATTTATGTCGAAGGAAATGTCAGACATCATACCGTATAAAAATAAGACGAACATGGAAAATGTAGATAAAGATAAAAACAAGCTATGCCGTAGGGATTTTCTGAAAGTAGTAGGAACAGGTACGGTGACTACCACTGCAGGACTTATGGGATGTAAGCCGGATAAGCGAGTGTCTGCTGGAGGGTATATCGGTGAGGTGCCGACAGATCAGATGACTTACCGCACGAATCCGCATACGGGTGATGTGGTGTCGCTGCTCGGATATGGATGTATGCGTTGGCCACTCCGTAAGAATGCGAATGGCGAGGATGAAGTCGATCAGGAAGCTGTCAATGAGTTGGTCGATTATGCGATAGCACATGGAGTGAATTATTTTGATACGGCGCCGGTGTATGTCCGGGGATGGTCGGAGGCTGCAACAGGGATTGCCTTGAGCCGTCATCCGCGTGACAAATATTTTGTTGCGACAAAATCATCCCGTAACAATACCCTGGAAAGTGGAATAGCCATGTACCGCAAATCAATGGAAGATCTACAGGTGGATTATATCGATTACTACCTGCTTCATTCAGTAGGCGGAGGCGAAGGTGTCTCTTTGTTTGAAAGCCGTTTTATTGATAATGGGTTACTCGACTTCTTTTTGAAAGAAAAGGAAGCAGGGCGCATCCGTAACCTCGGTTGGTCGTTTCATGGAGACGTAAAGGTGTTCGATCATCTGCTTGCGATGGATATACAATGGGATTTCTGTCAGATACAACTGAATTATCAAGATTGGGAACATGCCACAGGTAGAAATGTTAATGCAGAATATTTATATGCAGAGTTGGCCAAGAAGAATGTGCCGGCCATTATTATGGAACCGTTGCTTGGTGGACGTCTGGCTCGTGTGCCACAACAGGCACTTGCAATGATGAAAGAAATTCATCCCGAAAATACCGCCGCACAGTGGGCTTTCCGTTTTGCAGGAACACCCGAACATGTTCTTACCGTATTAACCGGTATGGTCTATATGGAACATTTACAGGAAAACGTTGTCACCTATTCATCTCTCAAACCTCTGAACGAACAAGAATATCAGGTACTCGATCAGGTAACGGAAGTGTTAGTCGACTCAGACTACATCCAATGTACGACCTGTGAATACTGTATGCCCTGCTCCTTTGGACTGGATATCCCGGGAATTTTTGCGCATTATAACAGTTGTGTCAGTGCCGGCAAGTTATTGAAAAGTTCGAACGATGAAAATTACAAAAAAGCACGAAGGGAATTTCTGATCGGTTACGACCGTAGTGTACCTAAATTGCGACAAGCTGCCCGTTGTACGGAATGTGAAGAGTGTTTGGTGAAATGTCCGCAAAATATCAATATTACTGAAGAAATGCGTCGCGTGGATCAGTATGCTGAATTATTGAAACAAGGGACTGCGTTTTAATGGCAGTCCCTTCTCTATAGTCATCAGTTTGAGAAATGTTTTCTCTTCTTGTCTCCGTTTCTTGTTTTTTAACGAAATAACATCGGTGCCAAGTTCTTCAAGTCGTGGCGCCATACGTACCAGGAGTGGCCACCCTCCATTTCGGTATAGTGGTATTTGATCCCGTATTTGTCGAACGTTTGCATCATCTTCTGACAGTTTTTCCAGGCGATATCTTCTTGTCCACCCATTGATATCCAAAGCAGTTTGACATTCTTTTTAAACGTCTCCGCCTGTTTGTCCAGAATCGCTTCATATTTCTTATACATCGCTTCGTCGTTTTCGAACCAGCCGGAACTTAATATGCCAACGTATCCGAACTGGTCGGGATTAGGGAGTGCGATCTCGGTAGTCTCGAGTCCACCCATCGACAAACCTGCAACGGCTCGATTATCTTTATCGGTCAATACACGGAAGTTCTTCTCGATATAAGGAATGATATCATTCATCATCTCTTTAGCGAACTCAGCTACATCCATACTACCATTGGGCATAACCACGATCATCGGTTTTGTTTTGCCTTCGGCCAACAGGTTATCCATGATAAAGTTGGCTCTTCCTACATTCGGCCAAGCTACATCACTATCGCCACCACCATGAATCAGGTACAAAACCGGTAATTTATCTGTTGACGTATGATAGCCGGGAGGGGTGTAGATCTGCATCCGGCGTGTTGTTCCTGTTGTAGCAGACGGATAGTAGACCTGCGATACCATACCGTGAGGAACATTCTTCATAGAAAAGAACTCGCTATTGATGGTTGCCACATCTACCAAAGGTCTGTTTTCGTTAAAACTTGGGTTCTTTGGATCATAAACATTCACACCGTCAACCACGAAGTGATAACGATAGGAGCCAGGGTTTAGGCTTTCGGTAATCGCTTCCCAAACACCACGGTTATCCTTCGTAAACTGCAATCCTCTGACCATAATGTCACCACTTAAAGAGACCGCTTTTGCTTCGGGGGCATAGATGCGGAAAGCCATTTTGTTTCCGGGTAATACCTCTGTCGAGATCAGGCTGTCGTTAGCCGTGCGTGGACGATTCGGGAACTGCGCATGACCTGCCATCGAAAAGCACATAACGGATAGTAAAAGAATTAATTTCGTTTTCATATGATAAGTATTCGTGTGTAAAAGATCTCTGTTTTCGTGTCTTTTTTATTTTGTTTGCTATATGAATTTACAATCATTTCAATAATTTACGATTATCCACTTCATGCAATACCCGCATTTGTTGGATGGCTATCTGGTTGAGCTTTAGTAAGCGGTCAGATTGTGAGATTCCTTCATTTATCAAAACGGCATTGATATTCTCCATATTGGATAAGCAAATAAGTTCATTGATGGTGGCATAATCACGGATATTCCCTTTTTTATCCGGATTCGCATCACGCCATTGCTTGGCAGTAATACCGAAGAGAGCCATGTTGAGAACATCTGCTTCGCTGGCATACACGATTGATATTTGTTGAGCCGTGAGTTCTTCTGGTATGAGATTATGCTTTACTGCATCGGTATGGATATGGTAGTTTATTTTTGACAGTTCCCTTTTGGCTGACCAACCAAGTTGTTGCTGTTCATGTTCTTTGAGGCGCTGAAATTCAGTAATTAGATATAACTTAAATTCTGTATTAACCCATGAGGCGAACTCAAAAGCTATATCCCTGTGTGCATAAGTTCCACCGTTCGCACCATTTTTAGTGACAATTCCAATTGCATTAGTGAGTTCAACCCAGCGTGTTGGACTCATCGTGAAAGCATTTGTCCCGGCTTCGTACATAAGGGGGTCGAATTCGACCCCCTTAAAGCTAGGGTTATTTAATTTTTCCCATAAGCCCAAGAACATCAGCGTATTCTTACTACGCATCCAGTTCTTTACTACATCCTTTGGTTCTATCGGATTGCGTATTTTTGCGATGTTGGTAATAGATATGTAATCAGCATTGTTGATATGCAACATCTTAACCTGATTACCTTGCACATCTAAATTATTTTTAGCCATTTTTATTTCTGTTTTTTCGTTGTTCCTAAATCGCCACAACTTAGTTCTACAAATTTAGTTCAAATTAATGATATCCCTTATACTTCCAGTTCTCATTATCCTGTGGTTTTAAATGTCAATGAACTGTGAGTAGATAGTAGTTTCTCCACCCCTTCCATATCCTTCATTATAGAACTATCTAATGCTCGTGCATAGTGCTGCGTCATTTTAGTGTCAGAGTGCCCAAGCATTTTAGCGATATTTTCCTTGCTTACTCCATTTTCCATGATACTGAGGTGGCATATGAGTCTCGCGATATACGACGAGATTGACTTCGTTATTCCATATATATCAGCCACTTCTTTGAGATGGCCATTGTCTTTTTGATTGTTGGGAACTGGGAATAACAATCCGCATCTTCCAGTTCACGGTATATTTGACGCATTCTTTGGCTTGACTCCATTGTGCAACAGCTACACTGCGCTTAATTTGCACATCACACGTCCTGCCTTCTACTGTGATCCAGTAAAATAAAACTCAAATCGTGGGACTTTTGAGATTTGCAAAAAGTCCCACGATTTGGACACTATTCGTTTGCTTTTTCTCGCTTTTTTCTGCAACCCGTACAAAAAAAGAAATCCCTAATTCCGTATGGGAATCAGGGATTTACGTTGATTTGCTTTTTTCTTTGGCTTCTCTTGTGATCCGCCTGGTGATTTGCCTGGGGTTCGAACCCAGGACCCCATCCTTAAAAGGGATGTGCTCTACCTACTGAGCTAGCAAATCTGCCGGTGCATTTCTTGTGGAATGCGGGTGCAAAGGTAGGAGTATTTTTTAATTATGCAAGAGTGTTGCGCATATTTTATGCTGGAGGCTCTCTGTTTTCTTCTATTTCAGTAGATGGTAATGCGACAGTTGGACTGTTTTTTTCATCCTCTTCTTCCATTAGTATAAAACGTTTATAGTAGGAGAGGCATAACGTCGTTAGTGGTAAGGCGATAATTAATCCGATAAACCCCAGAAGAGTACCCCAGATAGAGAGGGACAATAAGATTAAAGCCGGATTTAAACCCATCGCTTTCCCCATGATTTTAGGTGTAAGGAACAGGTCTTGTATGACTTGAACGATGACCAGTACCACTAAAGCAGATCCGAAGATAAGCCAGAAATTTTGTCCTGTTTCTGCAGAACGGAACAGACTCAAAATGATCATTGGTATGATACCTATTGTTTGCAGATAGGGAATAAGGTTGAGTACCCCGATAAATAACCCCAGGGTAACAGCCAAAGGGAAATTGATGATTTTAAATCCAATGGCAAAAAGAATACCGACACAAAATGCAATCAGCGATTGTCCACGAAAATAACGATTCATACTTGTTTCCATATCATCGGCTAACCCTTCTACAAATGGGCGGTATTTTGTAGGGATCAATTTTTTCCATCCATTGGCTATTTTTTCGTAATCAAGTAATATAAAGATGAAATAAAGTAGAATAACAAAGATAATGGTGACGCTAAATAAGATCGAAAAGGTGTTGGAGAGTAACGACCATAATTTAGGGGCTATTTGCCGTAAGGCATTTAGGATATTTTCCCGGCTTAATAATTCCAATATCTGATTAAAATCTACATTCATTTGAATATACTCGATCCATGCCTCAGGAATTAATGGAATATAACTGCTACCGAGATTGTATTTACGGATCAATTCCAGCGTTCTTTCTGCTTCCTGAGCGATAGAGGGTAGCACCATAGCCACCACAAGGGAGATAAACAGAAGTAAAGATAATAGGACTGCCATAATAGACAGGATGCGGCTTTTAAAACGAAGTTTATATTGAAAGAATTTAACGATAGGTTGCATCAGATAGGCCAATAGCCAGGCAATGCAAAAAGGTAAAAGGGCATTCCTTAATAAGGCGATCAGGTAGACAGCTATGACGATCGCTACCCCGCCGAAGAGAATACGCATTACCCGATCGAATGTAAAAGGTCTTTCAAATAAGGAATTCATGGTATATTTTTTATCTTTGCTTTTCACAAAGATAGAATAAACTCTAAAAAGCGAACCATGATCCGGAAAATCTTTACGCTACTTTTTATAAGCACACTTTTCTTTCCGTTTATATTGAATGGACAAGTACCATTGCCCATTCAACAATTGTTGAATGCTTCTTATATGAAGGGTGCATCTTTTTCTTTTATTGCGAAAGATATTGCGAATGGTAAGGTTTTGTATAGTTATGATCCCGACAGGGAGTTGATTCCTGCATCTGTAATGAAACTGGTCACTACAGCAGCGGCATTGGAGTTGTTGGGAGATGATTATCGTTTTGCGACAACCCTCGAATATGATGGGGAGATTAAAGCGGGAGTGTTGAATGGTCATTTATATATCCGAGGAAGTGGTGACCCGACATTGGGCTCTTCTCATTTTGTTCCGGAGAGAAGTTCGTATATGCAAAATGCATTTATCAGAGAGTGGATATCGATTATTCAGAAGGCCGGAATAAAGGAAATTAACGGGTCGATTATCGCAGATGAAACTGTCTTTGATACTGAAGGTCTGTCTCCCAAATGGGTCCGGGAGGATCTGGGTAGTTCATATGGAGCAGGTAGTTATGGCTTAAATGTCTTTGATAATTTAGTAGAAATACATTTGACAACTGGAAAGGCAGGGTCACGTCCGGTGGTGAAAAAATGGGTGCCGGAAATAGCCTCTTTGCGTTTTCATAATTATCTGCAGACAGCATCTGTTCCAACAGATAGTTCGTTTGTTGTCGGAGCCCCTTTTTCTCCGGAACGTTTTCTTTATGGAGCGGTTTCACCCAATCAGGATCCTTATTTATTGAAGGGGGATATTCCGGATCCGGCTTTGTTTCTGGCGGAGTATTTGTCGACCGGTCTGAAAGAGGTGGGAATAAAGATTAAAGGAGGTTGTACGACCTCACGTATAGAAAGAGAAAAGGGGAAGCCGCTTTCGACGAAACGGAAAACGTTGTATACGACCTATTCGCCTCCGTTGAAAGCCATCGTTAGAATCACCAACGAACGAAGTCATAACCTTTATGCAGATGCGCTACTGAAAAAACTGGGTTTGCAGTATACGCCTAAACCGGGTGAGGTGATCTCCTCATTTGGAAGAGGAATTAAGGTGGTGAATCAACATTGGACAGATAAAAAGATGGATACCGCATCGCTTTGGATGTATGACGGAAGTGGTTTGGCGGTTACCGATAAAGTGTCTGCTGCTTTTATCGGGGAATTGTTGACCTATATGGGCACACAATCTTCTGCTTCGGCTGCCTATAAAGCCTCTTTCCCGCTGGTCGGACAGGAAGGGTCGGTTCGTCTTTTTCTGAAAGGTTCGGCGTTGGAGGGTCGAGCCTATCTTAAGAGTGGAGGAATGAGCCGGGTGCGATGTTATGCCGGATATATACAGAAAGAAGGAAAAGAATATGCGATCGCCCTTCTCACAAATAATTATTCATGTGAAGGGCGAGTCTTAGTCAATGCACTGGAAAAAATGTTACTGGATTTATTCTAAAGAGAATAGATCAGATAATCTGCTCCAATACAGATAGGCTTTTATTTAATTCTTCGTCGCTCAGTTCGTGGTTGGTCAAATCACCGGAGATAAACTGATCGTAAGCTGCCATATCTATTAATCCGTGTCCTGAAAGGTTGAATAGGATAGTGCGCGGCTTTCCTTCTTCTTTGGCTTGTTTGGCTTCTTGAATGGCGGCAGCGATGGCATGTGACGATTCCGGAGCAGGTATAATCCCTTCAGTACGGGCAAACAGGTTTGCCGCTTCAAAGGTCTCCAATTGTTTGATATCAACTGCTTCCATCAATCCGTCTTTCATGATCTGACTGACGATAGAGCCTGCTCCATGGTAACGCAATCCGCCGGCATGAATATGTGCAGGAGCAAAATTGTGCCCCAGTGTGAACATAGGGAGTAGAGGGGTATAACCTGCCTCGTCGCCAAAATCATACTGGAATTGTCCGCGGGTTAGTTTAGGACAAGAAGCTGGTTCTGCCGCAACGATACGAATCTCTTTTCCTTCAGTCAGTTTGTGTCGAAGGAAAGGGAAGGATATGCCGGAGAAATTAGAACCACCGCCAAAACAACCGATCACTACATCCGGATATTCTCCGGCCATCTCCATCTGTTTTTCGGCTTCAAGCCCGATTACAGTCTGATGAAGCATCACATGATTTAATACGCTTCCTAAAGTGTATTTACAGTTTGGAGTTTGTAAGGCCAATTCAACCGCTTCGGATATGGCTGTACCAAGACTACCCTGGTAATTGGGATTTTCTGTCAATATCTTACGACCGGCTTTGGTACTCATACTGGGGGATGCGATAACCTGAGCGCCGAAAGTCTGCATAATCGACCGACGGTAAGGCTTTTGGTGGTAACTGATTTTAACCATATAGACCGCCAGTTCCAGATCGAATGCCCGGGCAGCGTAAGATAAAGCTGCTCCCCATTGTCCGGCTCCTGTTTCGGTTGTGATGTTGGTAATCCCTTCCTTTTTACAGTAATAGGCTTGTGCAATAGCCGAATTCAGTTTGTGTGATCCTATCGGACTCACGCTTTCGTTTTTGAAATAGATATGTGCAGGAGTATCCAATGCTTTTTCCAATCCATACGCACGCACCAGTGGAGTAGAACGATAGTTTTTATATAGTTCTCTGACTTCTTCCGGAATTTCGATCCATTTGTCGGTTTCATTCAACTCCTGATGGGAAAGTTCTTTGGCAAAAATAGGATAAAGATCTTCCGGTTTCAGGGGTTGTTTTGTTTGTGGGTTTAATGGAGGTAATGGTTTGTTTTTCATATCTGCAACAATATTATACCAAGCTGTCGGTATTTCCTTTTCCTCCAATAAAAATTTCTTTGTCTTCATATTTATAATGATATCTGTTTAATCGTATTTTAGGCGAAAAACTTACAATTTGGTAACAAAGGAACAAATAATATTTCGTTCTTCAAATCGATATGTAAAAATATATATCTTTGCGGCTCGGTATATATTAAACGGATAAATCTATATGAAACGACTTGTTCTACTGCTGTTGTGCTTAGCTTCTGTCTCTTTCTTAGGGGCGCAAAACAAAAACTTCACGTATAAATTTTATGGCTTTGTCAGGGGGGATTTGTTTTACAATTCCCGTGCAAATGTAGCGCCAGTTGATGGGAATTTTTATATGTATCCGATGGATAAGGTGTATGACGCGGAAGGGAAAGACCTTAACGCAACTCCGAACGGGAGTTTTTATACCTTCACATCACGACTTGGCATGGACATTGCCGGACCAAATCTCGGAACAGCTCGTACCTCAGCAAAACTGGAAACGGATTTCGGCGGTTTCTCATCGAGTACGACCATGCTACGTATCCGTCAGGCGTATGTTGCCTTGGACTGGGAGAGGAGTCAGTTTTTGATCGGTCAAACCTGGCATCCGATGTTCGGTAGTGTGACTCCTGTTGTTTTAAGTCTCTCTTCCGGAGCACCCTTTCAGCCGTTTAACCGTAGTCCGATGTTGCGGTATCAGTATCAGCTGAATCATTTGAAGTTTACCGGTGCAACAGTTTGGCAATTGCAATATACGTCAACAGGACCGGCTGGGGCGACGGAAGATTATATCAAAAACAGCTGTATTCCTGAATTGTTTATCGGCGCTGACTATAGTTCTTCAAACGGTTGGACAGTAGGAGCGGGTGCTTATATGATCTCTTTAAAACCGCGAACAACCTCTGTATGGAATGATCAAACGTATAAGGTGGAAGAACGAATGACCACCTTTTCTTATATGGCTCATTTGAAATATTCCGGTCGGAATTTTATGTTTGCCGCTAAAAGTATGTTAGCCTCTTCATTGGATCATACGGCTGTTTTAGGAGGGTATGGTGTGCGTTCTGTCAATGATAAAAACGGAGAACAGGAGTATACCGCTTTCAGACATTCGACCTCATGGGTCAATATGACGTATGGTACATTATGGAAAGTCGGATTTTTTGCCGGATATTCTAAAAACTTAGGCACATCCGATCAGTTGGTTGCTACAGATAAACTCTATGGCAAAGGGTTGAATATCGATCAGTTGATCATGGTTAATCCGAGTCTATCCTATAATCTTCCACATTGGCGGATGGGAGTGGAGTATAGTTGGTCAAACGCCTCTTATGGGACGAATGATTTGAGTGATGGCAAAGTGATCAATACACATGGGGTTTCTAATCATCGGATTGTCGGATTATTGGTTTATAGTTTTTAAGAACTATTTTTCCAATTCAAATGTTTTGCGGCCGATATGATTACCATCGGCAAAGATATCGACGCGGAAGACGCCTGGAGAAAGAAACTCTTCGATATCCCAATACATTGTCACGGCCTGTTCTTCTCCGTCGTATTCAATCATTCGTTTCATGGAATAACTGATCTCTTTGCCTTCAAAGGGGAATACATCGGCACGACTTTTGACTAATACGTCGTCGTCGGGTTTCATGATACGTACATAGATTGTTTTTTCGCCGACAGGGGCAGTGATGTTTTTGGATATTTTGAAGTTGACAACAAACTGTTCCATCTGCTTAATACGTTTTACCGCCTTGCCTCTTTTATTCACGGTTGCAACATTTATTTCTGTGGCATCTAAACGGCTCGCCAAAGTCACACGCTCGGTTAACTGTTCCTTTTCTTTTTGCAAGTTGGCCGCTTGGGTGGTTGCCTGTCGATATTGAGCAACGACTTGTTTGTTCTCTTTTTTTAGTTGTTCGTTCAGCTGATTTAAAGAGTCGATCTGAATCACATAGTTACGCATGATCTTACGTAAAGTCTCCAACTCTTTTTTCAGTTCATTGATCCGGCGGGAATTGGTTGCTTTGACGGTGCGTAACTCTTCCATCAAGCGTTGAACTTTAGCTTGTTCTGTAGAGAGTAAGGCCACCAGGGAGTCGTTGCTGATGCTGAATTTATACCCTTCATATTGGAGCGATAATTCGTTGAATTCATCCTCCAACGTCTCTTTGTCCAGTTCGTATCCCTGAACCAGATCGGTCATTTGTTGTTTCTGATGATAGATATAATATGCAGCTCCGGCAATAATTAGGATTAATACGATCACTGCAACGATAAGCAATGATAATTTATTTATTTCTTTGTTTTCTTTCTGTTCTATATCCATATTGAAAGCAATGAATGAGTACGCAAAATTACTATTTAATCAGTATAAGAGAAACAATTCATCTCTTTTATACATTTTTTAATAGGTCTTCTGCCTGTCAAATAACAAGGGGAAACATTTTTTTGTTGTTTCCCCTCTGTTGTTGTATGTTTAAATGGAATTATTTGTTGTATTTGCTCCAGTCTACATTATGCATGTCTCCGCTGGCGGCCAACTCTTCGTGGAACGCAAAACAGCATTTCAAATTCTGAGGCGTATGTCCTTTTACGCCCATATTCAGATATTCGCGTAAGATAGGTTGGTAGTCAGGATGAACACAATTATCGATAATTGCATTTGCCCGTTGAATCGGTGATTTACCACGCAGATCAGCGACACCATATTCAGTGATGATGATTTTTACCGAATGTTCGCTGTGATCCAGGTGGGATACCATCGGAACAAATGCACTGATTTTGCCCTCTTTGGCTGTAGAAGGGGTGGTAAATATAGACAACATCGCCGAACGGGTAAAGTCTCCCGAGCCTCCAATGCCATTCATCATACGTGTGCCGGAGACATGGGTGGAATTGATATTACCAAAAATATCGGCCTCCAATGCGGTGTTGATCGTCACCAGACCCATGCGGCGAGCCACTTCCGGGTTGTTGGAGATCTCTTGCGGACGAAGTAAAATCTTATCTTTAAAGAAATCAAGATTGCTGTAAATGTCATCAATCACTTCATTACTTACGGTCAATGAACAACCGCTGGCAAATTTGACACGTCCCTGTTTCATAAGCGTGATAACCGCATCCTGAATAACTTCAGTATATACGTTGAACGCAGGGATCTCTTTGTTTGCTCCCATACATTCCAACACGGCGTTAGCCACATTTCCTACTCCGCTTTGCAACGGCACAAAGTCTTTTGGCAAGCGGCCGGCTTTCATTTCCGATACCAGGAAATTAGCCACATTGCGTCCGATAGCCATCGTTACATCATCGATCGGAGAGAAAGGACTGCCTTCATTCGGCTTGTCGGTGTTAACAACAACGATTTTAGCCGGATCGACTTTTATACAAGCACTGCCGATACGGTCAGAAGGTTTATATATGGGTATTTCACGACGAAGAGGAGGATCTGCCGGTTCATATAAATCGTGCATACCACGGATCTCTTTCGGATGTTGTTTGTTTAATTCGACAATGATCAAATCGGCCATACGACAAATGGTTGGTGCAATCCCAACACCACAAGTCGGAACGATCTCTCCGTCTTCAGTGACGTCAGATGCTTCAACGATGGCCACATTGACCTTACCTAAAAAACCATAACGTAGATTCTGAGCCAATTCGGATAGATGAAGGTCGTAATAGGCTGTTTCACGTCCATTCAGTAATGCACGTAAATCTTTATTTGATTGATAAGGCGTGCGGAATTTAATCGCTTTTGCACGAGCCAGTGCACCGTCCAGTGAATCTCCGGTAGAAGCACCGGTGAACATCCCGATTTGGAAAGGATTTCCTTTTGCATGTTCCTCTTCTGCTCTTCGGGCAATAGCGGTAGGGACAACTTTAGGGCATCCGGCAGGTGTGAAGCCGCCAAAACCCACGTTGTCGTCATGATGAACAAGTAAGGCAGCTTCCTCAGCTGTCATGAATTTTAATGCCATGATACAATAGGTTTATTTTTTTAAGGTAAATAATTGTCGTTGAATAAATCGCCGCAAAGGTATTAAAAAAGATCGTACATTAGTACTTGCGGTTAAGTATTTCAGTATAGATAACGGCTTTTCGTAATTCGTCCGCATTCTGGAAATTTTCGTCGGCAAAACTGTATTGCTCAGAGTCGTCTATCAATTGAAGAGGTGTTTCTTCGTGGTCGAAAAGATCACCTTTCGGCAGAAACGACGTTGTTGTTGGAGTAGAAACTCTATGGGGTGTTTTTTTTGTCTTTTTCTGAACTGTAGCCGGCCGCGACTTGGATGGAGGAGGTGAGGATTGTTTCTGTTGCATCTCTTCCCATATTTCCCAGAAGCCTTTCTCCGTAGGGGTTGATTCGTCTGAATCTGAGGTCTCGTATGGCGGATCGGGAGTCGTTGTCTGTTGTCTCTTTTTTTTGCCGGAACTGATTAAACCGCTCAGTGCTGCCACTAAAATAAAAACAATATAAAGCCAGTCTCCGATGTTATCCATAACTTTTGATTACTTTTGTCCTCCAAAAATAGGCATAAATATTAAGAAACAAAAATGACAAAACAAAGTATATAAAGTAAATAAGGGTAACTTCACAGCCACCCTTATTCGATTTAACCAAAACCTTAACTATGAAAAAATTTACGTTTTTCGTATGCAAATATATACGACAGTTTTGAAATATGCAAATATTTTGCACATATTTTTCGAATAATGTTCATTTGTTTAAATTTTATTAATAAATTGAGAATAAAAAGAAATAATATAGGTTTATGACAGATAATTCCACTTTTTTTTCTGAAAAAAAGCTATTCATAGAAACGTATGGTTGCCAAATGAATGTGGCAGATAGTGAGGTTGTTGCCTCTGTGATGCAGATGGATGGTTATGTAATCACCGAACAAATCGAAGAGGCAGATGCTATTTTTGTCAATACCTGCTCGGTAAGAGACAATGCAGAACAACGGGTGTATGGTCGTTTGCAGTATTTTCAATCTTTAAAACGAAAGAAAAAAACGCTTATCATAGGCGTACTTGGCTGTATGGCGGAACGGGTGAAAGAGGAGTTGATTCGCGTACATCATGTCGATCTGGTCGTCGGTCCTGATTCTTATCTGGATCTCCCGAATTTGATCGGAGCGGTCGAGCAGGGTGAAAAGGCGATGAATGTCGAACTATCCACTCAGGAGACCTATAAAGATGTCATTCCCCTAAAGATCGGCGGGATACATATTTCCGGATTTATATCGATCATGCGCGGATGCAATAATTTTTGTACCTATTGTATTGTGCCCTATACCCGTGGACGTGAGCGAAGCCGGGATGTGGAAAGTATATTGAATGAACTCAGGGATATGCGCGACAAAGGTTTTAAGGAGGTGACGCTGTTGGGACAAAATGTCAATTCGTATCTGTATGATACAGGAAAAGAGCAGATCACTTTTCCGCTTTTGTTGGAGCGGGTGGCTCAGGAAGCACCTGAAATGCGTATTCGTTTCACCACATCTCATCCCAAAGATATGAGTGATGACACCTTGAAAGTGATTGCGGCAAACAAAAATATCTGTCGGCATATTCATCTGCCGGCACAGTCAGGAAGTTCCCGGATATTAGATGTCATGAATCGTAAATATACCCGTGAATGGTATTTAGACCGGATTGCCGCCATTAAGCGAATAGTTCCCGATTGCGCCCTATCCACAGATCTGTTTTGCGGTTTTCACTCCGAGACCGAGGATGATTATCAGCAAACTTTATCTTTGATGAAGGAGGTTGGCTACGACTCTGCATTTATGTTTAAATATTCCGAACGTCCGGGCACATATGCTTCCAAATCCCTGAAAGATGATATCCCGGAAGAAGAGAAGGTGCGTCGGCTTCAGGGGATGATTGATCTGCAAAACCAATTATCGGAAGAGAGTAATTTGCGGGATATCGGTAAGGAATTTGAAGTATTGGTAGAAGGATTTTCAAAGCGTTCACGTGAACAGTTGTTTGGACGAACCAGTCAAAATAAAGTGGTTATATTTGATAAAAGAGACTATAAAGTCGGACAATTTGTGAGGGTGAAAATCACACGCGCCTCTTCTGCTACACTGTTTGGTGAGCCGGTAAACTCGGAGAATGACTGATTCTCTGATAGCGATGTTTCAAAGAGGAAGGATGTCTAAAAGTACAGTGTCTCTTTGAATAGCTTATAAGTTGTAAATAGATGTTTTGTAGTGGGTTAAATGTGCATAACCCCGGGTGAAACCCGGGGCAGTTTGTCTCTATTGCTTTTTCAGCCAAAAACATAATGGAATTACAAAGTATCTACAATCATTCGTTGTTTTTCCAGAAATTCAATCCGTTGGAGTTCTCCACTGATAGAGATCATGGTGGATGATCGGATTAGCGCATCCACGCGTTTCTTGATTTTTGCCATAGAAGCGTCGTCAGCCGAAATGATGTTGTTCAAAATGAATGCTTTAACGACGTTCATATGATAGTGTGCCGAATCAATATACCAGTAACTCGTATCGAAGTTTACACTGGATATGTATAAATAAACGCTATTCCCCGTATCATCAAATTGTCCTTTTATAGCCAGATTCTCCAGGTAGTTTAAGAAACTGTGAAGATCTTCTTTGAGTAGGCCGACTTCTTCGTCTGTGATTAAATTGATACAGTTGAAATGTTTAATGTCTGTGACTATATATTGGATGATCAACGGGTCGAAGATATAAACAGAATTTTTCATATGTCGGGATTGTACGCCATACTCGCGTCGAAGCGCCGTGACTCTATCCGGGCATTTTGTGTCGTTGAATGTTTTGATATGTTCTGTATCTCCACACTGGTAGATCCATTTAAACAGATAATATTTGGAGAGTTGCTTGAAGTTGTCATAAAGTCCCATCGGCAGCATGTTTGAACAATCAACCAGGGAAGAACTCTCATCCTTCTGGGCATCTTTTAAAATATCAATATAATTTTGAATCATCATGTAGTCCCTTTCCTGCGGGTTGATGTAGTCGATCAGTCTCAGTTGAAAAGGCCTGTTGCATGAGGTGTGAGAAGAGTTGATCGTATTATCTAAAGAGATCCCCATTTTATGAGAGATAATGGCAATCTCTGCAAAAGTGAAAGCGACCTCACCACGCAGTCGTCGGTAGACAGCCTCTTTTTCGATGCATAATAAGTCAACTAATTTGTTTGTTAAGTCAGGTTTAGAGGGTACTTTCTCTTTGATAGCTTTGATAAAGTTATCATGTAATAAATTTTTGTTCATAAGATTTTTGATTAAAGTGTTTCATTTGGTTTGAGTAAATATAAGGGTTAAAGGTTTCTGATTATCACATATTGATACAGCTGAAGTTAGGGTTGTTCCTGTATATCTTTTCCATGTTATGTTTTTTGTTTGGTTTTACAAATATATAGAAAAAAAATCTCTTTTCAAAGAACCAGCAATACGGGTGTTTTCTAAATATGCAAAAAAATATGTTCTTTTTAATGCGGATCAGTTGCTTAAAGAGTATAAAAACGGTATGTATGGTTTGTTGGTCTTGCGGTGTTACAAATTGTTCGTTTAATTTTTTGTCATTTTATCCCATCCGACATTCGTCTATTTGCAAGCGGAAGTAAAGGAGTTCATGCAAAACGCAAGGATTTAAGGGCTCGTTTTGGTTTAATTGCCTGATTGACAACCTGTTTGTTCTGTTTTGGCGATTGTATTAAATGGAGGCTTTAGAGAAAAAACGATTTTTTCTAACCTATATTATTTATAGACCCTGGAGAAGGCTACAGAATCTTCCTCTTTTGTTATATGATACCGTGAACGAATCCCAACAAAACCTGTTATGTTGCTGTCGGTTTATTTGAAGCATTTATAAGACTTTTTTGTTAGAGGTACCTCTAAATGATTTTAGACGTACCTCTAAACGGATTTAGACGTACCTCTAAATTGTTTTAGACGTACCTCTAACAGAAAATAGAGGTAGGTATAACGAAAAAACAGTCAGAATACTGTGTTTATTTCTGTTGCATGATGTAGAAAAATATATAGATTTTTCGAAAATCATCCGAAGGAATAGATCTAGTAGAGGCTGGGACGGTGTACGTTTGATTTATATATTAGTTCGTTGTTGTGAGTTTGATAGAAATTTGTATAATAAAATATTATTGATTATTTGATATAAATATGTATTTTATGTGATAGCGTATGTATATATGGAATATATTGATATTGTAGCATAAGAATGCATAGTTATGTATAGTATATTTTACATGTTTGTACAATATCGTATGAGAATAAGAATATATATTGTCTTGTATGATAAAATGTCGATGCAATGTTATGTGAGTTAATGAATTTATATATTGTATGTATGGGATATGTAATGAAATTTGTATTGAAATCAAATACTAAGAAGGATATATAAATATATAAAGCAATATAGTAAAAGAAACATAGAGATATTACTATATCTTATGTGAAATATGATATACCTGTAGTGTTTGAATTGAGTATTTAATAAAATGTAATATAACCTGCTGTAATATTGTGTTGGTTGAGGGAGGGGCGCCTAAGCGTAGTCCGTGGCGCTACTCAATCGCGATGTGGTAAAAACACCCCTTACATCAGACCAAAATGGTCAATGCAGCCGCCCAATAGTTCTACCAGCCGCCCATATTACTGGCTAACGAATAAGTTTTGTACCTTTGTCGGCAGAATAAATAAAATGAGATGGAAAAACTTACCCTGATAAAAGTAGGCGGTAAAATTGTGGAAGAAGAGGACACATTATGCCAACTGTTGAATGATTTTGCTGCGATTGAAGGACATAAAGTTCTGGTGCATGGCGGAGGAAGATCGGCCACTCAATTGGCTTCCCGGCTGGGCATTGAGAGTCAGATGGTGAACGGTCGCCGAATTACTGATGAGGAGATGCTTAAGGTGGTGACAATGGTCTATGGCGGTTTGGTGAACAAGAGTATTGTGGCTCGTCTACAGGCGCTCGATGTAAATGCTCTGGGATTGACTGGGGCAGATATGAATCTGATGCGTTCGGATAAACGTCCGGTGGCGGAGGTCGATTATGGATTTGTAGGCGATGTAAAAGCGGTGAATGGTGAACTGCTGGCAGCGTTGATCGGGCAGGGGATTGTACCTGTTTTAGCGCCATTGACACACGACAAGCAGGGCCATTTGTTGAATACCAATGCTGATACGATTGCGGGTGAGGCGGCGAAGGCTTTAGCGCATCATTTTGAGGTGACATTAGTTTTTTGTTTCGAAAAGAAAGGTGTTTTACGTGATGCGCAGGACGACGAGAGTGTGATTCCTGAGATTAATCGCGAGGGTTTTCACCAATATGTCGCCGACGGTATTATTCAAGGAGGAATGATACCCAAACTGGAGAATGCTTATGAGGCGATCGATGCGGGAGTGAAACGTGTGGTGATCACTCAGGCTTCGGAGATTCATCAAGGGAGAGGTACGGTCGTCCTTTAGCGACTTGCTTTATTTTAAACGTTTTTCTAATTCTTCGTCTGTTAAAATAGTCAGGATTGTTTTTCCATCGGGTGTGAGGTTTGGATCTGTAGATGAGAAGAGCGAGGCAATAAGATATTCCATCTCTTCTGTCGAAAGGATCTTTCCGGAACGGATGGCTGCTGCTTTAGCCAATGATAATGCCAGCGTTTCACAGATCTCTTCTTTTGCTTCGCAGCCCGTTTCAATGGCTCGGGCGACAACGTCTTTTAAGAGTGTGATCGGATTGAGGTGCTCTGTACCGGACGGTAATCCGTTGATCGCATAACTGCCGTTTCCTAAGTTACTTAGATCGAAACCCATAAAATGGAGGTCGTCAATAAAGCAGGGGATCATAGCAGCTTCGGCGGGCGTGAATTCAACAATCTCCGGGAATAGAACCTGCTGAGAGCATCCTTTCTGCTGTTGTACGGATCGAATATATTGGTCGAACAGGATACGGATATGTGCTCTGTGTTGATCGATAAAAGCCAGACCTGATTTGAGCGATGTCACAATATACCGGATTTTGTATTGATACGCTGGCTGCTGCATATTTTCTTCGAAAAGCATCTTTTCCAGTTCTGTTGGCTGATCCGTTTCAGTGGCTGATTCGATATGAATGTCTTGTTGCGGACTACTCTCCTGTGAAGAGTGGTCGGCCTCAAAACCTTGGTAGAGTTTGTCCCAGTTGAATTCAGGTTTTTTATAAGAGGATCCGGATTTGAAAGGGTTGTAAGAAGGGTCAAGCTGAACCTGTGGGCTCTTATGTATACTATCTTCTGAAGAAGAGTTGTAGACTGGTATGTTTATGGCATCTTCTTTGTCGAAGTCGATGGTTGGGATGGCGCTTGATTTGGCCAGAGACTCCCGGGTGGCAGAAAGAATGATCTGCCAGATTGCCTGCTCGTTTTCAAACTTGATCTCTGTCTTTGTCGGATGGATGTTGACGTCAATGCACTGTGGATCAAGGGTGAAGTAGATGAAATAATTAGGATGTTCCCCGGTAGGGATCAGCTGTTCATAGGCTTGCATCACTGCACGGTGGAAATAGGGGTGTTTCATAAACCGTCCGTTGACAAAGAAATATTGCAAAGCACCCCGCTTACGTGTAAAATCAGGTCGTCCGATAAAACCGGAGATAGTCAGTAAGGAGCTTTGGGCTTCTATTGTCAATAGTTTCTGGTTTAAATTTTTTCCGAATATATTGATGATACGTTGGCGGAGGCCAGAGACAGGCAGGTTGAGTATTTCAGCATCGTTGTGATACAGGGCGAAGGCTATCTGTGGGTTGACGAGGGCGATACGTTCGAATTCCTGAATGATGTTACGGAATTCGGTCTCGTTCGACTTCAGAAACTTTCTACGAGCCGGCACATTGAAAAAAAGGTTCTTGACAGAAAAGATGCTGCCTTCAACACAGGCATCGGCATCGATGTTTTCTAAGGTTGATCCGGCTATTGTCAGGCGTGTGCCGAGTTCTGATCCGACCTGGCGTGTGCGTAGTTCGACATGGGCAACAGCAGCTATGGAAGCCAATGCTTCTCCGCGGAATCCCATGGTCTGTAATGCGAATAGATCTGCCGCAACAGCTATTTTTGAGGTGGCGTGTCGTTCGAATGCCATCCGTGCATCGCTTTCCGACATCCCTTTGCCGTTGTCGATCACCTGGATCAATGTACGACCGGCATCTTTGATATTTACGCGGATATGCGATGCGCCGGCGTCAACAGCATTTTCTACCAATTCTTTGACAACAGAGGCAGGACGTTGAATCACTTCACCTGCAGCAATCTGATTGGCAATGCTGTCGGGCAATAAATGGATAATATCGCTCATCTAAAAAAGAGTGCCCAAAAGATGAAGATTAATACCGACAGGATTACTCCCAGTTTAACGCTTTTGTATTTTCTGGAACGAACAGTCTCTCCACGGGAGAGGCTTTTTTTAAGATGCGATGTACCATGTATAAAAGAGCCTTTGATCTGTGGCTTGTACTCCTCTAAAGGTTCCTCCATTCCTAACTCTTTTTTTATCCGACGGGTACGTTCCTCCAAGTCTTCTTTACGCGGATCCCAATAGATGGGTTTATGCTCGAATTGACGCGGTCTGCGCGTATTGTAAAATGAAAATAGTGCCATCTTTTACCTCCTTTTAACGTATAAATTTATTACTTCTTTTCGGGGCTTCACCCTCTTTTCGCCTAACAACCTGATAGATATCATCTTTGTGTTGAGGCCGGATATAGTCGAACCAATAAAAGTCCTTTAATGTTTTCTGGGTGGGATCTAAATCGGGTATTGGAGTCAGACTTCCGGTGGGACTGGGCCAGATTTTCAGCTTTTCCAGTTTATTCTCGTGTACCCAGATCGACAGAAAACCACTTTTAGTCTCATTTAGGCCGATCATTGCTCCACTTTCTTCCAATGGATAGAAAATGGACTCGGCATTTCCTTCAACATCGATTTGCCGGACTGTTTTCCCTTCGAAAAATGCTTTTAAGTCATTGCCTTTTAGTTGATTGTAGTAGGTGGTGTCGACCAGCTGCACGGCAAAGGCGAATTGCCTTACATGTGCATAATCGATTGTGCTGTCATTCATAAAAAGAACGATTGTGTCTCCATATAACTGATACGCTTCATTCCAGACAATAGGGTCGTTGTACATAAACATGACTGAGTCTTTGGTGTTGAATTGCATGGAGTCGCATACCCCTTGCAGGTCGGTTCTGAAGAAACGCACGCCATAATAGGCTTTAATCTCTCTGAAGGTAGAGTCTACTGTTGCCATCTCCAATGTATCGGCATGCAGATATAGGGTGTCTCCCTGGCTGTATTCGATGAAACGGGCACTGTCGGTCGCAAAAGCATATTCGGTTCGTTCGTTAAAGAATCCGTATTGTCCCTCCATGATCACCTTCTGAACGGTGTCGCGTAAGAGCATATTACCGAATACTTCGCTATAGCCGTTCTCGCGGTCGTAGATAATCGAATCTCCAATTAAAATGCGGTTGCCGGAGACTATTTCAGAACGGTCTAGGAGTAACGAATAGTCGTTTGTCGTGTTGTACCAGCCTCGTGAGGTATAGACTGTTCCGCTGTCGGATTCTATCACTGAAGGTCCGAGGATATCGGCTATTTTTGAGTCTGTATTATAATGTAATGTATCAGAATACAGAGTGAACTGAAGATTCTCTAACCGGACACTGTCATTGAAAATGGCCATTTTGGTTGCTGGCGAGTATTGTCCGTAATAGGAGGACAGTTCGTTTTCTTCGTCCACAATTAACCCTCCTTCGAAATAGTAAGCGATGTCGGCTGTGCGGTCGTAGTTTAAACTATCGGTAAATAGTGTCATCTGTCTGTTTTCCATACGTACATTTTCACGTAGGTTGGCTATCTGCGTATTGCCGTCATAAAACAGATAATTGCCGTAGACAAATAATGTATCTCCCTGCTCCATCCGTACATTACTGAATGCTTCCAACGAGTTGGTCAACTCAAAGAAATAGGCGCTGTCGCAATACATATATGCACTGTCGTGACGAAAGATTACATTTCCGGTCAATACTTGTGCGTCCGGATTGATGTTTTGGTCAAATGACAGAATATCAGAGTGCTCGAGGTATACCTTTGTCTTTTTTACTGTGTCGGTAGGGGTTGTGACGTATTCGTCTGTTTGAGCGGAAAGACAAACAGAGATAAAACAGAACAACGTTGCATACAAATAGCTTAATCTCCTCATTCTTTTACCCAACCAGGATAACGGAAGTCGCAACCGCTCCATCCGTTTGCAATACGTACATAAGTACTTTGTTGTTTCTTTTTGATCCAATTATCCAGAAGTTCTTCTCTTTTTTTAGCTTCAACCATTGCTTTTAAGGCTTGGAAGTCGTCCGACATATTTGCTTTATGCTGATTGATCCGGTTTTTAAGTTTAACGATGGCAACTACTTCTTTCTGGGCTTTGGTGATCATTGTAAACGGTTTGGAGATATCTCCAACCTCCATATTATTCACAATTTTCCCAATCTCCTGCGGCAACTCTTGCATCTCGAATTTAGGGGTACCATAATAACTGCTTTCATAATCGGAGTTGACCATCAACCCTTTATTATTACGTGTATCTTTATCGTAGGAGATAAAAGTCGCGGCATCTTCGAAAGAGAATTTTTCGATTTTTAAATCATTGTAGACACTATCCAGCCGAGCGGTCGCCTCCATTAGTTCGGTCTCTGATACTTTCGGTTTCAGCAGAATGTGGCGACAATTGATGCGGTCACCTCTTTTTTCAATCAGTTGGATGATATGAAAACCGTATTCTGTCTGGACTATCTGAGAGACCCGTTTGGGATCATTCAGGTTAAAAGCCACATTGGCAAATTCGGGGAGTAGATTTGCTTTGCCGGTAAAACCCAATTCTCCTCCGCGTCTGGCCGATTCAAGATCCTCTGAATAAAGGCGTGCCAGTGTAGAAAACTCCATTCGCCCGTTGTTTATGTCATCGGTAAATTCACGTAAGCGTGCTTTAATGGCATCGGTTTCCTCAAATGAGATTTGAGGTTCCATGGTGATGATTTGCACCTCTACAGTTGTTGCGATAATAGGTAAACTATCTTCAGGGATTTGATTGTAAAAACGACGTATTTCAGAAGGAGTCAGTTTGATTTCTCCGATCAGTTTTTGTTGCATCTGTTGAATAACCAACTCTTCTCGCACCATCTCTCTGCGTTCGTCTTTAATCTCCGAGTATTTTTTATTAAAATACTCTTCCAGTTTTTCCCTTGAGCCGGTTTGGCTCTCTGCAAAACTCATCCATGCGTCGACGCGCTGAATAATTTGAGTCTCTGCAATTTCAATACTGTCTATTTTTGCCTGATTCAGATAGAGTTTCTGAATGGCCATCTGTTCCGGGATGAAACAATACGGATCGCCTTCTAAGCGCATTCCGTCATTTTGCATGTGCAAACGCATACTTTCGACATCTGAACGTAATATAGCATCGTCTCCAACCACCCACACAATTTCATCGATCACATTGTCCTGTGCTATTCCCACAGAGACACAACAGGTAAGAAAAAATACAATAAAAATTTTTTTCATCATGTCAATCTTCATTTCTAATATCACTAGAAGTCGCCTATAGTTACTCTATTTACTGAGTTTTACGCGACCATTTTTAATTCCATCATTATATAACTCATCTTCGAATTGCTTCAGATATTCCATCCTTCGCTGATTGATTAATAAATCGACGATCTGTGTACCTACGTAGTCATAGGGTGCGATCTTTCCGGATGGTATATATTCATTGATATTCAATAAGTAACAATAGCTACTGTCGGACACTTCAATGTGTTTGTTTGTTCGGAGAAACTCGTTTGAGTTGGTAATCCGCATAGGGATATTATCCATGACCTCATCGAAATCCACCCATCTGTCGTAAAAGTAGTCATAAATTATGGCATTCTGTACACTATATTTCTCAATTTTTTCTAAAGACTCGTTAGAGGTTGATTTATACCATCCTTTTACATCGGAAAGTCCCGGAGCATCAATGGGTAGTTTTAAGAAAAGTCCTTTGACTAACCCTTTTTCCAATACAAACTTTTGCTGATTTTCTTCGTAATAGTTGAGTTTATCACTTTCACGAATGTCTGCACTCAGACGTTCCCTAATCAACCGTTCGAGGTAGCGATAGCGGGTTAATGAACGCCGGTAGTCATCCACTAACCGATCTATCTCCGCTTTTTCATCTCCTAAATTGCGTGAGGCGATATCATCGACCAATGCATCTTTCACCCATTTCTTTACATAGCTTTCTGCATGCAGGAGACTGTCGGCCGGTGTTGCTCCCCTTGGAATCATTTGAGTTACTTCGGAAATCCTTAAAGCTCGATCTCCTACGGTTGCGATCACTTCAGCGTCGCTTATCGTTGGGGTTTGCTTGCAGGCACTCAGACATACGATCAATAGTGTTATAATGAAGTAACTGTGTCTCATTGAATGGTTTCTATTTTTGTTTTTGTAATTTTTCCAGGATCTTCCAGTTTATTTCTACAGGATACTTTTTGTTTAATTCGGCAATCCATTGTTCTTCCAAAGCCTGTTGTTCGGAAGTTGGTTTACTCCAGATCTTATCATTACTGATTTCAAAAAGCAGAATCCCGTCCCGATATTCTTGTAGAAGATGGTTGTATTCCGGATATTTTTCAGCAAAGTTCCGTTTTTCTAAAGTTGTCAGAATCTCCCTTACAAAAAGATCATAATTCTCTTTCATAAAATCACAAGCGTATGTTTTGGTCGATAGCTGACTGATTCCCATAAACGTTGCAAATTCATTTTGCGGGAAACTAAGAGTGTCCAATGTAAATACCGTTTTGTTCATCCCTTCCGTTTTGTCATGAAACTCTTGACTGATAGGGAATATATCGTAGCATAAGGCTTCCAGTTCGGCATAGTTTTCCGGATAGAAGGTATAGCCATACTCTTTTTTTAATCTGTCATCATACGACTTTAATAACTCGAAGTTCCGTTCTCCTTGTCTCATCTGAGAGGTAAGCACTGTTTTTTCTTCATCAAATGTTTTTCTTCCTCTCTTTTCGATCAGTTGATAGATGAAATAGCCATTATTAGCGCTAATCAACGGACTTAACTCCCCGGGTTCATTCAGAGCAAATAGTTGCTTTTCAATATTCAAAGGTACATCCCCAGGGAGTAGTTCCGGTTGAACGCCTCCTTTTGCCCCAAAGACAGTATCAGTAGAATAAGCTTTGGCCAGTTCGGCAAAATCTTCTCCGTTTTTGGCTCTTTCATAGATGCTTTCTGCCTGTTTGGCAATTGCCTCTTTTTGTTCCGGGGTAGCCTTCTGAGGAAAAGCAAATGCGATTTGTGCCAGCATAAGTCTGCCCGGATGTGGACGACGGCTGTGTACTTTAGCAATGTGAAATCCTAATGATGTACGAATCGGTTTGGATACGGTTCCTACCGGTAATGCATAAACTGCTTCTTCAAAAGCTTTTAACGAACGCATCGGAGACAATGCACGAACATATTCATAGCCGATCTGTTCCGAGTCATTCTCGAATAACTCCGAGCCAACCGCATCAATATCTTCACCTTGCTGAATACGGTTGTATATTTCCATCGCTTTTTCGTAAACAGCAACGGTGTCTTTGGATACAGTCTGTTCCGGTAATCTGAAAAGAATATGACTCAATTCCAAAATCTCATTTCCCCGGTCGTAAATCTTTTTTACCGCAATCTCTTCACCCGGTTTGTCGCTCATAAAACTGGCATAAAGCTGAGTCTCGTAAGATCTTAATTCCCTTTCAAACTCTTTGGATCGGTTTAAGCCTAAAGCTTTAGCTTCTGCTACTTTCAGTTTGAAGTTTTTGAATAATTCAACATATTCTTTGACCGAATTGGCATCTGATAGATCCAATTCGTTGTTTTTCTGGCCAATATAGATAAATTCAGCCAGCGGAATATTGTCTCCGGCTACTTTCATTATGACAGAGTCCGGAAGAGTTTGAGCGTAACCCGTTAATCCTACGAAAAAACAAAAGAATACAAACAAATTTTTCATCAAAAAATCTCTTTTCATAATCACTTTATACTTTTAACATAATTAACCTCTACAATAACGAAGAATGACGCATAAAAGTATAGGGGAGTACTTATATTAGCTTTTTTTATTGAGTTGTGACACTCTTTTGTTATTCTCCGCGGCTATAATTCGGAGCTTCGCGGGTGATGGCCACATCATGTGGATGGCTTTCCTGTATACCGGCATTGGTGATACGGGTAAATTTTGCCTGGTGCAACTCCTCGATCGTATGAGCACCACAATAGCCCATACCGGCACGCAGACCTCCGACCATTTGATAGATCACCTCCAACAGACTGCCTTTATACGGTACACGAGCAGCAATCCCTTCCGGTACCAGTTTTTTTACATCATCTTCCACATCCTGGAAATAGCGGTCTTTAGACCCTTTCTGCATGGCTTCCAGTGAACCCATTCCACGGTATGATTTGAATTTTCGTCCATTGAAGATAATTGTTTCTCCGGGAGATTCCTCCACGCCGGCCAGTAACGAACCCATCATGACGGTAGATCCGCCGGCTGCAATTGCTTTTACAATATCACCCGAGTAACGTAGTCCGCCGTCAGCGATCAATGGAATATCAGTCCCTTTCAATGCTTTAGCCACATCATAGATGGCTGATAATTGTGGTACGCCCACTCCCGCAATCACCCGCGTCGTGCAAATAGATCCCGGTCCAATACCGACTTTTACCGCATCGGCTCCGGCTTTCGCCAGGTAGGTCGCAGCTTCACCGGTGGCAATATTGCCAACGATACAATCGATGTGCGGATATGTTTTTTTGATCTCTTTTAAAACATCGACTACCCCTTTAGAATGTCCATGAGCAGTATCTATCACCAAAGCATCCACTCCGGCATCCACAAGTGCAGCTGCGCGTTCCAATGTATTGAAAGTGACTCCTAAGCCTGCCGCAACTCGTAATCTACCCTTTGAGTCTTTGGATGCATAAGGCTTATCTTTCGCTTTGGTAATGTCTTTGTAGGTGATTAACCCGATGAGTTTATTGTGTTGGTCGACTACCGGTAGTTTCTCTATTTTATGTTTCTGGAGAATTTGAGCAGCAGCTTCCATATCGGTCGATTGCTCTGTGACTACCAGATTCTCTTTGCTCATTACCTCATCGATAGAGCGATTCATATCTCTTTCAAATCGCAAATCACGGTTGGTCACAATGCCTACCAGGTATCCGTTATCGTCGACCACCGGAATGCCACCGATCTTATATTCGGCCATCATGGCTAAAGCATCCGCGACATGTTTCCCTTTGGTAATTGTCACCGGATCATATATCATCCCGTTTTCAGCACGTTTGACCGTTTTCACCTGTTTGGCCTGTTCGGCGACAGTCATATTTTTGTGGATAACTCCTATGCCGCCTTCACGGGCGATGGCAATCGCCATTTTCGCTTCGGTAACGGTGTCCATCGCTGCCGAAACCATGGGGATATTCAAAGCGATGTTACGTGAAAACTTTGTTGTAAGATCTACATTACGGGGGAGTACTTCCGAATAGGCCGGAATTAACAAAACGTCATCGAATGTTAATCCATCCATTACAAATCTGTCTGCAATAAAT
Source organism: Parabacteroides sp. PF5-9 (assembly GCF_029893105.1). GTDB lineage: Bacteria > Bacteroidota > Bacteroidia > Bacteroidales > Tannerellaceae > JARXWG01. Next base: position 27,167 of record NZ_JARXWG010000025.1, on the reverse strand, counting down.
GACATAAAAACAGGTTTTAAAATTATTGCGCGCAAACTTACGAATTAATACAGACTTGACAAAGCAGAAGCGGGTTTTGGTCGGTGATAATTGACAATTATTAGTATAAAAGTGTATAAGTAGGCTATTCTGTATTCTTTTTTATAAAACGTAGATGATGTACAGAAAAAGGCTATCCAATTTTGTTTTTGGACAGCCTTTTGATCAATCTATCTGATACTTATTTGTCTTAGTTGGCCATTTCTGATAGGAATTTAATACGGATCAATCGGATCTCTTCTTCCGTATAGTCGCTTCCCAACTCTTCTATGGCGTCTTCCAGATCATCGGTCTCAGAGTCTTTAAAATACTCATAAATATCCTCCACATGATCTTCATCCATGACATCCTGGATAAAGTAGTCGATATTGATCCGGGTACCGGAGTAAACGATTGCTTCTATTTCATCTAACAGTTCTGAAAATTCCAATCCGTTTGTCAGGGCTATTTCATCTAACGCTACCTTCCGGTCGATACGCTGAATGATTGAGACCTTCAGTTTTGATTTGTTGGCCACCGTCCGAACACGCAGGTCTTCCGGCCGTTCGATTTCGTTTTCTTCAACGTGTCTTTTGATTAGTTCGACAAACTCTTTTCCATAACGTTTTGCCTTGCCTGCTCCAACTCCGGGAATATTCTGCAGTTCATCCAGTGAGATCGGATAAGTCGTCGCCATAGCTTCCAGAGAAGGATCCTGGAAAATGACAAAAGGAGGCACTTCAAGACGTTTAGATAATTTCTTACGAAGATCTTTCATCATGGAATAGAGAGCCGGGTCTACAGCTCCGGATGCTCCGCCACGAACTGGAGGTTCTTCATCCTCTTCTTCAAATTCATTATCTTTTGTGATCTTAAAAGAGACCGGTTTTGCCAGAAAGTTTTTACCTTCTTTGGTGATCTTTAATAGGCCGTAGTTCTCGATATCTTTAGTGAGATACCCTGCAATTAACGCTTGCCGGATAACGGCATTCCAGGTTTTTTCATCTTCATCCTGACCTGAACCGAATACCTCCAATTCATTATGTTTATACGACTGCATTTCGGACGTTTCCGTTCCTGTTAGCATATTTACGATATATTCGGTTTTGAATTTTTCTTTGAGTGTGCTGACAACCTCTAGCACTGCTACTAATAAATCTTTTGCTTCCACTTGCTTTTTGGGGTTCAAACAATTATCACAACTACCACAATTCTCGACATCATGGGTTTCTCCAAAATAATGTAATAAAACTCTTCTACGGCAGACGGCCGTTTCGGCATAAGCTGCTGTCTCGAGTAACAATTGCTTGCCTATCTCCTGTTCGGCTACAGGTTTTCCCTGCATGAACTTTTCGAGTTTCTGAAGGTCTTTGTACGTGTAAAATGCGATACAGTGTCCTTCACCGCCATCGCGACCGGCTCGGCCGGTTTCTTGATAATACCCCTCCAGGCTTTTGGGGATATCGTAATGGATCACATATCTGACATCCGGTTTATCTATGCCCATACCAAAAGCGATGGTCGCCACAATCACATCAGCCGACTCCATCAGGAATGCATCCTGATTGGATGATCTGACATGAGAGTCCATCCCGGCATGATAAGCCAATGCTTTTATACCGTTTGCTTTGAGTATATCACTGAATTCTTCAACTTTTTTTCTGCTCAAGCAATAAACGATTCCCGATTTCCCCTCGTTCGACTTAATGAATTTAATGATATCCTTATCCACTGTGTTGGTTTTAGGCCGTACTTCGTAGTAAAGATTTTCGCGGTTGAATGATGATTTGAATACGGTCGCATCGATCATTCCCAGGTTTTTCTGGATATCGTGTTGTACTTTGGGGGTAGCCGTAGCTGTAAGGGCGATTAACGGACGTTTGCCTATCTCGTTAATAATCGGGCGGATGCGTCGGTATTCGGGGCGGAAATCATGTCCCCACTCCGAAATACAATGTGCTTCGTCTACAGCATAGAAAGAGATAGGTATGTGACGTAGAAAATCGACATTCTCCTCTTTGGTCAATGACTCCGGAGCCACATACAATAGTTTTGTCCGGCCGCCTAAAATATCCTCTTTGACCTGATCGATCGCTGATTTATTGAGTGACGAATTGATAAAGTGGGCTATTCCGTCTTCTTCGCTGAAGTTACGCATGGCATCGACCTGATTTTTCATCAGGGCGATCAATGGAGAGATCACGATAGCTGTTCCTTCCATCAATAAAGAGGGTAGCTGGTAACATAACGATTTTCCGCCTCCGGTAGGCATCAACACAAAAGTATCGTTGCCGTTTAATACATTTTCGATGATTGGCTTTTGATTCCCTTTAAATGTATCGAAGCCAAAATGTAATTTGAGTTTTTCAGATAAATAGTCCTTTTTTACCATTCTTAGTATCTTAAAATAATGAACCGGTTAACTATGCGACTTGTAGGCGGTTAACATCCGATTTTTCAAATTTGACCCTGGCATATTCCAGTGTGACGTGTAACTCTTTCTTTTCTTCCGACGGCATACTATACATGGCATCCATCATAATAGCTTCAACAATGGAGCGGAGTCCGCGTGCACCCAGTTTGAATTCTAATGCTTTATCAACAATAAATTCATAGACCGCTTCATCAAAGATAATCTTTATCCCATCCATTTCAAACAATTTGCTGTATTGTTTGATGATCGAATTTTTCGGTTCGGTCAAAATGCTGCGTAAGGTGTTGCGATCCAGCGGATTTAAGTAGGTTAAAATCGGCAAACGTCCGATGATTTCGGGAATAAGCCCGAATGATTTCAGATCTGTCGGAGTAATATATCTCAACAGATTATTTCTGTCTACAGTAGCTGTTTCTTTGCTGGCAGCATAACCCACTACGCGTGTATTGAGGCGCTGGGCGATTTTTTTCTCAATACCGTCGAAAGCTCCTCCGCAAACGAATAAAATGTTTTTGGTATCTACCGCGATCATACGTTGTTCGGGATGTTTACGACCTCCTTGTGGAGGGACATTCACGATGGATCCTTCGAGTAGTTTCAATAATCCTTGTTGTACACCTTCACCGCTGACATCGCGTGTGATCGAAGGGTTATCACTTTTACGGGCAATTTTATCTATTTCATCAATAAAGACAATGCCTCTTTGGGCAGCCTCGACATCGTAATCAGCGGCCTGCAACAAGCGTGTCAGGATACTTTCGATATCCTCACCGACGTAACCCGCTTCAGTCAGTACGGTCGCGTCGACAATGGTAAAGGGAACATGTAATAATTTGGCTATTGTACGTGCCAACAATGTTTTTCCTGTTCCCGTAGCACCTACCATAATGATATTGGACTTTTCAATCTCCACATCATCGGAGGTCACTTTCTGAAGTAAACGTTTGTAATGGTTGTATACAGAGACAGAAAGATATCGTTTGGCTTCATCTTGTCCGATTACATATTGGTCTAAAAAAGCTTTGATATCTCCTGGTTTGGGGAGTTCTTTCTGGTCGATGTGGAATGAACTCTGTTTTGAGGTCGTTTGTTCCTGAACGATCTCGTATGCCTGTAGTGTACATTCATCGCAAATCGCACCTGAAAGTCCATTGATCAATAGTTTAACATCCTTACTGTTTCTTCCGCAAAACGTACATGAATCACCTGTTGTTTTGGCCATAGAGTCTTTGTTTTTTTAAGAAGGTGTATCAAAAACATCCTGAAAAACGCGAATGTTTTTGATGCACCTATATTTTATATTGATTACTTGCGCATTAAAACTTCATCGATCATACCGTACTCTTTGGCTTCGACGGCAGTCATCCAGTAGTCGCGGTCGCTATCTCGCTCAACATCTTCAAACGGTTTGCCTGAGTGTTCTGAAATGATCGTATACAATTCCTTTTTGACTTTGATTATTTCACGTGCTGCGATTTCAATATCAGAGGCTTGTCCCTGAGTCCCTCCCAGCGGTTGATGGATCATCACGCGTGAATGTTTCAGTCCGAATCTTTTTCCTTTTGTGCCGGCAACCAGCAATACGGAGGCCATCGATGCTGCTATTCCGGTACAGATCGTAGAGACATCACTACCAATGAATTGCATGGTGTCGTATATGCCATATCCGGCATAAACAGATCCTCCCGGTGAATTAATATAGATCGAGATGTCTTTACCCGGATCACTGGAATCAAGATAGAGCAGTTGAGCCTGGATCACATTGGCAGTGTAGTCGTCGACCTGTGTGCCCAAAAAGATAATGCGATCCATCATCAACCGGGAGAATACATCCATTTGTGCTACATTCAACTGACGTTCTTCAATAATCGTCGGCGAGATGTAACTGCTGGTGATCTTCATATAGCTGTCAAGAGCCGTACCACTCATCCTTAAATGCTTTGTCGCATATTTTCTAAAATCTTCCATATCTTTTATTGTCTGATTATTTCCGTAAAGACATAAAAAGAGGATTTCTCCTAAAATCTTAACGGAAAACAAAGTTATAAATAAATTTCTTAAAGAAACAATTTATTTATTGTCCGCAAAGGTATTTTTTAGAGAGAAATCCTCTTTTTCTTAAGAAAAACTTCTTTCGAAAAATAGTTTATTCAAAAAGCTTGTTGAAATCGTCTACTGTGATCTCTTTTTCTTCTAACTTGATCTGTTGTTTCAACCAGGTGGCCAGCTTGTCTTCAATGGCACGGTCGATAACATTTTGTAAAGTGTCTTTATTTTTCAACAGATCTTTGGCATAGTTCGTCAGAATATCGTCGGGAACGGAGAGCATGCCGTACTGGGCAAACTGAGATTGTGCAACACGCTTGGCCAACTCTTCTATATCTGCCTCTTCTACTTTCAACTCGTTTGTTTTTACCAGATGTTCTTTTATCAGCTGATATTTCAGGTCTTCAATAATCTGTGGATAATCATCTTCGATTTTCTCCTTTGTATTATTTTCGTTAGCCATTAACAACCAACGTTTCAGAATATCATCGGCAAAAGTCAGTTCACCCGCTTTTTTCAACAGTACCTGACGGATATCTTGCAAAAACTTATAGTCACTTTGCGGAGTGAATTGTCCGGCAAGTATCTCTTTTATTTTGGCTTTGAATTCTTCTTCTGAAGCGACAACTCCTTCGCCCAACACGCGGTCGAACAGTTCCTGATTTAATTCGGAATCTTTATGACGGGTGATCTCTTTTATTTCAAAACTGAAATCACCGGTTACTTCGGCCACTTTTTCTTTATCGATTTTCAGGAATGAAGCGATCTCTGTTTCTGCTCCTTCGTAGGCTTTGTGCGGATTGAAAACGATCACGCTATTGGCTGTCGCTCCAATGAATTTTCCTTTTTCCGACTCCTCTTTGATGTACATCGGCATCAAGACGGCTTCTTCTACAACGATTCCTCCTTCTTTCGGAGAACCATTTTCCAGTTCGGCAACAGTTCCTTTGACCATGTCTCTCTCTTCAACATTGTCGGCTTTTTCATAACTGCCGAAGTTTGAGCGATACGAATCAACCTGTTTATTGATCATATCTTCATCGATGATCACTTGATAATAAGGTGCTTTGTCGCGTTTGTTCAGCGTGATGTTGATTTCCGGAGCTAAAGCAATATCGAAGCAAAATTCGAAATCTTCCTGTGTGTCGAAGTCGATCGTTTTCTGTTCAGTCTCATTCGGAATGGGTTCACCTAAAAGATTCAGCTTGTTTTCACGGATGTATTTATACAAGTTCTCAGAAGCAAGTTTGTTTACTTCTTCAATCAAGACATATTTGCCATACATTTTTTTGATCATACCCATGGGAACCATTCCTTTACGGAACCCTGGTATATTTGCTTTCTGGCGGTAGTTGCGTAAATTCTTTTCTACCAACTCGGTGTAATCAGCTTTTGCAATTTCCAAAGTAATAATACCACTGACGGCATCATTGTTTTTAAGCGAAACGTTCATTATGAATGATTTATTTAATTGTTTTACTCCTTCCGGATTTAGCCTGCAAAATTAGATTTATTCTTTCAATCTCGCAAATGCTTCGGGGAATTTGTCGGCACGATTCGTTAATTGTATGAAAAATGGGTGCATAATTTGAAGTTATACGGCCGTTTTTCTCACTGATAAGCGACGAATAAGTGTTCCGTCTAAATGAGTTTTTTGTTAGAGGTACCTCTAAATGATTTTAGACGTACCTCTAAACAGATTTAGACGTACCTCTAAATTGTTTTAGACGTACCTCTAACAGAAAACAGACCTACGTGTAACAGAAAAGTATGTCAGTTAATTGGAAAAATAGTTGCAGAATAAACCAAGGAATGATGACGATCCCTAAAAAACTTCTCTCTATCTTTGGTCAAATTTTAGCTATTATATGCATATGAAACTGAAGGGTATTTTTGCCGACAAATCGGCATGGAGTCAATTGTTTGTATTGATTTCATTGGTTTTGATAGGGATGATTTTCTCTTCTTTAATCGGTTTTTTGATTTTTTATCCATTTTACGGATGGACGGCCGATCTGTACAAATATCCTCATATGTTGCGGTGGGTTCAGCTGATATCTGCTGTCGGGATTTTCCTTTTGCCGGCCTTGGGGATGTCCTGGCTGTGCAGTAAAGAACCGGCGAAATATCTTTCTCTTGGGCGTTGTCCGAATCTGCGCGTGATTTTACTTGTTTTTGTCTCCATGTTGCTTTTGTCTCCGATGATCGGACTGACGGAAATGTTGAACCGGCAGATGGAATTTCCGGCTTTTATGGAGCCTGTGGAACATTGGATGCGTGCCAAGGAAGAGGCGGCGGGGGATCTGACCAAGCTGTTACTGGCAGATACGGATATCGTATCTTTGTTGTTTAATGTTTTAGTGATAGGTGTTGCTGCGGGAGTGACCGAAGAGTTCTTTTTTCGGGGTGCATTGCAACGGGTAATTGAAAAATGGGGGTTGAACCATCATTGGGTGATCTGGATTGCCGCTTTTGTCTTTAGTGCGATTCACCTGCAGTTTTTTGGATTGATCCCCCGGATGATGATAGGAGCCTATTTGGGCTATTTATTGTTTTGGAGTAAAAATATATGGGTTCCGATATTTGCCCATTTTGCCAACAATACGTTTGCTATCCTGGTGATGAGCGATGATACATTGAAAAATAACCCTTATCTCAATGGCGAAGCCGAAGAGGTCGAACTATTACCATTTACATTAATCGCTGTTGTTTCTTTTCTTTTCTTTTGGCTTTTGACAGGCCGATTAAAAAAGGTGTTAAACTGTTCGAATTAACCGGCTGCAGGGATTTTGAGTTTCTGGCCGGGATGGATTCTTGAATTCGAAAGGTTGTTGGCGTGTTGAATCGTCGTAGCCGAGATGCCTGGGTATTTTCTTGCGATCGAATAGAGTGAATCTCCCGATTGAACAATATAGGTGATATAACCGCCTTCGGATTTCTCTAAAGTGGATTCTTTTTGTGTGGCAGCTGTGGAAGGTGTTGTCTTTTTGGCTGTATTGGAAGCAAAGCTGACTCCTCCGTTATCTACATATAATGTGAGTCGTCGTCCTTTAGCAACACGGTTGGATCTTAAACCATTCCATTTGCGGATATCTTTGGCAGTCACACCATAGCGGTTGGCTACTGTATACAGGTTTTCGCCATTGAGCACCGTATGGGTGATTTTTTCACGGGTCGCTGTTTTGGAAGTATTCCCCTCCGGACTATTGATTGGGCGGAGATGGGCTAATAACTCTTCGGCTCGATGGGTGTAGATCGTATCTTCTTTGTCAATGAATGTATACGTATCTCTTACGGGTAGTTTGAGGATGGAAGGGCGGGTGTTTCCCGGAACAATGTCGCGTTGATATTGCGGATTCAATACACGTAATTGTTCGATATTGATGTCGAGTATATCTGCTATTTGTTCAAAATGAAGCATATTGTTGACGATTACCGTATCGGTGGCTAAAGGGAGGTTGGTTTCTACCGCACATAGGTTATGATCGCAGTGATAAGTCATGATGTAATTTGCCGCAATAAACAGGGGTACATACAAACGGGTTTCGCGGGGGAGATAGGGGTAGATGTCCCAAAAGTCGGTTTTCCCATTCGCCCGGCGAATCGCTTTATTGATATTTCCGGGGCCGCAGTTGTAGGAGGCGATGACCAGCTGCCAGTCTTCATAGATCGCATACATATCTTTAAAATAGCGGCAGGCGGCATGAGTTGCTTTCACCGGATCGCGGCGTTCGTCGACCAGGCTGTTGATCTCCAAACCGTAGTTTTTCCCTGTCGGCAGCATAAATTGCCAGATCCCGCTTGCTCCAACCCGGGAGAGGGCGGTTGGGTTTAGCGCACTTTCCACAATGGTTAAGTATTTCAGTTCATGTGGCAGACCGTGTTCGTCCAAAATTTGTTCGATGATCGGGAAATAGAAATCGGCCATTCCCAGCATATAGCGAATCAGGCTACGTCGCCGTTCGGCATAGATATCGATGCAGTTTCTGACAATATTGTTATAAGTCATAGGAATGATACAGGGCATGCTTTGCAATCGGTCTATATAGATCGAATCGGGGAAAAAGACATTGGACTCGTCGTCGTGGCAGAAATCATCTCGTTTACTGAAATATTGGACATGCCATGAATGGAGAAGGCTGTCTACATTGGCATCCAGACTTTCCGGGATGAGGCCGATTTCGGCAGTAATATCGGAATCTTCCGAGAGGGTGGAGTATTGCAACTCTTCGTCGGTTTGCTCTTCGCTGAATTCTGTTTCGGACGACTCAACCAAATTTTGTGCATGGGAGAGAAGAGTAAAACAACAAAGGCCTAAAAGTATAAATAGCTGTTTTTTCATAAGGATAATAATCAAAAGTTGACACTCCAGTTGATACCGTATGTATGTCCGTTGTAGGGAGTTTTCGGCATATAAACGGGTTCGACATGCATAGATAAATCAGGAGAGATATCAAATGTGAATAGTTGGGCATCGACATATGCGTCTATAATAGAAATCGCATAAACGCCTACCATAATGATAATACTTAAATCCCGGTAACGCCGGAAATAATCTTTTTGTCTTTTCAGTCTGTCCCAAAAAGCAGAACTGTTTTTGGCTGTTTCAGGATCTTCTCCCCAGGAGACAAAGTCTTTCCAGCTGTCGTTTTTCTCAGGATCGCTCGATAAGACGTCGAAGTAGGCTTGTTTGTAATCCTGATAGTTGGTGTTGTTCCAGGTTACGGCGTATACACAACCCATTAATCCTCCATAGACAAGCGGTAGTTTCCAGTATTTGCGGTTATAAATTTGTCCTAATCCCGGAACAATGGCCAGTAAAGTGGCTTTTGTCGGATTCGGTATAAAGGTGGCTTTCGGATTAATAACAGGTATTTCGGATGTGTTGCCTTTTGTCAGTACATCCTGTATAATGGAGTCTGTAGCGGAACTGATACTGCTGTCGGGTAAAGACAAAAAGGCCTCGTTCGAATTGGAGGCCTCAATAGTTATAGAATCAGGGGACTCCACCCGAAGTTCCTGTGCCTTTATTCCAAAAGGAAAGGAGAACAGGAGGATCAGCAGGAGGATGATACTGTTTTTCATTTCAATTTATCCAGTAGTCCGATCAATCGTTCCAATTCTTCTTCAGAGTTGAATGGAATAGTAATTTTTCCTTTTCCTTTTTCGTTACAGGATAATTGTACTTTCGTTTGTAAAAATTGTGAGAGATGGTCTTTGAGTAAATCAAACTCTTCAGACATCTTTTGTTTACGGGATTTCTCTATTTCCGGTTTGGCATTGTTGTTGTCGGCTGTGCCGCGAACCAACTCTTCTACCTGACGCACAGAGAATCCTTGTTCCAGTATTTGTTCGTATAGAGCCAATTGCACTTCGGGATCCTGAACAGAGATCAATGCACGTGCATGACCCATATCGATTTTTTTATCTTTAATCCCCATCTGAATATCGGCGGGAAGTTTTAAGAGACGGAGGTAATTGGCAATCGTTGTTCGTTTTTTTCCTACCCTGTCACTTAAACGTTCCTGGGTCAGCCCATATTGATCGAGTAGTCGTTGATACGCCAAAGCAATTTCAATGGAGTTGAGGTCTTCGCGTTGAATATTCTCAATCAACGCCATCTCCATCACATTCTCATCTTCTGCTGTTTTGATATAGGCGGGGATTCTCTCGAGTCCGGCTTTTAGGGACGCCCGATAACGGCGTTCGCCGGATATGATCAGATACTTATCCGTACCAATTTCTTTTAGTGTAATCGGTTGAATGATTCCAAGTGAACGGATCGATGTAGCCAGTTCTTCCAGTGTCTCTTCCTCAAATACGGTACGGGGCTGGTCGGGGTTGGGTTGTATTTTGCTCAGTTCTATCTCACTAATAGACGATGATCCGCCTGTTGTCAGGTCATCCATTGTTATCAACGCATCTAATCCACGGCCAAGTGCTGACTTTTTTCCTACTGCCATAATCTATTCTTAATGTACAAAAATAAGTATAATACGGTTAGCCTGTATCTGTACCGGAAACCAATTAATGATTTTTGTCAACTATTTTTACTAATTAATTCCTGTGCTAACTGGATATGATTCAAAGCCCCTTTAGACTCTGCATCATATAGTATGACAGGTTTTCCATAACTGGAAGCTTCGCTGAGTTTGATGTTGCGTTGGATAACGGTATTGAAAACCAACTCTTGGAACGGTCGTTTCACCTCTTCGTAGATCTGATTGGCTAAACGCAGACGTGAATCATACATCGTTAATAAGAAGCCTTCAATCTCGAGTGACGGGTTGAGTTTCGATTTGATAATCTTAATGGTATTAAGCAGTTTGCTGATCCCTTCAAGGGCGAAATACTCACATTGTACAGGAATGATGACTGAATCGGCTGCTGTAAGCGCATTTACGGTAATCAGACCCAATGAAGGAGAGCAGTCTATCAGGATATAATCGTAGAACTCTTTTAAGGGGACTAAAACACTTTTTAGTATTTTTTCCCGGCTATCCATATTTAACATCTCAATTTCCGCACCAACCAAGTCGATGTGTGAAGGGATAATTTTTAATCCTTCTACTTCAGTCGGGATAATAGCCTCTTTGGCATCGTTCCCATTGACCAGGCATTCGTAGATTGAAAGTTTAACTTTCCGGATATCGATACCTAAACCGGAGGATGCGTTGGCTTGTGGATCTGCATCAACGACCAGCACTTTTTTGTCTTGAACAGCAAGTGATGCCGCCAGATTGATTGCTGTGGTTGTTTTTCCAACCCCTCCCTTCTGATTCGCTAAAGCGATAATTTTTCCCATTACTATTTCCTTAATTTATTCGGGGGACAAAACTAATGATTCTCTATAGATTGAGAATCACTTGGTTTAAAACTTTTAACCGTTTTGTTGAAAAGTCACCCAAACTGTTGATAACTTACAAAGATATATCGTTTTGTTCGCATCTCTTCTGCAAAATGGGCTGGAGAGACCGTTTGTCAGAAAATGTATTTAATTCCGAATTGCACTTGCCAACAGGAGACGTCTGTCATATTATCCCTGAATGTCTCAGAAAGGTTATTACGCATTTTGTACTTAAGCGTATAATTGTTGGCTGCACTGGGTTTGTTTTTATCCACTTCGAGGAACTGGTATTGCTGATTGCCTAAAGTGGTTGTTTGCTGAACGCCCCAGTCTTTATTGATCAGATTCAGGAAATTGGCGATATCAAAGCTGAAACGTAGTGTATGCGGACGTCCGTTGTTTTGAAACACTCTGATGTCATGAGAGATGCTTAAATCCAACTGATTGGCATAAGGGGCTGATGCTCCGTTACGTTGGGCATATTCTCCTCTGTGTTTTTTCAGATAAGGATCCTGTTCGATGAATCGATCCATGGCTTGCCACGCTTCCTCCTGCGACTCAAAACCGTCAGGTAATAAATGATCTTTTACTTCATCAAAATTTCTGGGGATATAAATCGGATCATTCGCAAATTGTCCGTCACCGTTTGCATCACCATTGTAGGAGTAGGTATAGCGGAAAGGACGGTAACGCTGGTAAATCAAACCGAAATTTGTTGCTGCATATTTACTCCAATTCGCCGTATAGGATGCTGAAAGCAGAACTCTTCCGTTGAAAGAGGCGGCGCTGTATCCCAGTTCTTGTGAATTCGGATCTAAAGCCGGGCGGTATTTCCAGGACGACATGGCAACAGAGGAAGAGCCATCGGTTACGCTTTTGGCTTTGCCGATCGTATAGGAGCCATTTAAAGCGAATCCTTTCAGGACGCCTGTCTTAAAAGTTTTCTGTAACTGGAAAGTGGTGTAAAAAGCATAACCTTTATTTGTGTTGCGCAACATCACAACGTTGTAGGCCGCTCGCTGATTTCCTTCCATATTACTGTAATACCCGTTATAGAACGGTCGATCCATAGCCGGACTTCCGTCGTTGACTTTATGTTCGGTTTTTATGATGCCGATATTGTCGTGATAAATAGCGTTTACATCTTTTGAATAGAGCATTTCTACGGTAGCTATCCAGCCATCGTAAAATTGATAATCGGCAGCAATATTGCTTTTCCACAGATTGGGATATTTGAAATCCGGATCAGTTATCGAAATATCTGCACGTGAAGGGGTGCCGTCTGTTGGTTTGTAGGTGTCAAAACTGCCGGTAAACCCTAATTTGGCTAAATCATCTCCGGAATAATTGATATCTCCGAATAATACACCGTTATTACCGGCCTGATTGCCTATCCAGACGTATGGCGGCATTCCGGTAAATAATCCCGAACCTCCGCGGATTTGTAGTTTGTTGTCATCCAGTGGTTGGTAGTTGAATCCAAGTCTTGGCGAAAACTGAGGTTTGGCATTGGGATATTTGGATACATCGATTTTTATGCCATCCCGATAAGTTTCGGCCGCCACGCGATCGTTCGATGGAAGGTCTGTGACAAATAGAGGGATATCTATGCGTAATCCCAATGTTAGATTCAGTTTATTGCTTATAATCCATCTGTCCTGTGCATACAATCCGATCTGAAACACTTTGACTTCGGAGAAAGGAAACGTATTGCCGATCGCATATTTTTGTTGATAATATTGATTGCCGGTAGAGGCCGAATTGGTAATACCTGTTACTGTAGATGCGTATCCATAATCTGCAGGGTCGAAATGGCGGATGTCAAAGCCGTTGATATTGCCATTGTTGTTCTTCAGATAATCCTGTGTGGCTCTGACGTTGAATTTAAAATCATCGATTGTTTTAAATACCCATGCGCCCGGATAATTTTGTGCATACCCGTTCTTAAATGCTCTGTAATCACTTTGTGTGCCTATGGTTATCTGATGTTTGCCCAGATTCATGACAAAGTTATTTTGTATTTGCCAGAGATCTGTGTTGATCATGTTGTTGTATGAGTTGGCTTCTGTTCCGAATGTGGTATACGCTTGGTTCCCATCGTTTAATATATCTACCTGCGGGAAGTATCCTCCATCCATGTCTCTGAAATCACGTAGGCGGGAAAAGCCGATTTTTAGGTAGTTGCTCATCCGGTCGTTGATAATGGTGTTGAGGTCGGCCATCCAGATGTTGAAGTTGTTATTGCTTCTGTAGAATGTGGATGAAAAAGGTATCGCATATTCATTCGGTCCTCTGCCGTTCGCCGGAGCTCCGGAAGGGGAGGGAGTACTTGTTGCATACGATTTGAGGTAATAATACTTGATACTTAACGCATTTTTAGGATTAATATTCCAATCGACTCTTGCTGTTATGCGATCGGCATATGTCTCTTTTTTTGTTACATTGTATTTTCCCGGGTTGTAATTGAAATTGTCATATAGAAACTGACTGATATCTAGTAGATCACTCTCCGTAACAACCGAATTTTCTGTGGTATAAGTGATCGGTTCCTCAATGCGATCCATCTCGGCGTTGACAAAATAGAACAGTTTGTTTTTGATAATAGGTCCTGAAAGACTAATTCCGTATTGGTGATTAGAGAACTCTTTCACACTCAATATTTCATCTTTTACCCGGTACCCTTTTAAAGACGGGCTTTTGGTATACATATAGACCGATGCCTGGTATTCATTGGATCCTGATTTTGTGACAGAGTTAACCCCGGCACCCGTAAATCCACCGTTTCTGACATCGTATGGCGCAATCATGACCTGGATTTGTTCGAGTGACTCCAATGAGATCGGTTCAATACCTGCTGCTCCTAATCCTGGCGTGGCGGCAGGACTTAAACCATACGAATCGTTGAAAGAGGCTCCGTCTATGGTAATATTATTAAAACGGTAGGAGATACCTCCGAAATTCATACCGTTACTGAGCGGAGTTAATTTTATGAAATCTGCCAAAGCCCTGTTTATGGTCGGTAATTTATCTAATTTATCCCTGGTTATAGTCTCCTGCGCGCCGGTGCGGCTTCTTGAGATGACGGCGTTTCGGTCGGCAGTAATGGTTATTTCTTCTAAGGCCTGGGTGTTTTCCTGCATGATGATATTTAGTCTGACATTTTCTCCTAATGTCAGATCGATACCGGTTCTGGTCTCTTTGTTGAAGCCGATATAGGTGTATTCGATTGTGTATGGGCCACCTATGCGAAGGTTGTTCAGGTGGTAAGTACCATCTTGTTGCGAAATGGTATAATAAACTGTTCCTGTAGGAGTATGGGTCGCTTTAATGTTTACTCCGACTAAATAATTTCCGGAGAATTCCTGTGTCTGGCCGTTGATCGTCGCTGTCGTTACTTGAGCGTGGATAGTGGTAGAAATAGACAAAAAGAGAAATAGAATAATAGGCAATAGCCGACTCTTTTCCATGTGGATAATGAACTAAGTATAGTTATTGTTTATAATTGTCGCAAAATTATGAAATTATATATTCGTGGCATAAGAATACGAGTTAATTTTGGACTAAATCTTTCCGGACTGGCGCAGACGATCGGCCATCTCCTGGTGGAGAAGTGCATTTTCTTTATCTCCGATTGCACTGAAGGCTTCTGCAAGATATTCATGAGTAGCAATATGGGTCGGCTTTATACTTATTGCATGTTGGAAGTCGATAATGGCCTCTTCGTGATATTTGAGGTGCAATAAACATTTTCCCCGGTTGTAGCGTGCCTTGAAAGAGTGTGCATTCAGTTTGACAGCTTTATTTAAGCAGGTCTGGGCTTCGAAGTCTTCTCCTAAATCCATTAATGTGATCCCTTTTCGTACCCAGGCGTCCAGATAACCGGGATAAAGTGTTAACGCTTTGTCGAAATTTCGAATGGCAGCGCGTAGGTCTCCTGCTTTTGTGACACATTCATTGCCCATCAGATAGTATTCACGTGCATACTCTTTCTGAATTTCGCGCTGTTCGTGCAACTGTTTGTGTAGCTCTTTTAGCTGTTTTTGCTGGCTGTTGATTTTTTGCAGTTTGGCGCTCAGTAGCCGTTGAACGATCGGGTTTGTCAGTTCGTTTCGTTTGCCGACGGCTATAGAGAAGGCATTGACGGCTTCTCTCATCTGACCGGAGTCAAAGAGTTTGAGTGCCTCTGCATATTTTAGTTCCGCTTCACTTTCCTGCAGACTCTTTTCGATTAATTGCTGATTGTTGAATACCTGGCTGAATGCGACAATCTCTTTTCGAACAAAAATATCATGTAAGGATATCTTACTCTTCAAGACGATTCCTTCCAATGAGATGCATCGGCTTAAAGCTACATAGGTCTGCCCTCCGGCAAAAACCCCTCCGGTAAGGTCAATGACGACTCGATGAAAGGTGAGTCCTTGGCTTTTATGTACGGTGATGGCCCAAGCGAGCCGAATGGGTAACTGTTCAAACGTGCCGACAATTTCTTCTTCTATCCGTTTCTCTTTTTCGTTGTATTTGTATTTGTAGTTTCTCCAGGATGTTGGGCCTACCAGATACTCTACTCCGCTTTCAAGGACGACGTAGATGTTCCCATTTTCATCGATGCCCGACACCATGCCGATTGTCCCGTTCACCCATCTTCGGTCGGGATCGTTGTCGATAAAGATCACCTGCGCATTTTCTTTAATGGAGAGGTTGAGTTGCGTCGGTAGGGATGATTCCGGGAATTCTCCATCAATACGGCCTTTTGATATAAACTCCTCTCCCGGCAGTTCGGCCAGTTTTTTTTCGTTAATGAAGTCTACCTGATCGCGCCGCGTCGCTAAGGTGATATACATATCTTCATTTCGGGGGACAAACGACGGGAAATAACGGGCATTCAGTATTTCCAACTGCTGCTGTTTGATCGTATTCGTCCGGATATTATCTAATATATTGATGAAAGTCGAGTCGGTCTGCCGGTATACCTTCTGTAATTCAATCGGGACAAGGTTGATCTCTTTGAACACCCGCGCCGAAAAGAAAAACGGACTGGCATAAAACAGACTTAAAATCTCTTTTTGATCATTCGGAACTACAGGTTCCAATTGGAAGATATCACCGACAAATAACAACTGTTTTCCGCCGAATGGTAGTCGCATCTGTCCTGAAAAAACACGTAAAATACGATCCAGGCAGTCGATAATATCTGCGCGAACCATGGATATCTCATCGATGATAATTAATTCCACCTGTTCGATAATTCTGCGGTGTTGTTTCCGGTATTTAAAGAAATCGAAAATACGTCCGTTTTTCAGGCTGAGATCGGGATCGTCGGGCAAAATCGGTCGGAAGGGTAATTTGAAAAAAGAGTGTAAAGTTACCCCTCCTGCATTAATGGCTGAGATGCCGGTAGGTGCCAATACGACATGTTTCTTTTTGGTTTGCGAGCAGATATATTTTAAAAATGTAGATTTACCTGTCCCGGCTTTTCCGGTCAGAAAGACCGATTGACGGGTATGCGTGATCAGTTGCAACGCATCCTGAAACTCTTTGTTGTTTGTGTCTAATTGAAATTCCAAAAAAACAACAGATTAAATGTGACTGGTTAAGAGATAGGCGCTATTTTACCTGCTTGTGAACACCCACGCATCCCGGTAAGCCGAATTTAAACGGAGCTGTTCAATATACGTTTCAGCTTCTTGCCGGTTGTCGAATTTGTCGGCGTATATTCTGTATTTCTTGTCGCGGTAGATCATGTCGATCGTATGAAAACGATTGCGGTCGGCCTGATTAATAAACTGTTTAGCTTGTTTCTCCGATGGGAAACTGGCAATAACCACATGATACATCAGTGGTTTGGGTGCCTCTGGCTGGGCGATTTCTACAACCGTGTTGGTGTTTTCTTCAACCGGAGTGAATGTTGTAGCGGGTTTTTCTGTTTCAACAGCTACTGCATCAAGCGTATTTTCCGAAACGACTTCCATCTCTTCCGAAACGACCTCTTCCGGCAAATCAATGACAGGCTCAGGTTCAGGTGTGGAAACCGTAGATGATATAATCTCCGAAGGAATAAAGCTGGCAGTATATGCTGATTGGTTCACTTCTTTCACGGGAGTGGATACCAATAAGAACAGTCCGATAGCAGCAGCTGAGGCGACGGCTGTTTGTATAAAGCGCCGATTGATCGGGATATGAAGTCTCTCTCTCTTGTGGGTTTTTGCCGGGAAAGCGTGTGTCTCTTTTTCTTCCGGAGCAACTATTAAACAAGGAAGTGTGAATGTCGACAATCCGTAATTGTTGATATCGAACGATTCGTTTTTGTTGGGCTGAAAGATGATCTGTTTTTCCGTACCGACTGTAAATGATCCAACCGTACCGAATGTCGCTTTCCGGTAATGTTTTAATACCGATTTCAACTCATGAACATCTTCCTCCAGCATCCGACAGGCTTTTTGAAAATCGACACCGTATACTTGCATGTATGACTCGGTTAACAATCCGTCATTATGTTGTAATGCCGTATTGAAAACAACCTCTTTCCACATAGGTGTAAAGCTGTGTTCATCCGCATTGTACTCTCCGGATACGGATTGCAAAACAAATCCGCCGAAGCTTGGAATGATCACACAATCATGTATCAATAACAAGTGTTCGATATGTGTCGCTATTCGATGCATACTGCAAAGATAAGATTTTTTTGGTGAATTAACAAGTATTGCCTTGAAAATTATCAGAGCATCACCAAAGATGGGTAGTGAGTCGTGTTGTTTTTACTCATTTATAGGTATTGCGGAGGGATGCCGCTCGCCCTATCTTTGCATTGTGAAGAATATGACACTATTAGTATAATCGCTATGACCAAAATCCTTTGCTAATATTGTAAGCATGTAAGATGATAAACATCAGGTGAACGGTTTTTTTATTGGTTACCGTTCCTTACAAAAAAAGAGAGTTGCTCTGAGAAGAACAGCTCTCTTTTTTGTTATCCGGGTTAGACGTCGTGTTTTGCTTGTGTCGATAGGTCGTTCAAAAGAGTCTTCGTCCCGACCATGTGCCGTTATTCATGCGTTCTTCACCTAAATTTTGACTATAAGAACCGGAGATGGTACCGCTTGCGATAGTGCCTGTGATAATAAGCGGTGGTGTTTCTTCTTTCCCGTCCGTGCCTGTTACGGAGAGGTCGCTGCCGCTAATCGTTCCAATCAAGGTATAAGGCATAAAATCTTGATTCGAACAGCTTAGCCCTTTTATCTCATCCCCTTTGATTAATACGTTGAACATGCCGTTGGTAGTGCCATAGTCGTTTACCACGCCAGAGTATGTGCCTTCGTAGACTTCAATATGCATCGTAGAGGTCTCTTTCTCTACGACAGTCACCATCTTTTCGCTTTTCATATCCGATATACGGACTTGCGGGTTACTGCCGTCGGCCTCAACGCTAAAAGTGAGATATACAGTATTTGAAACTCCATTATTCTCTCCACAGAAGGCAAAGAATGATAAATCTATGGCCTGGCCGGATTCGAAAATTTCATCTCCCCATGGTTTCATCAGGTCGGTAAGCATGCCGTCATAGAAGAGCATTGCTTGCGGTTTGGTGCCTTGCAGGTCAATCATAAATGATCCGGTAGTACCTGCCACGACCCCTTTGTAAATTCCTCCGCTTTGATTGTCGTAAGCGCTGTGTGCCTGTGGTTTCGTTGTAATACCATCGGCTGGTATGGTTATATTGGCATCTTCTACAATCGTTCCGAATTTGTTCCATACGAGAGTGTTTTCATATCGAAAACTTACTCCTTTCGGCACTTTTAAGGTGGCACGGCTCAGGTCGACATTGCTAAAAATGTCAGCATCAGCGAAGCGATAAGTATAAGTAGTTCCACGAAAATCGTCAGGGATTATATTTCCTGTCATCGCTGACAGATCAAAAATATCGTCGTAGGCATATTCGGCCGAATACAAAGGCATGCCCCATCCTACCGAAACCGTATTCAAGGCCGTGCAATTCTCAAAGGCTCCGTAATTGATCTCTTTTACTGAAGTCGGTATCGTGATGGATGTGAGTGCAGTGCATCCTGTAAAAGATTGACTTCCTATATATTGCAATGTGGAAGGCAAACTGACTGATCTCAGATTTGTGCAGTTGTAAAACGCATACATACCGATAATTTTCACGCCTTCGGGTATTACCACAGAGGTGATGGCCTTGTTGTTTTCAAATACTTCCATGTGGATGGCGACCACCCCGGAAGGGATAGTTATATCTCCGCCGTGGCCATTATAACCCATTAACGTACCGTTGTATATACGGAAGTTATTTTCGGTGTCCGGTGGCGGATTATCCCAGTCCGGTTCATCTTCGGCTATCAAGTTACAGCCCGCAAGCACCACGCAAAACAATACCAACAGGGTATTTTTAAATGTCTTCATTAACGGCAAGGATGCCATTGTTATAACTGTTCTTTTCATAATATTCTCAAAATCTAAAACTTACATAATACCTTGTGGCACGTGTTTGCCACTTCTCTTTTACCTCATCTCCTGTTTTGTAATTGGCCGACCCCCATCGGAGTTCCATTCCGGCAGAGATCATCTTGTAAGATACGGCCAAGCCAGAGAGCCAGAAGCCTGCATAATTAGCGTATAAGTCCTCATTAGCCACAATTCCTGAGAACGATGGTGCATAGCGGACGTAGAGATGCCCTTTCAATTCATTGACCGGTGGGAAGAATGTCAGTGATGGCCCTATCTGCATACCGGCCGCTATTTGCATAGTGCGGTCGCTATCTTCGCCATCATTGTAGTGACGCGAGTTGTAGTCGGTGTAGTCTGCCACGTTGAGATCGAAGAAGGTCGCGTCCAGTCCTACCTTCATCAGGTTAGCAATCGGTTTGCGGTGCAGATAGTACGTGTGGCCGATGGAGAATGATACTCCATAGTCGCTGTTGAATAGCATATTGTTGTCTACACCCTTGAGTTGTTGAAACACATATCCAACGTTCAGGTATGTGTTTCGTTTAGGAGAATCCTCTCCATCTTGCGCAACGGCAGTGTTAACCGCTGCCAATACGCAAGTCAAAATAAGAATACATGCTCGTTTCATTTGTTATTTTATTTAGGTGGTTTATGTAGTAGTAGCGGGAAGGAGGACGTGATATACAATGACCGTCAGTAGCAACGGTTGCTGTCTGTTGGTGTTTTTTGAGCATTGCGTATAACCGGTCTGCTACAAGTAATTCAACTATCGATAGTTGTGTTCTGATCACTGGTTTATTCTTTCGTTTGCAGGGTAAAGTTCAAATTTTCCCTTTTTTTGTATAAGTAGCTGGCGTAAAAATAGAATAATTTTTAGATTTAATACAAAATTTATCGTATTATTTATTACATATCTCCTCCATTTTGAGTGATTTACTTTGTTTTTGCAAACAAAAAGATGGTTTTTGCATGAATTTCATATCAAGATTTGTCTTCACCTTATCTTCGGATTGAATTTATTTCTTTAGAGTATCCTTTTCGGAGCGGAGCGAAAGACGGGGTTCGAACCCGCGACCCCAACCTTGGGAAGGTTGTGCTCTACCAACTGAGCTACTTTCGCGTATGTTGTATGCAAAGATACAAAAAAGACCTTGAAAAAAATAGTCGAAAGTGATACGAATTTTCGGATTGGTTCTCTTTGAGTTAAGTGACAAAGTGAAACAATATAAGCGAAAGGCTGTCATTATGATGCTAAATTCACATATTTACTAACCCATAAAGTCTGTATATACGGTCAAATAGCCCTCAATAGCCCCTATTTGGGGTCGCGTGAAGTGAAAAAAACAGGAACTCTTCCAAATGATGCAGATGATCACTTGGAGTTGTCTAAAAGAATTTTAAAAACATTGAGAACCTTTACTAAAATCATTTGAATGATTTTGTGTGTTTCCCTGGATTCTTTTTGTTTATGGGGGAGAACGGCAAAAAAACGCGCTGAAAATGGCCTGTTTTCCGGCTGGAAGCCGTAAAATATCGATCCGTTTTCAACTGACATTTTTCTGTCGAACCGGCCGGTCGGATAACTCCCTTCGGAGAATGATTGCGATCATCTCCGAAGGGGGTTGATAATTCACTGTTTATCGATTGAAAAGCGCTCTTTTTGTTCGTGGTGAATCGTGTGAGAAGGCGATATTTGTTCTTTGAAGGATGTTACCCGTGATATACGTGCTTATGGCGAGGTTTATTTGACATTTTGACAAAATGAAACGAGTCCTCTTTAAATAAACAATCCCTCTTTAAGAATCTCTCCTACGGTCGGGTGGGGGAAGACAAACGAACGAAGTTCATCACCCGTCATTCCTTTTTCGATCGCGATACCGGCCAGTACAATCAACTCGGAAGATGGGTTGCCCAACAGATGTACACCAAGCACCTGATCTTCTTCGCCTAAGAGGATTTTACACTGTCCGTTGAAGAGCTCATTCTCGGCCACAAAGCGACCGGAGTAGGTCATCGGTAGTTTTTTCACAGTATATTTTACACCGGCCGCTTGCAGTTCGTCTTCTGTTTTTCCGACTCCGGCTAATTCCGGATTGGTGTATACGATAGCAGGAATTGCTTTATAGCTCATGCCTTTGTCGGCTTTTCCGGCAATATGTTTGATGGCTACCTCGGCTTCACTAACGGCCGTATGTGCCAGTAGGGAATAACCGGTGATATCACCACACGCATATACATTCGGAAGGGATGTTTGCATAAAAGGATTCACCCGAATGCCTTTGCCGTGTAACTCCAGGTTTAGATTCTCCAGACCGAAACCAGTGGTTACCGGCTTGCGTCCGACACTGACGAGTATCTTTTCTGCCTCTAAAACCATTGTCTCTTCTTCATGTTTGACGGTCACTTTGTTTCCATCCACACCCGTGACTGCATGTTTGAGGTAAAACCGGATACCCCGTTTGGCATATTCGGCTTGAAGCATTTCGGACTGTTCCCTGTCCATTGGACCGAGAATCTTATCCATCATCTCTACCACATGCACCTCACAGCCCATGCTGTTGTAGAACGATGCAAACTCCATACCGATCACACCGCCGCCGATGATCACAATAGAAGCTGGTAATTCTTTGTTTTGCAAAGCTTCACGACTTGTCCAGTAGGCGGTGTCGCTTAATCCCGGAATAGGAGGGATAACCGGTTCGGATCCGGCACAGATCAACAGGTGTTTCGCTTCGAATGTCTCCTCGTTGCAGGCGATCAAGAGTGAACCGTCTGCACCCTGTGTTTGGATACTGGCTTCGCCATTGACAACGGTCACTCCGCCATCGTTCATCTTCATGCGGATGCCGGCAACCAGTTTCTTGACTACTTTATTTTTCCGGGCAACGATGCGTCCGAGATCAAAATCCGGCTGTTCGACAGAGAGGCCGTATTTAGAGGCGTGTTTAAAACTATCGTATAATTTGGCGGAATACAACAATGTTTTTGTCGGAATACATCCTTCATTGAGGCAGACGCCTCCGAGTGCGTTTTTCTCGAAAAGAATGGTTGATAAACCTTCGTGGGCAGCACGCTCGGCTGCGGTGTATCCGGCAGGTCCCCCGCCGATAATGGCTACATCATATTTCATGTGTCTTGTCGATTTATGGTGTTACGTATTTTCTTTAAAAGAGATTATCTTTTTTAATAACAATATTCGGATTGATTTTCCTTAGAGCTTTGACGAAATCTTGTTTTTCTTTTGGTGAAACCATCATCCATGGCTTATCATCGATCCAGATCATAATCCGTTCCATGGATAACGCATAGCTGAACATCGGCATAACGGTAGATTCTAACGCCTGAATATCGGCAATAGCTATTTTCTTTTCCGGGAAAATACTGCAATGTGCAATCAATGTCCCGTCTGTTGTAATTCTGTAGTATGTATTCATCATCGCATGTAAAGCCAATGCGGCAATCAACAACATACCGATCATGGCTCCAATATTTGTACTCAGAAAAGCGACAATACATCCTCCGATGATCAGGATAATCAGGAAGTGGTACCACCATCCTATTTTTGACTTAAATTCTCTCTCCATACTATTTTTTGTTTTGAATGAACTGTGATCTTGAGATTAATGAAGAAAAAAGAATACGACTCATTCCCATCTCCTATCTCCCAACTTCTATTTTCTAACTTCTAACTTCTATCTCTTCCTTCTTCAACTATAATTTTTTAGCCGGGTATAAGGCCTCCCACCATTCAGGGCGATCTTTCAGCCATTTGAAGAACCAGGCATAAATGCTTTGATTCCAACGAATACGTTTGTCGTAATCCAGAATATGATGGTTTTCACCTTCCACCTGAACGAAGGCGGTTTCTTTACCCAACAGTTTTAAGGCCGTAAACATCTGAATACTTTCTCCTACAGGCACATTCGTGTCGGCTGCACCATGTAAGAAAAGAAGGGGAGTGTTTATTTT
This sequence comes from Parabacteroides sp. PF5-9, assembly GCF_029893105.1. GTDB lineage: Bacteria > Bacteroidota > Bacteroidia > Bacteroidales > Tannerellaceae > JARXWG01. The sequence continues at coordinate 3,393 of NZ_JARXWG010000025.1, read as the reverse complement.
ATCGGCATGAAACAGAGGGCTTTGAAGGGTATACATCTCCCGTGCGTTCCAGGGGTAGCTGTTGGCGCTGGCTAACTCGCTGTATGAATATCCCCAATACCCTTCACCCCAATAACTGGTAATGTCGCTGATGCCGGCGTGTGACATACCGGCGGCAAAGAGGTCGGTTTGTGTCAGGAGATACATCGTCATGAACCCACCATAGGAGGCGCCCATGCAACCGATTCTCTTTGGGTCGACAAACGGATGTGTTTCGCAAAACTTACACGTTCCTTCAATGATTTCATCCGCGGTATATTTCCCCCACGCATTGATGTGACGGGCTGAGAATTCCTGTCCGAACCCGGTGGCTCCGCTCGGTTGTACGATATAAACAATGAATCCCATGCCGGCATAGACGTGTGAAGGATAACGACTCTCCAAGACTCTTGCCGTAGGGGTGGTTCCTCCATAGTAATTGACAATCATCGGGTATTTTTTGTTCGGATCGAAATGGGGTGGGAGGTAATACCGTCCGTAAATGGAGTCTCCGGATGCGGAGACAAAGTTCCAGTCATGCACTTCTCCCAACTGAATATCCTTCATCAGTTCCTGTGCCGGATCTATCAGACAGGTGGAGGCTCCTTTTTTTAGATCCATCGCATACAACCGTTGCGGATTAGAAACACTCATGCCATAATAGACCATCGCCGGCGCGTTTGTGGCCAAAGAGATATTATTTAATACTTCTTCCTGTACAGGGAGCTGCCGGATCGTTCTTTTTACCGGGTCAATAGTATATAGTCGCACATAATCACGGTCTTTAGCCAATGCATAGATTTGTTTATCAAAGGGATTCCATCGTGCGTAATCGATAGACGGATTGAAATCTTTCGTTAGCGGTGTCGCTTGCTGGTTAGCCGGATTATACAGGAATAGTTGCCCATCGCTTATGTTGGCTTGCTGACCCGATTGGGTATTCAGACCGATTCCTTCAAATGAATTTCCTGATCCGGTGATCAATAGTTGTGTCCCATCCGGGGCAAAAGAGGCTCTATCCACATATTTCGCACTTTGCAGAATCGTATCCACCTGGCGACTATTTAAATCCATTTGGTATAATGAGGTACGGCTAAACGGTTGTTCGGTCAATACCGATTCGTAGCAACTGAACAATAGAAATCTCCCATCGGCCGAGATGTCTTGAATGGAAGTCGAGAGGTAACCGTATGTTAGGCGTTCGAGTAAGCCCGTTTTCAGGTCGTAGCGGTGAATAAACGAACGGTTCCGCCATCCCGGCTGACGATCGTCGGGTACCAGAACCTGTTGAACATCACGACGTTCTGATGGTCCTTCTTCCTGAATGGAAAATAAAAGGAAATCTTCGGTTGGAGAAAAGCGGAAAGTCCCGTCGGGCAAGTTGCTTGCTGAAACTGTTTCCTCTTTCGTTACGGGATCCACCAGGATTAACTCTTTTCCATGTATGCCTTGCCGGGTGTAATAGGCTTTACTGCTACGCGGCATCCATTGCAACGGGCGATTCCCACTGTTGAGGATCAACATACCGTTTGTTCTGTCTATGATGTGTGTGTATGATGTATTCCGTCCTCCGGGAAATACTTCGTTGTAGTTGACGATCACAAATTTACCGTCAGGCGAAATAGAAGCGGACTGAACGCGTTTTCCATCCGTGACATCACTTAACGTATAGTTTCTTTTATTGAAGAGACCAGCCTCAACCGTCAGGAAGTCATCATGTGTAAGAACTATTTGAAGTGTATCGACAGCATTTCCGGTTGTCAGGTATTTAACCACCACCTCATACTGTTGAGGTTCGAGTGTTAATGGAATCGTTGAATGACTATTTTGTTTTTGTTGATTGATATATACCTCTTTCAGTTCCGGGCCTTTCAACGTCAAGGTGCCTTTTCCGTACCCGTTGCTCTGAATATAGAAAGAGACAAGGTGCAGGGCATAAGATGCGGATGCGGATAAGATCAGTTCCCCATCGGAAGAGGTCTCTTTGATTTCTCCCTTTTGGGTAGCCAGATTCAGCGACAGGGGGGTATTCAGTAACTCTTTGTCATTGAACTTTTGTCCTTGCACATTGGTGCTATCGGCAATAAAAGGGATATGGATAGGGTGAGGGCCTGAGTAGTAATAATTTTTTACTGTTATTTTCTGAGAGAAGGCATTTATGCAACAGAATAAGGCGATGAATAAAAAGGCGTACTTGTGTTTCATGCTCCTGTAAGTATTTAATCTTTATTTGATTTGCAATAGTACATATTTTTAGGCGATACTCAAAGTGAGAGGAGTTGGTCTTTCACATAAAAGTGGTTGACCTTTTTTATGGTCGAGCAACTGGTGTAAGCATCGTGACAGTAAATAATCGCCTGTTTCTGTTCAACAGCTTCGTCGAGCATCCTGATTTTTTCTGTATAGGAGGTCACCGGATAGGTGTCATAAGCGGAGATCCATTGGGGAGAGATACTGGCAGCTAACGGGATCACATCACCTGCGAAAACAAAGGTCTGTTCGGCTGTCGTGATATAGGGAACCAGTTGCGCGGGCGTATGTCCGTCATACAATCGGAGTTGAACACAATCGCATAGTTGCATATCGCACTCGACGAGTTGGAGTAGACTGGCTTTTTCGACAAGTTGCATATTTTCCGGAAAATAGGAGTCTCTTTCCAGTGCGTTGGGATGAAGGAAGTTTTCCCACTGCTTTTTCCCGACCCAATGTGTGGCATTCGGGAAAGCGAGTGTATACTTCTCTTTTTGATCTTGTTGATGTGTCGTATATCCGCAATGATCGAAATGCAGATGCGTCAGTATCATATCGGTGACTTGCTCCGGTTCGATCCCGTAATTTCGCAGCGAAGTATGCAGGTCAGACATATTGAAGAATCGGTAATAATCAAGTTGAAGCAACTGTTTGTTGCCGGCTCCATTATCGATCAGTATCACCCGCCCTTCATCGGTGCAGATCAAAAGTGTACGCATCGCCAGTACACAGCTGTTGTTATCTTCAGAGGGATACCGGCGGCTCCAAGCTGTTTGGGGAATGACACCGAACATCGCTCCTCCGTCGGCATAAAAATATCCGGTGTCAATGAGTCGGATAACCATCGTTTTTTATTTCAAAGGTACAAAATCTTAGCTTATAAAGTGTTTTGTGAATAGCTGAGCCGAAAAGTGTTCTCTCTGAATTGTAATCCTGTCGTAGTTTAAATACTCCTCAATCACAGCCTTAGGCTTACTGTCAAATGATCCTTATTTTAATGTGAATTCGATTAAAGATTTATCTTCAGATTGTGTAAGAATTGAAGGTTTTCCAAAGGCCAAATCCCGCAGGGATTTAATGTGCATAACCCCGGGTGAAGAGGAGCGTAGCGGATCGACCCGGGGT
>NZ_JARXWG010000024.1 GCF_029893105.1 Parabacteroides sp. PF5-9 | reverse complement strand
GCAAAAAGCAGTAAACAAATCAGGCATACACTGGCTGGCAGAAAGTCTTCCGAACATGACTGGGTTTCACCCGGGGTTATGTACATTAAAGTCCTCTGGACTTTTGAGGTTTACAATTTATAACGACATTTCGTTCAATTCTGCTTTAAGAAAAGATGAAGTAAACCCGATCCCGCTATCGGCCAAAGCCTCCGGAGTTCCTGAAAATAAGACATTTCCTCCGTTACGACCTCCTTCCGGACCAATATCGATCACATAATCTACACTTTTTATCACATCCAGGTTATGCTCGATGATAATAATTGTATTCCCTTTTTCTACCAATCGGTTCAAAACACCCAACAGAACGCGGATATCCTCAAAATGAAGTCCTGTTGTCGGTTCATCAAGGATATATAATGTCTTCCCCGTATCTCGTTTGGCCAACTCCGTAGCCAGTTTTACCCGCTGACTCTCCCCACCGGATAAGGTAGTCGAAGGTTGTCCCAGTTTGATATATCCTAATCCCACATCTTGTAAGACTTTTATCTTGGAAAGGATATTAGGCACATTTTCAAAAAATTCTACAGCCATATTAATGGTCATATCCAATACATCGGCAATGGATTTTCCCCGAAAACGCACTTCCAAAGTCTCCCGGTTATACCGTTTTCCGTGACAATCTTCGCACGGAACGAGTACATCGGGAAGAAAATTCATCTCAATGGTCTTATATCCATTCCCTTTACAGGTTTCACAACGACCTCCCGATACATTAAAAGAGAAACGACCCGGCTTATAACCTCTGATCTTCGATTCCGGCAACTCCACAAATAAATTGCGTATATCGGAAAAGACTCCCGTATACGTTGCTGGGTTGCTCCGAGGAGAACGACCGATAGGCGACTGGTCGACATTGACTACCTTATCGATGTTTTCTATACCCTTCACCGACTCATAAGCCAACGGATCTTCCAGTGAACGATAAAAATGCTGACTGAGAATCGGCTGGAGTGTATGGTTGATTAATGTTGACTTACCACTTCCGGAGACACCGGTTACTCCGATTAATGTACCTAATGGAAATTTAACGTCTACCTGTTTCAGGTTATTCCCGGAAGCGCCTTTAATTGTAATCGATTGTCCATTTCCTTTCCGTCGTTTCTTTGGTATCGCTATTTCCTCCTGACCATTGAGAAAAGCGGATGTTAGTGTATCGGCTTTCAACATCTCATCCGGTGTTCCGGCAAAAACGATCTCGCCGCCCAATCGTCCTGCACGAGGCCCCATGTCTACGACATAATCTGCGCTTAACATCATGTCTTTATCATGCTCCACAACAACTACCGAATTCCCTGAATCACGCAGCTGTTTCAAGGAATTGATCAGACGGATATTATCCCGTTGATGTAATCCGATACTCGGCTCATCCAAGATATAAAGCACATTGACCAACTGACTCCCTATCTGTGTAGCCAGCCGGATACGCTGGCTCTCTCCTCCTGATAACGTTGCTGAAGCACGATTCATAGAGAGATAATCCAATCCGACGTCTAACAGGAAGGAAAGACGTGAACGTATTTCTTTCAGTATTTCTACTGCGATTTGTTTTTGTTTGGCATTTAGTTTCTCTTCTACACCTTCAAGCCATTCATAAAGTTCTGAAATATCCATTACAGCCAATTCAGCGATATTCTTGCCGGCTATGCGGTAATGAAGCGCTTCTTTATTCAGCCGTTGACCGTTACATTCCGGGCATGCAGACATTTTAATAAACTGACCGGCCCACTTCTGTGCAGATGCAGATGCTTCACTTTCCTGTTGCATCAAAATATATTTGGCCACCCCCTCGTAGGAGAGAAAATAATTGGAATTACCCAAAGAGGCGTTTTTGATCTGCAAGCGTTCATCCGTACCGTTCATAATGTCGTCCATCGCCTCTTCCGGAATATCTTTTATAGGAGTCTTTACTGTGACGCCATACTTTTCACAAATAGCCTCTATCTGCCAAAATATCAGGGTATTTTTATACTTACCCAAAGCCACTATACCACCATTATGGATACTCAGGGACGGATCAGGAACAATTTTTTCCATATCCAGCAGATTAACTTGTCCCAACCCTTTGCATTTCGGACATGCCCCTTGCGGAGAGTTAAACGAAAAGTTATGAGGTGCTGGTTCGCTATAAGACAATCCTGTTTGCGGATCCATTAAACGACGGCTGTAGTGACGTACCTCTCCCACTTCACCATCCATGATCATAATCAGACCATCCCCCTGTTTCATTGCGACTTTCAGACTCTCTTTCAGCCGACGTTCATCAGAAGAAGATACTTTCAACTTATCAATGACCACTTCTATACTGTGCATTTTGTAACGGTCGAGTTTCATGCCATGAAAAACCTCTTTGATCTCGCCATCCACCCGCACATGCAAATATCCTTTTTTCCGGACATGCTCAAAGAGTTCTTTGTAGTGTCCTTTTCTGTTACGAATCAATGGGGCCAATAAATAGATCCGTTCACCTTCATACTCTTCAAGAATAAGTTGCAGGATCATCTCTTCGGTATATTTCACCATCTTCTCCCCACTCAAATAGGAATAAGCCTCTCCTGCCCTGGCGTATAGTAAACGAAAAAAGTCGTACACTTCGGTAGTCGTTCCTACGGTAGAACGGGGATTACGGTTTGTCGTTTTTTGTTCGATTGAGATAACAGGGCTCAATCCGGTTATTTTGTCTACATCCGGACGTTCCATATTTCCCAGAAAATTACGTGCATACGCTGAAAACGTTTCAATATAACGCCGTTGGCCTTCCGCAAATATGGTATCGAAAGCCAATGATGATTTTCCACTTCCACTCATACCTGTGATTACCGTCAACTGGTTACGCGGAATGGTTATATCAATATTCTTCAGGTTATGCACACGGGCACCCCATACGGAGATCAGGCCGCCCTCTATTTGATTTACGTCTGTAGAAGAAGAGGTCTTTTCACCTCCACGTTTATTTTTTGTCATATTCTTTACCTAAACATCATCTGACCACCCAGGCAGGATTATGTACGACTGCGTTGGGGGTGTTGTAATACATCTCTTTTTCTTTGGGGACTTTGATTTTATATGTTTTACCTGCTGTTTGCAATTTCCGGTCACGCAACCATGGATTGAAACGTTTAAGATCGGCATAAGTCATATTATATTTCTTTGCAAAAGCTGCCAAATCCTGTATATCCGAACGAACTGTTATTTCTTCGCATTCGATCAGTTTATACAGATCACGGGCACGAAAGATAAAGCCATATTTATACGGATTTTCAAAAAGCTGTTTGATCGCCATAATCCGATAAGGATAACGGGAGGTTTCCTCTACCAGCCACAGGTCTAATGCCTGATCTGCTTTCTGTTTCTCCAATTCACCCGTAATTCGGGCCATCCCACCATTGTAAGCACAGGCCACATCTATCCAGTTACCATATTTGTCATAGGCTTCTTTCAAATACTTACAAGCCGCCACTGTTGATTTCTCCACATGACAACGTTCGTCTACCGTAGGGGTAATCGTCAAGCCATACTGCCTACCCGTACCTTCCAAAAACTGCCACATCCCTACCGCACGTGCCGGCGAAGTCACTCTTGGATCCAACTGACTTTCGATCACTGCCAGGTATTTGAAATCATCCGGTATCCCATTGGCTTTAAGAATAGGTTCAATAATGGGGAAGTATCTGTTTGCCCGCTTGAAATAGAGCATTGTGGTCGAATGAAAATAGGTAAAACTGGATAATTCACGATCAAACCCTTCACGGATATTATACCTGCGAAGATCGATTGTTTCACCACAGAATAGTATAGAGGTCGGCACTTCAGGCGTAACAGTCATTGATGAAACCACCGGCCGTTCATCCATCACCTTTTTGGCATCATTCGCACTAATATACACATATGCAGCCATCAGACAGCATAAAACTCCTGTCAGAAAATGAAACACACTATTGTTCAATAACTTCATCTTGTACTGTTTTTGAGCGGAGAATATTGATATCCCCTTTCTTTTTATACTTTGTTCCATCCGAACCTTCTGCTTCTATGACATAGAAATAGACTCCCGGAGAAACATATTTTCCTCCTTTTTTACCATCCCATCCCACAGCCGGGTCTGTCCAATGAAACAATTGTACCCCCCAACGATTAAAGATCCACCCTTTAAAACGAACTAGCGATTTATAGGAAACCTTAAACTCGTCATTCACCCCGGGAGACATTCCGGGAGAAAATGCATTCGGAACAGCCAGAAAAGATTCAGCCACATTGATCACAAAAGAGAGAGAATCCTGACAACTATTCGTTCGGTCACCAACTTCCAATAATGCACGGTAGCTTCCTGCACGATTAAAGGTATATTCGACCTCATCGGATGTAAAATCAATAATAGGTAATGTTTCTCCATCTCTATAGATCCGCCATTTATAATCTGCCGCTACCGGATCGTTACCATAAGCGACAAACCGGATCGTTACCGGAGCCGAATATCCTTCTTTCGAAGAATCCATATTAGGCGATTCCTGTGAAACAACAGTAGTATCCGCATCTATCTTTATTGCAACAGTGGCATATTCACCTGTATTTATCTCTTTTTCCACATTAAAATGACGGGCAAAATAATCGCCTCTCAACCAAATATCCGTATCGATTAAAGGAGCATCATACGATTTTTGAAAAGGATTACCCGACACAATACAAGTCGTATCTTTAGTTGTAAAGATTTTGCTTTCTTCATTATAATCCAACGTATAATAAGAGATTTCAAAGGTTCGGTTTACCACCAATGGAACGCCATTAATGGAGTGATAACTCAATTGAGGCATCGTGTATTCCCCTGTCAGAAGAAAAGATTCACAGACATTACTATTTTCTGATACGCGCAGACTGGTGATATCAAATGCATATTGACTATAATCAATGATCCAGACATACCGATCCAATTGGCCCTGTTCTTTTACATAATATCCATAACCACCATCTATATGAGTCACCAAAGAGGTATTCCCATTTTGCGAACTGGTGACTGCTTCACTTTCATTCACCTTTGTCTTATAACGAAACCATTGATGATTAGAAGATGTCGAAGTATAGCTGATCTCAACACCATCCATTCCATACACCAGATAAACTTCTATTTTATTAGCGGTATCGTGATGCGCAAGAAGCGGGGTGCCTCTCCCTCCGGTTACGGTATATTGTTGGGCATAGGCTGTCAGTATAACGAGTAAAAAACAGATAATTAAGCCTGGTTTGCCGAATAATTTACTTTGCATATATATGATCTAATTAGCTTTCAAAATTAGTATTTTATGCGGACATACACTATCTTTGCCTCCTAAATATTGTATACGAACAGATGAACAAAAGTTTTATATACGCACTTCTTTTTATCCTGCATTTCTTTTGTCTGCCTCTTTTTTCACAAGTAGTAAACAGACAAACTATAACTACAAACGAACAAGTATCGGATATATTTTACCATACGATAGAACCCGGGCAAACCGTATATGCTATTGCCACCATGTATGGTGTAGGCGTTGAAGATATCCATCGGTTAAACCCGGAAAGCCGTGAAGGAATCCGTGCCGGAGCGACATTAAAAATCCCACAACGCGACGTTGCCGTGGCTCCCATTGACGCCCATGATGACGGGTACACTTATCATACCATTCAACCCAAAGAGACATTGTATTCCTTATCTGTACGGTATACTATTCCGGCTACAGATATTATGGAAGCCAACCCCGGGTTATCGGTCGAGACCTTCACGATCGGTAAAACGATCCGTATCCCAGCTACACGCATAGAGACTTTGCCAACTACCGAAATACAAACAGTAACCAAAGAAATTGATTATAAGATTCAGCGTAAAGAAACGATGTATAGTATATGTCGAAAATTCAATATCTCCAGCAATGAACTTATCGCCTTAAATCCGCAATTGAGAAGTGGGCTTAAGACCGGAATGGTTATTCGAATACCTGTTCAAACAGAAGAAACAGTCACCACCGAACCTGTTCCTCTTCAGGAAGGAGAAGTGAATGCTTTATTAACCGAACCCAAAAGAATAAAAAAAGTCGACCGACTGAGAGTGGCTCTCCTATTACCTTTTATGGTAAACGATTTGGTACCATCAGCAAATACCGCCCGTTTTATTGAATACTACGAAGGATTGTTGTTATCCATTGACAGTCTGCGGAGTTTAGGGAGCTCAATTGAATTATCCGTATTTGATATAGGCAATGACACACGTAAATTAAATGAAACACTTCGGGAAGAAGCTGTTTTAAACGCCCATTTAATCATTGGTGCCGTACAGAGTGAACAGATTAAACCGGTTGCCGACTTTGCCCAAAAACACGATATAAAATACATTATCCCATTTACTTCCCGAAATGATGATGTATTATCAAACGCAAGTGTATATCAAGTCAACACCCCTCATTCTTATCTGTATTCCAATGCAGCCTTTGCCGGTTGCAATTTGTTTGCAAACGATAACATCATTATCGTAAATATCATGGATAAAGAAGAAAAAATGGATTTTATTAAAACATTCAAATCCGAGATGTTAAACCAGAATATTCCTTTTAAAGAATTGGTCTATAAAAGTGAAACATTTGCGATGGATATTCAACAACTCCTACTACCAGACAAACGAAATATTGTTCTACCCACTTCGGCCTCATTAGAAGCATTAAATAAGATCAAAGCGCCTTTACGCACGCTGACCGAACCCTCTGTTATCGAAGAGCGAATCGGTTATACCATTCATTTATTCGGTTATCCCGAATGGCAAACCTATACCCGTGACTGTCTGGAAGATTTCTTTGCATTGAACACATATATATACAGTAATTTCTATGCCGAGAACCTCTCACCGGATGTACAACGGTTTTATGTTAAATACAAAAACTGGTACAGTAAAAATCTGATCAACACATATCCCAAATACGGCATACTTGGGTTTGATACGGGAATGTTCTTTTTAGATGCCATGAGAAAATATGGTTTGGATTTTGAAAATCACCTGGGTCAGATCCGATATAAAGGGTTACAGACGAATTTCAATTTCGAGCGGGTCAACAACTGGGGAGGATTTATCAATACCAATATTTTCATTGTCCAGTACAGAAATGATTATACCATTACACGAAGCGAGATAAAAAAATGAGAAAGCGGATCACTCTCCTCTTGGCCATAACGACGTTGTTTTCTGTCTTCAAGATGACAGCTCAAACTCCTTTCCAACAGGAAATATGGATAGGTGGTTCTCTGGGTGTCAACTTTTCATCCATCAACTTTGTCCCTAAAGTATGGCAAGGGATGAATATGGGGTATACCGGTGGATTAGCCTTACGTTGGATTACAGAAAAACATTTAGGATTGCAGGCTGAACTCAATTATAGCCAGCAAGGGTGGAAAGAAGATTTCACAGACAATCCCAACTACGAAGAATATGCCGGTTCGCATTATGAGCGAACCATCAATTACCTTGAACTGCCTTTTCTCACACATATCTATTTCGGCAAAAAAAGTTTCCGGTTTTATGTTAATTTAGGACCGAAAATAAGTTATGCCATCAGTGAAAGCACTTCCTCCCTATTAGAAGGAGAAGCTGCAAATTACAAAAACGAACAACATGATATGCCGATCGAAAATAAATTCGAATGGGGACTATGCGGAGGACCTGGTTTGGAATTACGTACCGGTGTAGGATCGTTTATGCTTGAAGGACGTTATTATTACGCCCTCAGTGATATCTATGGTAACAAAAAGAAAGATGAATTCTCCAAGTCCTCCGGACAAACATTATCTGTCAGACTAACCTATTTACTACCATTACGGAAATAAGATACTGAAATTCAAAAAATAAAAAAAGACTATTCCCCCGAAGGCGAATAGTCTTTATTTTTTTGTCAGCAGAAATTATTCTGCACTCTCAGCAGGAGCCTCTTCTGCAGGAGTCTCTTCAACTACAGGAGCAGCATCTTCTACTACTGGAGCCTCAGCTTCCTCTGCAACTTCTTCTGCTTGTGCTTCAGCAGCAGCAACGGATAATTCCGCCTTTTTCTTAGCTACTTCTTCTGCTTTCGCTTTGTTCACTTCTTTTTCAGCTTCAAGGCGAGCCTTCGCTTCTGCTCTCGCAGCTTCACGATCTTTATCCTTTAATGCCTGCACTGAAGCTTGTCTGTCTTTCAACCAAGCCTGGAATTTATTTTCCGCTGTAGCTTCGTCGAAAGCACCTTTCTTCACACCTTCCAATAAATGCTTTTTCAAGCATACACCTTCACGTGAAAGAATATTACGCGTTGTGTCTGTAGGTTGAGCACCTACTTGTAACCAATACAAAGCTCTTTCGAAATTCAAATCTATTGTAGCAGGATTAGTGTTCGGATTATAAGAACCTATCCTTTCAATAAACTTTCCATCACGTGGAGCCCTGCTGTCTGCGACAACGATCTGGTAAAAAGCATAATTTTTACGACCGTGTCTTTGCAATCTGATTTTTGTTGCCATGTTTGAATAATTAGTTTACGCTGTTTGTATTAGCGGCTGCAAAGTTAGGAATAATTGTGAAAACACAAAATATTTGAACCAAAAACAGGCCGGGAATATGCGAGGAAGACAAAGATACGGCAATAATGACATTTTGTTTTGTTTTTACCAAGAATAGAGTCTATATTTGCTTATATAAGACACTACAATTCTTAAATTGGCGCAATTTTATTGACATTTTTTCATTAAACCCAATAAAAGGCTTACTTAAGCAGTAAAAATAAAATATGGAAGCTCCTGTTGTAAATATAGGCATTCTGACTAAAAAAAATGTCTCTTTCATTCTGAATGATGAATATATCCACGTTGAAACAGCGTCTTTCCTAAAAGGGAAACAGCGTGCTGTATGGAGAAATGGAAAAATTCTCTTCAGAAGCAAACTCTACACCGAACTCTTCTTTGAACCGACCAACAAAACGGCCTCTTTTGATTTGAAAGAGGTTACGATCGGTGTCGATTTTCATTGGCAAAGAAAAGAAGACCAACGCTTTCGGGGAGCACTGAACCTTATCGCAGGGGCAGATGGTATTATCGTCATCAACCAGTTGGATATCGAAGAGTATCTGACCAGTGTCATCTCCTCCGAAATGCGTGCTACTGCTTCAAAGGAATTCCTGAAAGCACATGCCGTTATTTCCAGAAGCTGGCTATTGGCGCAAATTGAGAAAAACAGTCGCCTCGCCAATAAGAAGAATTACAAAAGTAGTTTTCAGGATGAAGAACAACTGATTAAATGGTACGACCGGGAAGATCATGCCATTTTCGACGTTTGCGCCGATGATCACTGCCAGCGCTATCAGGGAATTACCCGTGCTTCTACGCCTATCGTAGAAGAGGTGATCAGCGAAACCCGGGGAGAGATTCTGATGAGTGATTCTACGATTTGTGACACGCGGTTTTCCAAATGTTGTGGAGGTGTCACCGAAAAATTCGAACATTGCTGGGAACCCATCCCTCATACTTACCTGACAACCGTGCGAGACCATACGGAAAAGAACGTACCCGATCTGACCAATGAAAAAGAAGCCGATCAATGGATCAGGACTTCTCCGGAAGCATTCTGCCATACGACCGACAAATCCATACTGAGTCAGGTACTCAACAATTACGATCAGGAGACTACCGATTTCTACCGCTGGCAGATCACCTATACACAAGATGAACTCGCTCGATTGATCCATCGTAAAACCGGGTATAATTTCGGTAAAATACTCGATCTGATCCCGCTGAAAAGAGGGGGATCCGGCCGGATAGAACAACTACAAATTGTTGGCAGCCTACTCACTTACACCATCGGAAAAGAGTTGGAAATACGGCGTTCACTGTCAGAATCTCATTTATACAGTTCTGCATTTGTGGTGGATAAAGGTGAATTAATCAATGGAATACCCTCCCGCTTCACTCTGACCGGAGCAGGCTGGGGGCATGGAGTTGGACTCTGTCAGATCGGAGCAGCAGTGATGGGTACCAAAGGGTACAACTACAAACAGATCCTTTCCCATTATTACCAAGGCGCAACGATTGAAAAGCATTACTAATACAAATCTTATGAGTCCCATCGGTTTATTTGAAATATAATGAACACTTTTCTGTTAGAGGTACCTCTAAATTATTTTACACGTACCTCTAAACGGATTTAGACGTACCTCTAAATTGTTTTAGACGTACCTCTAACAAAAAACGGAGGTAGGTGTAACAAAAAAACAGTTCGCATACTGTGATTTTTTCAATAGGATGGCGTAGAAAAAAACAGGTATACTTTTCGAAAACCAAACAATGAAATAGGATACAATAGAACTGAAATATAGCTGTTGCAGATCTATGAATCTACAGGGCAAAAGAATTATGCTTATCTTTGCGTGAAATTCACGACAGAGCATGAACAGCTACATCATACTCATCATCATTGCTGTATATTTCAGTCTTTTACTTTTGATCGGTTGGATCACAGGAAGGAAAAATTCAGGGAATGACGCTTTTTTTTTAGGCAACCGGACTTCTCCCTGGCTGATTGTATCCATCGGCATGATCGGAACCTCCTTGTCGGGAGTCACATTTGTTTCTGTGCCGGGAATGGTGAGAAGCATCGATATGACATATATGCAAACCGTGTTCGGTTTTTTTGTCGGTTATATTATCATTGCAAAAGTACTGTTGCCGCTCTATTACAAATTAAAACTCACCTCTATTTATTCCTATTTAGACGGACGCATCGGACGAAGAAGTTATAAAACCGGCGCCTCTTTTTTCTTGTTATCAAAAATTGTCGGTGCGGCAGCTCGCCTTTACCTGGTGGTTCTTATTCTTCAAACTTATGTGTTCAGTACCTGGAATATACCTTTTGGCATAACGGTTGTTTTCAGCATTCTAATGGTCTGGTTATACACCTACCGCAGTGGGATTAAAACCATCATCTGGACAGATACACTTCAGGCCATTTGTCTGGTGGCGATGTTAATCGTTATCATCTGGCAGGTCAAGAGTAAAATGGAGTTGAATACCGGAGAAATGGTTCAAACACTTATCAACAGTCCGCATTTCCGGATTTTCGAATTCGAGGACTGGCATAGTACACAACATTTTGCCAAACAGTTCTTCAGCGGTATATTCATTACAATTGTTATGACCGGATTGGATCAGGATATGATGCAAAAAAATCTCTCCTGCAAAAGCCTGAAAGATGCACAAAAAAATATGTATACATACGGTTTTGCCTTTACGCCGGTTAATTTCCTGTTCCTTTCATTGGGAGTCCTTCTGTTGACTTTAGCCTCGCAACAGCAAATCGAACTGCCGGCTTTGAATGACGATATATTGCCTATGTTTTGTACATCAGGCTTACTGGGAGATTCTATTCTGATCTTTTTTAGTATTGGGATTATTGCCGCAGCATTCAGCAGTGCCGATTCGGCATTGACGGCATTGACGACTTCTTTCTGCGTGGATATACTCAGCATCGAAAAACAAGAGGCGCAGCAGGCCAAACGCACACGCCTGAAAGTGCATCTGTTAATATCTATTCTTTTTGCAGTAATCATCCTAATATTTAAAGCCTTAAACAACCGCAGTGTTATCGACGCCATTTATATGATCGCTTCATACACCTATGGACCGCTACTCGGACTGTTTGTATTCGGGCTATTTACCAAAAAAATGCCTCGCGACAAATATGTACCCTATATCTGTATAGCCTCTCCTTGTATTTGTTTTATGATTGATACGTTGGTGAAGTATTATACCAGTTATGTATTCAGTTACGAAATGCTTATGATAAACGGAACGATTACTTTTATCGGATTATGGATCAGTTCCTCTAAACAAACGTTACAATCCGATAGACCACACATAAAATAAAAAGTCTATGGAAATCAAAAGTGCAGAGTTTGTAATCAGTAACTCGGACGTTCGTAAATGTCCGGAAGGGGAACGACCCGAATATGCCTTTATCGGACGGAGTAATGTGGGTAAATCGTCGTTGATTAATATGCTGACCAACAAAAAGGGATTAGCCATGACCTCCCAAAAGCCTGGAAAAACACAGCTTATTAATCATTTCATGATCAATAACGAATGGTTTCTGGTGGATTTACCGGGATACGGATATGCACAAAGAGGTAAAGAAGGACGGGAAAATATCCGTAAAATCATCGAGGACTACATTCTTGAACGCGAACAGTTGACCAACCTTTTTGTCTTACTCGATTGTCGCCATACCCCCCAGAAGATTGATCTGGAGTTTATGGAATGGCTGGGGGAATGCAATATTCCTTTTTCTATTATATTCACTAAGATTGATAAAGTCGGTCGGCAACGTTTACAGGAGAACCTCACCACTTATCAAGATAAATTGCTGGAAAGTTGGGAGGAACTCCCTCCTATTTTCATCTCTTCTTCGGAAAAAAGAGAAGGACGTGATGAAATATTAGGTTACATCGAACAAATCAACCAGACGCTTTTACGGTAGAGGGGTTTTGGATTTTCTGTCGAAAAAGGGATTCTTACTGGTCGCACTCACCGGGACAGCCATCACACATTTGCACTCGTCTAACATCCCCAATCGCTGAGCAGCATATCCGGCGCTGAACATAACCCGGGTATCCACACGCAGATCGGATGCCATTGCACAGGCTGAACCCAAAGCAATTCCTACATCTACCGTATTAATTACACAGGGGACTGCATCTGGTTTTTCAGCACATGTGTCAAATCCGCAATGTGCACAGTTCAATCCTTGTGTTTTTTGCATCGTACCAAGGATCAATAAAGCGTCAGCCTGTAAGATATTCTCGGCATCACGGAGGAAAAATTTCAGATTCTTTTCGGCCGAAATTTGAATCATCTCTTCCGACAACCGGATGATCTCTTCGCCTGTAACCATTGCTATTTCAATAATATCAACTCCTTTTCCTTTAGGTGCCGTGCGGGCAGCTGTCATCATACGCTGAACAACCTGTATCACTAATTCATGATTGATATCTCTTTCGTTGATAATCATAAGTATCGCATTTTTTATTTAACAGAAAAACTTAGAACGAACAAATATACGCTTTTCCTGATCACCTCTGTTTCTCACTATCGATTATTATTCGTCAACCGTTTTATCGATCTGCAGATTGGTCATTTCAGGGGTGACATCAAACGAATAATCGGGATAGTTATAGATACTAAAACGCGGCTCGGTTTCCCCTTCACAATAATTCCAGATAGAACTATATTCAGCAACATCTTCTCCCATCTCTCTTAACTGCCGTAAATAGGCGGCTATCGATTTATTCTCTACAATAAAGACCTCGCCGATCCGGTCGATAATCGGACTATGCCAACGGCTGATATCGTGATCAAAACGTAAGATACGTTTTCCTTCTTTCGTCAGACCGATCACCTTAAAAGTCATGCTCTTTCCTATTCCAGGCAGATTGAGCACATTGCGGTCGGTTCCGGCAAACAACAACTCATTCGCTTTCAGAAAACGAAGCAAGTTTTTTCCCAGGGAGTGATGATGATTAATCAAGTGATGTAACTCTTTTTGTTTATCAACGGGAATGCGGCCGAATATCTTTTCTTCATTCGCCTCTTGCAAGGAGCGGCTATTGGGGGTAAATACCGCATAGTTTTCACGAAAACCTTTTACCGAAAATGTGTAATAACAGACAACTCCGACCGCATTCAGTGTCTGCCGTAGTTTGGCTGTATGTCCACGACGTGAAGCAGCGACAGTAAAAACCAACTGATTGGTGACCACCCACCCGGCAGAAAGGATCGCCTCAATGGCCTGTTTGGCCTCCGGAGTAACTTCTAATGGAGATTGAAAATGGGTCTGAATATAAAACTGAGAAATCCCTACCTGGGAAGCTTTTTCTTTGAACTCCCTTAAGATCTCCACCAACTCATTCGTTACCCGGCAAGGCAGATAGGCCAACAGACGTGATCCTAAACGGATGCGCTGAAGTTCGGCATATTTCTGACCATCCCTCCGTCCTTCATTCGCTTTACGTTTTCGAACAGCCATTTTATAGACAGCCTCCAATATTTTTCGTAATGTACCATTCTGACTCATCAATGCATCCCCGCCGGTAATCAAGATATCCCGCAATTGGGCATCTTCTTCAAAATAGGTCATCAACCGCCGTAGTTTCTTATCCCACGATTCTTTGGGTTTCAACGATTCAAGATCAAAGTTCAAACGTTCACTCTGAAAATCATACATCCGCTGGCAAGAGGCACATAAGCCGCCACAAGCACGTCCCATGGAATCAGGAATTAAAATGGCTACCTCCGGATAACGACGGTGAATATTTTTTTCATCAGGAAGCAACCATCCCGCAGCATTGGGTTTGCCCGATTCCAATAGATCTTCTTTTTCCCACGCTTTTATCTCCCCATAGGTTTCGACCAGTTCATTGGAATAAAGAATATAAGAACGGATAGTCGCATCGTCATAACCTTTCCCTTCGATATTGAGCAGTGATAAATAATAAGGAGTCACGAAAAAAGGCATCCCTTTTCGCTTTGCTTGTATAAGAAGTTTCATGGTCGCCTCCGAAAGGGTATTTCCTAAAAAGGTATTCAATTCTGTGGGGCCTTTCAGAGCCATAGCCAGATGAAAACGTGAACTGCTCCACCACTCATTCACCTGCCTGTATTTTTCTTCATAAGTCAATCCATCGGGGAAATAATATTTGGAGGAAGGGGCATGCCGTTTGTCTATTTTCCGGATCAATTCACGAATGATCCGCTCTTTATTGGCTTTACGGATAGCAATCACATTCGGGTCAAGACCTGTCGGCCAACGGTTCATCTGTCTTTTGACCCTGGAACGGTCTGCGGTATATACCAAAGGTTGCTGTAAAAACAGAAACTGATAGAAAAGATCGAGAAATAAATCCGTTGAAAAATCTTCCGTTAACCAGCCATTCAAAAATTGCCACAAATAAACGGCGGTATTTATGCATATCTGATTGCCTGTCGACAACTCGTCGACAAACGATTGATCATAGTCGATCATCAATAGAAGCCGTTTTTTCACGTCTTCTCTGAAATGATCCTCTTTTACTGCCGCAAGATAACAGCGTAGTTTCTCCTTAAAATGTTCTGGGGTTTCAGTTTCGCGAGCGAAAGCGACCAACTGGGGTAATAACTGTTCGTATTCTTTTCTTAATCGTATTAAATCAAAATCGAGTCGTTTTTTGATCATCATATTTGTTAATCACTTAGATGGAAAATCTATTATAGATCTTGTGCTGTGTGAGGTATAGCACAAATATAACAAATTAATCCATAAAAGGAGAACGATATGAGTCAAAAACCCTACATACGAACAAGTAATTCTACATTATTTAACTTGCCACTCGATATCCGGGCAATAGTTACTAATTGTAGACTTCAGTACTTTCTGGTTGATTGGTTTTGTAATAAAATCAGAAGCGCCTGCATTTCGGGCATATTCCATATCCACATCAAACGCATAAGCAGATTGCATGACGATCGGAATGGTTTTATCCGTTTTTCTAATCTCTACTAAAGCTTCTATACCTGTCATCTCAGGCATCTTAATATCCATTAGAATTAAATCGATCCCTCCTTCTTCAAATAATGTAATGGCTTCCTTTCCCGTTTTAGCACGTTTTAAATTGCAGAATTTTGATAATATGGTATAAAGCAATAGATAGTTACTATCTTCATCTTCAGCGATCAAGATAGTTCTTCTCGTATTAGGAAAAGTTTCAGTAGTTCCTGTATTCATCCCTTTTGTTTGTAGTGATTGTTCTCTGATATCTAATGATAGCCAGAGAGCCTTGTTTTACTTCCGCCACAAAAATAATAATTATTTCGTACAAAAATTAAATAATTATATTTTTTAAATATTCATTAATCAAAAAAGCAAACATTTCTAAATATTCAATAACTCAGACAACACACCAATGAGCAATTATGTTAAATTAACATCGTTAAAACACAGAAGCACAAAAACAATATATTAATACTAAACACAACAACGTCAAATAATAACGAAGTTATCGTTTTGCTATCATTCTTTTTTCATCAACTGGTTATAACGTTTTTTTAGTTTTACAAATAACTTCAAACCAGATTACTCTCATTTTTATCGAGACAAAGCGGGTAGGTTTTGAATAAACTGAGGCGGAACAAATCGATTTTTAACAAAAAACAATAGACAGCCTTCCTGTGTTGCCCCCAGACCGACACATTGGTCGTTCACGACAGGCCATTGATACACAGCATCTTTATTTCATCACAAAATAAAAGCTATTCGAACCACTAAACTTTTTAAGAATGTTTGTAGTTTTACTCTCTGAAATGGATCTTCAAACAATAATACGTTCTTATGCTCACAACGCTTATTATTCTGGCTGTTGCCGCCTTTTTCTTTGTCAACGGAAAAATACGTTCAGACATTGTCGCTCTATGTGCATTAGTGCTCCTTATTTTATTTAACATCCTTACTCCGGAAGAAGCGCTTTCGGGATTTGCTAACTCCATCGTTATTATGATGGTTGGCTTGTTTGTGGTTGGAGGCGCTATCTTTAAAACGGGATTGGCTAAAATGATTAGTGGCAAGATTCTGCAATTAGCCGGAAAAAGTGAAATTAAACTATTCATATTGATTGTACTGGTGACAGCCTTTATAGGAGGGTTTGTCAGTAATACCGGGACAGTTGCGTTAATGCTTCCTATTGTTGTGAGTATGGCTATGAGTGCTAACATCAGTCCGAGTCGTTTTTTGATGCCAATGGCATTTGCCAGTAGTATGGGAGGTATGGCAACTTTAATCGGAACTCCGCCGAACTTAGTCATCCAAGGGGTACTTGCGCAGCAAGGATACAATGATCTTTCGTTCTTTTCTTTTACACCTGTAGGGATTGTCTGTATTGTTATCGGATTAATTGTGCTTATACCTTTAAGTAAATTTTTCCTCACCAAAAAAGAAGAGAAAAAAGGAGAAGAGACTTCATCCAGTCGTTCTCCAAAAGAATTGGTTCAAAAGTTTCAATTGACCGATAATTTATTCAGAGTCCAAGTCGGAATGCAGGCTACGATTGCCAATAAACGGTTAGTCGATCTGAATATCACTCAGAGATATAACATCTCCATACTGGAGGTCAGACGCAAATCCACCACTCAGGGACGATTCCTTAAAACTGTCGATCAAAAACTGGCCGGACCCGATACCGAACTTCTGCCTGGCGACATTCTTTATCTGTTTGGAGCATTTGAACATATCCAACGTTTTGCCGAAGAGAATCAACTTGAAATGACTGAATCCAAAGTGTCTGAATTTGCCGGTCCAGAAAAACTAAGCGTACAGGAAATAGGAATTGCAGAGATGTTACTGACTCCCGATTCAAAACTGATAGGCAGAGCGGTTAAAGACTCTGATTTCCGGGATAAATACGGAGTAAATGTATTAGGTATTGAACGCAATGGGAAATATATCCTTTCAAACATTAAAGATATAAAGATGCATTCAGGGGATATCTTATTGATTCAAGGCACATGGGAAAATATCACCTTTTTAAGTAAAAAACAGACCAATTGGGTCGTATTGGGACAACCCATCGAAGAAGCAGCCAAAGTAACACTTGACTATAAAGCGCCATTAGCGGCATTAATCATGCTTCTCATGATTGTTGCTATGGTTACACAAGTAATTCCGGCAGTTGCGGCAGTACTCATAGCTGCAATATTAATGGTGTTGACCGGATGTTTCCGGAGCGTGGAAGATGCTTACAAAACAATCAATTGGGAGAGTATCGTTTTGATTGCAGCCATGCTTCCTATGTCATTGGCTTTGGAAAAAACAGGAACCTCCGCACTTATTTCCGAGAAATTGGTAGGCGGGCTGGGTGATTATGGTCCGATCATTCTTATGGCGGGTATCTATTTCACGACCTCGTTGATGACGATGTTTATCAGTAATACGGCTACCGCTGTACTGATTGCTCCTATTGCGATGCAGTCGGCACTGGCTATAGGTGTAAGTCCCTATCCGTTCCTTATGGCTGTTACAGTTGCTGCCAGTATGTGCTTTGCTTCTCCGTTTTCTACTCCACCCAACGCTTTGGTGATGTCGGCTGGAAAATATACATTTATGGATTACGTAAAGGTCGGAATGCCTTTGCAGATTATTATGGGTATTGTCATGATATTTGTATTACCTTTATTATTCCCATTCTAAACATTTAAAGGCGATCAGGAGTTTTACTCGTAACAAATTTAAGTTTCATATAAAAATGGAAATACCATTTAAACCGATCACATTAGAAGATAAGGAGGTGATTACCTCTTATACAATGTCTTCAGATTACCGTAATTGTGATTTTTCTTTTGCCAATATGTGCAGTTGGCGCTTTTTGTATAACAGCGAATTTGCGATTGTTGACGATTTTCTGCTGATTCGTTTCTGGATAGAAAATAAAAGTCGGATAGCCTATATGATGCCGGTAGGCAACGGTCATTTACAACAAGCCATACTGACACTCGAAGAAGATGCATTAAAACATGGACATCCTCTATTAATACTCGGTATAACCCTTGACGCTAAAGAAAAATTAGAAACAACTTTACCCGGTAGCTTTCATTATATTCCAGAAAGGGATTTTTATGATTATATTTACCTGAGAGAAGAGTTGGCATCCTTAACAGGCAAGAAATACCAAGCCAAACGGAATCATATCAACAAGTTTAAAAAACAATATGATTTTGAATATTTACCCATCACCCCCGATCTTGTTCCATTCTGTCTTGAACTGGAAAAGAAATGGTATAAAGCGAATCGCACAGAAGAAGGTGAAGATGAGTTAAGTGATGAACGACGTTCATTAACCTATGCATTACACCATTTTAGTGAACTGGGATTAAGCGGTTGTGGCATTTGTGTAAACAATGAGATTGTGGCATTTTCATTCGGAGCTCCGGTCAATCACAACACATTTGCCGTTCATATCGAAAAAGCAGACATCAATTATGACGGAGCATATGCTGTCATTAACCAGGTATTCGCGTCCCATCTTCCCGAACAATACATATACATCAACCGCGAAGAAGATTTAGGCATCCCGGGTTTGCGTCAGGCCAAATTATCTTATCATCCTTATGAACTTTTAGAAAAATACACAACGATAAAACGGACTATCCATGAGCAAAAAACAACAGATTATCGATCTCTGGAAAACCAGCTTTAACGATAGTGATACATTCATACAATTCTACTTTAACAAAGTATACAAAGATGAAAACGCGCTCACGATAACGAAAAACGGAAAAATAATCTCTGCTCTTCAGCTGATTCCTTACGACATGACTTATGGAAAAGAGACCATCAGTGTCGGTTATATATCAGGCGCATGTACCGATCCTTCCGAACGAGGCAAAGGTTGGATGCATCAACTTTTGCTTCAGGCATTTGAGATGATGAAAGAGCGAAACATGACAATAACAGTATTGATTCCTGCAGAGAAATCACTTTTCTATTACTATCAGACACAAGGATATACTCCTGTTTACGACTACTCCCTACGTCTGTTTTCAATAAAAGAACCTGGATCGATAAACAATCATATACAGATTAAACCCTTAAATGAGGAACTCTTTCATTCTTCCTATATCTATTTTGACCGGAAATTGCGAGAAAGACCAATGAGTATCTTGCATTCTGAAGATGATTTCAAAAATATTGTGACTGATAACCGGCTGGATGGAGGAGATGTTGCAGTAGCAACTAACGAAAAAAATGACGTTACAGGGATCGCCTTTATTTCTTTTGCGGAAGACAAAAAGATCATTATAAAAGAAATACTTTATAATCGGGAAGAAATAAAAAACGCACTGTTAACAGCTATCGCCAATCATTATAAAACACCTCAGTTAATCTACAAAACCCCGCCGTCTCTACCCGACACACATCCATATGGCATGGCTATGGTTATCGATCGGCAGAAGATGATTACCTTATGGAAAGCTACTAATCCGGAGAATCCACACTCCTTCGATTTACTAAACACAATGAATATACAGGAACTAACCGCTCTTACATTGGGGTATAATGAACGAAAAGCATATATGAATCTGATGATGGATTAATTATCCAGATTATATAACTTCATCTTGTTGTACAATGTCTTGCGGTCTATACCCAGTAAACGGGCTGCCTTAGCTTTATTGTATCCCGATTCCCGAAGTGCTTGCTTAATCAGATTGGATTCATGCTCCTCCTTTTTTAACGAACCGATAGAAGTCGAGGTAGAAACCGGAGCCGAAGAAGCAACAAACAACTCTGCCGGCAAGTCGCCTTTCCTTATTTTTCCTCCTGTAGCCAAAAGCGTTGCATATTTAATCGTATTCCGCATCTGGCGAAGATTTCCCGGCCAGTTATAGGCTTCTAATATCTGATAAGTCTCCTCATCAAATCCTTGAATATGCTTATTCAATTCATTGTTAGATAGATTCAGGAAATGATCCACAAACAATTTAAAATCTTCTTTACGTTCTTTTAAGTCCGGTATACGGATCGTAAACTCATTGATACGGTGGTAAAGATCCTCCCTAAAATCTCCTCCCGAGATATTTTCACGTAGATTCTCATTCGTTGCCGAAATGAGTCGAATATCGATTGTTATTTCCTGATTACTTCCGATCGGTTTGACTTTACGTTCCTGCAAAGCACGGAGTAGTTGCATCTGTACTTCATAAGAGAGATTACCTATCTCATCCAGAAAGACAGTTCCTCCTTGTGCCGCAACAAAAGCACCGGTTTTATTGTCTATAGCCCCGGTGAATGACCCTTTCATATGACCGAAGAACTCTGATGCTGCCAGATCCTTGGGTATAGCACCGCAGTCTACGGCAATAAAAGGACCTCCTTTACGATTGCTTTCTTCATGAATATAACGTGCCACATACTCTTTGCCGGTACCACTCGATCCGGTAATAAGCACAGACATATCGGTCGGAGCCACCAATCGGGCATGATCATATAATTGAATCGCAGCAGCACTCTTGCCTACAATATATTTTCCTGAAAAAGAGTCGGTATCAGAAGAATGTTGTGTACGTGGTGGAGCATCCTGTTGTTTTGCTGAAGAATTTCCCTGAAGTGTTTCATTGATTTTTTTCAAAAGATCATCCGGATTCACCGGCTTGCCGATATAATCAGAAGCACCCAGCTTTATAGCCTGAACCGCAGTCTGTACCTCAGCATAGCTGGTAATCATAATCACCGGAATAGTGATCGACTTTTCGTTCAGCCATTTCAGTAAATCAATACCATCTCCGTCCGGCAAACGTAAGTCAGAGATCAGCAAATCATAGCCTTTCTTTTCTATTTGCTCTTTTGCCTCATTAACAGTAGATACAGCTATTGCATCAAAACCTTTCTTCTTTAGCCAGGTAGTTAACATTAAGGAGAAAGTGATATCATCTTCTACAATTAATATGGAAGTCATTCGCTTTTGTATTTGGTTGCGTAAAAGTAGTGTTTTTCATTCAAAAAAAAAAGGCATCCCCCTAAAGAGATGCCCTTCACTTCTTAATGTTTTTGGAGCTAAATATCTTCAAAACTTTGATATAACGGTATAAATGTAGAAACGTTTGTTTGATCATTATAGTACCAATATTATACCAGAATAGTTATTTTCTCCTCCAAAAATATTAAAATATTAATTATCAACAAATTAACCTGTTTGGCACATAAAGAAGCCTTTCCAAATACATGGGGAATCCGTCCACATGTGTGGAAATTTTCCACACATATCATTCCACACTCGATTCAACTTCCTCCACAATAGAAGAGGCTTGTCTGATGACATCTGTCAGTAAATGCATCCAACCGGAGTCGGTTAATTCAAAATCATTACGTTCCAATATCCGCAAATGCTGCACCAGTATATTTGCCCCCAACATGGTAAACAGCGGAATCAGTTTATGAGCGAGACGCGCCGCCTCTTTCCTGTCATTCTTCTCCAGTGCACCCTGAAGTAATGTTATACTTTTATTTGTTTCCGCGGAGAACGTTTTCAAAATCGAGGCAGATGCATTTTTGTCATTCGCAGCAAAAGCCGTCAATGCACCTGTATTCAAGTTTTTCTTCTTTATTTCTTCCGGAAAAATCTGGTTCAAAAGAGTCACCAGCTGTTCTGTGGTAAAAGGTTTACTTAATGAGTCGGTAAATCCGGCATCATGATATACTTTTTTATTCTCTCCGACTGTAGCTGAAAGCACGACCACCGGTAAGGTTTTCGCATCAGGCAAATCTGATCCCCGAATCTGTTTCACCAATGCATACCCATCCATTTCCGGCATCTGGATATCCGTTAATACAATATCAAACGAATCGGTTCTCAATAATTCCATAACAGCCTGCGGGTTGGTACACGAAACCGATCGGATATTATTCTGTTTTAAGATCGCTTCCATCAAGGCTAACTGCAATAAGTCATCGTCTACCAAAAGACAGGTGATGTTCTTGCCTGAAAAAGCAACACTTTTTTCTTCGTTCGCTGTCACTTCTACCTCTGAAACAGACTGGTTTTCCGCCAACGGTAATGGCAAGACCACCGTAAATGTACTGCCTTCACCAGGAACACTCTGAAGCAAGAGTTCTCCATCCATTAACGCAACTAACCGATTCGTTATAGATAAACCTAATCCGAAACCTTCTGTTTTTTCAGATCCGGCCAAACGTGCAAACTCTCCAAAGATCTTTTTCTGTTCTTCCTGCGGGATACCTGCACCGGTATCCGTTACAGTCAGAATCAGTTTAGATGGCGTTTCTCCATTTTCATCTTCGTTTGTCGTTGCCAACTGGCTACAATCGATCGTGATGACCACTTGCCCTTTCGACGTGAATTTGATCGCATTAGAGACCAGATTACCTACGATCTGACGAATGCGTACCACATCCCCGACAGAGATCTTCTCTGGATCACCTTTAATGTCAAGAACAAGTTCAAGCCCCTTTGCAGAAGCCTGAGGTTTGAAACTCTCATATATCTCACGAAACAAATCCGATAATTTAAAAGCGACCTTGTGTAATTCCATTTTACCTGTTTCAAGACTTTCAAAATCCAATAAATCATTCACTAAAGAAAGAATATGTGCAGACGATCCACTCATATTTTTAAGATATTGTTGTTGCTGTTTGTTCGGATTCGAACGCAACAGCAGTTCAATATAACCAATAATCGACGATAAAGGAGCGCGGATATCATGACTGATAGTCATAATCAACCGTTCACGTGCTTGTAATAGTTTCTCGGCATACGTTTTCGCTTTCTCCAGTTGCTGGCGATAGAATCGACTCTTGGAGATATCCCGCATGATGAAGTAGATAAAGGCAAGCGTTACAAAAATGGTTATCAGGCCAATAAAATTAATCAGATTAGAGGTATCTTCTACCAAATCCTGTCGCTCCTGCATACGTGCAAAAGAGGCTTCCATCTCTTCCTCTTCCATATCGCGGAGTATTTGATTAATCCGTGATGTGATCATACTGTTATCATACCGCAATGTCGGTGAGCGATTGATCAATACTTCCCGCATCTGTTTTTGTTCATTAGCTACCGCACGACGAATATCTTGCAATGTACTCGAAAGCAGTTCAAACGGATCATACACATTGACTATGGTATCTTTCTGCACCTGCTGATTCGCCGAAACAAGTATAGCCGTATCAACCACTTCCGGTCGGAAAACATTTGCTACACGACGTATGAAATTTCGTTTCTGTCGTTCAACAACCACCGTATCCTGCTGCACATCACTCCGTTCCTGTATCGTTATCTCTTCGATCAATTCAGCCCCTTTAGCCAATGCATTATTAATCCTTTTTGCATATAAATCGGCATTAGCTTCTTTGATCAGGCCAAGTAAATCACTCGTATTTGCGCGTTTTCTTTCAAGCAACATATCGATGGTATCAATTTTGAGCAATTGAAGGGTATCAGTCACCAACAGTCGCAAGGAATCAATGTTGGCATGTGCTTTATCCAACGTCTCATTGAAATACGTGAAATCTTCCCCGTCTTCAGTATTAAGTAACTGACCCATCGTTTCACTCTCATAGACCAGAGACAAGATATTTGTGACAAGATAGATTTTTTCTCTCGGCACACTGTTAATATCATCTTCATTCGCTAATCGTTTGGTAATATTAAACAGATAAATAACCGCTCCTACAGCAATAAGAATAAGCAGTATATATCCCAAAAGGATTTTACGGGTAGTGAGTTGTTCGTAAGGTTTCATAGTCCGAAATTATTTATTGTTCTTTTGTTCATCTATATTTAAAATCCAACATTAAAAAAGTCTCTTTTGGTGGCTGTAACACAATTCTCCGATCGGTCAGAAAAAGCCATTAAAGCCGTGTTATACGGATATAATCCGAACAACTATCGTATCGGTAAAAGAGGTTACAAAAACCCGATTACGTAAAAATATAAACAACTAATATTTGCTACCTCAAAGATAGGTTACTGCCTAGATACCGTTATATCACTATTTAATAGCAGTAGAATATGCAAACAAAAGCAAAGATAGTGGAATAATATAATGAGTAAAAACTGTTTTACAACATTATTTGATCGTTCGCGCTTCAACACCTTCAAATGTCATGACGATCGGATTTATAAATCCGTTTTCATCAAAAGTCATTTGATCAATACAGGTCACACGATGATCACGTCCTTTATTATCCAACGGACGACGATGATACACAATATAATAATCCTCTGTTCCGGGTATTTGCATCAATGAATGATGTCCGGCACCTGTTGCGATCTCCAGATCTTGTTGCAAAATGACACCAATCCGGTTGAATGGCCCAAACGGAGAATCGGCTATCGCATAAGCGACCGAATAATCATCACGAGTCCACCCACCTTCACTCCACATAAAATAATATTTCCCGTTCTTTTTGAACATAAATGGTCCTTCCACATAATTTTCAGGAGTCACTTCCTTATACATCTCACCATCCTCGAAAGGAACAATAGCCGTAAAATCATCGTTCAACAAAACCATATTACAATGTTTCCATCCGCCGTAATACATATAATACTTCCCGTCATCATCCCGAAAAACAAACTGATCGATCGGTTGAGCGCCATTCACGATATCATTAATCAACGGTTTACCTAATAAATCTTTATAAGGACCTTCCGGGCGATCACTTACCGCAACCCCAATCCCTCCGATTTCACCTTCATGCACATCGTTCGCGCCAAAAAAGAGATAATACTTCCCATCCTTACGAATCACAGCTGGTGCCCACATCGCTCGTTTCGCCCATTTAACTTCGTTATTGTCCAGTATAGAAGCATGTTTGGTCCAGTTTACCAGATCTTTCGACGAAAAACAATCAAAAAATGTTTGATTGTCAAAAGCGTCACTCCACGTCGGGTAAATCCAATAGGTATCATCGTAAATGATCCCTTCCGGATCGGCATACCACCCTTCAAAAATCGGATTTCCACTTTTCACAATTTCTCCCGTTTGTTTCTGCTGTTGTCCGCATGAGATCAATAGCGTTAGTGTTGCAATGACATAAACAGTCGTTTTCATTTTCATTAATTAAATTATAGAATTAGTATTTATGATCTCTTTTCCATGTTTTTAGCCAGTCCTCCTTCAGATGTCTCTTTGTATAAACTAGGTAAATCATGCCCTGTCTGACGCATGACCTCTACCACCTGATCAAAACTGACCCGGTGTTTCCCATCCGAAAAATTCGCATACGCATTGGCATCCAATGCCCGGGCAGCAGCAAAAGCATTTCGTTCTATACAAGGAATTTGTACTAAACCGCAGACCGGATCACACGTCAATCCCAAATGATGCTCCAACCCCATCTCTGCGGCATACTCTATCTGCGCAGGCGTTCCGCCAAACAACTGGCAAGCCGCACCGGCACCCATGGCACAAGCCACACCGACTTCACCCTGACACCCCACCTCTGCTCCTGAGACAGACGCATTTGTACGCACCACATTCCCGAATAAACCGGCCGTCGCCAATGCACGCAGAATACGTGAATCCCTGAATTCACGCGAATCCTTTAAATGATACAATACAGCCGGCAATACCCCGCATGATCCACAGGTCGGAGCCGTCACAATCTCTCCCCCACTGGCATTCTCCTCCGACACGGCCAATGCATAAGCATATACTTTCCCGCGTCCTTTAATACTTCCGCCATACCCTTTGGCTCGGATCAGATAATCCGAAGCTTTCCGGCGAATACCCAGTCCACCCGGTAGAATACCTTCCGTCTCCAATCCTCTGACTATCGCCTGCTGCATGACCTGCCACACCTCAGCCAGATAATCCCAGATCTCAGTTCCTTCACGTTGTTCGACATATTCCCAATAGGAATAACCTGTTTTCTCGCACCACAATTGGATATCATAAATCGTATTCATTTCATACACTTCGGCCGTCTTCAATTCATTAAAATCTTCATTAGCCAAAGTACCGCCACCAATGCTGTACACCGTCCAGGATTCCAATAGATCACCTTTTTCATTAAACGATTCAAACTGCATACCGTTCGGATGAAACGGAAGAACGATTTTGGGTTCCCACACAATATTCGTCGGAGCTATCGGCTCTAATACTTCCAGAATAGCCACATCTGTCATATGCCCTTTCCCTGTTGCAGCCAGGCTTCCATACAGCGTCACAGTAAAACGAGAAACAACACTGTTTCGTTCCAAAAATAGTTTAGCGGCTCGCATCGGCCCCATCGTATGGCTACTCGACGGCCCATGTCCGATACGATATATTTGTTTGATAGACTCCATCTGTTCTTATTTGTGTTTTACTTGATCAAAACTGCACACGAATTGTTGGTATACAAAAGTATGGAAATAAACTGACTTCTTCTAATCATTTTCTTAAAACGATAAGATCCTTTTTTTACATCGATCCGGACACTTTTCTGTTAGAGGTACGTCTAAAATAATTTAGAGGTAGGTGTAAATCAATTTAGAGGTACGTCTAAATTCGTTTAGAGGTACCTCTAACAAAAAACAGACCTACCTCCTACAGAAAAAGGAGTTATACAAAATCGGAAAACCGTCGAAATAATCCGAATAAATAATGTAAACCAGTCGCAAAAACAGAATGCGTTTAAGTATGTTTCAATCGACCAAGCCTTCCGAATCGTACAAACAACAAACATTTATGGAATAACAACATAAGTGGCTTTTATTTTTATCGTACACGCTTATTAATGCTGATTTTTATGTAAGTTTGCACCTTTTTAGTATAAAAAGCAGACAAAATGATAACTTATCTGATTATCGGTATTACGGCCGTTCTCTCCTTTCAATGTTTCTCTAACAGAGCCTGGTTTATGCGGTTGGCCTTTATTCCGTTTCGGGTTGTACGGGATAAAGAGTGGTACCGGTTGATCTCCCACGGGTTTATTCATGCCGATATGATGCATCTGTTGGTAAACATGTTTACTTTCTGGTCATTCGGTCTTTATATGGAACGGACTTTCGAATGGATGGGTTCAGGGAAATGGGGATTTCTGGGATTGTATTTCGGAGGGATGATTTTTGCTTCTGTGTACGATCTGATCAAACAACGCGATAACTCATTATATGTTTCCATCGGGGCTTCAGGTGCTGTATCTGCGGTTCTGTTTTCATCCATCATCTTTGATCCGTGGGGGAAAATTCTACTGTTTGCCATAGTGCCGATTCCCGGAATCGTCTTTGCGTTATTATATCTACTCTATTGTCAATATATGGCCAGACAGGCCAATGATCATATCAATCATAATGCGCATTTTTATGGAGCACTCTACGGTTTTGTATACCCCATACTACTGCAACCCTCTTTGTTGCAGCATTTTATTTCCAATCTAAAACTATAATGGATAGACAGCAAAATCGGTTTGTTTCAAATTCATGTTCCTAATATTATACCTATATTTGCAGCCACGAAAAGAAAAGGTTAATGGAGAATAAAAATTATATGGGCCATTTATTGGCTTTACTCATCTTTACCCTGATCATCTGTTTTACTTTATATGAATTACCGGATCATATGCTGGGATTCAAAATAAAGCGAATCGATCTGTTTTCGGATATACGTATAAAATCCAACAACCAACTGGCCGACTCGCTTCAAATCCTATTGGCACAGGAAGATTCGATTCAAATAGATTCTGTTGCCGTGATGGATTCAATCGCACTGACTACCGGTTTAAATACGCAGGTATTGGCACAACGGGATTCATTATATAAAAGTTTGTTTTCGCCCGATGGGATGGATGGAACCGGAGAACGGATCGAGGATTATTCACCCGGACATATCGGTTTGAAGCACTTTTTTACGGCGCTGAATAAACAAGAAGAGATCAATCGCCCGGTACGTGTCGCTTTCCTTGGGGACTCTTTTATTGAAGGTGATATTCTTGTTGGCGATTTGCGTTCGGGTCTGCAAAAAATATTCGGAGGACGAGGAGTCGGGTTTATTCCTATTCACTCCGTTTCCGCGCAATATCGACCGACGGTCGAGGCCGTCTCCGACGGTTGGAAAACATATTCGATCATGGCGGAGAAAAATCACAACTATACACTACCCGGCATGTTTTTTGAACCACAAAGTCAAGAGGTCTCCATGTCGATAAAAAGTACAAAATATTTTTCAGAAAAAATAACTGCCTCTTCATTAAAGCTGATATACAATCAGAATAAACAGACAGTCATGTCTCTGAAGATAAATAATGAGAGCGATTCATTGACACAGGTGCTTCCACCTACGCAAAAAATTACGCAAACCGTATTAGAGGGTGAATTTACCGATGCCCAGTACACCTTTACAGAGACAGATGGATTCCGTGCGCTTGGAGTCGCTCTGGAAGACAATACCGGGATTGTTGTAGATAATTTCTCTTTACGGGGTAATTCAGGGATAATACTTGATCGGTTATCCGCCAAACAGTGTCAGAGTTTTTCGGAGATTCGTCCTTATGATCTGATTATCTTGCAATATGGGTTGAATGTTGCCAGTCAGGATATGCTCGAATACGGCTGGTACGTACAGCGGATGGTTCATATTATCCAGCATATTCAGACCTGTTTTCCCAATACCGACATTCTATTGTTAAGTGTTTCCGATCGGGCCTATATGGAAGACGGTAATTTTAAAACAATGCCGGGCATCATGGCATTAGTACATGCACAACGCCAGATCGCCAAACGCGCCGGAATACCTTTCTGGAATATGTTCGGAGCAATGGGAGGAGAAAACAGTATTGTGAAATATGTTGAAAACAGCTGGGCTAGTAAGGATTATACCCATTTAAGTTTCCGTGGAGGGCGTGAGATAGCTACCGCACTGATAGATGCTTTAATCAAGGAAAAAGAGTTTTATGAGAAAGCAGAGGATGCCATACATTAGTCTTTCTCTGTTGCCGGTTATACTGGCTATCAATTTTTGCCTTCCACAATTCGTGAGAGGGCATATTATTCATATTCCTGATTCGTTACCACCTATAACAGTTCAGGTAAACGACTCGTTATGCATCATTACTGATTCTGCTTACACACTAACTCCTTTTTTTAAGGAATTAAAGGCTTTACAGGATGGCAAAGATACCGTGATCTCCATCATACACCTGGGAGATTCGCATATACAAGCGGGATATTTCAGCGGACAAGTGATGCGCCTATTGCAAGATGAATTTGGAAATGGCGGCCGTGGATGGATTGCTCCGTTCAAATTAAGCAAGACCAATGAACCGGATGATTATTATATCAATTCGGTCGTTAGAAACTGGGAGACAGGTCGAATTGCTCAAAACAAACAGAAAACAGCTATTGGACCGGGGGGTATCGGAATCAAGACAGATGCGCCATCAGTCAATTTTGAGTTAAAAATTACCCCTGTCAATGGTGTCGGTTATTCATTCAATCAGGTTGTTTTCTATCGAAGTAAAGGGTCTATGCCGATGTTGCCGGCTGGACCACTGAAAGAGTCTGTTCAGGTCTCATTGGCGACCGACACATGTATGGACAATATTTTAGCCGATACTTTCCGTATTCATTGTCTGACCGATATCTTCGAACTGCACAGCACACGACGTAAACGAGGAACAGACGAACTCCTTCCGGCTGCTGATTTCGACAATATTTACTACGGATTCAGTCTGACCAATGGCGGATCGGGTCTCTTATATCACTCCATTGGTGTCAACGGAGCGATGTTTGTCAACTATACGGATGAAAGCTATATCCGTCAGTTGGCACTTTTGCACCCATCCCTGTTAATTATTTCCCTGGGGACAAACGAAACTTTCGGACGACGGTTTACCGCTACCGAGTTTACCAAACAGATAGATGCATTCATCGCACTGATCAAAACACATCTGCCTAATACAACATTACTGTTCACTACGCCCCCCGAATGTTTTCGACGTGCCTATGTGAATAAAAAATATACCTACGTGCGCAACGAGAATATTGAACGTGCCGCCAAGGCGATTGTCAACTATGCCCGTCAACATGGAATCGCCTGTTGGGATATGTTTGCTATTACTGGCGGAAAAAACTCCAGCAAGAAATGGTACGACGCTGAACTCTTTAGTGCCGATCGCATCCACTTTCGAAAAGAGGGTTACCTGCAACAAGGGTATTTGTTCAATCATGCATTGATAAAAACATATAATCAACAATTGGTTCTCGAAAAAACAGCAACATCCGTTACTGGGGAAGAGATCCAGGATTCGTTACAAATGGTTAATGATAGTATCTTTGCAAAAAAACAATAGAATCCGGATACGCATCATAAAGTAGAAGATTAAGACTATATGACGATTGGCTATTTAACATTGGAAGAAGCAATAGAGATCACCTCAAAGTGGCTGAAGCAATTTTTGGCTCCTGAAAACTGGCAGTTCTCCACCGAGAAACTGACAGATCTGTTTGTCTATAATCCGCAAGCACCGATGTTGTTCAACAGTGGGTTATTCTTCTTCCTGTTTATTGGTTTTCTGATGATCTATATGTCGTTAAGTAAACATACGTTAGCGCGGATTATCTACGTCACTCTCTTCTCCCTCTATTTTTATTATAAAAGTAGTGGGATACTCTTTCTTTTACTGATTCTCACTGCTACTTCCGACTATTTAATAGCCAAAGCCATCAAACGCACGACTCCTATATTCAAAAGAAAGTTGTGGGTGGTACTGAGTCTCTGCATCAACTTGGGGATGCTGGCTTACTTCAAGTATTTCAATTTTGTATTCGATATTTTCACCTCACTCGGACATACAATCGGAAACTGGTTCAATATACAAACATTGCAACAACTCGAATATCAGCCTGTCGACATTTTCCTTCCGGTAGGGATCTCCTTTTTTACATTTCAGAGTCTCAGCTATATCATCGATATCTACCGAAGAAAGGTTCAACCGTTGAACCGCTGGATCGATTATCTGTTCTATGTCTCCTTCTTCCCGCCGTTGGTAGCCGGTCCGATTGTCCGTGCACGCGATTTCATTCCGCAAATGTACAACCGCCCATTCCTCACCCGAGCCAATTTCGGAGAGGGAGTCTACCTGGTACTCTGCGGATTATTCAAAAAAGTCGTTATATCCGACTATATCAGTCTGAACTTTGTCGATCGTGTCTTTGACACTCCCCTGCTCTACTCCGGCCTGGAAAACCTGTTGGCCATATACGGTTATGCTTTACAGATTTATTGCGACTTTTCGGGGTATTCGGATATGGCAATCGGCATCGCTCTTCTGTTAGGTTTCCGGTTCCATATTAATTTTGATTCGCCTTATCAATCTGCCACGATAACCGAATTCTGGCGTCGCTGGCATATCTCTTTATCGTCCTGGCTAAAAGATTACCTCTATATTTCATTAGGAGGAAACAGGAAAGGAAAACTACGCACTTACATCAACCTGATGATTACCATGCTATTAGGCGGGTTATGGCATGGTGCTTCCCTCAGTTTTGTTCTGTGGGGAGCATTACACGGCATCACGCTGGCTATACATAAATTCATCATGACCCTATTCCCAGGTTTCAAACCGTTGGGGCATCAGATGCGTCCTTTCAGGCGGTTTTTAGGCATTCTCTGCACATTCCACCTGGTCTGTTTCGGTTGGATATTCTTCCGGGCCGATTCGATCAAAATTGCTAAAGAAATGCTCCACCAAATCTTTACCAACTTCCATTCGGAGATCTTGCCACAGTTCATTATAGGCTACGAAGGGGTCTTTTCGTTGATGGTTCTGGGGTACTTCCTCCATTTCATGCCGAAAAGCGGTGGAGAAGCCATGCAAAAACTGGTCACCGACTCCCCTTTATTGTTTCAGATTCTGATCCTGACAGCTGCCATCTTTATCGTCATACAAATGAAGAGTGCCAGCGTACAACCTTTTATTTATTTCCAGTTCTAGACAGAAACCTGTTCAACTTTTGAGCCGTACATTCCGTCCTACGTCAAATAATACCTATCTTTGGAGATCAAACTGACGATTATGCATAACGGATTTGTTAAAGTAGCAGCCGCAACACCGCTTGTTCGGGTGGCCGATTGTTTTTATAATATTCAACAGATAGAAGAAATGATGCGCCGGGCAGCCGAAGCAGGTGTCCAGTTGATTGCTTTTCCCGAATTGGGTGTTACAGCATATACCTGCCTCGATCTGTTTGCCCAACAAACATTGCAGCAGGAAGCAGAAAGAGCGCTTCTGCAACTCGTCCGACAAACCAAAGACCTCGATCTACTCACATTTGTCGGTGTACCGCTCGTTTCTGGCAATCAACTGGTCAATGCCACTGTCGCTTTTCAGAAAGGCCGTATACTGGGAGTCGTACCTAAAACCTACCTCCCCAATTACAAAGAGTTTCAGGAACAACGCTGGTTTACTTCCGGACTCGATCTCATTGCCAAACAGATCCGTATCGGCGACAAAGATTATCCGATGGATCGATCCCTGTTGTTTCAATCCGGAAAAGTGTGCGTAGGCGTTGAGATATGTGAAGACCTCTGGATGCCGATCCCTCCCAGTTCGCATTTAGCCATGATGGGAGCCAATATCATCGTCAATCCTTCGGCCAGTAACGAACTGATCGGTAAACATCCGTACCGCAAACAATTAGTCAGCCAGCAATCGGCCCGTTGTATCGCCGGATACATCTATGCCGCCTGTGGCTTCGGTGAATCGACTACCGACCTTGTCTTTGCCGGTGGTTCGCTTATTGCTGAAAACGGAACGATACTTGCCGAAGCCGAACGCTTCACGACCAACGGTCAGCTGATCATCAGTGAAATTGATGTCGACTACCTGCAACACGATCGCCTCGTCAACGTCTGTTTTACCAAAGGAGCCTCTGATGCTGTTCCGGAAAAACAGATCACCGTTGCATTCGATTGGGTCGAGACAGCCTCCAAACCGTTTGCTTTGACTCGCCACATCGATCCGCATCCTTTTACTCCTTCGGGCAACGATCTGTCTGCCCGGTGTGAAGAGATTCTGCAAATACAAGTCGCCGGCCTATCCAAACGCCTGGTACATACCCATGTGCAAACAGCTATTATCGGTATTTCGGGAGGATTGGACTCCACACTCGCATTGCTCGTCACCGTTATGGCATTCGATTTGTTGAAAATTCCCCGTAAACAGATCATCGGCATTACGATGCCGGGATTCGGAACTACCGGACGCACCTATAAGAATGCTGTCGACCTGATCAACTCCCTTGGCGTC
Source organism: Parabacteroides sp. PF5-9 (assembly GCF_029893105.1). Taxonomy (GTDB): domain Bacteria; phylum Bacteroidota; class Bacteroidia; order Bacteroidales; family Tannerellaceae; genus JARXWG01. The sequence continues at coordinate 23,588 of NZ_JARXWG010000024.1, read as the reverse complement.
ACTTTCCGGGAGATTTCTATCAAAGAAGCGGCGACCCAGCATTTCAACGACATCGGTCACGACAGTACGATGCATGATGTCACTTACGAAAATGCACAAGCCAGAGAACGTACACAAATACTGATGGACGTAGCCAACCAGGAAAACGGCATGGTCATCGGTACCGGCGACCTCTCCGAACTGGCACTTGGCTGGGCGACTTACAATGGCGACCATATGTCGATGTACGGTGTTAATACAAGCATCCCGAAAACACTCGTCAGGTCGCTCGTTGAATGGGTGGCACACTATAAAGTAGACGAAACTTCCCGACGTACCCTTCTTGATATCGCCGACACTCCGATCAGTCCCGAACTGATCCCAGCCGATGAACATGGCAATATCAAACAAAAAACAGAAGACCTCGTAGGCCCTTACGAACTCCACGACTTCTTCATCTATCATTTCATGCGGTTTGGTGCACGGCCTACCAAGATCTATTACCTGGCACAACACGCCTTCGATGGTCGCTATGATCAGGAAACAATCAGGAAATGGCTCCACACCTTCTTCCGTCGTTTCTTCCAGCAGCAATTCAAGCGCAGCTGTCTGCCCGACGGTCCCAAAGTAGGCTCCGTCAGTCTCTCTCCACGAGGCGACTGGCGTATGCCGAGTGACGCCATGGCCACCCTGTGGCTGCAGGAGATCGAATCCCTATCCTGAAAGATTCGTAACCGTCTGAAAAATCGACCGAAGAGTTGTCCGAAAAAATTTGAGAGATAAATTCGTTTGACAATTGTCGGACGATCATTCGATAACTGTCAAACGATCATTCCACAATTGTCAAACGATCATTCGATAATTATCAAATGAATTTTTGATTACGTTTTTTTCGGAAACAGATCCGATCTTTTTGGAAAACGATTCGGCCGATTAAAAAAACGTACTTGACAGGAAGAATACTTGAAGATAAGACTCAGGCAAAATTCCGCAGGAATTCATATGCATAACCCCATCTGAAGATAAATCTGTATATCAAATCCACGTTATTTACCCTTTTGGATAAACGACAATTTCACAATGCATGTTTTTAATAATTTAAATAATGTTAAAAAAACAAGGGGTGATTCAAATAATTATATATCTTCATCCTTTGATATTCAATGTATCATGTCATTGAACAATTTAGTGGCATTTCATGTTATTAAGAGAGAATAGTTGACTGGTGTTATTTTTTGTTTATGGTTTCCTATAAGCGCTGGTTAAACTTAGAATTAAACATTGCTGTCTGGTATTTGAGCGGAAAATATAAATCGCGTTATGATTATATATATGGTGTGTGTGAATTGCGAATATCAAGGGCAAAATCTCAAACAAGTAAAATTTAGGATCGACACGTTTGAACGTATCACTCATACTTTTATTGATAAAAACAAAAATTGACCGTTTGAAACGATTTACGACATATTGTCTCGGAATCCTCTTCCTCTTGCTGGGTTTTAGCTCTTGCATAGAGGATGATCTCAAAAATTGCTCGTCAGTAGGCGAAATTCCTGTGAGTGTTGTTATTCACTGGGACAATATTCCGAGTAAAATGTTGATCATGCCGAATAATATGACTGTACACTGGTATTCAGAATCTGCACCTCTTATCTCTTCCGACTTGGGTGTTTATGGCGGACTGGAACGGCTTCGTGCCAGCCTGTGTGATGTGATGTGTATGGATTTCTATGGAAATGCGAACCTCTCTTTTCGGAGCGACGGTACACGCGAAGGTTTTGAGGTGTATAATATCCTTAAGACAAATACATACAACACCCTGGTGCCTCAACTTCCGGGTGGTGAGACAACGGTGGCGGAAGCTAATCCCCAAATGTTTTATATAGATAGCCGTTCGCAAGATATCGATCTCACGAATGTACCTCCCGGTGATACTGTTACCGTACATTTTTATCCTGAAAATGTACTGAGGGAATTTACATTTATGGTCTACGATGTAACAGGCGCTGAATATATGATCAACAGTAGCGGAGCCATATCCGGTATGTCGGGATCGTATTTCCCCGCAAACAAACAGTTGGCGTCTACCCCTTCCACCATCTTATTCCCCACCGTAGAAGTCATTCCGGATGCTCAATCCAGCAAACGTTGGACGGATGAAGAAAAAGCATTCTTCGCGGCTAAAAATCCGAATTGGCAAAGTGCCGACACGCTTATCGGCTGGACGCGCGACTGGGTGACCGGGAAGTTTGTTACTTTCGGACCACTCGACACGAATAATAACCGCTTCCGTCTGACCGTGCAAACAACCAACCAGAGTAGCGATTCCGATTTCGGCGCATGGGGATTTTGGAACGGACAATGGGAAGAGACTGTTGCCGAGCAAATCAAAGGGGCAATGGGTGTAAAACGGCACATGGGAAGAACAGCTGGCCTGGCGGCAAAAGAATGGCGGATATGATATCGTACTCTACAACGACCATCGCCTCTCTATGGGCAAAGGCAACGGAGATATCGGCAAGCCGGCAGAAGATGGATTTACCATGACGGTAAACGATTGGGGGGGGTTGGTAGAAGTACCGATGGCAGGAGGAAGTCCGCGCACCCATTCATCGACCGCTGACTTACGTGCAGCCGTCAATACTTATGCTACCATTCCCGACTTTGTCGTGAACGGGATACATACTAATGCGGGCAATTGGTCGTATATCTTTAACGAACAGTATGTCTATAAACCGGAAAGCGGCTTGATCTGGACGTATGAACCCAAAAAATACTGGCCACAGGCAGGAGAAGTGGACTTCTACGCGTATGCACCGGCGGGTATACGAAACTTTATCACCGGATTGAACAACAACGGCGACGGTACATCTCCACCGGTTATTGAATACAAGATGCCTTATAAAACCAACGAGGAACCGCCCTATGGAACCGGGGAACCTACAGCACCCCTGGTTGTAGACGACAATCAGGAAGATTTATTGGTCGCTGTGCAAAACAGCGAACTCCCGTGGCAAACAACCGATCCGGTGCATTTCACCTTTCGTCATGCATTCAGCCGGGTATTCGTGAAGGCGAAGAGTGAACAGAATGACAATCGCTACCGCATCAAGGTGGTGCGCGTTGAACTGCGTAACCTATATACCCAAGGCAAGTTGGAACTCAAGGCCGACAATACGTCAGATCCCATCAGCACCGGTATTCCCGTAGGGAAGAACGAACAGTTCAGATACGGCTCTTCTGGCGATGTGATACTCTGGAGCGGACAAAAGACACCGGCAGATTATCATTTCAACCTGTTGTCGTCTGCCGTGACGGTTAAAAATGATTATACGACGCTATTGAACAGCGACGACGGCGTTTTCGTTATGCCGCAAGTCGTTCAATCCAATACAGCGTTATATGTGGCATACGATATCTATACTGTATCGCAGACAGACGGCGAGCAGTATCACTCCTCGGCATCAAAACTGCTGCCCTTTGCCAGCGGTTTTGCTTTTGAAATCGGAAAACAATACGAGATACAGGCAACGTTGAATGTGCCTTAAGAGAAACAAAAGAGAAAGTTATTATATGTATTATTCATCAATTTTATTTTAATATTATGAAGCAGAAAATGATTTTAGGTTTGTCCCTGCTGGCAATGGTCGGACTGTGGACAGGATGTACGGATGAAGAACCACCGGTCGCATACAGTGGTACTACCGGAGGAGGAGAAGAAATTGCCTTCCGGGTACAAGGAGGCGTTCCGGAAACGACTAAGACAACAGCAACAACTGCTGATAAGGTAGATGCTTTTGTTGTTTATGGAACGGATAATAAGTCTACCTCCACAAATATTTTTGAGGGTGTAACCGTTGCGCGCCAAGTGGATGGTGGTTTTACCTATAGCCCTAAAAGGTTCTATTCCGTAGGTGCTGCATCAGCCGAATTTGTGGCTTATTCGCCTGTGAGCGCAAAAGTTACAAATCCGGTAACAACAACGTTAATGACTACTGGTGTCACTTTTGACTATGAGGTAGTTGCTCCTGATAATTCAGAAGGCAAGACTACACAGGAAGACCTGTTGATAGCAGCCACCCCGGTTTCCTCTCCTTCTGCTACTGCTGTTAATTTTGCTTTTACACACGCTCTTTCGCGTATTTTCGTAAAGGCCAAAAGTAGTATGAAAGAGACTGTTGTAATCAAGGGGCTTACTCTCAAAAATCTGTATCCGGAAGGAACACTTACCGGTACCCCTGGCACTCCATGGACATGGGAATGGATCACTTCAGGTACTAAAACTGTATTCCCTTATGCGCTTGCCAATACTGGTATAGCCGTACCGGCCGGTATAGGTACAGGTGCATCCCCGAATAATGTTCCGGTTCTTGTGACCTCGATGGAACAAGGGATGATGGTGATTCCACAAAAATTGACTTGGGATAACGGTTCTACTCACGATCCTGCCGAAGACTTTTATCTTGAGGTGACTTACGATGTGGCTAATCTTACAAATCAGGTTGCGAAAATTAATCTTACAAAAGATTATTTATTTGAAGCCAATACGCAATATGCCATAACAATAGAGTTCTCTTCTTCTGTTACCAATCTTATTGAAATTGGCTTTACTATTTCTGTTGGTGATTTTGCAAATGATCCTACAACAATGCCATAAAACATTCTGAATTTTAAATAATTATCCTGCGCGCCCTTGGTTGGGCACGCAGGAACTAAAAGATAATCTATTAATACCACTTATAATAACACCATTATCATAAACTGATGAGCGCCTCTCGATATAGAAAGCTTTTCCTCTTTATTGCTATGACCTTCGCAGTACAAATAAGTGCGTGGGGGCAGTCAACTCCTGTTTCCAGTCTTCCAACGACTACTCCCTGGATGTTAAGTTCTGGTAACTTTCAAATCCCCACCGGAGTATATTCGATTGCGATTGAAGCGCTTGGCGGTGGCGGTGGCGGTGGAAATGCTACATCTGACGGATTAGCAGCCGGTGGTGGTGGCGGTGGTGCTTATGCAAAAAAAAATAATGCAGCAGTAATACCGAACGGTGATCCACTTGTTGTTACAGTAGGGGGTGGTGGTTCAGGCTCTGGTAGCGGAAAAAATGGTGAGGCTTCTGTTGTTTCACTGGGTGGTACCGAATTAGTTAGAGCAGGTGGTGGCTCAGGTGGTGGTGTTAATAAAATAGATGCTGGAGCTGGCGGCCAGGCTACTGTTGGTGATATCCGATTTTCGGGAGGTAATGGAGGTATAGGAAATACTGGTTCTAGTACCGGTGCCGGTGGTGGAGGTAGCGGTGCTGCAAGTACGACAAATGGTAATGACGGAGAAGCTGGCCGGTCAGGCAACAATGGTGGTGCCGGTGGCATGGCTACTGATGTTGGTGGTGCTGGTGGAAAAGGTGCTGACGAAGGTAGTACTTGGACAAGTAGTCGTGGTGAAGGTAAAGGTGGTCTCATTTACGGCGGCGGCGGCGGCGGTGCAAAAAGAGCTGCATATGCCGGTTCAAATGCCAACGGTGGTAGCGGAGCAGCCGGCTTTGTAAGAGTCTATTTAAATCGACCTGCTCCCCCTGTGATCTCACTTTCTACTGCGACAGAAGTTTGCGAAGACAATCCTGTTATTATAAATGCGACTACGATTAATCCCGTTCGTGCGGTTGATGGCTGGGAATGGATATATAACGATATTACTCCCGGTATTTATACCAGTATGCCTACATTAGACATTTCAACATTGGCTCCGGGTGATTATACGTTCAAAGTGAGAGCACATTATGGGGATATCAGTTGGAACGGAACGCTTTACGAAGGAGTCTATCAAGATTCTGAAACAACCGTTTCATTCACCATCACCCCCAAAACAAAAACGCCGGAAATCCGCTGGAATTACGAAGATATTTGTCCTATAGATGAATCGGATGGCGAAACTTATTCAGCAGCAGATTCCATGAATATCGCTACTCCGTGGAATCCGAACGGTGTCTATTTTGCAAACCATATCGTGTGGGATTCACTTGTGGTGAACATCGGCTATGAACATTTGGGCGTTATCCCACAATTGTCACAAATAAGATGGTATTCGGATGAAGCATGTACACAGCTTGTTCGTCAGGGTGGTTCCATTCCTATAGCCGACAGTGGGGTTATGGAACATTTCTGGCAAAACAGGGCACATCCGCGTGAAGAATATTGGGCCACCGTTATTCATCCCGATAGCTGCGAGAGCGACCCGATCCATGTGGTAGTCCATATTCGTGACGGTGAAGTCCCTATAGAACTTGAGTTTGACGATTTAATCGGTTACGTGCAGACGAGCGGAAGTCCCATAGACCTGTCGGATTTCCTGGATCTTAAGTTGGATGCTACGCAGCGTTTGGAATGGTATTCATCGGAAGATGATGCATTGGATGCCATAGCCGACGGAGTTCCAAACCCACCAACTTCAATCTCTGAACCCACTTATGATCCTAAGGTAGAAACAGATATCACCTACTGGGTTGTAAGAGGCGATGACTGGGGCTGTTACTCGGCACCCACCCCTTTCCGCATACTGCTTGTACCTATGCCGCAAATAGTGATCGACACCAATACGCCCCTTGTCTGTCCGGGAGATGGGGTAACGGCTACCGTAACAATCAATAATGGCACAACTCCCTACTCTTTCAAGATCGTAAATATGAATACAGGGGATATCAATGAACAAACAGGCTATACCGACGATACATATACCTTCACTGCCACTCCGCTCACAAAGGTAACGTATCGGATTACTGAATTTAGCGATTCAATAACGCCTTTGGTAACCTATCCCCCATATGGTTTATATATCCCTAACACCCATTATTTCGATCAGGTGGAACTATCTGTCATTGAGACCGAAATAATGGGAATAGCCCCCAATGCAGGACCTACTGCCGGTGGCATTTATACAAGTGACCCATTGAGTCCCATCAATCCTATCGGATTAGTGACTATCACCGGAAAAGGATTCGATCCGTATAATGCAGGTAACAATTCGTGGGTGACCTCTGTTACGTTTGGCGGTATAAAAGCGACTAATATCCGGGTCGTTGACAATACAACGATTACCTGTACACCCCCAGCGCATAATGCGGGGAATGTGACAGTAGCTGTGACTACCGGTTGTACGACTGCGACGTTGACAGAAGCCTATTGCTACGAATCGATACATATTGCTGAAATAACCCCGGCTTACGCCCCTGTTACCGGCGGAACAACGATTGTGATCAGAGGAACAGGCTTTTTCCCGACCGGAGATCCCAGTGATGTCTCTGTCTGGCTGTGCGGAGTGGAAGCAGAAGTTGTTCACAACGAACTTAATAATATTCATCTGAAATGCGTGACCGGCAAGTCCGATTCTTCATTACATGGCGATATAGTCATATTCAATGGCATCGACACCCGCACATTCCCGCTGATGTTCACCTATTACCCGGTAAAATTCATTGAAAACGGTTCCTGGAGCGAGCCACACCGGTGGGAAACGCAAACGGATGATCATATTCTTCCCTATGCCAATGCCGTTGTACAAATCGAAGCCAACTGCTTGCAAGATATAGATGTAGAGATGGATAGCATCACCGTACATCCATCCAAAGCATATACGCTTGAAAATGGCATTGAATTAAAAGCCAATGTTTTTACACTGAAAGAAAATGCTTCTTTCATGGATAATAATATAAGTGGAGGTAAGATGCAGGCCGTTCAACAAAATGTAGAACACCTACTGGAAAAAGGCCGCAACTGGTATGTGAGCAGTCCTGTACAAGGAGGTGTAATACCTTCGATCTCTGCTGTAATAGGTAGTGCACGGGTGGAGTATTACAACGAAACATCGAATGCATGGATGATACCCAGTGCCTTTTTGACTGGGCAGGGCTATACGGTCAATTCAACAACGTCAGACATCGCCGTGAAGTTTTCAGGAACATATACGGATGGTAATCAGGGGCCTTTGAATCCTACCCGTCTCGGCACGCATGACAAAGCCGGGTTCAACCTGGTAGGTAATCCATTCCCTTCGTATTGGCATTGGACAGCGGAATCGACACAACAAAGCGGTCTATACAGTACGATATGGTATCGTACCTATGTGGCTGGTGTATATGAATTCTGGGCATACAATGCCTCGGGCAATGTGGCGGTAGCACCAAGTTGGAAGGATGCAACGCCTACCGGCTCTTACGCTCTGGGATATATTCCTCCCATGCAGGCCTTTTGGGTACGGGTACGTGAAGGGGAAAGCGGAGGTACACTCACGTTTACCGATGCGCATCGCCGCCATGCCGATCATGGCAGCAATATGTTGAAGTCCTCTGAAGTAAACGATACAGAGTCCCGTCCGTTACTGCGTATCACGGTCGACAACGATGTAAACTCTGATGAGACAGTCATTTACGCAGACCCAGAAGCGAAGAAAGCGTTTGACACATACGATAGTGATAAATGGTTGGTCAATCGAGGGGTAGAAATATTTACCCTGCCCGCTTCTTCCACACGGGAACTGGTTATAAACGGCCTTCCGGAAATTATGCACGGCACGGAAATACCTATCGGCTTCCAGGCTGGCGAAAGTGGAATTTTCCGTTTCCATGCGAAAGAGATACTGAATTTAGATACCTTGGATGTGATTTTGCGCGACAAATGGCGTAAGGTTGAATTCGATCTTCGCAGTGGCGATTACAATTTCGAATCGAGCGGCATATCCGGTACAGATCGTTTCAGCGTGCTCTTCCGTCGCTTGACAAGTTCCGGAATACCTGACATCAATGCCGATAATGATAAATTATTGGCCTATGCCAATAGTGAAGGGCAAATGACTGTTTACCTGAATATCCGGAACAGAGAAGGAAGTAAGGTTTATGTTTCTGTTTTCGACATTATGGGACGAAAACAGGCCGAACTACCTGTTATTGTAGGTGAACAAACTACATTAAATAAGATATTCCACGGAGGTGTGTATATATTACGTACTGACACACACACAACGAAAGTCATGGTAAACAGACGGTGATATATAATTTGTATTGTATGAACAATGCGTTAAATTAACGTCTATTGATAAAAAGGAGTAGATCAACCCAGCAATCAGGTTGATCTCTTTTTTTTGACCAGATACGTTCTATTTTTTATCCCGATATCGGCTTTTGTGCCGCTCCTTTGAGACATTTTATGTAGTTTTGTGATCCGAACCAAAGATAACAAACATGAAGTATAAACTATTAGTCCTGGATGTAGACGGCACCTTATTAAACAACAATAAAGAAATAATGCCGGGCACACTAGCTGCTCTGAAAAAGATACAACAGATGGGTGTACGGATCGTTTTGGCTTCAGGTCGCCCTACTTACGGTTTGCTCCCTATCTCAAATGCTTTGGAACTTAACAATTACGGAGGTTTTATCATGTCGTATAACGGTGGGCAAATCTTCAGTGTACAAAACGGCGAGATGCTTTACGAAAAACAGATCGATCCTGAGATGATACCTTATCTCAATAAGAAAGCCAAAAAGAATGATTTTGCCATATTCACCTACTACAATGATACGATTATCACAGATCGCCCCGACAACCCGCATATTCAGTCGGAAGCCAAGATCAACGAGATGCGCATTGTAGCGGTAGAAGACTTTCCTGCAGCTATCGATTTCTGTTCCCATAAATGCATGTTGGTCAGCGACGATACAGAAAACCTTATCGGACTGGAAAATCATTGGAAAAAAAGACTAAATGGAGTCCTGGATACCTTCCGTTCAGAGGAATTCTTTCTTGAAGTAGTTCCTACATCTATCAATAAAGGCGATAGTCTTGCCCTCTTGCTTGACAAACTCAATTTAAAACGCGAAGAGGTTATCGCTATTGGCGAAGGAGCCTGTGATATCCCTATGATTCAGTTAGCCGGACTTGGTATTGCGATGGGAAATGCGTCCGATGCCGTCAAAAGCTGTGCCGACGACATCACACTTTCCAACGAAGAAGATGGGGTAGCCGCTGCGATAGAGAAAGCGATCCTTTCGGAAATACGCGCGACACAAATACCGTTGGATGAACTTAACGCACGTGCCAAACATGCGCTTATGGGCAATCTGGGTATCCAATATACGTTTGCATCCGAAGATCGTGTCGAGGCCACCATGCCGGTAGATGTACGGACACGTCAACCGTTTGGTATTCTGCACGGAGGCGCCACACTGGCTCTGGCGGAAACCGTAGCGGGACTGGGATCGATGATCATCTGCAAACCGGATGAAATTGTGGTTGGTATGCAAGTAAGCGGTAATCATATGTCGTCGGCACAAGAGGGTGACACCGTGCGTGCCGTTGCGACAATTATCCACAAAGGCCGTTCTTCTCATGTGTGGGACGTTCATATTTACACCTCGACCGATAAACTGGTGTCTGCTGTGCGAGTAGTCAATAGTGTGATTAAAAAGAGATAATGAAGGAGGATGTGCAAATAGAGCATATCCGGGAATGGATCAGTCGAGAGAAGAGCTTCGCACTGTATCGCATCCCCGGAGAAGAACAGATCCGAATTGTCGGACCGTCGAACGAAGCTGTCCGTCTCTTTTCTTCGATTGAAGCACTGAATGAACAGAAAGGATTTGTGATTGCTCCGTTTAAGATATCGTCTTCAACTCCTCTAATTCTTATTCCGGCCGAGAATCATGAATGGAGAAATGAGCTCTCCGAGATCTCTGAAATAGAAAGAAAGCAGTCGATAAATAACACTGTTCCTTCGGATGACTATAAAAAACGGTTTGAAATATTTCTCCAGCCTCTGTTATCCAAGGAATTGGACAAACTGGTGCTCTCACGGCAAGAAAAGGTGGAATACAACAGGAATTTCTCCCCTTTTGCGCTGTTCTTAAGAGCGTGTAAACGATACATTCGTTCGTATGTTTATTTTTGCTATACGCCTCAGACAGGGATATGGATAGGCTCTACACCTGAGATACTTCTTTCAGGCAACAAACAGCAATGGCATACCGTTGCTCTGGCCGGAACACAACCTTTACAGGATGGCGAACTTCCTGGTCAGTGGGACGATAAAAACAACTATGAACAACGTCTTGTTGCCCGATACATTCAAAAACAATTGGCGACGGCTGGTATTCGAGCCAAAGAAGAAGGCCCCTACAGTGTGCGTGCCGGTGAACTGGCTCATCTGAAAAGTGACTTCTACTTTTCACTTCCCGATAACCGGTCTCTTGGCAATCTGCTTAGTCTGCTCCATCCGACTCCGGCGATTTGCGGTCTGCCTAAAGAGCAGGCTTACCGTTTTATCCTTGATCATGAAGGATATGACCGCCGCTATTACTCGGGGTTTATCGGCTGGCTCGATCCCGACGGACAGACTGATCTGTATGTGAACCTCCGTTGTATGTCGATCCAACAGGATATTATCCAACTTTATGCAGGTGGCGGATTACTCGATTCGTCTATCCTTGAAGAGGAATGGCAGGAAACGGAAGACAAACTGCAAACAATCAAACGTCTTATGGATCTTTATTAATGGATAATTTAAACACGCAGTATTTATGTTTTCAAGTAATAAAAATATTCTCCAGCTTGTTGCTTTATTCAAAGCACATGATATAAAAAATATTGTACTCTGCCCGGGAAGCAGGAATTCCCCTCTTATCCAGAGTTTCCTTAATGAACCGTTTTTTACCTGTCATTCTGTGACGGATGAACGTAGTGCAGGTTTCTTTGCTGTTGGACTGGCTTTGCATGGAGGTCGTCCGGCAGCGGTTTGTTGTACTTCAGGGACGGCTTTGCTCAACATATTCCCTGCGGTGGCTGAAGCTTTTTACCAACAAGTACCTTTGATTGTTATTTCTGCCGATCGTCCGGCGGCCTGGATCGGTCAGATGGATGGACAAACATTACCCCAAAATGGAGTATTCAAAGAAATGATTAAAAAGTCGGTTAATCTGCCCAAAATTCACATAGAAGAAGATGAATGGTATTGCAACCGTCTGATTAATGAAGCTTTACTGGAACTGAATCACCGGGGTAAAGGACCGGTACATATCAATATCCCTTTGTCGGAACCATTATTTGATCTGTCGGTGCCTACTTTACCCGAAGTTCGTGTGATTACCCGGTATCAGGGGCTGAATGTCTACGATCGCAATTACGATGATCTGATCAAACGCCTGAACAGTTATTCGCGCCGCATGATCGTAGTCGGACAGATGACGCTTATTTACCTGTTCGAAAAGAAAATAGGCAAACAACTCTATAAACACTTTGCCTGGTTAACCGAACATCTCAGCAATCGGGTTATTCCGGGTATGGCGGTTAAAAACTTCGATGCCATACTTTACGCTTTACCCGAGGAACAACTCAAAAAATTGCATCCGGAACTTGTTATTACCTATGGCGGACATGTCGTTTCTAAGCGACTGAAAAAATACTTGCGCGAAAACCCGCCCAAGGAGCATTGGCATGTCTCTGCAGACGGCGAAGTAGCCGATCTGTATGGTGCAATGACGACTATTATCGAAATGGATCCTTTTGAGTTTCTGGAGAAGATCGCATTTTTACTTGAAAATAAACCGAACAGCTACCAACAGGCCTGGGAAAACAGTTCGAAGATGATCTTCGAGCCTGAACTACCCTATTCCGAGATATCGGCTATCGGCAAGTTACTTCACGCCTTACCGGAAAACTGTACGCTTCACCTGGGAAACAGCTCTCCGATCCGGTATGCGCAGTTATTTACCTTTCCTGAAACCGTAGAAGTCTGTTCCAATCGTGGAACTGCCGGTATCGATGGTTCACTTTCAACGGCTGTCGGCTATGCTTCAGCTTCGGATAAGATCAATTATGTCGTTATAGGCGATCTTAGTTTCTTCTACGATATGAACGCGCTTTGGAATCCACATGTACGTTCCAACCTGCGTATCCTTTTGCTCAACAATGGTGGCGGGGAGATCTTCCAAGCTATTCCGGGATTTGAAATGACTGAAAAAACACACCGTTATGTGACGGCGACACACCAAACTTCTGCTCAGGGGTGGGCGCTTGAACGCGGATTTCGCTACTTGCAAGCCAAAGACGACGAGACCTTGTCGGCGGCAATGGCTGAGTTTACCCAACCGGAAGAAGCACCACAGCCGTTATTGCTCGAAGTCTTTACAGACCGTGCAGAAGATATTCGTTTGTATAAATCTTATTATCATCAACTGAAAGAACAACTTCATTCAAAATAAATATTATGGCAACACAAAGAGAGTGGTCAACGATCAAGACATACGAAGATATTCTATTTGATTTTTACAACGGAATAGCCCGGATTACGATCAACCGTGAACGTTTTCGCAATGCGTTTACCCCCACTACCACCGGGGAAATGAGTGATGCTTTGCGTATTTGCCGTGAAAATCCGGAGATATGCGTAGTTGTTATCACCGGTGCGGGTGATAAAGCATTTTGTTCGGGTGGCGATCAGAATGTCAAAGGTTTCGGTGGATATATCGATAAAGACGGTACTCCCCGTTTAAGTGTACTGGATGTTCAGAAGCAGATTCGCTCAATCCCGAAACCGGTTATTGCCGCAGTAAACGGCTATGCAATCGGTGGCGGCCATGTACTTCATGTGGTATGCGACCTGTCAATTGCTTCGGAGAACGCCATTTTCGGCCAGACCGGTCCACGTGTCGGTAGTTTCGATGCTGGTTTCGGTTCGTCTTATCTGGCGCGGGTTGTCGGTCAGAAGAAAGCGCGCGAGATCTGGTTCCTTTGCCGTCAGTATAATGCGCAGGAGGCGTTGGATATGGGGTTGGTCAACAAAGTCGTATCGCTTGAGCAACTGGAAGATGAGTATGTGCAATGGGCTGAAGAGATGATGCTCCTGAGCCCTCTCGCCCTGCGTATGATCAAGGCTGGTTTGAATGCGGAACTCGACGGGCAGGCGGGTATTCAGGAATTAGCAGGTGACGCAACCATGCTCTACTATATGACGGAAGAAGCTCAGGAAGGGAAAAATGCTTTTTTGGAAAAACGCAAGCCTGATTTCCGGAAATACCCTAAGTTTCCCTGACGAATGAAACCGTTTACGGTAGAAATTATTCCGCATATACTCCGGTTCAAACAACCTGCCGGAACATCACGTGGTACATACACCGAACGCAAGGTGTGGTATGTGAAATTCACCGCAAAGGATGATCCGACTCACATCGGCATAGGTGAATGTGCCCCCCTGCCCGACCTGAGTTGTGATGATCTTCCCGATTATGAAGCGATACTGAGTGATTTTTGTCGTCAAACAGTAGCAAACGGAGTGATCGATACCGAAGCATTACGTGTTTATCCGTCTATCTTATTTGGACTTGAAACAGCCTTTCGTCATTTCCAGACACAATCTTTTGCACTTTGGGATACCCCTTTTTCACAGGGCAGTCATGGTATTCCAATCAATGGCTTGATCTGGATGGGCGATTCGTCAAAGATGTTGTCGCAAATCGAAGACAAACTTGTGGCTGGTTTCCGCTGTATCAAATTGAAAATCGGCACGATTCGTTTTGAGGAAGAACTGGAACTATTATATTATATCCGTCGACATTTCGGAGCGAATGAACTCGAACTGCGTGTCGATGCTAATGGTGCTTTCTCACCCAACGAAGCGATAGATAAACTCAACCGTCTTGCAGAGTTGAATATCCATTCCATCGAACAGCCTATCCGTGCCGGACAATGGGAAGAGATGGCGCGGCTTGCTGCAACATCACCCATCCCGATTGCTCTGGACGAGGAGTTGATCGGTATCCATAACCAGACAGAAAAACAACGTCTACTCGCTACCATCCAGCCTCAATATATTATCTTAAAACCATCTCTCCACGGTGGATTCTGCGGTTCGGAAGAGTGGATACGTGAAGCTGAACAGGTCAGAGCCGGATGGTGGATCACATCGGCGCTTGAATCGAATATCGGGTTAAATGCTATCGCCCAATGGTGTGCTACCCATGAAAATCCACTGCCACAAGGACTCGGAACAGGAGCGCTTTTTGTGAATAACATCAGCCTACCTCTTGAAGTACGTCGCGATAGCCTTTGGTTTGCCCCCCTGCAACCAATATTGAATACGGACAGCGACCGGCAATTATTTGCTATTGACCGTCACGCCGCTTTCCGCCGTGAGTTGAATCATTTTATAGCGGAATGGTCGAACGACACTCCTACCCTCACCCTTCAGACCTCCGGTTCGACCGGGCAGCCCAAACAGATCACCGTCCGAAAAGAACAGATGCGTCAAAGTGCCCGGCAGACCAATGATTTTTTAGGTCTACAGCCGGGTGATACCGCATTACTCTGTATGCCGTTGCAATATATTGCCGGGAAAATGATGGTGGTTCGTGCGTTAGAAAGAAATCTACGGCTTATTGTCCGCCAACCCTCCGGTCATCCGCTTGCTGATGTAGACACGCCCGTTCGTTTTGCAGCAATGGTACCGATGCAGGTTTATAATACCTTGCAACAACCGGATGAAGTCGAACGGCTGAAAGCCATCGACATCCTGATTATCGGTGGAGGTTTTATCAATGATGAACTAAAAAATCGACTTCGCGATTTTCCGAACAAGATATATGCCACTTATGGCATGACGGAGACTTTATCGCATATTGCCCTTCGCCGCATCAACGGAGAGGATAGATCGGAATATTACACCCCTTTTCCGGGTATCAAACTGACTCTTTCTACAGATCATGCATTAGTGATAGATCTTCCGTATATCGATCAACCTCTTGAAACCAACGATATTGCCGAACTTTTACCCGATGGGCGTTTCCGTATACTCGGCCGCAAAGATAATGTAATCAATACGGGAGGTATTAAGGTGCAGGCGGAAGAGTTGGAAGCAGCTTTACATCTTGTTATTGATACTCCTTACGCAATTACTTCTGTTTCGGATCCCCGGTTAGGTGAAGCCATCGTTCTGTTGGTCGAGAATGAAAAAACAAACAGTCCATCCATGGATATGTTGTATGCACAAATCTGTAGGCAGATTCCTACGCATCAACAGCCCAAAATGATCATTCCCGTTGCAAATATCCCCTTGACCGCAACAGGCAAAATTGACCGAAAAGCCTGTAAAAACCTGGCTTTTATTCACTCGAAAAGCTCATCTATTCGCTAAACTCTCTTGATAAATTTTAGAAATCACCTTGTGATTTTTCAGATACATCGTGCCTTTTTCTGATATTATCTGACTGTTTTTTTGTTATACCTACTTCCGTTTTCTGTTAGAGGTACGTCTAAAACAATTTAGAGGTACGTGTAAATCGATTTAGAGGTAGGTGTAAAACAATTTAGAGGTACCTCTAACAAAAAACAGACCTACATCCGACCAAAAAAGGTATTACACAAAACAGGAAAATCCCCGAAACACTTGAATAAATAAAGTAAATCACTCTTAAAAATAAGATGAGTTTAATATCATAGAAGAAATGTGATTTCAGTTACATGATTTTTACGTAAATTTGCATCAATAAGTCAAAAAGATCCCATGGAAAGTAAAAGTTTAGTATCGATCGATCAATGTTCGAAAGCGGACATTCTTCGTATTCTTGACAATGCCCGGAAATTTGAAGAGAACCCTAACCGCAACCTTCTGGAAGGAAAAATAGCTGCTACCTTATTCTTTGAACCGTCTACGCGTACCCGTCTCAGCTTTGAAACGGCCATCAACCGATTGGGCGGAAAGGTGATCGGCTTTCAGGATGCGTCGACAACCAGTTCATCGAAAGGTGAGACGCTGAAAGACACCATTCTGATGGTGAGCAACTATGCCGATCTGATCATTATGCGTCATCATCTGGAAGGGGCGGCTCGCTATGCTTCGGAAATCACCGATGTCCCTATTGTTAATGCCGGAGACGGTGCTAACCAACATCCGTCGCAGACACTTCTCGACCTCTATTCGATTCGAAAAACACAGAACACGTTGGATAACCTGACAATTACGATGGTGGGCGATCTGAAATACGGTCGAACAGTCCATTCGCTGATTGTAGGAATGTCGCATTTTAATCCGACTTTCCATTTCGTTGCACCCGACGAGTTGCGTATGCCTGAGGAGCAAAAGAATTTTTGTGATCAACTGAATATCAAATACAGCGAACATACTGATTTCACGGAAGAGATCATCAACCAGACGGATATTCTGTATATGACCCGCGTTCAACGCGAACGTTTCACCGATCTGGAGGAGTACGAACGGGTTAAGAATGTCTATATCCTGCGTAATGAGATGCTCAAAGAGAGCCGCGAGAATCTCCGTATACTCCATCCACTGCCCCGGGTGAATGAGATCGCTTATGATGTCGATGACAACCCGAAAGCTTACTATATTCAACAAGCCCGTAACGGATTGTTTACACGCGAAGCGATTATTTGTGAAGTATTAGGTATTCAGATTTAAAAATTAGTCGATTATGTCAGCCCAAAAGAAAAGAGAATTGCAGGTTGCCGCATTGGAAAACGGTACTGCTATCGATCATATCCCTCCTAAACAGTTATTCAAGGTTGCATCACTACTCGGCCTTGAGGAAATGGATAATACAATCACCATTGGGAATAATTTGCATAGCAATAAGATGGAATGTAAAGGGATGATCAAAATTTCCAATAAGTTTTTCAAGGAAGATGAGATCAACCGTATTGCATTGGTTGCGCCCAATGTGATACTCAATGAAATTCGTGATTTCGAGGTGGTCGTAAAAAGACCGATCACTTTGCCGGATCGGGTGATTGGGGTTGTTCGCTGCAATAACCCGAAATGCATCACGAATAACGAGCCGATGCCATCATACTTTGACGTGATCGATAAAGAAGCCGGCACGATCCGGTGCCGTTATTGTGAACGGAAAATCAATAAAGAAGATATTGTGCTTAGATAAGAATAGACCATGAAACAAGACTGGAAACCGGGAACAATGGTTTATCCGCTTCCCGCCGTAATGATTAGTTGCGGTAACGAACCTTCGGAATATAATATAATCACGGCTTCCTGGGTTGGAACTATTTGCACGAATCCGCCGATGTGTTATATCTCCATTCGCCCGGAGCGTCACTCCTACCCTATTTTAAAGAAAAATATGGAGTTTGTGATCAATCTGACCACAGAAGATTTGGCCTATGCGACCGACTGGTGCGGGGTGAGATCGGGCAAAGACTATAATAAGTTTGAAGAGATGAAACTGACACCTGGCAAGAGCTCCGTCGTGAGCGCTCCGACCATTGAAGAGTCTCCCCTATGCATCGAATGTCGGGTAAAAGAGGTTTTGGCATTGGGTAGTCACGATATGTTTATTGCCGATGTGGTCAACGTGCAGGTAGACGATAAATTCCTTGATCCCTCGACCGATGCTTTTGATATGAAAGCGGCTAACTTGCTGGCGTATATGCACGGCAAATATTATGGGATAGGCGATTTGATCGGAAAATTTGGCTGGTCGGTCCAAAAGAAAAAATAAAGGATGAAAAAAGCCGGGTTGATCACACTTATTTTGTTGGTCGGTTTTATTGGTGTAGCACAGGAACCGGACAAATCAAAGGTGAAGCCCTTTAACTGGGGGGCAACTGTAGGGTTAAGTGCCAACCTGCCTGTAATAAACTCGATCACGGTAGATGATATCGAACTCGAAGATATTCATCTTAAATACAAGGTGGGATACCAAGCCTCTGTCTTTGCGCGGGTCAATATCGACCGTTTTTTTCTTCAACCCAGTGTCTCCTGGCTACATTCGGAAAGTGAAATACTATTTTCTATTCCACCATTAACAGAAACGACTGCTTTTGCGCCATCCAATATTCAAACAGAGAATCAGATTGAGATAAGAACGCGCTCGCTTGAGATGCCAATCTATATTGGTTATCATATTGTACAAGAAGCACCCTACGGACTTAGCTTTACGGTCGGACCAAGGATAAAATATAACTACGACGTAACCTATACGATCAATGTCGACAATTCCACGCATGAACTGGTGAACGAAGGATCTCCATGGGGTGTTAGTATTGCAACCGGTGTTGGGGTAAATATATGGCGTATGTTCTTCGATTTCTCCTACGAATTTGGATTGAATCGCTCTGAGTCGGATTTTCGGGATAAATCGGCAACAATCCCCATGCCTGTCAACTATGTCACCATTAATAAACGCACCAATGTGATGAGTTTTTCGTTTGGTCTGCTGTTCTAACCGTTATTTTCCGCAAATACCTTTAAAATCACAATACGTACAGGCTTTACCGGTAGGTGTTTGTATAAAAGAAGTTTCCCGACTGAATATTTCATCTAAACAGGTACGTAAACCGGTTTCAAATTCATCCATGTATTCCCGAAAATCATCTATAGGCAGTTTCTTGCGTTCAACACGCTGTTGCACTGTCGTTTCAAACGGATCGGCAAACAAACGGCGCATATAATAAATGGCCGGCCGGATCGGCCGATCGGAAGGTGTTTCCTGAACATACATCCAGGCATACATAAAGACCTGCATAACAGCTTTCGCACGATCTTTTGCCGACTGGTCAAACAGTGCCGGGATATCATCAAAGACCAGATCCCCCAGACCACTCTTATAGTCGACGATCCGAATCGTTCCGTCAACCTCATCGATACGGTCGATAAAACCTTTGAGCGGTATCACCGATCCATCGGTAAGCGTAAAAAGAGTTGTGATCCTTTTTTCTGATTCCAGATAACGGAAAGGGGTCAATTTACCATCCCGACTAAATACCTTAACGACATATTTGCGAATCATTTCTCCGATAAGATAATTCTGTCCGGTAAGCGGACGCAGACGTTCGGTTTTGAAAAACTCCCGTGCAAATGCCATTGTGATTTTTTCAGTGATCAGATGTTGATCTTTACGAATAAGTTCAAGTATATCGGCTGTGATCAGCTGACCTTTCAGCGGTTTGTAAAGTTCTTCCAGTACTTTATGCAGAATACTTCCGAAAACACTGCTTTCGATCGTTTCACTGACCTCCTCCTCTTCTTTGACCCCTTCTATCACAGAAAAATAGAATTTTAACGGACAATCGAGATAGGTATTGATGGCACTGGCCGACAGCGCATAGGTTCCCCCTTCGCGAAGATCGTCAAGACGCCGAAGAATCTCGTCGTTTTTTATTATTTCTATCGCCGGAGTTTTGGTAGACGAGACGTTGTATATCAATAATTTGTTACGAACAGGCTCTTTATAATGATAATGAAGTTGATGTACATAACGACTGACCTCACCGGTCTGCAAACCTGTTGTTCGCGTATCGTAGATCAGACTAACGTGAGACGCCCGGTGAATGAGTCGATAGAAATGGTAGGCCCAGACACTATCCTGATGTTCATAAGTCGGCAAACCGAAACCACGACGAAGGTTATAAGGAATAAACGAACTGGCTGCTTTACGTAGCGGAAATATCCCCTCATTCATCGAAAGAATGATGATACGATCGAAATCGAGCGCGCGTGTTTCCAAGACCCCCATGACCTGTAAACCGGAAAGCGGTTCCCCTTCAAAAGGGATCGTAATCAGGTCGGTCATCCGGCGCAAGAGCCGAAAATAAGTTTCCGGACGCATCTCAACACGATGCTCTCGGATCACCTCCTTAAGCCGGTTGACAGTCGTGAAATAATGGAAAATAAACTCCTGATCGAGATCAAAATCACGAACCTGTGGAGTAACCGATTGTTCCTGCTCCGTATCGTTTTGTGGAACGCTTTCGTTTTTCAGACGGTTCAATTGTCCATTGATACCGGTAAGTAGACTAACCAGGTAGTCTGACAATTCATTGGCCTCAATAACCGGAGTAAAAATCAGTGCCAACAAGGGAGTCGTTGATAACTCCTCCTGCGAGATATAAATTTTATTGAAACGCGTAATATCGGAGATAAGCGGTTGTACACTCTCCGGAGCGATTGCCTTCATATAACGGTGGTTAAGGATAGGCAATACATCACGGTAATAAAACTGCGGAATCCGATCGACATACCGGATATTTTTCTGCAATGTCAGAATATCATTCATTAATAAAGCTACCGGCGTATGGCTGAGCGGATATCCCATAGTGACATTAATATGGTCGATCTCCGGAGGAATAGCATTAAGCACTGGCATCAACATATTTTCATCGGGCAAGATGACTGCTGTCCGAAGAGCGGTTTCACCTTCGAGAGGCTGTTCTTTGGCATACTCCTCAAGCAGGGTATATATATGCTTGGCTTGTCCGACACCTGAAGGAATACCAATCACTTCAATGGCTGTCTCTACCGGTTCTTCCGGTGACAGTTCGTAAAGCGATGGAAAGAGCGTCATATTGCGTTGAACAAAGAAAGAGGCTTTATTCTCAGGATCGGTCACTTTCTTGGAAGCATAGTCCCAATAAAAGTCGGCCATCCCCAACTGAGAAAGTCGGAGTAACAACCCTTCTTCAACTACCGACAAGGCATTAAGCCCTACAAAAACAACCTTGTCGTAAGGTAATCGGATATCGGATGTTTCCCGGATATTTTCGACTACTTCACGGAAAATCATGCCTTCATACCCTTTACCCTGTACAGCAAGTGCCTGTTTCAACTCCTGATAGAGTTCATAGAGAATCTGCCAGACCGCAAGAAATTCTTGCTGGTTGACGGAGATGGCCATGGGGTTAAAAGAGGACCAGAACGAACGGATGGCTGCAATTTGTTTTTCTGTAAGGAAAGTAAAGTCGGTATCTATCGTTTTCAGGTCGGTCACATTCGTAAATAACATACGGGCATCGGCCATATACTTGTCGACATCATCAAAGTCGTTGAGCAACATCTCTCCCCAATAGAGAAACTCATCAAACGATTCGGCTGAATGACTTTTGCGGATATAGATCTCATAAAGTGTCACCAACATACTGATACGATCAGCAACCTGTTTATCACTTAGTTCGACAAACAGATCGCTGATCGTAATTATAGTCGGTGAAAACAACGGACGATCCGCTATCTCCGTCAAATACTTCTTGAAAAAAAGCCCTGCCCGCCTATTGGGAAAAACAAAAGCCAAACGACTAATGTCTGCTCCGTATGTCCGGTAAAAGAGGTCTGCTATCTGATATAAGAACGGTATCATGTACGCGAATTTTACACAAACGTACACAAAAACCGGCAGTTTTCACTCTTAGGTCAGCTTTGATTGAAGGACTTTCTCTATCGCTTCTAGTTCAGCGGCAGCGAACTGGGTATTCTTCAAGGCATTCAGATTATCCATTAACTGCGCTACAGAACTGGCACCAACAATAACACTGGTGACACGCTCATCTTTCAACAACCAGCTGATTGCCATCTCCGCCAACGTCTGATTGCGTTCTTTAGCGATAGTATTAAGTAAACGTACTTTCTCGATGGCCTCAGGCGTTACTTGTGAACGTTGCAAATGACCTGTTGATTTAGCTGCACGAGAATTTTCCGGTATCCCATGCAGGTATTTATCGGTCAATAATCCTTGTTCCAATGGAGAGAAAGCGATCAAACCGACTCCTTCTTTTTCCAATAAAGGCAAGAGATCGGGTTCACTCCACCGATCGAACATGGAATAACGTGCCTGATGAATCAAACAAGGCACCTTATGTTCGCGAAGAATAGAAATGGCTTCACGGGTCTGCTCCGCATTGTAATTGGAAATACCGACATACAACGCTTTTCCTTGCCGTACCATATCGGCTAATGCTCCCATCGTCTCTTCCAACGGAGTCTCGGGATCAGGACGGTGGGAATAGAAAATATCGACATAATCCAGTCCCATGCGTTTAAGGCTTTGATCCAAACTGGCCATCAGGTATTTGCGACTGCCCCATTCGCCATACGGGCCGGGCCACATATCATAACCGGCTTTAGATGAGATGATCATTTCGTCACGGTATGCACCCAATCCTCTCTTAAGAATATGTCCGAAGTTCTCTTCGGCCGAACCATACGCCGGTCCGTAATTATTGGCCAGATCAAAATGTGTTACCCCATGATCAAACGCTGTATGCGCAATCTTGATAAAGTGATCAAACACATCCACACTTCCGAAATTATGCCATAACCCTAATGAAATAAGAGGTAACTTAATGCCACTACGACCACAACGACGATAGGTCATTTTGTCATAGCGGTCAGGATCTGCTTTGTAGTATTCCATGGTAATCGATTTAAGTGAATAATTGTCGTGCAGACAAAGGAAAAAAAAATAACCGATATCTCCTACGCTTTCATTTTGTATAAATACTCTTTTATTGTATAACACCGTAAACGAAGTCAAACAAAAACCAGAACGCCGCTATCGGTTTATCTGAAGCATTTACAACACATTCTTGTTAGATGTAGAACACTTTTTTGTTAGACGTACCTCTAAATTGTTTTACACCTACCTCTAAATGAATTTACACGTACCTCTAAATTATTTTAGACATACCTCTAACAGAAAACAGAGGTAGGTCTAACAAAAAAACAGTCAATATGTCCTGTCCTGAAATAGGTTGTCATTCAACAAAAGTAAACTTATGTTAGAAACGAAACAAAATGGCAGTATTCGTTACAGCCGCTCATTAAAA
>NZ_JARXWG010000023.1 GCF_029893105.1 Parabacteroides sp. PF5-9 | reverse complement strand
ATGTTTGTAAACTCTTTTAAGGACCATGAGTGTTTTGGTCTTTTTCGAAACTTAGAAACAGTCAAACTTGACAACCAATTTTAGGACGGGACAACCTCTAACAGAAAAGTGTTTTCGAACTATTTTATTTGTGTTCTGCAGCAATCAGAAAAGTGTATTGGATGCAGTGAAAGAAGATTAGTATATATGTCTTATTTTCAGGAGGGTAAAACGGTGGTGGATTGTGTTTTTGAAAAAAAACAGGCCATGAACCATGACTGTGGCTGGGTCGAAACAAGAAATCGGTATTTGCCGGATTATGAGTAATACAGCTTAAATGAAAATAGAAATAGACCAAATGGGTGTAAGCGAATAAATTAAAGGGGTAGTTCTTTCAGTATTTTTTCGGTCGCTCCGATGTTGTTTTTGACATAACTGCCGGCGGCATCTCCTGCGGCTTCAAGTAAATGGCGGTACGTTTGCCATTCATCCATTTGAGCAAAAAAAGATTTTTCGTCGCTGATAGAGAAGCCTCCTCCGACCTGA
This sequence comes from Parabacteroides sp. PF5-9, assembly GCF_029893105.1. Taxonomy (GTDB): domain Bacteria; phylum Bacteroidota; class Bacteroidia; order Bacteroidales; family Tannerellaceae; genus JARXWG01. The sequence goes on along the minus strand of NZ_JARXWG010000023.1, from coordinate 58,193 downwards.
ATAAGGCCTTTGGCTTCTTTGAATTTTTTGTATTTGGGGCCAAAAATAACGGGAATGCCATAAACGGCAGCTTCCAATGTGTTGTGAATGCCGTGCCCGAAGCCACCGCCAATATAGGCCATATCGCCGTAGCGGTATATGGAAGAAAGCATGCCGAAACTATCTATAATCAAACAATCTTTATCGTCCGGATTCTGGTTGTGTATCTCGGAAAGGCGAATAGATGGACGTTTTAATAAGGACTCGATATAAAGCAGGTGTTCGCGATGAATCTCATGAGGGGCGATAATTAACTTTATTTCAGGATGCTCGTTGAAATATTTGATAAAGATCTCTTCATCCTGCGGCCATGAACTTCCGGCGATTAAAACAAGTTGGTTTGTGTGTTCTTTTGGGGAGGTGAACTTTTCAATCGCAGGGAGTTCGCGCGCCTGTTGCTGTACGGCCAACACACGGTCGAAACGGGTGTCTCCGGCAATACTTACATTGTTTATATAAAATTCGTTCAATAACTCTTTTGACGTTTCGTCTTGTACATAGAGGTGTGTGAAATAACGCAATACTTTCCGAAACGAACGTCCGTACCATTGAAAGAACAGCTGGTCTCTCCGGAAAATAGAAGAGATGCTGTAGATCGGTATTTGCAGGCGATTCAACTCCCTCAGGTAATTTTCCCAAAACTCATATTTAATAAAGATCGCGATATGGGGATTGGCCAGGTGTATGAATTTTTTCACCCGGTAGGGGGTGTCGAAAGGCAGGTAACAGATCACATCTGCCGCGTCATAATTTTTTCTGACTTCGTATCCGGAAGGGGAGAAGAAAGTGAGTAGTATCTTGTATTGAGGATATTCCGCTTTGATTTTTTCAATCATGGGGCGGCCTTGTTCGAATTCTCCCAGCGATGCGGCATGAAACCAAATGTATTTGGCTTCTCGATCGATCTTTTTGCGCAAGATACCGTTTGTTTTCCATTGCCCCAATCGCATCATCCGCGCTTTCTTATGGAAAGGGGAGATCAGTTCGATAATAAATGTGTAAAGATGAATGAACAAATTGTACATTAGGCTGAAGCGGATAATTGGGTTAATGAGGTAATCGATCAATTGCCTGACGCAGACGTCGAATGGTCTCTTCTTTTCCTAACGTTTCGGTAATGTCGAAAATATGTGGCCCTTTTCCTTCACCAACCAATGCCAGGCGGGTCGCATTCATAATATTACCCAAATGGTATCCTTTCTCTTCGATCCAGGTTTTGACATGTTCCTCTGTTCCCGGGCTATCGAAAGGTTCATAGTTTTGAAGTATATGGATTAATTCGGTGAGCATAGCCGGAGAATCTTCTTTCCAACGTTTTTTGACCGTTTTTTCATCATAACTTTCCGGTGCCATAAAGAAGAAAGAACAAGCATCCCATAACTCTTTAACGAAATTAACCCGCTCTTTGGTTAATCCAACGACTTTTTCTACCTGTTCCATGTTTATGGAGGTTATACCATGTGCTTGAAGTACAGGGATAAACAGTTCGGCGATTTCTTTATTGCTCTTTTTCTGCAGGTATTGATGATTGAACCATTTTCCTTTTTCATAATCGAATTTTGCGCCGCTCTTACTGCAATGCGTAAGGTCGAACAGGTTGATCAATTCGTCCATAGACATTAACTCTTGATCATTGCCCGGATTCCATCCCAATAAAGCCAGGAAGTTAATGACTGCTTCAGGGAAGTAGCCGCTTTCCCGATAGCCTGAAGAGATGTCTCCTGTTTTAGGATCTTTCCATTCCAGTGGGAATACGGGGAATCCCAAGCGGTCGCCGTCGCGTTTGCTGAGTTTGCCGTTGCCTTCGGGTTTCAATAACAGTGAAAGATGTGCAAAATGCGGCATGGTATCGCTCCAGCCTAAATAGCGGTACAATAGGACATGAAGCGGAGCACTTGGTAGCCACTCTTCTCCACGGATGACATGGGTGATTTCCATCAAATGGTCATCCACGATATTTGCCAGGTGATAGGTCGGTAGCTGGTCGGCCGATTTGAATAATACTTTATCATCAAGGACAGAGGAGTTGATGACTACTTCTCCGCGGATCAGGTCGTTTACCCGAATGTCTTCGTTGGGTTCTATCTTGATACGATAGACATATTGATGCCCCTCTTCGATGAGTTTGTTTGTTGCTTCGGGCGATAATGTCAGCGAGTTACGCATCTGCATACGGGTGGAAGCATCGTATTGAAAATTGGCGATTTCACCGCGTTTTTTCTCCAGTTCTTCGGGTGTATCGAACGCGATATAGGCTAATCCGTTTTGATGCAATTGATCGATGTATTCTTTATAGATTGCTTTGCGTTCGCTCTGGCGATATGGCGCTTTATCTCCGCCGAAACCGACTCCTTCGTCAAAGCGAAGCCCAAGCCAGCTTAATGCTTCAATAATATACTCTTCGGCTCCCGGAACAAAGCGTTGGGAGTCGGTATCTTCAATGCGGAGAATAAAGTCTCCGTTATGTTGTTTGGCAAATAAATAGTTGTATAAAGCGGTACGAACACCTCCGATATGCAATGGCCCGGTTGGGCTGGGCGCGAAACGAACCCGAACTTTTTTGGGAATCATAATCTCTTTTCCTATGAATAATGCGGCAAAAGTAGGTCTTTTTTTTCTCATACTAAACTTTTTTCCGTACATTTCGGCGCTAAAAACAGAATGCTATGGAAGTTAAGAAATACAATATACCTTCAGCTCTTTATTTTATTATCGCAGCCATGTTGATTGCTTACTTTTTTCCTCGGGAAGGGAAATTCAGGTATCAGTTTTATGAAGGTAAGCCATGGCGATATAATTTATTGACGGCTCCAAGTGATTTTCCCATTTATAAGACCGATGAAGAAGTCAAGGCAGAGAAAGACAGTATACTCCGCTATTTTGAACCCTATTACCGCAAAGATGCTACAGTCGGAAATATCCAGATCAATAAATTAAGAAGTGATTATAATGCATCGCTGAAGGAGACAATAACCTCCTCTTATCTGCAATATATTGAACGTTCTTTGACGCAACTATACTCAAAAGGTATCGTATCCACCCTTGATTTTGAGAAAATGAAAGAGGAGGAGTATGAAAAGGTGAATCTGGTGGTGAACAATGTGTCGCAGCCTTATTATGTCTCTGACTTTTTTACTGTCCGGACGGCTTATGAGTTTATTCTGAATAATGCGCCAGCGCGTTTGGATAAATCGGTATTACAGTCGGCAAATATTAATGAATACCTGGCGGAGAATGTGATTTTTAATGAGTATATGACCGAGCGAGTGAAAACGGAACTGGTGAATAGTGTCTCGTTGTCCAGCGGGGTAGTTCAGGCCGGAGAACGTATTGTCGACCGGGGGGAGATTGTGGATGAACAGACCTATAAAGTATTGCGTTCGTTACGGATTATCTATGAGTCGAAATCGGGAGGTTCTCAACGATTAGGGGTTATTATGGGAGGGGCGATTGTCCTGATATTCGGGTTGATCTTTTGCTTCTGGCTTTATTTGTGGTCGTTCCGTATACATATATTTAATAGTAGGCGGAATGTACTGTTTTTGATTCTGTGTATTTTTGTAAGTTGCATATTGACGGAGTTTTGTGTCGCTTATACATTATTCAATGTCTATATTTTGCCCTATGCTATTGTTCCCATCGTTGTCAGAACCTTTTTTGATTCCCGAACAGCCTTATTTACGCATTGGATCATTGCATTGATCTGTTCATTGATCGTACCTTTTCCTCATGAGTTCTTATTTCTACAGGCCATTGTCGGTATGGTGGTGACGTTTAGTCTCCGCGATTTATCGGAACGTTCTCAATTGATCCGGTGTGCATTTATTATATTCCTGGCTTATTCATTAAGTTATATTAGCTTGTCACTTTATCAGGAAGCTGATTTTAATAAGATTAACTGGATCATGATCCTCTATTTCGGTATTAATTTCATCTTGTTGATGTTTGCGTATATCCTGGTGTATATGTTGGAAAAAACGTTTGGATACGTCTCTAATATTACTTTGGTAGAGTTGTCGAATATCAATACGCCTATCTTGCAGAAATTATCTGAAACGGCACCGGGTACATTCCAACATTCTATTCAGGTCTCTATCCTGGCCTCTGAAGCTGCCGGTAAGATTGGAGCAAATGCTTCTCTGGTACGAACAGGTGCGATGTATCATGATATCGGGAAAATGGTTAACCCGGCTTATTTTACGGAGAATCAGGGAGGTCTTAATCCGCATGATCAATTATCGTTAGAAGAGAGTGCGCAGATCATCATCAGCCATGTGCCTGAAGGGGTTAAAATAGCGGAAAAGGCGAATCTGCCTGAAGCGGTCGTTCATTTTATACGTACACATCATGGTACGGGTAAGGCAAAATATTTTTATAATTCGTATAAGAATAAGTATCCATATAAAGTGGTTAATGATGCCTTGTTCTCTTATCCGGGTCCCGATCCTTTCTCTAAAGAAACCGGAATTCTGATGATGGCCGATGCGGTAGAAGCTTCCTCCCGTAGTCTTAAAGAGTATACGGAAGAAAGCATCTCGCAGTTGGTGAATAAAATAATTGACGGTCAGATCGCTGACGGGTTATTGCGGAATACGCCTTTAACTTTTCGTGATGTAGAGGAGGTGAAACAGGTTTTTGTTGAGAAACTGAAAACCATGTTTCACACACGCATCAGCTATCCGGAGATAAAGAAATAATCGTTTACTCTTCGTTGGCAAACATCGGATCCCAAGCCGGAAGACGAATCGGTTTTTGGCTGAGGACTTCTTTTGTTTTGCTGGTAATATATTTTCTCTCAACGACCAAACGGAACATATATTCATTAAACCATTCGTCGGTGATGATCAGGTGACCATTGTTCGCTCCTGGTCCCCAGCTGTTTTCTACCATCCATTTTTTTGATTGTCCTTGTTCGTCGAGGTCGACAGCCATTAAAGTCATCGCATGAGAAGAGCCGCTGGCAAATGTTTGAATACGTTGTTTTTTGTCCATGCCGAATGTCGTGCCGAAAAGAGAGCCGTAGTCGTAGTAATCGACATCCAACAACCCTCTTTCGCGGTCAAAGAATTTACCGACATCACAGGAGAAGTACATCATGGTGCTGTCTTTAATTGAAGCAATAGCCATCTCTTTGATCTCTTCTATGGGAAGGTTGACATAGGTCCAGTTGGTTCCGTCGTAACGGTGTCTGTCGAAATCGATCTCGTATAGTTTATAATATTCCCGGGTCGGGTCGTTCATTAACATCACATAATTGTTTGCCAGATCTTCACCAATATATTCCTCATAGAAAGATAGGGGAGTATATTCTTTGGTATTTACAGGGTTGCCTTTCGAATCCTTTCGCGTCCAGGTGAATGATGTGGGTGGTTCGCCCAGGTTTAAGGCCAGCATCCGATAAATAGTACCTAACATTTCTGTTTTGTTCTTTTCCAACGTGTTGGCATTTGCTCCTTTAGATGCCTGATCGCGTAACTGAAGGGCATATTCTTTCAGTTTGAGACTGATCAGATTGGCCATTCTTCCGGTGTTGTTGCTGCTGTTTGTTTCAACCATGACTTCCGCAGGAACAACACCATATTTGCTTAAAATGTCGAATACACCGGTGAATTGACCACCGTCGCTTAGCGGATTTTTGAACAACCACTCCACTGTTCGATCCTCCATCGGTTTGTCTTTAGTGTCGATAATACTCTGTAAGAACAGGTTTGCTTTTTCCAATTGATCCCAGAAGAATGAGTAATTAGGTGAGAATTGGAAGTCTCCCATATTATATTTAGCGATCATTTTAGCCCGGAAAACATTCAGCCCTGTAAATAGCCAGCAACGTCCGGACGATTTTTGATTGGTGATCCCTTTGCTGTTTACTCTGTTGGAGAAGTAAGTGTCGAAATGATTCTTACTATCGTTGTTGATCGCCAGTTTATTAATGTCATTATTGCTAATGGCATTATAAAGTGCTTTGTCGGTTGCAGTGCCTTTGTACGATTGTTTGATTTGCTTCAGCATCTCCGGCGTAATTCCGCCTTTCGATTGTTGAGCCTGAACGGTGGCGGTGAAGCTAAAGGCCAAAAAAATAAGTAAAAGATGAAGATTTCTCATATAACAATTAGTTTTTACGTGTTTGTTTAGACGCAAAGGTAGTTTTTAATTATATTCGTCGCATAAATCGTTTTGTAATATTTTAATGAATAATCCTTTAACAAGAGAATAAGATGAAATACCTATTCCTATCCTGTTTCTTTGTTTTATGCGCCACTCTTCATGCACAACAAATGGAACAACTGAAACTTTGGCCTGAAGAACCACACAATGAGGCAGAACTGTATCTCTATTTCCCCTCTCAGCAGCAAAAACAATCTCCTGCAGTCTTGATTTGTCCGGGTGGAGGATATGCAGGTTTGGCCATTGATCATGAAGGGCATACGATGGCGAAATGGTTTGCAGAAAAAGGTTTGGTGGCGATCGTCTTAAAATACCGGTTGCCGAAGGGAGAGCATACCATCCCTTTAAAAGATGCGGAAAAAGCGATGTCTGTAATACGGGAAAATGCGGTTAAATGGGGTGTTTTGTCTTCTAAGGTAGGTGTGGTAGGCTCTTCTGCCGGAGGGCATCTGGCGGCCTCGTTAAGCACGTTGGCTACAGCAGCAAATCGTCCCGATTTTGCGATTCTGTTTTATCCGGTGATCAGTTTGGATGATCGCATTACTCATGCCGGATCAAAACAGAATTTGTTAGGTGAGTTGATCCATGATGAAACATACGTTGATCGGTATTGCTTGGAGAAACAGATCGATGCGAAAACACCTAAAACGTTATTGTTGTTGAGTGATGACGATACGGTCGTTGTTCCGGAAAACAGTCTTTTATATTATGAAGCATTAAAAAACAAGCAAATTTCTGCTGCCATGTATATCTTCCCATCCGGTGGACATGGCTTTGGTATAACTGCGCCTTTTACGTATCATGAAGAGGTGAAAGGGTTAATATCCAAATGGTTGAAATATATTCAGATCCTTTAAGTACTAAGTTTATAGAAAGATACAATCGTTTAAGTAATCACATTATCATGAAAAACAGAAAATTAAAAATGGGTATGGTAGGTGGCGGAAGTGATGCCTTTATAGGTGCGATCCATCGCCGTGCTGCCTTTATGGACAATCTCATTGAATTAGTATGCGGGTGCTTCAGTGTTGACCCCGAGATTTCTAAAAGTTCCGGACGCTCTTATTTCCTTCCGGAAAATAGAATCTACAACACTTATCAGGAAATGTTCGAACGAGAAATGGCTTTGCCGGAAGAGGAACGAATGGATTTTGTGACAATTGTTACGCCCAACCGTTTTCATTTCGAACCGGCCATGATGGCGTTGGAAAGAGGTTTTCATGTTGTCGTAGATAAACCGATGACGTTCTCTTTAGATGAAGCCAAGCAGTTGCAAAAGAAAGTCGAAGAGACCGGTTTGATCTTGGCTCTGACGCATGTTTATTCGGCTTTCCCGGCAGTGAAAGAGGCTAAGGCACGTATCGCGCGAGGCGAATTAGGCCGGTTGCGGCGATTGTATGTGGAGTATCCACAGGGCTGGTTGGCTGAGCGGATAGAACTGTTAGGCGGAAATAATGCCGGTTGGCGTACTGATCCGAAGCTGTCGGGGAAAGCCGGTTGTATGGGAGATATCGGAACACATGCTTGGCATTTAAGTGAATATATGACCGGATTAAAAGTAGAAGAACTTTGTGCCGAACTGAATACATTTGTTCCCGGGCGTCCGATCGATGATGACGGAGCCGCATTTTTGCGGTTTGAAGGTGGAGTAAAAGGAACGTTGATAGCTAGTCAGATTGCCATTGGCGAAGCGAATAACATTAATATACGTATCTACGGTGAAAAGGGCGGTTTAGAGTGGCATCAGGAGAATCCGAATCTATTGATCATGAAATGGATTGACCGTCCGTCTGAAATTCTTCAAGTCGGAAATAATACATTCCTGGGCGAAGAGGCCAAATGGAATACCCGTACTCCAGCCGGACATCCTGAAGGTTTTATTGAAGCGTTTGCCAATATTTATCGCAATTTTGCCCTGACGGTTATGGCTAAGTTGAAAGGAGAAACACCTTGTGCCGACTGTCTGGACTTTCCTACCGCTTATGATGGTGTGAGAGGTATGCAGTTTATCGAAACAATGGTTGCTGCCGGGTATGACGATCATAAAAAGTGGCATAAGTGGATTGATTAAATGATATTGTCGCTTTTTCTCATATTATAAGAGGAATTTCTTCGGATATAAAATCGTTTGACAAATGTCGAACGAATATTCTATAATTATCAAATGATCATTTCACAATTGTGGAATGATCGTTTGATAGTTGTCAAACGATTATTTTTCTTCAATCGTTTCGTTTTCGTATGCAGAAGAACCGACAGTTCGATCCAGTCTTAAAATCAGCACCCTGTTGAAGGAATAGTCGTCTGCCGCATTTCTTTTTTATTGATTGGACTGAAGATTACGATGAGTGACGCCAGGCTGCAAAGCAGGAATGCCAACCCGATCGTCGTAACGGTTCCGTCGCTGATGTAATTGGAGGCGAGTGAACAGATAAATGCCACCATCAGTTGGATAGAACCGAAAAGGGCGGATGCTGTACCACTGTCATTGATGAATGGAGTAATAGCCAGTTCTGTTGTAGTCGGGAATAATACACCAATCGGAAAGACGTAAAAGAACAAAACCGTAAGAATCGGTATTATGCCTAAATCCATATACATTGTAGTAAACAGGATGATGCTTGCTGCACTCATAAATAACAAGGCGTACTTTACCAGTCTGTTTGTCGGGATATGTTTTTGTAATACAGTCGTAATATATGAACCGATCATTAGTCCCAGTGCATTAATTCCGATTACAAGACTGAATATATTACCGGAAAATCCACCATATTCCATAATCAGGAAAGGGCCGTTGGCAACATAGATCATTAATGCACCATTAGCCAGTCCGGCAAGCATGGAGTATACCATAAATTTTCGGACTTTCAATATCTGCCAGTAACTGACCCAGACATTATTCTTTTTTTCTATCCTTTGCTCTTTCCGAAGGGTCTCGGGTAGGCAGAAGAGTGTCAATAAGAAAAGAGCAATGCCAAGTATAACCATCGCATGGAATAACCCAATCCATTCAAAGGTGTAAAGTACAGCATTTCCGATCACCGGAGCCACAATAGGAGCCACTCCCATAATCAGCGCTAATACGGCAAAGATTTTCAGGGTCTGCGTTTTGTCGAAATAGTCGGTGACTACTGCCCGTGAAATCACTACTCCTCCACAACCGCCTAATGCTTGTATAAATCGGACGACCCATAATTGTTCTATTGTATTGACAAACAGACAGGCTACGGATGCCAGTATAAAAATAAAAAGGGAGATCAGTATCGGCTTTTTCCGTCCGAATCTGTCGGCCAAAGGTCCCCAGATTAACTGTCCGACGGCAAAGCCACCCAGAAAAGTGGATAAGGAGATCTGTACCGATGCGATAGGTGTGGAGAACGCTTCAGCAATCCGGATAAATCCGGGTAAATACATATCGATGCAAAGCGGTTCAAGTGCAGTCAATAATGAGAGGATAAGAATAACTATCCATTGCATCAAAGTGAAATGTTTCATTTTATTTTTTAGGACACAAAAGTAGTACTGCTCATCGGTTGTGCGCTTATACAAATCCTCCGATTACTTGGACAAATGAACCTGTTGTTCCCTGAACGCTTTTGGTGTGGTCGCTGTCTGTTGTTTAAAAAAACGGGTGAAATAGGCCGGTTCGCTGAAGCCCAGATCAAAAGAGATCTCTTTCAGGCTTTTCCGGTTCAGGCGTATCTCTTTTTTTATTTCCAGGATCAACCGTTCCTGTATGTGTTGTTTGATTGTTTTGCCGGTTCCCTTTTTACATTCTTCATTGGCTTTTTTATGCGTCAAGCCCAACTCCCGGGCGTAAAACTCCGTATCACGGTGTGTTACGAAATGGATATCTATCAGTCGCATTAATCGCGATATAATAAAATCGTTACTGTTTACTGCACTGTTTGCAGTCAATGAAGAGAGATGAAACAGAAAGGCTTCCATATAACTTTCCATTAGTGGAAGTCTGTTGTCTCCGTTGTATTCAACCTGCATTAAGTCTGTGAGTTGCTTGAGAATAGAGGTGGTTTGGGAGTCGGGAGTTAAAAAAATATTGGAGAAATACCCATTGAGGTAGTCGGAGTTGATGCGTTGATTCATCCGAAAGAAGGAGTCGTTATCAATACCGAAAATATATCCTTCTTTTCCTTGAGGATCCAACATATCAATTTGTCCCGGAAAAACCAGGACAAATTGATTGTCAGAGAGGGTGTATTCTTTAAAATCCAGGAAATAGACGGGATTGTCACCCGCTTTTATGAACCAGATCAATTGATAGAAATCATACCGTTGATAATTGTCGAACAATGGATCATCGGCTTGCTCCAGTTTAAAGATCTCAATTTTCCGGTTCTCGGGCAACTGGGTTAACGTCGTGTTTCCTAGCTGTTGCATTAACGTTGAACTTGCGGTTTTTTCTGCCAGACCAGTCCGTCCTGACGAATATTCCAAGTATTGTTTTTGTCGATGGATAGGCTGATTTCATACATGGAAGAGGTGGTCTCTATACTTATTTTTTTCAACCATTCAGCCGGGCAAACTTCCGCAGGTTTCAGGTCGGCCGGATTAGAGGTATAGTATCCGTGCGTCTGTCTGAATTCACGTTGGCGGAGATAAAGCTGGCGAAGCGCCCATTTGATATCTTCATCCGGATTCCATTTGAAAGCGACTTCACCTTTTCCGGCGATCGTTTCGGTGAATTGAATATATCCCCAGTATTCCGGTAAATGAGCGCTGACAATACCGATCGGCGCCCATAGCCAGTAGGACTCGGCTCGGGCAGTGCCCTCTTTTTTAGGTATTTTGACATATTTACCCTCTTTAACTTCCAACGGCCATTGCACACGCATAAAGTTAGCGCGTATCTGATCGCCGTCGGCCGGCTTTCTGACTCTTGGCATCACCTGATAAAGCGAACGCCAGGGGATAAAAACTTCTACTGTCCAACAATGATCCGTATCAGTCGGATCATTCAACGTGCCGTCGAGATAAACAGCCGATTTCATCCCGTTAAATTCCCAGTTGCTGAACGTGACCGGGTTATCGCGGTAAGGCTTGCTCAGGTAAAGATCCCAAACGGTACCCAGTGCATTCACCTCATATTCCAGGTAATGATGGGTGTCGTTTGTCGGGTTGAAGAACATTTCAAAGGCATTGTCCTGAAAAATAGTCGCATCATGCTCGGTTAATGTAGCCCAGATATGCGGTTCTTCAAGCCATGCGGCAAAGTACATGCCATTGTCGTCATGCGCCATCTTCATTTTTGTCTGCAGATAAGGTTTCGCTCCTTTATCCCCTTCGATATCGGCAAAATTGGTTGTCCAAGGGATGGCGTCCCATTCTTCCGGCGACAATTTGCCGTCAACCGTAATTGGTCCGGGCGTTTTATAACAGACATACCCCGGAGGGTTGAAAGGAGGTTGCTGGGCGTAGGTCATCTCTTTGGGAGGATGAACGGATTGCCCATACGCGTTTGATAAAAATAGTGCCAGAGTACCGGCAAAGAATAGAGTTTTTTTCATAAAATATATATTTAAGTGAGTCACTTCTCTTTTTTCATGATAGTTAAATGTTAGTTCGTATTTGTTTTGTCAATGATAGCCAATCCGGCAGCCAGCCAGGTATCGATGTCATCCGGGTAATGCTGATCTGTACGTGTTTCACTCCGCTGATGTCCGAGACGCACGATTACAGCGTTCTTGTCCGGAATCACAAAAACATACTGCCCGTAAATACCCCGCATATACGGGATATTCATTCCATTAAAGTTCAATATCCAGAATTGATATCCATACTGATTATTTGGTTCGTTATACTCCTGGAATATCAGAGAATTGTCCGATGAAGTCGCTGTTTTTATATAATTCTCAGAAACCAGTTGTTTGTCGTTCCAGGTACCTTTATTCAGAATCAGTTGTCCGAAACGGGCAAAATCCCGGGCATTACTGTTAAAGCAACAATACGCTTTTTCCATACCCTCTTCTTTGTCAAGACTCCATAATGCATGTTCTTCAGCATGCATGGGTGTCCATAATTTACGGGAAATATATGAACTGATCTTTTCATCGGTTGCTTTTTCCAATACGAACGCCAGTAGTTGTGTGACCCCACTCTGATACACAACATATCTGCCGGGTTCGTCTATCTCTTTCATTTCGGAGGTTACTTTCCACAGGTCGCAGCCATAATACAGTTTGGTGGTAGGAGAGAAAGGAGATGTATATGCTTCTTGAAAATCAACACCAGCACTCATCGTCAACAGGTGACGAATGGTTAATGGTTTGTTTCCATATCCCGCAAACCCGTCAACGAAATCACTGACCGGCTGATCTACACTTTGTATAAATCCATCATCGATCGCGCAGCCAATACCTAGCGATACAATACTCTTAGCCATTGAAAACGAATTGCTATGCGACTTCGCTGAATAATCCTGCCAATACTGTTCGAAGAGCAACCGACCATCTTTAATCACTATAAAAGCAACCGTACCCAACTCCTCGAAAACGGGAATAAACTTTTCATCAATAAAATGTGTGTTGTATTCCGCCGCAAATGGCCATGGTTGGGGATCATCAGCCCGGATAACCCGGTTCTCAAAAATCGGATACTGATCAATCGTCGGGGTCAAATGAACCAACGCCCGGCGAAGATAATAATTCGAAGGTAATGCCAGAAACAGTCCGACACCACAGATTAAAATAATTATTCCAACTCCTAAACGTTTCAATTTTAATTATGAGTTATGAGTTATGAAATATGAATTATAAGTGTCAATTATCCATTGTCCATTTGGTACAAATGAGGAGGATCTTCATTTGTACCACGACGCGTACATATGGTAATTTTTTGCAATCTTCTGATTGATCTCCTTGGATTGTTCCGGATCTACTTTTTTAACAAACTTAGCCGGTACACCTGCATAAATACTACCCGGTTCAACGATCGTATTGCTAAGTACCACAGAGCCGGCAGCAATAATTGCTCCTTCACCGATCACGGCGTTATCCAGAACCACAGAACCCATTCCGACCAAAGCACCCGCGCAGATTTTAGCACCGTGAATAGTCACATTATGTCCGATGGAAACGTCATCTTCGATCTCTATGGTCGATTTCTCATACAAGGTGTGCAATACAGAACCATCCTGAATATTCACCCCATTACCTACCCGTATTGAATTGACATCACCACGAAGAATAGTTCCAAACCAGACACTGCACCCCTTACCAATGACCACGTCTCCAATGATTGTCGCATTATCAGCCAGGTATGTATCTTCTCCTATTTTAGGCGTAAAGCCTCTTACCGATTTAATTAAAGCCACTTTTTTAAATTATTAATTATGAATTATAAATGATTAATTATTTTTTTTCTTTCTTTCTTTCATTAATAATTAATCATTAACCATTAACCATTCATCATTGTTTTAGATTTCTTTCGTTTTTTCTTTCAGCCATTCTGCCTCCTCTTTGTTTAGGTGCGGAGTCAGCAATTCACAGACCATTTGATGATATTTGTTCAGCCAGGCATGCTCCCTCATAGAGAGCATGGGAACAAGAACTAACCGGGTGTCGATAAAACACAAGGTTAATGTTTCAAATCCCAGGAATTTACCATATTCTGTTTCACTATCTTCACGAACGAGGATCATGTTTTCTGTTCGGATGCCATAGGCGCCGGCGCGATACATAGCCGGTTCATTACTTGTGATCATGCCCGGTTTTAACGGAACAGGATTCTCTTCCATCCGGATACTCTGTGGCCCCTCGTGTACATTCAGACAATGTCCGATCCCATGTCCGGTGCCGTGCAAGTATTGAATTCCGGCATCCCATAACGCTTTTCGAGCCAATATATCCAGTTGAGATCCGCGGGTGCCTTTCGGAAATTTCGCTTTAGCCAGACTAATCATACCTTTAAGCACACGGGTAAAATCTTTTTTCATCTGTTCGGTCGGTTCTCCCAGGGCTATTGTGCGGGTGATATCGGTCGTTCCGTCAAGATATTGCCCCCCGGAATCGATCAATAGTAACCCTTCCGGTTTGAATGTTGCGTCGGTTTCCGGTGTTGCCGAATAATGTGGACTAGCTCCGTTGGCTCCATACCCGCAGATTGTGCCGAAGCTATCCATAATATATTGTGGTTGTTCGGCTCTGAAAGCTGATAGTTTGGCTGAAGCGCTCAACTCGGTTACTTTTTCCCCTTTGGCCATCTGTTTTTCCAGCCAGATATAGAAGCGAGTCAGGGCAATGCCGTCTTTTAATAGTGCATTTTTAAACCCTTTGATCTCCGTCTCGTTTTTGATGCTCTTAAGGTGGTTGGTCGGAGTGATTCCTTCGACGATGGAACACCCTTTGGGGATGGTGTTGAATAACGAGATGTTAATCTGTTTTGGATCGATGAATACGGACGTTTTTGCAGGTAATCGGGATAAATATTGATTGATCATCGTATAGTCGGCCAGTACGACACCCGCTTTTTTTAAGTATTCAGCCACCTCTTCCGTTAGCTTTCGTGGGTCGATAAAAAGTACGGATTCTTTCTCTGAAACAAATCCATAGCTGATTATCACCGGGTTATAAGCGACATCCGTACCCCGTATATTGAATGTCCAAGCCACCTCGTCAAGGGCGGTAATAATCAGACAGTCAGCGCCTTCTTTTCGTAACAGGTTGTTGATTTCGTCGAGTTTATCTCCGACCGATTGGCCACTTAACTCAAGAGGTATTTCAAACAAGGGATTAGACGGTATTTCCGGTCGATTTTCTCGGATTTCATCGACTAAATCGGAATTGAAGTCTAACCGGATTTTCTTTTTGTTTAATGCTTTTTCCAACAGGCGAGCGTCTGTTGTACTGTATGTCTGTCCATCTAACCCGACGACTTGTTCTTCGCCCAATTCAGTAAGTAAAAACTGAGCGATTGTCGGTGTTTCGGGTAGCCCTATTTTATATAATGTAATAGGGGAACCAGCCAGTTGTTTTTCCGCCTGTAAAAAATAACGGGAATCGGTCCATAGTCCAGCCTTTTCCTGTGTGACCACGACTGTGCCGGCCGAGCCGGTAAAACCGGATATCCATTGGCGAGACTTCCATCTTGAAGCCGGATATTCGCTTAAGTGTGGATCGGAACTTGGAATGATGTAGGCGTCGAACTGACTGGCTTTCATCCGTTCACGGAGTTGATCAATTCGTTTTGTCGTATTTGTGTTCATGATATAATGTATTCCGATTATACCGACAAAGTTAAGAAACAATTCTTTACCTGCTCCATCTGAACGGAATAAGAAAAACATTCCGTCCTTTTTTTTGCAGCAATTATAACACTTTTTTGTTACACCTAGGTTTGTTTTTTGTTAGAGGTACGTCTAAAACAATTTAGAGGTACGTGTAAATCATTTTAGAGGTACCTCTAAACAAATTTAGACGTACCTCTAACAGAAAAGTGTTTCAATCGGTTCAAAAAAACCGTTGGGAGGTGGAGAAAATAGTTGCAGATGCAGAAAAAAAAGATAGGTTTTCCGGCTAAAACGCATTGTTTGTATCGTTGTTTTTCCCGGCTTATCTGACATATTGTCAACAATGAGGCCGCTGTTCTGTCTTTTTTGAGTAAGTTATGTATTGTATTTCCTGAAATGAGAGGGAGAGAAAATGATTTTGTTTTTTATAAAATAGATGATGAATCGCTGTTTTTCAAATATATTTTGTACGTTTACGAGCAGAAAAACACACAAATTATTTAAATAATACGGATCATGAATAACGCTATTTACAGATTCTCTAATCCCGGCAATGAGCCGGTAAAATCTTATGCACCAGGATCTAATGATAAACAATTACTAAAAGGTGCTTTAGCTCAACTCAGTTCGGAGGAGTGGGATATCCCTCTGATTATTGGTGGAAAAGAGGTCAGAACAGGAAACACCGGAAAGGTCGTAATGCCTCATAATCACAAACATGTATTAGCCACTTATCACAAAGCAGGTGAAAAAGAGGTACAGATGGCCATTGATGCAGCCATGAAAGCGCATAAAGAATGGTCGGAATTGCCCTGGTTGGAGCGTGCTTCAGTGATGCTACGTGTTGCCGAACTTTTTGCCACTAAATACCGTTATTTGTTGAATGCATCCGTGATGTTAGGGCAGAGCAAGAGTCCGTATCAAGCCGAAATCGATGCACCTTGTGAATTGATCGATTTTTTACGCTATAGTGCTTTTTATGCCGGGCAGATCTATGCCGATCAACCGTATTCGGATAAAGGTCTTTTAAATCGGATGGAGTATCGCGCATTGGAAGGATTTGTATTCTCTCTGAGTCCGTTTAACTTTACCTCTATTGCCAGCAACCTGAATATGGGACCGGCGATGATGGGGAATGTAGCCGTTTGGAAACCATCAACCACAGCAATCCATTCCAATTATTTATTAATGAAGGTCTTCCAGGAGGCCGGATTACCCGATGGAGTCGTGAATTTTATTCCGGGGCAGGGTAGTCTGATCGGCAAGGTGATCACAGCCAGTCCGGATTTAGCCGGGTTCCATTTCACCGGTTCGACAGCGACTTTCAATACGCTTTGGCGGCAGATGGGGAATAATCTGGAAACCTACAAATCATATCCTAAAATAGTCGGAGAAACAGGTGGTAAAAATTTCATTTTTGTGCATCCCTCTTCTCCTACATTAGAAGTAGCGACTGCAATTGTTCGTGGTGCGTTTGAATATCAAGGCCAAAAATGTTCGGCCGGCTCACGTGCATATATCCCGAAATCACTATGGAAAGCGATAAAGGAGCAGGTGGGGGATATGTTGAAAGAGATCAAGATGGGTGATCCGCAGGATTTCTCTAATTTCTTCAATGCCGTTATTGATGAGCCGTCCTTTGACAATATCATGGGGTATATCGACTATGCGAAGCAGGCGACAGATGCTGAAATTATTTTCGGAGGAAAAGGGGATAAGTCTGTGGGGTATTTTATTGAACCGACAGTGATTCAAACAACGAATCCGTTATTCAAATCGATGACGGAAGAGATCTTCGGCCCGGTGATTACCATCTATGTTTATGAGGACGACAAATATGAAGAGGCTCTTGAGTTATGTGACCGTACTTCACCTTATGGATTGACCGGTTCTATTTTCGCAAAAGATCGTT
The DNA here is from genome assembly GCF_029893105.1 of Parabacteroides sp. PF5-9. GTDB lineage: Bacteria > Bacteroidota > Bacteroidia > Bacteroidales > Tannerellaceae > JARXWG01. The sequence goes on along the minus strand of NZ_JARXWG010000023.1, from coordinate 40,833 downwards.
ATGCGATTCAGACTGCTTTTGATAAACTACGCTATTCGGCAGGTAATTTCTATATCAATGATAAGCCGACAGGTGCAGTAATCGCTCAGCAGCCGTTTGGCGGTTCCAGAGCTTCAGGGACAAACGATAAGGCTGGCGGACCGTTGAATCTGACGCGATGGACCAACCCACGTTGTATTAAAGAAACGCTGGTTCCACCGACAGATTACGGGTATCCATTTCTTGGTGAGCAATAAAAAAACGGAAACTGAAAGTGGGATTTGAATCCGACTTTCAGTTTTTTATTTTCAACTTCAATTCTCAATTTATACTATTATGCTTGATTTTAATAATACGGAGATTGCGTTCTCCTCTAAATCAAAAGGGGAACTACAGAATGCCTACTTGCTTTTCAGCGTGATGAAATATCCTTGGATCGTTAAATGCGGAAAAGTACTTTCTAATATAGCCATTAAGATTCATTTTCCGTTGAACTGGGCGGTGAAACCTACCTTGTATAAACAGTTTGTCGGTGGCGAAACCGTTAAGGATTGCGAGAAAACGATCCAACACTTACGTAAATATAATGTGAAGTCCACGTTGGATTTCTCGGCAGAAGGCGAACAGACCAAAAAAGGGATAAAAGCGACTTTTAAAGAAACGCTCCGTTCGATAGATAATGCCAAGGGGAATGAAAATATTGCTTATGCGGTATTTAAACCATCGACAATCACACGTGATGAGGTGTTGTGCAAAGCTTCAGAGAAGCGGGAAGACCTGACGATGCAGGAGCGGAAAGAGTTCCAGCAATTTCGTGACCGGTTTATGGATCTTTGTCAACGTGCCTATGATAATCAGGTGCGTATTCTGGTAGATGCAGAGGATTATTGTTTTCAGAATGCGATTGACGATCTGACGGATGATGCCATGCGTATGTTCAACCGGGAGCGCCCCATTGTATTTGCCACATTACAAATGTACCGGCACGACCGGATGCCTTATTTGGAACGTATACTGAAAGACGCAGAGAAGTGGGGGTATTTTCCGGGCATAAAATTTGTGCGTGGCGCTTATATGGAAGAAGAGCGTGCTCGTGCTGCAGAAAAGGGGTATCCCGATCCGATCTGTAAAGACAAAAAAGCGACGGATGAAAATTTTGATGCCGGGGTGCGGTTTGTGGTAGAGCATATCGACCGGATGGAACTTTTTATGGGGACTCATAATGAAGAGAGTAATTATAAATTAGCCCAATTGATCGATGAAAAGGGATTAAAAAGAGATGATCCGCGTATCTTTTTCTCCCAACTGCTGGGCATGAGTGATAATATTTCATACAATCTGGCGGCTGCCGGATACAATGTGACGAAATATGTACCTTATGCGCCTGTACGTGATGTGTTGCCCTATCTGATTCGCCGGGCGGAGGAGAACACCTCTGTTGCCGGACAAACCGGCCGGGAATTGCGGATGTTGAAAATTGAAATGGAGCGCAGAAAAGAGAAGAAGAAATAAATCTAAAAAAACTATCTTTGTCTGCCGTTATAAAATGGTAGATGATGCATAGGGAGAAACATTTTTGTTGGTTTATTTTTGATAACGATCAATTACTGATCGAACATCGTGATGGTCAATATATGGTACCGGAAAGTCTGAATCCTCCGGTACCACTTTCTTTTAAACTGGATGTCTCTTCTCCGGAAAAAGAAAATTGTGTGGTCGCCATTCCAGAACCGGGTGTGGAGATCAATAATAGCCGTTATTTTTTCACCTCTTTGCGTGAAGCATGGGGATTCCTTGATTCCGGCTTATATAAGATTGCCGGGCGAGCAGCTCAGATTTTGTATTGGGAGATGCATAGCCGTTTTTGTCCTGTTTGCGGAATCCCTACTCAACAGACTACTCCTATCACCAAAGTTTGTCCTTCCTGCCACTTTGAGCAATATCCAGTGATATCAACAGCCATTCTTGCCTTAGTGCGTAAAGGAGATCAGATCCTGCTCGTACAGGCTCGGAACTTTAAAGGAACATTTCATGGACTTGTTGCCGGATTTCTGGAAGCGGGAGAGACTTTGGAAGAATGTGTAGCCCGTGAAGTCAGGGAAGAGACCGGTCTAACGGTGAATAATATCACCTATTTTGCGAACCAACCGTGGCCATTCCCCAGTGGATTAATGGTCGGTTTTATAGCCGATTATGTCGAGGGAGAGCTTGTTTTGCAGGAAGAGGAGTTGAAATCAGCCGCGTTTTTTGACCGTGCTCATCTGCCGGAGTTGCCACGCAAACTGAGTCTGGCCCGTAAAATGATCGATTGGTGGCTGGAATCGAATCCTTCTTCATAAAAGAACCGAGTCGCCCGGCAGGGAAGTCGAATCCTTTATAGATAAGATATATTCATCCGGGACAATGTTTATTGTAGTCTCGATCGAATCTTTTTTCGACTTTGTTGTAACCAGTGGCAATGGTAAATTAGCTTGATCTTTACGCTGTTTTTTCTGTTTTTCGTTCAGCTCTTTTGATGGTAGGTTATTGTATGTTTTCCATGCAACAGCGTGTTTCCGGTTATGCTGAATATTTCGGTACGTAGGACTGAATGCCATTTGTAATAAATGATCGAAAGAGGAGCCGGATGGATAACGTGCATGTTCCCTCAGACGCGTGTCGTGGAGTAATGCAGGATTGACCTGAAGAGGTGATAAAGGCAGATTTTTTCCGTAATGCCAGAATACATAGGGAGGTAAGTCTTTTAAAGCCACCTTATGTGAAACCGTATCTTCCGGTTGAAAATAGTCGGAAAAATCTTTGATGATGGGAATCTCCGAAGGGGCAGACATGCCCGAACCTGCCGGTTGGTCAAAATTCAAAAATGTACCCCCCTCAATGGCTCGCATTGTTTCAGGGTTTAACTGTATACTGTCTTTGCCTGAAAGTATGTTTTGCAACCAAATGGAGTCTTTTGCCGTCCATTGTGCATAAGTCTGGTAAGAGTTAGTCAGACTAATAAATAAACCAATGATTAATATTCTATTCATCACCACTTTTCTAATCTGCACCAAATGTATAAATGTTCTTTAATTATCAAACTATAAACGACTTGATTTCTCACTTTGATCCCATTATCTTAATGCTTTTTTAGATGTTTTTTTAATAGATGTGAAAATAGAGTTGTCGCTTTCTCCGGAGAAGGAGAAGAAATTTTTGTTTGATATTCTGAAAACAGCAGCTATAAAAATGATCGTCATGTTGTATATTTTCTTTTAATTATGTAAATATTTCTTTTCTTTTCTTATTTTTGTCAGTAGGTTATTTTTTACAAATGAAAAATCGTCAAACAGATACTATTAATGAAGAATTGCTCATCCGATTGCAAAAGGGGGATGAGAAAGCGTTTGAACTGATTTTTTTGCAATATAGCCCATGGGTCTATAATTTTGTTCATTCCTTATTACACGATAAAACCTTAGCGGAGGACCTGACGCAGAATGTGTTTCTGAAAATCTGGGAAAAACGTTCACTGATCGATCCTAAACAGAAATTTGAGTCGTATATCTTTACCATCGCCCGTCATTTAGTTTATAAAGAAACAGAGAGCCGCTTGCAGGCAGAAGGCATCATTAATAAATTGGAAAAACAACTGACCGCTACGACTGACTTGGATACGGAAGAGGAAATTGTGACGGGTTTCCTGAAAGAGTATATCGATCAGTTGATAGAAGAATTACCTCCTGCCAGAAAAATGATCTATAAGTTAAGCCGGCAGGAGCATCTTTCGAATAAAGAGATTGCTGCCCAATTAGCGATATCAGAGAAAACAGTAGAAACACAAATATACAGATCACTCTTATTTATAAAGAAAAAACTCTCTTCGGATACCGGTATCTCCCTTTTATTATTATTGTTGATTTGTTAAAAAATCATTATTTATTACATCGTTGTAAGTGATCTGTCATTTTGAAGGATATTCATAGTAGGAAATAGTATGAAAAAGATCAATTACATCGAATTGTTAGACGCCTTTATAAAAGGTGAATTGCCTTCAGATAAAAGACAGCAACTACAAGACTGGTGCCAGAAGGAATTAGCTGAGGAGACGTTGGAAGCGTTTTACCAAGAGCAATGGACTAATTCGTATACCAATGAATTAACTCCTGAAATACAACATCGGATCTATCGTAAAATAAAAATACAGATCTCGGAAGAAAAAAGGCAAAGAGGTGCTGTTCGCCGTTATTCTTGGTGGCAGTATGCTGCTATAGCGATCCTCTGTATAGGGCTTGGGATAGGTATCGGTTCAAGAGTATACACTGACCTTTCTTCGACCGCCTCCCAGCCCACAGAGGAACGAAAAGAGCATTTTATTGCTGTAGAAAAAGGGCAGCGTGCCAATGTGACTCTTCCTGACGGAACAAGAGTGTGGCTGAATTCACATACGACCCTCAGGTATTCGAGCGAATATGGTTTTTCAGATCGATATGTCTCTCTTCAGGGCGAAGCTTATTTTGAGGTCGCCAAAGATGAAAACCTTCATTTTGTCGTAAAAACCGGAGAGATGGAGATCGAAGCTTTAGGGACTGCTTTTAACGTTAAGGCATACCGTGAAGATAACGAGATAAAGACGACCCTGTTTAACGGGCAGATAAAAGCTTCTACAGCTGAAGAAGAACTCATACTTACGCCTAATCAGTATGTTTCCTATAACCGATCGGAACACTCCTTGAAGTCAGGTGTTTCGGAAGATGCTTCTTATGACAAGATGTGGCTGAATAACGAACTATCATTCGATGGACAAACATTGAGTGAGATAGCCATCATACTAAACCGGCTATCCAATGTGCATGTGGAATTTGCCTCTGAAGCAATCAAAAAATACAAATTTTCCGGTGTCATCAAGAATAATAGCCTGGATAATATTATCGAAATAATCAGCCTGACAGCTCCTATTGTTTATGAATCACGTGGGGATACGATTGTATTAAGTGAGAAGCACAAAGCGAAAGAATAAAAACTCTATTATTAATTAAAATGTGGAATGCCTATGATCAAATACAAGTAAAACAAGAGGGGTAGTCGCTGCTACGAATCTACCCCACTCTCAATTTATAAGTCAAATAACATGTGAAACAGCGTCGGTTGCGCCTTGTTTTTATAAGATGAATCACATGCGTTTTGAGCTTGTAAAGTTACACTAATAATCTAATGTACTATTAAAAACACTTTCAAAATGAGTAACATCAAGCAATTTCTTACACGATTGTTGTTGTGCTGTTGTGTCCTTGTTAGCTCCGGTTACATGGCGGCAACTCAACTTACTCTTGACATCAAAGAGAAATCAGTTCGGGATGTCATAAAAGAGATTGAAAAAGCCAGTGATTATCGCTTTTTCTATAATGAAGGACTGATTGGACTAAATGAAAAGATCTCCATCGAAGTCAACGATGAAAATATTGAAACAGTGCTGGAGCAGATCTCCCGAAATACAACTGTGACATATACTATGCGGGATAACCACCAAGTGGTACTTTTTGCTAAAGCAGAAAAAGTACAGCAAAATGGGAAGACGATTTCCGGCACGATTACGGATAACACCGGAGAGCCTCTGATCGGTGTGAATGTACAGATAAGTGGAGTAGCCATAGGAACCATCAGTGATGTGAATGGAGAATTCACATTGCAAGGGGTCACTCCAGGCACGACTTTACTTGTCAGCTATATCGGATATGTCACCCAGCAAATACGCGTAGGCGATGCCAATCATTACAATATCACCATGCGAGAAGACTCTAAAGCACTCGACGAGGTGGTTGTGGTTGGTTATGGTACGCAAAAGAAAGCAACGTTAGTTGGTGCGGTAGCTTCGATTAATTCGGATGAACTACTAACCACAAAAACGGATAACGTGATAAACAATATGCAGGGAAAAATGGCCGGATTGCTTATACGTCAGCAAACAGGTGAACCGGGTGATTTCGGTAATATGATCAGTATCCGTGGTTTTGGTACACCGGTAATCGTTATAGACGGAATCGTTCGCACGAACGACGGGGCTACCGAATTAGCGCAATTAACCTCCGATGATATTGAAAGCGTTTCTATCCTGAAAGATGCATCGGCAGCTATCTATGGTATGAATGCTGCAAACGGAGTAATTATTGTCACAACAAAGAAGGGTGAAGAAGGAAAAGCCCGTCTTTCGTATTCCGGTCTGTTTGGGATGAAAATGCCAACTGGTATGCCGGAAATGGCAAATGCATACCAATATCGGATGATGGAAAACGAATTTCAAAGAAATATCGGAGCGGCACCACGGTACAGTGACGACTTACTTCAGAAATACAAAAATGGTGAGCCCGGTTATCAAGATTGGGACTGGATTGATATGTATATGTATAAATCGGTTCCAGCACACAATCATACCGTTTCGGTAAGAGGGGGTAGTGACAAAGTCAAATATTTCACCAGTTTGGGTTATAATGAAGATAATGGATTGCTTAAAAGTGACGTGCAATATTACAAGCGGTACACCTTTAGAAGTAATGTCACAGCTGAACTGACGAAAGATCTTAAAATGAATGTCCTGGTTTCGGGACGTGTGGACAAGAGTCAACGAGGACATGAAGATTTCATATGGACTTATAAGAGTTTTATTGTGAATGACCGTGGAGTCGGCCCATATGCATTGGGTAGTACCGATCATTTATCGGCTGTCGGACCAGAGGACAAAAACCCGGCTGCTTTGATAAGTCCTGATTTGGAAGGGTATCGGCGGAACGAAAACACCACCGGAAGCGCACAGTTGGATTTGACATACACCGCCCCGTTTCTGCCTGGCTTGAGTGTGAATGTATTGGGTTCTTATGACATCAAACAATACAACGAATCCGATAAGGAAGCATCACATGATTTATATGATTATTATACAGACACCTACACTAAGACAAGAGGACAGGATCGCTATTGGAACCAAATACGACTTTATAACAAAGCGTATACGAGAATCCAGGCTAATTATTCGGAAAAATTCGGTGATCACTCACTTGATGTAACAGGCGTTTTTGAGGCTTCTCAGGATCGATATGACAAACTAAGAGGTGACCGGTCATACTCGGATCTGTTTACTTTCGACATCCTCGACCAAGCTTCTGCCAGTACCGCATCAAACGAGGGTAATCGCGAATTCAGAAGATATGTCGCTTTTGTAGGTCGCGCAAATTATGATTACAAGGGTAAATACCTTCTTGAAGGGATGATACGTCGTGACGGTAGTTACCGGTATGCTCCGGGTAAGCGTTGGGCGACATTCCCCTCAGTGAGTGCTGCATGGCGTGTGTCTGAAGAAGAGTTTTTCAAAAATCTGGCACCTTTTGTTGATAATTTAAAACTGAGAGCTTCCTATGGAGAAAGTGGACGCGATCAGGGTAACGCATACGAATATTTACCGGCGTATACTTCGGATACTCGACGGGGTTATGTCTTTGAAGACGGAACATTAACGACAGGGATGTATCCTCCGGGTGTTGTAAACGATAATATGACATGGGTAAAAGCTAAATTCTTCAATGTGGGTGTGGATCTTGATATCCTACGAAACAAATTCAGCGCTACTTTTGAGTATTTCCAACGGAAGAATACCGGTATTCTAGCCAACAGGATCTCTTCTGTGCCCAATACGTTCGGTGCTTCTTTCCCGCAGGAAAATCTTAACTCGGATTTAAATCGCGGTATTGAGTTACAATTGAAATACAGAGACGGAATTGGTAAAGATTTCAAATATACAGTAGGAGCGAATCTTACATTTGCGAGAACCAAACGTTTGCATGTTGAAAGAGCTCCTTTTACCAGCCAATGGGACAGGTGGAGAAACGGAAACGAAGATCGCTATACAGGACGAAGCCTGATTTATTCATATAACGGACAATACGGTTCATTGAATGAATACGAAGCAGCTCCATTGAGTGGTGGTAACCGTGGTAATTCAAAGATGTTGCCGGGTGCTTACCGTATAACCGACGTCAATGGTGATGGTCGAATTAGCGGTGAGGACCAATTGTTTAAAAACTGGTCGTATGGTACCAGTGGATACACTTCCGGTGCATCGGAAGCTGTTGACGGAGTGTCATGGAACCGTGTCAATCCTCCGCTTCAATTCGGATTTACTTTCGATGGTAGCTATAAATCGTGGGATTTAAGCTTGCTTCTACAGGGTGCGGCGCTTTATTCATTAAATTATCACATGAATGATATTTGGGGATACGGACGTTATCCGACTATGCACGCAAGATTTTTAGATCGTTGGCATACGGCTAGCCCAACAGATGATCCGTTGGATCCAAACACCCAATGGATTGCTGGGAAATTCCCGGCAGGAAGGCCTTATAACTACGACAATACGACAGATGCTAATATCATTGACGTTTGGCGACCGAAAGTTGCATATTTACGATTGAAAAATATAGAACTTGGTTATACGGTTCCCCAGACGATATTGAATAAAGTGGGTATCGAGCGGTTACGTGTATTTGTAAATGGCACAAATCTATTGACATTTGCAGAAGAAAATGTACGGAAAATGGACCCTGAAAGACAAGAGAATGCATGGAATGCCGGTTTGTCTTATCCTATTATGAAAGCGGTGAATTTCGGTGTTAATCTAAATTTTTAATTGAATCTGATTATGATAAGGAATATCAAGAAATATAAATGGCTATTAATGTCAATCATGTTTTTGACATTAAGTAGCAGTTGTAATGATTTTTTAGATGTAGAATCATTAACAAAAATGGATTCGGATAGGTTGTTGTCAAGCGAAAAAGGGTTGAAAACGCTTTTGGCTAATATGTACAATGCGATACCGATGGAAGACTTTAACTACCGTCCGGAAATCGGGTTCAATCGTCGTGGATGGGGTAACGGAGGCGAATATGTCAAGTTAACGCATTACACAGATGAGAGTGTTCTGAGTAGTGGTAGTGGTATGGGACCTGGAGGGTTCGCTTTCTGGACAGGGACATCAGGTCTTGTATCGAATGTTACCGGGAATAATATTTTTGCGGTTAGTGCTTATGGGCGGAACAGAGATGTTTCCATATTTATGAAAAGCATTGCTGAAGCGAAAGAGGGGGGTGTTATTACTGAAGATACATACAATCGGTTGAAGAGTGAAGCTCACTTTACCCGTGCGTATATTTATTTTCAATTGGCTAAACGTTATGGAGGTGTTTGTCTTATCGACTGGCTTCAGGATGACGACTATAATGGGGATGCCACTCCTTTGTTTATCTCACGCAGTACTGAAGAGGATACTTGGAAATTCGTATTAAAGGAATGTGATAAGGCGATCGAATATCTACCGACACCGGAAAACTTTAAAGACGGTGATGGTGATTCTCGTTACCGTGCTACGAAATGGGCCGGATATGCGTTGAAATCGAGAGCAGCTCTTTATGCGGCATCACTTGCTAAATATGGAGGAAGAGCGACTTTCTCCGGTGAAGCGGTCAATCAAAAGTTAGTCGGGATGGATGCCTCACTTGCTGATTTCTTTTATAGTGAGTGTATTTCGGCATCAAAAGCGATTATTGATAATTCCACTCATTCGCTTTATAAACCGAATCCGGCCAACGGAGAAGAAGCGGCCAAGAACTACCAGGAAATGTTTATGAATGCGCTTGGAGATGAGATTATCTTTGCCAGATCGTATATCGATGGAACAAAACTGGAAAATCAGGGACACGATTATGATATTTTCTTTAGTCCATCGCAAGCCAGTACCGGTTTCCATAAATGGGGACGTTTCTCTCCAAGTTTGGATATGGTGGATTTGTATGAAGATTATACCGATGACGGAACAGGCAAAAGCGCTCAGATCGTAACACGTACCGATGGAAAAGAGAATGAATACCTCAGTACAAACTCTCCGTTGGATGCACAAATAACATCTATTCCGTTCGTAAAATATGACAATCCGTATGAACCGTTCAAAAATAAAGATGCCCGTCTGCATGGGAGTATTATAGTGCCGGGTGCCGAGTATAAAGGTATCACTATTGTGATGCAAGGAGGATTGATCACTAAAAATGGTGAAGTTAAACTCTACCAGTCTTATAGTGAAGAGGGAAAAGACGGTAAGATGTACTATTCTTACGGAGCCGAGAGTCCTTCAGGTTATTCCGGTTTTGCCTCCATGACAAGTGGTGACGATGCGAACTACTCCTCAACAGGATTTACGATTCGGAAATTTTTAGCGGAAGATAAAACAATCACCGGAGCAGAACGCAGTTCTAACACCCCATGGATCGATTTTCGCTTAGGTGAAGTTTATTTGAACTATGCTGAGGCTGTAGCAGAGAGTGGATCGGGTGACCGGACGGCTGCTGCCGGTTATATCAATGCTTTGCGCAAACGTGCCGGACATACGGATCAAATACCGTTAACACTTGATAATGTACTGAAAGAACGTCGGGTCGAATTGGCATTTGAAGGTCAACGGTTGTGGGATATGTTCCGTCGCCGGGAATATCATACTTTGTTTAACAATCATAGAAGACATGCTTTAGTACAATTGGTAGACCTTCGCGAAGATACACCAAAATATGTTTTTGTGAGAATGGAACAATTTCATGATATACAGGCCGGAGGTCGTACATTCCAGACGATGAATTATTATTTCAATATTCCTGGCACAGACGTAAATGGCTTAGTAAATAATCCGGGACGTTAATTTTAAAATAAGAATATTATGATTAAGTTACAATTAAAAAATCTAGTGATAATTTCCATGGCCGTTTTTACACTATCGGCTTGTGGTGATATGTTTAAGATTGACAATTACGACGGACCGAATGCCTCATTAAACGGAGGGATTAAAGATATAAAAACGGGCGAATTGGTAGAGACTGATATTCAGAATGGTTCGCGCATGCAGTTTCAGGAGTTGGGTTATCCTACAGGCCTTTTAACACGTGTCATCAAGCAAAATGGAGAATTTCGCGATGATCTGTTTTTTGCAGGTAGCTATAGTGTCGATTTCAATGCATGCAACTTCTATCCGTTCTTTGTGGATGAGGTCGTTGTAAAGAAAGGGAATAATACCATGGACTTTCAGGTAACACCCTATATCCGTGTGAAGAATGTGAATATTGTGAAAGAGGGTAATACCATTAAAGCAACGTTCAATCTGGAAGCCGGTAAGGAGGAGGTTCGCTTGAGCAATGTCTGTTTATATGCCCATACGGATATATATGTAGGCGACCAGGTAACTTCTTATACTCCGGGAGGAACAAGTTTTAAACAGGAGTTCTCTCCGGCGAAAGAAATCGATGAGTCTGAAACGTACACATTGACGATTGACCTGACAAATGAGGTGGATAAAAAGTATTTCCAATATGCGCGTAATTACTACTTCCGGGTAGGTGCTATGGCTGCTATTGCCGATGGAGGTACAAAAGTTGGGACAATTCGTCGCAATTATGCTCCATATACAATCATCAATTTTAGCGTTGCTCAGTAATTCGTTATTATTTTAGAAGAGGTGGAAATATTTCCTATTTTCACCTCTTTATTTTTTCTGAACCTACATCTTAAACTTTTATTCGTATGAAACAACTGATAACCGGTATGGCTGTTTTAGCTATGCTTTTAATGACTCAATGTACGTCTGCACCTAAAGAGTTCAAAATTAAATTTGACAGCAACCACGAAGTCTCCGGGCAAAAGTTTGCCCTTCGGGATATCAATCCGGATCTGCCGTCCAATTGGGATGAGTATAATTATGTGATATTGGAGTTTCGAATCACTACTGCTCAACGTTTCCATGTCGGATTTACGACCGATTACGGGTATAACGAATTGCGTGTGATGAGTTACTTGCCTAATGGCTGGAATAAACTGGCTATCCCTTTGAAATTTTACCGGCGATTGCCGGATGCCAGAGTCGATTTGGCAGCCACTTTTAATCAACCCCGGTATGCGGGATGGATTAACCTAGGAGGAAAACGTGGTGAACTTCACGGTGTTGATTCGATCGGTATTCGTATGCGTGTGCCTATTGGGAATCCGGAATTTGAAATCCGTTCAGTTACGCTTGCCGTAGAGGATCCGGGTGACGAGTATTTGGAAAATAGATATGCCGTTGATGAGTTCGGACAACATAATTTGGTACAGTATGAAGAGAAAATCACTTCATTAGATCAACTGCAGACAGAATGGGCTGCTGAAGATAAGGAATTAGAAAGTGCCCAACCAGATTACAATTACTCCCGATATGGTGGTTACCTACAAAAGCAGGTGAAGGGTACTGGCTTTTTCAGGATAGAAAAGGTAGACGGACGTTGGTGGTTTATCGATCCGGATGGTTATTTATTCCTTTCTCATGGAGTAGACTGCGTGAATCCCGGCGGAGGGGGCAACGCCAATAATTTCGACAAACGCACCAATATGTTTAAAGAATTGCCTCCCGAACAGTTCAGGCAAAATAATCGTAACCGTGCATCAGCATCATACGGGGCTTGGAACCTTTATCGACGTTATGGTGCGGATTTTCGTGAGAAAGCCAACGAGATGGCTATCAAACGTCTGGACAGATGGGGATTGAATACCATCGCCAACTGGTCGAGTGCTGCCGTATATGGATTGAATAAAAAAGCGCATACACTTGGATTGCGTGGATTAGGCATAGATGGCAACCTGATGGGATTAGCAGATGTGTATACGCCCGATTTTGCAGCTAAGATGGATTCAAGCATGAAGAGTTACCTGCCCGAAAACAAAAATAACCCTTGGGTGCTTGGTTATTTCGTTGGAAACGAACCATCATGGCTGGGGCAAGAAGCCCGTCTTTGCGACTTGATTCTTGAAGGTGAAGATCGTCCGATTAAGGTAGAATTGAAGAAATACTTACAAAGCGGTGATACACCGGAACGTAAGAAGGCGTTCATCTACAAAACATTCAATACTTTCCTGCAAACCGTAAAGGCAACAATGAAACGGTATGATCCCAACCATCTGAATCTGGGGATTCGTTTCGGTAATTTAAATGAGTTGGACGAAGAACTGATGGAAATTTGCCGTAATGCGTTTGATATACTCAGTTTCAACTGTTATGCCTTGGAACCAAGTAAAGAAATGATGGATCGTGCATTACGTTTGACTGATACGCCTATGATTATCGGTGAATATCATTTCGGAACAGTCGACAGAGGTATGGCACAATCACTTTGGCAGGTTGAAAGCCAAGAGCAGAGAGGTGTGGCCTATCGGTATTATACCGAACAGGGGTATTCTCATCCCGGGTTGATCGGTACAGGATATTTTCAATGGTGCGACCAGGATTTGATGGGGCGCGGAAATGACGGAGAAAACTACAATTGCGGTTTGATCGATGTGACCGATCGTCCTTACAAATATCAGGTAGAGGCCATGATGGAAACGGCTAAACGTTTGTATGATGTTCACTCCGGAGCCATTCAGCCTTTCAGCCAAAAGCCGGTAAAAGCTCGTGGACATGAAAGCATCCCTGATTATTGGAATAAATAAAGAACAGTTAATTAGAAACGAATAATACCATGTTTTCATGAAGAAAATAATATTCGCGCTATATATTATCGGTGGTGTATTCTGTCTGTCCAATATTCAGGCGCAGGTTAAGTTACAGGAAGGTAGTCAGGTCATGAAAACTTACATACAGACACCTCCCAATGTGATGCCGCGCTTTTACGAAGGACGTAACCACCAGGGAGTACAACGTAGGATTTACCCCTATCCGTTCGATGACGGATTGACCACAAGAACAGAGGATGTTAGTTATCCGATGATCTTTCTTGAAAATGATTATATCCAACTGAAAATAGCACCGGAACAAGGTGGCCGTATTTATGCTGCTTATGATAAGACAAACGGTTATAACTGGTTCTATGAAAACCATGTTGTGAAACCTTCGCTTATCGGGATGGTCGGAAACTGGCGTTCCGGTAGTCTAGCGTGGGGGTATCCACACCACCATGGGCCTACCACAGTAGAGAATATGGATTATGAGATCGAAGAACATGCCGACGGTAGCAAAACAGTATGGATTAATAACACCGAGCGGTTGCAACGTGTCAATACGTTGATAGGCTATACAATCTATCCGAACTCGTCGATTGTAGAGATGACGATCAATCCACGCAACCGGACAGCTTTGGAAAACTCGTTCCTTTTCTGGACGAATCCGGCCGTTCATTGCGACTCAGCCTATCAGGTTATATTTCCGCCATCGGTACAATATGTAACCTTCCACGGGAAACGTGATATGACAGCTTGGCCTATCGCCGACAGTCGTTTCAATAACTACAACTTTACGGATATGGATATTAGTTGGTGGATGAATACGCATGTACCTTCTTCTTTCTTTTCCTGGGATCCGCGTGAAGATTATTTTGCGGGTTACGACCATAACCTCCAGGCGGGTACGGCATGGATCGGGAATCATTATGTTTCTCCGGGCATGAAATATTGGGCTGACGGTAATAATGCCAATGGACTTAAAACCAACGAGGGGCTTACAGATAATGATGGACGTTATATCGAGCTTATGGCAGGTTTCTATACCGACAACCAACCCGACTATAGCTGGTTGGAGCCGTATGAAACTAAATTCGGTAAGATGGTATGGTTCCCTATCCGTGAGTTGGGAGGTTTGAAATATGCCAACCGGAATGGTGCGATGAACTATGAGTTAAAAGGTGCTGATATTGAAGTAAGATTGAATACCACCTCTGCTCATAAGGCAGCCAAATTTGTGCTCAAAGGCAAAGGCAAAGAAATAAAGACTGAACAGATTAGTATCAGCCCTGCCGAGCCGCGTAAGATAAATGTTAAATTACCTGCAGGTGTAGTTGAAACCGATCTCAACATTGCCCTATATGATACCGACGGTCAGCTGATTCTGGGTTATATCGCGCAGGACTATGAGTATCCAAAACAGGATAAACCTGAAGCATTAGGAGCATTCCCCGAGCCAACTGCTATTGAATCGGTAGAAGAATTATACCTTACAGGGTTGCGCATTAATCAGTTCCACAGCACATTGGATCCGATGCCTTATTATCAGGAGGCGCTAAAGCGCGATCCGAACAATTCGGAGGTCAATACCCAACTGGGTATCCTTGCGATCAAGGATCATAATTGGGAACAGGCGGAAAAGTATCTTCGTACAGCGGCTACGCGTGTAAAAATGAACTATACCCGTCCGAAAGATTGCGAATCACTCTACTACCTGGGTCTTGTTCTTCAGGAGTTAGGCCAACTGGATGAAGCCTACGATTGGCTTTATCAATCTACGTGGGGATACGCATGGCATACGGCCGCTTATTACCAACTGGCTGAGATTGATTGTCGGCGTGGAAATTATGCTGTCGCTCTCGATCATGTCAATCGTTCGTTATCTACCAATACAGACAATATCAGAGCATTGAATCTGAAAGGTCTGATCCTTCGCAAAATGGGCTTGGAAGCTGATGCGCAAGCTTGGTTTGAAACAGTATTGGAGAAAACCAAGATCAATTATATGGCCATGAACGAATTGATTTCGATGTATAAGGCAAAAGGGAATACTGCAAAAGCCAATGATGGCCTTAAAAAGCTTTCAGGCTGGATGCGTGACGATATTCAGGCTTATCTCGAATTTTCCACAGAATATATGTCGGCCGGTGCATACAAAGAAGCAGTAGAGGTTCTTGCCCGCATGGAAACAAAAGGAAATACCTATCCGTTGCTTTATTACTATCTCGGTTATCTGAACGAGATACAAGGTGATACCAATAAGGCATTTGCCTATTACCAGAAAGCTAATACAATGCCTTCTGATTACTGTTTCCCGTTCCGCTCCGAAGAGGTGGTTATACTGAATCGGGCGATGGCGATGGACGCAACCGGTGCTAAAGCCTCTTACTATTTAGGCAATCTGTACTACGAGCATCAACCTCGTAAAGCAATGGAACTTTGGGAGAAATCGGCTAAACTCGATCCTACATTCTATATTGTTCATCGTAACCTCGGTCTTGCATACAATGAAATTGATAAAGACTATGCGAAAGCGCTGACAAATATGAAGAAAGCGGCTCAGGTGGGTAGTGGCGACGCTCGTCTGTTGTTCGAAATAGATGGACTTAACGAGTTGAATAAGGTCTCTCCGCAGGATAAGTACGAGTTCCTTATGGCCAATTATGCCACTGCGACCAAACGCGGTGAAACGCTGTTGCGTCTGATTACTCGTGCTGTTGAGTATGGCAAATACGACGAAGCATTGAAGACATTGGAAACAAACAGTATCTCCGAAACAGAAGGTTCGCGTGATATCCAGAATGCCTACCTCAATAGCTATACACTTCGTGCTCTTGCTCAGATTGACAAGAAGGCATACAACGAGGCGATGAAAGATGTAGAGGCCGCCTTGGATTATCCTATCGGTTTGTATGGCCGTGGAAGGTATGCGCAGCTGTATTATCTGGCAGGACTTGTGTATGAATCGCGTGGGGAAGGTACAAAAGCACGTGAATCATACGAAAAAGCGATGCAGGTAGAAACTGAACGTGGCGACGACCGTGAGTTCGATTACTACAAAGGTCTTGCGTTAATCAAGATGAATAAGGCAGAAGAGGCTAAAAGATTATTCCAAAAGATGTTAGGTGATACGGCTGATAATAGTGCTTACACACAATTTGACGGGCGACGCTCCAGCATTGCGCAACAAGTGACCAATCACTATATGGCCGGATTAGGCTATATGGGGCTGGGAGACAAAACAAAAGCGTCGGCAGAATTTAAACAAGCCTTGGAGTTGAACCCCGGACATATCTGGAGCAAGACGTATCTCGAGTCATTGAAATGATAGAATAAATGTGTAACTAATTAATAGAACAATGAATAAAGTAAAAAAAGTTTTTTGTGTGTTGGTGGGATTGATCATCGCGTTTCAGCTTGCCGCCGTAGATCTGAAGTCTATGTATACTCAACGTCCGGACGACCCCGAAGCATTCTATTTTACTCCGGAGAATTACAATATTAAGGCCGACGGGAAAATGGATGTTTCCGATATACTTCAGGAAGCGATCAATCAGGTGAAACGTGAAAGAAACTTTGGTATATTGTTTATCCCCGAAGGGAAATACTTAGTGAGCAAAACAATTTATGTGCCTACGGCCGTTCGTTTAATCGGGTACGGTAAGAATCGTCCTGAATTTATTCTGGCCAAGAACTCTCCCGGTTTTCAGGAGGAGATTCCGACAGACAAAGGAAAAGCCAAATATGTCTTCTGGTTTACAGGAGGGATGGTCGTAGAGGGACAGCCTGTTCGTGATGCAGGAGCCAGTACCTTTTATAGTGCCATGTCAAACATTAATCTTCGGATAGAGGATGGTAATCCGCATGCGGTAGGCTTACGTACACATTATGCCCAACATAGTTTTGTCAGTCATATGGCCATTTATGCCGGAAAAGGAAAAGCCGGATTATTTGAAGTCGGAAATGAGATGGAGAATATGGCGTTTTTCGGTGGCGATTATGGGATCTACACGACAAAAGCCTCTCCGGGCTGGCAGGTCATGTTTGTGGATGGCTATTTTGAAGGACAACGTGTAGCAGCACTTCGTTGTCAGGAGTCTGGGTTGGCAATCGTCAATCTTCAGGTAAAGAATTCTCCGATTGTGTTTGATATCGATCCCAATTATGCCGATCGCCTATTTGTGGAGAACAGTCGTTTTGAAAATATAAAAGAGGCTGTCGTGGTGATCAGTAATGAGAATAACAGCAACAATCAGATCACGTTCCGGAACATCTATTGCCAGAACGCACCGGTATTGGCAAAATATGTACGCAGTAATACCGATACGAAGGTGGCGCATAAAACATATCATATAAAGGATTACTCACACGGACTGCAGATGGATAATATGCTGGCACGTGCACAATACCGTACCGTTACGGATATTGAACCGATTGCCAAAATGCCGGCTGTATTAGTCCGTGACATTCCGGCTCTTCCGGCTATGGAGACTTGGGTAAATATCCGTGACCTGGGAGCGAAAGGCGATGATCAGACGGATGATGCACAAGCTTTCCAGGATGCGATTGACAAATATGATAATATCTATGTACCGCAAGGCTGGTATCGTTTTTCAAAAACAGTAAAGATGAAACCGAACACCAAGCTGATCGGATTACATCCGTTTGGAACACAGTTCAGACTGGCTGAGAGTACACCGGCATTTAGCGGATTCGGTGCTCCTGTGGCAATGTTGGAATCTTCCGAAGGAGGTAACAACATCCTGAATGGTATTGGTATCAATACCGGTGGTTATAACTATCGTGCCGTAGGCGTGAAATGGATGGCAGGTGTTGGTTCGTATGTGAATGACATCAAATTTGTGGGAGGTCATGGAGGTTTACGCAAACCGGTACCCGGTCAGGAAACACAAGGGTATCGCCGGCAGGAACCGCGTATCAGTTCACCGGAGAATCCAGTGACAAATGCGGGTATGGATCAGGCATGGGATAATCAATACTGGAGTTTCTGGGTAACCAACAACGGAGGAGGAACCATTAAAGATGTGTGGACTGCTTCGACCTATGCTACCAATGGTTTGTATGTGAATAATACCAGTACGCCGGGACGTATCTATGCCATGTCGCTGGAGCATCATGTTCGGAACGAAGCACGTTTCAAAAACGTATCCAATTGGAAAGTCTATTGTTTCCAACTCGAAGAAGAGAGCCGTGAAAGTACGGACTGTCAGCCGGTGGAACTGGAGAATTGTCAGGATATGATTTTTGCTAATCTGTATATGTTCCGCGTGATCCGTGTAAACGAGCCGTATCATAACTCCGTGCGTGTTTGGAATTGCAAAAATATAGAGTTCGCCAACCTGCATAACTACTCGCAGATTAAGTATACCACTGATATACCGGTGTATGATATAAATAAGAATATCGAGGTACGTCCCTGGGAGTTACAGAAACTGATGGTAACAGGTAACGAATCAAATCGTAGAACGGTCAATAACCATGTAGGGCAAGTGAATGAATTAGCTTCCGGTTTTGAATTTGCTGAAGGGATTGCCCGTGACAGTAAAGGGAATATTTATTTCTCGGAAGAACGTTTGCGCCGCGTGTACAAATGGTCGGTTGAAACAAATACACTTTCTTTGGTCGCTGATTTTCCGTATGCACCGATGTCGCTGGGTTGTGATACACAAGATAATTTGTTGGTTATTTGTCGCTATCGTTCTCAGCCGGGTTATATGGTCAATGGCAAGCAGGAAGCCGTTTATGCGTATCCGGATACAAAAGGAACCTCGTTTGCCGGATATGGAAATAATGTATATGAAACACGTGTTTATTCGGTTAACCCGGAACGTCCGGAGGAGACATTTACGGTGTTGCCAAAAGTAAAAATGGGATCTGTTTCGAATATAACGAAAGCGCTTTATCCGTCTAACAGATGGCGCGACTTCCACGACTTTAACACCGTGGTCGTTTCCAGACCCGAATTATGTTTTGTAGCTCCCGATGGCAAGACAATCATTGCCGATCAATACGACTTTGCCCGTTCCTCTTCTGCATTGGAAGCGTTCCCGGGGAAAACATTCTATGCGTCGGACGACTATGACCGCCGGATGGTAAAAATGGATGTTGCCGCTGACGGAACATTATCGAATATGAGTTATTTCGTAGAATGGGGTGAATTCGGATCAGCTGTCGACAAAGAAGGCAACTTGTATGTGGCAGATGGGAATATCCTTATTTTCGACAAGGAAGGAAATGAAAAGGGAATCATCGAGGTGCCCGAACGTCCGTCTACTATCCAGTTTGGCGGGAAAGATGGGAATACGTTGTTTATCACCGGACGAACAAAACTTTTCAATGTAAAGATAAAATAAGAAGAAATATCTAAATGGCAGGATCCTTTATTGAATCCTTCATTACATTTGCCCTTAATCATTATAGTGTTTCACTTGGGCAAAACGGCTGTTTTGCCCGGTGAAACACTTCTTTTCGCTGAAAAAAAGGATAAAATATTGATCTTAAAAGAACTATAGCGTATGAAAACACACTTACTCTCAATCTTCAGCCTGGCTGTATTATTAGCTGTTACTTCCTGTGTGCAAAAACAGCAGAAGGAAATAAAAACGGATCTTCCGGTAATGCCGATTGTGGCGCCCTACGAGAATACACTTGAATACGAGTGGTCACAGAAAAAGGTGTTAGACACCAAATTACTATCCGATGCCGAAGCTATCACTTCCTGGGAACATTCGGGAGCATACGGCGCAATATCCTTATCAACAGAGAAAAGACACAAAGGAAATGCCTCTGTTATGATAACCTCGCCAACAAAAGGTCCGTCTAATCCTCCGGGAGGAAGGCCTTGGGGAGTCTCAGGGGCATTCTTTAAAGTAAACAACGAAGACTGGACCGATTGGAACCGGATCTCATTCTGGATATATCCTGATCTGCCGGGATTCAAAGTCGTATCAATTAACACGATATTCTTTAATGATGGCGAAGACAAAGTGCCGGGTGTTAAAAACGGGCATAACTTCCAGGTGCTTGAGAACCAGAAATGGAATAAAGTCTATTGGGAAATAGCCCATTTAGGCCGTGAGAAAGTCACCGGATTCGTGATTCAATACCGTTTGCAAGGCAATGAGCCTGGAGCCGCTGAAGAGATTAAATATTACGTCGATGAAGTCTATCTCGAAAAAGTAGACGCCGACCATTTTGAAGGCTGGGATGTTCAGCCAAACCAAATAGCATATAATCACTCCGGGTATGCAGCAAACCTACCAAAAACAGCGCTAACACCCGACCCTTCAGTAAAAACCTTCTCCCTCATTAATACAAGCGACAACTCCGTAGCATTCGAAGGAGAAGTAAAAGCCGGTTCTACCGGTATAGGTACGTTTAACGTATTAGACTTTTCAGCATTCAATACCCCCGGCACCTACACCTTAAAAGCCGGAAACCTACAGACCAAGCCCTTTGTCATAAATAACTTTTCAACCGTATACCGGAACACTATCATCAAGACAATCAACCATTTCTATACCCAACGCTGTGGCTATCTGATCGAAGGAATCCATGACGCCTGTCATCTGGATTGGCTTTGTCACCATGGTGACTTATCGGTAAATATACATGGCGGATGGCATGACGCCGGAGATGTCTCTCAAGGACTGGGTAATACAAGTGAGTCAGCCACTGCCATGATGGAATTGGCGCGTAAGCTGGAAAAAACAGATCCCGTCTTATATGAACGCTTATTGGACGAAGCCCGTTGGGGAACAGCATGGCTTATGAAAACCCGTTTTGGTGATGGATACCGCGCCACATGGTCGACAAAAGATATGTGGACAGACGATATTATAGGAAACAGTGATGACTACCAAAGCAATGCATCCAATAGTCCTCAATCCAATTTCATGGCAGCAGTAACCGAAGCAAATGCAGCGATCCTGTTTAAAGCTAAAGACCCTTTCTTCTCAGACTATGCGCTGAAATGTGCGATAGAAGATTTTGATTTCGCCGCAAAAGCCGATCAGCCCAAGATGCTTGTAGATCTGGCCGGAGCAGGTTTAAATGCCGCAATGGTTCTCTATGAAGCAACAGCCGATGAAAAATATAAAACAGCAGCCGTTAAATATGCCGATTATATCGTAAGCTGCCAGCAACAGAATGATCTGGATACGGATGTTGCACTAAAAGGATTCTTCTACCGTAACTCAGATAAAGAGGCTATCCTTCATTATCCGCATAGAGGATTTGAACACAATGTCGTTACCGGACTTGTAAAAATAGCCCGGCAATTCCCTGACCAGGCCAACGCATGGCGTGAAGCATTGAAGCTATATGCCGGCTACTATAAAGAGATCACAGCACATAATGCCCCCTATTATATGATACCGGCAGGCGTTTACGATCTTACGAAAGCCCGTAATGAAGAAGAAACCGAACAAATACGGGAAGGTATCCGCTTAAATGACCGGTACTACATAAAACGGTTCCCTGTCTGGGGAGAATTCAGAGGAAACAGCGGAACCATCTTAACACAGGCAAAAGGGCTGGCCGATATTGCCAATCTATTACAAGATAAAGAACTCTTAAACATTGTATACCATCAGTTAGAGTGGCATTTGGGGAAAAATCCATTTGCTCAAAGCCTGATGTATGGCGAAGGTTACAGATATGCCGGACAATATTCCGTAATGAGCGGCAATCTTACCGGAGGTCTGCCGGTAGGCGTGCAAACCCATTTCAACCGCGACCTACCTTATTGGCCCGCAGAAAACTGCCATAACTGGAAAGAAATATGGGTACTTCCTTCAGCCATATGGTTATCATTGATGTGCAACTTTATATAAGGAAAGAGATTTTTTATCTGATGCCATTTACTACAATTAATACGATATACATATGAAACTCAGTAAAACAACAAAAAAACTATGCTGCATATTGCTTGCCATTTGCAGTTTCTCCAATTTGTATGCCAATGACGGTTCCGTTTATACCCAACGGCCCGACGATCCCGAAGCATATTATTTTACTGCTGAAAACTACGGTATTAAGGCAGACGGGAAAACCGATGTGACCGACGCCCTTCAAGCAGCGATCAACCAGGTTAAAAAAGAGAAAAGCTTTGGTATTCTTTTTATCCCCGAAGGGAAATATCTGATCAGTAAAACAATCCATGTTCCTAATGCGATCCGGCTTATTGGTTATGGGAAAAAACGTCCTGAGATCATCCTCGGACGGAATACGCCGGGCTACCAGCAGGAACAGAACTATATGATCTGGTTTACCGGTGGCCTTGTAGAAGAAGGACAAACACCCCGTGATGCCGGAGCAGGAACCTTCTATAGCGCCTTGTCGAATATCGACATGCGGATAGAAAAAGGAAACCCTCAGGCTGTTGCTATCCGTTCGCACTTTGCCCAACACAGCTTCATCAGCCATTGTATTATCCAGGCCGGAGAAGGGAAAGCTGGTATTTATGATGTGGGGAATGAGATCGAGAATATAAAAATCTACGGTGGAGATTACGGTATCGACTCCGGCAGAACCTCTCCCGGATGGCCGATGATGATGGTAGATACCTATTTTGAAGGACAGCGTAAAGCAGCAATCCGTACCCGCGAAGTCGGTTTTGCCATTGTCAACATGTACGTAAAAAATGTGCCTGTGGCGTTAGAGATGCAGGAAGGCAGAGTCGACCGGCTCCATATCGAAAACTCCTATTTTGAAAACGTCTCAAAAGCAGGGATTATTGTAAGTATCGAAAACAATTCCTTCTCACAACTCAACCTGATGAACCTCTATTGTAAAAATGTTCCGACACTCATACAATACCTCCAAAGCGGAAAGACCGTAACGATGAAAGATCGGATGTATCAGGTGAAAGATTACACCTACGGGCTGGTCATGAACGATATGAACACCCCTTCTGATTACAAAACGATCAGCGACATTGTCCCTCTGGCCCAATTCCCGGCTCGTCCGGCGAATGATGTTCCGGCTTTACCTGCAATGGAAACATGGGTAAATCTGCGTGACCTGGGAGCCAAAGGAGACGGCGAAACAGATGATACCAAAATCATTCAGGAAGCCATCGCCAACCATACAAATATTTATGTGCCTCAGGGTTGGTATCGTATTACCGAGACCATAAAAATGAAGCCAGATACCCGCCTGATCGGATTACATCCGTTTGGAACCCAGTTCATATTGAAAGAGAGCGAGCCTGCATTTAGTGGCTTCGGTGCCCCAAAACCTATCCTTGAATCTTCCGTTGGAGGAGATGATATCCTGAATGGTATCGGGATGAATACCGGAGGATACAATTACCGGGCAGTAGGCTGTAAGTGGATGGCCGGGGAACAGTCATTGATGAACGACGTTAAATATGTCGGAGGACACGGGACAATGCGCAAACCCACACCGGGGCAAGAAACATCACGCCAGGGGGGACAAAACCGGACACCACGTATTAGTTCGCCAACCAATCCGATTGCTGCTCAGGGTCTCGATCTCGCCTGGGATAACCAATACTGGAGCCTTTGGATTACCAATGGCGGAGGCGGTACAATCAAGGATATATGGACTGCCAGTACATATGCCTCCAGCGGACTTTACGTAAGCCATACCGCTACTCCGGGACGTATTTATGCCATGTCGCTCGAGCATCATGTCCGTAATGAAGCACGTTTCGAAAACGTATCCAACTGGAAAATGTACGCATTCCAGTTTGAAGAAGAAGGACGTGAAGGAAAGGATTGTAAGATGATGGAAGTCTCCAACTGCAAAGACCTATTGTTTGTCAATGTATGGATCTATCGTGTCATCCGCGCTTTCACCCCTCAGGAATTTGGAATCCGGCTCTGGAACAGCGAAAATATCGAGTTCCGTAATATGCACAACTATACACAGATTCTCCCTGTGATCGAGATACCTGTGTATGATGTAAACAAGAAATTACCCATTTATGAATGGGATTTTGCACGTTTGAATGTCAGCGGAAAAGAAAAAAGCCAGCGGCAGATAAACAACAATTTATGGCAGGTCAATAAACTGGCAGAGAACTTCGATTTTGCCACAGGAGCAACCTCCGACAGTAAAGGAAATGTTTATTTTGCAGAAAACCGCCTGAAGAAAGTCTATAAATGGTCGGCCGAAAGCCAGACATTATCACTGTTGGCCGATTATCCCTGGAAACCGTTCACATTAGCGACAGATACGAAAGACAATCTACTGGTTATTTTCCGGTACGACCCTCAGCCGGGCTACCTGATCAATGGCGTACAGGAAACCGTACTGCGTCTGCCCGACGATAATCCGATGTATAGCGGTTGGGGAAACAGCGGTTGGGCAGCATGGGGCTATTCCATAGACCCGGAAAACCCGGACGAAACGATGAAACCGTTACCCCGTAAACCGACAGCGCAGGTGCTCAATGGCGCCAAACGCGTCGTTTACCCTTCCAGCCGGTGGCGCGGAGACTTTGATCAGGTCGTAGTCGGCATGCCCGAACAGAGTTTTGTGGCTCCCGACGGAGTAACGATTATACCGGAAACGTATGACTTATCCCGTTCTGCGGCATTGTCTTTCGTGACACCAGGGCAATCTCAGCCTTTCTTTGTTGCGAAAGAGAGTAATAAAAGCACCGTTAAACTGAACGTGACACCGGAAGGGCGACTCACCAATATGCAGGAAGCCCATCCGCAAGGTCAGTATAGCAGTACGGTCGACCAGGACGGAAATCTATATCTTGCCGACGGACATATTTATGTTTATGATAAGAACGGAAAAGAAATCCGGAGAATCACGCTGGAAGAACGTCCGATTTCTGTGGCGATAGGGGGTAAAGAGAAAAATACCCTGTTTGTAACCACCACTAAATCGTTTTATGGTATTCGAATAAAATAAGATAGAAAAAAACTCTGTTTTTCTTTTTTAAGGCTAAGGTTGCGTAGGTTTGACCGTAGATTAGCTATCTATTTCTGACAGGAGTGAAGTGTTTATAAATAAACCTTACTCCTGTCTTTTTTATGTGAATCGTTTTGTTTCATGATCGGCATCTCTTTCTGCAAATTTTTGCGATAAAAATTCGTTTGACAATTGTAGAACGATCATTCTATAACTATCAAACGATCATTACACAATTGTCAAACGATCGTTTCACAATTGTCGAATGAAATTTTTAACGGCGAAAATGTAGAAAAAGATAAGACCATATCTTCAATGTGTTCGGATGATTCATGATATCGCTTCATCTGTTGATTATAGCTTCTCCCTTAAAATATATTTGTACCTTTGTCGTTTAAATTTTATAAATCAAAGATATGAAACCATTATATTCAACAGATCTGTTGTATAAGATTGCTGATATCGGCTTGGCTGATTTTGGACGTAAGGAAATTGAGATTGCAGAACATGAGATGCCCGGTTTGATGGCTATCCGTCAGAAATATGCAGGACAGAAACCATTGATAGGAGCGCGGATCATGGGCTCGTTACATATGACTATCCAGACTGCTGTGTTGATCGAAACATTGGTTGAACTGGGTGCAGATGTGCGCTGGGCCAGTTGTAATATTTTCTCTACACAAGATCATGCGGCTGCCGCGATTGCAGCAACAGGTGTTCCGGTGTTTGCCTGGAAAGGTGAAACATTAGAAGATTATTGGTGGTGTACCGATATGGCACTTCGTTTCCCGGGCGGTAAAGGCCCTAATCTGATCGTGGATGATGGGGGTGATGCTTCCTTGTTAGTGCATATGGGGTATATGGCAGAGAATGATGCCGAAACGATCAACCGCAAAGGAGGTAATCATGAAGAGCAGGTTATTCTGGATACGTTAAAGCGGATTCTGGCGGAGGATAATGGTCGTTGGCATCGTACTATAACAGAGATGAAAGGTATTTCGGAAGAAACAACTACCGGCGTACACCGGTTGTATCAAATGATGGAAAGAGGCGAGTTGTTGGTTCCGGCAATCAATGTCAATGACTCGGTGACTAAATCGAAATTTGATAACCTTTATGGATGTCGTGAATCTTTAGCGGATGGTATAAAACGGGCAACGGATGTGATGATCGCTGGAAAAGTGGTTGTAGTGGCCGGTTATGGCGATGTCGGTAAAGGGTGTGCGCATTCGATGCGTTCGTATGGGGCACGTGTTTTAGTGACTGAGATAGATCCGATATGTGCACTACAGGCAGCCATGGAAGGTTTTGAGGTGACTACTATGGAAGAGGCGGTCAAAGAAGGAAATATCTTTGTGACGACAACCGGTAATAAAGATATTATCACCATCGCACATATGGCGCAGATGAAAGATCAGGCGATTGTATGTAACATCGGACATTTTGACAATGAAATCCAGGTAGAGAAACTGGTTAATTATCCGAATATTAAACATATCAATATTAAGCCACAAGTCGATAAATATATATTCCCAACCGGAAATGCCATCTTTTTATTAGCAGAAGGGCGTTTGGTGAATCTGGGATGTGCAACAGGTCATCCCTCTTTTGTGATGAGTA
The DNA here is from genome assembly GCF_029893105.1 of Parabacteroides sp. PF5-9. GTDB lineage: Bacteria > Bacteroidota > Bacteroidia > Bacteroidales > Tannerellaceae > JARXWG01. The sequence goes on along the minus strand of NZ_JARXWG010000023.1, from coordinate 13,788 downwards.
ATTCGTTTACAAATCAGGTCCTGGCACAGATCGATCTATGGCAAATGGCGTATGAAGTCGGAGTGTATCGTCTGCCGAAACGGTTAGATGAAGAGGTGGCTCGTTTGCATTTGGAGCGTATTGGTGTGAAACTGACACAACTCACGCAAGAACAGGCCGATTATATTGGTGTGGCGGTAGAAGGCCCTTATAAAGCCGAACATTACCGCTATTAATTGTTAATTATTAATTATGAATGATTAATGATTAATTGGAAAGACGCATCAATCATTAAATATTAATCATTAAACATTAATCATTATATGAAGGCATTGTATCGGAGTAAAGCTCCTTTTCGTTTAGGGATCGCAGGTGGAGGTACTGATGTGTCTCCATACTCCAATCTTTATGGAGGGGCAATCCTGAATGTGACGGTTAATCTTTTTGCGCATGCAACAATCAAGCCGTTGGAAAACGGGAAAATCCGATTTGTTGAAATAGGTGAGCAGATTGTAGAAGAGTTTGATGCTGTTTCGCAGTTGCCTTTGGAAGGTCCGTTGGTGTTGCAGCGAGGGATCTATAATTCGATCGTATCACATTTTAATCAAGGGCAGCCATTATCCCTGGAATTGACGACGAGTATGGATGTACCGTCTGGTTCGGGGTTAGGGACTTCTTCTACATTAGTGGTCGCCATACTCGGCGCTTTTACCGAATGGTTGAAGTTGCCCTTAGGAAAATATGATATCGCTCATTATGCCTATGAAATAGAGCGTTTTGACCTGCAGATGGCCGGAGGTAAACAAGATCAGTATTCGGCGACTTTCGGCGGGGTTAATTTTATGGAGTTTTTGGAAGATGATAAAGTGATTGTCAATCCTTTGCGGATAGGCAATGATATTCTGCAGGAATGGGCATTTAATACGGTGCTTTATTATACCAATCAACGACGTGCCTCTTCACATATCATTGAAGAGCAGATGGAAAACGTAAAAAAGAAAAACAACGAATCGCTTGAAGCGATGCATAAAGTGAAAGAAGAAGCGTTTCGGATGAAGAATAGCTTATTGCGCGAAGAGTTGTATGGCTTAGGTGAAGCTTTAAATATCAGTTGGATCAATAAAAAGAAAATGGCTCGGCATATCTCGAACGAATTTATTGATCAGATTTATGATACGGCGATCCAAAATGGGGCGTTAGGAGGGAAGATCTCCGGTGCCGGAGGGGGCGGATTTATGTTTTTTTATTGTCCGGGGAATAGCCGTTACCAGGTCGTTAGAGCATTAGATACAATGGGTGTAGGAAAGGTTCTTCCTTTTGAATTTTGTAAAAAAGGTTTGACAACATGGACAGTAAAGGAAAAATAAAACAACGATTAACAGAACATCAACAGACGATTGACCGTATTTTAGCCGACGAACATTTGTTGCAACAGGTTGAACAAGCTGTTGCAGTAATTACGGATTGTTTTCGAAAGGGCGGAAAAGTCTATTTTTGTGGAAATGGAGGAAGCGCTGCAGATGCCCAACACCTTGCGGCTGAGTTTTCCGGGAAATTTTATCTCGATAGAGCGGTTTTGCCAGCCGAAGCGTTGCATTGTAACACCTCTTATCTGACGGCTGTCTCCAATGATTACTCATTTGATATTATTTATGCCCGTCTGATTTGCGGTATCGCTCATGAAGGAGATGTGTTAGTGGGATTGTCTACTTCCGGAAACTCATCCAATATCTTGAAAGCCTTTGAGGTCTGCCGGGAAAAAAATATCCAAACGATTGGTTTCACCGGTGAAAGCGGAGGAAAGATGAAGGGTGTTTCCGATGTGTTGTTGAATATTCCTTCGACAGATACACCGCGTATTCAGGAGGCTCATATTACTATCGGCCATATTCTCTGTGAAATGGTGGAAGCGAATATTTTTTAGCTAATATAGCGTATGGAAGGTATTATCCTTGCTGGTGGAATGGGAACGCGTTTACAGAGCGTTGTTTCTGATGTCCCTAAATGTATGGCTTCCGTTGCCGGACAACCTTTTTTGTCTTACCTCTTGAATGTATTGCAGGAAGCAGGATTTAAACATATAATTTTGTCTTTAGGGTACAAATCGGAAGTCATTGAGGCATGGCTTCGGTTGAATCCTTTCGATATGCAGATCTCAACAGTTGTTGAAGATCATCCTCTGGGTACCGGAGGGGCGGTTAAATTGGCCTTGACTGCAGCCACTCAATCTCATGTCTTTATACTGAATGGGGATACTTTTCTGGCAGTTGATTATGTTCGAATGTTACGTTTTCATCGGGAAAAACAAGCAGATGCCACACTGGCATTAAGGACAATGACCGATTTTGACCGTTATGGGGTGGTGGAAATGAATGACCGGTCGGAGATTATTGCTTTCCGGGAAAAGAGGTATTGCCGATCGGGTTTGATTAATGGTGGTACCTACCTACTGAATAGCGAAGAACTGAATGATTATCCGGAAAAATTCTCCCTTGAAAAAGATTATTTTGAAAAGAGAGTAGCTGGTCATGGATTAGCCGGTTTTGTTACTGACGGTTATTTTATTGATATAGGAATTCCTGAAGATTATGAACAGGCGCAAACGGATTTTGCCAATGGAAGATACAAAACGTTATAATACGCTTTTTCTGGATCGGGATGGTGTGATTAATGTGCATTTGCCCGGTGATTACGTAAAAACTGTTGACGAGTTTGTTTTTGTAGAAGGCGCTCTTGAAGCGATCAAGCGTTGCTCTTTTTTATTTGAATATATTATTGTTGTGACCAACCAACGCGGGGTAGGCAAGGGGATCATGACCGATCAGGCACTGTGTCAGATTCATGAATTTATGCTTTGCGAAATACATAAATATGGTGGGCGGATCGATCGGATTTATGTCTCTACGGCTTTGAATGATGAGGCTCCCGACAGGAAGCCTAATCCGGGCATGGGGCTTCGGGCGAAACATGATTTTCCCAATATTGATTTCAGTGAGAGTTGGATGGCGGGAGATAGCCTTTCTGATATGCAATTTGCCAATCGTTTAGGGATAAAAGCAGTCTTGATCGGAAACAAGGCCATTCCGGAAATAAATACTCCGCCCCTTATTTATGCCCGATACCCGGATTTATTTACCTTTGCTGCAGAATTAAACACGAATTGATCCGTATGAAAATAGCCATGTTGTCCACATTCTATCCTTTTCGGGGTGGAATAGCCCAGTTTAATGCGAATTTATGTGAAGCCTTGCAAAAGGAGCATCAAGTCATTCCGTATACGTTTAAAAGACAATATCCTGATTTTCTCTTTCCGGGGAAAACACAATATGTCACGGAAGAGGATCATGCGCTTCCGATAGATAGTATTCCGGTGTTGGATACGGCTAATCCGTTTTCCTATTCGGCAGCTGCGAATATCATAGCCAAAGAAACACCGGATCTTTTGATCATGAAATACTGGATGTCTTACCTGGCTCCGTCGCTGGGTGCTGTCGCTGGCAAGTTAAAGAAACGGGGGTGCAAAGTCATTACGATATTGGATAATGTTATTCCTCACGAGCAACGTTTTTTTGATAAACCGCTGACAACATGGTTTTTGAAGCAGAACAGCGGTTTTGTGGCGATGAGTGATTCGGTGCGGAACGATTTACTGTCCCTTCATCCGAAAGCCTCTTCAATACTCCAGCCTCATCCGTTGTATAACCATTTCGGAGATAAGTTGGAAGCAAAGGAAGCTCGGCAAAAATTGGGTCTTGATCCGGAGAAAAGAACACTTCTTTTCTTTGGATTAATCAGAGATTATAAAGGACTGGATTTGTTGATTGACGCTTTTGATCGTTTAGATGATACGTATCAACTACTTATTGCCGGTGAAAGTTATGGTTCTTTTGAGAAATATACCGAACAGATCAGTCGATCTAAACGCCCGGATCAGATCCACGTTTTTAATCGATATATCAATGATGATGAAGTCCCGCTATTTTTTTCTGCCGCAGATGTTTGTGTATTGCCTTATAGAACGGCTACTCAAAGCGGAATAACGTCGATCGCTTATCATTTTGAGATTCCTTTGATTGCTACAAATACGGGCGGTTTGAGTGAGAGTATCGTTGAACAAGGCGTCGGTTTAATGATACCTGAGATTACGCCTGACGCTATAGCAGAGACAATAGCCCGTTTTTACACGAATGACTTTTCGTTGTATAAAGCCAATTTTGAACGGGAGAAAAAATTACTATCCTGGGATGCTTTCGCCAAAGCGATAACCGATTATGCCGTAAAATTATAGAATATAAAAAACCAATCAAATGATCTTTTAGTGATGGATCACTTGATTGGTTTTTGATTTTGTTTCTTTTTTTAAGTCCTTAAAGTCCTTAAAGTCCTTAAGGCTCTTAAAGCCTTTAAATCCCTAAAAAATTAGTGTAAATCAATTTTTCCCTTCTTAATCCCTTCCCAAATAGAATACCCGATTCCACAAAGCAACAACAACAGAATCAGCAAAGAACTGTATGAACTGACATACGACGCAGTGATGTATCGATCAGGTTTAAACTCAAATACAATTTGATGCTCTCCGGCTGGTATGCGCATGGCACGTAAAACATAATCTGCACGGAAATGCTCTACGGGTTGACCGTCAATAGATACTTTCCAGCCTGGCTGATAATAGATTTCAGAAAAAACGGCCAATTGTTCGGATGTTGTTTTAGAAGTATAAGTCATGCGATGAGGCTGGTAGCTGTCCAATTGAATAGAAGCTGTAGCGTCTGCAATAGGATTAAATCCGTTTAATTGATCGGCAAACCGTTTATCAACAACAGCCACTTCTCTCGGATGAATACGATTAAGTGCTTCAATTTCCGCATCAGCATTTTCTACAAGTTCGTATTTAGAAACAAACCAGGCATTGCCAAACGCATAAGGATTTCGGATCGGGGCTTGTTCCGGATTATAAATAATGTAGCGTGTATTCAACATATTCAATGACGATGTATTCGCAAATACAGCATAAATATCGTCAAAGGATTGGGCTTGTTGAAGTCTTCCGATGACAGTATTCAACTCTTTGGATAAACGATGTTCAATCAATTCTTGATATCTTCCCAATTTGGCGGCATGATATCCGCCGATGGAATGGTGGAAATAAGAGGTGTTGGAATTTTGAAACGGATTATTCAAATCGAGTACCCGGTAGGAAGGATCTTTATCCTGTAGGATGATATTGTCGGCAGTAGAAGGGATAAAACTCTCTTCTGTCTTTTTATGGGTAAAGTCCTTTTCGCTGAGATAACGTTTGTCGATTTGCCATAAGTCGGCTAAAGTGAGGATGCCAACCCCTGCACAAACCAACAAGGCCATTTTTTTCTTCTCTTTTGCTTTTAAGAACAAAACGAGTAATCCGGCACTTAAAAGAATAAAGAGCAGTGAGCGGAATGCATCTGCTGATGCCAAGGACTGCCGATCTTCGATTAATGCGTGATACCAGGGTTGTGAGATGTAATTCGTATCATAATTTGCCGATTGGAAACTGAGAAACAAACTTGGGAATAACCATACGATTAAACAGATAATCCCGGTAATACTAACCGAGCAGATTAATCCTTTTGTCAATAAAGCATGATCGACTTTTTCTTCAATAATCTCTTTTAATCCCCAGAAAGCAATGATAGGGAATACTAATCCAGGAATAACCAATGCGGTTTCGGGAGTACGGAAGTTGTTGTATAAGGGAAGATGATAAAACATAAACTCATTAAACCAAGCCATATTCCGGCCTAATGCCAGAAAAGTCAACAGTAATGCTCCGGCAAAAAGTGACCATTTCATCGGATTTTTTATTACAAACATTCCTAAAAGAAAGAGAAAGCAGACTACTGCACCAAAATAAACCGGTCCGGAAGTAAATAGCTTATCTCCCCAATAAGTCGGAGCCTGAACTTCTTTGCCGACTTGGTATCCGTTAGAACGCAATGATTTGTGAAACTCGGAATCGCTATCCAGCATTGTTCCGGATGCTCCTCCATAAACATTCGGGATAAGGATTGTCAATAATTCTCCTTTTCCATAGCTCCAGTCAAAGGCATACTTAATATCGAGTCCGGAAGATGTTTTTTCACCTTCCAAAGCACTTGTTGTTAGTTCGGATGCACCACGGGTAGACGTTTTGCTCATCTCCATATTGGCAGAGATATTTCCAATGTTGGGCAATACGGCCAGAATAACACAGGCCGCCATAACACCGCTGATCTTTAATAGAGCAAGAGTCCTTTTTTCTTTGATCATTGAGATCAGGAATCCAATATATATACAGATACAAAGCAACATAAGGTAATACGTGATCTGCAAGTGATTTTCATAAATAGATAGCGCTATTCCCAATATAAAAAGGATACTGCCCCATAGGTATTTAGACCGGAAGAGAAGTATCATCCCCGCCAGCGTCAATGGCATATAAGCAATGACATAGGCTTTGGTGATATGTCCCGCTACAAGAATAATGATATTATAAGAAGCGAAAGCAAAAGCGATTGATCCACCAATAGCCAACCATTTATTGACACCCAATACATGCATCAGGATAAAGAAACAGACTAAGCCGAGAAAAACAATACGTATATCGTTGTAGTTCAGAAAAGAGAGGAATTGCCCAATGAGGGAAAGAAAGTTTGTTGGCGTATTTACAACCGTCACCTGATAGGAAGGCATTCCCGAAAACATATTCCCTTGCCAGGCTATAATATCTTTATTCGACTTATCATCATGATAATCTAATAGTTCCTTAGCCGTCCCTACAAAGTGTTGAGTGTCACTTTGCTGTAAGACTTTTCCGTCTAATATGACCGGAGCAAAATAAGCCATAGACAACACTGCGAAGAGTGCTATGATAGCTGCATACCCCCCGATCTTTTTAAACCTGTTTCCCATTTTCAGTTCTTTATATTATTGTGAATGAATGCAAAGATAGACTCATCCGCTGTTTTTTTTATACCTTTGTCCATATATTAACAAACATTTAAGAATTGAGAATGTATTTGTCTGTCGTTATTTGTACTTACAATCGGGGGAAATACCTGCCAATGGTCTTAGATAGTCTGAAAAAGCAGAACTGGCCGGTGAGTGAATATGAAGTCATCCTGATAAATAACAATAGTCCTGATGATACAGATAAAATAATCCAATCCTATAAAGCCGATAATCCCGGTTTTAATCTACGTTATTTTATCGAATACAATCAAGGTATTTCGTATGCTCGTAATAGAGGGGTTAATGAGTCGCATGGAGAAATTATCGTATTTATAGACGATGATGAAACAGTCGAGCCTCATTTTCTGGAAGCGATAAATCATTTTTTTGAGACTTATCCGGATGGCGCTATTTCTGCCGGTCCGGTTATCCCGGTTTATGAAGCAGAAAAGCCCCAATGGTTGTCACATTATACAATGCGTCTGATTACAGGCGAATATAACAAAGGAAATAAAATCAAATTACTTTCTCCGAAAGATTATCCAGGGACGGGGCATGCTTGTTTCCGTAAATCTTTATTTGAAAAATATGGGGATTTTAAAACCAATTTAGGCCGGAAAGGTGATTCTCTGATGGGAGCAGAAGATAAAGATTTCTTTTTGCGTCTGATGGAAGGTGGTGAGAAATGTTACTATGTTCCCGAAGCCAAAATATATCATCACATTCCGGCTTATAAGTTGACGGATGAATTTTTTGATAAACTGACTTATGCGATGGGGAAGAGTGAGCGGGTCAGGACGCTGAACTTATCGAAAGGCTCCTTCTATAAACGCGTGATCATGGAAGGTGTAAAATGGGGAGCATCACTGGTTCTGTGGCTGGGATATGCCTTAAAACTTCAACCGTATAAAGGCAATAAACTTATTTTGTTTAGAAAAAATCTGACGAAAGGCTTGTTGGGGTATACTCATTAGTATCAATCAATTATTTCCAATACTTTTTTTATTCGATTTATAAACGTATGATTATTGATCACTTCCTGATAACAGTGTTCACTGTATAACGAAGTGTCGGCATGAAGATAATGTTCGATTTGTCGGATAAGTTCTTCTTTATTGTGATACATAACAATCCCTTTTTGTGAAAAGATAGACTCTATATACGGATTATAGTCGACCAACTGAAAACATTTTGCTCCTGCAATTTCAAACACCTTAGGGTTTGCTCCGTTAGTTGATTGCTCATGGTGTATATTAATACAAATTTTAGCTTTGTTATAGTGTAAATTGACTTCCTGTGGGGATATATTTTTGTTTTTGAAAATAGATCTTTTTTCTCTAAATAGCCATTTCATCGGGTTTTTATAGATCGGTTTATATGTGCCATAAACCTCTATTCGTTTTGTTGGAAAAGCATCGACGATAGCTTTTAAATATTCGATCCGTTTAGGATATCCGTATAATGTGCCAACAAATAGAATATCAGTATCTTTAGATATATGTAGTGGGTGATAGATGGATGTATCGCACGCTTGTGGCAGGAAATACGCTTTAATTCCTTTTTGCTCTAAAATATCCACATCGGTCTGTTCAAAACAAAAATAAGCATCCACAAAAGGCGCTAAAGCGGCACTGCGTTGATAACGATATAGGGCATCTAACAGCCAGATGGCTACTTTGGCGCGACCTTTAAAATAAGTGATCGTTTCAGGCTCTAAGATGTCTCCGTTATAGATAAAAACCAGATCCGGCATGAAAGAATCGAAAATCTTTCGGATAGACGCGTTGAAGTGTAAACGGCTTTTTTGTTTTATTTTTTCTTTGTTCCGGGAGATTTTATGTATTAGTGCATTTTTCCAAGAAAAAGGATGAACAGGTTCGTCATACGGAACAATTTGAGTCGTAAATCCTAATGCTTCAAAAGCATGTGCAATACTCTGATTATAGTAAAAAAAAGAGGGTCCTATGATCAATACCTTTTTCATAAAATAGATTGAATTCGTTCATGAAGATTTTGCAGTATATCTTTCCAGATATACTTTCTGGCCTGTTTGGCTATGGCAGTTTGATAGTGTTGTAAATCGATATCTCCGGAGATAATCTTTTCCAACACCGTTTGCAACTCTTTCTCGTTGTTGACTACTTTCCCAACACTCTCATTGTGCGTAATCTCCTTCACGGAAGAGACAGGGGTCGAGACGATGTAATTGCCCCAATAGAGGGCTTCAATCAATACAATGCCAAAACTCTCCCATAAAGAGGTTAAACAAAAAACTTTAGCTCGGTTATACCAGCTGTATAACTCTTGCCTGTTATAGATGACACCTGTAAAAAGAACACGTTCTTTCAGGTGGGGATATTGTTTGAAAAAATCTTGAACGACCGGTAAAAAGCGATCATCAACAGGTCCGATAAACGCAAAAGTCCAATGCTCATTTGTGGGAATATTTTTAATAGCCTCTAATAATAATTGATGATTTTTCTCAGGGCTTCCTATTCGGCCTACCGTTATTATAAGATTTTCTTTTTCAGTATAATTGTTACGGGTTATTTGTAAATCCTGTATGTATTGTTCATCAATCCCATTGGGAATCTTGAGCCACTTTTTATGTAAACCAGTAAACACAGATTGAAGATATTCTTCCGTCACATCCAATTCGGAAGATATGAGATCGGTTATGCGGGAAAAGAAAAATTGATACCCACATTTCTTTAACGGAGTCAGACATTGTTTAAAGTGATCGATATTCAGATCCAGTTTTAAATATAAAATACCCGAAGGATGCCTGAGTTTGTAAATGAGTCCGTATAATAGTGTCTCTTTAGTTGTATGATATAAATTAAGGATATCGATCTGTTTCGCATTTTTCCAAAGAAAAGAGACGACCTTAAAAGAGGCTTTCCCTATTTTATATCCAGGGTTCTTACCCATAAATCTTAGTTTTAATCCCTTGACCTCTTTCTCCAATGACGGATAATCTCCATTCTCAAAAGTGACTAATGTTGAATCATACCCATAATCCCGATATAAGACATAAGGTATCATACCTACATCTTTCAAAAGGTGCATGTTTTCGGATCCGGGGAATAGGGACACAAATCTTTTTTTCATGATTTTTGAGTCAAAAATGCATTCTTATTTATAACAAAATGTTCTGTCCAGTACGCTCTTTTTTCTTTATTCATGAATAAAGAGAATAAGATCTTTCTGGAATAACACTTTAAAAGTTCAAAAAAATAGAGCCAAAACAAAGAGCCAGAGCCATACACTTTCTTGAAATAGATGTATTTCCCATTGTAGAACAGCTGTTTCCGGGAAGAACTGACATAAGAAGACTTACCTTCGAAATGGATGATTTGAGCGTTTGGTACGGAAACAATATCATACCCCGCCTTTTTAATCCGGTAACAGAGTTCTGTTTCTTCAAAATTCATAAAAAAATCAGGATCAAATCCTCCGGTAACAGCCAGAACCTCTTTTCGAACCATTAAATCGGCCCCAACAATAGAGGCTACAGACAGCTTTTTCCCGGTGAAATTGTAATAGGTACTTTTCGTATGCTTTAGAAAAACAGGTCTCAGATTAAAGATAGAGATAAACTCCTGAAAAAGAGAAGGGAATAATCGTCCGAAAGAGGAGGTGGGTTGCATCTCCGTATCTACCAGATTACCACCACATGCTCCAACCTTTTCATTGGAGGTTATGAAATCATAAAGCAAATGGATCGCATTATTCTGAAGCAATGTATCAGGGTTTAGGAAAAAGAGACATTCCCCTTGAGCACGCTCTATTCCCAGATTGTTCGCACGACCAAAACCGAGATTTTCCGGTGATGAAATATAGATCACATCCGGATGACTTTGACTGATCTCCACGAAAGAATCATCCTGAGAATGATTGTCGACAACAATGATTTCGTAAGTTATACCATCAGTATGTTTTTTGACACTCTCTATGCTGTCGATAATCAATCGCGAGGTCTTGTAGTTTACATAGATAATGGAGACATCCATATTGTGATCTTTACTTTAATTTATGCATCAACATTCTCACTGAAGTTCTGAGCATATATGACCCCTTTTCTAAAATATGGTGCTTCGGTACCAAAAGTCATAACCCCATTTGTATATACACAGTTGAAGCCTCGTGCGGTTAAATAGGCGTTGATTTGCTCTCCTATTTCATCTAAATGATAGGCGCATACTGATATATTCATTTTTTTTGAATCATTCAAAAAGGCGTCCCCTCCAGTTAAAGCCAGCAGTTCAGCGCCTTCGATATCCATTTTTAGATAGCATTTTTGAAATGTTTTATCCGATAAAAAGGTATTGATCGTAATTGTAGATTCAGTATCAGTATCTGAAACATATTTATGAACAATTTCAATTTTATCTTGAAAGGGCTTGAAGGTCATCGAAAGCGCTTCCAACCATCGTTCGTCACATTCAAACAGATAAATCTTTTCGGCATAATCAATCACGCTCAAGGCAAAAATACCCTCAGCAGTACCGACATCAAGTATGATCCATTCATTTCCTTGTTTGAAACAGGAATAATTATACTGATGAGGAGAGCGAGGATCTTGTTCCATGGTCAACTCGTTGTAATATCTTTGACAATCTTTGTTGGAGAAGTTTTTTGGGAAATATAATTTTTTTCCTTGATGGAGGATATATTTTAATTTACTTTCCTGGCAGTTAAAAACTTGTGGCTGTCTTTGTTTGTATTCGGATGTGTAATCATAGGGAAACATCGCGAATCCATGCAATTCAATCCATTTTGCAGCTTCAATATATTCTTGCGGATAGTTGTTTCTGTTTTCAGGTAAGTTGTAATATGCAACAATCTCTTTTGCTAATTTATGTTGTTTTATCATCCTTGTCCTTTGGAGAATTTTACCTAAAAACAACCTGTAAATAAACTTTCTGAAAGCAACAGGAGTAATTTTGCGATATAACTTAGTAATCATTTGAACGTTTTTTTAATATTAAACTTAAACTCTCTTTAAATATAATAGAATTACTTTTCCACATAATAAAACAATAGGCAATGACAGATAACATGATCTTACAAAAAAAGCGAAGCCATGTGATCTCTATCTTTTTTGTTATCAGGTATGTTGTCAGAAAAATAAAGATGGTGGTAAGGAAATAAGGTATAATATCTTTTATGACAGAAAAGAAAGGAATTGGTATAAGTTTTCTGACATATAAGTGCCAAACAAAAAGAAAGATGAATGATACAATATTTACCGCGAAGGCCATCCAATAGAGTCCATAGGGAAGTGCTATCAGAGCGCTTCCTATTTGAACAGTAGCATAAGCGATTGTATAGATAAAATAAAATAAGGATTTCCCATGACTAATTGCCAATTGCATATAGAGATACTGTATGCCGGCAAATGCACCCCAAATACAATACATTTGTAAAACAGGAACACATGGAAGCCATTCTTCGTTGATAAGCAACATGAAATCTCTCCCGACAAAAGCTATTCCGAAAAGAAAAGGGAAAGATATAAAAGCCGTAAAACGCAGCATTTTTCGAAAAATCTGAGCCTGTCTTGTCATGTCGTTTTTAACTTCGACAAAAATAGGCTGTGCCACACTAATGACCATCCCGGTGATGACTTGTGTGCCCATGCCAGCCCATTTCATCCCTTGAGAATAATGTCCGACATGGGTGGTGGTGTCAAATCGCCCTAATAGAACAGAGAAAATATTATTTTGGGCGTGCGCTAAAACTGTCGATGCCAATAGTTTGGCACTAAACCCAAACATCTCTTTAACCGGTTTGAAATTTATATTCAAAGAGGGTCTCCAGGGTGAGAAGAACCAATAAAGGATTGTTTTCATTGAAGCGTAAGTGAGTGTTTGAAAAACTAATGCCCAATACCCCCATCCATTCATTGCTAAAAAAATACCGATAACCCCACTTAACAGCGTAGAGAATATATCTGCTTTCGCACGTTCTTTAGCCATTACTTTTTTAAATAAAACAGCATGATGTGCAATACTCAAACTGCCGATTGTGATAGACAAAAACAACATACGGGCAACCACGGTCAATTCAGGTTGATTAAAAAAAGAAGCAATCAAGGGTGCGCTAAAAAAAAGGATAAAATACAAGCCGATGCCGACTAACAGATTAAACCAAAAAACAGCATTATAATCTTCATCTCTAAACTCTACTCGATTCACTAAGGCTGTCGTAAAACCACTTTCCTGAATGGTATTGGCTACCGCCATAAAGATCGCAAGCAATGCGACTAATCCATAATCTTCAGGAGTGAGATACACCAGTAATACAATGCCAATCAACGCCCCCAGAGCCTGTTGAAGACCATTACTTAGACCTCCCCAAAATAATCCTTTTGCTGTTTTTTCTTTAAGGGATTGTTCCGACATTTTTTAACTGAATGAGTAAATGTGTCATCCCCATTCTTCTATGAGGCGACAAAATCGTACAAATATACTAAAGTTCTTTTGAAAGCCTTAAGTTGTTGACTTATTCTGATCTAAGAGTTTCCCTTTTTGACCAACTCGTGGAAGCTGGAAGAAAGGGGATCTTGGGTATAATATTGGCACAAAAGAAACATCTGATCCTGATGAGAAAAAAATCCTGTTGCTTGGGTTTGTACTACTGATACGAGTAGTCCGAATAGAACAAATTTTGTGGCAAGATAATCGCATACACTATTTTACTAGAGGCTGTCTCTTTGAATGATGAGACAGATAAAAAATTCATTCTGTCTTACACTGAAAAAGGTTGACACTTTTTTGCCACATAAATAACAAATAATTTATGTCAAAAAAGAAACATCGTATGTACAGCGAAACTTTC
>NZ_JARXWG010000022.1 GCF_029893105.1 Parabacteroides sp. PF5-9 | reverse complement strand
GAACACCTTCGGCGTTCGTTTGTTACACTCATTATATACCCCGGGTCGATCCGCTACGCTCCTCTTCACCCGGGGTTATGCACATTAAATCCCTGTGGGATTTGGTCTTCGGAAAACCTTCAAATCTTACCCAATCTGAAGATAAATCTGTATATCGAGTGGATATTAATTAAACAAGTGTACATTCGGATTGACCGGTAATACACACGGATTGACCTTGACAGTAATGGTTTCCGAGGCCGCTTCCATACCATTGGCCAGATAGGAACGCACAGTAATGTTATAAAGTCCAGGCTTAGTATAGGTGTGAGAATGGGTCTGAGTGCCTGAACTCACATTGGTATCTTTTAAGAATGACCCTCCATCGCCAAAATCCCATTCGGTATAGGCTATTTCATCCGTATCGCTACTCTGAGATAGCGTTATGGCATAGCTTTCTGTAGTATTGACGCAAAGCGATTGTGCTCCCTCAATTGTTATTGCAAACCAGTTGGCGGCAAAAGAGGGTAACCCCATTCGGAAATGATCATTAGGTAGAAACCCATCTATTCTATAAATTTTCAAATCAGGATACTCTTCCGGATTATCGATAACATAAGCGGCAGTGTTACTCCCTGTATAATGAGCCATATAAATCCTGCCGTCAGGAGCCAACTGAAATGCACCATATATTTTTTGTGAATATGTAACGGGGACAGTTGCTGGATTACTTAACAACGCAGCAAAATCATAGGCATAAATAGTACTGGAATTATCTGTAAAGTATAAATACTTTCCTGATGCGGAAAACTCTATCCCATAAGCAGATATTGGGAATTCAGTAATATTACTAAAAAGTCCTGTATTTGTATCAAAGTCTCCAATAAACATTTTTTTGGCATGCCATGTTCCCCACACAAAATGCTTACCATCGGGCGTAAATTTCAGATAACCGTTGTTAGTTGCACTTACATCAGTTCCTATAGGGGTTATAACCGGAGAGGTATTTTGTACTCCTTCAGATGTCACTTTCCAAGCATTGAAATAGGATGAAGTGCCTCTTCCTGGTGCTACAATCCAATAGTCTTTCCCATTGGCATGACGAATTGAAGACACACTCTCACCAACGACACCTGAATGACCTGTAAATTGAATATTTTTTGTGATGACTTTTCCTAATCGATCATTCTGGTTCATATCAACAATTGAATAAGCGGCAAGATTTCCAGTTGTTAATTTGATACTAACAGCTATATATTGGTTAGGATGCCCCGGATACGGGAGAATTATCCCCGACTGAGCGGAAGAGTTATCCCCTGTTAATCCTGTCCCATTCTCCATGACACCATGTTCTTTATCCCAAATAGTCATACCATCTGAATAAAACAACAAATCCCCCTTGGAATCAGATAATGAAAAACAACCTTCGTGTGTTTGTATTTTTGATCCTGCCACAAAGTCTGGCAAATTATCTAAGGTCGTATTAGGAGCCGTAGAAAACAATCCTACTGCCGGAAGAGAACGTGTCGTTTTCCATGTTAATCCGGAATTGTATCCAAAAAACCAGTTATAAGCTTCCTTCTGTGCCTGGATATAGAATAAATTACTAACCAGTATAAAGGTGATACATATACATCTCTTTAATTTCATCTTTAAATTCCCTTTTTAATAAAATTCCATCGTACTAATATTATGATTCACCGGTAACAGGCAGGATGCCACTTTTACGTTGAAGCACTGTCGTTGGCCGGTAACTTCAGATCCATCGCTTTTTTTGAATACTCGAACCGTGATGGTATATACGCCCTTTTTCTCATATGTATGCGTATGCGTTTGGGTGCCATTTACGTTTGTGTCCTTTATAAGGGCACTTCCATCGCCAAAATCCCATTCGGTATGTGAAATCTCATCCGAACCGGAACTTTTTTCGATGATCACATTAAACGTTTGAGGGGTAGCTACACAGAACGTATCATCTCCTTCCAAGGAGATATTAAACCAGTTGGCGGCAAAAGAGGGGAGGCCTATTCGACAATGCACATTATTCCCTGTCAAAAAACCGGTTGGTAACTGGTATATTCTTAAATCATCATACTCTTCCGGATTATCGACAACATACATATGTGTTTTATAATACGCACTAATATAAATACGTCCATCCGGGGCTAATTGCGAAGCACCTAAAATAGGACAGTCTGGGAAATTCAATATATGAGATGGTACAGAGGCTGGATCAGAAGCTGCCATCAATGCATCTACCTTCCAAACCTGAAGCGTTCCACCTTCTGCTGTCGAAACATATAAATATTTACCTGAAGCGGAAAATTCTAATCCGTAAACATATCCGCTACCATAACATTCTGCAGGACTGGGCGTAAGACGTTTTATATTAGAGAACTGACCGGTAGCGGTATCAAAATTACCCATATATAAATTGTGATCACCTCCAGCCCAGGCAAAATGCGTTCCATCAGGTGAGAATTTCATATAACCTACATTGCCTGTTAAAGAAACAGAGGTCGATGAAACAACCGGATTGGCAGAGACACCGTCTTTGGTTATCAGCCAAGCATACATATTCTGCGTACCTTTGGCAGGTACTGCCACCCATAGATCTTTTCCGTTGGCATGCCGAATGGAGGTTACAGCCTCAGAAACATTACCGGTATACCCCGTAAACATGGTGTTCTTAGTGGCTGTTTCAACATCTCCTAATCCACTATTTAAAGTCATATCTATCACAGAATAAGACAATGTATTGGTACTGGTTCCTAATGTAACAGCAATATATTTATTGGGATTCTCCGGATAAGGCATAATAATACCCGATTGAGTAGAAGAATCATTCCCCGTTAAGCTATTACCATTAGGCATCAAACTATGATTGCGATTCCAAACCCTTATACCATCCGAATAAAACAACAGATTACCATTGCTATCTGATAAAGAAAAACAACCCTCCTGAGTGGCTAACGTTATGGAAGAAGCATTCGGAACGATTGTTGGCAAACCTTTTAACTCTATATCAGGGGTACCAAACAGCCCTGTTACGGTAACATCACGTGTATCATTCCATGTAATTCCGACTCTTTGGCCAAAAAACCAGTTATTGGCCTCTTTTTGTGCCTGACTGTAAAAAACGGTTGTTAATAACAAAACTGTAATATAGAAACCTCTTCTGTTTTTGCTTAAATACGTGATTCGACTCATCTTTTTATTCCTAATATTTATTATTTCTTTTACTTCTACAAGAATAAAGCTTATAAATCAATAAAACTCCATCGCACTGATATTATGATTCACTGGCAACAGGCAAGAGGATGCCTTGACATTAAATCGTTGGCGCTGGCTTGTCATCTCCGAACCATCACTCTTTTTAAATACCCGCACTGTGATTGTATACACCCCTTTTTCGGCATAGGTATGTGTATGCGTTTGCGTACCGCTGACATTTGTATCTGTGATAATGGCGCTACCATCGCCAAAGTCCCATTCGGTATAGCCTATTTCATCCACACCAGAACTTTTTTCTATTATAACATTAAATGTCTGCGGAGTGTTCACACAGAATGAATCATCGCCATCAAAGGAGACATTAAACCAGTTCGCCGCAAAGGTTGGAAAACCTAATCGGCATTGTACCACACCTGCTGCTCCTAAAAAAGCAGTAGGCAACCTGTAAATACGTAGGCTGTCATATTCTTCCGGGTTATCGATTACATATAAATAAGTTTGTTGGTGAGCCGCAATATAAATACGTCCATCAGGTGCTAATTGAAGCGCCCAGCACCCTCCGCCAGAAAAAGAAAATTCTTTACGTGGCACAGAACTTAGATCTAACGCGTTTGTCAAATCTTCAAAATTCCAAGCATAAACTTTACCGCTTCCATTTCCACTGTATAAATATTTACCCGAAGCCGAAAATTCGACTCCATAGGAATTTAATGACATCGATTTTATATTTGAAAAATTCCCTGTCGACGTATCAAATTTTCCTATAAATAAACGGGCATTCCCATGAGTCGCCCAAGCAAAAGATTCTCCATCAGGGGAGAATTTCATATATCCTGCATTGGGGGATGTACTAATATTTAAAGACGTAATTACAGGTGTAGTAGAAATACCATTTTCCGTCACCAACCATGCATTCATATAAGACGAGTTTCCCCAACCCGGAGCTACGACCCAATAATCTTTTCCATTGGCATGCCGGATAGAAGTCACCGTCTCTCCAACGATACCAGACTGTCCAACAAACAAGGTGTTTCTAGGATTTTCCACCCCTCCTAATCCACCATCTAAAGCCATGTCTATCACTGAATAAGAGATATTATTCGTATTATAAACTCCTAATGTAACAGCGATATATTTATTCGATTTTCCCGGATAAGGTATGATTATACCCGATTGAGTAGAAGAATTATCCCCATTCATACCAATACCATTAGACATAATTGCATGGTTTTTGTTCCATATAGTTTTCCCATCAGAATAGAATAGAAGATCACCATTATTGTCTGATAGCGAAAAGCAACCCTCCTGAGTAGAAATCTTTATATTAGATGCATCCGGAACAATCGTCGGTAAACCGATCAACTCCTTATCTGCCGTTCCAAACAAACCGGTAACCGTCAGATCTTGTGTTGCATTCCATGTAATACCACATTTTTGCCCAAAAAACCAGTTGTTAGCTTCTTTTTGTGCCTGTACACAAAAAACGGTTATGAGTGAGAAACAGATTAAAAATAACTTTTTCATAGACTATATTTAGTAATACTCCATCGTACTGATATTATGGTTCACTGGCAAGACGCAAGAGGATGCTTTGACATTAAAGCGTTGCCGCTGGTTGGTCATCTCTGAACCATCACTCTTTTTAAATACCCGCACTGTGATTGTATACACCCCTTTTTCTGCATAGGTATGTGTATGACTCTGCGTACCGTTGACATTTGTATCTGTGATAATGGCGCTTCCGTCGCCGAAGTCCCATTCGGTATGTGAAACTTCATCGACTCCGGATACAGACTCTATCGTCACATTAAAGGTCTGAGGCGTTCCTACACAAAAAGAGTCATCGCCATCAAAAGAAACATTAAACCAGTTGGCAGCAAAAGAGGGAAGTCCAGCTTGAAAACTACCACTGGGAAGAAAATTGGTAAGTTCGTAAAGTCTTAAATTAGAAAATTCTTCCGGGTTATCTATGATATAACCGTTTCTGGAACTCATTATAGAGAGATAAATTCTTCCATCCGGTCCTAACTGAAGTGCATAGGCACTTCCCGACTTTATGAGAAATGTTTGTGGCGTAACTGAAGCTGGATTACTCGTAGCCAATAACGCTTCAAAATCATAAGCGTAAATTTTACCAGAACCTACTCCGGACACATATAGATATTTACCTGAAGCAGTAAATTCAACCCCGTAAAAAGCATTTCCTGAATCAGGATAAGTCAGATTCTTTATATTGCTGAATTGACCAGTTGCAGCATCAAAATCGCCCCAATACAAATACGTATCTACAAATGTCGCCCAAGCAAAATGTTTGCCGTCCGGTGTAAATTTAATGTATCCTCTGGAGCCGTTTGATGCAAGTGAAGGAGGTGTTAATGTCGTTATTACAGGTGTAGTTGTCACTCCACTGGAGGTCACCAACCAGGCATTGAAAGCAGAAGAGGTTCCTTTTCCAGGCACTACGATCCAATAATCTTCGCCATTGGCATGTAAAATGGATGTCACACTCTCACCCAACGTCCCGGAATATCCTGTAAGTTTCACATTTTTGGTTGTAACTGCTCCTAATCCACCATTTGCAGTCATATCTACGATACAATATTCTACCCTATCACTATTTGTCGCCCCTGCTGAAACAGCTATATATTGATTAGGATGTCCCGGATACGGGAAAATGATGCCTGATTGTGCTGATGAACTATCTCCACCTAAACCTGTTCCATTCGCCATGGTGCCATGTGCCGCATTATAGATGGTAGATCCATTGGAATAGAATAATAAATTCCCATCAGCATCCGACAGTGAAAAACATCCTTCCAGCATGGACATGACCGATCCTGTAAGAAAATCAGGCAAATTGGTCAATGTGGTATCATTGGCTGTACCCAACAAGCCTGTAGCTTGAAATGAACGTGTCGTATTCCAGGTCAAACCCGCATTATTTCCAAAAACCCAGTTATTCGCCTCTTTCTGCGCTTGTACACAAAAAACAGTTGTGAGTGAGAAACAGATTAAAAAGAACTTTTTCATCTCAAATATTTAATTTAAAATTTTTAATTAAAAAGGTGTGCATTCGGGTTCACCGGCAATACACAAGGATTGACTTTCACCGTAATGGTTTCCGAAGCCGCCTCTTTCCCGTCAGCCAGATAAGAACGTACAGTGATATTATACAATCCCGGCTTCTCATAGGTATACGAATGTGTTTGCGTTCCTGAACTCACATTGGTATCTTTTAAGAAAGCACCACCTTCTCCAAAATCCCATTCAGTATAGGCGATTTCATCAGATCCGGATTGGTTAAGTGTGACCGTAAATTCTTGTAATGTATTCACACAAAACGACTGATCGGCATCAATAGAGACCGAGAACCAATTGGCCGCAAAAGAGGGAAGACCTCTTTGAAATGATCCATTTGCTAAAAAATTGTTGATCTGATAAAGCCTTAAATCGGGATACTCTTCCGGATTGTCTACCACATAGGCTGCAGTAGAACCATTCATAGAGATATAAATTCGTCCATCGACCCCCAATTGTACGGCTCCTAAAACAGAGGTAGGAGGATACCACTGACAAGGTACTGTCGTCGGGTCAGTGGCTGCCAACAAGGCTTCAAAATCGTATACTTGAATATGTTTTCCGGTAGATTGCGACGAACGGTGCGATAGATACAGGTATTTCCCTGATGGGGAGAATTCTACCCCATAGGCATTATTCGCTAGGTATTTCAGATTACTAAACGTCCCGGTTAAAGCGTCAAAATCTCCAAAAAACAAATTATTTCCTTGCCAGGTGGCATAAGCGAAATGCTTGCCGTCAGGTGTAAATTTAATATATCCATTGGATGAACCAGTATTGCCGGCCGGTAGTGTTGCAACAGTAACAGGAACTGACATATGTACGCTGTCGGAAGTCACTAACCAGGCATTCAGGTAAGCCGTACTGCCTTTCCCTGGCGCTACAATCCAGTAATCCCGTTTATTGGCATGAATAATGGAAGTTACGCTTTCTGCTAAACTTCCGCTATGTCCTTTAAACGCATTATTTCGTGAAGTGACAGCACCTAATCCACTCTCCTGAGTCATATCGATCACCGCATACTGCATATCATTTCCTGATGTATGCGTTATCGAGATCGCTATATATTGATTGGAACGTCCGGGAAAAGGCAAAACAATACCTGATTGCGTAGAGGTTCCGTTTCCTCCCAAAGCGGTACCGTTTGGCATCACACCATGTATTTGATTCCATATTGTTGAGCCGTCTGAATAAAACAACACATTCCCTTTCGTGTCGGAAAGTGTAAAACACCCTTCATTGGTATATATTTTCGAACCGGAGGTTGAGGTCGGCAGATTACTTAATAATGTATCCGTAGCAGTGCCACCCAATCCCAACGCATCCATACTACGCGTATTATTCCAGGTTAGGCCTGCATTGTATCCAAAAAACCAGTTATATGCTTCTTTTTGAGCCTGGCTGTAAAAAACGGTTACTGTCAATAAACAGATAATATAAATACTCTTTTGCTTCATTATTCAAATAGTAAAATAACACTTTTAAAAAAAACCAGAGCCATTTACTGTTAGAGGTAGGTCTAAAAGAATTTAGACGTACCTCTAAATTCAATTACACCTACCTCTAAATATGTTTAGACGTACCTCTAACAAGAAAACGCCTCTGCTCTTATTCTTTTACGACAAAGACCACATTGATAAATGAGTTAGGTGTTGTCTCTACGGAATTCACTTTATACTTCATTTTACCATCATTGGTCAGGCTGGTCACTTCGATGATCGCATCATCATAATACGTGATAATATAATCCAGTTCAGTAGCAGCATACAGTTGACCTTCATCCGGAGAAGGCA
Organism: Parabacteroides sp. PF5-9; assembly: GCF_029893105.1. Taxonomy (GTDB): domain Bacteria; phylum Bacteroidota; class Bacteroidia; order Bacteroidales; family Tannerellaceae; genus JARXWG01. The sequence goes on along the minus strand of NZ_JARXWG010000022.1, from coordinate 55,414 downwards.
CTGTCGTTAATGCGCTATTATTACTGACAAATTTATCGTTGCCCGCTTTGGTAAACTGATTTTTATACTGCGCATAAAGATCAAAAGTAAGTTCTGTACTTCCGGGAGTAGCCAACGGTATATTAAATGAAGGCACATAGAAATAACGGCTATCAGCTGTACTACCCATTTTTAGCGGTGTCCATTTTTCACCATTCCATACATAAACGCCTTTTTTAAACGGAGAGGTTTCGTTCAGGTTGTACACCATCAATCCGGCATGTTTCATTTTTGTCGTAGCCAGATTTGCACCTGTCCATTCGGCATCTGATGTACCGATAAATGGCTGTAAGGTGGTTAAACTAACCAACTGTACACGAGATAATCCTAATCCACCTTTGGTAGATGTAACGTTCGTAGCATCTGTGACACTAGTCGGATTAGCTGTTTCTTCACTTTTGATCTCCAACAAAGCTCCTTTGGCCGGAGCAATATTCGACCCGACAGTCACCTGCCCGTAAGCAGAACCCAGTCCTACAACTGCTGTAAATAGCGCAATAAATGTTAGTTTCTGTATCATAATGATCTATTTAATTTTTTAATTCTTAATTCTTAATTATACAAGTGAATATTCGGATTCACCGGCAATACACAAGGATTGACCTTGACTGTAATCGTTTCTGAAGCCACCTCTTTCCCATCGGCCAGATATGAACGTACAGTAATATTATACATTCCCGGCTTCTCATAGGTGTACGAATGTGTCTGTGTGCCTGAACTCACATTGGTGTCTTTTAAGAATGATCCTCCTTCTCCAAAATCCCATTCGGTATAGGCGATTTCATCTGCACCGGACTGGTTGAGTATGACTGTAAAATCTTGTGAGGTATTCACACAAAACGATTGATCAGCATCAATAGAGACCGAGAACCAGTTAGCGGCGAAAGAGGGAAGTCCTAAACCACTTCGTAATGAACTACCTGTTCCTAAAAAATAATTTGGCAACTGATATATTCTAAGGTTTTCAAAATCTTCCGGATTATCGATAACATACAAAAAAGTATTACCACTTAAAGCAATATACATTCTACCGTCAGGCCCTAATTGAAGAGCTCCGGTAGATCCTCCAGGCATTGTATATACTTTACGCGTTTCTGTATCTGACATCAAATCTTCAAAATCATAGACATACAAGGGTCTACCGGAACCTTCGTGAGTAACAAACACATATTTACCACTTGCAGAAAACTCAACACCATACGGATTACTCTCTGTTCCAACTTGTTTAACATTACTGAAAAGACCTGTTGATGCATCAAATTTGCCATAAACAAGCTGTTTATACGCATGTGTTACCCATGCAAATGATTTCCCGTCTGCCGATATTTTCATATAAGCACCAACGTTCTGACTTGTATTGTAGATGGGTAATGTTGTAACAACAGGGGTTGTAGAAATACCTTGAGAGGTGACCAACCAAGCATTCATGTAAGTGGGGTTTTGCCCTCTACCTGGCGCAATAATCCAATAATCCTGTCCGTTTGCATGCTTGACAGAAGTCACCGTTTCACCGGTTTTTCCTGAATGTCCTACAAATCGGATATTCTTTTCAGCCAGTACAACATCTCCTAAACCACCATCCAAAGTCATATCGATAATAGAATAGGAAAGATTATCTGTCAAATTTACCCCTAATGTTACTGCTATGTATTTATTTGGTATCCCCGGATACGGTATAATTATTCCTGATTGAGTAGACGAGTCATTTCCTGTCAGCCCAGTTCCATTGGGCATGGCTACATTATTTTTATTCCAAACAGTCTTTCCATCTGAATAAAATAATAGTTCACCCTTACTATCAGATAAAGAAAAACAACCTTCTAATGTGCTGATAGAAGAGCCTGTAAGGGCGGTGGGCAAGCCTTTCAATATAAGATTCGGTGTACCAAATAGACCTGTAGCAGTCACAGTATCCTGGGTAGTATTCCAAGTTAATCCTGCCCCATAGCCAAAATACCAGTTATTAGCCTCTTTCTGTGCCTGACTGTAAAAAACGGTTGTTACAGTTATAAAAACGATATGTATATATCTTCTTAATTGCATGCTTGCTGCATATAAATTGAACGCTATGAGTTCTAATTATTCCTTAATAATAAAAACTACAGTCATAAAAGCAGTTACTGCAGGATCGATATCTTTTACCTTATACGACATTACACCATCATCATCTATCCCTGTAACATCAATCACTTCATCATCAAAATAAACAACAGCGTAATCCAATTGATTTTTCGCATACAATTGTCCGATTTTAGGAGACGGTACGGTTGTATAAGTTGTACTTCCGCTCTGTTTGAAATCGCTATTTCCCGACTTGGTAAACTGCCTTTTATACTCAGCATAGAGGTCGAACGTTTTATTTTCGAGCACATCCATCGGCAAATTAAACGGCGGCATATAGAACCAACGACGGTTTTCACTCAAACCGGCTTCCGTCCATTTTTCACCATCCCAGACATAGATTCCTTTACGAAGTCCCGGTTGTACTTTGATATTGTACACCATCAAACCAGCATGTTTCATCTTTGTCTTTGCCAGATTAGTGGTCCAATCTGTAGAAGTCGTTGAAATAAACGGTTCCAACGTTTTGATATTGACCAATTCGACACGAGGTAAACCTAAACCACCCGTCTCTTCTATCTGAAGTAATTTTGCCTTATCCGGCAGATTATCCGAACCAACGGTGATCTGAGCGGAAAGAACTGTGGGGAAAATCCATCCCATCAAAGCAAAACAAACTATATATCCTATCTTTTTCATACGTCATTAATTTACTTTCATATTTCAGTCGACTCCATCAATTGACCGTGAATTTGATCACGTTGTCACCATCTATATGTATGATATAAACTCCTTTTGCTAACGACTTATCGATCCGGCAAGGAGCAATTTCGGTAATTCTTTCGCTATGCACCAATACCCCTTGCATATCATAGATAACGACATTACGTCCCAGATGGTTTTCATTCAAACCTTTGATGTATAATGTACTTCCACGATATTGTGCTGAAAGCGCTTCTGTGCCGATCGTTTCGATTCCTGTCAGAGGAGCATTGAAATGCAATACAAAACGGTCGATTTCATCTAAAGGAGAAGAGTTAAACGTATAAGAGGGATCAACCATCAAATTCGTCTTCATACCTGTTATACGGTCTTCCAATATGACACTACCGACTGATATCAGTGAAGAGATCCGATCTGCCGTAAGTAACACTTCCTGCGCTTTCGCTGACGGCATAAAGTACATCACCACACTCCGCGTAGAGGTCGGTATCACATTAGTCGTCAGATTTACTCCATCTTCCGAACGGGTATAGATCTGGTTCACACCACCGGTTGTATTAAACAATTTTTCAGCATCGTACATATCATTCCCTTTCAAAGAGGCTGTTGGACGCAACACCATACAAATACGGTCGAATCCACCGGTAGCTAAGTCTTTCGTTTCAATCAACAGTTCGTCTTCCGGCTGTTCTTGTCCACTACGCAGGAATGAGATATTTCCATGTGTCCGTGCACCGGCATTAATCCTAAAATTGGAGGTACCTGTACTCGATTTTTTGACAGCAAACATCTGCATCGGTGCCACTGTGTTAGATGGCGCCGTTCCACCAGTTTTTTGTCCCACTAAATAAGAAGAGGTAAACGAAAACAGACCGCTTCCCGCGTTATAAGTTCCTGTACTATTGGGTGAAAGAATATAGAATTTGGCTTCTATATCATAAACCCCTCCCCAATCGGATGAAGACGGCAAGGTGACAAAACTGCTCAGATCCAATGGAACAGTATACGGATTACCTAAATAATTGAATCCTTGCACTATGGGTACGATTACAGTAGTCGTATTTAACTCTTCACCGGTGAAACGGTCAGACTTTGAACTCATATATGTTTGCCATGATGAGTTATTTGCAAATAAGCGTGCAAACGAAAAACGTTCTTTGGCTACTTGCCCATAATCAGCAGCTGAATATGCCGTATTTTTATGTGTATAATAATAACCACCTGGCGCATTGTGTGGAGCTGTATGAGGAACTATTCCCTGCCCGATCACATATCCTTTTCCAGCTGTCATCTGTACTGTCGGATCTAGATTCCACAGGTCTCTGTTACCGGCAAAAAACATATCTGTTTTCGGAATAGCCATAAAGTTAAAGAAGAAATAATCGGAATAAATCGATTTGAATGGCGAAGAGAATCCGGCTAAACCTCCTTCTGTAGCATTACTGCCCATCGCCAGATTCACCTGTACGACACCGGCAGTACTTTTGCTAGAGGTATGGTTATAATTTACAGTTCCTGAACTCTCCACTAAAAGATGTGCTATATCCGTAGCGTCACCATTCACCTTTGAGTCAATCACCAAACGTCCTCTGGTCAGTGTCAGATTCTTCATCGTCACACCCATTGTCGGTTCGATAATCACCACAGCACTATCATTACTATGTGCTGTATTGGTGTTGTTCACAATCACTGTTTCCGGGAATTCCACATACTGGTTGGCTTTGTCTGCCGTTCCGCCGATACGCTGAACGGTTGTCCCTTTAAATTCAAATATACCACCCCGCTGTGAGAACATATGTCCGGAGGTCACATCATTAAACAGGCTTCCTGTTAAAACGGTTTTACCGACATGCTTTATTCCTGAAGTCCCGACCGACCTCATGCCTCCGTCAATATACAGAGAGGCTCCATTGGTAATAGCCGGAGCAGCCACAGTGACTTTACCTGTGTTATAAAAAACCTGCGACTCCATGGTGGAAATCGAGAGTAAAGACGATGCCAATACGATCAAACAATACTTGTTCATATATCTGTCCAATATTTATTTATTTACTCATTACAAATTCGCCTGTTAAACAAGCGATATCTCAAAAAACGTATTTATTCTTAATCTTAAATGTTCAACGCTCCACTTTCAACTTCCAACTCCAACCTGAAACTACCGTTTCATTGCACTACCCAGTTTTTCCGCTCGCAAATTGCTTTATGACGGGGGTAATCACCCATATCAATGACCAATGTTCCAGGTTCTTTTCCTGTCCGATCAGGCAATGATTCGATCATTTCCAAGAGGGCGACTTTATCTTTGGCAATGGGGTTACCGGATAGATGTACTTTCTCTATATTGGAATGACCTGATAAATCCAATGAAGTAACAGCGCTACCTGTCCAGTTCAAATCAGTTAATCCATCTGCTTTGGAAATATCTAAATGAGTCACATTAAAACCATATAATTTGGCTATTTTACAATTTGCACTTAACTCTAATGAGATAATCTGAACCGCATCACACGCTTGAAATTCAGTAATACTTTCTGGCAATCCATAAAGTGTAATCAAATACTCACCGTCAGAAGCATAGGCGTGATCCAATAGTATACGATTCATAGATCCTGCAAACATCTCTTTTTGTCCATCTCCCCAATCAACTGTGAGATCACCGGTGAGAGATAGAGATACATTATTACATAAGCTATTTTTATCATAGTTGACCTTATATGTCAAAAGTGATTGACTCTGACTATAAATTGTAATACTAGAAAGTAAACAGACTATTATATATATTAATCGTTTCATATACTCATTAATCATTATTTCATCACTATTTTCTGAATAAACTCTTTACCATTAATCGTAGCTTTCACAATATAGGTTTGATACCTAGGCAGATTGACCTGATAATAATCTGCATCTGTGTTCGAACTATAAATCAAGGAACCGTCTACTGTATAAATAAACAAGGTATTAATCGTTCCGGAAAGCGAACGTATATACAGATGATCTTCTTGCTGTGTAACTTGTAGTTCATTTTCAACACCTGGTTGTTCGTTTGCGGTTGTCGTATATACAAAACGTAAACTGAAACGATCATTAATCTCTACAAAGCCTTCGTTTTCAGACGATTTTTCAACCTTGAAAGAATAAGAAGGAGTTGTTTGCAAATTGATCTCTTTCTTTCCATCCCGGCTATTATCAATCAGATATATATTGTGATTGAATCCGGCAAAACGTTCAAAATTCAATGTGATTTGACCTTCTTCTTTTGTTCGTATACCTAATTTCACACCTCTGGAGAAATCACCCATCGAATTGATTGATACCGGTTTGTTATCAGCCAACGAATAAACTTCCATCGCAATCGCATCGTAGAACGGTTTAGGTGTATCTTCATCCGCATTGTATGAAACACTTGCCGACTGATCATTATGCAACAAAGCATAACTAATTTTACCTCCTTGTTCCGCAGTGATACGTAAAACATTCTGTTCTACATTCTCTTCCATGCCACTCCGCAATACATAAGGATGTGTACTGCCTGTCGTATTTGTCCAGTTAGGAGACATCTTCACTGAAGTGATTAATGCTGTATTCTTTTTCGTTACAAAGAATGACTGTAGAGGAGCAATAACCCCGCTGGTTTTCCATTCATTCGATGGAATGGTCGAAATTTTATACCGATTACCCTGTCCTACCGGACCTGCCAATTCAGAAATAAAGCCTTTATTCACATCTCCGTTCCAGATTGCATAACTGTTTCCTAATTTATCTGTATTACCATTCAAGAATTTGGAGATATCCAGATAAGCCATATAAGGATTCACAACCTGTACCAGTTCACTTCCTGCCTTATCATTATGTACAGGCATAGCAAATGTGCTATCAGGAAGCGTTAATGTCATCCGTTTATCCGCTATAAACTTCGATGAATTGGTACGATTCAAATTATATTGGCGATTTTCCTGATCGGTATAAGTCGTTTCTACTTGTGGGAAAGTAAACGGTCTGTTACGATTTCCCGAACTGGGTAATATCTGCACATTAAATGCCGTACCCAACGGAAGCGGTTTACCCAGTTCACCGAAAGTAGCCGTAAAGCTATTGATCGCAGCCGATCCACCTGCCGGATGATCGTGCTGGAACAAGTTCATATACACATCACCTAATTGAATCTGATTATAGTCATTTTTATAATGATAGTCACCTGAATACATACTTTCCAGCGGTGCCGACCACATCACAAAACGTCCTTTTTCTTCAGCTGTAAGCACAATTTCTACAGATGCATCTCTATAATCTAGCCAATGAATTCCGGCAATCATCGCGCGGTCTTCCATTTTAATATCACGGCAAGAAGCACTCTGCTTCAATTCCGGATAATTAGGAACTCCGGAAGCAATAATCACATCAATATCGGCAGACGGAATCCATGTTGCAGTAGTTTCCACACCATTCTCAACCAACACCCAGTTTTCAGGATTATGCCAGTTGGTATCCACCGTACCTACCCACTTTGCTGCCGCTGTTGAAGCAATCGCCTTAACGGTGAACGATGCCGCAGGGAATTCCTTATTTGCATAAGGAGCAACACTCCGTCGGGGAGCAACCTGCAACTCTGTATCGGTCTGTATATTGGTAATCGTCCGGCTATGTCCAGTAGGCGGTGTTAAAATCACCCCTAATTTATCATACCAAGTATAAGTCACATTACTGGATTTATCAGGTGCACCCATCAATTCAATCGTATAGTTGCTACCTATAGGGGCAATAAATCCACCACTCTTAGTACGGATCACATAGATATAACATGTAGTCGAAAGGTAATCTTCTCCAATTTTCACCCGGTAGGTAAAAGAATCGATATCATGTGTTAACGTCCGTTTATTGGTATGTTTATAAATCAATTTCTCTCCATTATCCAATAATTCTCCTGCTTTAGGATGAGCAGTAACTGTAGCCAATGCTGATCCTGGTTTTAATGACTGTAACTCGTCATTACCAAACACATCAATACCTACCGTTCCATATTCAAAGACTGAAGACAGGTCTTCTTTGACATTCACCACCGCAAATGGTCCAAAACCACCATATTTTGCTGGAGGAGGTCCTACAACCGTTTGACTATGTGCATATACCGATCCGGAAATCACAAACCAATGCACATACCATGTACCACTTGTTTTATCTGCAAATGTGATCGTTGTTGTTGTATTTGTCGCATTTGCTGTAGGGGTATTCATATACGGCCACTTATTCACCGCAAGAGCAGCTACTGCTTTATCATAATCAGGTTCAGTAGTAACTATATATCTTGCTTGTATATCATCCTTATTAAAGGAACCAGGAAGACCTGTATGATCGATATTTAACGTTAATGTCACAGAAAAATCAGCAGGATTAGCAAAACCTCCATAAGTAGGATCGGCTGTCACCTTTATATGTTTATTGGTTCCTGTATCGTCAAGTACCACCCTTTGTTCCGGGCGTTTACGGATCTTTCCTGTATTTTGTCCATTCCATATACCGCTGATTGCTAAGATATCAGAATAATTACCTACCGAAAGATTATCTTTCATCGGCACAATCACATAATAAATATCCCCGTTTTGCAACTGGGTAGGCGCTGATATAACAGTCGCACTATCGGCAGCCAAAAAGACCATTGGGCCAAAACTACTTCCATCTTCCAACTCATGTTTAACCTGAGTCATTGGTTTTGCATCCTTATACAGGATCTTTACATGATAAGCATTTTGATGCGCCTGGGTGGAAGTATATCCCTGCACAAGAGGTTTAGAAGTTACTTCAAAGATCTCCATAAAGATATCTATCGGAAGGAACTCTAACTCAATATCATACTTATCAGCATTAGTACCTGCTGGGATTGTCACTTTTTTAGGCAAATAAGGACGTCCTTCTTTTTCAGGGTCTTTTAAGCCCGAACTACTCTTATCTGTAAAAAAGGTAATCGGTTGATCTAATTGTGCGTTAACAACAAATTTACCTAATATAGCATCTGTCCGACCAAATTTTGCTGCTTTCAGATCATATTCAGCATTAAGGCCTAATATGTCAAAAATATGCACTAATTCTGGCGTTTCTGTCAAGTCAGCAAAGATATCCGCATTCGGCTCATCATCTTCTGTATGAATAGTCAACACCGGTTTTTCGGGGTCATTCACATAAATAAGCGTTCTTGTTCCCGCTAAAGCTAATTCAGCGACTGGTACACCAAGATCTGTGTGTGATCCATAGGAGTTTATTTTCGCTGGAGGAAGAACGATAATTGCACTATTCTCTGTATACATTTCAACTGAACTACCATAAGGTGGTCTTAATACACCATTCCCTGTAGGACATCCACTACCAATACCGGCCGAATGTCTAAATGATTTTGCTGAAACATCTCCTCCATAAATAACGATGATTCCATCATAGTATGTCTGATATCCTCCTCCAATACCAGATCCATGTCCACCTTCTGTTCGAATAGTTCCACTTGAGATGATGATATTTCCCCCTGCAGAATTCACCAGATATTTTTCCGTCTCAACATTATCTACAATTTGATAAAGCATAGCCTGTCCTTGCGCAACTCCATCAGCTGCCGAACCTATTGCTGCACCACCAGTAGCACTCCATAAGGCTCCTGAACTATCTCTAATATATGCTTCAAGTGTCCCACTTGTATTATCATTTTCATCTACCGCTCTAAAATGAACCTGAGCACCTTGCTCAATTTCAATACAGCAATATCCATAATAATTGAAATTAGTATATACTCCAGCCCCCCAAATGATCTTATTGTCTCCTTCTAATACAATCGTCACCTTTGTTATAGGATCAGTATTCGTTGGAGGATCAGGATGTTCTGTGCTAGATTCAGCTTCTATACGAACAACGGAATATCTTAAATCTAACAATTTCATGTCCAAATCCCGGAACTTAATTGTACCACTATAATCTGATTCTACAATAATTTGGGAAGTTGTTGAAGTTCCATAAAATTCATAATTCAGTTCACTATCTCCGGGTATTGTATATGAACCATTAGCGACATTATGTTTTACATGATAAACCGTCTGATCAACCTGCCCCATTACTGTCTGCCCGACAGCCAGCAATGCGATCAGGAACAGTATAGTCGAAACCCTATGTACAATCAATTTTTTCATATCTTATATAGATTTGCTTATTCAGTATTCGTAGAATTCTTTTTGTTTGTTGTTCGTTTTTCAGTTAACGTGTTTGTTTTTCATAGTGCTATGATGATAAAAGACCTAAATAGTAGTAGTCAATTGTTTTTTTAGTCTTCTATCATCATAGCACCTATCTATCTTTCTAATTAATCATTCATAATTAACCATTAATCATTCTTATTCATCGTTTCACATCCCGCACACATCGTGCCGGATAAGCACTTGCACGATAAACCGCACTACCGGATATTGCTACAGCCGAAGCCGCAGAGGAGGCAAAACTGAATCCCTGACCTTGCATACCAGCACCCGCTGTAGCCGTCCAGATATATCCTGTAGAGGTATTCACAAGCGCACCTGTATTCCGGTCTAATCCACCGGCTAACGGGATAACAATACCATTTTTACTATTAGCAAAACTACTATACCCATCCACTATCGGCATGCGCCAACCAAACGGACAAGGGTCATAAGCACCTTTTTCACCACTATCGACCCACAAATTCGTTCGTTGCACCGTACCCGCCCAATCGTAACGTGTATTTGTTGCTTTATAGAATACCATCGGATTCTTAATAGCTGTCTCCAGATTGTCCTGGTCAGGTGTCTCTTCTACCGTATAATACTGTTTAGAACCATTATTGAAGAACGGATCTTTACGTCCCCACTGATAATAGAGCAGATTCGTTCCCGCAGCAGATGCTGCACCAATATTACGATCCATAAAGAGGTATCCATTATATGTTTTGAGGTTACTATTGATCGTTGGAGCATTAGAGGTCACCCATACATGCCAACTCCAGATCAGTTCATCTCCGGCAATACCACCTACCATACCAGGTCCACCACCCGGTTTGACTAAACCGATCACTGCATTAGCAGATGTTCCTGTTCCGGCTTTAGTGACAGCAAAAGTACCGATACCGTTATAGGTTGATGTCGGAACACTCAATGTGACATTATCCCCTTCCTGCCAGAGAATTTTTACCTTCAGTCCGGTTGTTGCCGATGATATACGTCCGACACCGGTATTCCCTAGGTTGGCCGAGTTAATCGGTATAGTAACAGTTCCTGCAGAGGAGCCACTGGCTATCACATAACTATTGGATCCGATAATCTGTACAATCTCTACCTGCAACGACAAAGACCCTGAGACAATTTCGATAATAGCTTTACGTGAATCCAGACCAAAATTTTCATTATTTGTCTCCAAATGAATATAATTGATCTGATTAGCAACACCCTTATTCGTGTTTGTTCCTAATTTAAGCCATGAACTACCTTCTATAACAGATGCTGTCCATCCGCCGCTATACGAAGTAAGTACAGGTAATTTATAAGGTGCACCTGCCGTATACTGCATCCAGTCAAGTTTAATTCCTTTCGCTTCTGTTCCAAGCATATACAACTCACTATAAACAATATTGTCAATACGTGCTTCGTCGACATTGGTTGTCACCTCCCCGACCGTAATCGTATAGCTGACCCCACTGTTTGGTGCATCCGCTTTTTTCGCTTCTTCCAAAGTGGCATAACCACGGGTCAGAATCCGGCGAATAAGGATAGAATAGGTATGGTTACGCAACAAAGGAACAGATTTGCCATCCCCTTTTAAGTCGATCTTATAATAATACGGTTTCAAACCGCCACCATCATCAAATTTAGCTTTGATTACAATAAAAGAAGCAACATTACCAACACGTGCCGAGTCACATTCCGGCACATAAATACTGTCATTGCGCACATAACCTAAATCCGACCGAGAACCGGTGGTATTCTGATTCGGTTTAGTCACTTGGGTATATCCCAATTCGGCAGCAACAGGGGTCATAAACCCATTTGGTACCGCATTACAGATATAGATACTATCCAAGGTATATAACGTACCAAAACCCAATAACGGGTCGGTTTCATCCGGTTTTACACTGATCTTAGCAACCGACCGGATCATCTGAATTGTTTTCGGAGACGGCGTACCTGTGGATAAAATCGTTGTGTGATTGCTCTCCTGTCCCCACATCGGAAAAGAAGTTTGTCCTTTAGTCGCATGATCCGTACCCCATGGCGAACCGCTATAGGTCAGATTCGGTAATATATCTGATAACTTCGTAACCCCTTCAGTCAGGTTATTATTCAACCAGGTCACAGTCGCTGTCGGCACATTAGCCAACAAGATAAGCCGTTGCTGTTTGTTGCGTTTCAGACTGGCAGTTACTTTTTTAGTATTTGCGTCAACCGTTGTGATTTCGCCTCCTTTTTTGGAAATGCGGTAAGCAAAAAGGTCGGCTGTCGATCCTGTTGTACCTGATGAATAGGGAGTAAACACCAATATTTCAAGACTATCAATCCCATTCTCATTAATTGCCTTTGTAAGTGCTTCGCTTGAAGAAGGAAACTTGATCTGTATTGTTGTGATCTCTTCCTCGCCAGTGGTGGGAGGATTGACAATTGGATCATCCGGACCTTCCTCTTTTGTACATGAAGCTAACACTAACGCAGCTAATATATAATAGATGTATTTACTCCACTTTTTCATGTTACTTTTTCTTTAAAAATTCACAGTTTGTTTATCTGCTTTATGATTTCTTTATTTTAATCTGTTTGATAACCGGACCGGCTTTTATTTTGATCCAATGCGCACCACTCGGTACAGCCGCCGGAACCGTAAAGGATAATTTCTTACCATTTTTTACAGTTGTAATAGAGGCATGCGACTTAGAATCGACCTCCCAATCATCCGGATAATTCGTATCAATGGTCACAACAGCACTAAAAACACCTACAGCTGATGCAAATTCAAAATCACTGGCCGGTGTCAATTCCATATAATACTCCATCGGGAATTCAGTCTTGACATTCAATCCTTCATTCCAAGGAATAATCTTGGCCGTTACATCGATATCGGCATCACTCGACATATCAAAACTGGTGATTTTCGCTGTAATAATATAATGTGTATTCCGACTGACACGCAACGCTTTGTAACCAGCATACTTATTCATATAAGTCACAATAGGTAATGCCCCAAGATCTTTACGATCGATACTGTCTCCTAAAGATATCTTGTATTCTCTTTTCGTAGAAGGATCATTGATCAGATGAACAACACAAGACAAATAAGATCTTTTAGTCGTATCCGAAACCACATGTTCAGGGATATAAAAAGAGAAATCACCGGTAAAACCGTCACTCGGAGTCGTTCCGGTCAATACATAATTGCTTCCGGCAATCACCCCTGTGGTATCTCCATTAAACAAGGCACTTTTCGTATAAAAATCGGGAACAAGATACGACTCCTTCGGCATCTGTTTGATCGAGATACTCTCCAGTTCAATCGGATCCCCTCCGTTCTGCAATTCGTTAAAGTTACAGATCAGACGAATACTTGTTTTGGCATATAAACGGTCTAATATACCCAACGAATCCGTCACATTCACTCCCTGATGATAAGCAATACCCTTTCCTCCGTTATCCGAAATTGTAAGCCCTTCATAATACTGAGCCATAGGGATCAGTTTATTTGTCGTATTGGCTTCCGGATAAGCATTAAAAGCAAGGATCTTCTCTCTGATATACTTGGGAAGTAATGCATCATTCTTTTGAATCGACGCCAATCCCCATGAAGAGAGTTCGTTGGCTATCAAATAATAGTTGACAGTCCCTACCGGCACAAGTTCACGAAAACGAACCTGCGTCGAATCTTTCGCATTAATAAGCCGGTTATTGGTCACTACATTATCTTTAATAACTATCAACCGAACATCCCCTATACGCCTGTCGTCGCCGTCGTTCACCGCTTTTGTCATAGGAATATCCATCGGAATAATATCATACTCAGGTATGTTGTATGGCACTGGAGGTGCCTCCTCCGTACAGGACATTATTCCTCCTATTAACAGGAGTGAGCATGTAATCGTTTTTATTAATGCTTTCATATTCATAATCAACTAACTTTTTCTTTCGATCAATTATAAAGTTCGTAATCCTGGAAAATACGTTGCCATTCACCGATTCTGACGGTAACCGCCATACTTGTCCAGTCGAATTCCAGTTCGATGGTGAAATCATGTTCAATATCCAGGTTATTTACCGCAGATGCCGGTAATAATAAATCTTTCACTAAATCTGCTTCAAAGAGATCTGCCGACTGTCCACGAGTCTGAGAATCATATCGAACCAACAATTTAGAACTGGTCACCCGGTAATCGTTCTGCTCCCGGAGTGTAGTGAAATTATTCGATATCGTTGTGGTATCAGCTTCTGATTCAGGTATATAAAGCAACCGATCATTACCGGTTATTGAATTATCAAATTTATAATCACCATTACGTGATGTAATTGTACAGGTATACTCATCTTTAGAAACATATTCGTCTTCCAAAGGCAGATTCAAACAAACCACTTTAATGTATTTCGTATCCTGCATCATATCGATCGTTATGATCTGTTTGCCGATTTTATCGACTTTTATATTGGTCTCCAGCATACCAAAATACAATGGAGCAGCCAACTGGCGATCAACCGTACTGTTCTCCCGATCCAGAGAAAGTTGAGCTTCGTGTAAGGTTGTCACACCCGGTTCAAATTCAGACAATAAATAATCTTCATTCAAATTTCCCCAGGCAATCAAGGTATAGTCGCCTTCCAACAGGGTCAGAGGCATCGCAAAAGAGGGAGATTTAACTATCTCACCCGTTTCATAGAACCGACCGACATACCGGTCTTTATCGTCAAAAACAAATAAGTCCACCCGGTCGACATAGTCTACAAACTTGTCTTCTGCATCCAGGTTCTGGGTGTACGTATATTTTATGGAAACTCCACAAAGCGATAAATCATCATTCACACATCCGGATAAAACGAATAGAGCCATTACCAGACTGATGGAGTTATTTAATTTACTTAATATGTTCTTTATCGACTTCATGTTCTTATTTTAAAATAATTGTGTAGTATAGTGATAAGAGGAGGGAAGTGGCAAAAGCCACTCCCTCTCTTGATATTATGAATATAAAATATTCTTATAGTTCTGCATTGATTTCTTTACCAGTCCAGTCGCGGATTTCGATGTTAACACTTAAATAAGTATCACCCTGAACGATATCTTTTTCAGGCTCATAAGTCTTATTGATTGTGTTTTCACCCAATTTAGCAAACGCAGTAATATTAGCATCGTAATAGAAGTTACGTTTAACTGTTCTGGTAATTGTTTTAATAGTTCCGGCACCAGCTTGCTCTCCGAATGGAAGTGTATAATATGCTTTACCATTAGTATATTTCATGAAATAAACTTCTTTAAGCAATAAGTCAGCATCAGTCACCAATGAGTTATAGTCAGAAAGATTAGCTTTTTCTGCTACTGTTGGATTTTTAATGTGGTAATACACTTTCTTTGCATTATACAGTGCAGTAGAACTTGAACCAGCAAACAATGTACCTTTTGCTACACCTAAAATACCTGTAGTATTCATCAGATACATATCTGAAACAGTACCCATATTAACAGCACCATAAGTCAATGTAAACTCTTGTTTTGCATCATTATAAGCAACACCTGTTGCATAAGTACCAGCGATCGGAAGGAATTCAACCTCAACTGCAGCAATGGTAGTATTACCTTTCATTTTTGAAGATGGATTGTTTTCAGGCACATAATAGTAGTTACCTGTAGGAACACCACTACGGTTACCAATAGCGATTGGAGTGTTACCGTTACCTGCACCTAAACCTCTAACATAATGCTGCAAAGAAACAGGGTCAACATCTTGATTAGGGAGATATTCCGGAGTAGTCAACACACCACTTTCCCATTTCTGGAATGGATACATTTTTGCATTCGCATTTTGGATAAGATACTTCACGCTGGTAGCAACAATCTGACCTGTTGTATCTTTTGTGACAATTCCAGAAGGAGCTGTACCTGAGATTCCATTAGGCCAAGTGAAAGTAACACCTGAAGGACCTGAAGGATAAGTTTTTGTAACAGAAACTTTAGCTACCGGTCTATCTAACTGAACTTTAATGTAGTTTTTACTGCTTGTCTGTGCAGATTCAGGAGCTGTGATACCTGGTTCCAATGTAATCATATGTTCTCCTTCAACAGTTGTGCTGCTATAGAAGAAGTAACTTGGATTGCCTGCAGGATACAATGAATGGATATTCGCCAAATCACTCCAAGGAGAACTTCCTGATGTTAATGACCATGCTTGGTTATGAGGCCATGCACTCTGTTTTGCAGTGATAGCACCTTTTACAGGAATAGACATCTGATTAGTCTGACCACCATTTGCATACACATAAATGTACTTTTGTCCTGAAGTTACTTTTGCAGTTACAATCGTATCGTTAGAAGAGATACCTGTTCTTAATGTATCCAATTCCAAGTCACCTGTTACAGCGTCAAATAACAATACGCGGAATTCCTGAATGTTTTCATTTTCAGAAGTTCCATCAGCATCCAAACCTCTTGTAGCTGATGTGCCGTTCAGATTTAAAGAGAAAGAAGCCATAGTTTCTTCACCTCTTTCAATAGAAGGATTACCTGGATTGTTAGGACCAATAGGGTCGCTATTGTCATCCGAACAAGCCGTAAAACCTGCTGCTACGATAGCAGCCATCATAAAAAATTTAAACGTCTTTTTCATTTTCATTTGAATTTAATTAATAAAATACACTTTTAATAATTGTAAATAATTTAATTTTTTGTTTTTAATTGTTGTCACTTTGTTGAAATTCAATATTCTTTCTGTTTCTTCATTTACTTGTTTTAAGGATTTACACTCTATTACATTAAGTTTATATACGATTGATTGTTTTTAGGAAGTAACACAAAGACTCCGGCAGACACACTTGTATGCAGCTTATTTCTTTCCTCGGAAACCGAAAAAATAGCCGCTGACATCCTCTTCAATGACTCGCCAATAATGGTCGAATAAGAGGGTGACAATGTATCACGTAAAAATGAAGATTTTTCTGTGGGATGGTGAGTTACTGCGGATTTATAACTCTCTAATGTTTTTCCTAAAATGAACATTCTTTTCATCAGTTCTTTTAATTAGCTTCGGTTCGGTCGAAAGAGTACACACACTATTATCTAAGCTCTATACTCCGAACCTTATCAAATCACTTTTTCTCTTTTGTTTCTTTTTGTTTCAGAATCTGAAGTTTTTACACTTCATTTCTGCTCTCTCTTAACACACGGCTCACAATTCAAATGAGACCTCTAAAAAAAATAAACACAAAAAAATAAATATAAAAACACCTCTCTCAATACCTGTCAAAACATACAGACTTGGCTGCAGCTATTACATATATTATAAAGAAATCTTTTCATATTTATTACTTATTGCGGATTATTATGACACAAATATACATAAAAAAAATAATCGGGAAAATATTTTTATGAAAATTAACTCATTTTAACTCTCTAAGAATACTTCTCGTTGAACTTCTTTTTACTATAACATGTTTATATCCCATTTTGTTCATTCCGATTAAAGTGACCCGGGAGGGGCTCGAACCCTCGACCCAATGATTAAGAGTCATTTGCTCTACCAACTGAGCTACCGAGTCTTGTTTATTTTTTTCTGCGGGTGCAAATATATGCCTTTATTTTATCACGACAAATTTTTTTCGCGATTTTCGTTATATCTATCACACTCCTTCGCACTCAAACTCAAAGATGTCAGATGGTGTAGTGCGTTTCAATGTGGTAAGCGACACATCTTTCCCCACACGAATACCCTCTTTAAACAGACGGATATCGACCGTTTTAAAAGCCAGTTCCGGATGATTATTGTCACGACTTAAATGACACAACCAGATATCTTTTAAATGTGGGTGATAATGGGTCGCTAAAAACTCAGCCGCTTCGCGATTGCTTAAATGGCCTGTCGGACTGGCCACACGTTGTTTTAAAAATTCGGGATAAGTGCCAAACCGCAGCATCTCCTCATCGTAGTTCGCCTCCAGAATCAAATGATTGGCCATCGAAGCATATTTGCTGACCGTCTCCGTGATATGCCCCACATCGGTGGCAAAAGTAAACCGACGATCGCCATACTCGATCATATACCCTACATTATCGGTACTATCATGAGGCACCTCAAAAGCTGTCACCCGAAAATCACGGATCATAAATGCCTCCTCTTTTTCTATAATCCTGCGGGAAGCACACAATGTCTCCTCCACATACCGGCTTTTCTCGATACCCTGATGCACCCCTTTCGTAGAATAAACAGGAATAGCGAACTTCTCGCCCAGACATCCGACTGTTTTTATATGATCGGCATGATCGTGTGTAATCAACACGGCCACTATTTTCGTAAAATCAATATTCCTCTCCTTTAAGACCTTGCGGATCGTTCGCGAACCAATCCCGGCATCAATCAGAATACCGAATTCGGGCGTTCCCAGATAATAACAATTCCCACTACTTCCGCTGGCCAAACTAAAAAATGTCAATTTCATCTTCCTTTCCTCCTCCTTAAATAGTCACGGTCGGAAATGATCCGCTACAGTTATCTCCCCGATCAGCGAACAATTCATATGCGCTTTTACCTCTTCCGGAGTCATGCCGTGCCCGAAGAGAAACATCAGTTTTGTCACAGCACTTTCCGTCGTACTATCATACCCACTAACAACTCCGGCATCCAACAGCTTCTGTCCGGTCTCATAACGGTGCATCTCTACACTACCGGCACAACATTGGGTGATATTCACAACAACGATCCCACGCGCAACCGCCTCTTTCAACATGGTCAGAAACCACTCATCCGTCGGCGCATTTCCGCTGCCATACGTTTCCAACACCACTCCTTTTAATCCGGGGATAGTCAAAATACTTTCGATCACCTGTGGCGACATGCCCGGAAAAAGTTTCAGAATAGCAATATTCCTATCCAATAAATAGTGGGGCTTCAATGGCCGCCGGGATACCGGATGATACACCTGCGCCAGATCATATTTGATATGAATACCCGCTTGCGCCAAAGGCGGATAATTATAAGAACGAAAAGCATTGAAATTATCCGCACTGATTTTCCGTGTCCGGTTGCCACGCAACAGATTGTTTTCGAAAAAGATACACACCTCCGGCACCAAAGGCTGCCCATTTTCTTTCGCCGCCGCAATCTCTATGGCGGTGATCAGATTCTCTTTTCCATCGGTACGCAGAATACCGATCGGCAGTTGCGAGCCGGTCAGAATCACCGGTTTATCCAGATTCTCCAGCATAAAACTCAATGCAGAGGCAGTAAACGACATAGTATCGGTGCCGTGCAAGATCACAAACCCGTCATACAAGGCGTAATTATCCGCAATGATGCGGACGATCTTCATCCACGAGTCCGGCCCCATCTGCGAAGAATCCATCGGCGGGTCAAACTGATAGGTCGCCACATGATATCCGAGTTTCTTCAACTCGGGCATATTATCTTTCAGGTGCTGAAAATTAAACGACTCCAGCACTCCGGTCTCCGGATTCTCCATCATACCGATTGTTCCTCCGGTATAAATTAGCAAAATAGACGCTTTCCCTTCTTGTCCGTTCACATTTACAACCATGGTGTGCAAAGGTAATTAAATTATTCGTCCCCCTTTAAAACGGGAACACTTAAGTGATATTTTACCGCGATCAGACGGGCTGCCAATACAGATACCGCCGTCACCAATTGAGTCAGCATTGCTGTTGAGCCCAGCCGCATACATATATAATAGACAATCCCCCCCAATACACAGGTCAAGGCATAGATATCTTTCCGGAAGATCAACGGCTCTTCATTGATCAGGATATCCCGTATCATACCACCGAACGAACCGGTAATCGTACCCATCACAATCGCCACCCACATAGGGAAACCCAATGCCAAGGTCTTATCGATCCCCACCACCACAAACAACCCCAAGCCGATCGCATCGAAAATAAAAAAGGTATTATGCAACCGGATCACATATTTCCGGAAAATAAGGACAAACAACAATGCCAAACCGGAGACAATCAGATAGGCTGCCTCCTCCATCCAAAACGGAGTCGCATTGATCAGAATATCCCTGATCGTCCCCCCTCCTACCGCCGTGACCACACCGACCACATAAGCGCCAAACCAATCAAATTGTTTGGCAGAAGCGAGTCGGATACCACTTATCGCAAAGGCAAACGTCCCGGCATAGTTGCAAAAGGTCACAAAATCTATCATTTTGTTTTTTTTGCAAAAGTAAAGAAAAGCCAAAACAAACGTGGTAAAATAGCGAAGAAAAAAGTAATGTTCGGCTAACGACCTTTTCACTACTGCCCTTTATCTACAAAGATATGGTGGATTCTATCCTTGACAAAGGGCTCTTTTTCACGACATACACACTGTATGTAGTATGAGAGTATAAAGAGTTCAACGTATGATATGTTGCTGAATTTGAGTGTGAGGATTTAATCTAACTTCAACGTGAACTCGACATAACATACAGATTCCAAATAGATCAAGATGAGAGTAGTGCGGGAACAGTTTGTGTGATCTTTAGATTGGGTAATGTTTGAAGATTTTCCGAAGGCCATTATCTATAACTCACGTTGACTTTAATTTCCCCGTTCCAACTCACGCAAATTCTCCATCTTTTTGCGTTGCATAAATTCGTAGATTCCTTCCAGGTGTTCAGTCACTTTTTTATTCCCAAATTCATAGACTTTTTTAACCAATCCATCGAGAAAATCACGATCATGCGACACTACAATCAACGTGCCGTCGAAATCCAGGAGCGCCTGCTTGAGAATATCTTTGGTTTTCATATCCAAATGATTGGTCGGCTCATCCAGAATCAATAGGTTGACCGGCTCGAGCAACAGTTTGATCATCGCCAACCGGGTACGTTCGCCACCGGAAAGGACTTTGACCTTTTTAGTCGAATTCTCACCGCCGAACATAAATGCCCCCAACAGATCTTTGATCTTATTACGGATCTCTCCTTTGGCTACATCATCAATCGTCTGGAAAACAGTCAGGTTTTCATCCAGTAACGAAGCTTGATTCTGTGCAAAATAACCGATCATCACATTATGACCGAGCGTCAGCGTACCCTCATGCTCGATCTCTTTCATGATACATTTGACCAGGGTCGATTTCCCTTCTCCGTTCTTTCCGACAAAAGCGATCCGGTCGCCCCGCTCGATCGTCAGGTTGGCATTTTGAAAAACTACATTTTCACCGTATTTTTTCGATACATTTTCGATCATCACCGGATAAGAACCCGAGCGTGGGGAGGGTGGAAACTTCAAACGAAGGGCAGAGGTATCTTCTTCGTCGACTTCCAATATCTCCAGTTTCTCAAGCATTTTGACCCGACTCTGTACCTGTAACGTTTTTGAATAAGTTCCCTTAAAACGCTCGATGAATTCTCTGTTTTCTGCAATCATCTTTTGCTGCTCATCATACGCCTTTTGTTGGTGCTCGCGACGCTCCTTCCGCAATTGCAGGTATGCACTATAATTGACCTTATAATCATAAATACGCCCCATAGTCACTTCAATCGTTCGGGTGGTGATCCGATCAACAAAAGTCCGGTCATGGCTGATCACCACTACCGCCTGTCCGTTATCGATCAGGAAATCTTCCAACCATTGGATCGATTCGATATCCAGGTGGTTGGTCGGCTCATCCAATAACAAGACATCCGGTTTTTTCAACAACAGTTTGGCCAATTCGATACGCATGCGCCATCCCCCGCTGAATTCACTGGTTTGCCGGGTAAAATCCGTCCGCTTAAAACCCAATCCTAATAATGTTTTTTCGATATCACCATCGTAATTCACCTCTTCGATCGAATAGAATTTTTCGCTCAATGTCGATACGCGCTCGATCAATTCGTAATAACTCTCCGAATCATAATCTGTACGGGTTTCTAACTCCTTATTTATCGCATTAATCTCCGTTTCCATCGCCTGTAAATGGGCAAAAGCCTGTGCGGTCTCTTCAAAAACAGTCCGCCCGTCTTCCGTCATCAGGTGCTGGGGCAGATAGGCGATGACCGTATCTTTAGGCGCCGACACTTTCCCACGGGTCGCCTCACGCGTCCCGGCCAGGATTTTCAACAACGTGGATTTTCCCGCACCGTTTTTCCCCATAAGTGCAATCCGGTCTTTCTCATTGATTACAAAAGAAATATCCGAAAACAAGGCGCTTCCGCCAAACTCAACCGTTAATCCGTCTACTGATATCATCATTCAAATATGTTGGAGCGTATCTTCATCGTCAGAAGCCTCTTCAGACACCCTCAAATAATTTATTTATTATCTAAAAAGAGGTGCAAAGGTAGGAAATAAAAAGATTTAAAACAGTTCTTCGTTTGACCCGCACCACATCTCTTTTTCTTCTCCATCCATTAATCGTCTAACAGATGGATCCTTTTCGTCTACCAATTGGTGCACTTTCGTCTACCAACTGGTGCCCGATCGTCTACCAACTGTTAGACGATTAATTGTTGCGAAAAAACAGTGAATACGTGCAGATAAAAACAGTAGATGAGTGGGATAAAGGCTACAGCTGTTAGTCGTTCCTTCAAAACTCCGGTGGTATGCCCGCAACAGACCCCCAGGGTTCCAATTGTCACCCTGGACTAAGATAAATCGTCCTGAAAATACGCTGTAATCAACACAATAAAACTCGCCTTGCTCAAAATTCAATTTTCCATTCGACCGCTTGCTCGCTTATTGTCCAGGAGGGACCTTCTTCGATCAGACGCATGGCTTCTTTATCGGCGGAATCACACAGCGGTTGAATAACTTGAATATCATAAGGGCGACCTTCACTGTTGATATAAAAACGAAGCACAACACACCCTTGACGGTTTCGACAGATCTCATCTGTTGGGTGGATTAGCGACTGGCGAATATACGCATGATAGGCCTCCTCGCCGACAAGGGGTTGGGGATAAACGGATTCGTTTTCAACAGAATCCAAAACAATATCCGTCATCGGAGCGGTTTTTTGCGACCTTGCCAAAGCTGGGGTAGAAGCCGGAAGGATGATCGTTGTCTCTTCTACCGGGATATCGGCTGTTGAATCCTCGTTTTGAGCAATGGGACTGACTTGTGTCTGATTCATCAAAAAATAAACACTTAACACCACCAACACCACCAAACTGGCAACAGCACTCCAGGAACGGATCTGCATATGTCGTTTGCGGTTGGTCGTAATCATCCGCTTCCGAACATCCATAATCCGTTCGGTATGATCGCCCGGCACACGGTCGTACCCTTCGAGCGCATCTGCCAGAAAAGGATCTTCCATCGCCTGGCGTTCAAGACGGTTGGCTGCTTTCCCACGGCGTGAACCTTTGATATAGTCGGATAATTTCATAGGATTTATTTACTCTGTTTTTCAATACAAATCTTCAGATTTCGTTTCCCGTTCTGAATATAACTTTTCACATGACTCAGGTTATATCCTGTCTGGTCGACAATGTCAACATACGACATCTCGTCCATAAAGAAATGAACGATACTGACCCGCTGCTGCTCGGGCAGCTTCTCCAAACAATGTTTTAACGCCTCCATCCGTTCGTCCTCCTCCCCCTCTTCATTGAATAGATGCAGGATGTCATCGGATTCCATAAGATCCACATGCGAATCGATCATAATCTCCCGGCTCTCTTTACGCAGAATTTGTAAACAATGGTTTTTGACCACACTGTATATCCAGGTACGAAACACCTCGATCTCATAATGGGCAATCTTTGGGAGCAGCTGTTCGAATAATTGCATCACCGCATCTTGCGCTTTGTCGCCATCCCTGAGATATTTCAGGCAAACACCATACAAAAGAGGGGTATAACGGGTATACAACTCGCCAAAATATTCGGAGTTGCCTGACTTTTTGTAATGCTGCAAAAGCGCTTCGTCGGTGAGTTTGGATCTATTTTTTCTAAAAAACAAACTGTGCATTTTGAAGCAAAAATAGAAAAAAAACAGTAGCGGTTATGGAATAACGCAATAAATCGCATCTATACAGAAACGAGCCTCCAAAACAGATCGAAAAAGAGGCTATGTGATAACTTTTTCAATAAAAGCTCGTGATGAGTCAAGAGACACAGGAGTGTGTTTATCTTCTGTGTCTCCATTGTGTAAAAAAGAGTATCTAAATTGCTCTTAAATAACGTTCACTGTCGAATGTCTCTTCCAACTGTTGCAGAAGTGAATCCGGCGTCAGTTGAGTGATCGTTTTATTCCTAACATACAGGTAATTGCATAGGAATATAATGTTATCAAAAGAGATCTCCATCCGTAGATCATGCTTGATCAATTTATTGATAATGGTGTTTCGTTCTATTTTAAAAAAACGCTTTGCCAAAATTTTATGTGTATCAAACAGCATAATAAGTTCCTCGGACAGCGGTTCCAGATTAAAACGTAACCGGAATTTATTCCGTAACATTCCGGTCCAGTTTTTTTGTTTGTAATGCTGGTAGGCGATCTCCTCAAACAGTTGAAAAAGGGTGCGATCACTCGTATCAAGCATTGCATGGATACCATTCAGCATACGGGATTCATCTTCAAGGGAAGACCATTCATTCTTACATTTATAACGCATATTGTGTTCAATCTCATGCCATCCTTCCGAAAGTGTCGTCCGGATCTGTATCTCAAAGGTAGAATCGATATACTTAAAGCTATCCTGGTATTGGGATTTCCAGGCATTGAATTCTTTCAACTGCTCGTTCTGCATACGGCAGACCAGATTGATCCGCACGGGATTGAAATTATGGATATCCAACAGATCATGCTCTTTACCGATTACATCGAAGATAGTACTGAAATAGTCGATCAATACGTCAATATCTTCACTGAAATAGGTCATAATCCGCAACCCGATCACATCCTGAAGTTGTTTGCCGTTTTGCGCATATCCTTTCCGTTTGATTTTGTCACTTATCGAATCCGCACTTTTAATCCGGGAATAGAGGCGATACAGTAGTCCTGTACGTCCCAGATTCGCTTCAATCATCTCCTTAATGTCTTGCTCTATCAGAATTAATCCATCATATATCATCGTCTACATATTTAAAAGTGAAAAATAAACCTTACTTTGAAGAACGATTAAGGACGTTTTGTATTTTAAAACAGCTGATTTTTTAGAGAAAAATAATAGTTCAGACAAATTTCTAACATCTGTTTAAATTTACCTCCCTTAATGACCATCCTCCCGGATGAATTATTGCCACATAAAATAACCATCTTCCCTATTTATACATTTTAGAAATCTGATGATCAGGAAAAAGAAAAGACCGCCTCCAGTACGGAGACGGTCTCAAATTATATGATATGTTACTCTGCTTACAACACATTAATCTCTTTCAATACCGCATTTGTTTTGTGAACAGCTTCTGCGCTTTTTGCAAAAAGATCTTTTTCTTCTGCGTTCAGTTCCAGTTCAACGATCTTTTCAATACCGTTCTTGCCTAAGATCACCGGAACACCGATACAGATATCTTTTTCACCATATTCGCCTTCCAACGCTACAGAACAAGGTATCATTTTCATTTGATTGTGGATGATTGATTCAGCCACCAACGCTCCGGCTGCACCTGGTGCATACCATGCAGAGGTACCCAACAGACCAGTTAATGTAGCTCCTCCTACCATTGTAGCTTTGGCTACTTCTTCTAACTTCTCTTTATTCAACAATTGAGAAACAGGGATACCTTTGTATGTTGCCAGGCGAGTTAACGGAATCATGGTGGTATCACCGTGACCACCGATAACCATACCTTCTACTTCATTGGCATTGCATCCTAAAGCTTGAGACAGATAATATTTGAAACGTGAACTGTCTAAAGCGCCTCCCATACCGATAATCCGGTTTTTAGGAAGACCTAACGATTTAAGCGCCAGATAAGTCATCGTGTCCATCGGATTGGAGATCACAACGATGATTGCATTCGGTGAATATTTCAATGCGCTTTCAGCCACATTTTTTACAATTCCTGCGTTTACACCGATCAATTCTTCACGCGTCATACCCGGTTTACGAGGTATACCCGACGTAATAATTATCACATCCGAACCGGCAGTTTTAGCATAATCATTTGTGCATCCTACTACGGTGGTGTCGAAACCCAGCAATTGAGCAGTCTGCATCATATCCATGGCTTTACCTTCCGATACGCCTTCTTTGACATCCAGCATTACCACTTCGTCTGCCACTTCATTAAAGGCAAGAACATTTGCACACGTTGCGCCTACATTACCGGCACCAACAACTGTTACTTTAGACATAATAAAAACGTTTTATAAGTTAATTTATAAAGATATTTTCTCTCTTCAAATAAAAACACAACAAAGGTACAACCTCTCGTCTAATAAAGAAATTTTTCCGTATATAATTTTAGTTGGTGTTGTTTAAATATCACTAATATTTTTTCTTAAGTTTGTAGGGTTTGATTATAAAGCATCAAACCAATCATATCATGAAAAGACCATTTCTATTTCTTTTATTGGTTATCAGTACGATTCCGTTATTCGCCCAGGAAAAGACCCATTCGTTTGAAAAACGCGTTCAGGAGAATATCTTGCAACAGTTGACACAATACCCTCAGGAAAAGATCCATTTGCATCTTGACCGCGACTATTATGTTCCGGGCGAACGTATCTGGTTCAAAGCGTATCTGACGGATGCTGCTACACATCGCTCTCCGGGGGTTAGCCGCTATATCTATGTCGAACTGCTCAACTCCTCGAATGAATTAATCAACCGCGTGATGCTTCGCCCTGAAAAGGAGATGTACTACGGGCATATATTTCTCTCTGAAGCAGTACCGGAAGATTATTATACGATTCGCGCTTACACCTCCTATATGAATAATCCGAATAACGACTATTTCTTTAAAAAACAGATCCGAATCGGGAGTATAACAGAACAACAATCCACCTCTTCGAATACCGGAAAAAGAAAACAATCCGGAAATTTTGAAGTCTCATTCTTTCCCGAAGGTGGAAATCTGTTGGAAGGGACCTTATGCAAAGTCGCTTTTAAAGCATTGAATGTTGATGGTTCTTCGGCTTATGTCTCCGGCAATGTGACGGACGAAGAGGGGCATGTGTTGACCTCATTAAAAACGCTCCATGCCGGCATGGGCGTCTTTGGGTTTATTCCTGAAAAAGGGAAAACATATTATGCAAACTGTACGGATTTGAACGGTAAAAACAGACGTTTTCGACTCCCTGAAGCGAAAAGCAACACCTATTCGTTGACAGTGATGCACGGACGTAACGGGCGTTTACTTGTTGGACGTCAAAAACCGACAAACGAACCACATTATGCTTCCAGTTATTTAGTGATCCACTGCCGAGGAATTGTATTATACGCAGGAACATGGGATACCTCAAAAGATTTTCTGGTTTTCAGAGAAAATGAATTCCCTTCTGGTGTTATTCAACTATTGTTACTTGATGAGCAAATGAACCCATTAAGCGAACGGCTTATCTTCTGCCGGAATGATGATCAGGCACAATTGTCTTTCTCTACGGATAAGGAGAATTATGCGATACGCGACCTGGTCAGGTCGGAATTGACCGTAACAGATCTGAACGGTCTTCCGCTAACAGGAAATTACTCCATATCGGTCACCGACGATAAAGACCAAGCCGTCGATTATTCCAGTTCAATTCTTTCCACACTCTTATTAACCTCCGAATTGAAAGGATATATTGAATCGCCCGGATCTTATTTTCAGAACAAGGATGAAAAATCGGTACAATTATTAGATTGCTTGATGCTGACACACGGCTGGCGAAGATATGATATTCCCGAAGTAATCAAAGGAAATATAGAACACCCTCCATACAAGCCGGAAACCAGCCTGGCTGTCTCCGGGAGAGTAACAACCCTCCTAACCGCCCGCCCGGTCAAAAACAGCCCCATAAACATGATGACCATGAGTACAGGAGAAACATTTGAAACCATAACATCAGAAGACGGTCGCTTTATTTTCGATGGATTCGAGTTTCCCGACAGTACAAAGTTCTTCCTTCGGGCAGAAAACAACAAAGGACGCACTTCGGTGGAATTACGCATGGATGAAAAACAGTACCCCCCATTACAGGCACTCGCTTTTGAACCGAGCCCGACAAATAGCACGGACAACCAACCAAAGGAGACAGAAGAGGTAACCGGTACTTTTATAGAAAAGGCTTCCGAACGTTATAAATTCGATGATGAGATGCGCATTGTTCATTTGCAGGACGTAGAAATTGTCGGCCGCAAACAGAATAAAGACCCGGAGCCGTTCTCCATTTTTTCAAAACTGGCCGATACCTCTGTCGGTCTGACAGAGTTGAAAGAGAAAAATCCGGTCACGATGTTGGATGCGTTTAGTTCGATTCCGGGTCTCACTCCGGCCATCATAGGAGAAAATCCGAACGATATCTCCCTGCTGTTTTATGGCCATACTCCTGCTGCTATTTTTATCAATGATGTGTATATGGATCCGGAAATGGGCGCACCTTTAAGTATGATCGGCGTACAGGATATTGAACGAATAGATGTTTTTAAACCGGGAGCAGGCAGTGGAATATACGGATTATTGGGGGTTGATGGAGTCGTTAATATCACAACCAAACGAGGAACTACTCTTTCCGACAATAACAAAGAGGTCTATCATCAAAAAACCATTACGCCATTAGGTTATCAGAAACCTGTTGAGTTCTACTCCCCTCGTTATGAAACACAAGAGCAAAAATTTGATATCACTCCGGATTTACGTACAACTATTTTCTGGAAACCGGATCTCGTTACCGGAACAGATGGAAAAGCCGCCTTCGATTTTTACACATCCGATTTCAACACGACCTATTCGGTAGTTATTGAAGGCTTAACCCACGACGGACGGATTGTGCGGGACGTTAAAAAGATTCAGGTGAAATAAATTTATTCGACATACAACACCAACCCTTTTAAATACTCTCCTTCGGGATGGTAAATATTGACCGGATGATCGGCCGGTTGCGTCAGTTGATGAAGAATACGCACATTCCTTTTCGACTGAGCTGCAGCACTAAATACAGCCAGGCGGAAGTTCTCTTTATTGACCACCTGAGAACAGGAGAAGGTAAACAATATGCCGCCGGGGCGGATCTTTTCAAATGCGATCGCATTCAGCTTGCGATAGCCCTGCAACGCATTCCGAAGTACGTTTTTATGTTTGGCAAATGCCGGCGGATCGAGGACAATCAAATCGTAGTTTTCGCCCATCTTATCCAGGTATTTAAATGCATCCTCAGCATACGCCGTATGCCGCGAATCACCCGGGTAATTCAGTTCCACATTTTTATTGGTAAGCGCAATGGCTTTTGCCGAACTATCCACCGAATGAACAACTTCAGCACCGCCACGCATCGCATAAAACGAAAAACCACCGGTATAACAGAACATATTCAACACAGAACGGCCTTTGGCATAATACTCCAAAAGCGAACGGTTTTCACGTTGGTCGACAAAAAAACCTGTCTTTTGCCCTTTTTGCCAATCTACATAAAACTTCAAACCGTTTTCTATCGCTACATCTTCTACATCCCCGCCGTATAAATAACCGTTTTCACTGTTCAATTCGGCTTTATAAGGTAAAGTTGTTTCCGATTTATAATAGACATTTTTCAGCTCATCACCCATGGCCTCCTTCAGCGCTTCCACCAATTCATGCCGGGCATAATGCATCCCGACCGAATGAGCCTGCATAACGGCTGTATGTGCATACATATCAATAATTAACCCGGGCAGATTATCTCCTTCGCCATGTACCAGTCGAAAGGTATTATTATCTACTCTTCCGGCTAATCCGAGTGCCTTACGTAAGGTATATGCCGCTTTCAGCTTATTCGTCCAGAAGCCGGCATCGATTTTTTCCTGACGGAAAGATAAAATCCTGACAGCAATACTTCCTATCTGATAATGTCCTACCGCCAGAAACCTGTTATTGGTACCATAGATTTCGACAAGATCTCCTTCGCGAGGATTTCCTTCGATGGTTTC
Source organism: Parabacteroides sp. PF5-9 (assembly GCF_029893105.1). Lineage (GTDB taxonomy): Bacteria > Bacteroidota > Bacteroidia > Bacteroidales > Tannerellaceae > JARXWG01. Next base: position 25,383 of record NZ_JARXWG010000022.1, on the reverse strand, counting down.
TATTGCCCCCGAGAAAACCCAAGGGTGAAAACGCAATAAAGATTCTTCCTTTTTAGGTTTTAAAAATAGTTTACAGTAGTTCATTTCAGATTATTCAGTAGATTATAGATCTGCAGACAGGCCCATGCATCAAGTGCTGCATATTTTTGTTGTGATTCGGTCAATGCATCTGCCTCCCAGTTTGTCAGTCGTTGTCCTTTCGATATTTTTTTCCCAAAGAGTATGGCATAGATCTTCTGCAAGCTGGCCTCTCCGATGCCGAACTGACCGACATAACCCTGTAGATCAAGAAAACTTGCCGGCTGAACATTCGTGCGTTTCCGGATCGCACCAAAATCATCTCTTAAAGAGAGTCCGATTTTCAAAATCTTTTCGCTTTTCAATAATCCCTCCAATGATTCGGGAATCCCAATATGATTCAACCGGAAAAGAAAACAGGTGTCTTCTGTCGCGATCTGCATCAGGGACACTTTATACCGCTGTCCTTTTTTGAAACTGGGACGTGTCTCCGTATCAAAGCCCAGACGATCATACTGAGATAGGTAGTTGACGGCCTTTTCCGCATCTCCACTATTCGTAATGATTATGACTCTTCCCGTAAATTCTTCTATGGGAAGCAGGGAGATCTCTTCTTTGGTGATCGTATTTGTAAATTGTTGTATCATTCTTCGTTTTCACTCATCGTTTCCGGGTCGTTATCTGCATCAAAACGTATGGCATGAAGTGCTTTTAAACCGTTTAATAATTGCTGCCCCCAATAATTTTCAAAATTCATCCGGCATAATGCGATGGCTTCCAACATTGTCGGTTCGTGCCCTTGACGGAATACGCCTACAAAATTGGCATTATCCTGGTACACATCGGCCAGACTCTCGGAGATAAAGGCGGCTATTGGGGTATCACTGTATTGCATATCGGGATGAAATGTTTCCAGATAGGTATCTTTTTCACCCAACAAAACAGCAATCTTCTCGCGTACAGATTCATACATCTCTTCGGTAACAAACTGTTCGGGTTCAACCTCTTCTGATTCCACAACGGGAGGCAATAAAGCGGCCTTCAAATACAACAATGGAAGTATTTTAATCGCTTTATCCGCAAACGCATAGAAAGAATATTGCATGGTGGATTCCACAAAACTGCAATATTCCAATGCCACGGTGACAAATTCTAACGTGTTACGATCGTATATGGGATTATTTTCTGTCTCTGTCATACGCTGTCCTCAACTCTTAGCTGCAAAAGTAGCAAATCTTTTAGAGACAGAGAGAAGAATGTACATTTTTGTACGTGAATAAAACATTTCATTTTATACTGTTGTTTCTTTAATCAAGCATATACAAAAAACAATAGTGATCATGAATTCAGAAAAAAACAAGAAAATCAAGGTTCTACCCAACGGGCCTTATCAGGTATCAGGTCATGTCTCTTTAAATCAGTTGCGTTTTGTTGCCGATCGACGGGGAGCATCTACAGCCTACAAAGAAATTCAGAAATACGAGACAGACGAAACTTTTTATTTGTGTCGTTGTGGTAACACGAAGAACTATCCGTTTTGCGACGGATCACATTTGCAAGGATTTGAGGGAACAGAAACGGCCGGGTTTAAAACTTACGATGAAATGGCTAAAATCATAAAAGGGGACGTTGTTGACTTGATGGATGCAGAGGAATTATGTGGTGTTGCCCGTTTTTGCGATACACACGGTTCAACCTGGAACCTTGTAGAAGGGAGTAACAATCCTGAAAGCGTTGAAGTGGTAAAACATCAATGCTGTAATTGCCCGAGCGGACGCCTGACTGTTATCACGAAAGATGGGAAAAGAATCGAACCCGAACTGCAGCAGGAAATCAGTCTATTGGAGGATACTGCAGCATCTGTTCACGGCCCGATCTGGGTGAAAGGGGGTATGGCTATAGAAAGTGCTGAGGATAAAATCTATCCGATCAGAAACCGTGTAACCCTTTGCCGTTGTGGGAAATCACAGAATAAACCGTTCTGTGACGCGATGCATATGCACAATAAAGGAGAATTAATGGATTAGTTTCTAACACTATCCCATTCTTTTTTTACAATATGCAGACCTGTTTTTGGTTATACCTACCTCTGTTTTTTGTTAGAGGTACGTCTAAATTGATTTAGAGGTAGGTGTAAATCCATTTAGAGGTACGTCTAAAATATTTTAGACGTACCTCTAACAGAAAAGTGTCCGCAAAGGTGCAAAAAAAGCAATCGGATCTTTTTATTTTTTGTTTGATTGTTTCTGAATAGAATGCGTTATTAACCCATATACGGTTATAACTTATCAGAATTGGTATGACACACCGATTGCCGGCATAAGTGCATACACTTTATAGTGACCTCCGAATGTCCGATCCTGGCCGGTTAAAGAACTCTTATCCGAATATGATCCGTCGCGTCCGAAACCTGTCACATACGAAAAAGACAAATCGACAGAAAAACTATTGGTCGGACGGAAACTGAAACCGGTTGTCAATCCTAATTTATTCATACTGGGCGTTTCCGGATTTAAATAATCATCCTTCACTGGAGTCTCATCATAATAGGCTCCTAACCTTACATCCAGTCTGTTGGTTGCCGCATATTGAGTTCCCACTCGGTAGATTCGGGTATTTTTATATTTCTTTTCCGGGTTTTGATTGTATTTCCCCAATTCACTTTCCGGATAAAAATCGACCGGTAAAGATTGATAGGCACCCCAGCCAACAAACTGCACTTCACCGGAAACAGTCCAAAGCGTTGTCGGTTGGTAAGTAACTCCAAGACTAAAATTGGAAGGCAAAGGGAGTTCCGCTTTCAGAAATCCTTTATCCAACGGAGGAACATTACCACCTAAAATAGGTTTCAATTCACTCTCATTGGCATAGGAAATAAGCGCTGATCCTTCAGAGACTTTCATCATGACTTTAGAACGGTATGAAGCACCGATTGTGATTTGATCGGTTACATCAAACATCACGCCTACATTATATCCGACTCTCAATCCGGCGTCACCGGATAATTCGACAGAAACAGGGGTTATATCTTTATACTTATCGGCCAATGGTTGCAATGCGGGCATGCCGGCAGCAATAGCACTTAAATCACCGGAAGATAATAGGGCGCGGCTTAATGAAAAGTCGCCAAACATGATCATCATACCGGCTCCAACACTCAACCGATCCATAATCTTCCAAGAGAGAGTCGGTTGGATAGAGTACGATTTTAATGAGATTTTCTGTATCAGATGCGATCCTTTCCAATTACTGCCCCAATCCATTGAACTCCCATAAGGTGTATTGACACTGATTCCGGCACTAAGGAAATCATAAATTTTAAAGCCGGCATAAAAATAGAGCGGTGTACTTGGGTCATTATCTGATTTATGGGTATACCCGTTATCGGAAAATTTTGCATTGGCAAACACCCCGGTGACTCCCAACGACAAGTCTACGTTTTTATTCAGAAATCCCAATCCGGCCGGATTGAAATGCATACTCTCTGCTCCTAATTTCATAGCGACACCTACGTGTCCCATTGCTGCTTGTTTGGTACTCTGGGCATTTACCTGATATCCTTCTGCAGAAAGATAAGAAAACGGCAAAAGAGAGAGACAGACAAGCGCGATAATTTTCTTCATATACTCTTATTTTTATTAATAGATTTAATCGATGTATTCTACATCTTTCACGATATAAACGGCGGCAAAGATAGATAGTTTTTGTAAATATTGCACACAATTGACAGAAATGTGCGGCACGTTTGTGTTCTTTTTGTGCAGTTCCCGGTATTAAAGGAACCCTTTCCCGGGTTTAATCGCTTTCATTTTCCGGAATGTTCCGTATCTTTGCTGCGAAAGATTTTTTCTTTCCGTGTGCTTGCTTAACCACGTTTAAAAACAAGAATATAAAATGAAACGACAAAAATCTGCTCTGGTCTGTTTTTCAGGAGGGCAGGATTCTACGACCTGCTTATTTTGGGCAAAAAAATATTTCGATGAAGTCGAAGCCGTATGTTTTACGTATGGCCAAAAACATGCCCTTGAAGTGGATATCGCCCGGCAAATAGCCAAAGAAACATCAGTACCTTTTCAGATTTTGGATGTGTCACTTCTTAGTCAACTTGCTCCTAACGCCTTGACGGATCAGTCCATTCATATGGATGAAGAGAAACCTGCCGATAATTATCCCAACACATTCGTGCCGGGTCGCAATATGATTTTTCTGACTTTTGCAGCAATCCATGCACGAAGCAGAGGCATTTCGCATCTGGTCACCGGAGTATCGGAAGCCGACTACAGCGGATATCCGGATTGCAGGGATACATTTATCCGATCATTGAATGTCACCTTAAATCTGGCGATGGATGAACCGTTTGTTATTCACACCCCACTTATGGACAAAGATAAAAGCGAAGTGTGGGCCTTGGGGGATGAACTTGGGGTGTTAGATCTGATCCGGAATCGAACGCTTACCTGCTATAACAATATTCCGGCAGATGGTTGCGGACATTGTCCGGCATGTAAACTGCGTCGTGAAGGTCTGGAAAAATATGAACTAAAAAAACAATCTGTCAATAAATAAACATATGCAAAACGAAGATCAATTGCAATTACTCGGGGGGAAAACAGTCTATCTGAAAGAGTATGCGCCTGATATATTGGAAGTATTTACCAATAAACATCCGGAAAACGATTACTGGGTACATTTTAATTGCCCGGAATTTACCAGTTTGTGCCCGATTACCGGACAGCCTGATTTCGCTACCATCCAGATTGATTACATACCGGATCAGAAAATGGTCGAAAGCAAAAGTCTCAAATTGTATTTATTCAGCTTTCGAAACCATGGCGCATTCCATGAAGATTGTGTCAATATTATCATGAAAGATCTGATCAGACTGTTGGATCCAAAGTATATTGAAGTCACCGGAATCTTTACTCCACGGGGAGGAATAGCCATTCATCCATATTGTAATTTTGGACGTCTAAACACCAAATATCAAGAGTTGGCAGAGCAACGGCTTTTCCAACACAAACGTTAAAATAAATCGGGAACAGACCCGATTCACTCATAAAAATATGTATGTTTGTATCGAGTTTTATGTTAAATTAAATGATAGACCATGAATAAGAAATTAATCTGTAGAAAGGCCGTATTTGCTATGTTGGCCTGCACGACTTTGACAAGTATCAATGCACAACAAAAAGAGTACCCGCAACCTGAACGCATGAAACCGGGCATGTCGGAATACTGGACACCTCAACCGGCAATCGTAACTCCGGGAGATATTCAAACAAATTCTGCTCCGTCTGACGCCATCGTCTTGTTCGACGGAAAAGATCTGAGTGCTTGGGAAAGTGTAAAAGGTGGCCCCGCACAATGGACTGTAGAAAATGGCGTATTCACCGTTAATAAACCGACAGGAGATATTCAAACCAAACAGCAGTTTGAGAATTTTCAGTTACATATCGAATGGCGTATTCCGGAAGATATAACAGGCACCAGCCAGGGACGTGGTAACAGTGGGGTATTCCTGCAAGGGAAATATGAAATTCAGGTACTGGATTGTTACAACAATGAAACATACGTCAACGGACAAACAGGAAGTGTCTACAAACAAACTCCTCCATTGGCGAATGCGATGCGTAAACCGAGCGAATGGAATGTATATGATATCATCTACTCCGCTCCGATCTTTAAGGACGATAACACCTACCGGGTTCCTCCGACAGTCACAGTCATTCATAACGGGGTAGTACTTCAAAATCACACCACTATACTTGGTACAACAGAATATATTGGTTTCCCAAAAGTGGCCAAACATGGCGCCGGCCCGATTATTCTGCAAAGCCATGGTGATCCGAGTGAGCCGATTAGCTTTAGAAATATCTGGATCAGAGAACTGTGATCAGTAATACTTGTTCAAATGAAGAATTGACAATTACTACATAAAAAAATAAAAAACAGCCTGTTTGAATATGAGTCAAACAGGCTGTTTTTTTCTCTAATTATCAATTGTCAACTGTCAATTATCAATTACGAATTCAACCTGACGATTAGTCTATCGTCAGGTTGAATTCGTCTCTCAGTTTGCCTAAGGCCGGATTGACACTCAACAGGTATTCATATTTTTCGCTGGAGGTATAAGCGAGTTGTTTTTCATTTGTTTCACTTACCCGTACACGCATTTGAATTTTGTTATTATTCAACTGTTGCCGTAAATAAGTCAGGATATCAATCGCTCCATTGATCAACTCCTCCTGCTGTGGCGGATTGTGCACAGCGACTTCAAAAGAATAGTCTTCCTGCAATACTGGTTTGCAGTTGATCATAGTCGTTTTTAAAAAGACTTTTTTATCAATGATTTGGGTATATGCATCCCAACTATTAACTAAATCCTCTTCGGTAAATGGAGTGATGATTTCTTGAGCCGTTTCATTGACCTGCCGCTCGAATTGTTCTTTCGGTTTCTCTGCGACAATTTCTTTTAGCGAGGTTCCTATCGGGGGACGTCCGTTTTTCTTAGCTGATACCGTAGATGATTGTTCTGATGTAATTGAAGTGGAAGGCATTTGGGTAGTTACAACCTGAGGCTGCGGTGTAGAAGAATCGACCTTCTGAGAAACAGTATTTGGGGATTGTTGAGGTTGCTCCTGAGAAGCAATCGGTTCAATTACTCTTTTTTTTTTAGCGTCTTCGGTAGAAGTCGTTGGCATATTCAACTGGCAGAGTTGTATCAAAGTAAGTTCCAACAACAAACGTTTATTACGACTCAGGCGATAATTCAAATCACAATTATTCGCCAGTTCTATCGCTTTAAACAATAATTGGTCTGAACACGCTTTAGCGATTAGCATATAGCGTTCACGAATGGATGCTCCTACTTCAAAAAGCACCAATGTCGACTCATCTTTACAAACCAATAAGTCTCGAAAATGCCCCGCTAGACCGGTAATAAAATGTTGTCCATCAAAACCTTTCAGAAGCACTTCGTTCAGAATAAGAACGGCTTCCCGCACTTCTCCTTTTAAAATGGCTGCTGTTAATCTGAAATAATATTCATAGTCTAATACATTCAGATTATTAATAACAGCCTGATACGTGATATGTCCGTTGGTAAAACTGGCTACCTGATCAAATATAGACAACGCATCACGCATACCCCCATCGGCTTTCTGGGCAATTACATTTAATGCATCCAGTTCAGCCGTGACATTTTCACCGGTTGCCACATATTGCAAATGTTCAACCATGTCGGCGATAGAGATACGGGAGAAATCATAAATCTGACAACGAGACAGAATGGTTGGCAACACTTTATGTTTTTCTGTTGTCGCCAGAATAAAGACAGCATGATGCGGAGGTTCCTCCAAGGTTTTCAGAAAAGCATTGAATGCCGCAGAACTAAGCATATGCACCTCATCAATAATAAAAACCTTGTATTTACTGATTGGCGGAGGAATACGCACCTGATCGATCAGCGAACGGATGTCATCAACAGAATTGTTGGATGCAGCGTCTAATTCATGAATATTATACGAGCGTTGCTCATTGAATGCCACACATGATTCACAACTATTGCAAGCCTCACCTTCTATTGTGGGAGTCAGGCAGTTTATTGTTTTAGCAAAGATACGGGCACATGAGGTCTTTCCTACTCCACGAGGGCCACAAAACAAATATGCATGCGCCAGTTTGTTACTTTGGATGGCGTTCTTTAGTGTAATGGTAAGTGCTTTTTGTCCGACAACACTCTGAAATGTCGAAGGACGATACTTTCTCGCCGATACAATATAATTATCCATTCTCCGCTTTTTATTGGAAAGACAAAGATATACAAAAATTTCATTTATCTTTGCAAAAAGCTTGATCCCATGTCACGTATTAAGGAGTTTTACAACAAATATTTATCTTGGATAAATGCTTATTGGTTGGTTACCATCGGTTTTTTGGCGCTTACCTTTACGGCGGGCGACAGCAGTCTGTATAAACGATACACCTACGATGAAAAAATACGTAGTTTGGAAAAAGAGATTAAATCGTATCAGGAAGAGATCAGGATAAACAGTAAAAAACTGAATGATCTACATACAGACAAAGAAGGGTTGGAGCGTTTTGCCCGTGAAGAGTATCACATGAAAAAACCGAACGAAGAGATTTACCTCGTTAAGGACAAATAAATGAATCAACGAACGCGCACGATTATCTTTAATATTGCAGCGCTATTAAGTCTGGCTGGCGCTGCCCTTTATCTGACACATTTAGCTGTTGCTCCTTACCTCTTTGCTGTTGGAAGTGCCGGAATAGCGATATGTTATCTGACTTTTCCCGTTAAGGATCTGGACTTCAGAAGAAGGCGACTCCATCAGTTTAATGTAATGGCCGGTTTATTAATGATCTTTGCTTCCGGCTTGATGTTTTCCGACCGGAAAGAATGGATTCTTTGTCTGACTATCTCGGCTTTATTACAGGTATATACGGCATTTGTAACGCCTAAAGAAAACAAATAGAATTTCCTTTCTCTCAGAGAATCAAGCTCCACACCCAAATAAAATCAGCACAAACCTGATAGCCCAGTTTAAAATGTCGTTTATTACGGCTACGCGTTTCATAAACCTTCAATACGCCTGAAGCAGAATAACTAAAAGGTGATACATGAAGATGATCGATGAAATCAACATTTTGTTCTCCTATCATTTTGAAGAGTGTCTCCTTGGCACACCAATAAATAAACAGATGGTTTATTGTATCAGAAAGACTGATCGACGCATTTTCCTCTTCTGAAAGAAAACGTTCACGGATACGCATAATCCGGTCACTTGGTGCTTCGATATCTATTCCCGAAAAAGATTGCTCCTGAATAAGCAGAGCGACATATCCTTTCGTATGAGAGATGCTGAGATGAAAAGGTTCATCCACTAAAAAAGGCAAACCGGATGGGTGATAATTTATAGACGGAATAGCTGTAGAATAATTTCTAGCCCATAACTCTTTTAATAACAGGCGCGTAGCCAACCATTCCTGTCGACGACTCTCTCTGGACATCTGTTTTAGTTCGGGAAAGTCCTCTTCTTCTCTTCCCAACAGAGCCAATAGCGCTTCCGAAGATTCTTCTATTTTCCAGATTCCCCGTAAAGGAGATACTTCCTGTAATAAAAAAGGCATTATTTCTTCCAGCTAAATGATTGTATGAGTTCAATGATATCTTCCTTTAAATAAGCTGTTAACGGTGCCAAAGAATCCACATTCATTGGAACATCATAATACAATGCACCTCTGAAAAAGTGATACATACTATCCGTTAAGATAAACTGAACAGGAGAAGCGGACTCTCCATCCAATAAAAACAACGAAGCATACAACGCATTTTCCGGATCATTATACGCTTGTTCCGCTATAGCCCGACTGTTGCGTGCAGAACGTTCTACCAATTCACGACTTTCTTCCAATAGCGGACTAAATGTCGGTGGACTAATCTGAAAATAACTGCAATAGATTCGAGCATTCAAAGAAGGATAAGCGACATTGATCCAATTAGCCGCATTTTCTATTGCAGGTAATTCTACTGTTGCCTGATTGGAAATATGAAAAGAATAAGGCAATTCATCCATTTGCAACAACGTATATTGAGCCTCTGATGGTTCTATCCGAACATAACCCCGAGGCTTCGGCGTATATTCGCTACAAGAGATACAGATTAGATAAAGGCTGCAAAAAAGTAGGATCCTTTTCATTTTTCCTTATCGCTCTTTTCGTCCTCGGACAGATCATTAAATTTTACTTTAAGGATACGCCTGTTATCGATTTCCAATATCTGAAAACGATAGTGTTCGTACTCTATAATCTCACGACGGATAGGAAAATCTCCCTTAATCTCTAACAATAATCCAGCAAGGGTTTCTACTTCTTCCGTCAACTTCCCAAAGGCTGAAACATCAATTCCGGTAACCCGAAAGAAATCTGTCAACAGAATTTTCGCTTCAAAAATAAGACTTCCATCCGCCAACCGTATAAATTGTTTCTCATCTTCATCGTATTCATCGGAAATTTCACCCACAATCTCTTCCAGAATATCTTCCATTGTCACAATTCCGGAAGTCCCTCCATATTCGTCAACTACAATAGCCATATGAATCTTATTGGTTCGAAACTCCTCCAACAGATCATCTATCTTCTTCGTTTCCGGCACAAAATAAGCCGGACGTATTAAACTCTGCCAACGAAAACCTTCCGGCTTCTCAATATATGGAAGTAAGTCCTTGATATACAAAATTCCCTTAATATTGTCTTCCGACCCGGCATATACCGGGATCCGGGAATAACCTGATTGAACAATAAAATCTATCACCTGATGAAAAGAACTTTTAATCTCTATATCTTCTATATCCAGACGCGGTGTCATGATTTCATCGGCCGTTTTATTATAAAATTTTATAATCTCCGCCAGCATTTCTTTCTCTTCAGGTATTTCATCTGATGTCAGTTCCAACGCTTTCGAAAGCTGATCGACGGAAAGATCATACTTTTTCCGGGTCAACTTCTTACTGATAAAAGAAGAAGAACCGACTAAAATATTGGATAGCGGACGACAAATACGTTCTATTCCATTAAGTACCGGAGCAGAAAAACGAACGAAACGCAAAGCATTTCGTTGAGCATAGATCTTAGGCATAATCTCACCAAACAAAAGCAATACAAAGGTCAATACAATGGTTTGCAAGACAAATCCCCAAACGGGAGTGGCCGAAAAGTCAATCCAAACATTGATGCCGTATGCACAAAGCATAACGACGGCTACATTCACAAAATTATTGGTGATTAAAATAGCCGCCAACAGATATTCGGAACGTTGAAGCAGCTGCCCGATGATTCTGTCTGATGAAAATTTATCTTCTTTTATCTCATTCAAATGTGTCGGTGAAAGCGAGAAAAAACCCACCTCTGATGCAGAGATAAAGGCTGAAATAACTAATAATAAGGTAGCAATGCTAAATGCAAGAATAGCACCTGCAGGAATGTTATATACTATAACTTCACTGAATAGTCTCGAAAAATAGTCTGAGTCCAAGGAACCTGGTATTCGTTAAACAATATTAGAATGGAAGATCATCCGCATCATTCGATTCGGCCAAATCTCCACCCTGTGGAGTTGTCGGTTGCTGATAAGAAGAAGCCTGCGGTACCTGAGTATCCACCGGCTGAGTAGTAGTCTGGGTCGTATCGGTTGATCCTGTTGGTCGGCTGCCTGAACTATAAAATTCCAACCGGTCAGCATTGATCTCGGTCACATATCGCTTCACTCCACTTTGATCATCATAACTCCGGCTACGTATTTTTCCTTCCAGATAAACTTGTGATCCTTTTTTGACCCATTTTTCAACAAATTGAACCAAGTCGCGTCGTACAACGATATTGTGCCATTCGGTACGTTCCGGAATCACTGTTCCATTGGCTAAGGTATATCCTCGCTCTGAGGTGGCTAACGGAAAATTAGCAACGGCAGCACCGCTATCGAAGTAACGCACCTCCGGATCTTTGCCTACATTTCCGATTAAAATAACTTTATTTAAAGACATAACTATATGATATAGATTATTTAGATATACAAAGAAAAACAAAATCAATTAGTCTGGCAACTTTCTATCCAAATTCTCTAAATAAATATGTATCAGCCGAGGAATAGCATACTGATCAATATCCTGCTGTAAAACACGCAAATAATTATCCAACGAATCCAACTGCCCGTTCAACTCTACACGATAAAAACGAGCATACAACACCTGATGTGAAAGAACATGTTTTATAGGAAGATTTGATGTTGAAATAGTCAATCGTCCCGCCTGTCGAAACAGTTCCTGAAAAGCAGCCGTCTGCTGTAGCTGACTGAAATCCATTGGAGACTCTGTTTCTATCAATGGAAATTCATAAAGACCATTCCATATATCTTTACCTTCACGCCGATGAAGCCAGGTATAACCATTATATACAATGTAGAAATAATGAAAATACCGATTTCGTGTTTTTGTTTTATGCCGTTTAACAGGATAGTTTTGTACCTCACCGGAAGCATAGGCTATACAGATATTCATTAACGGACAAATCAGACATTCCGGATTACGAGGAACACACTGTAATGCACCAAATTCCATAATAGCCTGGTTGTGTACTCCCGCATATTGCGGATCAAGTATACTGCCAGCCAAATCGAAAAAGATTTTTTTACCCGCAGTAGTATCAACAGGCGTATCAATGGCAAATAAACGCGCCAAGACACGAAAAACATTTCCGTCAACCACCGGACAAGGTTGATTCCAGACAAAAGAAGCGATTGCCGCAGCCGTATACTCCCCTATTCCCCTCAAGGATAAAATAGTCTTATAATCAGCAGGGAATATGCCATCATACTTTTCAACAATCATTTTTGCCGCCGTATGCATATTTCTGGCCCGACTATAATAACCAAGTCCTTGCCAATATTTTAACACATCATCTTCTGAGGCGTTGGCCAAAGAGGAGATATCCGGAAAACGTCCGGTAAAACGTTCGAAATAATCTTTTCCTTGATCGACACGGGTCTGCTGAAGAATAATTTCAGACACCCATATAATATATGGATCCGTCGACTTCCGCCAAGGCAAGTCTCTCTTATGCTTATCATACCATATTATCAGCATTTTACTGATAAATCCGGCTTCATTTACTGGCGCTTTTTTCATCGAACTCTCACAGATAACTACGATAATTCTTACAAACATAAGGAGTTAAAATGAGAAGGAAACTCTTTTTTCTAAAAAATTGCAAGACAATTGTTTTTACACTTAAATAAAAAGCTATATATTTGCAATCCAAAAAATTAATAGTCCAGTAAGAATAATATTTTAATTTTAGAGACATGACTAAAGCAGACATTGTAAGCGAAATTTCAAAAAGCACCGGGATTGATAAATCAACGGTATTAGCCAGTGTGGAATCTTTTATGGAGATCGTAAAAGAGTCGTTGGCACAAGGTGATAATGTATACCTGAGAGGTTTTGGTAGCTTTATCGTAAAGAAAAGAGCTCAGAAAACAGCTCGTAATATTTCAAAAAATACAACGATCATCATACCGGAGCACAATATTCCGTCTTTCAAACCAGCGAAGACGTTTATCAACGACGTAAAGAATCATAAATAATTATAAATCAATAAAATCTATTCAAGATGCCAAGCGGAAAGAAAAGAAAAAGACATAAGATGTCAACGCACAAGCGTAAAAAAAGACTAAAGAAGAATAGACATAAGAAGAAATAAGTGTGTCTATTTACACGAAACGACAAAGAACAAACTTAATAAATGACCTTTTAAGTTTGTTCTTTCTGTATGTATAAAGGTCATCGTTTAAAACACCCTGTTTATTATCAGTGATTAGTGAATTAGTAGTTGACGTAAAGCCCAAAGAGGTTTCTATTGCCGTTTTAGAAGACAAAAATCTTGTGGAACTTCAGAAAGAAGCACGCAATGTTTCGTTTGCTGTTGGCGATATCTACCTTGGTAAAGTAAAAAAACTGATGCCCGGGCTAAATGCTGCTTTCATTGATGTAGGATATAAAAAGGATGCATTTCTTCACTATCAGGACTTAGGTCCACATTTCAACACCCAGCAGAAATTCCTGAAACAGACATTGGGCGATCCAAAGAAAACACCTTTAATCGCAAAAACGCAGATATTACCGGAGATCGAAAAAAACGGTAGTATCAGTGATGTGCTTAAGGTCGGTCAGGAAGTGTTGGTTCAAATAGCCAAAGAACCCATATCAACCAAAGGCCCCCGATTAACTTCCGAGCTCTCTTTTGCCGGAAGATACATCGTGCTTATCCCTTTTTCTGATAAGGTTTCCGTATCCACAAAAATCAAATCAAGCGAAGAACGGGCACGTTTACGCCAATTAATCCAAAGTATTAAACCGAAGAATTTCAGCGTAATCGTTCGTACCTCTTCGGAAGGTAAACGTGTTGCCGAACTCGATCACGAACTCAGAACATTAGTTAAACGTTGGGAAGATAATATTGCCAAAGTACCTAAAGCCAAAATTCCTGCTATTGTCTATGAAGAGACAGCTCGTACAGTTGCTTTATTACGAGACATTTTTAACCCATCTTTCCAGAACATTCACGTCAACGACAAAGATGTGTACAATAGCGTGCGCGACTATGTCAGCCTAATCGCCCCCGGACGTGAAAATATCGTACAGCTGTATGGCGGAGAACTTCCCATCTTCGACAATTTCGGTATAACCAAACAGATCAAATCGTTATTTGGCCGTACAGTAACTTATAAAAGTGGAGCATATCTTATCATCGAACATACCGAAGCCATGCATGTGATAGACGTAAATAGCGGCAATCGCTCTAAAGGCAGTGATGCCCAAGAGAAAACAGCTATCGACGTAAATATGACAGCAGCAGATGAAATTGCACGACAATTAAGACTTCGTGATTTAGGAGGAATCATTGTCGTAGACTTCATTGATATGGGAGAAGCTGGCAACCGGCAAAAGCTATTTGAACATATGTCGAAAGCCATGGTAAACGACCGGGCCAAGCATAACATTTTACCTTTAAGCAAGTTCGGATTGATGCAGATCACCCGCCAACGGGTTCGTCCGGAGATGGATGTCGATACGTCCGAAGCTTGCCCAACCTGTTTTGGTTCAGGAACAGCACAACCTTCTATTCTATTTACGGAAAGCCTAGAAGGCAAAATTGACTGTCTGGTAAACAAACATAATGTGAAGAAATTCACCCTGCACGTACATCCTTATGTCGCAGCGTTTGTGAATAAGGGGTTAATGCCCCTGAGCATGAAGTGGAAATTAAAGTACACTCATAGCCTGAAAGTTATTCCCGATCAGAGCCTGGGATTTCTTGAGTACAAGTTTTATGATACCGACAAGAATGAACTGGATATGAAAGAGGAAAAAGAGATTAAATAATTCTCTTTTGAGAATATACTTACCAAATAAGGCAACTCTGTTTTTAGAGTTGCCTTATTTTTTTATAGAAAAACAGCACAAAGCCTACTGGAAAAGATCATATACTCCGACTATGTATTGTTTCGCTTCATGCGAGATCAAAGTCAAAAAAAATCGCCCTATTCATCGACCATTTCACAACACAATACAATTGTATGCAGACCATTTTACAGATTCATCACGATAGATAAAGTATATCCTAATGAACACTTTTCTGTTAGAGGTACGTCTAAATTTGTTTAGAGGTAGGTGTAAATACATTTAGAGGTACGTCTAAATCATTTTAGACGTACCTCTAACAGAAAACAGACCTACCTTCGTCAAAAAAAATCAGACTGCTTTAAAAAAAACGATTCAAACCCCTTCTCAAAACAATACAAAAGAAGAAAGAACAGCCCGGTGATCAGAGGGAAAATCTGCAAATGAAATATCCGCTCCTGGCCCCTCCTCTCCTACTAATTGAGCATTTACCAACTGGATCTTCTCTCCGCCGCTATAAAACACAAAATCTATACGATCCATGACCTCTACATAGGCTTCTGTTTCAGGAATCGGTGTCCAGGTATATCCTGGCTGTTCTACTTCATCCGTATAAAAAGTACGATAAGAATCGATCAGTCCGCCTTTTTCCATAAAGGCTTGAGTGGAAGGCCATACAACCGGCAATTTACATAATTCGGCTTCAACAGCCTTTGCCGTCCAATCCAAACAGGAGGGTTCATTGAAGTCGCCCGTCAAAAAGATCGGATAACCTTCTTTCCGAACCTCCAGTATATCTGATATATTCATCTCTACATCAGCCTTTCGGGTTGATAAAGCTGAAGCTATCGCCTCCTCTGCCGTGGCCAATAATGGCGCTCCGCAATAGTGTATTCCATTCAATTGATAGGGTTCATAAGGGCAATACATCAGATGCACATTAAACATCCAGACAAACTGATTATCACTCAGCTGTATTTTCACCCCTAACCTGTTTGCCGAATGCCCGATAATAGGATATCGGGAAACAACTGATCGCCCTCCACCTAAGTCAGACGAATACCAACCCAGACTATCTGCCAGATAGACAGCCATATTTTTTTCATCCCGGAACGATTCCTGAACACCGATAATATCCGCTCCGCTTTCAAAGAAAACACGACCGGTTGCCTCAACTGATTTTCCTCCACCATGCCAGATATTAAAACTCATGACCTTCAGCGACAAAGGGCCGTTTTCTTGCTTCGGTTTGCAGGATAAATGAGAAAAAAAGAAGGGTAATAACAGTAACGAACAAAAAAACTGCTTCATAAAATCATATCTTTTAATACGCATCCGCAATACTTTCACTCTTCAGCTGTTTGTCGAAAGTAGCCTTATCCAATGTTGTCGTTACATGAATTGTTTTGCTTTCGCCTGGCAACAGGTCAAAATAATTATCCGAAAAGAAATTATCGATTCCTTCTATACTCAAAAAGAGGCCACGGGCAAATGTCTGACTGCTTAGAGTCACATCATAACCATCGCCATTTGCGACAGAACTCATCCGGATATCAGCTTTGGGGAATTCAATATCTTTATACCGGCTAAGGAAATAATTATTTGAATATGTTTTACCACTATTTCCATTTTCTATAAAATCTGCTGCAACAACAAGTTCGTTCTGATTCTTCCCTTTTAACAATTCATCCAATGGGGTGTTAAAATGCACTTTACTTGCATTAATGGGTAAAGAGACATTTTGTTTTTTCTGGAAGATGATATTTCCCTGTAAATCCATTATCCGAACCCGAAGTGTTCCTTTGGCCGACTTTAAGCGATCAGACACGATATAAATCTTCAAACGACCCTCTTCGTTGATCGGAGAGACAAGAATATCTTCAAATGCTTTTTTGGCAAAATAGTGCTGCGCCTTCCAACGGCCATAATAATCACGGCTCGACCAGGAGGCTACTGGCCAACAATCGTTGTGTTGCCAATATAAAGTACCCATACAATAGGGCATATCCCGACGATGCGCTTCAATCGCTGTTTTTATCGCATCACCTTGTAACAACTGCCCCATATACAGGAAGTTCGGAAAATCTTTTGGTTTGCGATATTCATTCAACAGATACCACTCAATCAATCCATTGGCATGACTACCACCCCGCTGATGAGCCATCATCACATCCGAATAGATATCGTGATCTCGCTTTTCAGGTGCATACTTCAACACCGACTGATATTCGGGGAATGATTGAAAACCATATTCTGAAAAGAAACGAGAGCGAATTTTATTGTAATTGGCAATTGAGTCGCGGGCATGCCATACGCCCCAATAATGTGCATCACCATTTGGATTCCACAAGACCTGCCCTGTTTCGCAACGCTCATCCGGCTCCCCTCCGTATGGAGAAGAAGGCCAGTAGAATGCTGTCGGATCATACATTTCTACCACTTCCGGCAACACCCCATGAAAGACATCTTTATAATCTTTCCGCATCTCTCCCAATACACCCAATTTTTCATACTTCTGCATCCAGCCCCAATTAAACCAGGCTGTATGAATTTCATTATTCCCACACCATATAGCGAGACTTGGATGATTGCGTAAACGGATCACATTATCTATCGCTTCCTGACGGATATTTTCTAACAGATCGGGAGTCATCGGATAGGTTGCACAAGCAAACATAAAGTCCTGCCAAACCAGTATACCGTATTTATCACACAGATCATAGAAAATTTTGTTTTCATAAATACCTCCTCCCCAGATACGAAGCATATTCATATTGGCGTTGACCGCATCCAGAATTGTTTTTTCATAACGTTCGTCTGTTACGCGGGGCAAAAAGTTATCCTGAGGAATATAGTTAGCACCTTTGGCAAACACCTTTACTCCATTCAGTTCAAAATGAAAAGTATGCCCTTCCACATCTTTTTCATGAACGACTTTCAGGCTGCGGATTCCGATATCATCTTCTTTAGAATCTGCGATTTCACCGTCGATTATCAACGTAGCCTTAAACGGATACAAGTGCGCTTTTCCTAAACCATTCGACCACCATAATTGCGGATTATCGATCACCAGCTCATTCTCGATCAGATTCACTCCTTTTGTCAATTGCACATTTTTTGTCCATACCTTTTCAATGCCTTCTGCCTGAATCGTCCATGTAGCCTGACACGCTTTATCGGCTATCACCTGGGTTTTTGTTTTGATATTTGCCCGGCGAGCCGTCACACGCTCCTGCATATAATGAATATGATCGATGCGTGCACTGTTCCACCCTACCAGATAGACAGGACGCCATATCCCACTGGTCACAATACGCGGCCCCCAGTCCCATCCATAATGATATCCGGCTTTCCGGGCAAAGACTCCAACCTTTTTATCAAAAACACCTCCATTTTCCGATTGGTCATTTGCCGATTCTATCGGGTATTTCAAGGCATCAAATTTCGGAGTATCGACTTTTATCGGCGAATGAAAATAGATACGTAACTCATTATCGCCTCTTTTCAACAGACTTTTCACATCTACCCGCCACTCGCGGAACATATTATCTGCCCGGAGTATACACGAGTCATTCAGGTAGACATCAGCATAAGTGTCTAAGCCTTTAAAATCAAGTTCAATATTCTCTTTTGAAAATAGTTCGGGCGAAACAGTAAGCGTTGTTTTATACTCCCAGTCTTCCTTGTCGACCCACTGGATCCCTCTTTCGTTCAACCGAAAAAAGGGATCTTCGATAATTCCATTATCCATCAAGTCCGACTGAACCACCCCCGGAACAGTGGCGGGATACCAATTATTCCCTCTCACCTGCTTGAAAGTCCAACCTGTCGATATTTCCTGCTTGACTAATTTTTCAGCCAACAACGGAGCCGTTGTTATCCATGCGCTACCCAGCAGCACAAACAAAATCATTTTTGCCCTCATAAAAATGTTACTTATTAAATTGATGCTATATTTTTGACGTTATATGGATTTTTCCCTTCCGGAGTATACAGATGATCAATACGATCGGCATACTTCGTTTCGACTTTCCCTCTTACTATTTTAAGGGAACTGTTCACCAACCCGTTCTGTTCGGTAAATGCTTCCGGTAAAACGGCAAAAGCTGCGGGTAACCAGCGATCAGGAAACATCGAGGCAAACTCCCCTCCTTTTCTAAAACGGTCTAATTGATGTTGAATGACTTTCAAAGCAGCTTCTTTTCCTTCAATAGAGTCCGGGTCAAGATGCTGATGCGATAAATGCCGATTTAATCGTTCTTTATTGGGTACGATCAAGGCTACTGTATACGGATTCTGGTTGTTATATAAAATGATCTGATCGATTGTTGAAGAGTGTTCAACCAATGCTTCTTCGATGCCTTCCGGACTATATTTTTCGCCATCACTACCTATCAAAAGACTCTTAAAACGGCCAAGCACATATAATAATCCGTCTTGACTCATATAGCCCATATCACCCGTATACAGCCAACCATCCCTAACCGTTTCTGCGGTGGATACAGGGTTTTTCCAATATCCAGACATCACATTCTCACCACGCACAACGATCTCTCCTTTCTCTCCGATCGGTAGTTCTTTCCCTTCAATGTCACAAATTTTTACATCAAGCGGTTGAACAAGCACCCCGCTACTTCCGAATTTGTGACGGTACGGACCATTTGTTGATATCACAGGAGTCGCTTCACTCAAACCATACCCCTGATACATCGGCAAACCGATCGCATAATAAAATTTTTGCAGATCTTTATCCAACAACGCTCCGCCACCGATGAAAAACTTCAATTCCCCACCAAAATTCTCACGTATTTTCGAGAAAATAATCGTATCAAATAAAGTGATAAACGGCTTCAGTATAAAACGCCAGCCCCTGCCTTTGTCATCTCCATCACCATTATAGATATATCCGATTTTCAATCCGAGATGATAAAGACGCATCGCCATTTTCCCTTTCGCCCGGATACCCTGTTCGATATTCTTTTTGAAATTTTTCGCCAGAGCAGGTACACTCAAGATCAAATAAGGTTTGAATTCTTTGATGTTGATTGGAATGTTTTTTAACGTTTCCATTCCGGTTTTTCCGACTTGAACAGTAGCTACAGATGCTCCCTTATGCATAAAAATATAAAAACCGACGACGTGTGCAAAACAGTGATCTAATGGAAGAATAATTAATGTCCGCCAGCTTTCATCAATATCGACACAACTTAATGCCTGCTCTACATTTGCCGTATAATTACGATGGGTCAATACAACACCTTTCGGATCAGCAGTCGTTCCGGATGTGTAGGTGATAGTCGCATAATCATCATTTTGTAAAGATTGTCCGATCTTAAGAAATTCATCTAACGGATGAGTTTCCAAATACGCTTTACCCATCTCTATAAGCGTAGATAAAGGGATCTCTTTGTCTTCATAATTCGCCTGTTCATCGAAGATTATCACCTTCTCAACTAATGGAAGTTGATTCATTATGCCCCGGATTTTCTTCAATTGATTGCCGGACACCATGAGATATTTTACATCGGCATGAAGCAAACGAAACAGTAAATCGTTGGCCTCCTCCAGTTTGATAGACAAAGGGACATTTGTAGCACCAGCATAAAACATCGCCAACTCGCCAATGATCCAGGCGTTACGTCCTTCACTAAGCAACGCCATATTATCTCCTTTTTTTACGCCTAATGCCACTAAACCTGCACCTAATGCATAAACCTGTTCTTTTACCTGTGTGTAGGTGGTTGCTTCAAACTGATCGGCAGTTTTTTCCCATAAGAAAGGATTATCCGGATATCGACTAACGGATGTTTCAAAGAAGTCTACTAATGTCTTTTTCATGGCTTATCTATGATTAATTCGTAATTATTTTCAAACATGTACAGGTTGTGGCTTCTCTATTTCTTCCAGAATAAGACATGCGTTCTCCACTGTCGGTACATTTTTTATACTGATGCTTCGCTTACTATTCTGCTCTTTTAAATTACATACTCTCGGATGATGTTGTACATATCTCAGCAACTTATCGAAAGCTTCACTTTGATAATACGGGCTTTCCGAATTTGAGACTAAAAACAGACTCATCTGGCCTTTTTTAAGTACCACCTTTTCTATTCCGAGATTCTTGGCCATACGGCGTAAACGAACAATACGTATCAACTCTTTGCCTTCTTTCGGAATCTGCCCAAACCGATCCTTCAACCGCTCGGTAAAGGTCAGAATATCACGCTCCTGTTCCATATTATCCAGTTCTCGATAAAGTGTTATCCGTTCCGAATCGTTGGGTATATAAGTCGGTGGAAACATCAGTTCCAGATCGCTTTCAATATACGTTTCACGCACATACGCCTTCCCGCTATCCGGGATATTATCAGCCGAATCCTTATACAAATCGGCAAACTCCTCCTGTTTTAATTCATCGACAGCCTCTTCCAGGATTTTTTGATAGGTCTCATAGCCCAAATCAGCGATGAAACCGCTCTGTTCAGCACCTAACATGTTCCCTGCCCCACGGATATCCAGATCTTGCATCGCAATATGGATACCACTTCCTAATTCGGAAAAGTTCTCTATTGCCTGTAAACGACGACGAGACTCCTGCGTCAGTGTTGAAAGTGGCGGAGAAAGCAGATAACAGAACGCTTTCCGGTTACTACGTCCCACACGTCCACGCAGCTGATGCAAATCCGACAGACCAAATTGGTGGGCATTATTGATGATAATCGTATTAGCATTTGATACATCAATCCCATTTTCCACAATACTGGTCGCAATCAATACATCACATTCATAATTGACAAAATCAAGAATTACTTTTTCCAAAACCTTCGGATCCATTTGTCCATGTCCGATTGCTATACGGGCATCAGGAACTTCGCGTTTGATCAAAGTCTCTATCTCATGAATATTCTGAATCCGGTTGTTGATAAAATAGACCTGTCCGTTACGGCTCATTTCGAAGTTGATCGCTTCACGGATAATATCCGGGTTAAAACGTTCCACTTCGGTCTGAACCGGATAACGATTGGGAGGAGGAGTTGTAATATTACTCAAATCGCGGGCGCCCATCAATGAGAATTGTAGTGTTCGTGGAATAGGAGTTGCCGTCATCGTCAATGTATCCACATTAGTTTTCATCTGACGCAATTTCTCTTTCACCGACACGCCGAATTTCTGTTCCTCATCGATAATCAACAAACCCAGATCTTTAAATTGAACGTCTTTGCTCACAATTCGGTGTGTGCCGATCAGTATATCGACTTTGCCTTCTTTTACCTGCTGCAACACCTCTTTGATCTGTCCAGCAGTACGCGCCCGGCTGATATATTCGATTTTACAGGGGAAATCTTTCAACCGCTCCGCAAAAGTCTGATAGTGCTGAAACGCCAATACTGTCGTTGGAACAAGCACAGCCACCTGTTTATTATCTGTCACCGCTTTAAATGCGGCACGAATAGCGATCTCCGTTTTGCCAAAACCGACGTCCCCACAAATCAGACGATCCATCGGACGGAGGTTTTCCATATCCCCTTTCACATCCGCTGTTGCTTTCATCTGATCAGGCGTATCTTCATATATAAAGCTGGCTTCCAGTTCATTCTGGAGATAGGTATCCGAAGTAAAAGCAAATCCGGTTTCTTGTTTTCGTTTGGAATAGAGCAGTATCAGATCGCGGGCAATATCTTTGACCTTTGTCTTCGTCCGCTCTTTCATCTTCTCCCATGCCCCTGTACCGAGTTTGTTCAGCTTAGGAGGTTCACCACTATCTTTTCCTTTATATTTGGACAGTTTATGCAAGGAGTGAATACTGACAAAAATAGCATCATTATTCTGATAGATCAATTTGATCACTTCCTGGATCTTTCCATTAACCTCCATCCGAACCAATCCGCCGAATTGCCCGACTCCATGATCAATATGAACGATATAGTCACCGGATGTAAATTGATTCAACTCTTTCAATGAAAGAGTGATTTTGCCACTACGTGCTTTATCGCTTTTCAAGCTAAATTTATGAAAACGATCAAACAGCTGATGATCGGTGAAAAGGCATATTTTTAACGTATCGTCCGAAAATCCCTCATGAATTGTTTTATTCACTGGTGTAAACGGAATATCATCTTCCCGGTCTTCGAATATCATCCGGATGCGGGAGGTTTGCTTTTCGACATCGCTGAGAATATAAATGGTATATCCTTTTTCCAAATAGGCATGGAAAGAGTCGCTAACCAAACTGAAATTCTTATGAAAGATCGGTTGTGGCTGTGTAGCAAACTGAATCGCAGCGTCAGCCACCCCCATTGGTTTTGCTCCAAAATAAATACGATTGAAATTTACGACAGTACGAAGAAATGATTCATCCGTGATCAATCGACTCCGCATCTTTTCCTGACTGCCAAAAGATGCTTCATCTCCTGTCATCGGTTCTTCATTCCATAAACTACCGATTCGTTCCTTGCACCAAGCCAGATCTGTTGCCGCCAGGATCGTATCTCCCGGCAATGCTTCCAAGAGCGAGGTGTTCGCCTGGCTATTTTTACTCATCTCCGGTACGATATAGATATGGTCAAGTCTTTCTTTCGACAACTGTGTTTCTACGTCAAACGTTCGGATAGTCTCAACCTCATCTCCAAAAAAGTCGATCCGATAAGGATACTCATGAGAAAAAGAATACACATCCAGAATACTCCCTCGCAGTGCATACTGTCCCGGCTCATACACATAATCAACTTGCTCGAACCCATATTGATCCAAGAGATCCGAGACAAACATATTATCCAATTTCTCCCCGGCATGTATCTGAAGCGTATTCTCCTTCAATATATCCTGCGCAACGACCTTCTCGGCCAATGCATCCGGATAGGTCACAAGCACAAAAGGCAAACCGGGGTTTTGCAAGACACTCAGCACCTCCGTGCGTAAAATCTCATTGGCCGGATCAACATGTCCGTATTTAATGGATCGCCGGTAAGCCGAAGGGAAAAAATAAACACTACTGCTGCCTGTCAGCTGAATCAGATCGTGATAAAAATAACCCGCTTCCTCCAAATCATTTAAGACACACACATAACACCCTCTCTCTTTTATAAAAAGAGAAGCTATAACCATTGCCGCCCCAGAACCGCCAAGTCCTTTCAGAAAAATTGTACGGGTCGTATCGTTTTGTATGAGCGTTTCTAATGCAGCTATTTGTGGATGAGCGGCATATATACTAAGTAATTGTTGTACTTCCAAACTAATACATTCTTTATGCAAAGGTAGGTATTTTGTACAAAATAGAAGTCAGGAAAGCCTTAAATGAATTAAAATGCGTACCTTCGCGTTCTTAGACAAGATATAGAAAAAGAGAAGTCCAGTTTAAACCGTCCCTTGTATTGATTCAACTAAAATTGAGAACGAAATTGTATAATGATGGCAGATAGTATTGTTATAATCCCGACTTACAACGAAAAAGAGAACATTGAAAATATTATCCGCGCCGTATTTGGCCTGGAAAAATTATTTCATATATTAATTATTGACGACGGCTCACCAGATGGCACAGCCGATATTGTGCGTTCCCTCCAGAGGGAATTCCCTGAGCGCCTTTTCTTAGTTGAGCGTCAAGGCAAACAAGGCTTGGGAACCGCTTATATCTGTGGTTTCAAGTGGGCCTTAGAACACCAATATGCATACATTTTTGAGATGGATGCTGATTTTAGCCACAACCCGAAAGATTTACCCCGTTTATATGAAGCATGTACGGAACAAGGCGCTGATGTAGCTGTTGGCTCCCGTTATATTAAAGGAGTAAATGTGGTAAACTGGCCGTTAGGACGTGTACTGATGTCTTATTTCGCCTCTGTTTATGTCCGGATGATTACCGGAATGCATATCAAAGATACCACAGCCGGTTTCAAATGCTATCGCCGTCAGGTACTGGAAACAATCGAATTAGACAAGATCCATTTTAAAGGATATGCCTTCCAGGTCGAAATGAAATTCACTGCCTATAAATGCGGATTTAAAATCATAGAAGTACCTATTGTCTTTATCAACCGTGTTTTAGGGGTTTCAAAAATGAACTCTTCTATTTTCGGAGAAGCATTGTTCGGCGTCCTTAAACTGAAATGGTGGAGTTTCTTCCGCAAATACCCACAGAAAAAAGTCCAATAAGAGCCAAGGCCTCTATAGCCTATATCGAATAATAAGAATAACTGGATGGAGGATGTCCCAAAAGTCAGAAAGTTATTTGATCTCGTAATAAATTGCAACCCCAAAAAGTCCAAAGGACTTTAATGTACATAACCCCGGGTGAAACCCAGTCATGTTCGGAAGACTTTCTGCCAGCCAGTGTATGCCTGATTTGTTTACTGCTTTTTGCCTGATCTGTAAAAAGTGTTCTTTTTTACGG
>NZ_JARXWG010000021.1 GCF_029893105.1 Parabacteroides sp. PF5-9 | reverse complement strand
TTGTAAACTCTTTTAAGGACCATGAGTGTTTTGGTCTTTTTCGAAACTTAGAAACAGTCAAACTTGACAACCAATTTTAGGACGGGACAAGGTGTTTCTAAAGAACGGTTCGTATATTTTATTAAAACAGGCAAAACATACTTAAAAATCAAGCCAATGGCATCTCAAACCAGAAAGTCGAACCTTTCCCTTTTTCAGACTGAACGCCAAGGGTGCCTCCCAGATCTTCGATGATTTTCTTGCAGATACAAAGACCTAGTCCGAGGCCTACCTGAAATTCTCTGGCTTTATAGAAATTTTTGAATATCTGGGAGATCTCGCTATCGGTTAGTCCGATGCCGGTATCAATAACTTCGATACGCACCTTTTTATCGTCGCATAGGTAATAGCGAAGTGTAACGGAGCCTTCTTCCGTAAATTTATACGCGTTATCAATCAGATGAAACAGAACTTGCACCACCCGGTCGTGATCCGTATTTAATAAGATCGAAGGAGAGTTTTCGTCGAAAACGAATTGGATATGACTTTTTTGATGCGCCGAACGGAGAGCAATCGCCTTTTCACAGATTATTCTTACATCCGCCTCATTTGCAACATATTGCATATCTCCTGCTTCGGCTTTGGTAAAGCTCAGAATACTATCGATGATCTGAAGCAGAATATCATTGTTTTTCTTTATCAGATCGATAAAGTACCGATTCTCTTCCGATTCGCTTGTCTCAGCCAATATATTGGAGAAACCGATGATTGTATTTAGCGGGGTACGCAATTCATGACTCATATTTTCAATGAAAGCAATTTTGAGTTTATTGGCTTCCCGCTCATTGATCAACGCCAGTTCGTTTTCGCGTTCTTTAGTAATATCTCTTGTCAGACAGATCAGCCGCGACGGATGGTTGTCGGTATCATCATATTTATAGGTGCGAAAGTAAGTCGTATGCCAGCGAAGTTCATCTTCTTTATACTGCCGGTATGTTTCTGAAAAAGAGTCGATTTCACCGTCAATAATTGCCTGTATCTGTCGAAATACCCGCTCTTTATCCTCCGGATGAATCTGCCCTAAATGCGCTTCTTTACTCTTACGGGCTAATACATCTTCGGTCTCCACATTCTTTCGCTGCTCACGATTCAACAGACTGTAGTCGATTGCTACCGTATTACTTTTCACATCGTATTCCCAGATATAGGCATTCGCCGTATTGATCGCCATAGTCAGCTTGGTCAAACTGTCTCTCAATTCCTCTTTTTTCTGATAATAAGTGGTGTCGTGATGAACCAGAAGCACAAAGGCTATAATTTTATCCTCATTGTTTTTCAAAGGAATACATTTCCCGATCAGGCGCATCTCTTCGACCGTATGGGATGTTTCAAAATAACTCTCTCTCCGGATCGTTTTATAACTATAGTCGTTCTCAAACATCGCTTCCTGACCATTCCGAATACGCATAAAAGCTTCTTCCGGGATTGTCGGATTGTCAAATAAGTTGATACCTAAAATATTCTCCTTCTGAGCTCCCAATATATCCAAATCGTACTGGTTGATATTCACCAAATATCCATCTCCATCATAGAGTTCGATGCCGACAGGCAACGTTTCGAAGATCGTTCTAAAGATCGAATCGTTTTTAAATGTTTCAATGGAAGAGTCTTTGATCGTCTTCTGCATCTGTTGATTCTCTATAAAAATGGAAAATAAGTCAGAGAATAAATGACTGTTTTCTACTTCAGACTCGATCCAATTATGCTGCCGGCCAACAAACTCGATCCCCATAAAACCACAGATATACCCTTCCGTAAAGATCGGAGTGGTCAGCAAAGATTTCACCCCGTTTTTTATGATCAGGCTTTGCTCAACACGGCCGCTCTCCGGTATATCCTGATAGACATCATTGATGATTGTATCGATACCTCGACGGATATTACCAATCCACCAGGGAAAATCTTTTTCGTAAAGAACATTGGATCCTAAAAACTGCGTATTGAGAAACCGACTTAAATCCATTTTATTATCAGAGGATATTTCATGGATAAAGGTCAGACTCAAATCATTCTCATTAAAATAGCCGATATAAACACGATCGGCATCAAAGAATGACATCACTTTTGCTAATCCTTCATTGATGGCAGTTGAGGTGTCTGCCTTTTTGATGACATGAAGGATCTCCTGCATTGTCTGTCGGAAAAGCTGATGCTCTTCCCGATGTTCGTGGGACTGCTGTGGCTCGATCTGGTTCATTTAGTGGACTATCAAATATAAATACGCTAGCGCTAATAGGGACAAATATAACAATTTTAATATGACTAAGAACAATATGCTCCGAATAGGCTCCGTTTATGATGATTTTTAACAATACCCCCTTTTTAAGGAGACTCTAAACGTTTTTTTGCTGTAAATTATTGCATTAATAAAAAAAATGTTGATATTTGTGTGCCGACATTCGACCTTTGCCAATTAAGGGCTATGTCATTTGGTTGTGTTTAGAATATAACGAATTTAGCTAATGTATATTTCCCATTGGAAAGTAAGTTGTACCTATAATATCTGTCATTATTGTGATAGGATATAATATTATCATGTCATTTTTATTGTTTATTTAAATCATAGTAGCATGAAAACAGAAGAACAAAAAAACGGAATTAACAGACGTCAATTCCTTGGTTATTCGGCATTAGGACTTGCCGGATTGACAATCCTTCCAAGCTGGGCACAGAATGGTGTCCGTATCGCTCCCAGTGATCGCGTAGTTATGGGATTCATCGGCCTTGGACGCCAAGCGCTGAGCGATTTCCGCGGTTTTGCGGCTTGCCCGGGTTTACAGGTGGCAGCTTGTTGTGATGTAGACTCGATGAAAGTAACACGCTTTCAGAAAAGAGTGGCCGAATGGCAAAAAACAAAAGATATGAACGAACGTTGCGACGGGTATGAGTTCTACGAAGACCTGTTGGAACGTAAAGATATCGATGCTGTAGAAGTGGTAACTCCTGACCACTGGCATGCACTGCAATCTATCCACGCTGCTCAAGCAGGTAAGGATATTTATTGCCAGAAACCGTTGGCGTATACCATCACTGAAGGTTTGGAAATTCAAAGACAAGTACGCGATAACAAACGTGTATTACAAGTAGGTAGCCAACAACGTTCACAAGCAACATTCCAAAAAGCGATCGAACTGGTACAAGCCGGTGCAATCGGTCATGTAGAAAAAATATATGCACGCGTAGGTGAACCACCAACGCCACTGAATCTGGCAGAAGAAAAAATACCTGCAAACCTGAACTTCAATATGTGGATGGGTCCATTGAATGATCCGAAGATCCATTATCATCCAGATCTGTGTCCTCCGATCTCACTGAATCCCGAAGTAAACGAAAAACTATGGGGTGCATGGCGTTGGTATCAGGAAACCGGTAACGGTTACACTGCTGACTGGGGTGCGCATATGTTCGATATCGCTCAGGCTGCTATCGGTATGGACGGATCAGGACCGGTTGAATTTATCCCTAAAGGATACAACGGTACACAGTGGGCAACTATGAAATATGCGAACGGTATCGTTATGACCGAACAACCATATCTGGATGATAACGATTCGGCACAGGGTATCAAATTTATCGGAACAAACGGATGGATCGAAGTGTCTCGTAGCCATCTTGCTTGCTCTGACGCTTCTAAGGTTCCGGCTGATGTAGCTGGTACTCGTCCGATGAATGCGGCTCAACGCGAAGCACAACGTCAGATGACGGCTGCACAACGTTCACAACAGGGCGAACGCAACCGTGGTAACGCGCTTCAGTTCGAGATCAGTTCTCCACATATGCAGAACTTCATCGACTGTGTTCGTTCACGTCAGAACCCGATCGCTCCGGTAGAAGTGGGAACAAGCACCAACACATTGTGCTGTCTGGCTAACATCTCTCGCGAATTGAACCGTCCGGTGAAATGGGATCCGGCTACATTAAGCTTTAAAGACAACGACAAGGAAGCGAAAGCACACCGTTTGTATTACTATGACTACAGACGTCCTTATTCATTGTATTAATCATATTTGAATCTGCAGTCGAAGTTGTTATCTCATAACATTCTTCGACTGCATATTCACACTAATCTATAATTTATCATGACAAATAGAAGAGATTTCCTTCGTAACGCCTCACTTTTCACCTTAGGTGGACTGTTGGCAGGTAAAGGCTCGATGGCCTCAGCGGCTACAAATGCAGCGCCAGTGATTAACAATGCACATGCCAAAAAAAGTTTTGGATTGCAGATTTACTCACTTGGTCGTGAATTAGGCGAAGATGTTCCTGGTGGACTGAAAAAAGTAGCCGGTATGGGTTATTCATATATTGAATTGGCCGGATACCGCGACGGTAAAATCGGCCAAGTGAGCATGGCTGATTTCAAAAAAATGGCTGATGATGCTGGTTTGGTTATTCGTAGTACGCATGTGAACCCTCCGGTAAATGCATATAATCAGTCTAATAAACAACAAATCATGGATTTCTGGAAGAAAACAGCTGATGACCATGCGAAAATTGGCGTTAAACTGTTGATTCAACCCGGACAACCTTCTACTCGTAGCGTAGAAGAGACATCTTTCGTTGGAGAAATATTCAATGAAGCCGGTAAGATTGCTAAGGCAGCAGGAATGTCATTTGGTTACCACAACCACTCCGGTGAATTTGCCCGTGTTATTCCTGGTGGTAGAGAATCATTCGTCGGACGTAGTATCTTCGGACGTAACTTACCCGAAGGCACTGAAATTATCTACGACTGCATGTTAAGAAATACAGATCCTTCATTAGTATTCTTCGAAACAGATGTTTACTGGACTGTTATGGGACAGCAAGATCCTGTGGAATATATGCAAAAATACAAGAATCGTATCACCGTGCTTCATATTAAGGATAAAGCTGTTTTAGGCAAATCTGGTATGATGAATTTCGAAATGATCTTCAAACAAGCATATGAAAACGGTATTAAAGATTTCTTTGTTGAATTAGAAAATGTTCAAAATATGTCTCAGTTCGACGGTGTAAAAGGATGTGCTGATTACCTGAACAATGCTAGCTTTGTAAAATAAATCAGAACCATAAATAAGAAAAAGGATGCGCAAAGAATGTGTATCCTTTTTCATTTTATACGGTTATTTCTAAAAATAAACTAAAAACATAGTATATTTGACCCTTGTTTTTATGAAACATTTTATTTTTTAACACATAAACAAAAGAAAAAATGAAAAAGTATGTAGCAGAAATGATCGGAACAATGGTTCTTGTTTTGATGGGATGTGGTAGTGCTGTATTTGCCGGAAATGTAGCCGGTACAGTGGGAGCAGGCGTAGGAACACTTGGCGTTGCTTTAGCTTTTGGACTTGCTGTTGTCGCCATGGCATATACAATCGGTAAAATTTCGGGATGTCATATCAATCCGGCAATTACCCTCGGTGTATGGCTTTCAAACAGAATGCCGTCGAAAGAAGCTGGCATGTATATGTTATTCCAAGTGATCGGCGCCATCATTGGCTCTGTTATTCTTTACGGCTTAGTGGCAACTGGTTCTCACAACGGACCTACAGCAACAGGCTCCAACAGTTTCCAGGATGGTCATATGTTACAAGCCTTTATCGCTGAAATGGTCTTTACCTTTATCTTTGTTCTTGTCGTATTAGGAACAACTTCAAAAGGAGCCGACAACAAATTTGCCGGTTTGGCAATCGGTCTTTCTTTAGTCTTAATTCATATTGTATGTATCCCTATTACAGGTACATCGGTAAATCCGGCTCGTAGTATCGGTCCTGCTCTATTTGAAGGAGGAGCCGCTTTATCACAATTATGGCTGTTCATTGTCGCACCGCTTTTGGGTGCAGCCTGTTCTGCTTTTGTTTGGAAAGCAATTGACACTGCACAGGATGCTTAATCGCAATTAAGAGATAAAAAACAAGACCGGGTTGTAAAAATCCGGTCTTGTTTTTTTATACCCTTATGTTTCTTTTACTTTTTTATAAAGTCATTAAAATGCGAACCTTATCCTATCTCTATTTTTTTATTACCTTTGCCTTTCAAAAAACCGAAGTAAAACAAAAATGGCTTCAAAAGTAACTAAAGGCATTCTTATTTTTTTCTGGGCATTCTTTCTAATTGCACTGGCTTTTGTGGTTCTGTTATTTTCAGGAATAGCAAAAGGATCAATCGGATATATGCCGCCTATTGAACAATTGGAAAATCCTATCGATAAATATGCTTCTCAAGTAATCTCTTCAGATGGAAAAGCATTGGGAGCTCCTTTTGCACATAGTACGGATAACCGTATATATATCAACTACAATGATTTGTCTTCCGACTTGGTTAAAGCACTTATTGCGACCGAAGATATACGTTTCGCGCAACATAGCGGCATCGATATCTATGGATTGGCTCGTGCTATTATTAAAAGAGGGATATTGATGCAAAAAAGTGGAGGTGGAGGGAGTACCATCACCCAACAGCTTGCCAAACAATTATATTCGCCCAATGTTGATAACCTATTGGAAAGAGCGCTTCAGAAACCGATCGAATGGGTGATTGCCGTTCAATTGGAACGTTTCTATACGAAAGAAGAAATCATCAATATGTATCTGAATAAGTTTGATTTCTTATATAATGCGGTTGGTATTCAATCGGCTGCACGTGTTTATTTTGATAAAACGCCCAAAACATTAAGTATCGAAGAGGCTGCCACATTGATCGGCATGTGTAAAAACCCTTCATATTATAACCCTGTACGTTATAACGAACGAACATTAGGACGTCGGAATGTGGTTTTGGAACAAATGTGTAAAGCGCAATACATTTCCCGTACCGAGTGTGATTCTTTAAAAAATTTACCTCTTACGGTACATTTCACCCGGATGGATCATAAGGAAGGGTTAGCACCTTATTTCCGTGAATATTTACGTCTGACAATGACAGCGAAAAAACCGGAACGTAAAAATTATGCCAGCTGGCAAACACAAAAATTCAAGGAAGATTCCATTGCCTGGGCCACCAATCCGCTTTTCGGCTGGTGTAATAAAAACAAAAAAGCAGATGGCAGTAATTACAGTATTTACACAGATGGTTTGAAAATTTACGCAACGATCGACTCCCGGATGCAGCAATATGCTGAAGAAGCCGTTCGGGATCATATGAGCAAAGATTTACAACCTGCTTTCTTTAAAGAGAAACGAGGAAGAAGTTATGCTCCTTTCTCCAGTCATTTATCTGCCGGACAGATAGACACGATATTAATGCGCTCCATGCAACAGACCGATCGTTATCGTGAGTTGAAAAAAAGCGGTAATAGTGAAGATCAAATCAAAGAGGTATTCCAAAAGCCTGTCGATATGCGTGTATTCAGTTGGAATGGGCAGATCGATACGATTATGTCGCCTATGGATTCGATCCGTTATCATAAAAGCTTTCTGCGAACAGGTTTTATGTCTATGGATCCGCGTACCGGTTATGTAAAAGCGTATGTCGGAGGGATTGATTACAACGACTTCCAATACGATATGGTTAATGGTGGACGTCGTCAAATCGGCTCCACAATGAAACCATTCCTATATTCACTAGCCATGATAGAAGGGATGAATCCTTGTGATGAACTACTCCATGTTCAACCTAGTTTACGCGATGAAAACGGGAAAGTTTGGGAACCTCGTAACTCCAGCGACAAAATGCTAGGTGAAAAAGTCACCATCCAATGGGGATTACAAAATTCGTCAAACTGGATCACGGCTCAGTTAATGGGACGGCTTTCCCCTTATACATTTGTACGTTTATTACAGTCATACGGATTAAAAGGAGAGATCGATCCGGTAATCTCTATGGCACTTGGAACTCCAGATGTATCTGTCGGAGAAATGGTTGAAGCCTATACCGTATTCCCCAATAAAGGAATACGCATTGAACCATTATATGTCAGTCGGATTGAAGATAAACACGGAAATGTGGTAGCCTCCTTTACCCCTCGGGTAAATGAAGTATTGACAGAAGACGCATCCTACAAAATGCTTCATATGATGAAAAGTGTTATCGATGGAGGTACCGGTGGACGTGTACGTTTCCGTTACGGTATTAAAGCGGAAATGGGTGGAAAGACTGGTACGACACAAAACAATTCGGACGGTTGGTTCATGGGATATACTCCAAGTCTGGTTTCTGGCTGTTGGGTCGGTGGTGAAGATCGTTCTATCCATTTCGACCGGTTGACTGAAGGTCAAGGTGCCAGCATGGCCTTACCTATATTCGCTATGTATATGCAAAAGGTATTTGCGGATAAAACATTGGGGTATTCTGAAGATGAGACGTTTGACATTCCTGCTCGATATACCGTCCCATGCATAACCTCAATGGAAGATTATAACAACAATACGTATAATAGTTGGGAAGAATTAACACCGGATATCGGCGGTATTGATAAGATGTTTGAATAAAAAATTACTCCTGTCCTAAAAGTTCTAACAACAGACGTAACGCCATATCGGTGCTTTGTTGGATAACCTGCTGACGATCTCCCTCAAAATAGAAACATTTCGACACAACATCCTTTTTGAATGTTGCAGCAATCCAAACCGTACCGACAGGTTTTTCCGGAGATCCGCCATCCGGCCCGGCAATACCCGAAGTGGCAACTGCACAGTCACATCTCAATACCTGAATAATACCTAATGCCATTTGTTCAACAACAGGTTGACTCACCGCTCCATAACTATCCAACACTGCTTCGGAGACCCCAAGCAGTTTATGTTTGACTACATTACTATAGGAGACTATACTTCCCACAAAATAAGCCGAACTTCCCGGAACAGAAGTAAATACACTGGCTATACGTCCTCCTGTACAACTCTCAGCCGTACCGACAGATAACTTACGCGACTTCAACAACTCTCCGACCTGTTTGATTAAAACAGTCTGATTTTCTCCAACATAGAAAGCCTCTCCCATACGACTTAAATTTCAACCCTTGAAAAAGGCACTGCATCCATCGGGCAAAACAGGCGATCCAGGTATTTATAATAGCCGGTTATCGCCACCATCGCTGCATTATCTGTTGTAAAAGCAAACTGCGGTAAAAAGACATTCCACCCATACCGTCGGGCATGATCTTCAAAAGCATCTCTTAAACCAGAGTTAGCAGAAACCCCTCCGGCAACAGCAATTTCTTTTATACCCGTTTCTTGGGATGCTTTACGTAGTTTATCCATTAAAATATCTACGACGGTTGCTTGTAAAGACGCACATAAGTCAGCCTTATTTTCTTCGATAAAATCGGCATTTTCAGCCAATTTATCACGCAAAGTATACAGAAAGGATGTTTTCAACCCACTAAAACTATAATTCAACCCGGGAATATGAGGTTTACTGAATTTAAAGGCTTTTGGATTACCTTCATTCGCCAAACGATTAACAACAGGTCCACCCGGATAACCCAACCCCATCACTTTGGCACATTTATCAAATGCTTCCCCTGCCGCATCATCAATAGTTTGTCCGATGACCTCCATTTTATTATAGCTATCCACTTTTATGATTTGTGAATTTCCACCGGAAACCAACAAACACAAGAAAGGGAAAGCCGGCTGGTGATCATCTTCCGGATGCTCTTTTATAAAATGAGCCAATACATGTGCCTGCAAATGGTTGACTTCAATCATTGGAATATGCAGGGACAACGCTAATCCCTTGGAAAAAGAGGTACCGACCAGTAGCGATCCCATCAATCCGGGGCCACGCGTAAACGCAATGGCCGACAATTCCGACCGGTCTATACCCGCTCGCTTAATCGCCTCAGTCACTACCGGTATAATATTCTGTTGATGCGCCCTGGAAGCCAACTCCGGGACAACCCCTCCATAAGCCTCATGAACAGCCTGACCGGCAATTACATTGGAAAGCATCACTCCATCACGAATCACCGCAGCGGATGTATCATCACAAGAGGATTCGATTCCCAATATTGTTATACTCATATCTTCTCCTTTTTTACTGCAAATTAACGAAAACTATCGCGATAATATTGTAGTTTTGCGTTTAAAATACAGAAAAGGTATCAGAGGTCTTAAATACATAATTATCACATTACTTATTCTGTTTTGGGTATTCTATGTCATGCCGATTATTCTGGTAAATATACCATATATTCAACGGCAAATCACAGCTATTGCGACAAAAGAATTATCCGAACATCTGGGTGTGCCTGTTCAAATCGGGAAAGTCGGCATATCCTGGTTTAACCGTTTAACCCTTGATGATGTTTATCTGGAAGACGAATCAGGCCAACCGCTTTTGGAAGCAAATCATCTGGCCGCCGGATTCGAAATGATCCCATTTATGCAAGGGCGATTTGTATTCACCACCATCCGGTTATTTGGTTTTAACATTCATCTCTCCAAGAAGAGTCAGGAAGAACCACTAAACCTGCAATTCATCATTGATGCTTTTTCCAGTAAAGATTCGCCAAACAGGAATCCGGATATCGATCTGCAATTCAACTCCATTCTTATTCGCCGGGGAAATTTCACCTATCATGTGGCCAATGAAAGCAAAAAAGACGATCGGTTTGACCCCAACCACATCGATATTCAAAATCTAAATGCGAACATCACGTTGAAAGCATTTAACAAAGACAGTATTAATGCCAATATCAAACGATTAAGTTTCAAAGAAAGCTCCGGCTTCACGATGGAAAAACTCTCCATGAATCTTGTCAGCAATCCCGACAGCACATTCATAGATAATTTCCGGATCAAACTTCCGCGAACCGATCTGAGAATAGATAAAGCCACAATCAGTCATAACAAAATAGAGACTCTTTCCCATTTATTAAACGACGCTCCGATCAATCTGCGCATAACCCCCTCTATGATTTGCCTTCAGGATTTATCGCCTTTCATGCCAGTATTTATCAATTTTGCCGATGATATTGAACTGTCCGCCGAAGCCACAGGATACCTCAACAACATCAACCTGCAGGATTTAACCTTGAAATACAGTGATAAAATGCTCTTTACCGGAAAAATGGAACTAAGAGGCATATCCAACCCGGAAGAGGCCTATTTATTGGGTCGGGTAAACCGCATGTATATTACAACAGAAGGATTAGAGGGAATTGTCAACAACTTCAGCGAACGTCCGATTACACTACCGCAACCTGTAAAGCAACTGGGAACAATCCATTTTAATGGGGAGATTTCAGGTTTTTTTGACAACCTGGTCGCTTTCGGCGAAATTTCATCAGCAATCGGCTCCATCAAAACAGATATCTTATTCGGAAGCAACCCTAAAGAGGGCATAGCGACTTACGTTCGTGGTCATATGGAAACAGATGGTTTATTGATTGAAAATTTATTTGAAGAAAACAATCCCTACGGAAATATTCAATTTACGATCGACCTCGATACCCATCGCCCACCCAACGGACAGTTTTCCGGAAATATCCGTGGAGACATTGAAGAGGTTGATTTCAGAGATTATAAATACAAAAACATCCTATTATCCGGCAATTTCAAACACAATGGATTTGACGGATTTATCCACATCAACGATCCCAATGGAGAATTATCTGCCGAAGGAATGTTTCAACACCAAGGACAACACTCGGTTTTTAATTTTACAGCAAATGCCCAAAACATCCGCTTAGACAGCCTGAATCTTTCCAGTCAATACGAAAATCCATTACTGTCATTCTCAATAAATGCCGATTTCACCGGAAATAACATCGACAATATTGCCGGAAGTTTACAAGTAGACAGCTTTTCATTCAAAACCACTCCTCATGATTTTTTTCTAAAAAAACTGGAAATAGCAGCAAAAGGCCATCTGGAAGATCGTCAGCTAACAATTAAATCCGATCTATTCAATGGAGAAGTAACCGGCACTTATTCCTTTACAACGATAATCCCCAGTCTGATGAATACATTCCGGGAATACGTTCCTGCCGTTATCAATACCTCTTACCAAGAACAAGCAGCTAAAGAAAATAACTTTTCACTACTCCTTACCTTTGAGAATACAGAAAATCTCTCAAACACATTTAAACTCCCCTTCTCTATTATCAACCAGGGAAGAATTACCGGACATTATAACAATCGATACAACAAATTCAGATTAGAGGCCTGGTTTCCTAAGTTCAATATAGGAAACGCTATGTTTGAATCCGGCCATCTGGTTTCTGACAACCCCAATGAAGAGGTCGCTTTACAATTAAATGCCACCAATTATAATCCGAAAGGGTTGCGCAACTATCTGAAATTGAAATTCGACGCAAAAAACAACCGGATGAATAGCCGAATAGAATGGGCCAATAATAAAGAACAGTTATTCAAAGCCGATCTGATTACTTCAACCTATTTTGCCGAAGAAAAAGATGAAAAAGGAAATAGTTTCCTACGTACTGAAATCTCTATCGATCAAAGTCCGCTCATTATCAAAGACTCTTTATGGAATATGGGACCTGCCGCTATTACGGTTCAAAACAACCGGATCGACATTGATAATTTCACGATAGGTAACGAAAGGCAATACGCCCATTTTGATGGAGTTATATCCAAAAATCCGTTAGATACACTTCAACTGGATTTAAACAAAATCGAACTCAGTTATATTTTCGAGACACTCAATATTCCGGTATTGCAATTTGGAGGTGAAGCGACTGGAACATTCTATATCAACGACCTATACAGCAGCCGGATGCTGAACACCGATCTTGAAGTTCAAAACTTCTCCTTCAACCAAGTCCATCTGGGACGCCTGAATCTTTTCAGCGAGTGGGATGACGCACAACGAGGAATTTTAATGTTGGGATCCATCTATAAGAACGACAGTACATGGACCGATGTCAGCGGATACATCTTCCCTGTCAAGCCAAATGAAGGACTGTCACTACATTTCGATGCCAATGATGTCGACATTGCCTTTCTGCATCCTTTTTTAGAGAAAGTTGCCACAAACATTCAAGGACATGGCTTCGGACAAGTTCATCTATATGGTCCTTTTAAAGAATTAACGGTAGAAGGCAACGCCTATGTCAAAGAAGGTGGACTGGGCATCGATTT
The DNA here is from genome assembly GCF_029893105.1 of Parabacteroides sp. PF5-9. Lineage (GTDB taxonomy): Bacteria > Bacteroidota > Bacteroidia > Bacteroidales > Tannerellaceae > JARXWG01. Next base: position 55,972 of record NZ_JARXWG010000021.1, on the reverse strand, counting down.
TCTCAACACCTACTATACCTTTTCAGATTCTGTTTTTATGGACAGCAAAGCGATCCATGTTCAAAATGCGACCGTATATGACAAATTCAATAATAGCGCCAAAGTCAATTTGACTTTCAATCACCAATATTTCAAAGATTATAATTTCACAGCAAACGTTCAAGCGAATAATTTCCTGGTCTACGACAAAGCGGAGAAAGATAATCCGATGATATACGGAACAGTATTCGGCAGTGGCGCTGTCGATATCAACGGAAATAAAGACCTTGTCAATTTTGACATCAATATGCAAAGCGCTCCCCGTACTTCCGTGAATTTTAATTTTATGACCAATTCGGCTTCCGACGAATACAATTTCATCACTTTCATCGATAAAAAAACGATTCCCAACCTACATACTATAGACACAGATTCTATACCTATTTCGACTATTACTCCGGAAGAAGGGACAGAAATGCGCATGAACTTTCTCCTTGACATTACCCCCGAAGCCAACGTTGAACTGATCATGGATCCAACAGCTGGCGATCGCATTAAAGGAAACGGAAGCGGAAGCGTGCAAGTACAATATGGTACAAAATCGGATCTGAGAATCTTTGGTGGTGTTCAAATTGTCGATGGAAACTACAATTTTAGTCTTCAACAACTCATCCATAAGAATTTCAAAATCAGAGAAGGCAGCACCATCGATTTCCAAGGAGATCCGTACAATGCCAATATGAATATCAATGCGACGTATAATTTGACAGCAAACCTTGGCGATTTAGACGAGGCACTTCTTTTGGAAACCGCACGTGCCAGCGTGCCGGTCAACTGCGTACTTATGCTTGACGGCAGATTAAGAAGCCCCGATATCAGCTTTGACATCGAATTTCCAGGTTCAACCGATGAACTTCAACGGCAAGTAAGAAGTCTTATCGATACTGATGAAATGATGATGCGACAGATTGTCTATTTATTAGTCTTAAATAAGTTCTACACACCGGATTATACCAAAGGATACGGCTCAAATGAATTCAACGCGGTAGCCTCTTCGGCTATATCTTCCCAACTCTCCAGTATCCTGAACAGTTTTACGGATAAAGTACAGATCGGCACCAATATCAGAGCCGGACAAGAAGGTTTTAATGAAAATACGGAAGTCGAAATGCTTCTTTCCAGTCAACTATTAGACAACCGGTTGATCATCAACGGCAATTTAGGATACAAAAACAGTACGATTGAGAATAACAACGTATTCATCGGAGAATTCGACCTTGAATACAAACTAACTCCATCCGGCGAAATCCGATTAAAGGCCTACAATCATGCCAATGACATGAATCGTTACCTGAAACAGTCCCTCACAACTCAGGGAGTAGGTATTATGTTTAAAAAGGAGTTTACCCACCCCTCGGAACTATTCCGCAGAAAAAAGAGAAACTTCTCCCCTATCCTTGAACAGCCGACTCTTATTATGCCTACTGATTCGACAACATCTACAGGTATTACAAAAGAATTGTAGTTGTTTTTTTAAAACCTCAAGGTCTTTTTTTTGTTACACCTACATCCATTTTCTGTTAGAGGTACCTCTAAATTATTTTAGAGGTAGGTGTAAATCGATTTAGAGGTACGTCTAAATTCGTTTAGAGGTACCTCTAACAGAAAAACGTTCTACAGTTTGAGAAAAAACGATCAGAAAGTAATATAAAAATCAGCCAGTAACGGTAAATGATCACTATATCCCTTTTCATATTTAAATCCATAATAGGTTCGCTTGGGACGGAGTCCATGCCAGGTTTTGTCTTTTACCAATAAAAAATCAGGAGCAAACAACCTTACCGTTTCAGCATCTAAACACATCGCAGAAGAGTGATCCAACAACTCCTTATTGACAATTATATGATCGAGTTGATTCCATTCTCCCTGGTATTTATGACTTCCCGGAAATCGGAATTGATCAGAATCTGCAAAAAGATTATATAATTGAAGTTGATCTTTGGGGGATAAATTTTCTTTTTCTTGTTTGGAGAAGGAGGAATAAGGTAATGCTGTCAAGATATTTCGTAGGCTTTTATCACCAGGCGTATCATTAAAATCACCCATGATCAAAAATTGTGGTTTTTTACGAACGTTGTATAAAGAATCACATAACAATCTCAAGGTTCTTGCGGCTTCAAGACGTCTATTCTCACTCTCCTTCTCTCCTCCGTAGCGGGAAGGAAAATGACACACAAAAACATCCAAGGTATCTCCGGAAATAATTTCGCCATATACATGAAGAATATCACGTGTTGAACGTATTGTGCCGGAGGCAAACCGCACCGGATGTGAATGGTGTGCGATATATCCGAATTTATCCCGCTGATACAACAATGCGACGTTTATTCCCCGCTGATCGGAGGTTGATGTCAAACAATACCGATACTGCTGCAAACGTAATGAGGTCTGATTCACCAACCGGTCAAGTACCGAATCATTCTCTATTTCACACAGACCGACAATAGCAGGAGTATCCCATTCGCCGGCAGCAGAAATAACTTTTGCTATTTGTTGCAATTTATGGATATACCTCCCATTTGTCCAATAACGACTTCCTTTGGGTAAAAACTCATCATCTATTGTCTTTGGGTTATCTTTTGTATCCAGCAAATTTTCAACATTATAACTCATCACCCGAAAGTGTTGTTGTGAATTTGCATAAAACAGATTCATACACAGCAATACGCAGAAAGGCCAAAAAGATTTTTTCATAGTCGGGTTCTTATTTTTGGGTTTGGAGTATCGTATCTCCCCTACTCCTCTTCTTCCTCAGCTGCCACAAACTCATATGCGCCAATCGTGGGGCCATCCGGGCTATCTATCCGGCTCACGCCATAGCGATCTTCAGGGTATTGTCGGGATATGAGCAAGTCGGCTTTTCCCACACCCACTGTTGTTGCCGAATCCAGACGAAAATCAAACTGATACTTATTTTTCTCTCCACCCAGCATGCGATACGCAGGACTCTTCGAGACAAATAATACATTTGAAAAAGCCGCACCGGGATTCTCCTCGCTTTTTGTTTTAATCACACAATGATTAAATTGATATTCAAAAGCGATATTTTCTTCTGGAGACAATAGTATTTCACCAGTCAAAGGTTTGCTGCCCGCATCTCTGTTGCCATCAATAATACAATTATCAAATGTGACATTTAATGGTGCTGTTTGTTTTTCCGGCAATGCATTCGACAGAACCAACACCTGTGGTAAGGAGTCATTACGGCTCTTATAGGTCATATAATTTGCCAGTGTACAATGGATAAAATGGTACTTTCCACCCATCAATGCAGAGATCGTTCCTGTCGCATTACTCAGTTCGCTATTGATGAGTTCGATCTGACAGTTAATGGCAGTCAACAGATTTCCATCCATATTGGTAATCTGCGAATTCGTGATCTTCAACTTAGGGCGATCGGGCGATGATGGTAAAAAAGTCATACCGCTTTGCCCGTTTCGGATATATACATAATCCATTGTATTATTATAACTCTCCGACGCAAAGAAGATACCTCCCCATTGCCCCGGGGCACGATCATACGGCAGTATGTCATTTAAAATAAAATCTAAACGATCACCCCTGAAAGTCACCGGTTTATCTTGACTACCATTAACTTTTAGCGTTCCATGAACCACCAGATTTGCTCGATCATGCATATAAAAAGTGGCTCCTTCTTCGATATTTACTGTGACTCCGGGATTAACCACCAGGCTATCATAAACCAGATACGGTCGATCGGCGGTAAGGGTCGTATCTTTTGTAATCGTTTTACCCCCTTTATATAAATATACATCCTGTCCAAAAGCCTCCAATACTACGCGTTGCCGATTTCCATTCAAAGTGAACATCACTGAATCGATCACCTGCAGTGGCTGGTATTTTTCATTCGGATCGACAGTTACTTCAACAAAGACATACATACTGTCTTTAGCCAATATGCCTACGTCACTGAAGCTATCCCCTCTTCTTCCATCGACGTTGATACGAAATCCCGATGATCCGGCACCAGCCAGCATAATCGACTCAACATTAACCGGTTCGCTATTGGGGTTATAAATCATAAATTGCCGTGTGGCAGAACCGATCGTCGTAAAGACCGTATCAAATGTGAGTGTATCAACAGAAAAAGCCAAACGATGGCTTGGATTTGTAGAGTAGTTGTCATCCAGTTCATTACATGCTGAAAAAAAAGCTGTAACAAATAAGAAAGCGACCAATAAGCGTATGGTTAATTTATTCATTTCTCCAGCGATTATATGAAAATAAAAAAAGAGGAGAAGTTTATACCATCAACTATCTCCTCTTTTATAACGTATTAAAATGTATTTTATTTTGCCGGAATGCTTTTCAATGTTTCAATCAAATGTCTCCACCATAAATCAACCGTATCTATCTGAATACGTTCACTGGGTGAGTGCACATCCCGAAGTGTCGGACCAAAAGAGATCATATCTAAATGAGGATGTTTTTCAAGGAATAATCCACATTCAAGACCGGCATGTATCGCCATGATCTTCGGTTCTTTATTGAACAAACGTTTGTAAGCGTCGGCTGCCACTTTCAGTATTTTAGAATCCGGATTCGGACTCCATCCCGGATATCCGTCGCCATGAGATACGTCTGCTCCTGCAAGCAAAAACACAGAAGCGACCGTATTTGCTATCGCGATTTTACTCGATTCGATAGAACTTCGCTGGCTCGTTCCGACGACAATCGCATTGCCCTCTTTCATCTTTACCGAAGCCAGATTAGTCGATGTTTCCACCAAACCTTCCAGGTCATGACTCATTGCAATAACACCATGCAGACAAGCATGCATGGCATAAATAAGCTTTTCTGTCGTTATTTCATCAACCTGTTGTGCCGGTTTATCTGCCGATTCCATAGTTATACGCACATTCGGATCAGCATGTTTCAGCTCATTTTCGACATCTGCAGTAAATGTATTTAATAACACACGTACCGCCTCTTTATCCGATGATTTAATTCCTATCACCGCATAAGCTTCACGGGCTATTGCGTTGCGAAGATTTCCTCCGTCAATTTCACAAAGCGCAAACGCATAGTTCTTTTTCAATAAGAAAAGGAAACGAACCAGAATCTTATTCGCATTTCCCAGTCCTTTATGAATTTCACCGCCGGAATGTCCTCCATTCAAGCCTTTAATATCAATCCGGAAATAGAGCATATCCGATGGAACAGCTTCTGGTTTATAATGAAATACCGCCTGAGTGTCTTTCCCTCCGGCACAGCCGATAAACAACTCTCCCTCATCCTCACTATCCAGATTCAATAAGATATCGCCTGTCATAAACCCTTCCTGCAAAGCTTTTGCTCCTGTCAGACCGGTCTCTTCATCAACTGTAAACAGACATTCGATCGGCCCGTGTTCTATATCATTGGATGCCAATAAAGCTAATTCCGCAGCCATTCCAATTCCATTATCTGCGCCAAGGGTGGTGCCATTTGCACGCAACCAATCGCCATCGACGACTGTTTCTATCGGATCGTTATCAAAATCAAATTTCTTATCACTATTTTTTTCGCAAACCATATCCATATGCGATTGCAAGATGACAGTCGGGCGATCTTCCATACCGGGAGTAGCCGGTTTTGTCATTAAAATATTGCCTACTTCATCCTTTTTGATTGCAATATGGTGCTTTTGGGCAAATGCCTCCAGATACTGAATAATTTTACCTTCCTTCTTTGAAGGGCGAGGCACTTGTGTTACTTCATGGAAATAATTCCATACCATTTTAGGTTTTAAGTCTGTTATCTTCATCATGTTATACTATATTATATGTAAGATCTATTCACTTTCTATTTTTAGAAATACGCTCAAATAATCAAAAAAATGTAGAATTAAATACTCAAAAGGTATTTTATAATCACTTAAACTCTTATATTTGCGTCCACAAATATAGAGAAAATGCTTACAACGTTATTGATAACAGTCATAATTCTTGTTATTTGTATTGCACTATTGTCTGTAAAAATTCTTTTTAAGAAGGGAGGAGAATTTCCGAACACGCATGTAGGAGGGAACAAAACGCTTAGAAAAAAAGGGATACATTGTGCTAAAACACAAGACAAGGAAGCGGCAAAGCAGAGAAATCTATATGATAGAATGAAAGAAACAAAAAAATAATACAAAGATTTAATTTAAACTTTATGAAGAACATTAACTACGTGATTAATGGAGTACTTGCCATAGCTATCTTGGTACTGTTTATTATGCAATTTTCAGGAAAAAAGGAGTCGAACGTCACACGCACATTTGCCTCTGACGGGGAGACATCCAGTCTGCCGATCGCATATGTTAATGTCGATTCTTTATTACTCAATTACAATTATTCGAAAGATCTGTATGAGATCCAGTTGAAAAAACAGGAAAATGCCAGAGCTAACATCGGACAACAAGCGCGTTCTCTGCAAACCGAGATGCAAGATTTTCAACGCAAACTGGAGAATAATGCATTCCTTACCCGCGAACGTGCCGAACAGGAACAGCAACGCTTATTGAAAAAACAGCAGGAGTTGCAGGATCTTGACGAACGTACAGCAGCCGAACTATTAGCCGAATCTCAGAAAATGGACGAACAACTGCGTGATAGTGTCGTTTCGCTGTTGAAAGTCTATAATAAAGATAAAGGATACAAAGTCATTTTCAGTAACAGTGGTGTTGATAATATTCTCCTTGCCGACGAAGTATACGACATTACTGCTGAAATTATAGAATACTTTAACAAAAACTATTCGCCATCGCGATAAAACGGATTTTTTTAGAAATCTCAACAAAATAGACCTTGAATCATTCTGATTCAGGGTCTATTTGTTTACCTTTCTCCCAACACAGCAAACGCTATAGATCGTTCATTTAGACCCTTTAAACTGTAGTTGTAAACATCAAATTTGACAAAGAGAAGTACTACAGCTTTTTTTTTACTATTTTAAAGCAGTTAATCCCCTTATTTTTTGTATGTTGATTTTTTTTAAATATATTTGCATGATATTTTATGTAAAAAGTCAAATAAAAACAGCTATAATTGTAGGGATTTGACGTTTTTTAGGAAACTCTATTAACTTATATTCTATTTTAAGAGAAGCATAATCGTTTTAATATAGACAATAAAGATTTATTTAGTAAAACAAAATGAAGAAATTACTCCTTTTATGTATCGCTTTGGGATTTGTATTCTCCTTATCCGCTCAGCGCGTAGCAGTAAAGAATAATGTTCTTTACGACTTAACCTTGACTCCAAACCTTGGTCTCGAATTTGGAGTAGGTTCAAAAAGCACTTTAAGCTTAGCCGCAGGTTACAACCCGTTTGAATTCGGAGATTACAAAAGATTCAAGCATTGGATGGTTCAACCAGAGTATCGTTACTGGTTCTGTGAAGCTTTTAACGGGACATACTTGGGTCTTCATGCCCACGGAGGTGAATTCAATGTGGCAGATTTAAAACTCCCCTTTGGATTTTTATCCCAATTAGAAGATCAGAGATACCAAGGATATTTTATCGGTGCGGGTATAAGTATTGGTCGTCAATGGATTATTAATGATCGGTGGAATTTTGAAGCGTCATTAGGTCTGGGATATGCTCACTTGGAATACGACAAGTACCCTTGCGCCGAGTGTGGAGAGAAAACACCGGGATCTTATGATTATTTCGGTCCGACCAAAACATCGATTTCATTTATCTACTTTTTCCGTTAACAAATTAACTCACAATGGTTATGAAAAAGATCAATATATATATTATAGCCCTACTGTCAATGTTGGCTTTCGGAACATTGTCAGCTCAAAATGCATATGAGGGGGACTTGCTTTTCGAAAACATAAAAGCTGCACGCCAAGACAACCAACTATTAATGGATGTTACGATCAATATCAGTGGCATCGAGTTGGGCAAACAACATATGATCGAACTAACACCAATGCTTCGGTCAAGTAATCAAACACGCAATCTGATATTCGAACCGATAATGATTGTAGGAACCACCCGCCATAAAGCGATACAACGTTCGATCAATTTAGGCAACTACAGATTCCCTGTAGAGCCTCAGCAATACATCATTAAATTTAAAGATGAGACCCAGCGCGCCTCCGTTAAATTACGTGTACCTTATGAAGAATGGATGCGTGACTCGGAGTTGATTTTTGCAGAAGTAGTGAGCGGTTGTGCTGATTGTGACTTAGGAAAAGCGGAACACATAGCAGCAGCTATTGCATTTGGCGTTCCTGCTCCGGTTAAAGCCGAATACGAACTATTATATGTAACTCCGGATGTTGAGCCGGTCAAAAATCGTGACGAAACACATTCTGCTCACCTCAATTACATGGTTGCCAAATACGACTTGATTCGTAATTTCCAAAATAATGCAGCTGTACTGGAAGAGGTTGACCGGATTATCCGCGATGTCAGAAACAATTCAGACTTGAATGTACAATCATTTACTGTAACAGGATATGCTTCACCTGAAGGAAATTACAACAGCAATATGATGTTGTCACAAAACAGAGCATACTCCTTTGTAAACTACTTATCAAGAACACATGGCATCAGTCAAAACATGATTCGCGTAGACTGGCGTGGTGAAGACTGGGAAGGTCTACGTAGAGCAGTAGAAAACTCATATATTCAAGACAGGGATGCCATTTTACGTATTATCGATTACACCGGGAACCCGGAAACACGTAAACGTCAGTTAAAAGCATTATCCGGAGGAACAACTTATCGTTATCTGTTGAATTCATTATATCCTCCTTTGAGACGTAATGATTATACGATTGCGTATACTGTACGATCATTTGATCTTGAAGAAGCAAAGAAAATGATCCGGACAAGACCTCATTATTTGAGTCTGAACGAGATGTTCCTGGTAGCCAACACATATCCGAAAGGCAGTCGTGAATTTAAAGAAATATTCGATATTGCAGTGAAAGTATTCCCGGATGACCCGGTTGCTAATATCAACGCAGCGGCTCAGGATATAGAGTACGAAGCATACGACTCGGCTATCAACCGCTTGCAGGGTATTAATCAGCCTGAAGCATGGAATAACCTGGGAGTTGCTTATGCACGCAAAGGTGATTATGCTCGCGCACAAGAGTACTTGCAATTGGCAGCCGATAGCGGTAACCGTATAGCGATGGCCAACTTGAATCAACTCAAAGCCTCACAACCAAGAAGATAACAAGTAAAACGCAACGTTATATACACAACAACAAAAAGAGACGTTTCTTTGTAGAAACGTCTCTTTTTTATATCCTGTTCTAAGCTTTTTATCCACAATGGAAATACCTGTTGACCAAATTCATCATCTCCTCCGGGTTTGATTGCAGATCATTTCTCAAGGACTCATCCTGATAACTACTCAATTGCCGGATGATATCATCTATCATTTTAACTCCAAACACATCATACTGTTCATAGACCGATCGTTGCTGTTCCAGACTGGCAGCTGATTTCACACAACAATCTGGCAATTGCGCCAGCGACTTCAGCTGTTCACTATTTTCCGAACGATGAATATTCACATTCACATACGTTTTCTGAGCCATTCCAAGCGCATCATCCATCTCAAAACCATGACGACAAGCGACAGCCAAACCAGCTATTAGTTGATAAATATTGGCAGAACCATCCGGCGAACGCATCTCAACGGTTTGTTTCTGCTGGGTGTCATAACTACTTTTTTGCTCTAACGGATTGGCCAATGCGCTCATATCTTGCTGACTCGTCCAACCCAACGGCACTCTGACCAATACCGAACGGTTTCGATCCCCCCAACAAACATTCGTCGGAGCCTCCTGATGCGGAACTAAACGGAAATACGATGTCGGATTCGTATTCCCAAACGCGGTAATAGAAGGAGCCAACAACATCATGCCGGCAATTGCTTTTCGTGCCACATCAGACAATTGTCCATTCGTCAGCATCTGGTTTTTACCATCCTTCATAATCCGCATATGGATATGCATACCCGACCCCGCCTTTCCGGCTGTTATTTTAGGAGCAAAAGTAATCGTATACCCATATTGACAGGCCAGATTACGGATCACCCATTTAGCCACCATCAATTGATCTGCTGCATCAATCGCATCTGTTGGTAAAAATTCTATTTCATTCTGTTCATAAATCAGTCCGTTTAATGTAAAATTCCCCACCTCAGAGTGGCCATATTTGATCAAACCACCTGCCTGAGCAATATATTTCATGCACTGTGTACGAAACTGATTGAATTTGGCAAAAGGACTTGATTCATGGTAGCCACGCTGATCCGTCGCAGGAAATAAACTATCGTCAGGCGCAATCACATAATATTCCAATTCCCCCATCGCTTCAAACCTCATGCCGGTCACATCCGTAAATGCCTTACAAGCCTTATATAAGGTATACTCTGGCGCACTCTCCAATGGCTCACCATCTTTATTAAAAAAAGAACACAACATAGTCAATGTCGGTATTTCTGCAAACGGATCTCTGAAAGCTGTACGAAAACGAGGAACAACATACAGATCACTACTTCCAGCCTCAACAAATGAAAACAAACTCGATCCATCCACCCGTTCTCCACAGGTCAGTATCTCTTCAAGATAAGCACCATTATTTATGACAAAATTCAATGTCTTCAACCGACCATCTCCGGCCGGATACATGAAGTTGACCATTTGAATCTGTTCTTCGTTGATATAACGAATAATATCTTCTTTCGTAAACTGATTAGCGGGCTTTTGCAGATACTTCACTAATAGATTTGCACTCAGCCTTAAGTTTAGATCCTTCATACTGTTTCCTGTGTTTGTGTTTGTTATTGATTCTTTATGCTTTCGAATCAAAGATAAAAAGAATTCCGGAAGATAGATTCATTCGACAATTGTCAAACGATCGTTCTATAACTATCAAATGATCATTCGACAGTTGTAAAAAATTCATTTGATAATTGTCAAACGAATTTCCCTCTTCAATGTCGCATATAACCGATAATGATCGATTTCACCGAAGATAATGCAAAAAAATGGTTCGTAAATAAAGGTTTGTCACCGGCTCTTATTCCGCCACGAAGGAGATAATGCCGAAAAATATTTTTTCCCTTTCAAATAAAAAAGAAAAATAATCCCATCATCAAGGGTTTCTGGGATAACGTGAAGAGTTGTTTTTGATAAATTTTCGTCACGGACAGCCTTATACGCACTTTTCAAACGACAGTAATCGCGACGCGCCAAGTAGACCGCTTTGGCATTAGCAAGATGTCCGGTCAATAAAAATTTGATCGCAGCTAAATAATCCAAACAAAAACGCATACGCATAACCGACCGAAGGGTTTTCTCCTGATGGTTTTTATAGATCATCAACAGATTATTTCTGAAATTCAAATACGTTTTCCGGGGACTCTCCACCTTTAAAGTCGCGCCACCGACATGATAGACAACCGAATTCGGTGTACAAACCAGACGATATCCTCTACTACGCAGTCTCCAACACATATCGACCTCTTCCTGATGAGCAAAAAACGTCGCGTCTAATCCTCCTTCTTTTAAATAGATCGCTGTTCGGATAAACAAACAGGCACCCGATGCCCACAAAATATCTATCGAGGCATCATACTGTCCACAATCTTTTTCCACCTCATGCAAAATTCTTCCCCGACAGAACGGATACCCGTACTTATCAATAAACCCTCCGGCTGCTCCGGCATATTCAAAATAGGCTCGATTGCGTTCGGCTAATATCTTGGGTTGCACACAAGCGATTGAATGATCTGCGTCCATGGCTTGTAATGGTGCTTCCAGCCACCCTTCTGTGACTTCAATATCACTATTTAATAAAACAGTATATCTTGTATCGACCTGTTTGATCGCTAAATTATATCCTTCGGCAAAACCATAATTTTTATCCAGTTGTATAATTTTTACTGTAGGGAAAAATTCCTTCAACATAGCAACAGAATCATCCGTTGATCCATTATCTGCTACAATTATATCCGCTAAATCTTCCGGTGAATACTGGATCACCGAAGGTAAAAAACGCTTCATCAATTCAGCACCATTCCAATTCAAAATAACGATGGATAGGCGCTTTTTTGAAAATTCATCGTTCGATAATTTTGTCATTTTTCTGTTCGCTGTTCGTTGTTTAGTGTTGTTCTGCTGCGTGCTTCCAACGCTTATGCGTCCATAGCCAATAAGCCGGATCTCGTAAGATAGAACGTTCCATCCGCCGTGCATATTGTTCGGTGATCCAAAATTCCGGAGTATCCTTGGCATTTGCTGTGATCAATTCCAGATCTACGGTATAATGTCCTCGTTTCACTTTCTGCACATCCAAAAAGAAAACAGGAAGATTCATTTTTTTTGCTATCCGCTCCGGACCAGTAAGCATGGGAGTCTCTTGATTTAAAAAGGTAGTCCAATAATGCAGATTCGCTTTACTGGGTGTTTGATCTGCAATAAAAACAACGATACTTCCTATTTTTTCCCGGACTAAATGAACAATATCGCGAAAAGTGTCATTTTTTTTGATTCCATAAGAGCCAAAACGTGTACGGAGAAAAATAAACAATTTATCAAAGGCTTTATTCGTAAGAGGACGGTATATTTGATACAAACGGAGTTTATTAAACCATTCGGATGAGGCCGTGAACCATTCCCAGTTGCCATAATGCCCCATCATAAAAAGGAAACAGGTATGTCCCTCTTTTTTCAACTCCTCAGTCAGTTCTGCATTTCTGAGAATCGCTCGCTCCAACAGATCTTCCTTGGAGATATTAGCCAGCTTGATCGTTTCAACAATATAATCTGAAAAATGGTGATAAAAATCCCGCTCCAGTTGCCGCAACTCTTTTTTTGTTTTTTCAGGAAAAGAGGCTTTCATGTTCCGGCGAACGACTCGCAAACGGTATCCAACGATCTTATAAACAAACAGATATAAAATATCCGAAAACACATATAACACCCGCATCGGCAAAAGCGCATGTAATTTCACCCACATGTACAGAAATGCATATAACAACTTATTCAACATAACTCATCCTATATTTGATCAACCTTTAATGCCGTATGATCCTCATTCCAGTTTCCTAAACGGATTTGTCGCACGACATTATTTAAATTCGAATCGTAAGGTATTTCCACCTTGATGTAATTTTCAGAGAAACCATGCATCTGCTGGTCTTTACGCGTATGTTCAAAAAGGACTTTGACCGTTTTGCCGATATGAGCCGTATAAAAAGAGTTTAATTTTTGTTCCGACAGATCCAACAACAGCTGGCTCCGTTTTTGTTTGGTCTTTGAATCGACAATATGATCGATTTTCAAAGCTTGTGTGCCTGCCCTTTCAGAATAGCTGAAAACATGAAGCTGGCTGATATCAAGACTTTGAATAAACGCGTATGTTTCATCAAACAATTCATCCGTCTCTCCACGCGTTCCGACAATCACATCTATCCCAATAAACGCATGAGGAATCGTTTGTTTAATCTTTTCGATCTTATAACGGAATAATTCCGTATCATAACGTCTCTTCATCAACCTTAAAACCGCATCACTACCACTCTGAAGCGGTATATGAAAATGAGGAGCAAACTTTTGGCTTGTTGACACAAAATCAATCACCTCATCGGTAATCAGATTGGGTTCGATGGACGAAATACGATAACGCGCAATTCCTTCAACTCGATCCAAAGCACGAATCAGATCGATAAACTGTTCATCCGTACTTTTCCCAAAATCCCCGATATTTACCCCGGTCAATACAATCTCTTTGCCCCCTTTTTCGGCGACTTCTTCGGCCTGTTTGACCAGGTCTGCAACACACCCATTACGGCTCCTGCCACGGGCAAAAGGTATCGTGCAATAGGAACAATAATAATCACATCCATCTTGTACCTTCAGAAAATGACGCGTGCGATCGTCTGCCGAACAGGACGGTGCAAATGCCTTTATCTCTTTTGATACTGAGGTAATTACAGCCCCTTTTCCTATTTCTCTCTTTTCCAGATTATCCAGATAGTGAAGTATATCTAATTTCTGCTCGGCACCCAATACCAGATCTACGCCCTCTATATCTGCGATCTCTTCCGGTTTTAGTTGCGCATAACAACCTGTAACGACAATAAAAGCACCCGGATGTTGTTTGCTGATCCGTCGGATAGCCTGACGGCATTTTTTGTCGGCCAACTCTGTGACCGAGCAGGTATTTATTACACAAATATCCGCTTTTTCTCCTGAGCGTACTCTGCGAATGCCCCGATTGGCAAGCATTTTTCCGATGGTTGACGTTTCTGCAAAGTTCAATTTACATCCCAACGTAAAATATGCCGCCGTTTTATTTTCAAAAACAGAATGATCAATCATAAATTTCTAATTCGCCACAAAGTTAACTAAAAGCATCCAAGTTCATTTTGTTTTAGTTGTATATCTGCCTGATTGTCTCTATTTTTGCACAATAATCACCATTTTGTGCTATGATTCAAGAAAATTTCATCAAATTATACGAGAACAGTTTCAAGGAAAATTGGGAACTGCCGGCTTTAACAGACTATAGTAAAAGTACAACCTTTTCTTTTGCTGATGTAGCAAAAGAAATTGCCCGTATACATATTATCTTTAGTGAATGCCAGGTACGGCAGGGAGATAAAATCGCTTTAGTAGGCAAAGACTGCTCCCGCTGGTGCATTGTTTATATGGCGGCTGTCACTTACGGTGCGATTATTGTACCGATCTTGCAAGACTTTAATCCGAATGATATCCATCATATTATCAACCATTCCGAATCGGCATTCCTTTTCGTTAGCGATCGCATATGGGATTCGCTTGAAGAAGATAAGATTGAGGATGTACGTGGAGTCTTTTCGCTATCCGATTTTCGTTGTCTGCACCAACGCGACGGAGAGAGTATTCAGAAACTTCTGTTGAAGCTCAACGATAAAATGAGTGAAAAATATCCAAACGGCTTTTCGAAAGAGGATATCAAATACGCCGATTTGGACAACGATAAAGTGGTTTTATTAAACTACACCTCCGGCACCACCGGGTTTAGCAAAGGGGTCATGTTGACCGGAAATAATCTGGCAGGGAATGTCACTTATGCCAGAACGTTAGATGTCTTATTCCGTGGCGAACGCGAATTATGCTTCCTCCCCCTTGCTCATGCCTACAGTTGTGCGTTCAACTTTCTCGTTCCTATGGCTTTCGGTGCTCATGTCTTTTTCCTGGGAAAAACACCTTCTCCCAAAATATTACTGAAAGCCTTTGAAGAGATCAAGCCGAATTTGATTATTACCGTTCCATTGATTCTGGAAAAGATTTATAAAAAAATGATCCTCCCGCAGCTTAACAAGCGAACAATGAAACTGGCTTTGAATATCCCTCTACTGGATCAGCAAATCTATGCTAAAATCAGAAAAACACTGATTGACGCCATGGGAGGACGTTTTCGTGAAGTGATTGTCGGCGGAGCAGCGATGAATCAGGAAGTCACCGACTTTCTCTATAAAATAAAATTCCCCTTTACAATCGGATACGGCATGACCGAATGTGCTCCATTGATCAGCTACGACAATAATAAAGAGTTTATTCCAGGCTCTTGTGGTCAGATTCTAAAAGGTATCATGCAGGTACGCATCGATTCGAAAGACCCCTATAATGAGGTTGGAGAAATTCAGGTCGCCGGCGAAAATGTCATGAAAGGGTATTACAAAAATGAAGAAGCCACAAAGAATGTTTTTACCGAAGACGGTTGGCTTCGTACCGGCGATTTGGGAACGATTGATGAAAACAACCGTATCTATATCAGAGGCCGTAGTAAAACAATGATACTCGGCTCCAGTGGACAAAATATTTATCCCGAAGAGATCGAATCCAAACTCAACAATCTGCCTTTCATCATGGAAAGTTTGATTATTGAAAAGAGCGGCAAACTCGTAGGATTGGTTTATCCCGACTACGAAGCAGTTGATAGTACAGGTGTTTCACATTCAGAACTGGCGGTCATCATGGAACAAAACAGGAAAGAGTTAAACAGTTTACTGGCACCTTATGAAGCTGTCTCTTCCATTCAACTATACCCGAATGAGTTTGAGAAAACACCTAAAAAGAGCATCAAACGATACCTTTACAATAATTATTAAAGGCAATCAGTAGTTAAAATAACTACCTTTGTAAACGAATTCACTCACTAAGCAAATTAAGAACTTATGGCTATCTACTTAAACGATGTATCCCGAACCTTTGGAGAATATCTGCTTATTCCCGGTTTAACCACCAAACAATGTGTCCCCTCGAATGTGTCACTCAAGTCCCCACTCACTAAATTTGCCAAAGGGGAAAAATCGCCCATCGAGTTGAATATCCCCATTGTTTCTGCCATTATGCAATCTGTCTCAGGCCCCGAATTAGCCATTGAATTGGCACGAAACGGCGGCCTTTCGTTTATCTTCGGATCACAGTCGATCAAAAATCAGGTTGAAATGGTTCGTCGTGTGAAAAAGTTCAAAGCAGGATTTGTTGTCAGCGATTCCAACCTCACTCCTGAACATACATTAGCAGATGTCATCGACCTGGTTCGTAACACCGGACATTCGACCATCGGAGTCACCGACGACGGTACGCCAAACGGGAAGTTGCTCGGTATGGTAACCAGTCGCGACTATCGTGCAGAAAAAGACGATCCGAGTACGAGAGTGAAAAACTTCATGACCCCTTTTGACGATTTAATCGTCGGCTATTTGGGAGCATCACTAAAAGAAGCCAATCAAATCATCTGGGATAACAAATTAAACACACTGCCCATTATTGATGAAGAACAAAGACTACAATATTTTGTCTTTCGTAAAGATCACAACAATCACCGCGACAATCCGGATGAGTTGTCAGGCCCCGACAAGAAGCTGTTGGTTGGAGCCGGCATCAACACACGAGACTATCAGGAGCGTGTACCTGCCTTGGTTGAAGCAGGGGTAGATGTCTTGTGTATCGATTCTTCCGATGGATATTCCGAATGGCAATATGAAACGTTGCAATGGATCAAAAAAACATATAACAATAAGGTCTTAGTCGGAGCCGGAAATGTGGTTGACAAGGACGGTTTCAACTATCTGGTAGAAGCCGGAGCCGATTTTATTAAAGTAGGGATCGGAGGAGGTTCGATTTGTATTACAAGGGAACAAAAAGGGATCGGACGCGGACAAGCGACAGCCCTCATCGATGTAGCTAAAGCACGTGATGAGTATTTCAACACGAAGGGTGTTTATATCCCAATCTGTAGTGACGGTGGGTTAGTTCATGATTATCATATGGTATTGGCTTTAGCTATGGGTGCCGATTTCTTGATGATGGGACGCTACTTTGCCCGTTTTGACGAATCACCGACTAAGAAAATGAAAATAGGAAATAATTTTGTCAAAGAATATTGGGGAGAAGGATCCAACCGGGCTAAAAACTGGCAACGTTACGATATGGGTGGCAATGAATCCTTGAAATTTGAAGAAGGGGTGGACAGCTACGTTCCTTATGCCGGTAAAATGAAAGACAACCTGGATATTACGTTGGGAAAAATCAAAGCAACTATGTGTAGCTGCGGCAGTATAACCATAGAAGAGTTACAACAACAAGCTAAAATCACGCTTGTCTCCTCTACAAGTATTGTAGAAGGAGGAGCACACGATGTTATTCTGAAAGAGCAGACTTAATCCATTCTTCTGCTTTTGCCAAAGCTTCCGGCTGGTCGATATCGATCAGCTGAAGTTCTTCTGGCTGATAGGCTTGAATAGTTGTTTTGGCACAAACCGCCAGGTAGAAGTTAATCACAGAGAACTTTCCCGTCCACTCATCCATCCATTCGAAGATCTTTGGGCTCACCACATGAATTCCTCCGAAAGCATACTCTTCATACTGTTTCGGATCAAAATCAGGGTAATGCGATTTGATTTCGCCTGTCTCATGATTCCGCCAGCCGCACAGATGATTCTCTTTATTGAAAAGCAAATGACGGGATGTCTTTCGCTTGCTAACTAATAACGTAGCCAACGGATTAGTCTCTTTATGTTTGGTATAAATATCCTGAAAATTTACATTGGAAAAAATATCCACATTATGGATCAAAAAAGGTTCATCGCCCTGAAAAAAACGTGCAGCGTTTTTTATACCTCCTCCTGTATCCAGCAGATAATCACGTTCGTCAGAGATATCAATTCGAACACCAAAATGATTGTTCGCTTCGAGAAAGCTTATGATCTGTTCACCCAGATGGTGCACATTAATCACAATCCGGTCAAAACCGGCTGTTTTTAATTTGAGAATCACATGCTCCAACATAGGTTTCCCTCCTACCTCAATTAAGGCCGTTGGTTTAATACTACTCATGGATGCTCTGGCTTCTGCTGCCAAAATCAAAGCTTTCATCGTATGTTTCTTCAAAAAAAATTTATACGCTTAATCGTTATATAGAATAATTATGCTCATCCTATTAGCCATTAGTCTTAGTCAGAAGAAGTATGAGATCACAATTAAATAAATCCCATTCCGCTTGTATTTTAACTGTACATCGGCAACTAATCGCGGGGTAAAGTTACGCCTTTTTGACGAAATACCACACATCTTTCATAATCAATCAGAGTAAACCTATGGATTTCACGGTTTTCCTTAAGAAAGAGGAGCCTTTGATTATTAAGACTTGCATCTTATTGGCATATTAGAACAATTTACTACTTTTGAGATGAAAAACATATTGAAATGGAAAAAGTAATTAACATTTTATCCTCTATCCATCTTGACTCTATTGATTGTACCAAATCGATGAGAGAGTTAATCAAGCATAAAAAAGACGAAATATCCATCAAAGAAAAGGTTATTGATCAAAATACTATCGATCGATTACAACCTTTGATTCATGATCATTCGCAAGAAAGTGATCTCAGGTTTGTCATTTTTTATACCATCTTGACCTATCACCGGATAAACGTTTCTCCAACAAAATACAATGAATTTGTTGATATTTATAAAAATTACTTTAATACCGAAGAGTATCCGCTTATGTGGATCGTTTATGCCCATTATTACAATAATATTAATATACATCAAAAAGCCATTGAAAATGCCGAGCAGGCATTACGCGTCATTCCTAATCATCAAGGAGTTAAACAGACTTATGCTGATTTTATTGCAATCGCATTAGAACATGAAGAAGATATTCCCGATTCAATCATAGATAAGGCGCTAAACCAAATCGAAGAAGAAATTAAAGCGAACAATAATTATGCAAAATACTATTGTACAAAAGGGCGCCTGTTATACCATCAGAATCCAACTAAAGAGAGTTTCTGCGAGGCACGTGAATTAATACTGAAAGCTATTGATATTGAAGACCCTAGCCGACCTGATTTCGAAATCAGAAAAACGCAATACTATTACTACCTAATGGAAATAAAAACAAAGGAAAGTTCAAGAGTGCAAATTCAAGAATTTAAAACAACATTAGATAGTGAAATGGCAAAAACAAAAGAGCTTTTAGATAGCGAAATGAAAAAGACAAAAGAACTCTTAGCGAATGAAATATCGAATACAAAAGATCTTTTAGATGCTCAAAGGTCTAAATATCTTGAAATTCTGGCTTTTTTTGCTTCTATGGTAGCGATTGTGATCTCTACGGTTATTAATGCACAACAACCCAACAAAACGTTCAATGAATCTTCTTCGCTATTGTTAATTTTAGCGGGTGTACTGATCATGTCATATGGTGGACTGAGAGTTTTGTTTTCATACAATAAAGAAGAGGGCATTGAATCAAAAACTTATCTCGTACTGTTCCTCTCCATATTATTAATAATAGCCGGTTTTTTCATCGGAAATTTCGTCCAAGCCAAACCGTTGTTTTTTTCATCTTTCTTTTTCGGATAAACCGATTGTATGCAGATCCATTTTCTCCTTTATCTCATAAAAAAAAGAACAACATTCGTGGTGACTTTTTAGACACACCTATGTCTGTTTTCTGTTAGAGGTACGTCTAAAACAATTTAGAGGTACGTCTAAATCCGTTTAGAGGTACGTCTAAAATCATTTAGAGGTACCTCTAACAAAAAAATAGTTTTAATCATTCAGATTTATCATCGAATAGCATAAAATAAGTCGTCACCATCGCTACGTTTTGTAGTGTCTATACGTTCTCTGATTGCATATGTGGCGACTGCGTTAGAGCCATTTCCTAATTCTTCTTTGCATCTCCCAAATTGACAAAACCGCCCATCACTCCCCTATTTTAAGCGGATTTCAACCGGTCGGATTAAAATTCACATAAAATACAGTCAATTACTTGTTTTATTCCTTATTTTTGTGCCACTTAAAAAATATCAACTTAATGTAACGGCAAATTTGGAACATGAGAAAGTGGCGCATTGAAGACTCTGAAGAATTGTATAATATCCCTGGTTGGGGTATCAACTATTTCTCTGTAAGTGAAAAAGGGAATGTGGTGGTCACTCCCAAAAAAGGGTATGCAGGAGTAGATCTGAAAGAATTGATCGACGAATTACAGATCAAAGATATTTCTACGCCTATATTGGTACGTTTCCCGGATATCCTGGATAACCGGATCGAACAGATTTCCAAATGCTTTAAGATTGCAGCCGAAGAGTATGATTACCAGGCACAGAATTTTATCATCTATCCGATCAAAGTCAATCAGATGCGACCGGTGGTAGAAGAGATTATCAGCCATGGAAAAAAATTCAATATCGGACTGGAAGCCGGATCAAAACCGGAACTTCATGCCGTCATCGCCATGTATCCCGATTCGGAATCGTTGATTATCTGCAACGGATATAAGGATGAAGATTATATCGAACTGGCCTTATTGGCTCAGAAAATGGGTAAACGGATCTTTCTGGTGGTTGAAAAACTCAACGAGTTGAAGCTGATTACCAAAATTGCCAAGCGATTGAATGTGCGCCCCAATATCGGTATTCGCATCAAACTATCCAGTTCGGGTAGTGGCAAATGGGAAGATTCGGGAGGAGACGGCAGCAAATTCGGATTGAATTCGAGTGAGTTATTGGAAGCGCTGGAGTTTATCGAAAAAAATAAGATGGAAGATTGCTTCCGTTTGATCCATTTTCATATCGGAAGTCAGGTGACCAAAATTCGCCGTGTCAAAAATGCCCTGAGAGAGGCTTCGCAGTTTTACGTCCAACTGCGAACAATGGGATTCAATGTCGAGTTTGTCGACATTGGTGGTGGACTGGGTGTTGATTATGACGGCACACATTCATCTAACAGTGAAAGCAGTATCAATTATACCATACAGGAATATGTCAATGACTCTATTTCTACATTGGTGGATGCCAGTAATAAAAATGAGATTCCTCATCCCAATATTATTACCGAATCGGGACGTTCGCTGACGGCTCATCATTCGGTCTTGATTTTTGAGGTATTGGAAGCGACCACCTTACCGGAATGGAATCCGGAAGATACGGTTTCAGAAGAAGATCATGAGTTGGTGCGCGACCTTTACCAGATATTACAAACCCTCAACCAGCCTCGTATATTGGAGTCGTGGCACGATGCGCAACAAATTCGTGAAGAGGGATTAGATCTGTTTGGCCTTGGTATGTTGGATCTACGAACCCGTGGCCAGATTGAACGGCTATATTGGACAATTGCCCGTGAGATACATGCCGCAGCCAGTCAGACACGCCATGCGCCCGAAGAATTAAAGCAGTTATCCAAAATATTGCCCGACAAATATTTCTGTAATTTTTCACTGTTTCAGTCACTGCCTGACTCTTGGGCTATTGATCAGGTTTTTCCGATTATGCCGATTCATCGCTTGGATGAACGTCCGTCGCGTACAGCAACCCTTCAGGATGTGACTTGTGATTCGGATGGAAAGATCGTCAATTTTATTTCGACTAAAAATTACTCGTATTATCTCCCTGTTCATCCTTTTAAAACGAAAGAGTCTTATTACATCGGAGTCTTTTTAGTCGGAGCGTATCAGGAGATATTAGGTGATTTGCATAATCTGTTTGGCGACACGAATGCGGTACATGTCAGCGTGGATGAAAAGGGATATACGATCGATCAGATTATCGACGGAGAAACAGTAGCCGAAGTTTTGGATTATGTACAATACAACCCCAAGAAGATGGTACGAACTCTTGAAACATGGGTGACCGCTTCGGTAAAAGCCGGAAAAATTACGGTAGAAGAAGGCAAAGAATTTCTATCGAATTACCGTTCCGGATTATACGGGTATTGTTATCTGGAATAGGGTTTATTTACCTGGTTTTGTTTGGGGTAGTTCGACAAAAAATGTCGAACCTACTCTTTCTTCTGAAACAGCCCAGATTTTTCCTTTCATTGCAGTGACTAACCCTTTGGATATTGCCAATCCCAGTCCGACTCCTTTTTGACCGTTTTTCAATTGAATAAAACGTTCAAAGATATGATCTAACTGATCTTTCGGCATGCCTTCTCCCGTATCTTGAACATGAAAGATGATACGGTCGCCTTTCAATTGATAGCCCACATTAATCTGACCGCTGGAAGTATGTTTAATCGCATTGGATAGTAAATTGATCAAAATCTGTGTCAGACGGTTGCGATCAACATCAATCATGATAGGCTTACACGGATCCATAATGAGTTTAACTTTTTCAGACATCCGCATCAACATCACATTATAAACATCTTTAACCAGATCGGATGCTTCATATTGTCCGTAGATCAGTGACAACGTATTGGATTCGATTTTGGAGAAATCCAATATATCTGAAATTAACCGTTGTAACAGTTCATTATTATTCTGAATGATTTCAGCATATTCTTTCCGCAATTCCCGTTCTTCTTCTTCGATCAAGACCTGTGAAAAACCGACTATCGCATTCAATGGTGTACGAATTTCATGATTCATATTGGCCAGAAATGTCGATTTTAACTGATCAGCTTCTTCCGCTTTCTCTTTGGCCTGCTTCAACGCTTTTTTATGCCTGTTGATCATTTGTATGGCATAGACCAATCCGATGATCACCAACAACAACACTCCCGTACAAACCGCTAATATCACCATATGACCACGGGATTCCATGTATTCTTCTTCCGTTTGCTGTTTATCCCATTCCAGCTTTTCCATCTCATACTCTGTACGTAAGACAGCTAATCTGTTTTGAAAATCCGACTGCGTGACGGAATCGGTTAATTGAAGTATTTCTTTTTGTACTTGTACGGCCTCATCATAACGCTGCTGATTGTAATAGATGTCGACCCGCTTCTCCAAATAATAGATCAGAATAGAGAACATTTTCCTTTGACGGAGAGGCACCTCAACACGATCCATATATTCGAGCGCCTTTTGTGTATCACCCGTCACCTCATAATAATCAAAATACAACTGATCCAATGAGGTTTTCCTATCCTCTTTCATATTGTATTTCACCAGAAGTATTTCCAGATTCTTAATATGTTCTAACGCTTCCGCTGCTTTATCTTCACTTAAAAGAATAGCGGCATAGGTCCACTCTACCGAGAAGTCATGAAGCTGCATCGTTAGATCAAAAATTTCACCTTCTTTCAGTTCCTTTTTATAGCGATCGATTAACGCTTCAGCCTGTTTCAGGTAAACAACTCTTTTTTCGGTATTGTCTACATGATTAAAGAGTTGAACAAATATACCGACACGCTCGACAATAGGTGCATTTCTTGCTTCCCTGCTTTTCAGAACATTCAGATAAAGTTTTTCTCCATCCTCAACCATATTGTTTAAAAGATAGAAATAAGCCATATTCATATCAGCAGCCTCTTCGCCTTTCACACTACCGACCTTACGGCTAAACTGTTTAAAGCCATTAATGCTTGTTTCTATATTCTCATGTATCCCTCCCCAGGCTAAATAGAAATTATAGGTACTCCAAAGACTAATGAGCGGCTCATATTGATGCGAACGTTCCGCCACAATCTCCAACCGCTCTTTATAGTATAACAAGCTATCGGGTTCATCCGGGTAAAAAGATCGCCCTAACGCTTCCAAAGCTTTCCCTAGATGCAGATCATTTTGTTGGTCAATGGCTTCCTTTTCATAGATCCGCAAGTAATCCTGGTAAAATACTTCATGGGAATTACGTTCACACAAATCTTCTAAATAAACCAACCGGTCATTGCCCGATAAGGTATTCAAATGAGACAATAAACGATCGTTTGACAACCGGTTTTCTGCAGTTATCTTTTCTACCCCAAATACTGTCATAACAAAAGAGAACAGCCAGATAGTCAAATATTTGAAAAGAACATTCTTCTTGTTTAATTGGATAGGCTCACACACTTTTTTACTCCCTTTCCTTATTCTATGCATTTCTTCATTATTACAAATGTAATACTTTTACACCAATTTGCGTATTTTTTTAGAAGGAATCGCGTACCTATCCAATATCTATTTGAACTTTATGTATTATTTAATCCCTTTTAGAATTAAGAAACTGTCTAAAAACATTAAATTTGCATCTATAAACTTTATAGCTATAAACGTATTATGTTAGAAGATGTTATCGGAGGAAATACGATTGAGAACTGGGGAATCTCCATTCTGATTGTTTTAGGAACGATTCTTATCAGCAAATTGGTTTCGCTCTTCAATCAAAAAATTATCTATACAATTACCCGTAAAACACAAAGTAAACTGGATGATATCATATACGATTCACTCTCCTCCCCGATCCTCTTCGGTATAATGTTGTTAGGTATATGGATTGCGCTACAACGCCTGGTATATCCTGAACATATAAAAAATGCCATTGACGGAGCTTATCGGATATTGGTCGTACTCAATGTGACTTGGGTCTTTGTCCGTTTATGCAATCATTTGATTGACAATTATTGGACCAATCCTTCTGATCACTCATCCAAAGCCAAAAAACAAACGGCTAAAATGATTCCTGTCCTTAAACGTACAATCGTGGGTATCATATGGGTTATCGGAATTATTACAGCATTGAGCAATGTAGGTGTCAATATCAGCGCTTTATTAGGGACACTCGGTATCGGCAGTATTGCCTTTGCCCTGGCTGCGCAAGACACGATCAAAAGTATTTTCGGCGCGTTTACGATTCTAACCGACAGACCGTTTAATATTGGAGATACTGTCAGGATCGATCAATTTGAAGGCACAATTATAGATGTCGGGATCCGCAGTACCAAAATGCGAGATTACGATAAAAGGATTATCACCTTTCCAAACTATAAAATCATGGATGCTTCCATTGTCAATATCTCAGCCGAACCGATGAGAAGGGTGGTTACAAAATTAGGTCTGACCTATGACACCCCCCCTGAGAAAATGAATAAAGCATTGGAACTATTAAAAGAGATACCCAACCGTGTCGAATTTGTTTCACAGAAAGATCTGGTGGCCAACTTTAGCGAATTTGCCGACTCCGCCTTAATGATCACATTTGTTTACTTCATTGAGAAAAAGGGAAATATCCGGAAAGTGACTTCGAATGTCAATATGGAGATTCTGACCTCTTTCAATCAGGCCGGACTCAACTTCGCTTTTCCTTCACAAACCATCTATTTGGAAAAAGAGAAATGACTCTCAGTTCTTCGTTTGTTGTCGAAAACGCAGATAGAATAAAATCCCGGCCGTAGTCAAACCGAATGGGAAAGCCAGCCAGACTCCGAATGATCCCCAGTTCATGACAAAGCCAAAGAAATAACCCAAAGGCAATGAGACCACGAAGTAGGCCACAAAGGCAATGAACATCATAGGCCTGACATCCGAAATCCCCCGTAAAGCATTGGCATAGGCGATTTGTAATCCGTCACCAAATTGATAGATTATAAAGGGGAGAATCAAACTTGCAACCATGATCGTCACCTCTTCACTATCGGTAAACCATCCACCAATCTGATTCCTTAACAAATAAAGCAACACAGAAACAAAGACCGCCATTACCATAATCAAATGAAAACCGGCAGAAGCCGATCGACGCACATTCTGTATATCCCCTTTCCCCCGGTAATTACTAACCATCACCGCCACAGCAGCACCCATTCCATAATAGATCATAAAGCCGAGTTGTGAAACGGCCATCATTATCTGATGACTGGCTAATGCAATGGTTCCAATCCATCCGATCATAATCGTACTCAGACTGAATGAAGCTGTCTCCATACCCATCTGCAACCCTATCGGCCAACCCAGATTATTCAGTTTTTTAAAATCAGGCTTATTCAAACAACTCTTCTTGAATCCTTCCACATAAACGCTGTAACGTTTGGCCTTGAAAAACACAAGGATAAAAACCAACAACATGAGGATCCGGGAGAAAAGCGTACTCATCCCCGCTCCTATCAATCCCATTTCAGGAAAACCAAGTTTCCCATAGATCAATACATAATTTCCGACAATATTAACCAGGTTACCTCCTAATAAGATCCACATAGGCGTCCGAGTATCGGTAATTCCATCAGCAAATTGCTTAAACCCATTAAACAATAAGATAAAAATCAGCGAGACGAGTAATATAATGAAATAGGGCTTAATCAAAGGGATCAGTTCTACCGGCTGATCCAACCGTTCGATATTGAAATAGAATACCGTCATAATCAGCGTCAACAACAGTCCCACGATGGTATTCGCCAGCAAACTATTCTTCAACAGTCGACCAATCCCCTGTGATTCGCCATGACCGAAAAGGTTTCCCACCACAGGAGTCAATCCATAAGAAAAGCCGGTGCTGAAAATAATCGCCAGATTAAACATATTGTTTACAAAAGAGGCCGCACCAAGTTCGTTGGTACTGTGATGTCCGATCATCAACGTATCGGCAAATGCCAGTATGATCATCCCTACCTGTCCGATTATAATAGGAACACCTAAATAAATCAAGGTCTTATAATGTTCGCGATAGATCTGATAAAAATTCTTCATTCGATTTTGCATTTAGCTTGCAAAAGTAACTGTTTTATACCAGATGGGAACAGTCGACAATTAAATCAATTTGTTTTCAATAGCCATTTTCACCAGGATCATTGAGTTTTTTGCGCCAAGTTTCAGAATCAGATTTTTCCGATATGTCTTGATCGTCTCTATACTTAAATACAGTTTTTCAGCCATCTCCTGATTGGTATGACCATCCACAATCAGTCGCAGCAACTCCTGTTCGCGGGAAGTCAACCAGATTTGCTGTTCGTTTTTTTTACGGATAAGGATATCGATCTCGTCGCAAAGGAATATCTCTCCGTTCATCACCGCCTCTATGCCTGCCGTGACCTCTTCTGAAAGGGCATTTTTCAGGATATAACCCGAAGCGCCATTCTCCATGACACGTTTGGCGATAGAATACTCATTGTGAGAAGTGAGGATCAATACTTTCATCTCCGGATATCGGCGAATAACCTCTTCACAAAAATCGACTCCACTCCCGTCAGGCAGACTAATATCAAGTAACAGTACATCGACCGATGTTGACTGTAAAGCTTTGCGACACTCACTAAGTGTATAGGATACACCTACAACCGTAGCTATACCCGACTCATTAATGGAAGCAGCCAGTCCTTCCACTAACATTTTGTGATCATCTGTGATGTGTACGTTTATCATACAACTTACGTTCCATGTCCATCTCATCCTTTTTCAGAGACGAAACAGACACCCCTTTTTCAGTACCCCAAAAGTAAGGATCTTCCTTGGATTATCACTACCCCACAAATGGGAGTTCTATTTTTCGATAATAAAGAAGTATTCTATTGATCTGAGATGAGCGAGTAATCGACAACTATTTCCTACCTTTACCGGCAGATATAAAACAAAGTGAATATGTCGTACACCGGAGTTGTTTTTGATTTTAACGGAACGCTTTTCTGGGATACTCCTTTGCACAATGAAGCCTGGAATATCTTTCTTAAAAAAAGAGGTTTACACCTCTCTGATCATGATTTTTTTACCACTATTCATGGTAAAAACAACAAAGATATTTTCACCCAACTCTTTCACCGGGATTTCTCTGCACCGGAGTTGAAAAAACTGATCGATGAGAAAGAAGATCTTTATCGCCAATTATGCTTGAAAACAGAGATCAAACTGGCTCCGGGTGTAATCGATTTTCTGAATTTTCTGCAAACAAACAAAACTCCTTTTACGATCGCTACAGCTTCAGATAAAGAAAATCTTGACTTCTATTTTCAACATCTTGGACTTTCCAAATGGTTCGACTACGATAAAGTGGTTTATAATAATGGAAAAATCAAAAGCAAACCCGATCCTGAGATCTACCAGATAGCGATGTCGGTTATCGGCATTGCACCCGAAAAAACAGTGGTATTCGAAGATGCAGTAAATGGTCTACTGGCGGCTCAACATGCACAGGCCGGATGTATCATCGCCGTAAATTCGAACAACGACGATTATTCGCTATTTCCCAACTATCAAGCGATTCATTCCTTTGATGAAGTGGATCGTCATCAATTCCTTCACGATTGAAAAGCTGTAAATCTCATAAATTTTTCAACTAAAAATATAACGCCTCCACCCTTTCTTTCCCGATCTTTGTGGTCTATTTATAACTGTCCGGATTATGGCCTCAATAAATCAAACTAAAAAAACATTTCCAGTATTGGAAATGAGTTGTGCTGCCTGTGCTGCAAGGGTAGAAAAAATACTGAATGACCAAACAGGAGTAGTGCAAGCTGTGGTTAATTTCCCAGCAGCAAATGTTGCCGTCGAATATGATCCGGCAAAAACTTCTCCAGCTATACTTCAAGACGCCGTACAACAAGGCGGCTATGGATTGATCATTGAAGAAAATGAAGATACATCGGACGAAATAGAAGAAGCGCATACACAAAAAATAGAGAAACTGAAACGACAAACTATTCTGGCCGGTACGCTTTCATTACCGATTGTCATTATCGGCATGTTCTTTATGGAGATGCCCTACGCCAATGAAATCATGTGGATATTGTCTACCCCTGTTCTATTCTGGCTCGGTAAAGATTTCTTTATCAACGCATGGAAACAGTTAAAACATCGCTCGGCGACCATGGACACATTGGTCGCACTCAGCACGGGCATAGCCTATCTATTCAGTCTTTTCAATCTCTTCTTTCCCGAGTTTTGGTTAAAACGCGGTATACATCCACATGTTTATTTTGAAGCTGCAAGTGTGATCATCGCATTTATCCTTTTAGGGCGCTTTCTGGAAGAACGAGCCAAAGGCAGTACATCGTCGGCCATCAAAAAATTAATGGGGTTGCAGCCAAAAACTGTCATACGGATAGACCAAAGTGGCAAACAACAAGAAATAACCATCCAACAAGTCGCAATGGGTGATACACTGCTTGTCAAACCGGGAGAGAAAATAGCAGTAGACGGGAGAGTAACAACAGGTCACTCCTATGTAGACGAAAGTATGCTTAGCGGAGAACCCATTCCTGTCCTGAAAGAAAAAGAAAGTCCTGTTTTTGCCGGAACAATCAATCAAAAAGGCAGTTTTCAGTTTAAAGCTGAAAAAATAGGATCGGAGACCGTATTGGCACATATCATCCGGATGGTACAAGAGGCACAAGGGAGTAAAGCTCCTGTCCAAAAGCTTGTCGATAAAATCGCCGCTATATTCGTTCCGGTTATTATGTGCATTGCTGTATGCGCATTTGTGTTGTGGTTGTTATTCGACCCGGTAAACGGATTGACATATGGCTTATTAGCAATGGTAACCGTATTGATTATCGCCTGTCCCTGTGCGCTTGGACTGGCCACCCCTACGGCCATTACGGTTGGTATCGGAAAGGGAGCCGAAAAAGGAATATTGATCAAAGATTCGCAAAGCCTCGAAATAGCCAGAAAACTGCATACGATTGTTTTGGATAAAACCGGAACAATCACGGAAGGAAAACCGATCGTAACTGATATCCATTGGTTGAATGAGACTATTGAACAAGAAGCCATTTTATATAGCCTGGAGAAATTATCAGAACATCCTTTGGCCGATGCCGTTGTACACCATTTTGAACCGATGGACAATAGAGCAATCACTCATTTTGAAAGCATTACCGGCAAAGGCATTAAAGGAAATGTAGAAGGTATCACCTATTATGTTGGAAACCGGACATTATTAATCGAAAACCAGATCACTATCGATCAAACACTTGACACCTTAGCGAAAGCACTTGGCGAAGCATCTAAAACCGTTATTTGGTTTTCAAACCAATATGAGGCCTTAGCTGTAATTGGCATTACAGATCAAATCAAAATAAATTCGCCACAAGCGATCCGTCAATTGCAGGAGATGGGAATCGACGTCTTTATGCTGACCGGCGACAATGAGGCTACTGCCCGAGAAATAGCCTCCGCTGCCGGAATTACTCATTACAAAGCAGAAATTCTGCCGCAAGAAAAAGCAACATTTATTAAACAACTGCAAGATGAAGGAAAAACAGTCGGTATGGTTGGAGACGGTATCAACGACAGTGCTGCATTGGCACAAGCCAATCTTAGTTTTGCGATGGGAAAAGGAAGTGATATTGCTATGGATGTGGCTAAGGTGACCATTATCTCCTCCGATCTGATGAAAATACCTGAAGCGATCAACCTATCACGACTCACTGTCCGAACAATCCGTCAGAATCTGTTCTGGGCATTCATCTACAATCTTATCGGAGTACCTATTGCTGCCGGTATACTATATCCTATAACCGGTTTTCTGCTCAATCCGATGATAGCCGGAGCAGCAATGGCATTGAGTAGTGTCAGTGTAGTATCTAACAGTTTGCGCCTTAAAACAAAAAGACTCCATTGACTTTTGAGTATGTCCCCATTGGCTTTTTAGAATACCTTCATTGACTTTTCTGTTAGAGGTACGTCTAAAATAATTTAGAGGTAGGTGTAAATCGATTTAGAGGTACGTCTAAATTCGTTTAGACGTACCTCTAACAAAAAACAGACCTAGGTCTATCACAAAAACGCAGCTAATTATTCAGAAAAAACATTTGCGTATTTTTCAAAAAACAACCTATTGATCGAAAATTTTCACATCACACACCTCTTGCTTTCTCTCATAAAACAGGTTATTTTTTCAACAGATCACGAATCTCTGTCAATAATTTGATATCAGCCGACGGTTCGGCCGGTGCAGCCGGAGCCTCTTCCTTCTTCCGTTTCAAGGAGTTTATTCCTTTAACCATCAGAAAGATAGCAAATGCCACGATAATAAAATCAAACGTTACCTGGAGGAAATTACCATAATTAAGCGCAACTTCCGGAGTGATCACTTCACCCGCTTCAACCGCCGCTTGCTTTAACACAATTTTTAGATCCGTAAAATTAACTCCTCCAACCAACAAGCCGATTCCCGGCATAATAATATCGCCCACCAGCGAAGAGACTATTTTTCCAAAAGCGCCACCGATAATGATACCTACTGCCATGTCGACGACATTTCCACGCATGGCAAACTCTTTAAATTCGTTTAAAAATTTACTCATTTTAATTTTTTCTTGATTAATACATCTTAAGAGATTAAACTGCTAATGCACATTTTTAGTTGCGCGAACATACAGACTTTTTTTGAAATTATAACATTTCAGCTAAACTTTTGTTATTTAACTTATCCGATGCGCGTTACACGAAATACTCCGTTGAGGTGCTTTATTTTTATCAATAATTCTTTCAGAGAAAATAGTCTCATTAAAAAAATATTATTTAATTTGCAATGTAGAAGCAGGATTTCCGAAAAACGAGACCTCCTGCTTGATGTGAAATTCGACAAGAGTATACTAATTTATAAGCTAACGACTGGCGGGTGAGTATTTTAGCCGTAAAAAATGAAGAAATGAAAAGAACCTTATATATTCTTATTGGGTGGTTGTGTATATTACCTTTCGGGGTGGTAGGTCAGAACTATAATCAGGCAGAAAGTTTTGTATTTTCTTTTCACGAAGGAAGTGACTTAATGACCGAAGGTTATGGAGATAATGACAATGAGCTGCAACGGTTGGATGATAAGATTCCCGCTTTTAAAAACAGTATAATTCGCGACCAATTCCATTTCTTGATCATTTCGCATGTCGACCCGTCTGACTATGCCAACCCGCAAGTAACGAATGAAGCGTCTATGCGTGGAGGTCGCCTTCGTGCTTATATCAATCTCTCATTCGACATTCCTTATGAACATTTTGCATTCTATATCGATCGTAGTGGTAATTTCAGAGATCAGGTACATGTCTATTTAGTACGATCTCCGCTTCCATGGTTTGCCAACCTGGATATTTCATACAACGACCCGCGTTATCCCGATGCTGTTGATGAAGCGATCAAACGTTACGGGGTAGTACCTTATGCCGATCTTCACAGTCGAACAAAAGAGGGAGACACGGAACGACAAACGTATACCATTACCGATGCTTTATTTGACAAAAGTGAGTTGGAAGATTATCGGTTGTCATTAGTTGAATTTTCGACAACACAACAACATCAATCCGCCACTACTTCTCAGACAACAGCACAACAGGAACAAACCGCAAAGGGTAAAAATGGTAAGAAAACGACAAGTTCTACCCCAAAAACAACGACAAAATCAACCAAGAGTGCATCTGTAGGCTCTAACCCACAGGCACAGCCATATAATTTAGCTGTAAAAACCAACTTAATACCTTGGTTCACAGTTGCCCCGTCTATTAATTTCGGGGATGATGGTACCCAACTTTATACCGGCGCCATTATGCCTAACATCGAATTGGAGTACTATTTTATGAACCGCTACTCTGTGGCGCTTTCCGCAATGTATGGTGATTTTTCGTATGGCGGCAATTCATCCAGTAAATGGGCTGTATCCGGTATATCAATAGAACCCCGGTATTGGTTGTTCAGTAACAATGATTTCCGTTCATTATATGTGGGTGCATTCGGTCAATACGGAGATTTTGATATTCGAGGGGATAAAGTCGACTTAACACTCGAAGATGATCCTACATTATTATATGGACGTACCGGGAAAGTTATGACCGCAGGGGCTTCCGTTGGTTATATCTACCCGATCTGGAAAGGTTTTTATGTGGAAGGTTCGCTTCAAGCCGGCTTCCGATCGATTAGTAATGGTATATTCTATAGACGTGACTGGAGTGAAGAGTTCAATCAATACCTGAACTATCAGGAAAGAACATTTAAATCGACCGGATTTATGGTTGGATTGAAATTGAACCTTGTCTATCGTTTTGGATTCCAATAATTGTCATTTATAAAAAAACAGAAAAGACAGTACGCTCTATTCAGAGGATACTGTCTTTTTTTTATGATCTTTCCACGCCAAAAAAGACAAAATGTAAATTATTTAGGGTTAAATCTCCTATTTTTAGGACAAATAAACTATATTTGCCTCCATACACAAATCTAAGCAAGACAAAATGATATGATCAATCAAGAATTAGTAAATCCGCAAAGTATAGTTGTTGTTGGAGGATCTAACAATGTACACAAACCGGGAGGCCGACTCATACGCAATCTCTTAGACGGTAAATATACCGGTAGTTTGTACGCCGTAAACGCTAAAGAAACAGATGTTCAAGGTGTAAAATCATATCATTCGGTTAAAGATATCCCGGAAACAGAACTGGCTATCATCGCTATACCGGCTCCGGCCTGCCCTGAAGTTATTGAGATACTGGCAAAAGAGAAAAACGTAAAAGCTTTTATCGTCGTTTCTGCCGGATTCGGCGAAGAGACCAAAGAAGGTGGTATATTGGAAGATCAGATACTTAAAACAGTCAATGAAGCCGGAGCCTCTTTGATCGGACCGAACTGTATTGGTATCATGAATATGAATTACCATGGGGTGTTTACTCGTCCTATTCCCGATTTCCATCCCGACGGGGTTGATTTTATCTCCAGTTCGGGTGGTACCGCTTTATTTATTATGGAATCGGGATTAACCAAGGGGTTACGTTTCGCTTCCGTTTGGACAGTAGGTAATTCAAAGCAGATTGGCGTAGAAGATGTGATCGAATATATGGATAAAAATTTTGATCCGGTACTGGATTCCAAAATCAAAATGCTCTACATAGAACAGATCAAACAACCTGACAAACTGCTTTATCATGCGTCGTCCCTCATCCGTAAAGGATGTCGTATCGCAGCGATCAAAGCGGGAAGTACTGATTCTGGTAAACGGGCAGCTTCTTCACATACAGGAGCTATTGCTAATTCGGATTCGGCTGTTGAAGCTTTATTCCGCAAAGCCGGAATTGTCAGATGTTTCAGCCGGGAAGAATTAACAACTGTCGCCAGTATATTCACCCTCAAGGAGGTCAAAGGCAGAAACTGTGCAATCATCACTCATGCAGGAGGACCGGCTGTGATGTTGGCCGATGCACTCTCCAAAGGACTTTTAAACGTTCCTTCATTGGACGGTCCGTTGGCGCGTGAATTAAAATCCAAACTATATCCCGGAGCAGCTGTCGGGAATCCGATCGACATTGTCGGAACAGGAACACCTGAGCATCTGGCTACGGCTATCGACTTTTGCGAACATCAATTTGAAGAAATAGACCTGATGATGGTTATTTTCGGAAATCCCGGATTGGTGAAAGTGTATGACGCCTATGAAGTACTTCATAAAAAAATGGAAGAGTGTAAAAAACCGATCTTCCCTGTTTTACCCTCGATCGTCACAGCTGGACCGGAAGTGAAAAGCTTTGTTAAAAAAGGACATGTAAACTTCTCGGATGAGGTGACTTTAGGTACTGCTCTATCCAGAATTATCAATACACCCAAACCGGCTAGTACAGATATTCAACTCTACGGAGTAGACGTTCCGGAAGTACGACGCATTATAGACGGATTGCCCAATAATGGGTATTTAAACCCAGAAGATGTACGTTTGCTTCTTAGTGCTGCCAATATACCTTTAGTCGATGAGTTGTCCTCTTCTGACAAAGACGAACTAATCGCTTTTGCAAAAAAAGTAGGTTATCCGGTTGTAGCTAAAGTAGTAGGCCCTGTGCATAAAAGTGATATAGGAGGCGTTGCTTTAAATATCCGTGGAGAAGAACATTTATTGTTTGAAATCGACCGCATGATGAAATTACCGGATGTGACCGGTATACTAGTGCAACCGATGTTAAAAGGACAGGAATTATTCCTTGGTGCAACCTATGAAGAACGATTTGGGCATGTCGTACTTTGTGGTTTAGGAGGTATATTCGTAGAAGTATTACAAGACGTTTCATATGGTCTGGCTCCTCTTTCATACGACGAAACGTTCTCTATGATCCGCTCATTGCGGGGGTATGCGCTTATTAAAGGGACGCGTGGACAAAAAGGGATCGACGAACAGCAATATGCCGATATTATAGTCAGGCTATCAACTCTTTTGCGTTTTGCCAACGAAATTAAAGAGATGGATATCAACCCTTTATTGGCAACCGAAAAAGGGCTGTTTGCAGTAGATGCACGTATCCGTATTGAAAAATAAATTATTACAATTCATCTACAAAAGAGCGTTGTTTGTCAAAAAACTGAATCCGGTCTTTTTCGCCTACGCCTGAAATAAGTGTAGACAATCGCTTTAGTGAATTCAACCAGTATTTTATTTTTTCACACGACTCTTTCTCATAGGAACCGACAGCCTGCCTTAAAAAGGTGGTCATCTGGCTCAAAAAATAGTCCTCCGACCAGAGGTAAGAGTAAGTGACACTGAGATTGATACTGCTGATATAGATATCGACTTTATTACCCGTATTCGAATAACGCCCTTTTGCAGCCAACTGTTCCCAATAAGTCAGAAATTCATACAACTCTTTTTTTATCGCCTGAACATTTGATTCGTTCACCAATCGAATACTTTCAAAGTACCTCAGATCATTTATCAGATTTGAAATAATGGCTGAATCGAGAATAAAAAAAGATTCTGTAATATATTTCTGATAATAATTGACCTGTTTCTGCAGATCTATACTTCGATCGGATTGCTCTATTTCATCCATTTTTTTATTACTATGCCCATTCCC
Organism: Parabacteroides sp. PF5-9; assembly: GCF_029893105.1. Classification (GTDB taxonomy): domain Bacteria; phylum Bacteroidota; class Bacteroidia; order Bacteroidales; family Tannerellaceae; genus JARXWG01. The sequence continues at coordinate 19,956 of NZ_JARXWG010000021.1, read as the reverse complement.
ATACAAATGATGCCATTTTAATACATAAAACTTAGACAAATTCGGATAAGGGGCATAGATCGACGATGGCAACAGATTCAAAGCCTCACCTCGTTCAGAATAAGGTTGTTCACTAATATCTTTTATCTTATCAAGAAATATACTGATAATTGTATCGTCCAGATCATTCACATCACTGGTTGCCGGCAACATCATTTGGATCATCGCACTTGATTTTGACTTAGTCCCCATAATCATATTGTCCACAGAAAGGCCTAATTGTTTCGAAATGATACCGGCCTCATTCAATGTAAAAGGAACTTCTCCTCGCAATCTACGATAAACAGATTCTTTCTCTATCGCTAAGATATCTGTCAGTAAGTTGACCAAAGCGGATTTTCTCGATTCTTTCTCTTTGACAGCCTCCAAAAAACTATCATTCAAACTTAAATTTTTCATAGTTACTCTTTTTAAATATACTCAAACCAAAAACCAACCGACTTCTTCTTTGTCGTTTTATGTCTATCCATCCCCATTCTTTTGATCCTCCGATCAAAATATGTACTAAAAAACACATCTAATAAAAATCAAAGGCTAAAACGACATTCCGTCATAAAAAAACCACATAAAATGACAGTCACCATTCGCCTACACACAAATATAATAAAAATAAGCTAAAGATTATCAAACGTTTATGTGAAAAATACAAAAAAAAACAAGCACACAAAACCAAGAGACATTTTATGGCACACCTAAACATTTTGAAAATATTTATTTTCAGAATATACTACAAAGACTATTTTTTTAGGAAGAACAAGAAGAGGTGTATAAAAACGAAAGAGGGCATCCATCCCGGATACCCTCTCCCTTGCACAAGTAAAACAAAGTGTGTGCATGTGCGCCTTAGCTCCAATCCACTACAAAAATCATAGTCCAAAATTGGTTAAATCAAATTTGGATAGGCACTGACCATTCTGTAATAAAAGCATCCTTATTTCTATGATTAACAGAAGCCTTACTCTCCATTCATCCTACGATTTCACAACTTCACAATTATAAAAGCATACGATTCAAATCGAGTAAGCATCATTGAAATAAAACTTTTTCTGCCTCAAACACGTTCGTATTTAAGAAAAACAGTTATTAAAGTTTCGGTATCTTCACTTTTCTTGATATCTTCATTTTCCTTTAATAACGAACGCTTCAGACCGATTACCTAATGCTCATGATGTATATATAGTTCAAGTTAGTGTTCAGAAACTCTTTTCTTATCACATGATAAAAGTAGCCCTGCGCCTTTGAATTTCCATGCTGTAGAATGTATATTTTTATTTTTTTTCCGATAAAAAACACAAATCGGACTGCTTTTTTTGTCTAAAAACGAAAATCGAAAAGAAATATCGATTTCATTTTTTCATTTCAAGCAACTCCTTGTTATTCTAATATGAAATTCAGCTTTGCTTATAGATACAAAAAAGCGAGTATATGGCCGAAAAACAAGCAACGTAAAACTCCCTCAAGCATAAATCTTAAATAAAGTTACATCACTCTTTATTTGGGGGTTTATTTTACCTTTGCAATGTTGAATTCTAAATAGAAGCGCTATGAAGAGATATTTGGTTTTAGTAGTCAGCAGTCTGTTCTTTTTAACTTCTTGCGGCAAAGATGATAAAACAGAAGTTCCCCCATTGAAAAAATTGACAAAAGTCACCTGTTATACGAATAACGAAGTTACTCCTTCTTATGCCCTGTCTATCAATTATGAAAACGGTCAAATCCATAATATAACCTCCAATACAGGCGCCAAACAACTATTCAGCTATCCTGATTCACGGATAATAACCGTATCCGATCTCGGCCAAGACCTTACCATAGAGTATAATCTGCAGGGAAATGCGATTTATCAGAAAAAGATCAAACGAAAAAACGAATACGTCAATAATGAGATCTATACCAGCGACGAATATAAATACGCCTACAAAGGGGCATATTTATCCCATGCCGACTGGATTACCCGCTGGCCTGTCGATACCGGCAACGGGTATGAGTCAAGATCTTATATTCAGGCAGACACCTACACCTGGGAAAACGGCAATGTCGTGCGTTACGCACAGGACAAAAAAGAGATGGCTTACGAATACGACACACAATTACAACCGGCCAACTTTCCTTTCCGAGTGATTAATTCGTTTGCTCCAGTCGATTTTGAAACCGTATCACCGGTCAACCTCCTATATAATCTATCAAACAAAAACCTGCCTAAACGAGCCTATTGGTATAACGTCCCGGAAACCAGTACTATTTGTGCGGAATACACCTACAAATTCGAACAAATCGGAGAGTATATCACTAAAATGACCATTGAAGAAAACAACTACGTTGTCAATGAAGGTGGAAGCAACACCTATATCTTCCATTTCGAATACAATTGGCCGAAACAGGAATAGTATTCATATCATCTGATACCTTTTTCTGTTTTTCCTCCATCATTTTCTAAAATTCCCGAACCATTTTTCAGAAGCACCTACATCTGTTTTTTGTTAGAGGTACGTCTAAAATCATTTAGAGGTACGTCTAAATCCGTTTAGAGGTACCTCTAAAACAATTTAGAGGTACGTCTAACAGAAAAGGATGTGTAATGAATCTCAAAAAGCGTCTAAATCGTCACCATATAACTACACAATCGTTTCATTTAACGAAAGGGCGTATGAGAGTTTTCAAGTTGAAGACAATGTAAAAATCCAGGACTAACTCATCTATTATTTAAGCAGATCCGGTCGGAGACGAGTCGTTCTTTCATGAGCTTGTTGCAACCGCCACTCATCAATTTTTCGCTGATGCCCGGAAAGCAAGACATCCGGCACTTTCCATCCGTTATAATCAGCCGGTCGGGTATAGACTGGCGGTGCCAACAGATTATCTTGGAAAGAGTCGGACAAGGCGCTCTGCTCATCTCCTATAGCACCCGGAATCAGGCGAACAACAGCATCCGTAATAATTGCGGCAGCTAATTCGCCACCTGTCAAGACATAGTCGCCGACAGAGATCTCTTTCGTAATAAGATGTTCGCGTATACGATAGTCCACTCCTTTATAATGTCCGCAAAGAATGATGAGATTATCAAGAAGCGACATGGTATTGGCCATTGACTGATTAAACGTCTCACCATCCGGAGATGTATAGATGACTTCATCATACGTTCGTTCAGCTTTTAATGTAGAAATGGCTCGGTCGATTGGCTCAATTTGCATGACCATTCCCGCTTCACCCCCAAAAGGATAGTCATCTACCCGGCGCCATTTATTGGTGGTATAATCCCGTAAATTATGGAGGTGTATTTCTGCCAATCCCTTATCCTGAGCACGTTTGACTATTGAACAGTTGATCATTCCGTCAATCATTTCGGGGAGTACGGTAAGTATATCTATTCGCATGATAGTGAAGTCGTTAGTTTCAACAGCTATTCTCGGGCGACAAAGGTACTGTTTTTGAGGGATTATTATAACCGTTTTAATTATTATTCGTATTTTTGCGAGTCAATTTGCAATATAGATGCAGAATAAACTCTATAGTAATGAATATATCTTATAACTGGCTGAAAGATTACCTCGATTTCGACCTGCAACCCGATGAGGTTGCTGCCGCACTGACATCCATTGGTTTGGAAACCGGTGGTGTGGAAGAAGTTCAAACCATTAAAGGCGGTCTGGAGGGATTGTTTATCGGCGAAGTGCTCACGTGTGAAGAACATCCTAACTCTGACCATCTGCATATTACAACGGTCACTGTCGGAGGAGAAGAACCTTTACAAATCGTATGCGGTGCACCCAATGTGGCTGCAGGGCAAAAAGTAGTAGTAGCCGTAAATGGTACCAAACTTTATAAAGAGGATGAATCTTTTACGATCAAACGTTCAAAAATACGTGGCGTTGAATCCAACGGTATGATCTGTGCAGAAGATGAGATTGGCATTGGATCCGACCATGCCGGTATTATCGTACTTCCTGCAGATGCAACGGTTGGTTTGCCAGCTAAAGAATACTATAACATTAAAAGCGACTATGTACTGGAAGTGGATATTACTCCCAACCGTGTAGACGGTACTTCTCATTTTGGCGTAGCACGTGACTTGGCAGCCTATCTGAAACAGAACGGTCGACCGTCAGCATTGAGACTTCCTTCTGTCGATGCATTTAAAATAGATGATCATACTCCGGCGATCGAAGTCGTAGTCGAAGACAGAGAAGCGTGTCCGCGTTATTCCGGAGTCAGTATCAAAGGCGTTACGGTAAAAGAAAGTCCCGAATGGTTGCAAAACCGTTTAAATATCATCGGTCTGCGTCCGATTAATAATATTGTGGATATAACCAATTTCGTTTTACATGAAATGGGGCAACCACTCCATGCTTTTGACTATAATAAAGTGAAAGGTGGAAAGGTTATTGTTAAAACAATGCCGGAAGGCACTAAATTCGTCACCTTGGATGGAGTCGAACGAACGTTGGCCGCTAGCGATCTGATGATTTGTAACACCGAAGAAGCGATGTGCGTCGGAGGTGTTTTTGGAGGATTAGACTCGGGAGTTACGGAAAAGACGACAGATATTTTCCTTGAATCGGCTAATTTCAATCCGACACGGATTCGTAAGACCGCCCGTCGCTTTGGATTAAATACAGACTCTTCATTCCGCTTTGAACGAGGGTTGGATGCTAATCGCACCATGTATGCGCTCAAACGTGCCGCTTTATTGATCCAGGAAGTTGCCGGAGGAAAAATCACCGGAGATATTCAAGATGTCTATCCAAAAGTTGTCGAGCCTTACACGGTAGAATTAAGTTATCATAAAGTAAATAGTCTGATCGGAAAAACGATTCCGACTGATACGATAAAAAGTATTCTGGAAAGTCTGGAGATGAAGATTGTCTCGGAAACGCCCGAGGGAGTAACACTACATGTTCCGGTATACCGCATCGATGTGCAGCGAGACGTAGACGTCATTGAAGATATCCTCCGTATATATGGCTACAACAATATCAGTTTCAGCGATGAAGTTAAATCCAGTTTGAGTTATCAAACGCCAACCGATCAGAGTTACAAAATGGAAAACTTGATTTCCGAACAACTCTGTGGAGCGGGATTCAACGAAATCATGAACAACTCGTTCACCAAATCGGCTTATTACGACGACCTGTCGATTTACCCGGCCAGTCATTGCGTGAAGCTACTCAATCCGTTGAGCACCGACCTGAATGTCATGCGCCAAACGTTGGTTTTCGGAGGGTTGGAAAGTATTGCTTATAATATCAACCGGAAAAACGGCAATATCCGTTTCTTTGAATACGGCAACTGTTACGACTATGACATCGATAAGAAAAAAGAGGGTGAAACATTAGCTGAATACAAAGAAGATTATCATTTAGGGTTGTGGATCTGCGGAAATAAGGTGGAGAACAACTGGGCGCATCCGAATGAGAATTCATCGATCTATGAACTGAAAGCGCATGTTGAAAACATATTAAACCGATTAGGTCTCGATCGCAAAAAAATCATATTTGGTCATCTTTCCAATGAGATCTATTCGTCGGCATTGAGTATCACAACAGTTTCAGGACGTCAACTGGGTACATTGGGCATCATCCAGAAAAAACTATGTAAATCGCTTGACATCGATACTGATGTATACTACGCAGAATTATCCTGGAAACTGCTTATGAAGGAAGCGGGTAAAAATAAGATTGCTTATTCCGAAATATCCAAGTTCCCAGCAGTTAAACGCGATCTTGCGTTATTGCTTGACAAAAAGGTTCCATTTGCCGAGATTGAAAAAATAGCATTCGAAAGTGAACGTAAATTATTGAAAAACGTTTTATTATTCGATGTATACGAAGGCAAAAATCTACCTGCCGATAAAAAGTCTTACGGTGTAAGTTTCTATTTACAAGACGAGAACAAGACTTTGAACGACAAGCAGATTGACACCATCATGAAAAAGATACAAACCGGCTTAGAACAGAAACTGCAGGCACAGCTTCGTTAATTGACAATTGATCATTAAACATTAATAATTAATCATTAGATAAAAGATGGGAAGAGCGTTTGAATATCGCAAAGCAAAAAAATTTAAACGTTGGGGAAACATGGCTCGCGTGTTTACCAAACTAGGTAAAGAAATCACTATCGCCACAAAAGCAGGCGGACCCGACCCGGATAGCAATCCTCGTTTGCGCGTGTTGATGCAACAGGCCAAAAAGGAAAATATGCCGAAAGAGAATGTAGAACGGGCAATCAAAAAAGCGACCTCGAAGGATTATACCGATTATAAAGAGATGAATTATGAAGGATATGGTCCTTTTGGTATTGCCGTTTTCGTTGAAACAGCAACAGACAATACAACGCGTACTGTAGCCAATGTGCGCAGCTATTTCAACAAACACGGCGGATCATTGGGCACAAGTGGCAGTCTGGAGTTTCTGTTTGATCACAAAGTGGTTTTCCATATCGTTAAAAAAGAGGATGTCTCATTGGAAGATCTTGAATTGGAATTGATCGACTTCGGAGTCGATGAAGTGGAAGCCGATGAGGATGAAATCATTCTATCCGGTGAATTCTCGCAAAATGCTGCGATTCAGAAATACCTCGAAGAAAATGGATTTGAGATCAATAGTGCCGAATTTATACGGATTCCGAACGATCTGAAAGATGTCACAGCCGAGCAACGCGAACAACTCAATAAATTGTTGGAAAAACTAGAAGAAGACGAAGACGTACAAAACGTCTTCCACAATATGCGGGAAGAAGAGGAATAAAAAATCTTAACGCCTATTATTAGAATAAGCAGAAGTTTGAAAGCAGTTGTTTTACTCTTTTAAATTTCTGCTTTTTCTTTTTTATTTGCCTGTAATCAAAGAAATTTCCATAGTTTTGTTGATTGTTAATCTTTAAATACTGAATACCCATGAAACGCGAGTCAGTACTATCCCAACTAACCGATCCGAATAAAATCTTTGACTTTGTTGTAATTGGTGGAGGCGCGACCGGATTAGGCATTGCACTGGATGCTGCTACAAGAGGATATAGTGTGGCACTATTTGAACGTTCTGATTTCACCAAAGCGACTTCGAGCCGAAGCACCAAACTGGTTCATGGAGGGGTCAGATATCTGGCTCAAGGTGATGTAGCACTCGTTCTGGAAGCTTTACGGGAGAGAGGTATTTTAGCAAAAAATGCCCCTCATCTGGTCAAAGACCAGGTGTTTCTCATTCCATGTTACCGTTGGTGGGAAGGACCGTTTTATACCATTGGGCTTGTATTATACGACTTCATGGCGGGTAAACTCCGATTCGGCCGATCCATGTGTATTGGTCCGAAACGCGCACTGAAGACGATTCCGACATTGCAACCTAAAGGGATGAGTGCCGGTATTTTATATCATGACGGACAGTTCGACGATTCACGACTGGCGATTAATCTTACACGCACGGCTATTGATGCCGGAGCCTGTGTACTTAATTATATGAACGTAACCGGTCTATTAAAAGAAGAGGGTCAGATATCCGGTGTCAGCGTTCGTAATGAAGAAAACGGAGATACATATCACATAAAATCACGTGCAGTGATTAATGCGACAGGCGTTTTTGCCGATGAAATACTTCAAATGGACGAACCGGGTAAACGCCAGACAGTACGTCCCAGCCAAGGTGTTCATCTTGTTTTAGATGCTTCGTTCCTAAACAGTGATCATGCCATTATGATCCCCAGTACTCCTGACGGGAGAGTCCTTTTTGCTGTACCATGGCATAACAAAGTGGTTGTCGGTACCACCGACACATTGATTCGCGACGCATCGGAAGAGCCTATCGCCATGCAGGCCGAGATCGATTTTATCCTTGAAACGGCTGGCCGATACCTTACCCGCCAACCACAGCGGTGCGATGTACTCTCGGTCTTTGCCGGACTCCGTCCTTTGGCTGCTCCCCGAGATGAAGGAACCAAAACGAAAGAGATATCCCGTAGCCATAAACTTATTCGTGAACAATCAGGGCTTATCACCATCATTGGTGGAAAATGGACAACATATCGGAAAATGGCCCAAGATACGGTGGATATGGCTATCAAACAGATGGATGTTCCACAACAAAGCTGTGTCACAGAAAATTATCCGATACACGGGGCACGTCCGAATCCCGATTTTACGGATCCGTTATATGTCTACGGCACAGACGCGGATGAGATCAGAAAATTGACAGCGTCTTCAATAGATATGCAGGAAAAACTACATCCGGCCTATTCATACACAATTGGTGAAATCTGCTGGATCATCAGGAACGAGATGGTATTCACTTTAGAAGATATTTTGGCTCGCCGGTTGCGTATTTTATTTATGGACGCACGGGCTGCTATCGAAATGGCTCCTAAAGTCGTCCGGATAATGGCCACCGAAAAGAAAAAAGACCTCGCTTGGGAAACCGATCAGTTGGAGAAGTTTAACAAAGTGGCATCCAACTATTTTTTAGATTAATCACTATTATGCAATATATCTATACCTATGAATCACAAACATAAATATGTATTGGCTATCGATCAGGGAACCACCTCTTCACGAGCCATTTTATTCAATCATCAAGGAAATATCATCACATTAGCACAAAAGGATTTTCATCAATACTTTCCTAAACCGGGTTGGGTAGAACATGATCCGAATGAGATATGGTATACCCAATCATCCGTGATCAAAGAAGTCATGGCCAAAGCAGATGTCACCGATGATCATATTGCCTGTATCGGCATCGCCAATCAACGGGAAACAACCATTATATGGGATCGGGAAACCGGGTTTCCTGTTTATAATGCCATCGTCTGGCAAGACAGGCGCACTTCCGATTATTGTGAGGAATTAAAAGAAAAAGGTTATGCAACCTCTATTCAGGAAAAGACAGGGTTAGTTATTGATGCTTACTTCTCTGCAACAAAAATCAGATGGATCCTGGATAACGTAAAGGGAGTTCGTGAACGAGCCGAACGGGGAGAATTATGCTTCGGTACGGTTGATTGCTGGCTGTTATGGAAATTAACACGGGGAGAGAAATTTATTACAGATATTACCAATGCCTCCCGGACAATGTTATTCAATATTCATTCGCAACAATGGGATCAGGAATTGCTTTCGTTATTTTCAATCCCTCCTTCACTGCTTCCCGAAGTTGTCGGATGCAGCGATATCTATTGTGAAACATCTGCGACACTATTTAAAAAAGGGATTCCGATCTCAGGTATTGCCGGAGATCAACAGGCCGCTTTATTCGGACAATTATGTGTAGAAGAAGGTATGATGAAAACAACCTATGGAACAGGATGTTTCATGATTCTGAATACCGGAAAGAAACCTATTCTTTCGCAAAATCACTTACTCACGACTATTGCCTGGAAATTGGGAGATGAAACGACTTATGCCCTTGAAGGAAGTGTGTTCGTTGGTGGAGCCGCGATCCAATGGCTACGTGATGGGATCGGTCTCATACCGAATGCTGCAATCTCCGAACAGATGGCCAAATCGATCCCAGATAACGGAGGTGTTTATTTTGTTCCGGCCTTAACAGGACTCGGAGCCCCTTATTGGGATCAATATGCCCGTGGTGCCATTGTCGGAATAACACGTGGTACGACTGCTGCACACCTGACTCGGGCTGCACTTGAAGGCATTTCCTATCAGGTGTATGATGTACTGAGGGCCATGGAAAATGATATGAATACCCAATCGAAAGAGATCCGGGTGGACGGTGGAGCGATAGCTAATAATTTTCTAATGCAGTTTCAAGCTGATATTTGTCGTTGCCCGGTAGTACGACCGAAAGTACTTGAGACTACAGCCTTGGGAGCCGCCTATCTGGCCGGATTAGCTGTTGGCTATTGGAAAGACATTGATGAATTAAAAGATCAATGGTCATTAGATAAGGTCTTTAAGCCTAAATTAGATGAAGCTGTAGCACTTCGTCAACTCGACGAGTGGCATAAAGCGGTTGGCCGTGCACAACACTGGAGTAGTAACGAATGATCAATAATTATTTGAATCAGTAGTCAGACAGTTATCAGTTCAATCATTACAACTTAATAGTTAAGTAGTTTTACCCAATCAACAATTCATAATTCATAATTCATAATTAACCATACAATATCATGACTCCATTTATTGCAGAACTATTAGGCACAATGCTCCTTATTCTTATGGGAGCCGGAGTGTGCGCCAATGTATTATTAACAAAAACAAAAGGGCATGGAGCCGGGTGGATCGTCGTCACTACCGCCTGGGCAATGGGTGTATTTATCGGGGTGGTTGTAGCCGGTCCGTATAGCGGAGCGCACTTGAACCCTGCCGTTTCTCTCGGATTAGCGATCGGGGGATCATTCCCATGGTCGGATGTGTGTTCCTATATTATTGCACAAATGTTGGGAGCAGCATTAGGCGCTTTTCTGGTATGGCTGGTGTATAAAGATCACTTTGATGCCACCGAAAATCCAGGATTAAAACTGGGTGTGTTTACAACAAGTGCTGAAATAAAAAATCCGGTCATCAATTTTATGACTGAAGTCATCGGTACATTTGTTTTGATGTTTGTTGTTTTTTATATCACCGACGGAGAAGTCACATATGAGAATAACAGTACTTTGCCTGTAGGACTGGGTTCTGTTGGCGCTATTCCCGTTGCTTTTACGGTGTGGGTAATCGGTTTATCTTTAGGAGGCCCTACCGGTTATGCAATCAATCCGGCGCGTGATCTGGCGCCAAGGATTATGCACGCGATCCTGCCTATTAAGAGTAAAGGAGGAAATGACTGGGGATATGCATGGATCCCGGTATTTGGCCCTATTACCGGAGCGGCCTTAGCGGCTTTATTATATCTTTTATTATAAAATATGTATATTTGCATGTATACGAAACGAAAAACACCTATCAAATGAGAACATCTTTTTTTATTTGTCTTTTCCTGTTGACTGCCTTTATAGGAAATGCTCAAAACGACAATCCGGAAATTGTAAAAATTGGCGATATCATGCCTGAATTTACGATTATTTCTGACGATGGAACAGAATTTAAATCAACGACGTTGAAAGGGAAAGTCATTCTGGTCAATTTCTTTGCCACATGGTGCCCTCCCTGTCAGAAAGAATTGGCTGCCGTTCAGGAAACATTATGGCCGAAATACCAAAACAATCCGGATTTTGCTTTACTGGTCATCGGACGCGAACATAATAACGCCGAGTTGAAAACATATAATGAGAAAAAAGGATTTACATTCCCTTTATACCCGGATAAAAGCCGGGCGATTTATGCTTCGTTTGCCAATAGTCTGATCCCCCGTAGCTATCTGATTGGAAAAGATGGAAAAGTGAAACATATCATTACCGGTTATACCGAAGAAGAATTCAGTAATCTGATGTCACGTATTGAAAATGCACTTAAATAAAACATATGTCCAAACAAACGCTACACCTGATCTATTTTTCTCCTACGCATACCTCAAAAAAGATTACTCATGCCATTGCTGATGGTATGCAAATTCCGATTCAGACAGATTGGGATCTTACTTATAAAAAGAACGACCCTTTACAACTGGAAACTGGCTTAGCGATAGTGGCTGTGCCTGTTTACGGCGGACGAGTTTCCGAAACAGCTTTAGAGCGATTAAAAAAGATTAAAGCAACACAAATTCCGGTAGTTCCGATTGTTGTCTATGGTAACCGGGATTACGAAGATGCATTATTTGAATTATCCGATACATTGAAAGAGCAGGGATTTATTCCTATAGCGGCAGGCGCTTTTGTAGGCGAACATTCTTTCAGCACTAAAGAGATGCCTATTGCGGCAGGAAGACCAGACAACGAAGACCTGGAAAAAGCCCGTCATTTTGGTGAAGAGATAAAGAATATTACAAACCTATCTTCTCCATATTCTCCCACACTCAAGATAAAGGGTAATTTCCCTTATAAAGAAAAAGGGCCGCATACACCGCAAGCGCCGGAGACTGATTCCGAGTTGTGCATATTATGTGAATCGTGTATCGATCTTTGTCCGACAGACGCCATTTCCGTTCAAGACAACACCCTTTTCAGCGATGCCGGACTTTGTATCAAATGCTGTGCCTGTGTCAAGGAATGTCCTGAAAATGCCCGGTCATTCGAGACGCCTTTCAGAGCCTATCTTCATACTAATTTTGCCACCCGGCGGGAGCCGGAACTGTTTCTATAAATCTTATTGACAATCCTTAATTGACTTATTGATCATGAAAACACAAGTTCTCCTATTCTGTTTTTTGTTAAATATCTGTTCGATATCCGCACAAGTCCGCCTGGAAGGATATAATCAAAAAGAGATCCACCCTTCCCTTTACGAAGGAAGATGGAAAGCACGTTGGATCTCCTTACCGGAAGAACCTATCAATGCTTTTGGGATTTATCATTTCCGAAAATCATTTGAGTTGACCGACATCCCTTCCCGGTTTATTGTACACGTATCTGCCGATAACAGATACAAATTGTATATTAATGGTGAATTTGTATCGTTAGGACCCGCTCGCGGAGATATTTACAACTGGAATTTCGAAACCGTTGACCTGGCTCCTTATCTCAAAAAAGGCAAAAATGTGTTGGCTGCTGTTGTCTGGAATTATGCCGAACGCAAACCTGTTGCCCAAATCAGTTTTAATCAAACAGGGTTTATTCTGCAAGGAAATACCGAAACCGAAAGTATCGTCAACACCGACAAGTCCTGGGTATGCATCAAAAATCAAGGCTATGGATTCTGGAACGGAGGACAAGTTTTAGGCTATTATGTTGCCGGTCCGGGTGAATTATTAACTTCAGCATCCTATCCCTGGGGCTGGGAACAGCCGGATTATAATGACTCTACATGGAAAACTGCCGTTGCCGGCATAGACGGTGCCATAAAAGGTGCACGCGATTACCCCGGACGACTACTGGTTCCCTCTCCCATTCCACCGATGGAATTGGAAATCGAGCGATTCACTTCGGTCAAACTCGCAGAGGGCATAAACCCTCCGAACTCATATCCGGCACAACCGACTAAAATAACGGTACCGGCCAACACAAAAGTACATCTATTACTCGACAACAGCCGTCTGACAACAGGCTATTTATCTTTATTTTTCAGCCAGGGGAAAGATGCTGAAATTGTCATTGGATATGCAGAGGCGCTTTATAAAAATGAAGAAAAGGCGACAACCAAATCATATTCGCTGAACGCCAAAGGCCATCGGGATGAAGTTGTTGGCAAACGTTTTATCGGTTATGAAGACAAAATTATTGCTGACGGCGGAAATAACCGTGCATTTACATCGCTCTGGTGGCGTACCTGGCGATATGTCGATCTTCATATAACCACCTCTTCCGAACCCTTAGTGATTGATGATATTTATGGTACATTTTCAGCTTATCCATTTCAAAAAGAAAGTTCTTTCGCCGCTGTTGGCAATGAAACATTAAACAAAATGCTCGACATCGGATGGCATACCGCCCGTTTATGTGCAAATGAAACCTATATGGACTGTCCCTATTATGAGCAATTACAATATTTTGGAGACACCCGTATTCAGGCTATGATCACCCTATTCAATACCAGTGATAAATACATGGTAAAAAATGCGATTGAACAAGGTCGTCAGTCCATTGTAGCTGATGGAATTACCATGAGCCGGTATCCCTCCAGCCTTCATCAGTTTATCTCTTCTTTCTCATTGTGGTGGATCTGTATGGGACATGATTACTGGATGTATAGAGGAGATGAAGCGTATATGCAAACACTTCTTCCGGCTTACCGGGGTATCCTTTCCTGGTATGAACAATGGTTGAAACCGGATTACAGCCTGGACTATGTGCCACATTGGTTTTTTGCAGATTGGGCAGCAGGTTTCCCATCCGGTGAACCTATCCGGGAGAAAAACGGCAATTCAGCCTTTCAGGATTTAATGTATATATTGACACTCGAAGCTGTTGCAGAAATGGAACAGGCGATCGGACTTCCTGCGATGGCACAATATTACAATCAACTGGCTGCTAAGATCCGGGAAACGATATATTCAAAATATTGGGATGCCAACCGGGGATTATTTGCCGACACACATGATCATCGCAATTATTCACAACATGTCAATGCACTCGCAATATTAGCCGGAATTGTCGAAGGAGAAGAAGCTGCGCAAGTAATGGCGAACACATTAACCGATGAGTCGTTGACACAAGCGACCATTTATTTCCGCTATTATGTTCATCAGGCATTGAGTAAAGCGGGAATGGGCAATCAGCTATTGGATAATCTTCAGATCTGGCATGATCAGATGGCTTTAGGCCTGACCACCTGGGCTGAAATGCCCGAGCCATCCCGTTCCGATTGCCACGCATGGGGAGCCAGTCCCAATATTGAATTTTATCGAATTTTATTGGGTATAACAAGTGATGCTCCGGGATTCCATAAAGTGCGAATTGCTCCTGCTTTAGGAAAACTGAAAGAAGTTTCAGGCACAATGCCCCACCCCAACGGGAAGATAAGTGTTGCTTATAAGTTACTGTCCAACGGTAAGCTGGAGGCAAAAATCACATTGCCACAACAGACCTCAGGAACATTTGAATGGAAAGGCAAAACTTATCCGTTAACGGCTGGCGAGCAAATGATAAAAGAATAAACATCTTTTACATCTGCCGATGAAAAAGAGCCATAAACACATTGTAAAACGAATACTGATTGGATGCCGGAATATCATCTTATTACTCTTTGTTTTAAGTTTAGTAGCTGTTCTTGCGACTAAATTCATTCCTGTCTATTATACACCGCTTATGTTTATGCGGTTATACGAACAACATCAGGAAGGAAAAACAAAAAAACTGGAACACAAATGGGTGCCGATATCACAGATTGCACAACCTTTGATTCAGGCTGTAGTAGCCTCCGAAGACAATTTGTTTATGGAACATCACGGGTTCGACTTTCAACAAATCGAAAAAGCACTTGATGAAGCTGAAAAAGGGAAACGGGTACGAGGCGCCAGTACCATCAGTCAACAAACCGCCAAAAATGTGTTTCTGTGGCCCGGCAAAACTTTTATACGCAAAGGACTGGAGGTCTATTTTACGGTATTGATCGAATTGATCTGGGGAAAAACACGGATCATGGAAGTTTATCTTAACTCGGTCGAGATGGGAAATGGAATCTATGGTGCCGAAGCTGTCGCCCAGGCGCACTTCAAAAAACAGGCTTATCAACTAACCCGGCAGGAAGCGGCACTGATCGCTGCCACATTACCCAATCCCCGGATATATAGTTCAGCCCGACCTTCAGCCTATATACAGAAAAGACAGGGACAAATCCTTTCTTTAATGCCCAAACTCCTCCCGATTGAAATGGGATATGGTACAACTAAAAGTAATTCAAAAAAATGACAACAGATAAAACAACTCCATTCATTTATCACGATCTTGGCCGGATAGACTATGCCACGGCACTGGAGATCCAAATGACAGCTTTCGAAAAACTACTTACAGCGAAAAAAGAAGGCAAGCCGGAGGAAAACCATCTGTTTTTTTGTGAACATACGCCGGTTATTACGATGGGTAAAAGCGGTAAAGAAGGCAATTTGCTTATCCCGGAACACCTGCTTTCGGAACGGGATATCTCTTTTTACCAAACCAACAGGGGAGGCGATATTACGTATCATGGGCCTGGTCAGATCACCGGATACCCGATATTCGACCTTGAATACTGGCAATTGGGATTAAAACAATACATCCACCTTCTGGAAGAAGTTATCATCCGTTTTCTCCGGTTATATCATATCCATGGAGAGCGGCTTGACGGCGCCACCGGTGTATGGCTCGATACATCTGCAGGTAGCCAGACACGCAAGATCTGTGCCATTGGAGTAAAAAGCAGCCGTTATGTGACCATGCATGGTTTTGCGTTAAACATCAATACCGACCTCAGTTATTATTCGCTTATGAATCCATGTGGATTTACAGACAAAGGAGTCACCTCTTTAGCACAGGAATTAGGAGAGACACAAGACTTTGAATTAGCCAAGCAGCAAGTACAGACGATCTTTAAAGAGGTTTTCAGCTAAAAGAACGCCATCGAAGACCCGATTCTTTCCATATATTTTGTCGATTCATAAAAACGTACTAAGTTTGTCCAGTCTGATAATATGAATGTTATGCTCACTAAAAACTACAGACGGCTATTTAATTGTTTAATGTTCTATCATTAAACAAAACAACTCTCCTCTCTACGAGATAATCTTATCCCGACTTTTTCTCTTTTATCTGATCTTTATCCGATATACTTTACAGTATATGCTGTAAATATACATATAGAACAATCATGTATGAAAACAAATAAAAATACCTGTGGCATGAACGACCGAATCAAACGGTTGCGCAAACTTTCTTTTGAAACCACACCGTCTCTCTCTATCGAAAGAGCATTAATTGAAACCAGATTTTATAAAGAAAATGAGGGCAAGTATCCGATACCGATCCTACGGGCACTTCATTTCCTGGAGGTCTGTAAACAGAAAACAATCTACATTGGCCAGGATGAATTAATTGTAGGAGAGCGTGGACCCCGTCCGAAAGCGGTCCCTACTTTTCCCGAACTCACCTGCCACAGCGTAGAAGATCTTCATATTCTGAACAGTCGCGAATTACAACGATATACAATCAGTCAGGAAGATATCGACACCTATGCACGTGAAGTTATTCCGTACTGGAAAGGACGTACCCAACGTGAACGAATTTTCAATCATGTTCCACAAACATGGAAAAACGCGTATGAGGCGGGTATTTTCACCGAGTTTATGGAACAGCGAGCACCCGGACATACCTCTCTGGATCATAAAGTCTATAAATACGGACTTTTAGACTTGAAAATACGTATCGCCGAAGAACTCAAAAAACTCGATTTCATGAATGATCCGGAGGCTACGGATAAACAGGAAGAGTTGACTGCCATGTCGATCTCCTGTGACGCAGCAATCCTTTTCGCCCAGCGCCATGCGGATCTTGCCGATGAGATGGCATTGACTGAAAAAGACCCCAAACGCATAAGCGAACTTCACCAAATAGCCGAAATCTGCCGCTGGGTTCCGGCACACGCCCCGCGTACTTATTGGGAAGCGATTCAGATGTA
The DNA here is from genome assembly GCF_029893105.1 of Parabacteroides sp. PF5-9. Taxonomy (GTDB): domain Bacteria; phylum Bacteroidota; class Bacteroidia; order Bacteroidales; family Tannerellaceae; genus JARXWG01. The sequence goes on along the minus strand of NZ_JARXWG010000021.1, from coordinate 2,789 downwards.
CTGGTTTGTGCATTTAGGGACAATCACCGAACTAAACGGTTGGGACGCCATGAATCCCGGACATTTCGATCAACACCTGGCACCATTCTATGACAAAGAATTAAAGGCCGGTACTTTGAATAGAGAAGAAGCCAAAGAGTTAATGTCGTGTTTCTTTATCAAAGTCAATAATCACACCGCACCTCCTAAAGTAGGCATTACAGCCAAAGAGAGTGGTACGTATAACGATTTCACCAACCTCAATATCGGAGGAGTAAAAGCCGACGGAAGCGACGGCGTCAGCGAAGTCTCTTATATTATGCTTGAAGTGGTCGAAGAACTACATCTATTGCAACCGGGAAGTTCGATACATATCAGTAGCCGCACACCCGACCGGTTCCTGCGTGCCGGCTGTAAAGTGATCCGCAAAGGCTATGGATATCCTTCGATCTTCAACCCCGATGTCTATATACAGGAACTGATGCGCCAGGGGAAATCGTTGCAGGACGCCCGTGAAGGCGGTTGTAGCGGATGCATCGAAGTAGGTGCTTTCGGGAAAGAAGCCTATGTATTGACGGGCTACCTGAATGTGCCCAAAATTCTGGAAATCACCTTACACAATGGTATTGATCCATTATCAGAAAAAATGATTGGGCTTTCAACCGGTGATCCGAATACGTTCAAAAGTTACGATGAGTTATACCAGGCATTCCTGAAACAACTACACTATTTTGTCGAGATGAAAATACGTGTCAGTAATTATATCGACCGGATGTTCGCCAAATATGCTCCGGCACCATTTTTATCCCTATTCATCGACGATTGTATTGCCAAAGGAAAAGATTATTATAACGGAGGGCCACGATATAATACCAATTATATCCAATGTACGGGATTAGGAACGATTACCGACAGTCTGAGTGCGATCAAAAAACATCTGTTCGAGGATAAAACGTTTACCATGGCTGAACTGCTTACCGCTATCGATTCCAATTTTGAACAGGCTGAAATGATGCGTCAGACGATTCTTAACCGCACGCCTTTTTTCGGAAACGACGACGATTACGCCGACAGTATAGCCATACAAGTCTATGACGATCTGTATGAAGCCATCGAAGGACGTCCGAATACAAAAGGAGAATGTTTTCATCTGAATATGCTTTCCACTACTTGTCATGTCTATTTCGGAAAAGTCATGGGTGCCTCTCCAAATGGCCGGTTGGCCGGCAAAGCGATCTCCGACGGCACCTCCCCCTCGCATGGAATAGACAGACACGGACCTTCTGCTGTGATTAAATCACTTGGCAAATTGGACCAGATAAAGAGTGGCGGTACGCTGCTCAATCAACGTTTCATGCCGTCCCTATTGAAACGGGAAGAAGATCTCTCCAACCTCTCTACTTTAATCCGCAGCTATTTTGCCTTAGGAGGACACCATATCCAATTTAATATCGTAGATACCGAGACATTACGACACGCACAAAAACACCCGGAAGAATACCGGGATCTATTGGTTCGCGTAGCGGGATATAGCGATTATTTTAATGATATGCATGTGGATTTACAAGAAGACATCATATTTAGAACCGAACAAGTTAGGTTCTAAATAATGGACAATTGAGGATTGAGAATTGACAATGAAATGAAATATAAGATGACAGATCAATGTTCAAACAAAAGAGGATCTTCTAATTGTCCATTGACATCAAAAGCAAATGTGCCATTTGTTTTTGATGTCAAGCGTTATGCCGTAAATGATGGCCCCGGCATACGTGTAACCCTCTTTTTCAAAGGTTGCCCTTTATCCTGTATCTGGTGTCATAATCCGGAAGGGATATCATATAAACAGGAAAAGATGTACACGTTCCACAAGTGTATTGGGTGTCGGACGTGTATAAAAGTGTGTCCGCAAAAAGCATTAACTGCGACTCATCAAGGTATCCATACCGATAAAATGCTTTGTACGCGCTGTGGTATTTGCGTTGAACATTGCCCTTCATTAGCCATGGAGTTATCCGGGAAAGTGTATACCACTGACAACCTGATGAAAGAGATAGAAAAAGAGACACTCTTTATGGATCGATCCGGAGGAGGGGTTACCTTTTGCGGAGGAGAACCCTTTATGCATCCGGATTTCCTCTTCGAACTATTACAAAGATGCGGCGATAAGGGTATTCACCGGGCTATAGACACTTCTTTATACGTGCATCCGGAAATACTGAAAAAGAGTCTTCCACAAACCGATCTTTTTCTCGTTGATCTGAAGCAGATGAATACCGAAAAGCACCTGTTATATTGTGGAGTACCCAATGCTCTTATTTTATCCAACATCCGGTTATTATCAGAAACAGCAACCTCGTATATCATCCGGATTCCATTGATCGAAGGAATTAATGCCGATGAAGAAAACATCAAACAAACAGCTGATTTTTTATCGACACTCCCCCACCCTCCTCAAACGATCAATCTATTGCCCTATCACGATATCGGCAAGGGGAAACACGACAAACTGAATACAGTCTATAATTCGCAACAACTACCAATGGCACCTCCATCGGAAGAAAAAATAAAAAACTGCAGACTTATTTTTGAACAATACAAACTATCGGTGAGTGAAAGCTAAACAAAAAAATCGTTTGACAATTGTAGAACGATCATTCGATAACTATCAAACGATCATTTCACAATTATCAAACGATCGTTTGATAATTATCGTGACTTATCCTAAAATTGGTTGTCACATTTCGTCACTGTTTACTATAAAAGTTGACACAACCAAAACTCATCCCTAACAAGGTTGTCATTTTGAG
>NZ_JARXWG010000020.1 GCF_029893105.1 Parabacteroides sp. PF5-9 | reverse complement strand
GAAAGTTTCGCTGTACATACGATGTTTCTTTTTTGACATAAATTATTTGTTATTTATGTGGCAAAAAAGTGTCAACCTTTTTCAGTGTAAGACAAATGGTTGAAGGGTTTGAAGATTTGGTCTGCAATTAAAACCCATCCAAAGGAATCAGTACTGTAGGAATCAGTAATACCATTCCTATAAGAATGAAGAGAATCAGTATCTTGTAGAACCATTTGACCCAAACTTCGTAAGGGATGCGTGCCATGCCCAATGCACCCATCAATACGCCGGAAGTCGGGGTGATCATGTTGGTAAATCCGTCGCCAAACTGAAAAGCCATCACTGTCGCTTGGCGTGAGATACCGATAACATCGGAAAAAGGAGCCATAATAGGCATTGTCAGGGCGGCTTTTGCCGAACCGGAAGGGATAATGATATTGATGGTTGTTTGAATCATATACATCATGCCCAGTGATACGACTTTGCCAGCGCTGTCCATAAGGGTCGCCAGATTGTGCAATATCGGATCAATGATACGGCCATCTTGCAGGATCTGGATGATTCCTCCGGCTAATCCGACGACAATGGCGGCCGAGAGCATATCTTTCGCTCCGGTGAGGAATTGAGCGATAATAGCGTCTGCGTTTTCATTATTGGCAAATCCCGAGAAGATGCCCATTGCCAGGAAGATGGCAGAAATTTCCGTCAGGTACCAGCCATATCCCATGACGCCGATGATCAGGAAAACGATCGTATATCCGAGGAGATTCAGTATAAATAGTTGATTGGATTTGCGCAGTCCTAAATAACCTGTCAATGCGTATAAAGCAGTAAAAAGAGGAATGGCTGGAAATGAAACTGTATTTGTGCCGACAGAAAAAGCGGTTGTTGGGTAAAATACCGCAAAGAGTATCAAGGATATTAACAGCAGTCCATAGCTTATCCATGCCGAACGGGTGGTTTGAGTTGCTGTCATTGTACCGGAAGCGTCGGACTCTTTCTGGCGCCAGTATACATCAGCGTTGTACATTGGAGAGGCTTGCGGATTCTTTTTAATTTTAGAAGCGTATAATAGCACAAAAATGATCAGAATCGTGGTTAAGACTATCCAGCAAAACAGACGATATCCGAAACCGGAGAAAAGCGGTAGGTCGGATAAGCCTTGGGCGATCCCAATTGTAAAAGGATTCAGAATCGCTCCGGAGAAACCAACATGCGCAGCCACATAGACCATACATAATCCGGTGATAGAGTCGTACCCCATGGAGATGGCTAACGGTACGATAATAATAACAAAAGCCAGTGTCTCCTCGCTCATTCCGAAAACAGCACCGAAGAGACTGAATAGGATAATAATCAGCGAAATAACGATGTTGTTTACGCCGATTTTTCTGAAGAATCCATATTTCTCAATTTTTTGCGCGTTATTGAGAAAAGAGAGTATACCTGTGTCGATGGCTCGGGTGGTGTTCATGATTTGAAAGGCGCCCCCGATAATGAGTAGGAATGCTATAATACCGGCTTGTTTTTCAAATCCGTCCAGTAAAACACCGAAGACCTGCCAGCTTTGTGGAGAAGGATCAACGTTATGAAAGGAGTTCTCGACAATCACCGTTCGTTCGGATCCATTGACTATTCGTGTTTCACGATCGTATTCTCCGGCGGGTATGATCCATGAGAGTATGGCGCAGATCAATATGATGACCGATATGATGGTGTATGTATGTGGTATTTTTCGAACTTTCATTTTTGTTTGTGTTTGATAAATGGCTCTTTATAAGAACTGTACGTTTGTTTTTTAGGCGAAGGTCTCGCTTTTGTCATGAACAGGGCAAAAATAGATGAATTATTTTATAAATCGATTCTTTTTCGAATGAATTGACAGCTTTGTTTGTGGGGTGATCTGTTTGGAATTAGTCCTAAATTAGCCCTTGTTCTGAATGGCTGAATATATTAGATTGTCGTATAAGATGAATGTCTGATGAAGAAGTTGATTTGTTGAATGGTTTTGTGTGATTGTGCTTTAGCTTATACTGTTGCTGTTTGTATAGCTGTATGTTTTGCTTATTTGTTTATTAAAGTTTTGATTTGTAGTTGTATATACTGGATTATTTGTGTATGGTTTTGCTCTGTATTTTATGTGGTGCTGGCTTAAATATATTTTATTTGAACTGACCATTGTAAATGCATGTTTATTGCAACTATGGATAAGGAACGAATCTGCTTATACCTCTTTTAACCTGAAATGCGCTTGATAAATGGACGGGTTTCCTGTTTTATATTCAAATAAGAGATTGTCGTCGCTGTTAATGGCGCGGTTTTTGAATGTGGTCTGTTGATAATCAGTAAAATAGTATAAGTAAAAGCTGTGCGGTGATAACGCGTATAAACATCGATAAAGGGTAGACTGTAGCATAGGATACGGATGGTTCATCTCCTTCAACAGTCGTATTTGCATAATTAAGAGCCATCGGGTTAGCCATACTCCCGCAAATCATGCCAATATTATGGGCATAGTCAATATGAAGGAATTTTGAGGCGACAAATCCAACTATCATAACCGGAACAAGTGTGAGTATAAACCCTAAACCGATCCAGAGCAATCCTTCAGCCCGGAATACCGTTTCAAAAAAATGGGCACCGGAGTCGATCCCCAGGCCGGCGAGATAGATCACAATTCCTAATTGGCGCAACATGAGATTCGCGCTTTGGGTGGTGTAAGTGGTTAAATGAAGACGGGGACCATAGGCTCCCATCAGTATGCCGACGATGATAGGTCCCCCGGCGATACCCAGTTTTACCGGCATACTGATTCCCGGTAGCGAGATTGGAATAGCGCCTAAGAGTACGCCTAACGAGATTCCTATAAAGACCGCTAATAAGTTGGGGTGCGTAAGCCGTTTGACTTCGTCTCCCAGTATTTTTCCGACATTATTCACTGCCGTTGCTTCTCCGACAATCGTCAATCTATCGCCTATTTGTAAACGTAGGTCGCGTGAAGCGATCAAATCAATACCAGCACGGTTTACTCGTGTGATGTTAATACCATATAGATTTCTCAGTTTAAGCGCTCCCAGTTTGACACCATTGATTTTTTCTTTTGTAACGACAATGCGTCTTGAAATCAATTGACTATCGATGGCATTCCAGTCTATATCTTCACTGTTCCAGTCGACATTTTCCTGTTCTCCAAAAAGAAGTTTGATGGCTTCCTCTTCTGCTTTTGAAGAGATAACCAAGAGATGGTCATCGGGTTGTAACAATGTTTCTGAAGTCGGTATAGTCACTTTCCCTTTGCGCCATATACGGGAGATTACGAAATGCTTTCCAGCCAGTTTCATCACTTCGCGGATCGATTTATTGTAAATCGATGGGTTGCAGACTTTAAACTCTGCCACATTCGTTTTTGCCGGTTTTTTGTTTTCCTGCGATTTAATTTCGTTTGCTTCAATCACAAAGAATTGACGGATCAATACGATGGCCAGAATAACTCCTACAACTCCAAGCGGATAGGCCACAGCACAGGCAAGCGCCATGTCGGTAGCTTCTTTTGTCTGGTCGGGGGCAATTTCAAGTAAAGTCTGTTGTGCTGCTCCAAGAACCGGTGTGTTTGTTACCGCACCGGATAACAAACCGAGCATATTGGGCAGTGAAATACCACAAAGGCGATGAAGAAATAGAGTCAGTAGCAGTCCGAGTCCGATTACAGCTAAAGCCATCATATTCAACTCGAGCCCACCTTTACGAAAAGAGGAGAAAAAGCCGGGGCCAACCTGTAGTCCTAACGTATATACAAAGAGGATCAACCCGAAATTCTGGGCGAAAGAGAGCATCTCTTTATTGACAACAATCCCTAAGTGGCCAGCCATAATACCGGCGAAAAAAACAAAAGTAATCCCCAGGGAAATACCGAAAAAACGAATCCTTCCTAACGACAAACCAATGGCCGAAACTATCGAAATGACAGCAACGGCCTGTATCATTGAAGGTTCCAGCAAGGTTTGTAATAACCAATCCATCTATACCTTATTATTGACGAGGTAAAGATAGGACATTAATTTATTGTAGGAGTAGCATCTCCTAAAAATGTGTAGACTGCCGAAAGAGTAATTTCTCCGATTAGGTGTCAGTAAGGTTTATAAGGGGTATTCATCACATTGAGTGTTTTAGGTAACCATACTCTGTAACGTTGTGAAATATCCCACGAGTTTCCGGCAGAAGCAAAATCGCAAAAATGTATTTCTCTGGATGCACTATGCCCTTCCAGGTCGGTACCCAGAATCATCGGTGCTGTAAACGTCATCCAAGCAAAATCTGAAGCGTGGATAGGTTTAATGTCGACATAACCGTCTTTATCCAGAATGACGGAAGCTTCATCGATATCACCATCATTAAACCGGCTGTCACGCGCAAAGACCACAGGTCCCCGAACGATAGCTTGTGATTGATTGAGTTCCACTAATTTAGCCCGCATATCAAAATTCAGTATGACTTCATCCCCTTTTTTCCATTTTCTGTTGACTGTGAGGTATGATCCTTGCATATATTGCTGAACAGGCTCTCCGTTGATCGTGATAGCAAACTGTTTACTCCAGGAAGGAATTCTGAAAGCAATGCTGAATAAATCTTCTTTATCCGGATTGATTTGTATGGATACGGTTTCTGAAAGCGGGTAGTCGGTTGTTTGTTTGATTCGTACTTGTTTCTTTCCGGAAAGTTGAATAGTCGCATCCGATTGGCTGTATAAATTAACGAAAAGGCAATCGTCTTTTGTCTGGTAGGCAAAGTTAGGTATTAATGCAAATGCACGTGGCCCGTTCGCATTGCAACAGTTGATATGCATACCGCACTGTTCCTCCCCTTCGTGCCGCCATCCTTCCAACGGACTATATTTGGCTATTTGTGATCCGTTGCCTTTTAACGAGGCAAGAAGAGCGTTATATATTGAAAGTTCAATCTGATCGGCATAGAGCGAGTTTCCGGTGAGTTGAAGCAGGCGGTGACATAACTGCATCCAGGTAAAAGTCACGCAGGTCTCCATCGTATGGTAAGTGGGGAAAGTTTGTTTTTCTTTTCCTCCATACCAACATTCAAACGCGCTGCCGGAGCCGGTAATGTTTATTTCCTCGTTAATAATATGTGCTGTTGTTTTTTCTACAACCGACAGGTATAACGGATTTTTTGTGATTTTATACAACTCCAGTAATCCCTCATAACACGACATCATTTCATAGGCTTTTTGTCCATTTTCTCTTGAAAACCATTGAACAGGGTGAGGGTAACGGTGGGCGACCGGAACATCGGCGATCGATTTGCTGATTAGTTGTGGCCCTTCAGGAGTTTCCCATTGCTCCACGATATAGGTAGCAAAGTCGAGATAACGTTTTTCCTTGGTTCTATTGTAAAGACCGATTACCGGTTCAAGGATGGAAGAACTAGCCATTCCTCTGTAATTACCGGTTTCTACGATATTTGTTTTATCCGGACCAACCTGTGTCATCAGATGATCAACGACTTTGCAGGCGGCATCGAGTGCTTTTTTATCTCCGGAAAGGTCAAACCAGGCGATCAGACCTAGTGTGGTATATTTTCTACCCCAGACATCCCATTGTTGGAGTTGTGCTTCCGGCGTGTAATTGCCAATATAACCATTCGGTAATTGCGTAGCCATAATTTTTTCAACCCCTTCTCTTATGATCTGATATAATTCGGGATCTTTGTTGTAACGATAAGAGGCTATAGCTCCTTGTATCCATTTTCCCCAGAATTCACTTTGCCAACGAGAGGTCTCATTTTGATGCCGGAATGGTTCGACTAGATGATCCACATCTTGCCCTTTTACCCGGTATTGGATACAATCGTCTATCCGTTCGCCTAAATATCCGTAAATTTTCAACTGTGTGGTGTTATTGCTTGTCTGTTGTGCAAATGAGGTAGTGGTAGCCGAATATAAAATAAGAGATAGCGCAAAGCCAATAGGCCGTATTAAGTTTTTCATCTGATTAGATTATTAAAGTTATAAAAGCAAAAATAGCGTGTTAGCATCTGTTTTTGCTTATCTGTTTGATAGAAAAAGTTTTAAATATGATACTTTTCTTCGTCTTTGCAACCAATGAGAGACTACAGCTGATTTTACCTGTCTACAATCCGAATAAACGCGGAATAAGCAGACTCAGATCGGGCAGGAAGGCCACCATAAACAATACGATGATCATTGCTGCAAACATGGGGAATAGTGGGCGAATGACTTTGTCTATCTTAACCCCGGCAACACTACATCCGATGAACAGTACCGATCCGACAGGAGGAGTACATAATCCTACGCATAGATTCAATACCATCATAATCCCGAAATGCACCGGATCCATTCCCAATTGCTGTGTAGCAATTGGGAGGAAAATCGGTGTAAATATCAAGACGGCGGGCGTCATATCCATGAAAATACCAACGACCAGTAAGATGATATTTATCAAGATAAGTATAATAATAGGGTTATTGCTGATACTGAGTAAGCCTGCACTGACGGTTTGTGGAATGTTCTCATAACTCATAATCCAGGATAATCCCGTACAGGTAGCAACGAGTAGCAATACGATGGCTGTCGTTTTAGCTGACTGTAACAAGACTGCCGGAAGTTTCTTCCACGTCAGTTCTTTGTAAATAAAAGCCAATACAAGGGCATATAATACGGCAATGGCCGACGCTTCGGTTGCAGTAAATAGTCCAATAAGGATACCTCCGATGACAACTACCAGTAGCATCAGACTGGGAATAGCTCTGAAAAAGATACGTGTAGCTTCAGACAGGGGAGTATGTTCTCCTACCGGATAATTCCTTCTGGCTGCAATTGTGGCGGCGACTATCATTATCGCCAAACCGGTTAAAATTCCGGGAATATAGCCGGCCATAAACAAAGCCGATACAGATACTCCGCCACTGGCTAATGAATAGACGATCAATACATTACTGGGAGGAATCGTCATCCCTGTTGTGGCTGAGGATATATTAACGGCAGCACTGAAATTAGGATCGTAACCGGCTTTTTTCATCTCGGGCGTCATAATGCTCCCTATCGCCGAAGCCGCAGCTGCAGCTGAACCACTGATCGCACCAAAAAGCATATTGGCGACCACATTCACCACGGCCAGTCCTCCGGGCAACCGTCCGACCAGTACCTTGGCAAAGTCGATCAATCGTAGCGCAATTCCGCCACTGTTCATGATATTTCCGGCCAATATGAAAAAGGGAATCGCTAAAAGCGCAAAGCTGTCCAGTCCGGAGGCCATACGCATGGCGTAAGTTGTAAAAGCCGGGATCGAATCAATATTGACTAACATCGTCAATATCCCGGCTGCACCGATACTATAAGCCACAGGAACACCTATTCCGAGTAATATGAAAAAACTGATAATGAGTACTAATATGCCGGTAATATCCATATGAATTACATTGTAGAGTTAGTGGATGAACGAAATAATCTGATCGCATTGTCAATGGCATAATAAGCTGTTAATAGACCACTGATGGGAAGAACCAGATAAACATATCCCATATTGAGTTGTAATGAAGCCGAAGTCACATTCAGATAAAAACGGGTATACACCAACCAGCCTCCACCAATAATCAACACAGTCAGGGCAAAAATAAAAACGATAAAGAATATAAAGAGTTGTAGCTTCTGCTGTCTTTCAGGACGAATATTTTGCATAAGCAGATCAATGGCCAGGTGCTGATTGCATCCTGATACATAAGCGGCTCCCAGTAGACCGACCCAGATAAGCAGAAAACCGGCCAGTTCATCCGTCACAGAACTGGGTGATGCCAGTATATACCGACTCATAACCTGCCAAAGGACGTCCAGTACAAGAAATGCCATTAGAAAAATCAGTAAACTCTCCAGGCTTTTATCAATTATCTTTCTCATGAGTCTGTTCTATTTTATCAATCAATTCACTAAATGCCGGATCATTTTTAAAACGTTCAATCATCGGTCTGGAAGCCTCGATGAACGGTTGTTTATCCGGATAGATGATCTCCATCCCACGTTCTATCATTTCGTCCAACGATTGTTTTTCCTGTACTTCCCACAACTGTCGCTGGTAGATACGTGCTTTGTCTGCCGCCTGCTGAAGCCAGGTACGTTCTTGCTCGTTCAATTTGTTCCATCGAGCCATACTGATGATAATGACATCGGGACACATGGTGTGTTCATTGACTGAGAAGTATTTGGCTACTTCATGATGAAAAGCGGTGGTGATGGAAGGGGTGTTGTTTTCTGCTCCGTCGACCACATTGCTTTGTAATGCCGTATAAAGTTCGCCCCAGTCCACAGGGGTTGCTGAGCCTCCGAAGGTGCGCATCATTTCAACAGCGATAGGGCTGCGTTGTACACGGATTTTTAATCCTTTCAAATCAGCAGGAGTCCGGATCGGTTTGTTATTGGTATAAAAACTACGGGCGCCGGAGTCGAAATAAGTGAGTCCGCGAAACCAGTACGGTTCCGTAGTGGTAAGTATTTGTTGTCCTATAGATCCGTCAATAACGGAGAAATAATGCGTTCTGGATTTAAAAATATAAGGAATACCAAACACTTTAAAAGGATCGACAAATCCTTCAAGAGAAGCAGATGATACTTTTGTCATATCGAGACTGCCAATCTGAAGTAATTCGATGCATTGGCTTTCCGACCCTAATTGTCCTGAGGCATAAATATCAAGTTTCATCTTTCCATGGGATAACTCCTCCAACTGTTCATTCAGATAGATGAGTCCGAGGTGGACAGAATGTGAAGGAGGGAGACCGTGAGCCAGTTTCAAAACCTTTACTTCTTTATCTTCCTGATTACAGGAGGTGAGAAAGAGGAATGTAACAAAAAGGCACAAGAATGTCCTTATGATTTTCATGGTAGTTCTATTAATTCTGCTTTGTTTTGCGCAACAAATATAACCAATAATTTAGAATGTGTACGAACACACTCGGAAAAATATATAAAATCTGATGATTCCTCTATCTTCTTTCTGTTCAGAGCCAACATCCTGAAAAAGCCCAAAAAGCAAATTGTCAAATTAAGCATTTTGTCAATTTAACTGCATCGACGTTTGTGTGTATAAAGGTCACAGCAACGTTGCCCGAAAAAAACGCAGGGATTTAGGGTTTATTTTTACAACATATATTGATTATCATCTTGTATAGTCTATTTTTGTCGGTTCGGAAAAATAGGTGTTTTAGAAAAAAAGAACTAGTTTTAGTCCCGTTTTTTCGACTGTTTTTAGCCTTTAAAGAAAATCATCTGCATGATCTGCTAAAAGTATTTTGATGTTTCTCCAATATTATCTGCACCATATTTAAAAATCATTATGATAAAATGGGAAAAAATTCCAGAACATATTGGAAAAACGGTCGATTTTTGCACAAAATGTTTTAAAAAGTGCGTCTGTTCTATTAAAAATGGCCAAAGTGTGAGTTGTTAAAAAAGGAGTTATTCGTTATTTATGTCGTGAATAGACTTGTTTTTATGATAAAATGATATTGTGTATGTTGTAAGTTTATGGATTTACTTGAGGCGGATTATTGAACGTGTAATTCAAAAAGAAGTTTGCATCTGCACTCGGCTTTTCTTATCTTTGTATTTCTAAAGCGTGATATCAAAGATGACTTCTAAACGGATAAATAAATTTGTAGTACTGTTTCTTCTTCTTATTGTTCTCGTTTTTGTCCGTACAACGCAGGCTAAAAAGTTGATTTCTGTCCGTCCGGTAGCGATAAAATTTCCATCAACAACACTCTCTTTGCCTGAGGCAGAATTAATATCTTCTTTGCCTTATCCAAGCTATGAAGAGATAGACCTGACCCGGAAAAACATTACGGAAACACTTACTGCCTGGGATAAACAACATGTTCAATCGAACGATCCTCATCTTTTTGTGGATTCGGATACAGAGATTATATACCTCTCTGTCTTGTCGTCAGACTGTTATGCTTTTCCGCTGGCGGGAGCGAAGATGATTTCTCCTTATGCCGGACGCCGAACGAATCATACAGGTGTTGATTTGAAAACAAAAGCAAATGATACAATAGTGGCTGCATTTGATGGTATCGTTCGTATGTCAAGCCCTTATGCGGCTTATGGTAATGTCGTAGTAGTCAGGCACTATAATGGACTGGAAACGCTTTATAGCCATAATTCAACCAATCTGGTTAAGGTGGGCGAATATGTAAAAGCAGGGCAACCGATTGCATTAACAGGTCGTACAGGCCGTGCCACGACGCATCATCTGCATTTTGAAACACGTATAAATGGGCAGCATTTTAATCCGGAGCTTATTTTTGACTTTACGCGAAGAACACTGAAAAGCAGAAATCTGGTTTGTCGCAAGAAAGGAAAAGCTATTGTCGTAGAGCCTATCGATCTGTTTCCGCATCAGTTGGCGGGGAGTTATACGGGTTTTCCTGTGGAGCGTTTACTTGCTATAGGTTCCGTAGTTTTATGTAACTCAATATAATTATGTTAAGTCTGTGACGTATGAAATGTTTCTATGTAATGACATTCATGGCTGTGATGCTCTCATGTGCCGGCCAACAAAAAGAAAAAGAAGAGGAAAAAGCGGTTGTAACTCCTGTTTTTGAGCAAGTGTCTATCCCCAGTATGATTACTGATCCTCAGGAGAGAGCCTCCTATTATGTACAACACTATTGGGATAAATTTGATTTTTCAGATACGACTTATATCCATTATCCTGCGGTGACGGAGCAGGCATTTGTCGATTATGTCAATCTGATGAACCATGCTTTGCCTCAGGTTGTAGCCTCTTCAATAAAAAATATGCTGAAAAAAGCAGAAGTAGATAGGTTGGTATATACCTATTTTACTGGTCTGTATGAAAAATATTTGTATGATCCGAATTCGCCTCTGCGCAATGAGGAGTTTTATATTTCCGCCTTGGAAGCGATCCTAGCCTCTCCTTTAACCGATGAGACCCAAAGAATTCGTCCGGCCTATTTACTGGAGTTGGCATTAAAGAATCGGGTGGGGGAGAAAGCGAATAATTTGACCTATACGTTGGCGGATGGGCAAAAAAAAACACTTTATAGTCTCACATGCGAATGGCTTGTGCTCTATTTTTATAATCCGGATTGCGAAGCTTGCCGTGAGTTAACTACTTTATTGAAAGAGTCTCCTGTGATAAAATCGCTTCAACAAAAAAAACAGTTGCAAATAGTGGCGATTTATCCGGATGAAGATCTGACGGCCTGGAAAAATCATTTGAGCGAAATGCCTACCGATTGGATAAATGGGTATGATCAGACACAGACTTTGAAAAATGATGAAGTGTATGATCTTAAAGCTATTCCGACATTGTATTTGTTGAACAAAGAAAAAAAAGTGTTACTCAAAGATCCGGTATTCGGACATATGGCGGACTATTTGTATTCATTGCAAACAACTCTTTCTTCTTTTTAGCCCTCAGTACCTTTTTTATGGCTGTTTTCGAATATAATATTATATTTGTGTAGCATTTAAATGGATTCGTTGTGAGTGAGAAAATAAAATTACGCGTACAAGGTCTTACCACCAGCCAAATACAATCAGGTGCTTATGCGTTGATATTGGCAGAAGAAGATGGATCGCGTCGTATACCTATCATTGTTGGAACAGCAGAAGCTCAATCTATAGCCATTGCTTTGGAGAAGATAACGCCTCCAAGACCTTTGACGCATGACTTGTTTGCCTCTTTTTCCCAGGCATTTGGTGTTCAATTGTTAGAGATTTTTATTTATAAGTTTGAAGACGGGGTTTTCTATTCGGAGTTGTTGTTTACTGAAGGAGAACGGCAGGTTCGGTTAGATTCACGTACCTCTGATGCGATTGCCATAGCCTTACGGGTAAAATGTGATATTTATACCACAGAGGAGATTCTGAAAGAGTGTGGAGTCGTTCTTGAAGAGGTCGCCCCTGCAGTGGAAGAGTATACGAAAGAGGAGATTGAAGCGAGTTTTTTTCCTGATTTTGATCCGGCAGAATTTAAAGATGAAAAATCTTTAAAGCGGTGGCTTAGCAGACTGGATGAAGATGAACTTCAGGAACGGTTGGAAGAGGCTGTGAATGATGAAAATTATGAGTATGCGAAGATGTATAAAGATGAACTCCGGCGGCGTCAAGAGGAGGGTGGCACGGAATGATTGAGGGTCAGATGGGGTTTGGTCTGACTTCTATATTACGAGGAGTATTAGGAATTATCGTGATACTTGGAGTTGGTTATTTGTTTAGTTCTGATCGGAAACGTATTGATTGGAAATTAGTCGGAGGAGGGGTTTTTCTTCAATTTGTCTTTGCCTTAGCTATCTTGTATGTCCCTTTTATTGGAACAGTCTTGGAGTGGATAGGTAAAGCGTTTATCGGGTTAATGCACTTCACGCAGGCTGGAGTTAATTTTCTATTGGGATCATATGCCAGCAAAGAGAATGGTTTTGTCTTTTTGATTCATTCACTCCCTGTTGTTATCTTCTTTTCTGCCCTTGTTTCTATGTTTTATCATTGGGGTATTATTCAACGGGTGGTTGGAGCTTTTTCCTGGTTTTTACGTCGTTTCTTGAATATCTCCGGGGCGGAAGGACTTGTTTCTTCCGGGAATATATTTTTGGGAATGACCGAATCTCCGGTCTTGATTAAGAACTATCTGCCAACCATGAATAAATCGGAGATATTCCTGGTGATGGTTTCCGGTATGGGAACGATTGCCGGTACAGTAATGGCGACATATATCGGTATGTTGGCAGGGGATGATCCGGTGTCTCGTATCCTTTTTGCCAAACATTTGTTGTCGGCATCCGTCATGGCGGTACCCGGATCAATTGTTATCGCCAAAATGATTTGTCCGCAAACAGAAGAAATTGTAGACCGGGAAGTCTCTTTGGAGAAAGAGAGTAAACATGCCACGGTGCTTGATGCGATCTCATCAGGCACAATGACCGGGGTGCGTCTGATGGTCAATATTGCAGCGATGTTACTTGTTTTTATCTCTTTAGTCGCATTGGTGAACTTTATTACCGAAGGGGTTATCGGAAAATATACCGGATTGAATGATTGGATCTATAAGGTGACTGACGGAAGAACTGAAGGCTTGACTTTTCAGTTTATTATCGGAATCATCTTGGCTCCTTTCATGTGGCTTATAGGTGTACCGACAGCGGATATTACACTAGTTGGCTCGTTGCTTGGCCAGAAAACAATACTGAATGAATTTGTGGCTTACTCGCAACTGCAGATCTGGAAAGATGCCGGACTATTTATGTCTCAGAAGTCGGTGTTGATGTCAACATATATCCTTTGCGGATTCGCCAATATCTCTTCTATCGGTATTTTGTTGGGGGGAATGGGCGTTTTAGCTCCTGAAAAGCGGGGGATGATCACCCGCTTGGGTGTGCCGGCAATGATCGGTGGGGCTTTGGTCTCTGTACTTTCTGCAACTATTATTGGAATGATTATGTATTAATTCGTTATTTATGCAATTGTTTTACGCACCGGATATTACCGAAAACCCGGAACTTCCGCAGGAGGAGGCGGGTCATTGCCTACGGGTATTGCGGTTAGGTGAAGGGGATGAGATTCATTTGACGGATGGGAAAGGCTGTTTTTATAAAGCTGTGATTAAACGGGCTCATCCTAAACATTGTGAAATCACTATTCTGGAAAAAGAAAAACAGCTTCCGTTGTGGGATTTTCATTTACATCTGGCAATTGCTCCTACAAAGAATATGGATCGTATGGAGTGGTTTGTAGAGAAAGCAACTGAAATAGGGATCAATTTGGTGACTTGTCTGCAGTGCCATCATTCCGAGCGTAAGGAGATTAAAACACAGCGACTTGAAAAAATTATGATTAGTGCGATGAAGCAATCTCATAAAGCGACATTGCCTTCGTTGACAGGAATGGTTCCGTTTAAGCAGTTTATCCAACAACCGTTCGATGGACGAAAGTTTATTGCCCATTGTGAAGAGGGAGAAAAGAGGTTGTTATCTCATCTGTATTCTAAGGGAGAAAACGCCTTGGTATTAATAGGACCGGAAGGTGATTTTAGCCCGGAAGAAATAGCTTTGGCATTGGAGTACGGCTTTGAACCTATTTCTTTGGGTGAGAGCCGGCTGCGTACAGAAACGGCTGCGTTAGTCGCTTGTCAGACCATTCATGTATTGAATCAGTAAAAAGAAAAAGGTGATAAATTTATCACCTCTTTTTTAGTTTCTCCTAAAGTTAATTTTCAGAATCCAATTCTTTCAGCTTTTTGAGTCTTAACTCAATTTCTTCCATTTCTTTGATCAGTTTCAACTCTTCATCTCCTAGTTTCTCTTTTTTCATGCGAGAAGCTAAAGCAATAATATGCTCAAGTTCTGAAAAACTTAGATACTTTAGATTTGTGTTGATCATACTAAAAGCCGTTTCTTTACCTAACTTTCTGGCTTCTTTTTTTGCGCGCATCGCTGCTTTCTGGGCTTCGGTCATTGTCTGACCCTTACGTCTAGCCATAATCCTTATTTCTTTTTTAAGTACGAAAAAAATTAATTAAATAATCTATTGGCAAATATATTAATAATATTTCTTACATAGTTTTATTTCTGCAAAAAATATTTACATAAAATACAAAAAAAGAATAATAAATGAGATGTTTATTACTTGGTTTATGATGATTCAATTTTATGGGAAGGCTATGAATCAATTATTAATTCAAGTATTCAGGCGATATTGAAACTATAGATTATTATTCGAAAAAAGATAAATGGGAAGAGCGTTTTATAACATATGCTAAACAATCATTAGATAAAAAAAGGATGACTTGAAACAAGCCATCCTTCAGTTTTTATCAGGTAATGAGCGTTTATTTATTCCCACTCGATCGTTGCAGGCGGTTTGGAGCTGATATCATAAACAACCCGGTTCACTCCTTTTACTTTATTAATGATTTCATTGGAGGCTTTCGCCAGGAAATCATAAGGTAATTGTGCCCAGTCGGCTGTCATTGCGTCAGTTGAGGTTACAGCACGTAATACGATCGTATTTTCATAGGTACGTTCATCGCCCATTACTCCGACCGACCGGATAGGTAACAAGATAGCGCCTGCTTGCCAGACCTGGTCGTATAAATCCCATTCGCGTAAGAGTGTAACGTAGATATCATCCGCATCTTGTAAGACACGTACTTTCTCTGGTGTGATATCACTCAGGATACGTATGCCTAAGCCGGGACCGGGAAATGGATGACGTTTAATTAAATGAGGTTGCATACCTAATTCCATTCCGACACGACGCACCTCATCTTTAAACAACAGTCGAAGGGGTTCAACCAGTTTTAGGTGCATTTTCTCAGGCAATCCTCCAACATTATGATGACTTTTTATAACAGTTCCGGTGATAGAGAGCGACTCGATCACATCGGGATAGATTGTCCCTTGGCCAAGCCATTTGATATCTTTTAATTTGAGTGCCTCTTCATTGAAGACGTCAATAAATCCTTTTCCGATAATCTTACGTTTGGTTTCCGGATCAGTTACCCCTGCCAGTTCTTTGTAAAACCGTTCTTTGGCATCAATGCCAATGACATTCAAGCCAAGATGTTCATAGTCTTGTAATACTTTTTGAAATTCATTTTTGCGGAGCAAGCCATGATCAACAAAAATACAGGTCAGGTTTTTCCCGATCGCTTTATTCAATAATACAGCAGTCACGGAAGAATCGACACCGCCTGATAATGCCAGGATTACTTTATCGTTACCTAATTGTTCTTTCAGTTCGGCAACGGTTGATTCGATAAAAGAAGCGGGAGTCCAATCTTTTTTACATCCGCAAATATCAAGAAAATTATCTAAAAGGGTGGTGCCGTCGGTCGAATGGAAAACCTCAGGGTGGAATTGTACTCCCCAGGTTTGTTCATCATCAACCTTGTAGGCAGCCGCTTTTACGTCGCTTGTACTGGCAATTATTTTAAAATCCCCAGGTAAAGAGGTTATCGTATCACCATGTGACATCCAGATTTGAGATCCGGATGTAATTCGTTTGAAAAGAGCGTCTGTATTGTCTATATACGATAAGTTTGCTCGTCCGTATTCGCGGGAATTAGCTGGTTCAACCTTGCCTCCTGAAGTGTAGGCTATAAATTGTGCCCCATAACAGATTCCCAATACCGGATATTTACCTCGTATTTCAGCCAGTTCTGTTTTAAAAGCGTTGGCATCATAGACCGAATAAGGACTGCCGGAAAGAATGACGCCTTTTACATTTTTAGCTTTTTCGTAAGGGAATTTGTTGTATGGAACAATCTCGCAATAAGTGTTTAACTCTCTGATTCTTCGTCCGATTAGCTGAGTTGTTTGCGAGCCAAAATCAAGAATAATAATTTTCTCGTGCATGCGTATTGTAAGTATTTATTTGGGATTACAAAGGTAGGAAATAATATTCGATTTTTAAGAAGGCCTGTATCCGAACTTGTTTGTTCGCACTATCTGTCTCGGATAAAAACATATTTTTTAGTTGAAATATTATACTGTGTATGTATTCTTATTATCTTTGTCGGCAGAATTGACGTGGATAGATTTGGATTGCTTGCAACCACGGGAAAAAATGCTAAAAACAGACCTTACCGTTCGGTGCTATTATTCTTTCCTTGTCGATTCACTACGAACAAACATTAATTAATTGAAGTAATGAGTTATTTATTTACCTCCGAATCGGTGTCTGAAGGACACCCCGATAAAGTAGCCGATCAAATATCGGATGCTGTACTGGATGAGTTTTTGGCTTATGACAAAAGTTCGAAAGTAGCTTGCGAAACCCTTGTAACAACCGGACAAGTTGTTCTGGCGGGAGAAGTAAAATCAAGTGCATATGTAGATGTACAGGAAGTCGCCCGGAATGTGATCGAACAGATCGGGTATACCAAAAGTGAATATCAGTTTGAAGCCAAATCGTGTGGCGTCTTGTCGGCGATCCATGAACAGAGTGGCGATATCAATCGTGGCGTAGAACGTGAGGATCCTTATAATCAAGGTGCTGGTGATCAGGGGATGATGTTCGGTTATGCTACAAATGAAACGGAAAATTATATGCCTTTAGCCTTAGATCTGTCTCACAGTCTATTGAAAGAACTGGCAGATATTCGTAAAAAAGAACCGGGATTGATGCCTTATCTTCGCCCTGATGCCAAGAGTCAGGTAACGATCGAATATGATGACAGTGGTATTCCGTTGCGTATTGATACGATTGTGGTTTCCACTCAACACGATGAGTTTGTGACAAAAAACGGATTGACACAAGAACAAGCCGATCTGGCTATGCAGGAAAAGATCGCTATTGATGTTAAGAATATTCTTGTACCACGTGTAAAAATACAATACCCTCCTCATGTACAGGCTTTATTCAATGATAAGATCATCTATCATGTTAATCCGACCGGAAAATTTGTGATCGGCGGACCGCATGGGGATACCGGACTGACCGGACGAAAAATCATTGTTGATACCTATGGAGGAAAAGGAGCGCATGGCGGAGGCGCTTTTTCGGGAAAAGATCCGTCGAAAGTCGACCGGTCTGCGGCGTATGCAGCACGTCATATTGCTAAAAATATGGTAGCTGCCGGTATTGCTGATGAAATGTTGGTACAGGTTTCCTATGCGATTGGTGTGGCTGAACCGATGAATATATTTGTTAATACTTATGGACGTTCGAAAGTCAATATGACTGATGGAGAGATTGCTGAAAAAATATGGGAACTATTCGATATGCGTCCGAAAGCGATAGAGGAACGGTTGAAACTTCGTAATCCGATTTACCGCGAGACAGCATCATACGGCCATATGGGGCGTCAGCCGGAAGTAGTCACTAAGCGTTTTTCGTCTCGTTATATTGCAGAGCCAACTATATGTGAAGTGGAGTTATTCACTTGGGAAAAGTTGGATTATGTAGATAAAATCCAGAAAGCGTTTAATGGTATAAAGTAATTAATACGATCGCTATAAAAAGAAAAAGGGTGCATAAGCACCCTTTTTTTGTATCGTTATTTTTCTCTGGAGAACTGTTTGTTTTATTTTGCCACTCTTTCAAGCCATTTGACCATCGCAAACATAGCGCACATGGAAATAGCACATACAATCACAAAGACACTCCATGTGACTGAGATAGATATTCTTTCATACATCATTGCACCAAGGAATAACGAGAAGTTTCCAATGGCAGTTGCTCCCAACCAACATCCTTGCATTAATCCTTGAAGATGAGCCGGTGCCACTTTAGATACAAAAGATAATCCGAGCGGAGAGATAAATAATTCGGCAACAGTAAGAATAAAGTAAGTTGTGAATAATAACCAAGGGGTCACACGTTGTTCAAAGGGCAATCCTCCCATGGTTTCTACTTCCGAATAAGTAGGTAATCCAATCGATCCGACAGTCATAATTACAAAGGCGAATGCCGCAATTCCCATACCGATACCGATCTTTCTGGGTGTAGAAGGTTCTTTTCCTTTTTTAGCCAGGGAGGCAAAGAACATCATAATAATCGGAGTGAGGAATACGACAATAAACGGATTTATCGATTGGAATATCTCGGCAGAAATATCCATTCCAAACAGTTTTAATTGCGTATAATCTTTGGCAAACATGGTCAATGTCAGCCCATTTTGATGGAATGAGAACCAGAAGAAAATAACAACGGCAAATACCGCGAACAATGCAGCCAGACGTTGTTTGATCTCTTTGGCATCTTGTTTGATTTCCTCTTTTGATAGTTCCGTTTTATCTCCTTGTGTAGTTACTTTCTTCTTGTCCGGTAAGATGTTCTTGTAGATGAAGAAAATAATTAGAGAGACGAGCATGGCTGCAATAGCAACCGAAAAAGCATAATGGAAACCGGTATTAAATGCATCAAGATATTTATCTGCAAATGTAGACATTTCCGGAGTGACTCCACCGGATACCTCTTTCGCCAGTTCGGAGAAACGTCCATTTAACACATCGGCTGTCATTGTCCCGTTCTTATATTGCCAGCAAAGTCCCGGAAGATCCGAATTGTAGGCATATCCTTGTGATTGAACAAACCAGTTACGCACCCAAACAGCAGCAAACGGAGCAAACATTCCTCCGATATTAATAAACATATAAAAGAGTTGGAAACCGGAGTCTCTCATTTTGGAATATTTCTCATTGTCATATAATTGTCCGACAAGAGCCTGCAGATTCCCTTTGAAGAGTCCGTTTCCAAAGGCGATAACCAATAGGGCACATAATGCGATCCATTTACTGACAATTAAACTCGGAACAGCCAGAAAAGCATATCCCAGACTCATGACAACTAATCCGGCAATAATAGTTCCTTTGTAATTTTTTGTGCCGTCGGCAATGAGTCCTCCGACCAGCGCAAGAATATAAATTGCTCCGTAAAAAATAGAATACAGCCATCCTGCTTCTTCTCCGGACATACCAAATTTGGACATCAGGAAGAGCGTTAAAATAGCCATCATTGTGTAGAATCCGAAACGCTCACCCATATTGGCTAACGCGGCCGGAATTAATCCCTTAGGTTGATCTTTAAACATGTGTTTTAAGTATTAAATGAGTATTTGTTTATTGTATAATTTGTTTAATCGCTCCGGTTTCAGGATAGAAATAGACTTTAACCGGTGCTTTTTTATCTTCAAACATTGCAGGCGCTAATCCTTCCTGACTTCCAAATTGAGCAATTTGTACCTCTCCTTTATAGAGTGTTTGCTGATTCATCTGGATATCGATATTGGCTTTTCCCGGGATATTATAAATGATACCTTTAGTTGCTTTTTGTTTCTTATCGGCCTCTTTTGGATCTAACACAGGAGCTTTTTGTGTCGCTTGCAGATTCATATATACGGGAATACCTCCCAAATCATCCGCATCGACAATGCCTAATGCATTTGAAAAACGGAATAATATCTCTTTTTCCATATCGTCATGAGGGATTATTTCATCCACTTCATACATCTGGATTTCTTTACTTACGATACCGGTAAACAGGTTTGTCAACGATTTTTCCTGTTCTTCCAGTTGTTCGATGACCAACTTCATCGCATTTCCATCCGGTGGCATATTATCGGCCTCTCCGGTTAAAATATTCAAGCGACTTTCACGAATACGATAGATCTGACGGGCGGCCACTTCCGCCTGGCGGGCAACAGATCCGGCCATCAGTAGTTCTTCTGTAAAAACAGAAGTGTTAGTGGCTGTTGCAGGAGTTGTTTTTTGTTTTTTTATGATATCCAATTCTGATTCTTCGGCGGTATATTCGGCATTGATCGAGCAGAGGAGTCCCTCTTCAGTCAGATAGGCATAAGGAGCAACAGTTCCTGATTTGAATTCGACAATATATGTATTCTCCGGATCAGGTATCCCTTTATTGGCCAGTGATATTTTCCCCAGTTCATAAGAGACTTTATCTGCTGTAACCGGGTCTTTAACTCCCAGATAACGATCGGCATACTGGTAGTATGGGCCAGCCTTGGATGTTGTTTTTATGACTTCTGCATGAATGATTAATGAGGTTTTGGGAAGTGAATAGGTGATACCGAAATTATTTGCTTTTACAGCATTTTTTTTGACTACTCTTGTTTGCGCCGTAAGCGACACTCCAATAAGTAAGCCGATAAGGATCATATAATTTTTCATGTCAAATCATCATTTTGAGGGTGAAATCGTACAAAACTATGAAAATTTTTGAAAGAAACCAACGGTCATGGTATAGCTGATATTTATTTACTTGCTTTAAGTCCTCGAATAACGGAAGAGGTAAAACCGGATAACTCCATTTCATTCAACCCTTTGATCGTGATTCCACCAGGAGTGGTCACTTTGTCGATCTCCATTTCAGGATTTGTTTTGTTTTCCAATAATAACTCTACAGCTCCTTTAACCGTGTGGAGCACAATCTCCTGTGCTTCCTTCGGATAGAAGCCTAATTCAACACCTCCTTCTATTGCGGCGCGGATATAACGCAACGCAAAAGCAATGCCGCTCGAGGCAAGTGCAGTACCTGCTGTCATCAGGCGTTCTTCAATCAACATCGCATTTCCGAGATCATTAAAGATCCGAATCACCAACTCCGTTTGCTCCTGTGAGGCGTTCCGGGCAGAGACGAAAGTCATGCTATTGAGCACCTCAATAGCAGTATTGGGTATTACCCGGAAGATCGTCGGGGTAGCCAATGATTCGGAATCGATATTTTTTGTCAGATAGGAACTCAATAGATCGAATGTGATGCCGGCTGCTACGGATATGATAATCTGTCTCTCGAAATCGAGCAGGTGTTTTATTTCATCAATAATAGATTCGACCACCCAGGGTTTAACAGCAATCATAATGATATCGGCCTGACGGGCAGCCTCCTGATTGTCCTGAAGCAGACGGAATTCCGGATTAATCTGTTTCAACTTATCAAGTGTTTCTGTCGACCGATCTGTACAAATAATATCAGAAGCCTTGAATATGGAACCCTTAGCTAAACCACGAGCAATTGCTCCTCCTATGTTTCCTGCACCGATAATTGCTATTTTCATTTGGATATATGTTGATTGAATAAAAGAATATATCGACAAAAGTAGATAAAAAATTGAATTGAATAGATGTGTTGTTGTATATTTGCATGCAATAGAGAATCTTATAAAATGAATAACATGAAAAAACTTATCACAGCCACTCTCTTGCTGGCATGTTCGGCAACCGCTGTTGTTGCTCAGGGAAATGAAGGGTATGTATTTACTCCGGTAAAAGAACTTAAAATTACGCCAATCCAGAATCAAAGTCGTACAGGTACTTGCTGGTGTTTTTCTTCATTGGCTTTTATTGAATCGGAACTTATCCGTATGGGAAAAGGAGAGCATAACCTGTCGGAAATGTTTATCGTCAATCATTCATATAGAGATAAAGCAGATCGGTATGTCCGTTTGCACGGTTTCTTGAATTTCGCACAAGGAGGAGGTTTTTATGATGTGTTGTATGGTATTAAACATTATGGATTAGTTCCCGAATCGGTTATGCCCGGACTGGAATACGGTGAAGATATTCACGTACATGGTGAAATGGAAAGCGCTGCTGCTGCTTATGTGGAAGCGATCATTAAAAACAAAAACGGTAAACTATCTACAGCCTGGAAAAAAGGTTTTGATGGGATCATTGATGCGTATCTGGGAAAATTGCCCGAAACATTCAGTTATAATAACAAACAATATACGCCAATGAGTTTTGCTAAAGAATTAGGTATAAATGCGGACGATTATGTGTCGTTAACTTCGTATACACATCATCCTTTCTATTCCTCATTTGCATTGGAAATTCCAGACAACTGGCGTTGGGCAGAATCTTATAATCTTCCTATAAACGAATTTATGGAAGTGTTCGATTATTCTATAAATAACGGATATACAATAGCATGGGCTACAGATGTGAGTGAAGTCGGCTTTACCCGTAATGGTATCGGAGTGATGCCGGATGTGGAAACAATAGAAACATCAGGCTCTGATCAGGATAGATGGGTAGGCTTGAGTGCCACTGAAAAGAATGCCGAATTGCGTAAACTGGTTGAAAAGCCGATACAAGAGTTGACAATCACTCAGGAAATGCGCCAGAAAGCTTATGACAACTATCAGACTACCGATGATCATGGTATGCAAATTTACGGTATCGCTAAAGATCAGAACGGAAAAAAATTCTATATGGTCAAAAATTCATGGGGTACCAATAGCAAATACGAAGGAAAATGGTATGTGTCAGAACCTTTCGTGGCTTATAAAACGATGAATATCATTGTGCATAAAAATGCTATTCCGGCTGCTATCCGTACAAAATTAGGACTCTGATCTCACTTTTGAGTCTAACAAAAATAGAAAGGCTTGCTTCATTTTATGAAAGCAAGCCTTTCTATTTTTTGGGTTATCGTGAATACTTTTTTGTGACACGTAGGTTTGTTTTCTGTTAGAGGTACCTCTAAATGATTTTAGACGTACCTCTAAACAGATTTAGACGTACCTCTAAATTGTTTTAGACGTACCTCTAACAAAAAACGGATCTACGTTTAACAAAAAAACGCGGCAAAAGGTACAAATAAACCGACGGGACGTTCCGGTTTTTGTTTGGATTCGTTCACGAAATAGAAGGGCGATTTTGGAGTTTACATATCGAAAAAGAATGAATGAATAGGTTCATTTTTTTCTATTTGACAGATCAAACAATCGCCTTTTTTCGTATGTTTGCTAACAATAGATCGTAAACCTTTCAAATCTGACACAATATGAAGACTGATTTATTACGTTATCTGACTATAGGGACAAGTGATGAAGATTGGGGCATTGTGGTTTCAACAGTCGGTTATCAGTTTATTCCTCCACAGGGGCAATATCCGTTATCCAAACACCCTGACAGCCATAACTTCAAACCTCAGAATGGTCGTATTCTGAAGGAGTATCAGTTGGTCTATATAACTAAAGGGAGCGGATATTTTTCATCGCAGTCGTGTAAAATGCAGAAAGTTGAAGCTGGTACAATGATTTTGCTCTTTCCGGATGAGTGGCATAGTTATTATCCGGATACAAATACAGGGTGGGACGAGTATTGGGTTGGATTCAGAGGCCCTCATATCGACCGACGTGTAGAGCGGAGTTTTTTTACGAAAGAGGAACCGTTACATCATATTGGGTTGAGTGCGACTATTGTCGGCTTATACAATGATATTATTAAGTTCTCTGCAGAGGAGAAGTCGGGTTATCAGCAGATGATTTCCAGTATTGTTCTTCATATACTTGGAACGGTTTATTACAAAAAGAGAAACCAATCGTTTACGAATACGTATGTTGTCGATAAAATCAATGAGGCGCGTATTTTGATGAAAGAGTATGTAGAAAATCCGCTATCTCCTGAAGAGATAGCCGCTAAGCTGGGACTTGGTTATTCTTGGTTCCGGCGGATGTTTAAAGAGTATACGGGGGTATCGCCAGCACAATATCAACATCAACAACGGCTGTTAAAAGCGAAAGAGTTATTGACCGGTTCTGCGATGAATATCTCTGAAATTGCATACTGTCTGCGTTTTGAAAATGCGGGACAGTTTTCTACTTTTTTTAAGAAGAAAGAAGGTATCACGCCTTCGGAGTTCCGGGAAAGGGCGCATTAAAACGGGGAACTTATTATATATGTATTGCTACCGATTATCTTAGTAATTCGGCGGCTCGTTCCATGTTTTTAATTACAGGCACAGAAAACGGGCATTTGTCTTCACAATTTCCACAGGCGATACAATCGCTTCCACTGACTGATAATGAGTTGTAATGCTGAAGGATGCTTGGGGGTATTTTATCAGTATCCAACAGGGCGATATCCAGGTATTTATTCACCAGGGCGATGTCGATATTTACAGGACACGGCTGGCAGTGGTTGCAATAGACACATTTTCCGCTGAGTGCTCCCTGATAGTCACTGATAATATCCATATAGTCGCGTTCTTCAGCTGTAGCATTCAGATAACTGACGGCTTCTTCTACTTGTTGGGCTGACTGACATCCGATCATTGTACTTACAACTGCCGGGCGCGTCAGGGCATAATGGATACACTGGGCTGGTGTCATGGCTTTTTTGAACGGCGAATGTTCTGCCGACAACAGCCTTCCTCCTCCAAAGGTCTTCATCACAGTGATGGCAATATGTTGTTGTTCGCAATATTTATAGAGTTCATTACGCAGAGGGTCGATCGTCACATATTGCTGTTTTTCCAACTCTTCCATCGTATCCAATACATCTTTTTCAGGAGGGGTCATGTCAAATGCGGGATTGATACTGAACATCATGAGGTCTACAACGCCTGTTTCCAGGACTTTACGTGCAACTCTCGGGTTGTGCGAACTGGTTCCTATGGCGCGTATAATTCCTTTTTCTTTTAATTCAAGTGCATAATCGATAATACCATTGGCTTGAATTTGTTCAAACGCTTCATCTGAATCCATAAAGAATAACATACCTACATCGATATAATCTGTTCCGAGATTCTTCATCAACCTTTCGAAATATGCTTTGCAGATGTTTAAATCGCGACTCATATCGTACTTTTCGTTTAAATCGACCGAACCGATATGTCCTTGTATAATGACATCTTTTCGTCTGTTGCCAAGTGCTTTTCCTATATTTTGACGGACTTCTTCACCAGGCATAAACAGGTCGATGATGTTTATCTGTTGCTCTAAGGCTGCGTGTACGGTTTCCTCTACTACGCTGTATGGCTGTCCATCCAGATGTTCTGCTCCTAATCCAATAATACTGGCTGAGATGCTGGTATGTCCAATTTTACGATATTCCATTTGTATCTGATTATGTGGCAAAGGTAATTCAAAAGAATAAGAAAGAGTTCGCTGAGAGGTTCATTTTGCTTTGCTGAAAAGTCTTTCTTCCTTGATTTTAACATAAAAAGACCTTTATGTTCAATTTAATAACTACCTTTGCTGCCGAAGACAATCAAGTTTTATTCTGATCTTTCTCTCCTTAGTAGTGCTCCGGCATTAATCCCGGATAAATTCGAGTTGATAACGACCTTTTAGACTTCCTTGTTTTACGATTATAAATTAGAAAATGGGTTGATGTATATCAATTCGAAAGTGTATGACATTTAAAGATTTAAAGATTATAGAGCCTATATTGAAGGCTCTGGATGAAAAAGGGTACCAAAATCCAACCGCTATACAGAGAGAGGCTATCCCACATGTTTTAACAGGACGCGATCTTTTAGGATTGGCGCAGACAGGCACCGGAAAGACTGCGGCTTTTGCTATTCCTATTCTTCAGTTGTTGAATGAAGATAAACGTCCGTCACAGAAACGGCAGATTCGTTCGTTGATATTAACGCCGACGCGTGAGTTGGCGATTCAGATTCATGAATGTTTTCGGCAGTATGGCTCTTATATGGGATTACGCAGTTGTGTGATCTTTGGAGGTGTTAAACAAAAAGCGCAGACAGATGAGTTAAAACAAGGGGTAGATATCTTAATTGCGACTCCGGGGCGTTTGTTGGATTTGATGAGTCAGGGATTTATTTCGTTAGACAGTATCACTCATTTTGTACTTGATGAGGCTGACCGTATGTTGGATATGGGATTTATTCATGATATCAAACGTATCTTACCTAAGTTACCGGTTGAGCGGCAAACATTGTTCTTTTCTGCCACTATGCCGCAAGCGATAACTGCACTTTCTCAGCGTATTCTTCGTCATCCGGTGCGGGTGGAAACGACTCCGGTTTCATCTACTGTGGATACGATCAGTCAATATCTGTATTATGTAGAAAAAGCTGAAAAGAAGAATTTGCTGGTGAATCTGCTCCGAAAAGAGAAAGATCAGGCTGTATTGGTTTTTTCTAAAACGAAACATGGGGCTGATAAACTGGCTCGTGTATTGAATAAAGCGGGTATAGGGAGTGAGGCTATTCATGGGAATAAGTCGCAAAATGCCCGTCAGAATGCATTGGCTAATTTTAAGTCTGGGAAAACACGTGTATTAATAGCGACGGATATAGCTGCTCGTGGTATAGATATTCATAGTCTGGAAGTCGTCATTAATTATGATTTGCCTGATGTGGCGGAGACTTATGTGCATCGTATCGGGCGAACCGGTCGTGCGGGGAACAAAGGGGTAGCCCTAAGTTTTTGTTCACAGGAGGAATACCGTTTGCTTAATGATATACAGAAACTTACGGGTAAAAAACTGAATACGATGGCCGTTCCGGCCTGAGTAAACGAATTTGATCAAATTATTTATAGTAACTAAAAGATTTATACATGGCAAGACCAGCTTCATTTGGTAAAAGAGAGAACGAGAAAAAGAAACAAGAAAAGAAACAAGAGAAATTAAAACGCAAAGAGGATCGTAAAGCGAATGCTTTAAAGGGTGCTCCTATGGAAGAGATGTTTGCTTATGTGGATGAGAATGGGCAACTGACTTCTACACCTCCTGAATTTAAACCGAAAAAGGTCATTGATCCGGAGAGTATTATTATTTCTACGCCTAAAAAGGAGGAGTCGGATGAACCGACAGTATTACATGGACGTGTTGAACGGTTTGTAGAAGAGAAAGGGTATGGTTTTATTAAGGATTTGGCCAGTGGGGTTAATTATTTCTTCCATATCAGTGCTGCTCCGAATGATATTGAGGAGGGTAAGAAGGTCTTTTTTGAGTTGGAGCGTGGCCAACGTGATATGAATGCAGTGAGAGTACGGTACGAGGAATGATCCTCTTCCATTATACAATTATATTTTAATACAGAAAAAATGAACATTTACATTTCTAATTTAAGCTACGGCGTAAGTGATGCCGACTTAAACGATTTATTCAACGAGTATGGTGAAGTTTCTTCAGCCAAAGTAATTATGGATCGTGAAACAGGCAGATCTCGTGGTTTTGGGTTTGTTGAAATGGCTGATGATGCTCAGGCTCAGACAGCGATCAATGAACTGAATAATGCGGAGTATGATGGAAAGACGATCTCGGTGTCAGTGGCACGGGAACGTACTGAACGTCCTCGCTTTAATGACCGCAACAATAACAGAGGCGGGGGTTATAATTCAAGAAGGTATTGATTGGATTTATAGGAAGAAAATCGCCCGGATAAAGTTTTCTTTATCCGGGTTTTTTATTTAAATGCACTTATTTTCCTTTTCTGGTGCAACCGAAAGGAGATTTCATTCGTCTTATTAAGAAAGACTAATTTTAATTGAAATGGATATGGTAAGGAAAGGTGTTTTTTTCTTTTTGCTGACATTGTTATTAAGTGGTGTTCAGGCTCAGGGTTTGAAATATAATGAGAGTCGCACGGTTGGGAGTTTTAACCAGATAGATGTTTGTTGTGGTATTCAGGTATTTATAACGGAGGGTTCTTCGAATAAAATCAGGGTAGAGACCAATGATGAGGAGATGTTGAAACAGATTGTGACTGAGGCGAAAAATAATCGGTTAAAGATTGGTTTTGAGTCGAGTTTTGGTAAAAGACCAAGAAATCTGAAGGTAAATGTTTATATGGAGGCTAAGGGTTTACGGGAGATTGAGGCGAGTTCGGGGTCTGATGTTCAGAGTCAGACGCGATTGATTGCTGATGAGATTGCATTATCGTCGAGTAGTGGTAGTGATATTCGGATTGAACTAGAAGCGAATAAGTTGTCTTGTCGTAGTTCTTCGGGTAGTGATATCAAATTGAGTGGTAAAGCGTTGTTTGCAACGGTTCATGCGAGTAGTGGCAGTGATATTCATATGCGGGATATGGAGGTTGAAAGTGTTGAGGCTTCGGCTTCTTCGGGTAGTGATATTTCATTGTATGTGACGAAGGAGTTGGAAGCTAAGGCAAGTAGTGGTGCTGATATACAGTATAAGGGGAATCCGGGAACTGTAAACAGAAAGGTGAGTAGTGGTGGTTCTGTCAGGCAACAATAATATTAGGCATAAGATTATAAAGGTGATACACATTTTTTGAGCAGTTGTTATACAATTATTAAGTGAAAGGCCAGGGTGTTTTATTCTGGCTTTTCTGTTTTCAGAATGATAGTGAAGATTTTGGCTATTGTTATAGACACTGGTTGAATGGAGTATTACAGATATGATTAATGACGAAAATATACTATTTTATTTCAAATTACATTATTTATTATCAAATAGATATAAAATAAAAGAATATAACTATATTTGCCATAACCCAATACATGGGTTTGTGATGGTGCTCATAGATGGCAAACTTGTATAGATGAAACACGCTATACATATTTAAAATTCCATATGAATTGGGGGTGGGGCACAGATCATGATGGTTGGTATAGTTATGGCACAAATGGTTTTTATGTAGATGGAACAGCCTATAATCAGAATTTACAAATGGTATATGGAATAAATCCTTAAGACAAATAGGTTATAGTTATGAAAAGTAAACTATTGGCATTAATATTATTCATTCTATTTATTAGCTGTAAAGAGGATACTGCTCCAGTTGATCTGGGAGGTGTCAGATATTCCTCTATCGATATCTCTATTTTCGATAAAGAAGGGAATGACCTGTTAGATCCGAAAAACACAAATGCTAATGCGATAAAAAGAATTGCAGTCTATCATGTTATTAACAATGAACTGAAACATGTATATCATTCTGCAAATTCGATTTTTTTTTCTCATGAGTATTACGGAGGAGATAATGATATTGAAACAGATACCTATACGAAACAATATAGTACAACTGTTAAAGGGTATTATAACTTCTTAGAAAAAGAAACATTGACAATTGTTGAATGGAATAATACAGATCGTGATACATTACGCTATGAATGGCGTGAAAGTGATAAAAAATACCGTGAGATTGTTACAAAAGTCTATGTTAATGATGAATTGAAATGGCAGATTTCGGATAAGTCCAGCCGAGTAATCCTTATCAAATAAATATAGAGAACTCACACTCTTGATTGCTTTTTTTAAAAACTAATTCCTACGACGAGAAAAACATCATCATTTTCGGGGGATACGACTGCCTGGGTAAATAAGGGGAGGGAGAATGTGTCTGTTATTCGGATTTCTTTGGTTGCTGTCAGGGAGATGGCGGGAATAGCAAATCCTGTTTTTCCTGTTTTGTTGTACATCCCTGTCCAGGGGGAGATGCCGATAGCTGGTGTAAGTTCAACTCCTAAGAGATTGAAATCATACGTCGCTTCGATGTAGGTAGAGTAGTTTTGATCTCCTTTTTCGTTTTTGTCTCCTCCGGCAAAGAATGTATTCCAACTCAAGGCGAGTGGAAAAGATTCGCCAAAGTGGTAACTGATAACTGCTTCGAAATAGTGATCGGTAGAGTATCGTCCGTATCGGGCTCCTTCTCCCGACCACCAGTAGTCTATCAGTGCGACATTGAATCCTTTGATTTCATATCCTAAAGTCAGGTTGATTTCTTTGCTTCTATGTTCATCTGAGGCGGTGGAGAAATCGGTAGATCCCCAGGCTTCGAGAGAGAGACGATCATAAGTAAATGTTAATGTGGGTTGTATGGATGCTCCTGTTTCATAGCCTCCTCTCCAGACATAACTGCTAACGAGATCTACGGCAGGGGTTATTTCAAATATTTTCTTTTCTTGTGCGAAAAGAGGTGTGGATATGGCTATAATCAGTATACTGGTAATCGTATAACGAGTTATTGTTGTCTTCTTCATTTTCTTTTGATTTGTTTCATCTGTGTTCAGACTGGATTACGGGCGGCAAAGATAATAGATATCGAATAGAAGAGGGTATTCAAAAAGTTAGAAAATGTTTGGATGAGGTTATATGTTATAACTCATTCAAAAATCTGCTGTTCTTTTTGGATACCCTCTTTGTATGGTTTGAATCTGAGAGTTGTCTTTAGATGATTATGGTTCCTGTTGCATCTATTGTCAGATATATTTCTTTGTTTCCTGATTCTAATTCAAAGATGTAATACATCCCTTCGGGCTTTTGCATAGCTTCTATGTCATCTATTTTATAGTTGTTGTATTGTGATTGTTTAAGGGTTTCGAGTACAATGGCCGGCACATCAGCCTGACGAATGTCCCAGGTTGTACTTACCCATTTTTGTTCGCTATTGAAGAGCAGTTCGCGTTCAATGTGTCCGTCCTGGATTTCAAATTCAAAGAAAGTACCTTTTTTATCGATATCCCGGATAACTGCATTGGGATACATTCGTTTGATTTCGTCGATGATTGTACCTGGTATAACAACAGGGATATGTTCTGCATTTGTATGGTCATTGACTTCTTTTATCAAGGTTCCTTCTTCGGAATAATAGAGGTCGTATTCTTCTTTTCCTTGTTCTACTTCAATGACATAGATGAGGGCTGCATTTACGCGTTCAAGTTGATCTACATCATCAATATGCCATGATTGATAGGGGCTTTCGTTAAAGCTTTTTTGTACTTCGGCTGGCAGTTCGTTGAAGGTAAGGTCTGTTTCCGTTAAAAGCCAGCTTCCGTCGTAGTCGAACCATGCTTCTGTTTGATGGGTATTTAAGATGAAGTCTGCGACTTTAAAACCAGCTTTTGTTTCCCACTCTACTCTTTCTGCATTTGGATATTGCAGATTAAAGGCATTTACTACTGTATTTTCCGGTGTAAAGTGATGATCATCATCACAGCTTGTTATTACTGAAAGGGCGGATAGACAGCCTGTTAGAATGAATAGTTTTGTTTTCATACTTTTGATTTTTTATTGTTGTACTTCTTGTTATTTAGTCGTCTATTTCAATGAGTTGTCCTTTTTTATTAAAGGTTAATTCGAGTCCATTATCTAATTTTACACTCCATTCACGGGTTTCTCTTTCGATAGAGGTGATTTGCTTATCACTGAAATTGGTTTTAACATAAGCAGCTATTGTCGCTGGTATGAGTACTGTTGGGATGGGTTGTTTACGCCTATCTATATCTGTCCATTTGCCTGATCGGTTGAATTCGATGTTTGTTCCATCTGTCAGGATCACATCATAGTTTTTAATTCCGATCAGATTTTTTTCAATTTTTATGTGTGAGATTTCTGTCTGGGTAAAATGTGTAGAGATGAATTCCCGACTTTCTATGGGTAGTTCCGACACATCTTGTGTAATCCTGTCATTATCTGCGATTGCGGAGAAAACAGACAGGAATAGGATAATCACGAGTGAACTAATTTTTTTCATATCTTCTTTCTTTAAATTTATGACAAAGAAAGAGGAACTTTTGGGAAAGATTTTGGAATAGTTGTTTACTTAAATGTTAAAATAAACCGATGTTTTCCATTATATGTATATGTAAGGTCTATCTTGTAAATGAGTGCTATTGATTGAATTACGGCTAAACCTAAACCGGTGGAATCGGGTCGATTACTTTGTTTACCGAAACGTTTAAATAGTTTATCCCGGTTTAGTTCGGGGCTATCGCTTGTATTTTCTATACTTAATGAATCTGTTGTTATTTGAATATAAATTTCTCCTTCGGGGATATTATGTATAAATGCGTTTCGAACCAGGTTTTTAATCATTGTTTGTGCTAAAGCGGGATTCATGATACAGCTTAGTGGTTCTTCTTTTATAAAATAGAGTTGTATATTTTTGTTTTCATACATTTCTATAAACTCATTTGTTACTGATTGTACGAGTTGGGTGATGTTGACTTCTTCTTCATCGGGGAACTGTTTGTTTTCAATGCGTGATAACAAGAGTAATGATTTATTCATTTTAGAGATGCCTTGTAGGGTACGATAAATATCTGCGATTTCGGCGAGTTGTTCTTCGGTACAATCCTGATTTTCACTGAGTAATTCTAGTTTATTCATACAGACGGCAATAGGAGTCTGTAATTCATGGGAGGCATTTTCGACAAATTGTTTTTGTTCTTCATAGACTTTTATACCTCGCTCGGTTGCATCTCTAAAGGCTTGATTCAAGATATTAAATTCTTCTATGGATGTCTGATTGACTAATGGTTCTGATGGTTTAGCCGGATGATAACGACGCAACCAATCTAAGATGGTGTATAATGGGATAAAACTTTTTTTGAAGACCGAATGGGTCACCAATAAAATACAGCAAATCAACAAAATATAAAGAATAATTGTTGCCCATAGAACTGTTTCGGTCAGGTCTTCTTTTTCTAATGTGGATATTTCTATTTTGAGTTCATAGTATTTTTCATTGGGAGTCATGAAGCTTGTGCGTAAAACACGAATGGGTTCATGTTCGTTTTCTATTTCAATGTATTTTGTATCATCATAGAATTCATCTTTGCTCAGATTGGCTTGATCTGCCGGTATTTCACGTATATAATAGCTATTCATCAGGCCGATATGGTCTTTCAGGAAGGTGGTGTCGGCTAAAGCTTGTTTGATGATAATCTCTTTATAGTTTTGTAGGGTATCATTTGTTTCATCATTTACTTCATGCAGTACAAGGATGTAAAACACAAATGCCCAGACGGTCATGATGATTAATAGGGGTACAAATAAATTGCGTATGGTGTAATGTATTAGTTTCATTTTAATCTTCACTTATCATTTTATATCCAAATCCATAAACTGCTTTAATTTCAGGGGTAGCACCTGCTGTTTTTAGTTTTTTCCTAAGATTTTTGACTTGACTGTATATAAAATCCAGACTGTCTGCCTGATCGATATAGTCTCCCCAAACAGATTCTGCTAAAGCACTTTTGCTGATCACGCGGTTGGGATTGGTAATAAAGTAATAGAGTAAGTCAAATTCTTTCCGATTGAGTTCTAATTCTTTGTTTTCAATAAAAACGGCATGTCGATCGGGGTAGAGGGTGATATTTGCCAATATAAGGTTCATCTCTCCGTCTTGTTGTTTGCGGCGAACGACAGACTTGATGCGTGCATTTAGTTCTGCCAGATGAAATGGTTTGGTCAGATAATCATCGGCTCCTAAATCTAATCCCGTTATTTTATCTTCGAGTGAATCTTTGGCTGAGATGATAATGACACTTTCTTTTTTATGACATTTTTTTAATTCTTCCAGTATCGATAGTCCGCTGCCACCCGGCAGCATGATATCCAATATGATGCAATCGTAGTCGTAGTCATTGATTTTGAACATGGCTTCTTGGTAATTAGCCACACATTCTACCAGATAACGTTCCTTTTCCAGTGAACGGACAATCACTTCCCGCAAGGCGTCTTCATCTTCTACTACCAGAATCTTCATATATATGTTTTTTATTACGATCGGTTCTTATAAATGCTTAATTTACAAAGGTAAGTAAACATTTTGGCAAAAAACTGGAATTTCTGAATTTGCTTTAAGAGCGTGAATGAGTATCTCGTATTTAAGGGTTATAGTGAAGGCTTTTTTGTCGGATCGTATTGACTGTATTACATGAAGTAAACCACTTTTTGGTTAGACGTACCTCTAAATTGATTTAGAGGTAGGTGTAAATCTGTTTAGAGGTACGTCTAAAATTATTTAGAGGTACCTCTAACAGAAAAGTGTTCGAAATGGCTCCGGAAAGGGGAGTAGATAGTTCTCAAAACTGTGTGTACAAATTAAGAAACAGAGCGAGGAACGATTATAAAACAAGTAAAAGTGAAATAATCTGATGAGTTGTTAAACTAATCCTTTCATATTCAAAGAGTGATTATTTTTCTTAGTTTTGTATGAAGGAAAACAACCAAGAGATAAACATTTATGACAAAAAGGATTGAAGATGTCTCTTTTGAAGAGATTAACGAGATAGAAAAATATGGGAAGCATTATTCTAAAAAGAACTTTTGGGATAAAATATTCCGTATTGCCCGGAAAGTAGGTGCAACAGTACTTCGTCCGGCACTTATTCTTTATTATCTGCTTGAGGATGATAAAGTTCCTTTCAAACATAAAGCCTATATTGTAGGTGCTTTGGGATACTTTATTTTACCTGTCGACCTCATTCCTGAAAGTATTCTGCCTGTTATCGGTTTTACAGATGATATAGCCGTAATGGCATTGGCCTTGAAATTGGTCAATGATAGTGTTACCCCTGAAATCAAAGCTAAGGCGGATCATAAAGTGACCGAAATTTTACAAACAAATAAGGTCTGAAAATAGGCGATAATAAATCTTTTCCTATTTTTGTGGCTTCTTTCAGCAACATTCCCCGACCATATTTTTGATCATTATACCGGAATTGCTTGAAGAATATTTCGTGGTGTGTACGCAAACACTCACCGGAATAACATTTTGATATTAATACTTAAAATGATGAGATCTATTCTACTAAGCTGTCTATTACTTTGTTCTTTATACTCTGCTACAGGGAAAGTGCCGACAACCCATAAAATTCGATTGACTGAGAATTGGGAATACCTGAAAGGTGATCTTGGAGGTATATGGGAGGCTGTACGTCCTGCTAATCCGGGAAATCCGGAAACCGTACCTCTTTGGGAAAAGGTTACACTGCCTCATTGTTTCAATGCAGAAGATGCTGTAGATCCTGATGTCAATTATTATCAGGGGGCGGGATGGTATAAGACATTGTTGGATATAGAGAATCCGTATGCCGACGGTAGAGTTCTACTTGATTTTGAAGGTGCCGGTCAGAAAACGGAAGTATATCTTTATACGACTAAAGTGGGTGAACATATTGGTGGATATGATGAGTGGACGCTTGATATAACAGATGCGGTTGAAGCGTTTAAAAAAGACAAAGGATTAACAGAGCGGTTCGGAGGAAAGATTCCCCTTTCAATTCGTTGTGACAATTCAAGAGATCTGGAGATGATTCCTTCTGATTTATCCGATTTTAATGTTTATGGTGGGCTGTACCGGTATGTCAATCTGGTCTATGTGCCGAAAACATCCTTTCAATACATACAGTTAGATGCCGGATTATCAACAAGTCTGAAAGAGGGGATCTTAACGATTAATGCCTCTTTTCATAATCCGGCGGATATAAAAAAGGCAAACATACAAGTGACTGTTTATGATCCGAATAAAAAAATTGTTTTTAATAAACAGCTTCAGGATATACTTCCGTTAGGAAAACAGTTTATCACTGAAATCTCTATAAAAAATCCGATTTTATGGGATGTAGATAATCCCAACCTCTACACCTGCGAATTAAAACTGGATGTAGAAGGAGAAAGTGTTACCGCAAAAGAATGTTTTGGTTTCCGTCATTTTGAATTCAAAGAGAAAGGGCCGTTTTATCTCAATGGAAAACGATTACTGCTTCGCGGAACACACCGTCATGAAGATCATGCCGGCGTAGGACAAGCAATGACGGAAGCGATGATGAGAACCGAGATTGAAATGATGAAACGGATGGGTGTCAATTTTATCCGCTTGGGGCATTATCAGCAATCGGAAATTATACTCAATTTATGTGATGAGTTAGGCATACTTGTCTGGGAAGAAATACCCTGGTGTCGTGGTGGATTAGGTGGTGAAAGTTATAAAATACAAGCCAGGCGGATGTTAACGAATATGGTCACTCAACATCGTAATCATCCTTCGGTTATCATTTGGGGACTGGGAAATGAAAATGACTGGCCAAATGATTTTAGCTATTTTGAAAAAGATGCTATCCGGGCATTTATGAAAGAGTTGCATGATCTGGCTCATCAATTGGACAATAGCCGGAAAACGGCTATCCGCCGTTGCGAATTTTGCAGCGATATTGTGGATGTCTACTCACCTTCCATCTGGGCCGGTTGGTATCGCGGAGTGTATACCGAATATAAAGATGTATCACATACAGAAATGCAAAAAGTAAATCATTTCCTGCATGTGGAATGGGGTGGTGATAGTCATGCACGGCGACATGCAGAAAATATATTTGAGAACCTTCAGAATATCGTTTCCGGTCAGGGAGCCGATGAACGCGCCGGGGATGCGTCTTTATACGGAGGAGCAGCTCGCGTTTCTAAAGATGGCGACTGGAGTGAATCTTATATCTGTGACCTGATTGACTGGCATCTGAAAGAACAAGAAACAATGCCTTGGCTTACAGGTGCGGCCTATTGGCCTTTTAAAGACTTCTCAACTCCTGTCAGACCGGAAAATCCGGTGCCTTATATGAATCAAAAAGGAGTCATCGAACGGGATTTTACACCTAAAGAGAGTTATTATGTTTTTCAATCTTATTGGACTGAAAAACCAATGATTCACATATACGGACATTCATGGCCTGTCAGGTGGGGAAAGGCCAATGAAAAGAAAATGATGAAAGTATATTCTAATTGTGAAGAGGTGGAGTTGTTTGTTAACGGAGAAAGTTTAGGTAAGCAAAAACGTAACTCACAAGATTTTCCTGCCGCAGGATTGCGCTGGGAATCTGTATTCAAATCAGGCACTAATACGATTAAAGCCATTGGTAAAAAAGGAAAAGAACGGGTGGAAGATGAAATTACATTTGAGTATGAAACAAGAACGTTTGGTTCTCCTACACAACTGACAGCTTCAATCATCGAAGAGACTGATGAATATGTCTGGATAGAAGCTGCATTGATTGATGAAAATGGAGTCGTTAGCCTCACTTCGCGCGATTATATTTATTTTGACTCTGTCGGAGATGGTCATCTGATCATAAACCGGGGAACATCCAGCGGTTCTAAAAAAGTGCAGGCATATAATGGACGTGCCCGTATTAAACTTATAAAAAATAAAGGTAAGAATATTGTTGCTATCAAAGGAGATCGGATAAATAGTATTTTTATTCCGGTTGAATAATATTTTCCTATAAAGAAAAACAGGCGACCTGCGTATCAATGTATCAGGTCGCCTGTTTGTGTTTTGTCTCTTTATCAGATCAATCGATATATGTTTCCATCAATTTGACCGTAGAAAGCGGGAGGATATTTACTTGTTTGGTTTCCGCAGGGATCAGTACAGTCTGCCCTTGATGGACTTCGATAACATTTCCTTTATCATCAGTGATCTTAGCCCCTCCTTCCATACAAATATAGACGACAAAAGAATCCAATGCGACTAAATCACGTTCTATCGGTTTATCCAACTCCAACAGGTTTGTTGTGAAATATTTACAGTGAACTAATTCTACTACAGCATCTTTTTCTGACGAATAATGTGTTCTATAATCATCATACAACGTATAATCGATCGCGTCTTTTGCCAATTCCGTATGCAATTCGCGCTCATTGCCCTGAATATCTTTCCGGTTATAATCATAGATGCGATAAGTCACATTACTTGTCTGCTGAATTTCTGCGATAAAGCAACCTGCCCCTATGGCATGCACACGGCCGGCCGGCAGAAAAAAGACATCACCTGAAGCCACTTCGTAGCGTTTTAAAACATCCATGATTGTGTTGTCTTTGACTCGCTCCACATATTCTTCGGCATTGATCTGTTGCGAAAAACCGGAGTATAAAGTTGCTTTGGGAGTAGCTTTAATCACGTACCACATTTCTGTTTTTCCAAACGAATTATGTCGTTTGCGTGCCAACGTATCATCGGGATGAACCTGAATGGATAGATCATCACGTGCATCGATGAATTTGATCAATAACGGGAATGTTGTTCCAAACCGGCGGATCACTTTCTCTCCAACCAGACTATTTCCGTATATACGAATCAATTCATCTAAAGATTTTCCTTCTAATGCTCCATTCGCTACAATCGAATAGTGATCTTCCACATGAGAGAGTTCCCAACTTTCCCCGATACCTTCCTGTACGGGAGTAATGCCTTTAAACGGGCAAATCGCTGAACCTCCCCAAAGCACACTTTTGAGGATCGGTTTAAATGTCAATGGATATAACATGATTTTTATCTGTAAATTATATTTTTCTCAAAACCAACGCGCTACGGGCTGGTAGGTAGAGTTTCAACCATTCTTTCTTTTCTTGTTTATATAAAGGATCAAAATGGGTAAAATGATGGATACTGTCGTCGGCCAAGCCAAAACCACCAAAACACGGTGCATCCGTATTCAGAACGACTTCGTATTCGCCCATAGGAACAAGGAAGCCATAATCGGTAAACGATTTATCCGGACTGAAGTTAAAGACAAACAACAACTCTTGCCGCATAAACGCTAAGATCTGGTCACCATCATTATCCCATATTTTTTGCACGGGTGTATTTTGAAAACCTTTCACCGCTTTGATCAGGTTTAGCATTTCGCGATCGAAATCACCCAGATAATGGTATTTCAAGTTCAAATTATCGACCAGTTCCCACTGTCGTCGTGCATATTTATACGACCAACCATTCCCCTCACGAGGAAAATCGATCCATTCGGGATGACCGAATTCATTCCCCATAAAGTTAAGGTAACCTCCATTGATGGTGGCAACAGTGACTAACCGGATCATTTTATGTAAAGCCATACCGCGATCCACTAAAAAAGTATGATCATCCACCTGCATATGCCAGTACATATCGGCATCGATCAAACGGAAAATAATCGTCTTATCTCCAACCAATGCCTGATCATGACTTTCTGTATAGCTGATCGTCTTTTCATCGGAACGGCGATTGGTTGTTTCCCACCAGATAGAGGATGGATGCCACTCTTCATCTTTTTTCTCTTTGATCGTTTTTATCCAGTAGTCCGGAATATTCATCGCCATACGATAATCAAACCCATAACCGCCATCTTCTACTTTTGCAGCCAGTCCGGGCATACCACTCACCTCCTCAGCAATAGTAATCGCATTTTTATTGACTTCATGGATCAGTTTATTGGCTAATGTGAGGTAGGCAATAGCGTCTCCATCCTGACGTCCGTTAAAGTAGTCGCTATAATTCATAAAAGCTTCTCCTAACCCATGGCTATAATACAACATAGAGGTGACTCCATCAAAACGGAAACCGTCGAACTTATATTCTTCGAGCCAGAATTTGCAATTTGATAATAAAAAATGGAGCACCTCATTCTTGCCATAATCAAACACCAAAGAGTCCCAAGCTGGATGTTCACGTCGATCACCTGAATGAAAATACTGATCATAGGAACCGTCAAAACGCCCTAATCCCTCTATTTCGTTTTTCACGGCATGGCTATGCACAATATCCATAATCACACTGATACCCATCCCATGCGCTTCATCAATCAGTTGTTTCAGTTCTTCTGGAGTACCAAAACGAGAGGATGCTGCAAAAAAGCTACTGACATGATATCCAAAAGAGCCATAATAGGGATGTTCCTGAATAGCCATAATCTGGATCGCGTTATAACCGTCTTTTTTAATGCGGGGCAGTATATTCTTCCGGAATTCGGTATATGTACCTACCCGTTCTTCATTTGTACTCATTCCGATATGACATTCATAAATCAGTAAAGGAGAAGTATCGGGTATAAAATCATTCTGTTTAAAGACAAAAGGTTGTTTGGGATTCCAAACCTGTGCATTAAAAATATGAGTCTGTGGATCTTGGACTACCCGGCGTATCCAGGCCGGTATACGCTCTCCACTTCCACCTTCCCATTCCACAAGGAGTTTGAATAAATCTTCGTGGTGAAGTTGATGTTCATCCAATTGTATCTCCCATACCCCATTCTCGTGTAACTTCATCCGGTATGTTTCATCTTTTTCCCAACCGTTGAAAGAGCCAATAAGATAAATCGCTGTTGCATGAGGAGCCCATTCGCGGAAAACCCATCCACCGGGTTGTTTATGCAATCCAAAATAAAGATAACCGGAAGCAAAATCCGAGAGTGATTGTTTCCCATTGTTTGTCAGGTTTTGTTCTTTATTCAGGGCATACTCATATCGTCCATCAATGGCTTTTTCATAGGGAGATAGCCAAGGATCATTTTTAATCAGGTTAAGCGAATCCATTATTTTTATATAATTGGTTATCTGACAAAGATAAAAGAAAAAAATATACCCTTTGAGAATAATGAGAATAAAAGGATATTTATTATTTTTGCATCAAACCGCGTAGTAGATGAGTAAAGGGGCAAAAAGTTTGACTTTCTATCTGATGGTGATTATTGTTTTCGGTTCATTGATGTTCTTTATTGCTAAACAAGGAGAACGCCAACAAGTGGACGAAGCAATTTCTGCGACCTACGATGCCCCGACCAATCTGTCGGAAGGATTTGATCTGTTTCAGAAA
This sequence comes from Parabacteroides sp. PF5-9, assembly GCF_029893105.1. GTDB lineage: Bacteria > Bacteroidota > Bacteroidia > Bacteroidales > Tannerellaceae > JARXWG01. The sequence goes on along the minus strand of NZ_JARXWG010000020.1, from coordinate 43,302 downwards.
CTGTTGCTCGAACACATTGAATCTCCAATAGGTATCCTCCTGTTACAAATAATCGTCATTCTTATTTTCTGTCGTATTTTTGGATGGTTATTCATGAAAATAGGACAACCGACGGTTTTAGGAGAGATTCTTGCCGGTATTATCCTGGGACCTTCTATTCTGGGAAGTACTTTTCCTGAAATATCTGCCTTTCTTTTCCCCGTCGAATCATTAGGGAATATTACTTTAATCAGTCAATTCGGATTGATTCTTTTTATGTTTGCTATAGGCATGGAATTGGACATTACGGAAGTTCGAAGTAAACTGAAAGAGACAATCCTAATCAGCCATACCAGCACTATTGTTCCTTTCTTTTTCGGTATGTTGGCTGCCTATTTTCTTTACGATACATATGCTGATGAAAGTACGCCTTTTCTCTCTTTTGCATTATTTATCGGTATATCGATGAGTATAACCGCCTTTCCGGTATTAGCGCGTATCATTCAAGAAAAGGGGTTAACCAAAACACATCTCGGAACAATTTCATTAGCCAGCGCTGCCAATGGAGATATCACCGCCTGGTGTTTACTGGCTGTTGTCATAGCCATAGCACAAGCCGGATCGATGTTAAGCGCCATCTTTAATATCCTGTTTTCTGTTGTATATATCGCTTTCATGTTTCTTGCTGTCCGTCCTTTTTTACAAATGGTTGGGAATATTTATCACAATAAAGAAGTGATCGACAAAGGATTAGTCGCCTCTATGTTTCTGATTCTTATCATGTCTGCTTATACCACTGAAGTACTCGGACTACATGCTCTGTTTGGCGCTTTCATTGCCGGAGTAGTCATGCCCGGAGATATTAAATTCCGTAAGATCATGAGCGAAAAAGTGGAAGACGTTTCACTCTCCTTGTTCCTACCTCTATTCTTTGTCTCTACCGGCCTCCGGACTGAGATCGGTCTACTGAATACCCCGGAACTATGGTCGATGTGTGGAATCCTGATCCTTGTCGCTATTGCCGGAAAATTCGGAGGCGCATTGTTCTCTGCCCGTTTTGTCGGCGAGAGTTGGAAAAACAGCCTTTATATTGGCGCACTAATGAATACGAGAGGATTAATGGAGTTAGTGGTACTGACCATCGGTTACGAAATGAAGATACTTCCTCCTCCGATTTTTGTCATGTTAGTCATCATGACATTAATTACCACCTTCATGACAGCACCTCTGATCTCATTCATTAAGTTCTGCTTCCGGACAAGAGATAAGTTGTTGGAACACACAACACATCAACCGGTCGAAAATATCTTCAGGGTTTTACTTTCTTTTGGACGCGCCGGAAACGGTCAGATTATGTTAGATGTTGCCCACCAGATGTTTTCTAAAGGGAAAAATAAAATGGAATTAACGGCACTCCATCTGACTGTAGGGCCGGATGTGAATCCATTACACATTGAAAATTTTGAAGAGATGAGTTTCGGTCCGATCCTGTACGGCGCTCAAAAATTAGGGATCGACATTCAAACACGTTATGAAATATCCAATAATCCGGGACAAGATATCTGCCAAATCGTCAACGAAGAAGGTTTCGATTTTTTACTGGTCGGTGCCGGGATCTCCCACAGTAATCTACCCGGTGACGTTGCCGCCACAAAGTACCATAAGTCGCTATACAATAAGTACCTTAAGAAATTCAAAGCCCCGGAATCGTTATTTTACCCGGGTGATTTGTTGAAAGATAAAACCAAAATGTTTATCGAACAGACAAACGTCCCGGTTGGCGTGTTCATTAACCGTGATTTTGTAAAAGCAAATAGCATTTTGATTATCATTGACTCAGAGGAAGATCTCTACCTATTCCATTATGCACAGACGTTACTGAGATCGACTCAGGGTTTAGCGGCAGTCTTAAACCTGACCAATCATACGACTCCCGGACGATCTGTTGTAGAAGAAAAATCACAAGACTTTATAACCCGTGTACGAAATACGGCTATTTTACGGGAAAAAGAGTTGACCGCTGAGATATTCAATGGTTATAATTTTATGCTTATCGGTTATCATACCTGGAACCGTATATCTGAAAATCATCAAGAGGCATTACAAAATATGCCTTCAACCCTAATTTTAAGTAAATAAGTACATTATGAAAAATCAGCTAATCATTGTTTTGTTGGCTTTAACCTCTGTGTGGTCATGTTTTTCACAAAAGACATTATGGAATGGATCGTCTGTAAACTTTTCGCATGGCAAACTCGAAGTATCTGCCAACGGGCGTTATCTGCAACACAAAGACGGCACACCTTTCTTCTATCTGGCAGATACCGCCTGGGAATTATTCCATCGCTTAAATGAACAGGAAGTAGAAGAATACCTCGAAAACAGACGAGCAAAAGGTTTTACGGTGATCCAGGCTGTTATTCTGGCCGAACTCGATGGGTTAAACACACCCAATAAAAATGGGGATACGCCATTAACAGACAATCGGATAGAGCAACCGAATGAAGCCTATTTTAAATGGGTCGACAAAGTGATCAAAATGGCAGAAACAAAAGGACTGTATATCGGATTACTTCCCACCTGGGGAGATAAAGTAGATAAACAATGGGGCGTTGGTCCGGAAATTTTCACCCCTATAAATGCCGAATGGTATGGAACATGGTTGGGCAAACGCTATAAGAATTTCAAAAATATTATCTGGATCAATGGAGGCGACCGTTTTGGGGGCGATGGCAATTATCCGATCTGGGATGCATTAGGGAAAGCTCTGCGAAAAGCCGATAAAAACCATCTGATCACTTTCCATCCGCAAGGCGAACGCTCATCCAGCGAATGGTTTCATAACTGTGACTGGCTCGATTTCAATATGTCGCAAACAGGCCATTGCCAACGCAACTATGCAGCCTATGAAAAAATTGTACAAAGAGACTATAATCTTATTCCGGTCAAACCGTGTTTGGACGGAGAGCCCCGTTATGAAAACCATCCGATATGCTGGCAGCCCGACTCCTTAGGGTGGTTTGATGATGTGGATGTTCGCCAAGCCATGTACTGGAATCTTTTTACGGGAGCGTTAGGCCATACGTATGGTTGTCATGATATCTGGCAAATGCTGACTCCTGAATTTGAACCGACCGGCCAAGCAAGAGGAAACTGGAAAACATCCATGGACTTACCCGGCGCCTTCGATTTAATCTATGCCCGCCAGCTGATGGAACGTTTTGATTGGACAAGCCGCATACCTGATTTATCGCTAATCGTTTCCGAAAACAGTTCACCTGATCATAAAATAGTTGCTTTACGTGGTAATGGATTTGCATTTGTCTATTTTCCCCATGGAGAAAATGCAACAATCAACCTGGAACCGATCAGCCGTAAAAACAAATTCGCTTTATCCTGGATGAATCCCCGTACAGGAGAATTAAAAGAGGGGGAAGAGGTTATGCGTACAAGTGCCTGTCAAATAACTCCACCATCCTCCGGTCGGGGTAACGACTGGGTTTTAATTATCCGAGAAAACTAAAAAAGTGATCCTAATAGATCTATCCCCCTGTCATAAAGCGATCGATATACCCTTAAGGCGTATCGATCGCTTTTATTTTAAAGACAAAAATTAATGTCGAACCAGCTGGAATTGTTCCGACCGGTACATATCCATATCCCAACGATGCCGGGATAATACTTTCAACCGTTTCTCCTTCTGCACATTCCAAAAGAGTATAGGCCATTCCGGGTATTAATTGTGCTGGTGTACAGGGTATTTCAATCTGCGGTTGAAAAGTTTCACCACTGATCAATTCACCTTGTATGAGCATGGTAAGCCGACTGCTCATCTGCGGTTTTTCCCCATCTCCCTCTTTCTCCATAACCCGATACAAGATTGTATCTTTCCCGACAGGAATCGGTGTATAAACCAAATCTCCGTTCTCATTTTTTTCGGTTTTTCTTCGATAGAGATAGTCTGCATTCTCTTCGAAATAATTCTGTTCCTCCGGAGAGAATTGTTCATCATCATCGTCACAAGCGGTACATACAGCTAAAAACGAACCCAACATCACACAAAAAAACCATAAACGTGTCATCAATATTTGTCTAAATTTCATAATGTGTTATTAAAAGAGTGCAAATATAATAAAAGCTTATTTGAAACAAAAAGTTACAACATAGCGATCACTTTTCTGTTAGAGGTACCTCTAAATTATTTTACACGTACCTCTAAACGAATTTAGACGTACCTCTAAATTGTTTTAGACGTACCTCTAACAGAAAACAGACCTACGTGTTACAGAAAAACAGACAGTATCTTGCAAAAAAACAGTTGGGATACTGCAAAAAACAGTCAACATACCTTTTAAAACTACTTCTGTCATAATTTATAGGATTATTATCATTTTCATAAATTCCGGCATCTGTTAACTCTCTATTTTTGCTCTCCTGAAAAGTGTTCATTTGAATAATACCATGAAAACAAAAAACTTTTTGGCCTTTGATATCGGAGCGACAAGCGGAAGAGCGATCATAGGCACACTAACTGGCTCCACATTTGAAATGCATGAGATCCATCGATTTGAAAACAGCATCATGGAACTTCATGGCAAGTACTATTGGAATATCTATCAATTGTATGATTCGCTACGAGAAAGTCTGCGGATATGTATGCAAAAGAACATACAGGTCGATTCGATTGGGATCGATACCTGGGGGGTAGATTTTGGTTGTATAGCCCAAGACGGTACGCTCTTAGGACTGCCGCGTGCATACAGAGATCCTTATACCGAAGGAGCACCTGAAGCTTTTTTTAAGCTGCTTCCTCGTGAAGAAGTATATCATCTGACAGGGATTCAAATAATGAATTTTAATAGCCTGTTTCAATTATACCGAATGAAACAAGAGCAGTTTGCACCGTTAGAACAGGCAGAAAATATTCTTTTTATACCAGATCTACTATCCTATTTATTAACAGGGGAAAAAGTTTGTGAGTATACCGATGCATCAACCTCACAAATATTGAACCCGATAACCAAACAGTTTGAAGAATTATTGCTTAAAACAGCAGGAATCTCTCCCTCGATAATGCTTCCGCTGGTTATGCCCGGAACAATAGTGGGCGAATTAACAGAAGAGATAGCCAATGAGACTGGTATAGGAAAAATTCCTGTTATTGCTGTTGCAGGGCATGATACAGCATCGGCTGTTGTGGCTGTACCGGCAGTCGATACTCATTTTGCATATTTAAGCAGTGGTACATGGAGTTTGATGGGGATAGAAGTCGAACAACCGATTATCAATGACGCTTCTTTCAACAATAACTTCACCAATGAAGGAGGAATCGAAGGGACTACCCGATTTTTAAAGAATATTACCGGAATGTGGCTTTTAGAACAGTGCCGAAAGGAGTGGGAGAGGGAAGGCCGTTCTTATTCTTACGAAGAGATTGTTCAAAAGGCTGAAAAAGAGAGCACATTTGCATCGATTGTTAATCCGGATGACGACTCTTTCGCCAATCCGCAGCTTATGACTGAGGCGATTGCCGCATATTGTCGACAAACCGGACAAGATACTCCACAGAGTGATGCCGATTTTATTCGTTGTATCTTTTATAGTTTGGCAAACCGCTATAAAGAGGTTTTATCAATGCTCAAAGAGACAGCTCCGTTTGCAGTCGATAAACTACATATAATAGGTGGTGGATCGAATAATGCACTGCTCAATCAATTGACAGCAAATGCGATAGGTATACCCGTTGTGGCAGGGCCATCTGAGGCTACAGCTATTGGAAACTGTATGGTACAGGCCAAAGCTGCCGGCTTGGTTGCCGACCGTTGGGAGATGCGCCGGATTATAGCCTCTTCCTTTGATCTGAAAACATTTTATCCTCAATAATAATAATTCAATAATCATATTATGACAAAAGAAACAGCTATTAAATCAGCTTTTCAGGTAGCATCAGAGAAGTATGCCGCCTTGGGTGTGGACGTGAATAAAGCGATCGACAGTTTACAAAAAATTGCCTTGTCTTTGCATTGCTGGCAGGCAGATGATGTTACCGGTTTTGAAAATCAGGGAGGTACATTAACAGGAGGAATTCAGGTAACGGGTAACTATCCCGGACGCGCACGCAATATCGATGAGTTACGTGCTGATATTCTCAAAGCATCATCGTATATAGCCGGCAACCACCGTTTGAGTTTACATGAGATATATGGTGATTTTCAAGGTAAAGTGGTCGATCGCGATGAGGTAGAACCGGTTCATTTCCAAAGCTGGATGCAATGGGCGAAAGAAAATGGAATGAAACTGGACTTCAACAGTACCTCTTTCTCACATCCTAAAAGTGGTGATCTGACACTGGCTAACCCGGATAATGAGATACGTAACTTCTGGATCGAACATACGAAACGTTGTCGATGGATCAGTGAAGAGATGGGGAAATATCAGGAAGATCCTGCTATGATGAACCTTTGGGTGCATGATGGAAGTAAGGAAGTGCCTGCAAACAGGTTAAAATATCGTCGTTTACTAGAACAGTCCTTAGATGAGATCTTTTCAACCCCATATAATTATATGAAGGATTGTATTGAAGCAAAACTCTTTGGCATAGGTTTGGAGAGTTATACGGTGGGTTCTTATGATTTCTATCTGGGTTATGGTGCTAAGAAAGGTAAAATTGTTACCTTGGATACCGGACATTTCCATTTGACGGAAAGTGTAGCGGATAAAGTTTCTTCTTTATTGCTTTTCACTCCCGAGATTATGTTGCATGTGAGCCGTCCGATCCGTTGGGACAGTGATCATGTGGTCATACTTAATGATGATCTGATGGATCTGGCTCGGGAAATTATCCGTTGTGAAGCATTGGATCGCGTACATATCGGATTGGATTATTTTGATGCCACGATTAATCGTATAGGTGCTTATGTGATTGGATGTCGTGCAACACAAAAGGCTTTCTTACAGGCTTTATTGGAACCGTCTGCACTACTGCAGCAATATGAAGCGGAGGGTAAATATTTTGAACGGTTGGCTATGCAGGAAGAATTAAAGAGTATGCCGTGGAATGCGGTATGGGATATGTTCTGTCTGCAGAATAATGTGCCGGTTGGAGATGATTATATTGCAGGCATCCAACAATATGAAAAAGAAGTAACGAGCAAGCGCAATTAATCATTAACAATTAATAATTGTGGAGATATTAATCGGTTTATTAATAATAGCTGTCGGTAGTTTTGGACAGAGTAGTTCGTATGTGCCGATACGGAAAGTAAAAGAGTGGAGTTGGGAAAGCTTTTGGTTGATACAAGGGCTGTTTGCATGGCTTGTTTTTCCCTATTTAGGTGCGTTGTTGGCCATTCCTTCCGGAAGTAGCCTTATGCAGTTATGGAGCGCCGACGGTAGTTGGGGCTGTATAGTGTATGGTATGCTATGGGGAGTAGGAGGGTTGACTTTCGGTTTAAGTATGCGATACTTGGGAGTTGCACTGGGACAAAGTATTGCTTTGGGTACCTGTGCCGGTTTTGGAACTCTTCTCCCGGCTATCTTCGGTGGGATGGATCTTTTCCACGGGGATGGATTAATTGTGTTGATCGGTGTCTGTATTACCCTGGCCGGTATAGCAGTGATTGGTTATGCCGGTAGTTTACGGGCACAAAATATGACGGAAGAAGAAAAGAAAGCAGCGATTAAAGATTTTGCTTTGACGAAAGGATTGCTCGTTGCTTTACTTGCCGGAGTGATGAGTGCCTGTTTTAATCTGGGGCTGGAGTCTGGAAACGAGATTGTCGCAGAGGTAAAAGCGGGTGGGGCAAGCGAACTGTTTGCCTTGAATCCTGTGATTTTATTAGTCACGATCGGTGGTTTTCTAACCAATGCCTCTTATTGTATTTTCCAGAATATAAAGAATAAGACCGGAAAAGATTATTTCTCTGTATCAAAGGGTACTTTACTTAATAATGTGTTATTTTGTGCTTTAGCAGGAGTCTTGTGGTATTCCCAGTTTTTTGGCTTGGGAATGGGGAAAAGTTATTTTACCGATTCACCGGTTATGCTGGCTTTTTCATGGAGTATCCTGATGTCATTAAATGTCATATTCAGTAATTTCTGGGGAATAATTTTGAAAGAATGGCAAGGGGCGAGTACAAAAACAATCATTGTATTGGTAGCAGGAATCTGTATACTGATATTTTCCTTGTTATTTCCTAATTTAGTATAATACGATTCAATAGATAAAGAAAGAATGATCACAATTAGAAACAATAACAGCCTGATGGCAGAGATAGAACGGATTGCAGAGGTAGCAGGATATCTGTGGACAAAAGGATGGGCAGAACGAAATGGAGGTAATATTTCGGTGAACGTGACTTCATTGATGTCTGAGGAAGAAAAGACTTTACCTGCTTTATGTCCGGCTATAGACCTACTGACGCCTATGGAGGTTCTGAGTAATCATATTTTTTATGTAACCGGAACAGGCAAGCGGATGCGTTATGTTGCTCAGGATCCGTTTGCAAACGGATCACTTATCCGTATATCATCGGATGGGAAATCGTATGAGATTATTGCAGAGCAACCAATTGTTCCGACATCAGAATTGCCTTCTCATTTAATGATGCATAATTATCTTCGTGGATTGGGAAGAGATATAAAGGTCGTAGTGCATACACATCCGACAGATCTGATCGGAATGACTCATTGTAAACCGTTTCTTGATTCTGAAAAATTGACGCGTACCCTATGGAGTATGATTCCCGAATCCCGGATTATTGTGCCTAAAGGCGTAGGGATTGTCCCTTATGAGATCCCGGGAACGTTGGCTTTGGCTGAAGCTACAATCAGACAATTGGAAAAACACGATGTGGTTTTCTGGGAAAAACATGGTATATTAGCAGTTGGTGAGGATATTATCGAATGTTTTGATGCCATAGATACGTTGAGTAAGTCGGCTCAGATCTATATGAATGCCCGGATGTGTGGATATGAGCCGGAAGGTATGACAGACCAACAATTGGATGATCTGGTACCGGCTTTCGGATTGTAAGAAGAAACGAATATCGCGTTTTGAATATATTTCAGAACGCGACTTTTAAAACCCTATATCTAAATCATGAATAAACATCTGATCCTATTTTTTTTTCTTTGTTGTTCGTTTTTGACTTCAGCGCAGCAACGGGATACTCGCACGCGTGAATATCTTTCTCCGACACGTATTGTATGGCAACAGTCGGGTGATCAAATCTCCGGAATAAATAATTTGTTATTACCAGGTAACGGGCAATCGGATCTGGCCAATACCCGTATTTGTGTAATGAAAAACAAACCGGGAGAGCCTGTTTCAATATTGTTGGATTTTGGAAGAGAGTTGCAAGGAGGAGTTCAGGTGGTCACCGGAATGCCTGCTTCTCAACTGCCGGTATCTGTACGGATCCGTTTCGGTGAATCTGTTAGTGAAGCGATGTCGGAAATTGGTGTAAAAGGAGCAACAAACGATCATGCTATGCGTGATTTTACACTAAAATTGCCTTGGTTGGGAGTAACAGAGGTTGGAAATTCAGGTTTTCGTTTTGTCCGTATCGACTTATTGGGTGATGAGGCAGAATTGCACCTGAAAGAAGTCAGAGCAATCTCGACTTTTCTTGATATACCTTATAAAGGTTCATTCAAATGTAACGATGAACGGTTAAATAAAATCTGGCAAACAGGTGCGTATACAGTGCATTTGAATATGCAGGAATATTTATGGGATGGGATTAAACGTGACCGATTGGTCTGGGTAGGCGATTTACATCCGGAGGTGATGACAGTCAACTCGGTCTTTGGCTATCATGAGGTGGTGCCTAAAAGCCTGGATCTGATTCGGGACATTACTCCACTGCCACAATGGATGAATGGGATTAGTTCTTATTCGATCTGGTGGTTGCTGATCCATCGGGATTGGTATTTTTATCAGGGTGATCTGGATTATTTAAAGGAACAGAAAGCGTATCTGACCAGTTTGTTGCAACACCTGATTTCCAAAGTGGATAAAGATGGCAGGGAACAGTTGGATGGGAATCGCTTTCTGGATTGGCCTTCTAGTGAAAATCCGGCGGCTATAGATGCCGGGTTGCAGGCATTAATGATTCAAGCTTTGCGAGCGGGCGAAGAACTTTGTACGATCTTGGATGAAAAAGTGTTGGCAGCAGAATGCCAGGCTACTGCAAAACGAGCTGTAAAGGCCGCTTCGATTATCACAAAAGCGATGTTGAAGTCTGGCAAAGCACCAGATGCGCCTGGTTCGAAACAAGCTGCTGCCCTTATGGCTATTTCCGGTTTGATGTCGCCTAAAGAGGCTGATAATTCCTACCTCTCTGTAAACGGAGGTCATGGTTTTTCTACTTTTTATGGTTATTATATGTTGCGTGCAATGGCTTTAGCCGGGAATTATGACGGAGCAATGACTGTTATCCGTGATTACTGGGGGGCAATGCTTGATTTGGGTGCGACTACGTTTTGGGAAGATTTTAACCTGGATTGGTTGCCCGGCGCAGGACGGATAGATGAACTGGTTGCTCCAGGTAAAAAGGATATTCATGGGGATTATGGCGCTTATTGTTACGAAGGGTTTCGCCATAGTTTATGTCATGGCTGGGCATCTGGTCCGACAGCCTGGCTGAGTGAGTATGTATTGGGAGTACAGATTATAGAACCTGGCTGTCGTGTGGTAAAAATCACACCTCATTTAGGGGATCTAGAATGGGTAGAAGGGACTTTCCCGACTCCTTATGGGACTATTCGGATTCGGCATGAAAAACAACCGGGAGGAACGATTAAAAGTGAAATAAATGCTCCGGAAGAAGTGAAGGTAATTCGATAAGAGAACCAGATACAGAAACAATATAACAACCATGAAAACACAAAATGTATTAATCCTTTTTATTTTTTATGTCTTGACATTAACAGCTTGTCAAAGCGAAAATACACAAACCGTGCCAGTCAATCTGCGCACGGAATACCTGAAAGAACCACTTGGCATAGAAACGATCTCTCCCCGTTTTACTTGGGAGTATGAAAGTGTGGAGGACGATTTTGATATCTCCCGTTCTGAAATATGTATCGGTACATCTCCGGATAATCTGCAGCCTTATACCGAAGGGATGTCTCTCCAATCACATACGCGTTATTATTGGAATGTTACGGTATGGGATCAAAAAGGACAAAAGTGTCGGACATCTGAAACATCCTATTTCGAAACGGCTAAGTTAAATCCTTCGGATTGGACGGGTCAATGGATTACAGATAACCAGGATAAGGAATATGAACCTGCTCCGCTTTTCAGGAAAAAATTTGCACTTGAAAAATCGGTCAAGAATGCCCGTGTTTATATCGCTGCGGCTGGTTATTATGAGTTGTTTATCAATGGACAAAGGGTAGGAGAGAACTATCTTGATCCGGGGTATACCCATTTTGATAAACGTATTTTGTATGTGACACATGATGTTACCTCGGTTTTGAATGAAAAAGAAAATGCTATTGCCGCAGTATTGGGGAATGCCTGGTATAATATACAATCAAAAGCGGTCTGGAATTTTGAAACTGCCCGTTGGCGGGATCGTCCGCGTATGTTATGTGAGTTAAGACTGACGTATGATGATGGCTCTGTAGAAACAATTGCAACAGATAAAACCTGGCAGACAGCAACCGGACCTTATACATATAATAATCTGTACAGCGGTGATATGTATGATGCACGACTGGAGGAGGAAGGCTGGAAAACGGCTTCATTTGATGACAGTCGGTGGGAAGATGCAACATTAACAACATCTCCTGCTCCGCTCCTTGTCGCTCAACAAATGCCGGGGATACGGATTACGGAAGAATTAAAACCCGTATCTGTGAAGAAGTTCAATGATCAATTGTATGTTTATTCCTATGAAAAGAATATAGCAGGGTTTACCCGTTTGAAAGTGAAAGGCGCACCGGGTACCCGCGTAACGATTAAACATGGTGAATTGTTGAAAACGGATGGCCGGTTGGAGCAAGGCAATATCAATATTTACTATCATCCGGAGAAACCGTATGAGATCATCCAAACGGATATGTATACCTTAAAAGGGACAGGAGAAGAGGAAATCTTTACGCCTTCGTTTGCCTATCATGGTTTTCAGTATGCCGAAGTAGAAAGTTCGGAACCGATAGAAATGACAGAAGAGAGTCTTACCGCTCTTTTTGTACATACGGATATTGATCCGGTCGGATCATTCAGTTGCTCTGATCCTCTGTTGAATAAGATCTATAATGCGACGATGCTGGCTTATCGGGGAAATCTACACAGCATCCCGACCGATTGTCCGCAACGGGAAAAAAATGGTTGGACTGCTGATGCCCATATCGCTATCGATCTGGCATTGTTGGGTTTTGACGGTATTACACTGTACGAAAAATGGATGAATGACTTTATCGATAATCAACGTGAAGCGGGTGATTTATCGGGTATTATTCCTTCGAGTGGCTGGGGGTACGGAAAAAACATCGGGCCGGTATGGGATGCCGCTTTGTTCATTATACCGAATGCGTTGTATAATTATTATGGAGATACGCGTTGTATTGAAGCATTATATCCAACCATGGAACGTTATCTACACTATCTGGAAACCAATGAAAAAGAGGGTTTCCTTACATTCGGATTAGGCGATTGGGTCTATTGGAAAGCTACGACAAATAATGAATATACCTCTACCACATACTACTATCAGGATAATCTACTTATGGCTCGTTTTGCTGAGTTGTTAGGAAAAGATGCTACTCCGTACAAAGAAAAAGCCGCCCGGTTAAAACAATTGATCAATGATAAATTCTTTAATGCAGCAGCGGGTATATATGCTGAAGGTACTCAAACAGCACAAGCTTTGGCGCTTTACTTAGATCTTGTTCCGGAAGGGAAAGAGAAACAAGTAGCAGATAATCTTCGGACAGCTGTAGCAAATAATAATCATTTCCTTGACTTCGGTTTAATAGGAAGTAAAACAGTTCCGGCTATATTAACCCGATATGGTTATATTGAAGATGTAATGAAAATGGTGACAAAAACCGAGGCTCCCTCTTGGGGATATTGGGTGGAAACAATGGGGTATACGACATTGGCTGAAACATGGACATTAAGCCCACAGTTTCGTGATGCTTCAATCAATCATGTCTTTATGGGAGATATATCAGCCTGGATGGTTAACCAATTAGCAGGAATTAATTACGACTCAACTGTTCCGGGTTTCAAACATATCCGGTTTACGCCTCATTTTGTAGAGGGGCTTGACTGGGTTAAGGGAGAATATAAATCGGTTAAAGGGATTATTACCAGTGAGTGGAAACGTACAGGGGATAAAATCGAATTAACAGTGCGTGTCCCGGCCGGATGTACAGCAGAGGTAATAGTCGCCGACAGAAAAGTTGATTTGAGATCCGGAACTTATCAGCTTTATTATTGATTTACAAATATAATTTTATCGAAAAGTCTATGTGTATCAAACGATGCTTTACTCTTATTTTCTTGCAATCTCTTGTCTGTTTTTGTTGTATAGCACAGCATGCCGGTCGTTCTTTATTTGAAGAGGCTCAATGGATAAATACCGAACGTTGTCAGAGTTCAACGAATACCTGGTTGATTTATCGAAAGACATTTCAGTTGGATGAAAAACCCAGTAAAATGGATGCTTTGATTGCTGCCGATACCAAATATTGGCTATGGATTAATGGTGAATTAACCGTATTTGAAGGAGGTTTGAAGAGAGGCCCGTCACCACAAGGTACTTATTATGATAAACTGACCATAGAACGCTATTTGAAAGAAGGTGAAAATACAATTGCGTTACTCGTTTGGCATTTCGGTAAGGATGGGTTTAGTCATATCAATAGTGGTAAAGCCGGATTATTATTTCATGGACAAATATATAATGAGTCGGAAGAAAAGATCGCTTCAATAGTGTCGGATCGTTCGTGGCAATGTTCTGTTTATGAGGCTTATCAAAATACAGAAGCTCCTTTTCCTAATTACCGTTTGCCGGAAAGTAATATCCGTTTTGATGCTCGCCTGGAAATGAAAGAGTGGTATGCCCCAGATTTTAAAGGACGTTTAGCATCTGCAGTGCCAATCGCGTCTGCAGGAGATTTTCCTTTTGGCGAATTGGTCGAACGCCCTATCCCTCAATGGAAAGACTACGGGCTTTTGCCCTATCCGACCATACGACGGTCATTAAAAGGCGATACACTTTTTTGTCGCTTGCCTTATAATTGTCAGGTTACCCCTTATCTGAAAGTCAAAGCCGAAGCTGGTCAGACGATTCATATGTTGACCGATAATTATGAAGGTGGTAGTGTACCAAACGTCCGGGCAGAGTATATTGCCAGAGACGGAGAACAAATATATGAAAGTTATGGCTGGATGAATGGACACGAGGTCTGGTACATTATACCGGAGGGTGTGGAAGTGATAGACCTGCGGTTCAGGGAAACCGGTTATGATGCGGAATTTTCAGGTTCGTTCAGTTGCAACGATCCTTTCTTGAATGAATTATGGAAACGTTCGGCCCGGACATTATATGTTACCATGCGGGATAGTTATATGGACTGTCCGGATCGTGAGCGGGCGCAATGGTGGGGCGATGAAGTGAATGAATTGGGTGAGACTTTTTATGCACTTTCTTTATCGGGACAGCAGTTGGCGGTGAAAGGTATTTATGAACTGATGGACTGGCAACGCAAAGATGGTACTCTTTTTTCGCCAGCGCCTGCCGGTAATTGGGATAAAGAACTGCCATTGCAAATGCTGGCGTCGGTGGGATGGTATGGTTTTTATACTCAATACTATTATAGTGGCGACAGTAGTTTTGTATCGGCTATTTATGATCGCTTACATCGTTATTTGCATGAAGTATGGCAAGTCGATCGTAGTGGCTTGGTTGTCGAGCGGTCCGGAGGCTGGAACTGGGGAGATTGGGGAGAAAATGTAGATATCGGGGTATTGACCAATTGCTGGTATTATTTGGCATTAAAAGCAGAAAGAGCGTTTGCTCGTCAATTGAACAAACAGTCTGATGTTGAGGATATTTCAGCGATGATGCATACCATAGAACAATGTTTTGATACTAAATTCTGGATCGGATCAGCTTACCGTTCACCAGGATATAAAGGAGAGACTGACGATCGTTCTCAAGCGATGGCTGTATTATCAGGATTAGCATCAACGGATAAATATCCAGCTTTAATAAAAGTGTTGCGAAAAGAATATCATGCAAGTCCTTATATGGAAAAATATGTATTGGAAGCTTTATTCCAGATGGGGGAGGCTACTTTTGCCCTGGAACGCATGAAACAACGCTATACAAAAATGATGAATTATGCTGGTTATACAACTCTTTTTGAAGGTTGGGGTATTGGGCCGGAAGGATTCGGTGGAGGAACAATTAATCATGCATGGAGTGGAGGACCTCTCACTTTATTGAGTCAGAAAGTGTGTGGCATAGAACCGACTTCACCCGGATTTAAAACGTTTAAGATTGCCCCACAGTTAGGAACATTGACAGAAGCCGCGGCAACGGTTGCTACCGCCTATGGAGATATTACCGTATATATTAAAAAGAAAGGACGTAAGTTGTATTTTACAGTGACAGTTCCGGAAGATACCGAGGCCATTTTGCAAACTTCCGGACAGATCCGGAAATTATCCTCAGGGAAACATGAGGTCACACTTCTATTATAGTGTCTGGTGTCCGGTTTAGAATATATATAGACATAATCAACCACCCTTATAAATAAAGGAAAGTAAGCCTATTCTTTGATTTTTCGATTTGAAACTCCTCATCTTTGCGATTCAATCGCAAAAGTATGAAGGTAGGAAAAGCCTTAATTGTATTCAATCCGAAGAAAATTTGAAGATAGTGAAGGCGAACGCCACAGGCGTTAAATGTGCATAACCCGGGGGTGAATAGATGCTACTCTCCAATCAACGCCGATAGGTGTTGAACCGCAGATGATTGAACACCTTCGGCGTTCGTTTGTTACACTCATTATATACCCCGGGTCGATCCGCTACGCTCCTCTTCACCCGGGGTTATGCACATTAAATCCCTGCGGGATTTGGCCTTCGGAAAATCTTCAAATCTTACCCAATCTAAAAATAAATCTTTACATCGCGTTCACGTTAGGTTAAATCTTTTCTTCATGCATATCCAATAAGTACCCTTACCGGAAAGTACCGCATCTGTTCTTCGGTTCATAGGAATAAGCTGTTGTTTTTGTGCAGATCCATTAATCGTCTAACAGTTGGATCACTATCGTCTACCAACTGTGTCACTTTCGTCTACCAATTGGTGCCCGATCGTCTACCAACTGTTAGACGATTAATTGGTCTGGCAAAAACTGTTAGCAAAATACGATAAAACGGATAAGGTATTTAGATGAAAAGAGGTTGCCTTTAGTTTTATTCTTTTTGTGGAAGTGTTTGTAAATGAATTGTTTACAAAGAATAATTACAGGTGGATAACTCCTGGTGGTGATAAATGGTTGAAAATGTTTGAATTATACCGTATACTCGTGACCATATCATACAAATCATTATTTGTATTATTTTTGTACTTCGAAAGATAGCATACTCTATTCATGGCAAAAAAAGCGACTAAACCTCGTTCGGGTAAATACAAAAAGAAAAAGAAAGGAAAGGCAAAAGGTTCTTTTTTCGCTTCCCTCAAGCAATTATTGCTTTGGGCGATTGTGATAGCATTAAGTTTCATTGGCTTACTGTTTTTGTACAACCATTTTTATCCCGATCCGCAAACGGAGAACATACGTTCCAAGGTAGAAGATCTTCAGATTACTTTCCCTTCAGAACAGCAGATCAAAAACTCTCAGGCCGATCAGAAAGTACAAAAGACGCAGACCAATACAGTAAAAACCGTAACCTCTGGCCTGACTTTTCCGAAGCGAGCAGAAATACCCCGTTTGTTGTCTAAGCGGAAAGAGATCATCGTGAACCATGAAGGTTATACCGTTTCGTATAATTCCGATTATAAGATTGCGAACTGGGTGGCTTGGGAACTGACTGCATCTAAAGTAAAAAACGCCAAAGTTGCACGAACGAATAAGTTTCTTCCGGATCCACAGTTGAAGTCGGTATCGGCAACAGATAAAGATTATTCGAATTCAGGTTACGATAGAGGGCATATGGCGCCGGCGGGTGATATGAAATGGTCGGAAAAGGCGATGAAGGAATCTTTTTATTTGAGTAATATTTGCCCTCAAGACCACGACTTGAACCAGGGTTTATGGAGAGACTTGGAAGAGTTGTGCCGACTTTGGGCGATAGAAAATAACCGTCTGTTGATTGCTTGTGGTCCGATTATTTCAAAAGAAATGAAACGCGTGGGTATAAACAGAGTAGGGGTACCAACTCATTTTTATAAAGTGATTTGTATGATCTCGGATAACAAATACGAAGGAATTGCGTTTGTATTAGAAAATAAAGCGTATAAGACAGAAAAGCTTTTTTCGTTCGCTGTACCTATTGATAGTGTGGAAACTCTTACGGGGATTGATTTCTTTCATTTGTTACCCGATGAATTGGAAACACAGATGGAAGCAAGAATAAATGAAGCAGTCTGGTCTTTTTGAAGCATATGGCGATGTACACAAAATTACTGAATAAAGAGACCAAATTGGCTGTTGTCGGGTTGGGTTATGTCGGGCTACCTATTGCCCTGGCTTTTGCTGAAAAATTATCTGTTATAGGGTTTGATATCGACAATAACCGTTTAGATCAACTCAAACAAGGAATTGATTCCGGAAAAGAAATTGCTGCAGAAACGTTCTTGGATAAAGACATTCTCTTTACCTCATCCATTGACGAACTCCGAAAAGCCTCATTTTATGTGATAGCCATGCCTACACCTATTGATCGGCATAATCAGCCGGATCTTAGGGCTTTGTTAAGTGCGACACATACAATAGGAGGTGTTTTGAAGCCAGGAGATTATGTTGTCTACGAATCAACAGTTTATCCGGGATGTACGGAAGAAGACTGTATACCTGTATTAGAGCAGATCTCAGGATTAAAAGCGTGTGCGGAATTTAAGGTGGGTTACTCTCCGGAACGGATTAATCCGGGGGATAAAGAACATAGTTTGGCTAATACGGTGAAAATTGTTTCTGCATGTGATGAAGAAGCTCTGGATGCCGTAGAGCAGGTCTATGCATTGGTGGTTGATGCGGGATTACATCGTTCGCCCAGTATAAAAGTCGCAGAGGCAGCCAAGATTATCGAAAATACACAACGTGATATCAATATCGCATTGATGAACGAATTATCAATCATTTTCGGACGAATGGGTATAAATACCTATGATGTACTTGAAGCAGCAAGTACAAAATGGAATTTTCTCCCTTTTTCTCCCGGATTGGTTGGCGGACATTGCATAGGTGTCGATCCATACTATCTTGTTCATAAAGCCAAAGAGTTGAAATATCATCCCAAGATGATCAACTCCGGCCGTTTTGTCAACGA
The DNA here is from genome assembly GCF_029893105.1 of Parabacteroides sp. PF5-9. Lineage (GTDB taxonomy): Bacteria > Bacteroidota > Bacteroidia > Bacteroidales > Tannerellaceae > JARXWG01. The sequence goes on along the minus strand of NZ_JARXWG010000020.1, from coordinate 24,800 downwards.
CTCAATGGGCCATTATGTGGGGAAAAAAATAGCAAAGAAGATTATCGCTCAGGGAAAAAATATCTTGGGTTCGCGTGTTTTGATCATGGGGATAACCTTTAAAGAGAATGTTCCGGATATCCGAAACTCAAGAGCGGTAGATATTGTTCGCGAATTAAATGATTACGGTGTCGAAACGGATGTAACAGACCCTTATGCCTCGCCTTCAGAGGTGGAACGCGAATACGGTTTTTCTTTGCTCGAAAAGGTTGAAAGAACAGATTATGATGCAGTGATTATAGCCGTTCCTCATAAACTTTATTTAAGATTTGATGAAAATTATTTTTTGTCGATAACCAACGAAATGGCCGTTTTGGGGGACGTAAAGGGTATTTATCGAGGACGAATCGAGAAAATGGACTACTGGAGTCTATGAGTGAAATGTTAAAAAGTAAGTTAAGCTGCAAAGAAATCTCGATAATTATAAAAATGTGTTTTATAATATCTTTTTTTTCTTGCGCAGTATGATTTTATGAATCATCTTTGCATGCAGATAACCTAAACAATCTTTTTGCCTTAAAGACTAATACCTATTAAAAACCTATAAAGAGAGCCTTTGCGAAAAGGCTCTCTTTATGATTTTATACAGGTTGTTAATCTGTGTTTTGGAGTTCTTTCCGGAAAGTGGTGGAGTTAGAGAGAAGAGCGTCGTTTGCGTGTTTTTACTTGTCAGTTTATATTTTGGCTTACACTTTATGGTTTAATCTTAAAAATAATAGAAAACAGTTACGCCGTAGGCGTAATATGCGCATACGGTTATACGCATCTCTCATGGTGTGCCTTATTCCGGATGAACTTCTATCCTATCAATTCTGCCACTCTATGGCTTCTGTCAGTTAAATAGGGCTTTTCTGTTCTTGTGGTATTCTGTGGTTTGGTTCTAATTAGTCTGATATATTTATGTGTATTTTATATATATAATTTATATTATATTGTTTAATGTGTATTTTGTATATTATATACAAATTGTTTGTTGATTTTATAGGGGATATATGATATTCTGTTCTATTGCCGTTAGATCCTGTGGGATATATAATAAAAATGTAATATTTTGATCATAGTCTATAGGATTTAATAATTAAAATAAGCGTTCTTATAGATATTCTTTGAGGAGCGTATGTGTTTTTATTATAATTATATATATTTTATGAGGTTTTATTATTAAAATATTTAGACCATTGTTTAGTCTGGCGTTTGTGGTTGTTTTGTAGTGTGTATATGTGATATTTAATATGTATATGTTGTTTTTGTGTCAAAATCTATTGCAATCTGTGTGTGATTGTTCAGGGATTCAGCAAGCGTAAATAAGGGGTAATATAGAGGGTCGTATCCATACTTCTTCGTGGATTGTGGAATACATCTTACAAGAACAAATAGTTTAATAACCCGTCTCTTCTATTTTAGCACTTATCCGATTGATTTCCTCACTCAATTTCTTTTCCGGTACGATAAAATTGAAGTTCTCCCAGAATCCAGCATCATAGGGCGAGTCTGTGTCTGCAAATATCGTGCGGGTAGAGAGCGTTTCGTTACGGGTGAATCTGGTTACATTTTCCGTTTCTGTTTTTACGGTTGCCATTTCGAACCAGAAATGGACATTTGAGCTACTGAACAGCTGCTTTTTCTTTCTGACTCTAAACTCCAGATCTCCTCGGATATGATTGATATAATAGGTGTCGTTCCAATGTTTGTAAGAGACGGTGTATGTTATTTTCTGTGGGATGATATTCAGATCTTTACTTTTGCGGATAATCAGCATATCTGCTGTTTTTTCAACATATTTTGGATTGATTTCAAAAGTTGCACCTACCAACGCTTCGTTTTCAACGTCGATGAATAATTCACCTCGATATAAAGGTGTAGTAATCGTTTGTCGTTGTTCAAAAGAGAGCACATAGACCTGTCGATTATCTATGACCGACATATCGGCTTGTAAATAGTTATACGGGTTGTATTTGTCTAAGATTAAAAAATCAGGTTGGTGTTTGATGAGATCCAGCATAAGTGTTGCATTTATTCCCGATTTGAATTTAGCCACTAAGGTATCTCTGGCCTGTTCGTTAATAATATGCCTCATTTTCAGTAGCTTTACCTGATCGGCCGAGGTGTTGTAGTAGGGCGATTTATAGACTTTGAATACTGCTTCAGTCAAGTTTTGAAGTTTGTTTTTGCGTTCGATTCCTTCTCTGTAAAATGTGGTATGATAAACCGGTTCAGACGAATAATTCCGGTCGAGTTTATTCATCACATCTTCCAGTAAGCGTTGAGGATTGATTAGTCTGACAATAATTTCCTGCAAAGAAATTACTTGTGGCTCCAGTGTAATTAAATGGTGTCCGCCACCGAGTAACGAACTTTCTATTTGTTGGGGGATATAACCCAAATGGGAGATATGTACAGGTGATGTTTTGAGCGAATCCGGAATACGTAACCGGAATGCTCCGTTCTGGTTGGTAATTGTTCCGATCGCTTCATTGTTTATACCGACAGAAGCGTAAGGGATCACTTCTTCGGAGTAACGGTCGCGTATAATCCCTTCAATAGTGATATAGGTTGCTGAATCTGAAATGGAAGGAGAAAGATTATTTTGTTGCGATGTCTTGATCGCTTCGTTCGGACTTGTTAAGAGGATATGTGAGCCAATAATACGCATTTGAAGCCGGCTATTTCCGGTAATTGTTTGAATGGCTTCCCGAATGGTGTATTCCCCGGCTTTAATTCTGGTTTTTTTATCATTATCAATCAAGCGACTGTCATAAACAAACAGAAAACCAGAAAGGTCGGTGACTTTTCCTAACAAACTATAAACCGTACCGCTATTTTTAGGCATCCGAATAACACGATTCAATATATCTTCATTCTCCGCTTTAAGAGGAGTTGTCACCCATAAAGGCGATAACCACAAAAGGATTAATAAAGAAATACGTGAGAATGTGTTTTTCATAAAATTCGGTTTAGTTTACGGTTGAGATAGGGTTAAATAGTTATTATCGCGTGTATATTTCAGATTCAGACCCAGACAAATCAGTTCGACCATCTCTTCCGGAGAGTTTTCTTCAAACGTTATTGTTATTCTCCTGTCGGCTAATGAAGGTTCTGCCAGGATAGTTATGTTCGCTTCGTTTTTATTAATCACATTCAGTAAATCAGTTAGTTTCTCGTCTTTAAAACGAATACGTGAGGTATAGTGTCTGAATTCATCGTTGTCGGATGAGTGGCTTAATTGGAGGTTGTCGGAGATTAAAGTTACTGTTTGTCCGGCTTTAACCGCTATCGTTTCGTTTGTCTGGCGCAGTGTAACTTCAACTTCCCCTTGTCGAACAGCCAGTTTGAATGGTTCATTTTCCATACATCTTACATTAAAAGAGGTGCCGATCACTTTAATATATACATCGGCTGTTTCGATCAGAAAAGGACGCTCGCGGTTACCACTGATCTCAAATAATGCATTGCCTTGTAGTGCAACTTCCCGTTTTTCATCCGCAAAATGTTCCGGATACTGTAGTTGGGAGTTATTATCCAGGTAAACGATTGATCCATCCTCAAGTGTCGTCACCAGTGTTACCGCATTTTCAGAATTCTGTAAAGTCAGCAACATTTTGTTTGCCTCATCAGATACACTATTCAGATATACAGATATGCCTGTGATACAAAGTAAAGCGATGGCTGCTGCCCAGGTTACAGACCGTATACTGAATAATCGTTGAGATTTTTTATCAGCGTGCTTATTGAGTAGATCCTCCTGCTCCAGGCGGGCGTAGAGTTGTTCCCATGCCTGATCTGTTTTCATCTTTTCTTGTCTTGTTTGATTCATATTTGTTGCGTATAGTGCTCAATCTCTTTTCGTAGGGTTTGCAAGGCTTTTGACATTTCGGCTTCTACTGTTTTGACAGATACGGAAAGTAAAGATGCAATTTCTGCATACTTTTTACCTTCGAACCGGTGCATTTGAAAGATCCGCAATCGACGCTCCGGAAGTTTCTGAAGCGCCTGATCTATTAATGTCTGAAGCTCATTATATTCCAACTGCTCATGGGGTGAAACCGTAGTCTGTTGATTTCCGGATAAGACGGTTTCGCGGTATCGGTTTCTGACATCCATATGTTCCAGATACTGAAAAGAACGATTCCGGACAGCTCCGTACAGATAACTTTTAAACGAACGGAATATCTGTAAGTGCTCCTTTTCTTTCCATACGACATAAAACAGTTCCTGAACGATTTCTTCTGCGGCTTCCGACCGGCCTGTCAGGCTTGTCGCATATAGACAAAGAGGGGAGTAGTAAAGCTTGAATATTTTTTCGAAAGCTTTAATATCACCCTCTTTGATCTTTTTAAGCACGAGTAAATCGTTAAGCATAGTTGAAATTTAATGAGTACAATACTCCAAATTTACAAAAAGATGTTGAGTTATTAATGTTGTTGTTTCTTTAATTTGTTTACGGCAGATTGCAGTGACTCTGTCGGTTCAATGATATTGTATGCCCCCCAGAATTCATCGTCGTAGAAGTCGGCCACCTTATCCGAGAGCGATTGGTTGGCTCGGAATGATTCCCGGTATGGGATCGTTGTATCGGTTTTTTTGGCGTCGGTGACTACCATTTCGGAGAGAATGGTGTAATTCGTTCCGAACAATTTTCGTTTCCAGTCGCATCTGAAACGTACCTCGTTGCGTATGTAACTGAGGTAACTTATGCCGTCGCGTTCCTTGTAAGTGACAAGAAAAGAGACTTCAAGAGGCCTGAAACGTAAACCGAAAGGTTTCTTTCTTAATACTGCTTCAGTCGCCTTATTTCGGTCGTCCATACTCAGGCTGAATTCGGCCTGGCTGAAAGATAAGCGTTCCCGGTCGATATACAACTTGCCGTAATATAAGGCATAGGGTAGAATCGCTGCAGGAGTAAAGCTGATCACATAATGTAGGCGGTCGTTGAGCATGACACTCTCTTCCATTTTAAAGGTGTAGTGAGGCAACGTGGCCGGCTCTAACAATAAATCCGGATTTTTCACAATGTCGACATACACCGAGAGGTTAGGCCCTCCCAATAGTTTGACAATCAATGTGTCATTCGCTTTCTGACTAAGTAATTTCCGGCCTTTGTAGATCTGTACCCGGTCGCGTTCTACATTTCGCTCTTTGTAGGGTGTTTTATAAATATCGATGATCGCTTCAGAGATATTGATATATCTTCGTCCTTTTTGGGCGGTCTCGCGATAAAAACCGGTAAATAAATTGCTATTCGGACTATAATTGTCGCCCACTTTCTTCATGGCTTCTTCAACGATCGTGCGTGGATTACCTGCACGAATAACAATCTCTTCCAATAAGTTTGTATTCGGATTCATCCATACGGTAATATCCGACAGATCTTTTCCATTGATGGCGATCAGTGAGTTCATATAACCGATATGTGAAATCTCCACATGACGCGCTGTTATCGATTCTTTTATTTTCAAGGAGAACTCACCGTCGGAATTGGTGATTGTACCAATATTTGTTCCCGGAACAGATACGTTTACATATTCCAATAATTTGCGTGATTGTTTATCCCGTACAACTCCATGGATTGTAATGTAGTTATCATCTTCTTCCTGTGCTTCTATCGGACTGGTTATTCCGATAAACATAAGTATCAGGAAAAAACGCATCATTTGTTTGCCGATTGTTTTCATAAGATTGCCTTTTATGTGTTGATGTTGATTACTGTTTATACACTAGTATGACGGGTAAAGAAAAGAATACCCTATGGCAACAGTAAAAATTAACTTCACATTTTAATCTCTTTCAACTACTGCTGATTGATTGGCCGTAACTGACGATTTTCTGAATTTTACTTTTACGGATGTCATTTGACTTATTTTTTTAAGTGAATATTTCTTCAATAAAATACCACTATTCCATCAAATGACCCATTATTATATCAATATGATACAAAATAGAGTAATTAAATAACACACAAAAGAAGAAAAATCGACTAACCAGGCGAAAAATCAAGGCTTTTCACCCCTTTTTCACGACTCAAAAGCGAATGTTAAAAAAATCATGCTAATGATGTCCGGTAGTTATCTAAAAGATTTTTAAAATCATGTAGAACACGCGCAACAATGATGCAGATGATTTTCCGGAAACAATGTGTTTTTTTTCACTAACAAGCAAAAAGCAATCAAAAACAGTCGAAAAATCAGATTTTTTCCATCTAAATGACGCAAAAAACAGTCTCGTTTGAAATGATCATTTTTCCATTAAATACATACTTGGGATAACAACACTCTGAAAATCATTTACGCGATTTTTATTTCACGGTCAATAAGTGACGATTCAAGATCGATTGACCTGCATTTTGATAACCGTGAACTTCCGGAGAAGCGGATATTTGAAACAACCCTCGGGTCAAAGGGCAATGAACGGCCTGTCGAAAGGGATGTTTTGACGTTTTGATTTTTGTTTTTCGATTGATCGGGCAGGATCAAATAAAAGGTTAAGGATAGTGATTTATGATTTTTTTTTTACTATATTCGCATCATATTGTTAACTTTTTATTCTAAATTCCGACCATGAAATCATTCAACAGACGCTCCTTTATTAAAGGATTGGGGGCTGGCGCAGCCGTCATTACCTCAAGTTCGGTTATCCCTTTAGCCGGATGCACAGCAACTTCGTCTTCCGATAGTTCTCAAACCCCAAATGACGACGATCAGGTCTTGCTAATCGGCGATAATATCGCTATTGCGGATACCGATTGCGGGAAAGTAAAAGGCTTCTCCATGCGAGGTGTTTATACCTTTCTGGGGATTCCCTATGCCGCTGACGCGTCCGGTAAAAACCGCTTTATGCCTCCACAGAAACACGCGCGATGGGATGGTATACGCCCGGCGGTATTCTATGGTAATTCGGCGCCACAAACAATCTATAGCCGTGTACCCACATCTTACGGTGCCTTTGTGGATCATTGGAATTATGATGAAATAAGCGAAAACTGTCTGACCATCAATATCTGGACAAACGGTATTGCTGATGGGAAAAAACGTCCGGTTATTGTATGGCTCCATGGCGGAGGTTACAGGAGCGGGAACGGAATAGAGCAGGACGGCTACCATGGTGAGAATATAACCAGATACGGCGATGTTGTATTTTGTTCCATCAATCACCGGTTGGGAGTTATCGGTTTTAGCGATTTGTCGGCAGTCGGCGGAGAAAAATACAAAGACTCCGGGAATGTTGGTCTGTTGGATATGGTGGAAGCCCTAAAGTGGGTCAACCGGAACATTGCCAATTTTGGTGGTGATCCCGGAAACGTGACGATTATCGGTCAGTCAGGCGGTGGAGGAAAAGTCTGTCTGTTATCGGCCTGTCCGGAAGCAAAAGGGCTGATTCATAAAGCTGTACCATTAAGTGGATCGGCCATAACAGCTAATGATAAAGCTTATTCGCAGAAATTAGGAGAATATATCCTGAAAGAAGCACGGTTAACCCCGGCTCAAATCGATAAACTACAGGATCTCTCCTGGGAGGAGTATATGGATATCGCCAATAAGGCTGCCGTAAAGTTGCAGGAAGATATGGGTGGCCCAACGACTTACCGTGGCGCTTACGGCCCTATAGCCGACGATGTATATCTGCCTAAAGGCACCTTCTTCGAAGAGCCGTTACCCAACTCTCCCGATATACCGATGTTATTCTGTACCACTTTCCATGAGCAATCACCCAGTCGTACAGATGCCGAACTGGAGAAAATCTCGAAAGAAGGAGTTGTCGAACGTTTGAAATCCCGTTATGGAGATAAAACAATGTCAATTGTTGATGCATACGCCAAAAATTTCCCGGATGCCAAACCGATCGAACTATTAGCCATGATCACTTCGAATCGTCAGAATGTGATCAATGCCGCCACAGCCAAGAAGCATCAGCAATCACCAGTTTATATGGCCTGGTTTGGATGGTGTCCTCCTCTTTTCGACAATCGCATGCGAGCCTTCCATTGCCTCGATATCTGTTTCTGGTTCTTAAATACAGACCTGATGTTGACACATACGGGAGGAGGCGCACGTCCACGTAAATTGTCTCAAAAAATGGCGGATGCTCTATTGGCCTTTGTGCGCACGGGTAATCCGAATACATCCAGTCTCCCCCAATGGCCTGAATTTACGGTTGAAAATGGAGAGACAATGATTCTGAACGACGTTTGTGAAGTCAAAAATGACCCCGACCGTGAGGCTCGGTCAAGTCTTATGTAAATAATTTTTTAATACCAATTTTATTAGATCAGTTATGAACAAATTTTTTATTATTTCATTAGGGTTGATCATATCCACAGCGATATATGCTCAACAAGCGTTATTCGGTGGACAGGCTATTGTTTCACCCGAAATTCATCCGGATAATACCGTAACATTCCGTTTTGTCGCGCCCAAAGCGATAAAGGTTCAACTCACCGGTGATTTTTTGCCGAAACAGAAGATACAAACTTCATTCGGAGAGATGGATGCGGCCGGCAATGCAGACCTGACCGAGAAAGAAAACGGCGTATGGGAATTCACGACTCCCTCTCCGCTTCAACCGGAGTTGTATAGTTATTCTTTCATTGTCGACGGTGTAAAAACCAGCGATCCGAACAATGTCTATCAAATCCGTGACGTGGCCACTGTGACCAATATCTTTATCATCGCCGACGGACGTGACGGGTTGTACGGAGTAAAGGACATTCCGCACGGAAGCGTCACGCGCAGATGGTATGATTCGCCCGGGTTACAGGCTCAACGCAGAATTACGATTTATACACCTCCGGGTTATGAAAGTAATAATCAAACTTATCCGGTACTTTATCTGCTCCATGGTTCGGGCGGAGATGAAGAAGCGTGGATCGCATTGGGACGTACTTCACAGATATTAGACAATCTGATTGCGCAGGGAAAAGCGAAACCGATGATCGTCGTCATGCCTAATGGACATACGCAAAATCCGGCTGCTCCCGGCGAATCAAGCCATGGTATGTTCAAGCCTGCAATGGGTGGCGGACAAAGAGAAGCGGTTGCCAGCATGGAAGATACCTTCGGCGATATCATCAAGTTTGTAGAAAGCAATTATCGCGTGAAGAAAAATAAAGCAAATCGAGCGATAGCCGGTTTATCTATGGGGGGTATGCATTCTTCACGTATCTCTTCCCTGTATCCGAATATGTTCGACTATGTCGGAGTCTTTTCAGCTCCTCCGGTTGTAACCACTATGGGCGGTAATAATCAGGATCCGAACGCGGAAAGTGAGTTTATGAAAAAACTGGAAGTACAAAAGAAAAACGGTTATAAACTGTATTGGATCGCCTGTGGGAATACGGACTTCTTATACAATGGTGTGATCGAAAGCATGAAAAAGATGGATGGAATTGATTTTAAGTATGTCTATCGTGAAAGCGGTGGCGGCCATACCTGGGATAACTGGCGAATCTATTTATCCGAATATGCTCCAATGTTATTTAAATAAATAAAACAAGAAAAAGATGAGAACTTACTTATATACTATCTCCCTGTTATTATGCAGCGTATGGCTGTCGGCACAGGAAATTGCAAACTTTGCTAATCGCGCCCAAATTGTTTCTCCCGAGTTTGCCGGAGGGAACGTAACATTCCGTATCAATGCTCCGAATGCCAAGGAAGTTAAACTTTATGGCTCCTGGATGGAGAGTAACACCTCTTCAGAGGCTCTCAAGAAAAATGGAGAAGGGGTTTGGGAAGTGGCCATTAAATCGCCAAGTCCGGAAATTTACACCTACCATTTCATCGTCGACGGAGTGAATATGAGTGATGCCCAAAATATCCTGATGCAACGTGATGGAACACGTTATCTCAGTATGTTATTCGTAGAAGGTGCTAAAACAGCCAATTATAAAGAAGCCAATAAAAGAGGTAATCTGTCGAAAGTATGGTTTGATTCGCCAACGCTTAAGATGAACAGGCGGATGTATGTTTACACCCCTTATGGTTATGAGACAGGTACTCAGAAATACCCTGTCCTTTACCTGCTTCATGGTGGAGGTGGTGACGAAGATGCCTGGTCGAATATGGGACGTGCCTGCGAGATCCTCGATAATTTAATCGAACAGGGTAAAGCAAAACCGATGATTGTTGTCATGCCTAACGGTAATCCGGGACAACAGGCCGCCAAACCACTGATGTTGCCGGAAAATGCATATGATTATAGAGACCCGGCAAATGCCAATCTGTATATTCATAGCTTAGCCAAGGATATTGTTCCGTACATTGAGAAAAACTACCGTGTGATTGCCGAACGCGATTCACGTGCTGTTTCCGGTCTATCTATGGGTGGAGGACACACAGTGAATGTGACAAATAATTATCCGGGACTGTTTGGTTATATCTGCCCGATGAGTATGGGACTGCGTGAAGGACAGGAAGTGGATGAGCAATTACAGGCTCTGAAAAAGGCGGGTTACAAACTCTACTGGATCGCTTGCGGTGATGTGGACTTTGCTTTCCCTGCTGCTAAAATGTTGGATGAAGCGTTGACACGCAACGGACTGGAACATACCTTCCATATCACAGGCGGCGGACATACCTGGTCGAATTGGCGTGACTACCTGAATACGATGGCGCCGATGCTGTTCAGATAACATACCTATTATATTAAAGGAGATTTGAAAAGAAGGTTCAATACGGAGAATATGGTTCTTATTTGATTTTTAATTTGTTAAAGAACCTGTTCCTCGTGTTGAATCTTTTTAGTCAACACTAAATCTCTTGTAATCGTCGAATGTCTTTGGCGGATTACCTATGTCATTTTAAATCAACAAAGGAGTCGTTCGGGATGATCCTTCTTATATCGCCATTGAAAAATAAAGAACTTCAGCATTTTTTTTGTTAAAATCAGAATAAATTGTATATATTTGTCGCTTCAATTGTAAAATTGGTTAACCGTTAATATAGGAGAAATGAAAGGTATTGTATTAGCCGGAGGATCCGGAACACGTTTATACCCAATAACAAAAGGTGTCTCGAAACAACTTTTGCCTGTATATGATAAACCAATGATTTATTATCCGATATCGATATTGATGCTGGCTGGCATTCAGGATATTCTTATTATTTCTACTCCCCAGGATTTACCCGCTTTTCGTCGTTTGTTAGGAGATGGTTCAGCGTATGGTGTACATTTTTCATATGCCGAACAACCTTCCCCTGATGGATTGGCACAAGCCTTTATTATAGGTGAAGAGTTTATCGGAACAGATGATGTCTGTTTGGTGTTGGGGGATAATATTTTTTATGGCCAGGGATTTACAAGTATGTTAAAAAATGCGGTTGAAAATGTGAAAACAAAACAAAAAGCAACTGTGTTTGGTTACTATGTGAACGATCCGGAACGCTACGGGGTGGTTTCGTTTGATACGGATGGGAATGCTTTGAGTATTGAAGAAAAGCCGGTTGATCCGCAATCGAATTATGCGGTAGTGGGTCTTTATTTTTATCCGAATAAAGTGATAGAAATAGCGAAACAGATAAAGCCATCTTCTCGTGGGGAACTTGAGATCACTTCGGTCAATCAACAGTTTCTTGATAATGACGCATTAATGGTGCAATTATTGGGAAGAGGATTTACCTGGTTGGATACGGGAACACATGATTCTTTGTCGGAAGCATCCACCTTTGTAGAAGTCATCGAAAAAAGACAAGGACTGAAAATAGCCTGTCTGGAAGAGATCGCTTACCGAAAAGGTTGGATCGATAAACAGGAATTGGAAACAATTGCTCGTGTGATGGAGAAAAATCAGTATGGGCAGTATTTATTAGGCTTAATGAAGTGAAAAGGAAACAGAAACATCTGTTATGGCGATAATAGATTGTAGGGATTTGCTTTTGGTCGTTTTATGGTGTATATAATCGCGTTATGATTTACAGTATGAAGCCAATTTTATAGCGATAATGCCTACCCTTTTTGTGAAGCAAATGATAATTTTGATCTTACATTATATATAGATATTTGATTTAAGAGAAAAGAAACTCTCAGAGAGTGAACTATTTTTAGAATATAATAGAAACAAATTTCAAAGAATGCTTGTTATAAGATGAAAAAGTGTTAATTTTGCTCGATAATGGGCTTTGTCTGGTAATTGATTGTTTAATTTTAAAATTAATTGATATGAAGTTTAAAGTATTACTTTTCGCGTTACTGTCAGGATTTGTATATTCTGTGGCTGCACAAGAATACCAGCCGATGGCTGCTCAGAATAATGAGATTGGCAGAAAGACCACATTTAAGAGAAACAAGGCCAGTGATAACTGGTTTATTTCTATTGCTGGTGGTGCAAGTGTGTTGTATGGTGATGATAATAATGAGCAAGATTTCATGGATCGTTTGAATTTTGCCCCTCAATTATCAGTAGGTAAATGGTTTAATCCCTATTTCGGGACTCGTCTTCAACTGAATGGTGGAGTGATCCATGGTTATGTGGGTGAAACTTCTCCACAGCAACTGCAACATAATAAATATTTTGCAGGTCATTTTGACTTTATGTGGGATGTAACCAATTACTTTGGTGTATACAGTGAGTCAAAAGTGTTCCGTTTGATTCCTTGGATTGGTTTGGGTTATGCTCAACGTTTCAAAAATCAAGGTTATCCAAGAACAGAGTCTCCTTCATTAAATGGTGGTATTTTGACAGCGTTCCGTTTAAGCAAACGTATTGACTTGAATGTTGAATTACAAGGATCATTATTGAACGAAGATTTCAACCGTGTATCTAAACGTAAATTAAGTGATGGTATCGCTCAGTTAAGTGCAGGTTTGACATTCAAATTGGGTAAAACTGATTTCGAAGTTATGGAACCGATGGATTACGCTTTGTTGAATGATTTGAATAATCAAATCAACTCATTACGTGCTGCTAATGATGAATTGAGCAAACGTCCGGTATCTTGTCCTGACTGTCCGGAAGCTGTAACAGTTGTTGAAAAGAACTATGCAGAAAATGTTGTTTATTTCCGCTTGAATAGTTCTGTTATTGACAAAAATCAGGAAATCAATATTTACAACACTTCTCAGTTCATGAAGGAAAATAACGTACCTATCAAAGTGATTGGTTATGCCGATCAGAAAACAGGTACTTCTCCTTATAACATGCAATTGTCGGAAAAACGTGCGAGAGCGGTTGCTAAACAGTTAGTTGATAAATATGGCATCTCTTCTAACCAGATCACTATCGAGTGGAAAGGTTCTGATGTTCAGCCTTATAGCGAAAACAACTGGAACCGTGTAGTTATTATGACTGCAAATGATTAATTGATTATCGCTATCGATACTCATAAAATCGAAATATAAGATAAAGCTGCGCAATATTGCGCAGCTTTTTTTTTGCTCAGGAATAATGTTTACTTTTGTGAGATTTTAGAACTATCGGGATGGATTTTTATAAGAAACGCGGCTACCTTATTCAATGGCTTATTGGAGTAGGGGATCTGATCATAATAAATGCTTTATTTTTTATAGTATATTACTCTTTGAGTGATTATTATACGGTAGGTTTATCATACAGCCTACGCGAAGTCGTGTTATTATTAAATTTCTGTTATTTCTTTTCTTTGTATTTCATTCCGATACAGTTGCACCTATCCGTTGTCTTTATAGATAAAATCGTTCAAAGGGCATTTGTATTAATTACCTTTTTTATCATCTTGTTTTCGACCTGTCTGATATTCATGAATATCGGTGATGTATTGGCTACCTTTATTGTGGTTTATTATCTGACATTGGTCGTGCTTTTTGCTCTATGGAGGGTTGTGGTGCGCGTTTCATTAAAAATTTATCGCCGGAAAGGGTATAATTTTAAAAAGGTTATTATTGTCGGTGCGGGAAAGAACGGGATGGAACTTTACAGGGTCATGAAAGAAGACTTGTCGTATGGTTTTAATATGATGGGTTTTTTCGATGACAATCTTTCCTTGAAAGAGATATTGCCTAATTATCTGGGTATGACGCATGAGGTAGAAGATTATGTGTTGCAGCACGAAATAGATGAAATCTACTGTACATTGCCGGGAACGCAGGATGATAAAATGCTTCGTCTAATGAATTTTGCGGAGAAGAACATGATTCGTTTTTATATTGTACCGGAGTTCTACCGGAATGTAAAAAAGAGTCTGGTCATGGAGGTCATGGAGTCTATACCTCTTTTGACGGTGCGACGTGAGCCACTGCAGTCGGCTTATAACAGAGCCTTAAAACGTTCATTTGATGTTGTTTTCTCTTTGGGTATTTTGCTCACGGTATTTCCCGTATTATATATTATTGTAGGGACGATCATTAAAATAACCTCTCCGGGACCCATTTTTTTCAGACAGAAGCGAACAGGTATCTATGGACAGGAGTTTTATTGTTATAAATTCCGGACAATGCGTGTTAATCCACAGGCCGACTCTTTGCAGGCGCAGGAAAATGATCCTCGCAAAACACGTTTCGGCAGTTTTCTTCGTCGATCGAATCTGGACGAATTTCCTCAATTTTTTAATGTGTTAATAGGGGATATGTCTGTTGTAGGGCCACGGCCACATATGTTGAAACATACCCACCAATATTCTACAATTATAGATAAGTACATGGTGCGCCATTTAGTAAAACCGGGTGTTACCGGATGGGCGCAAGTCACTGGTTATCGTGGTGAAACCAGAACGCTGGAACAGATGGAAGGACGCGTAAAAAGAGATGTGTGGTATATCGAAAATTGGTCTTTTTTCCTGGATTTAAAAATCATTGTTGTGACGGTGTTCAATATGTTTAAAGGGGAGAAAAATGCCTACTGATAGGCTGATGGTTGCACACTTTCTGTAAGTTTGTGTAATCTGTATCTATATTTCTCTTATCTTTGCAAACAATGGGAAGAATATTGTCTATAGACTATGGTCGTAAACGGACAGGATTAGCTGTCACGGATACATTGCAGCTTATAGCAAATGGCCTGGCAACCGTCTCAAGTGGGGAGGTTGTCAATTATCTGTCCAACTATATCAAACAAGAACCCGTCGATTTATTTATTATAGGCCTTCCTAAACAGATGAATAATGAGTTTTCGGAAAACATGCCATATATTGAAGCCTTTGTTAAACATCTTCGTCGGATAATTCCAACAATTCCTGTTGAATATTATGATGAACGTTTTACATCGGTATTGGCTCACAAAGCCATGTTGGAAGGTGGCCTGAAGAAAAAGAAACGTCAAGATAAAGCCTTAGTAGATGAGATCAGTGCTGTTATCATTTTACAATCTTATTTAGAATCAAAAAAACATCAACAATAATATATGATTTTACCCATCTATTTATACGGTCAGCCCGTATTACGAAAAGAAACGGAAAATGTACCCAAAGATTATCCCAATTTGAAACAATTGGTGGATAACATGTTTGAAACGATGTATAATGCGGATGGAGTGGGATTAGCTGCTCCTCAGGTTGGATTATCCATTCGTTTATTGGTGATAGATGCAGATGTTATGGGCGATGATTGTCCGGAATGTAAAGGATTTAAACGCGTAATGGTGAATCCGGAAATTATTGAACAGAGTGAAGAAGAGATCACTTTGGAAGAAGGATGTCTCAGTTTGCCGGGTGTCCATGAAAAAGTTTCCCGTGCCCGTAAAATCCGAATAAAATACATGGATACAGACTTTGTCGAACAGGAGGAAGAGATAGAAGGATTTGCAGCTCGCGTGGTACAGCATGAATGTGAACATCTTGAAGGACATGTATTTATCGATAATATTTCAGGTATCCGCCGCCAATTGAATAAAGGAAAACTAAATGATATTATAAAAGGAACCGCACGTTGCTCGTATCGGGCAAAAGCTGTGGGCAAATAACAGAAAAACTCTATAATTAATCACTATGGCAGATTTATTTAAAAACATCCTTACTCTTCGCGAAAAGAAAGCCAAGGCAGAGAAGGGTGGGGGCGACGCTGCTATTGAGAAGCAGGTAGCTATGGGGAAACTCCCGGCTCGTCAACGTATACTTTCATTATTGGATAAGAACTCTTTTCAGGAGTATGATATGTTTGTCAAACACGACGGACGTGATTTTGGTATGGATAAAAAAGATTTTCCGGGAGATGGTGTTATTACCGGAACAGGAACAATCTTTGGTGCTCCGGTTTGTATCTATGCACAGGATTTTACTGTTGCAGGTGGATCATTGGGGTTACAGCATGCCCGTAAAATCACTAAAATTATGGATCATGCCCTGAAAATGAAATGCCCGATTATCGGAATAAATGATTCCGGTGGTGCCCGTATTCAGGAAGGTGTCAGTGCTTTAGCCGGTTACGGTGAGATTTTTTACCGTAATACGATTGCATCCGGAGTGATTCCGCAATTATCATTAATCTTGGGACCGTGTGCAGGTGGCGCTGTTTATTCTCCGGCATTGACAGACTTTGTTTTTGTTGTGGAAAATATCTCTAAAATGTTTATCACAGGACCGAATGTGATTAAAACAGTATTAGGAGAAGATATTTCGATGGAAGATCTGGGCGGTGCGCGTGTACATGCCGAAATTACAGGGAATGCACATTTTTACGCCGTAAGTGAACAAGAGTGTTTTGAGCAGGTCAAGCGATTGATCAGCTTTATCCCTTGGAACAATAAAGAAAAAGCCAAACTGGCTAAACCCAAGGATCCGAAAACAAAAAAGAATATTGAAAATGTCGTTCCGGCTGATCCTAAACAACCGTATGATGTGAGGGATGTGATCAAATGCATTATTGACGATTCTGATTTTCTGGAAATACAAGAACTATGGGCAGCAAATATTGTGATTGGCTTTGGGCGAATGAACGGCGAAACCGTAGGTTTTGTCGCTAATCAGGCGATGGTATTGGCTGGTGTGTTGGATTGTGATAGTGCCGATAAGGCCGCTCGTTTTATCCGTTTCTGCGACTCGTTCAATATTCCGATCATAACCTTGGAAGATATGCCGGGTTATTTACCGGGCGTCGACCAGGAACATGCCGGCGTTATTCGTCATGGTGCCAAGGTGTTGTATGCCTATTCTGAGGCGACGGTTCCGAAGATTACAGTCATCTTGCGTAAGGCGTATGGTGGAGGTTATATTGCGATGAATTCAAGACACTTAGGTGCTGACTTTATGTTTGCATGGCCAAGTGCGGAGATCGCAGTGATGGGTCCGGAAGGTGCTGCAAATATTATTTTCCGCAAGGAAATTATGGAGGCAGCCGATCAGGAGGAGATGCGTCAAGAGAAGGTGAAAGAGTATATTGAAAAATTTGCCAATCCGTATGTTGCCGCATCGAAAGGGTTTATTGATGCGGTTATTGAACCGAAAGAGACGCGTGCTTTGTTGTTGCATGCACTTAAACTTTCCGAATCGAAAGAAGAAGAGCGTCCGTCTAAAAAGCATGGAATACCACCGTTCTGATAAAAATCTAAATCTTGTTTCAATATGGAAAAGAAGGTAAATGAATATGTTGATTTTGTGGTTACAGCCAGGAGATACAAAACGCTGTTGACCGATAAATATAAGCACCGCCCTGTATGGAATAAACCGGTTCAGGGAGAGGTGTTCTCTACTCTTCCGGGTACCATTATCGAATTAAAGGTGAAAGAGGGGGATCAGGTAAAAGCCGGTCAGCTGCTATTGATTCATGAAGCGATGAAAATGTTGAACCGCATAGTCGCTCCCGTTTCAGGAGTTATTCAAAAAATCAATGTAAAAGAGGGTGAAAAGATCAGTAAAAATCATTTGATGATAAAGATTGATCCGAAATAATAATTTTAATAAATGAAAAGACTGGGGGTTGTAATTGGTTGATAATCAATTGTGATCCCCGGTTTTTATTTTGACTAAAACAGACGGTTATTTTTTAGGTCTATCAACCATATTTGTTTTCGTTTTCGAAAAGTATACGTACTTTTTTCTACATCCTCCAAAGGAAATAAAAACAGTATATTGACAGTTTTTTTGTTACACCTACCTCTGTTTTTTGTTAGAGGTACGTCTAAAATAATTTAGAGGTACGTGTAAATTCATTTAGAGGTAGGTGTAAACGAATTTAGAGGTACCTCTAACAGAAAAGTATTTGTCATGCTTCAAATAAACCGACAGCGACATTTTGGTTTTTTTCTTGAATTAAAAAAACAGGTGTAATTGAGTTGTAATCAGTTATTTGAATAGAAATTAACCCTCAAATGCAGACGATATTTCCGAACGACCTTGCAGTTGCCCGCGAATATGCAACGCTCAGGAGCGTAAATTGATAAAATGGGGGGGCCAAAAGTAGATCTTATCTTTTCTGACTTTTTGGATATTAACAAAGCTGATACAACTATATGTTAACATGAGTTTGAAATAAAGAGTTATTTTCAGATTGGGTAAAATTTGGTTTTCCGAAGGCCAAATCCCACAGGGATTTAATATGCATAACCCCGGGTGAAGAGAAGCGTAGCGGATCGACCCGGGGTTATGCACATTTAACGCCTGTGGCGTTCGCCTTCACTATCTTCACATATCCTTCAATTTGAAACTTATATCGAACTCACGTTATGTTAGCATTTGACAATGCAAACCTCTTTTTATAGTTTTTAAGCAACCCCTCTATATTTCCTAAGATTATTTCTTTATTTTTGCCTGATATTCGGATGAAACACAACATTATTGGTTTGATTACAATCTCCGAAGATGTAATATAGAGAGGAATGAAGAAAATTGTAGTCTTTTTATTTTTGTCCATATGTTCACTATCCCTGTCTGCGCAAATTAATACGGATCGTGTACTTGCAATCGGCAGGAATGCGCTTTATTTTGAAGATTATGTGCTTTCGATTCAATACTTCAATCAGGTCATCCGCTCAAAGCCTTGGCTGGCAGAACCCTATTTCTACCGTGCTGTTGCAAAAATCAATCTGGACGACTATAGTGGAGCGGAGGAAGATTGTTCGATGTGCCTGGAGCGTAATCCCTTTCTGGTGCAGGCGTATTTTGCCCGGGGCATTGCCCGGCAGAGTCAGGAGAACCTGAATGGAGCAATTGATGATTATACCAAAGGGTTAGAGTTTAGGCCTACCGACCGTTCCATGCTTGTCAACAAAGCGGTTGCCTATATCCAGAAGAAAGAGTTTGATCATGCGGAGGAGGTTTTTGCCGCACTTATGAAATCGCATGCAAACAACTCGATGAATTATTTGCTTCGTGGTGCGATGTATACCGAGAAAGGTGATACCTTACGCGCTTTGGCCGATTACGATAAAGCGGTAGAGATGGATCCATATTACGCACCTGCTTATGGAAATCGGGCTATATTGCGTTATCAGCAGAATAATTTTGACGGAGCATTGGCCGATCTGAATGAAGCGGTGCGTCTGAATAATCGGGAGAGTGGTTATTATATCAATCGCGGATTAGTCAGGTACCATTTGAATGACTTGCGAGGAGCGATGGCTGATTATGATCAGGTGATTGAAATTGATAGCCGGAACCTGATCGCCAGATTTAACCGCGGGTTGTTGCGTTTTCAGGTAGGAGATAATAATCGGGCCATTGAAGATTTTGATGTGGTAATCGCACAAGAACCTGATAATTATATGGCGTATTATAATCGAGCACTATTGCATTATGAAACGGCTGATTATGAAGGGGCAATCAACGATTTTAATGTGGTTTTAAATGAATATCCCAATTTCTTACCGGGCTATTATAGCCGTGCCGAAGCGAAACGGAAGATGGGCGATAATGCCGGGGCGGAGCGTGATAACTGGATCGCCTATGAAAGAGAACAGGAACTGAAGAAAAATCAGCAATCGAATCGCGCGGGTACGCATTCGACAGCGGATACTGATCAGGATGAAGAAGATAAGACCCGGGAACAATCGGATACGAATATCAATAAATTTAACCGATTGGTTATCTACGATAAAGAGACCGAACAAAAAAATAAATATCAAAGCGAGATCAGAGGACGGGTTCAGGACAGGAATGTTCGCGTTGATCTGGAACCTCAATTTATTCTGACCTATTATGAAAAACCTGAATTGGTCAAAAAGATCATCTATTACGATAAAACGATCGAAGATTTTAATCAACAGATGATACTCGACCGGATATTATTAATTACCAATCAGGAAGCGGCTTTGACGGAGGGACAGATCGCCGTTCATTTCTCATCGATAGACAACTATTCGGCTAAAATTGCTCAGGAACCGGATAAGGCTGTCCATTATTTCGGGAGAGCAATTGATTATATGCTTGTCCAGGACTTTGCCGAGGCGATAAAAGATTATGATAAAACGATCGAATTGGATCCGACCTTTATCATGGCTTATTTTAATCGGGCAATTGTTCGGTATAAGCAGTTGGAATATACGATGTCGCAAACCTCTGCCAATGAAATTGGGTCGATGATGAATCTGAATGTCGGGAGAAACCAGCAGCAGTCTGCTTCTTCTGATCCGACTTCGACAGCCTTGAAGGATAATAAAAGATCGTATGAGCATGAGATGATTATTCGTGATTACGATCTGGTGCTCAGGCAGAATCCGGGATTTGTCTATGCCTATTTTAATCGGGGGAATATGCGTTGTGCCCAGCGTGATTTCCGTGCGGCTATTCAGGATTACAATGATGCTATTGAACACGACCCGGAGTTTGCGGAAGCTTATTTTAACAGAGGTTTGGCACGCTTGTCGCTGGGAGATGCCTCGCGGGGTATTGCCGATCTGAGTAAAGCAGGGGAGTTGGGGATCATTAATGCCTATAGTATCATTAAACGAATGACCAGTAATTGATCTATTCTAATTTCATCCTCTTTTCTGACTATTAGGTGGATAATCGATTGTTACCGATGAAATTATTTTAGATATATGGATATGTATTTTTGAAAAGAATCGTACCTTTGCACCTTGAATATTGAAAATAGAGTAATTGCATATGATAAAAATAACTTTTCCGGATAATACCGTAAGAGAATTTGCTAAAGGAACTACTGCATTACAGATAGCAGAAAGTATCAGTTCACGTTTGGCTCAGGATGTATTGGCCGCAGATGTAAATGGCGATACCTGGGATTTAACACGTCCTATTCATCAAGACTCCACAGTAAAGTTACTGAAATGGGATGATGAAGAGGGGAAACATGCCTATTGGCATTCCAGTGCCCATTTAATGGCCGAGGCTTTGCAGGAACTTTATCCCGGGATAAAGTTTGGTATCGGTCCGGCTATTGAAAACGGATTCTATTATGATGTTGATCCGGGAGAAGGTGCTACGATTAAAGAGAGTGATTTCCCGACGATAGAGGCAAAGATGTTGGAACTGGCAGCTAAGAAGGAAGAGATTCAACGTCAGGAAATAGCTAAAGCTGATGCATTAACAAAATTCGGTGATCGTGGTGAAGTTTATAAAACAGAGTTAATTGGTGAACTCGAAGACGGAACGATTACCACTTATACACAGGGAGCATTTACCGATTTGTGTCGTGGTCCTCACTTGCCAAATACATCTTATATAAAAGCAGTCAAGGTGTTGAGTGTTGCCGGTGCTTATTGGCGTGGTGATGAGACGCGTAAACAATTGGTTCGTTTGTATGGAATCACCTTCCCTAAGAAAAAGATGTTGGATGAGTATCTCGCCTTTTTGGAAGAAGCTAAAAAGCGAGATCACCGTAAGATAGGAAAGGAACTTCAACTGTTTACTTTTTCACAAGCCGTAGGTGCAGGATTACCCTTGTGGTTGCCAAGAGGAACTCAGTTGCGTTTGAAGTTGGAAGACTTTTTGAAACGTATTCAGAAGAAATATGGTTACCAACAGGTTATGACTCCGCATATTGGCGGAAAGCAGTTGTATGTGACATCCGGGCATTATGAAAAATACGGAAAAGATTCTTTTCAACCGATACATACTCCACAAGAAGGAGAGGAGTTCTTGTTGAAACCGATGAACTGTCCTCACCACTGTGAAATTTATAAAACAATACCACGTTCGTACAAAGATTTGCCTATCCGTTTTGCAGAATTCGGAACGGTTTATCGGTATGAGCAAAGTGGGGAGTTGCATGGCTTAACGCGTGTTCGTGGGTTTACACAGGATGATGCCCACCTCTTCTGCCGTCCTGATCAGCTGAAGGATGAATTCCTGAAAGTTATGGATATTATCTTTATTATTTTTAAGGCACTTGATTTTGAGAATTTTGAGGCTCAGATCTCTTTGCGTGATCCGAATAATAAAGAGAAATATATTGGAGCAGATGAAAATTGGGAAAAGGCAGAAAAAGCAATTGTTGAAGCTTGTCAGGAGAAAGGGTTGAACGCACGTGTCGAATTGGGTGAAGCTGCTTTCTATGGACCGAAGTTGGATTTTATGGTCAAAGATGCGATCGGACGCCGTTGGCAGCTGGGTACTATCCAGGTAGACTATAGCTTGCCTGAACGTTTTGATCTGGAATATACAGGTGAGGATAATAAAAAACATCGTCCGGTAATGATTCATCGGGCTCCGTTTGGTTCTATGGAACGTTTTGTAGCTGTTTTGATTGAGCATACCGGAGGTAAATTTCCTCTGTGGTTGACTCCAGACCAAGTGGCTATATTACCAATCAGTGAGAAGTTTAATGATTATGCCTGGGAGATTGCCCGTGAATTGGAAGAACAAGATATACGTGTAGTGGTTGATGATCGTAATGAGAAAGTCGGCCGGAAGATTCGTGATAATGAATTGAAGCGAATACCTTATATGCTGATTGTCGGTGAAAAAGAAGCTGAAAATAATGAAGTTTCCGTAAGAAAACAGGGCGAAGGTGATAAAGGTTCGATGAAAATTGCTACATTTGCTGCGCTTTTGAACGATGAAGTAGAAGAAATGATGAATCGTTGGCGGAATACAAACAATTAAATAACTAATAACGAGGAGAATAAATCTTTTTGAATGAAGAATGATAAACTGAAAGATCAGTACAGAATTAATGAACGTATTCGGGTGCGTGAGGTTCGATTAGTCGGTGATGATGTAGAACAAGGTGTATATCCGACTTCTCAAGCATTAAAAATGGCAGAGGATATGGGACTTGATCTGGTCGAAATTTCGCCGAATGCTGATCCACCTGTTTGTAAGATAACCGATTACCAAAAATTTCTTTATCAACAGAAAAAACGCCAGAAAGAACAGAAAGCAAAATCTGTTAAAGTGATTGTTAAAGAGATACGGTTTGGCCCTCAGACAGACGATCATGATTATAACTTCAAGCTGAAACATGCTAAAGGTTTTCTTCAGGAAGGCGCAAAAGTAAAAGCATATGTCTTTTTTAAAGGACGTTCTATTTTATTTAAAGAACAAGGAGAGGTCTTATTGCTCCGTTTTGCCAATGATCTGGAAGATTACGGAAAAGTGGAACAGTTACCGGTTCTTGAAGGAAAGCGAATGATTATTATGCTTTCACCCAAAAAGGTAAGTGTTGTTCCTCCGAAGAAAAGCGAAGGGGTCAAACCGCCTCAAAAGACAGAAGATTCATCTCCATCGGCCAGTGAAGAACTGAAAGAAGGAGGAGATAACGAATAAAATAATAGAAGGTTACCCGTAGTGGGTCGCTAATTTTAATAATTAAATAATAAGCAAAATGCCTAAGATGAAGACTATCTCCGGTGCCAAAAAGAGGTTTGCCCTTACCGGAACAGGTAAAATCAAAAGAAAACACGCTTTTAAAAGTCATATTCTGACTAAGAAGACGAAAAAACAGAAGAGAAATCTTACTCACACCGGATTGGTTCATGCCTCTGATGTGAATAATGTAAAATCAATGCTTGGTCTCAAGTAGTCTTAATTAAGCGAGTTTAAAAACGATTTTTATTAACCGAATGTATTTAGCTTACAAGATCATCACTTCAATGATGGCGCTAACATTCAAAAACAGATTAGAATTATGCCTAGATCAGTAAATCATGTTGCTTCAAGAGCAAAAAGAAAACGGATTTTAAAGCTTACAAGAGGGTACTATGGTGCACGTAAAAACGTGTGGACTGTAGCAAAAAACACTTGGGAGAAAGGGTTAACGTATGCTTTCCGTGATCGTCGTAACAAAAAACGTTCTTTCCGTGCATTATGGATTCAGCGTATCAATGCTGCTGCTCGTTTGGAAGGAATGTCTTATTCCCGTTTAATGGGTGCTTTACATGCTAAAGGGATTGAAATCAATCGTAAAGTTTTGGCCGATTTGGCTATGAACCATCCGGAAGCATTCAAAGCAATTGTTGATAAAGTGAAATAAGTTACTATACTTACAACAAATGAAAGGAATCCCTTGAACAAAGGGATTCCTTTTTTGTTTTATATAAAAGTACTTGAGAAGTTCAGGTCGATTTTGTTTGGAAATGTCAGTTGTTCTCTATATATTTGTGATAGGAGAATAGACAAATGAGTTAGCCGCACTTTCGATTGGGAAACTCATCAGTTTATATTAATTCCGAGACATCGCTCTTGTTGCTAATGGCGGGCCGCGCCTTTCGAGGTATGCATTTTGCACAGCGGATTACAAAGGTGGCAAAGCACTCAAATCTTGTCATACGGAGTTTGTTCATATCTAGGTGCGGCTTTTTATAATAGAAGAGGTGATCCATGATCACCTCTTTTTATTTTAGGCCTATTACCCTTTTGAAATGCTATAATTATGGCTCACCCCGTAAAGTTGTGGAGCTAGGCATAAATATTTTTGAGTCTAAACAGGAAGTATGGGATATTGTTTACTCCCCTGAGCACAGACCT
>NZ_JARXWG010000019.1 GCF_029893105.1 Parabacteroides sp. PF5-9 | reverse complement strand
TATGTTTGTAAACTCTTTTAAGGACCATGAGTGTTTTGGTCTTTTTCGAAACTTAGAAACAGTCAAACTTGACAACCAATTTTAGGACGGGACAACGTCTGACAAATTTATCTCTCAAATGTTTCTGAAATTGGTTCTGCATGCATTTCTTTATTCGTTTAGTGAGTGCAACAAAATATATTTTGTATTTTTACATTCCGCGAAAGCGAACAAACCAATAGACAACATGAACATACAACAACTCGAATACATATTAGCGGTAGAACGTTACCGCCACTTTGCAAAGGCTGCAGAACATTGCCATGTGACCCAACCGACACTCAGTATGATGATACAAAAACTGGAAGACGAGTTGGGAGTCAAGCTTTTTGATCGGAACACCCAGCCCGTATCTCCTACCCCGGCAGGGCGTAAAGTGATCGAACAGGCACGTATCGTTCTTCAACAGACTGCGTTGATCAAAGATATTGTCACCGAGGAGGAGCAGTCGTTAAAAGGAACATTCAAATTAGCTGTTCTACCGACAATCGCCCCCTATTTATTGCCCCGTTTTCTTCAGCAACTGAATAACAAATATCCGGATTTGGATATCCGGATCCTTGAAATGCAAACCAGTCCAACCATTTCAGCTTTACAGAAAGGGGATTTGGATGCTGCCATTATCGCCAACCAACCAACCGAATCCTTCTTAAAAGGAGATATCCTCTTTTACGAACAATTTTACGCGTATGTAGCCCGCAACGAATCTATTTTCAAAAAAGAGATGATCCGCACGGCTGATATCAGCGATGAGCGATTATGGTTGTTGGATGAAGGGCATTGTTTTAGAGACCAATTGATGCGATTTTGTCAGATGGAAAAGGTCAAAGTTCGTCAGGCCGCTTATAAACTGGGAAGTCTGGAGACATTTATGCGGATGGTCGAGAGCAACAATGGCATCACATTTATACCGGAACTGGCTGTTTATCAATTAAGCGACGGGCAAAAAGAGTTGGTTCGCCCGTTTGCCATCCCCAAGCCGGCCAGAGAAATTGTATTGGTCACCCGGAAAGATTTTATCCGACACACCATTTCCCAAATTCTTATTGATCATATAAAAGCGTCTGTTCCTGAAGAGATGCGGACACTTCAAGGAGGGTTAAAAGTGGTCTGACCGCATACTTTTGAGTAGTACAGCTATAAAAAATTACTTTTTACTTGTTTTTTCAAAAAAATCATTACTTTTGTGCCCAACAATGCGACAAATACGCAAATGAACAAGTTTAGCTTTACATATTATTATTTTTACTTTTATTTTAGCAGAATAAAGGCAGGAATTTGTATGTAACGCATTGATAGATGAATATATAATAAGATCAATAAAACGATATAAGTCCTGCCGAGTACGGTGGGACTTTTTTTGTGTGTTGAATTTTGAAAACAGAAAGACAGATGAAAAAGAAAGTTGCCATTCAGGGAATAGCCGGTTCGTATCACGCGATAGCTGCCCATCATTATTTCGAAGATGAAACGATCGAATTAGTCGGTTGCAATTCTTTTAGAGAAGTGATTCACACTGTAAAGAAAGATCCTGCAGTGTTTGGCCTGATGGCTATTGAAAACACAATCGCCGGAAGTCTATTGCAAAATCATGAGTTGATCCGTTTAAGCGGATTGAAAGTGTTTGGCGAATACAAACTACACATCTCCCATTCACTAGTCGCACTTCCCGGTACATCTATTCACGAAATTACAGAAGTCAACTCACATCCTATTGCGCTAATGCAATGCGCTGATTTTCTGGATACATTACCCAATATCAAATTGGTAGAAAAAGAAGATACGGCCATGAGTGCCCGATGGATTGCCGAAGACCAACTGAAAGGGCATGCGGCCATTTGTGGAAAACAGGCAGCAGCCATTTATGACATGGAAATTCTGGCAGAAGGGATCGAAACCAACAAACGCAATTTCACCCGTTTCCTGGCTATTGCCGACAGGTGGACAGCGGAAGATCTTATCCGCAAAGAGGATATCAACAAAGCGTCATTGGTTTTTGCACTTCCACATACTTCCGGAAGTCTGTCCAAAGTACTCTCCATTCTCTCTTTTTATGATATGAATTTATCCAAGATACAATCGCTCCCGATTCTGGGTCGCGAATGGGAGTATCTCTTCTATATTGATCTGACTTTCACAGATTATACCCGATACAAACAAGCATTAGATGCAATCATTCCATTAACAAAAGACTTTAATATTTTAGGTGAATATGCAGAAGGAAAACAAAGTGTGTAAAATCACACCCGCAGATAGAGTCAATGAGGTTCAGGAGTACTATTTCTCTACCAAACTGAAAGAAATAGCCCGAATGAACAGTGAAGGCAAAAACGTCATTAACCTGGGGGTTGGAAGTCCCGATCTTCCCCCTTCCAAAGAGACGATTCATACATTATGCCAACATGCACAGAGTGCCAATGAGCATGGATATCAACCGTATATCGGTATTCCTGAACTTCGCAGAGGTTTTGCGGATTGGTATAAAAGGTGGTATCAGGTTGATATTGACCCGGATACGGAAATTCAACCGTTAATCGGTTCCAAAGAAGGCATTCTTCATATCTCGATGGCTTTCCTTAATCCGGGCGACGCTGTTTTAATCCCTAATCCCGGATACCCCACCTACTCGTCTGTCAGTAAACTGGTAGGTGCTCAGATTAAAACCTACGATTTGACTGAAGAAAAAGGTTGGATGCCCGACTTTGAGCAATTGGAACTGAGCGATCTATCCAATGTTAAACTCATGTGGGTCAACTATCCACATATGCCAACCGGTGCAAACGCGAGTGTGGCGTTATTTGAAAAACTGGTCGATTTCGGACATCGTCATGGTATCATCATCTGTAATGATAATCCGTACAGCTTTATTTTAAATGATCAACCGTTAAGCATACTCAGCATACCCGGCGCCAAAGAGATCTGTATCGAGTTGAATTCCATGAGTAAATCTCACAATATGCCCGGGTGGCGAATCGCAATGCTGGCTACAAATGCCCGGTTTGTCCAATGGATATTGAAAGTAAAAAGCAATATCGACTCCGGACAGTTTAAGCCCATGCAGTATGCCGCTGTTGCAGCACTCGACTCGCCCCAGGCGTGGTATGAAGAGATGAATCAGACATACCGCAGCAGACGGGAACTAGCCGGAGAGTTAATGGATCTATTAGATTGTACATACGACAAGAATCAGGTCGGTCTTTTCTTATGGGGGCGAATACCCGATTATATAGAGAATGTTTCTACTTTTGCGGATAAAATACTGTACGAAGCTCATGTGTTTATCACACCTGGTTTTATCTTCGGCAGTCAGGGCGAACGTTATATCAGGATCTCTCTTTGTTGCAACGAAACGACTTTTAAAGAAGCGATCAATCGGCTCAACAAAATTCAAACAGCTTATAAAATCGCCATATAAATCACTCAATTAAAACAATTTATAATAAAAAATCAAACAACAGCATATCATGACATTAGAATCAATCATGCTTCCCGGAATAAATACGCAACGACCAATGGTCATCGCCGGCCCTTGTAGCGCTGAAACAGAAGAACAAGTAATGGCAGCCGCTCGCAAACTAGCCTCATTCGGCATCAAAATATTCCGTGCCGGAATATGGAAACCGCGAACAAAACCGGGAGGCTTCGAGGGTGTCGGCGCAGCTGGTCTTCCATGGCTAAAACGGGTTAAAGAGGAAACCGGTATGTATATTTCGACCGAAGTAGCAACCAAAGATCATGTACTTGAGGCGTTGAATGCCGGTATCGATCTTTTATGGATCGGTGCCCGAACAACCGTCAACCCGTTTGCTGTGCAAGAAATTGCCGATGCGTTAAAAGGGGTCGACATTCCTGTATTGGTCAAAAATCCGGTCAATCCCGATCTCGAATTATGGATTGGCGCTATCGAACGGCTACAAGGAGCCGGTATCTGTCGGATTGGAGCAATTCATCGCGGGTTCAGTTCGTATGACAAAAAGATATACCGCAATCTTCCTTTATGGCATATCCCGATTGAACTGCGTCGCAGACTACCCGATTTACCCATCTTTTGTGACCCCAGTCATATCGGAGGGAAACGTGAACTGATTGCACCTCTCTCACAACAAGCCATGGACTTAAATTTTGACGGGTTAATTATTGAAACCCACTGCGATCCCGACAACGCTTGGAGTGATGCCTGTCAACAGATCACCCCTGATGTATTGGATTATGTGCTCAATCTATTGGTGATCCGTGATGCGAATCAAACCACAGAGAATCTCAGTGAATTACGCCGGCAAATTGATCAGATCGACGAACAACTGCTTGAACTTCTGGCCAAACGTATGCGTATATCCAAAGAAATCGGGATTTACAAAAAAGAGCACAATATGCCAATTCTTCAGACGCCCCGTTATAATGAGATTTTAGAGAAACGTTCTCACCTGGGAGAAAGCATGGAACTGAGTCCTGATTTTATCACAGAAATCCTTAAAGAAATCCACGAAGAATCTGTTCGTCAACAGGTGATCGTCATGAACGAAAGATAAGATAAAACGAGCCATTAAATGAAATAATAACAGATGAAAATATTGATATTGGGTGCCGGAAAGATGGGATCTTTCTTCACCGATCTGCTCAGTTTTAATCATGAAGTAGCTGTATTGGAAAAAGATCCGAAACGAATGCGTTTTATCTATAATGCAGTCCGCATGCAATCACCGGAAGAGATTACGGACTTTGCTCCTGAATTAGTCATCAATTGTGTTACACTAAATTACACCATAGAGGCTTTTCAGACTGTCATTCCTTATTTACAACCCTATTGCATCATTGCGGATATCGCTTCGGTAAAAACGCATCTGAAAGCATTTTACGATACCTGTGGATTCCCTTATGTCTCTACTCATCCGATGTTCGGACCGACTTTTGCCAATCTCGGCAAACTGGAGAAAGAGAATACGATCATTATCTCCGAGGGAGATCATCTGGGTAAAATATTCTTCAAAGACCTCTACGCCGGTCTGCATCTGAATATTTTCGAATATACTTTTGAAGAACATGATAAGGTGGTTGCCTATTCATTAGGCATCCCTTTTGCTTCAACAATGGTATTTGCTGCAACGATGAAACATCAGGATGCTCCCGGCACCACATTTAAACGGCATATGAAAATTGCCCGAGGGTTGCTTTCCGAAGATGATTACCTGTTGACAGAGATTTTGTTTAATCCAAGAACTCCACATCAAATCGAACGGATTCAGGAAGAACTGTCTTTATTGTTGGATATTATTCGAAAAAAAGACAGTGAAGCTATGAAAAAGCAACTCCAAAAAATCAGAAAAAATATTGAATAGGGATTCTGTAGATCAAATCATTTTATTCAAACAGAAAAGCCGGCTTTCCTTATCGGAAAGCCGACTTTATATATAATGGACGGTTTAATTATGCTATTTATGCATGAAAAGCCTTCAACGACTTCTGTAAATCCTGACGTGCAAAAAAGATGCGACTCTTAACCGTTCCTAACGGTAAATTTAGTTTATCCGCAATTTCATGATATCTGTAACCGCTGACAAACAACGCGAACGGAACCCGTAAATCATCACTTAAACGCTCTACAGCCTTGTTGATCTCCTGCAACTGATAGGATCCGTCAGGTGAATCATAGCCCGACTCACTCATCACTTCCAAATTATAGATATCAGCACCCTGATCTATGACAGATTGTGTACGCACGATTTTATGATAATTGTTAATAAAGATATTCCGCATCACAGTCATGACCCAGCCTTTAAAGTTCACATTATCGACATACTTTTCCTGATTATCTAACACTTTAAGTGTGGTATCCTGTAATAAATCAGCCGCATCATCTTTGTTTGCGGTTAACATCAAAGCAAAATTCATTAAATTGTCCTGCATCCCTAATAATGTCTTCTGAAATTG
Source organism: Parabacteroides sp. PF5-9 (assembly GCF_029893105.1). GTDB lineage: Bacteria > Bacteroidota > Bacteroidia > Bacteroidales > Tannerellaceae > JARXWG01. Next base: position 93,407 of record NZ_JARXWG010000019.1, on the reverse strand, counting down.
TAGTGTGTTCATACCCTTGATTTTTAGTGATTTTTTGTTTTACCCGTCCTCTTTATTGAAAAGGATACCCAAATGTAGGGAGAGCAAAACAAATGCAAAATTTATCCCCAGACAGATTTCGACTAAACTTTGAAATTGTTCATTTTGCACCTTTCCGACCAAAAAATGACCATATTTTACAACTCTTTCAAGTCGGCCTTTTCGGATTTTACAACAAACCGATTACAATTTGCAACTTTCATGTTTACCCAAAAACTAAATTAAAGCCTTTTTTATACAGAGTACTATATGTAGAAAATCTATTGCATAGATCTTCCCATCCGGCAGCGTTCATGCCAGTTCAAAACTGACATAAACAGAGGTTTTGAAATAATGCGGCCAAACAGATCATTGATGGGGGATATTTTCGATTTCAGATCTGAAAGCATAAAAAAAGTTGCTGAAATACTTGAATAATAAGCAAAAGCATATTATATTTATATTGTCAAGTTGATCAAGTTATCTGAAATTGTGAAGAACAAAAAAGACCTTGAAAGAGATATTAAGAAGCTAAAAGAGGATTTACAAGTCTATTTAAGACTTGCGCCGATTTTAGGAGTAACAGAAATGGAAAAGGAAAGAGTCGCAAAGTAGTTTTTAGACGACATCCTAAACCGAAAAAATAGATTAGAAAACGAGTAATCAACAAACCCCTTCTCCGGAGGGGGGGCTAAAAAAATCTAACAATGGATATTAAAAACTTAATGATCCGGATACGTGAAGCTGATCCGGAAGAAAAAGAAATCCTAATGAATCAGATAAAACACGAATTTGGCAATCTTCCTGAAAGCGAACAGGAGGAAGTCAAAAAACTGTTTTTGGAATCATGGGACAACAAGTTGTCCGAAGCAAGAGAAGTAATTGAAAAAATCGATCTTGCTTTAGAGATAGAACAGATATCGAAATATGTATCTTTGTCCGCGATTTCTAAAGAATATTTTGGAAAATCAAAGGAGTGGCTATATCAAAGGATAAAAGGTTATTCTGTAAACGGCAAAAAAGCAATGTTTACTAACGAAGAAAGAACTATCCTTTCAAATGCCTTGAAAGATATTAGCAACAAGCTAAAAGACACATCTCTTAAAATAGCTTAGGAGGTTAGCTTGACAGCTTTTAACCCCGGCTGCTTTTAGTGGTCGGGGTTATTTTTTTGATAATTCCTTCAAACAGTACGAAAATTAGCGAAGATAAACGAATAAACAATATTGTAAAGCTATTTATTTTACAACAAAAGCCGCTATTCAAGCGGCTCTCATTGTGAACTGTGCCGGATTCGAACCGGCGACCCCTACCCTGTCAAGGTAGTGCTCTAAACCAGCTGAGCTAACAATTCGTTGCAAACTTAAAAAAAATATACGATTTAATCTGTTATTCGCTGTACAAAAAATCTCCCCTTTTGCTGTACCCTCGTGAATGAATCCAAACAAAAACCGTAACGTCGCTGTCGGTTTATTTGATGCATCATAAACACTTTTCTGTTAGAGGTACGTCTAAATTCATTTAGAGGTACGTCTAAATCCGTTTAGAGGTACGTGTAAAATAATTTAGAGGTACCTCTAACAAAAAACAGACCTACGTGTAACAAAAAAGTAGTCTGTATACGACAGAAAAACAGTCAGAATCATGTTTTTATGTCCATAGGATGATGTAGAAAAAATAGATAGTGCTTCAATATCCCTTTCTTTTCATAAAATACCAGGTCAATCCGCCGACGACAAAAATGGCCAGCCAGGCTATTGCATAACCATGAGGCCAGTTGAGTTCGGGCATAAAGGCAAAGTTCATGCCCCATACCCCAACCAGGAATGTTAAAGGGATAAATAAGGTGGAGACAACGGTGAGTTGTTTCATTATGGCGTTCATGCGCATGTCGTTGTTTGAGATATACAGGTCGACTAATGATGAGATAATATCGCGGTTACTTTCATTGGTCTGGATAATGAACTGGATCTGGTCGGACAAATCGGTATAGACCGGAAGCATATCCGGAGTGATGAGTCCGCTCTCGCTACGCAACAGTTTAGGGAATTGTTCTTTTAGCGGTTGACTGTTTTTACGGATAACCATATAGTCGCGTCGGCGTTGCTGGATATCCGACCCAAAATTCTTTTTCTGTGCATCCGTATCTAACAACTGATCTTCGATCTCTTCCAGAAGTTCCTGCACTTTGGATGCCGACTCTACCAGGTTGACAACAATGGTATTCAATAAAAAAGCGAGTAAAAGCCCTGTTCCTCTCTTTCGTATATGGAGTAAATCATCTTTTAAGGCATCCATCACTCTGTCGAATACGGGATTATTGCTCTCAGTAAAAGTAATCACGATATTTTCAGTCACCACGATACTGATATGTTCCGAATGGAGTTCGTTGTTTTCATCATAGTAGCTGGAGTTGAGAATAAGAAGTAAACGTTTATGATACTCTTCGATTTTAATGATATGTTGCGGGGTCAGAATATCCTTTGCATCCAGATTATTCAGGCCGCACTCCTGCACGATGCGTGTTATTACATCCGAATCGGTGAGTCCGCTTATCTGAAACCAGTTGACGACATCAGGGTGCGTCAACTTGCTGAAACGGCTCTCTGTGGTTTGCACATTTTTTGTATGCAACACATTTTCATTGTACTGTGTCAAACGGATATTGGTCTCCGTATCATGCACACCCACATAGTCGTACTTATCCGACAGACGGTGATTATTCTTCTTTTTATGTTTTTTATTCGCGGAATGCGTCATGAATGCCCCTTTTCTAACTTCTCACTTCTTACTTCTAAATTCTCACTTCTAATCTATTATCATTCCAACTCCACAACAGTAATCCCCGCTCCTCCGAACTGAATGTGTTCGTCGTGATACTGTCTGATTCCAGGTACCGAGCGCAGATAATCACGTATCAACTGCCGCAATATACCGGTTCCCGTGCCATGCAGGATACGTATCCTTCCTGCTCCGACCTGTATCGCATCGTCTACAAAATAAGTAACAGCCTGAAGCGCTTCGTCTCCTCTCATTCCTCTAACATCGATCTCCTGCTTAAAGTTTATTTTCTTTTCGTGCATCTCATCCACGGTCTGCGAACTGACAAACGTACTTTTCGGCGATTCGCGTTTGATTTGTCCTTTACTGACTTTTTCGAGTTGCTCCAATTTGACATTACTTTTTATCATTCCAAAAGCGACAAGTAGTTGTTTCCCTTGTATCTCCATCACGGTTCCGACAGATGTTTGCCCTTTCAAACGCACAAAGTCTCCAATTTCGATCACATCCCGGTTAAACGTCTGCTGGTTTGAAATCCCTTTCTGTGTCTGTTTCTTTCGTTCATTACGTTCCTTGATCTTGGCCATTTTACGGGCGATCTTTGCATCTTCCTCATCGGCATTGAGCACTGAGGCTTTAAAGTCATCAAGTGCCTTACGGGCGAGTTTGGTCTGTTCTTTTTCCGCCTGTACTTTTTTGATATCACGGATAGTGGTCTCTATTTGTGCATTGGCCTCCGAAAGAATACGTTGTGCTTCGGCTTTTGCTTCGCGGATAATCTCTTTCCGTTGTTTATTTACCGTCTCCAGATCCTGTTCATACCGTGAAGTCACATCTTCCAGTTTTTTCTCTTGTTGACGAATATTCTGTCTTTTTCCTTCCCAATAACGTTTATCCCGAACAATATCCTGCAGATATTTATCCATATTGACATAATCGACTCCAACCTTCTCGGAAGCATCAGTGATCACCTCTTCGGGCAGTCCGATCTTCCTGGCTATTTCAATGGCAAAAGAACTTCCCGGATTCCCGATCGACAGTTGAAACAGGGGTTGCATATGATGCCGGTCGTACAACATTGCTCCATTGACAATACCTTCGGTCTCTTCGGCAAAATGTTTCAGATTCTGATAATGGGTCGTAATTACCCCATAACTCTGATTGCGGTTAAAGCGGTCTAACAGCGCTTCCGCTATGGCACCACCGATCTGAGGTTCTGTTCCGCTACCAAACTCATCGATCAGGATGATTGTTTTCGCATCGCAATGTTTGACGAAATATTTCATATTGGTCAGATGCGAACTATAGGTACTCAGGTCATTCTCTATGCTCTGTTCATCTCCTATATCAATAAATATCCGGTTAAAAATGCCTGTCTTTGAACTTTCGTGAAGCGGTATGAGTAAACCACACTGCAACATATATTGCAACAATCCGACAGTTTTCAAGCAGACTGATTTCCCGCCGGCATTAGGACCGGAAATAATCAATAGCCTTTTTTGCGCTGTAAGTGTAATATCCAGCGGAATGACTTTTTTACCTTGCCGCTGATGCGACAGGTAAAGTAAGGGGTGCACGGCTTGCCCCCAATCCAGCTGTTGCATATTTTCCATAACCGGCCGAATCCCCTGTATCTGCCCGGCAAAAAGGGCTTTGGCGCGAATAAAGTCGATATCGGCCAGAAATTCATACGATTGAAGGATGTCAGGGATCAAGGGGCGAAGCATATCCGTAAAAGTGGTCAATATCCGGATAATCTCCCGGCGTTCTTCACCTTCCAGTTCACGTATACGGTTATTGGCTTCGACCACCACATCCGGCTCGATAAAGACCGTTTTGCCACTTGCCGATTCATCATGGACAATGCCTTTTATTTTTCGCTTAAAAGCCGGAGCAACAGGGATCATCAACCGTCCGTCGCGCATCGTCGGCGCAACATCTTTATCTACGATACCTTCCGACTGGGCGGCGCGAAGGATGGATTGCAGACTCCGGGAGATGCCATTCATCGTTGTGGTCATCTCTTTACGTAGTTGTGCCAGTTCGGGAGAGGCATTATCTTTTACTTTTCCGAATTTATCCAGGATGGCGTCGATCTGTTTGATTAGTTGAGGAAAAACCAATACATCTCCGGCCAACTCTGTTAAAGCCGGATATAACACTTCGCCTTCTGTGGTCGGTTTGAAAAAGCGGACAATTTCATTAATGGTTTGCAAAGAGCGTTTTAAGTCAAACACCTCTTTCTCATCCAACCAAGTTCCTTCCGGACGGATACGCTTAAGGGAATAACGCACATCATAAAAATAGTTGGCCGGGAACTCTATATCACCATGAATGATACGAACAAACTCTTCCGTCTGATTCAATCGTACAGAGACTATGTCGAACTCGGAAGAGAAATTCATTTCTCCTACCCGTTCTACCCCTAAAGGGCTTAAACATTTTTCGGAGATTAGTTGGCGTATTTTATCAAAACCTGTTTTCTGTTCAAAATTTTGCGGATATATCACGTTGTCAATATTCTTTTAATTAATTCCAATCGTCAACTCCGTTCGGATCGTAGGACGGATAATGACTTCCATTTTATTTTTACCCCGCGCGATATGGAATGTACAGGCATTATTACCTGCAGGATTGACATAGGGGGTAAAATAGTATAAATAAGAAAAAGCTGTACGGAATTCACTTTTTTCAATCGCAGTGGTGACCAAAGGATATTTATTGGTATCCCAATACATACAATACCTGAATCCATTAATATCGGTATAAATAGTTTCAGGATCGCGATAAATCATCGTTTTCTCTATGAATTTTTTATACCCGTCACTGAATGCTTCTGCCGAATGGTTCATCGCATTGGAACCGATACGTTCTATAATATCCCCGGGGCGTATGCCTGCAGCATAAGCCGGAGAGCTGCGATCGACATCGAGCACCTGTTCCAATCGATCAATATTATAACTGATTCCGGTATAGTTATATGATTTTTTATTTACACTAATGGGTAAATACTGCCCGTACTTCACATAGGGGTATTGCATAAACATCAAAGGGATATGCAGTAGAGCATACTCTTCCAGACGGAAAGGTTCTTCCAGCTTTTCATTGGCTATACATTCCCACAGTACACGCCCCGGAAGTTCACGCTGATCGATAAACCTCAAACCCAACTGAAGCAAATAAGCTGCTTCGGCCTCTGCTGCGAAATAACTTAAAAAAGGAAGTTTCACCATCTTGTTCTGTGTAAAATCATAGCGAAAAGACGCTTCTTTATCCACCAATATTTTATTTTCACCGACATAATTGGGGTTGGCATTAAACATATAATAGGATTCAATCAACATATCGGGCTGGTCGTTATCCACTTTCAACCCTTTTTCGATCAAGACCTTTTCGACGACTCCATTAATGACTGTTTCCAGATTGCGATTACTCTCTTCGATCGGAGCAAATGAGAATGTTTTGATTTGGTCGAAATCAAAGGCATCCTCAGTTGTTGTCGTTGTAAATGGACAGATAAATTCCCGCTCGGTAGTAGTCTCCAGGCTGTACATATTATAAGCCGAAGCCAGTTGATCTTCCGAAATGGCATTCTGTGGCTTACACTGCTTGGAAATTAAGACTTTCTTCAACGGACTTGTCATATTCCGCACGCCAATCACCACCTCATTGTTTCCTGACGGATTCAATAACATCGGGATTTCATCCACTGCGATCTGAGCAATAGGTATTCCATCTATTTCTTCGATAATATCATCTACTTTAATCCCCGCTGATTCAGCAGGTGAATAGGGAGTTACCCGGTTCACTACCGGCTTATTCAGTCCCCAATGCGGATTTCCACTTATTTCATAGGTAAACCCTAAACGACAAATTGAATTTCGACCTTGTGCAACACTTAAAACGGCGATCAAAAAGAGTAATACAGATAGATTTATTTTTCTCATAATACAACGATATTCTCAGTCATGACAAGTATAATTGTCTGTTAATAAGACAAAGGTAAAGATATTTTTCAATCACTCGGAACAGTTGGCAGTATATTTGATATTATAATAAATGGATATGATGAATAGTTGTATAAACCGGGAGAATGCTTTTGGACGCATTCCCCTTATTATCTATCTAAAAACCAACAAGTAAATAAAAAACAAAGATAAATTATGAATACGACAAATCAGCATGGAGAGTCTAAAAGAGTCCCTACAAATGAAGATGAAGAACTGATTGAAACGACAAATTTGCAGAAAGAACAGTCAGATGCGGCAGACGAAAAGAAAGAAACTGACAATCTGACGGACGTTGAGGCATTAGAGGTTAAATATAATGACTTAAACGATGCTCATCTTCGCCTTATGGCCGAATTCGACAACTACCGTAAAAGAACATTACGTGAAAAAGCAGAATTAATCAAAAGTGGAGGTGAATCGACTCTGATACATATACTCCCGGTTGTCGACGATTTTGAAAGAGCGCTTCAAAACGTTCGTGTAGCGGAAGATATTGAAGCTGTGAAAGAAGGGATTGAACTTATCTACAACAAGTTTATCTCATATCTTTCTCATCAGGGAGTCAAACCGATCGAAGCGATAGGAAAACCGTTTGACACAGAAATGTTTGAGGCAGTTGCTATCATACCTTCACCGGAACCGGAACAAAAAGGGAAAGTCTTGGAAACAATACAAACCGGATATACATTACACGATAAGGTTATTCGTCACGCCAAAGTCGTTGTAGCAGAGTAAAGGGAATTTTCTGACGACAAATAGAACAAATACATAAATGGCTAAAAGAGATTATTATGAAGTATTAGGTGTTACACGTGATGCTTCTGCCGAAGAGATAAAAAAAGCGTATCGCAAAAAAGCTATAGAATACCATCCCGATAAAAACCCGGGGAATCAAGAAGCCGAAGAACTCTTTAAAGAGGCCGCCGAGGCGTATGATGTATTAAGCGATGCTCAGAAGCGCCAACGATATGACCAATTCGGACATGCCGGCGTAGGCGGTGCATCTTCATCCGGTGGTGGTTTTGGCGGCGGGATGTCGATGGATGATATATTCTCTCAGTTCGGAGATATCTTTGGCGGACATTTCGGATTTGGGGGGTTCAGTGGTTTTGGTGGAGGTTCACGAGGAGGTCGCCGGGTAAACCGAGGTTCCGATTTAAGAGTGAAAGTAAAACTCAACCTAAAAGAAGTCGCCAAAGGTGTAGAAAAGAAAATCAAAGTCAAAAAACAGATTACATGTAAACATTGTCATGGCAGTGGAGCGGAAGACGATAAAAGCGTCAAAACATGTGATACCTGCCACGGCAGCGGTGTGGTTACACGGGTAACAAATACATTCCTGGGGCAGATGCAGACACAGTCGGTCTGTCCGACCTGTGAAGGCGATGGCAAAATCATTACAAAAAAATGTACGGTATGTGAAGGGGAAGGTATCGTTCGTGACGATGATATTATCACAATCAATATCCCGGCCGGAGTAGGCGAAGGTATGCAATTATCGATGAGCGGAAAAGGAAATGCGGCACGTCATGGAGGGGTAAACGGCGACTTGCTGATTCTGATTGAAGAAGAGCCGCATCCGGAGTTAATTCGTGATGAAAACGATCTGTTATACAACCTGTTGTTAAGTGTTCCGCAAGCGGCATTAGGAGGAACCGTTGAAGTGCCTACCATAGAAGGAAAAGCAAAAGTAAAGATTGATCCGGGAACACAACCGGGTAAGGTACTTCGCTTACGCAACAAAGGATTGCCTTCTGTCAACAGCTATGGTACAGGCGACTTATTGGTCAATGTCAGTGTGTATATTCCCGAGACATTGTCTGATTCGGAAAAAGAGATTATGACCGGTTGGGAGAATTCGCCTAACTTTCAACCGAATAAAACCATGAAAGAAAAAATATTCAGTAAATTCAGACATATGTTTGACTAAGTCAAACGTCGTAGAAACAAAGAAGGGCTGTCCAAGAATAATATTGGATAGCCTTTTTTGTATGATCCGGAAGATGTTCAGCAAACAGGAGATAACTCTGGGCATCTTCACTTTTTTCCGCATTTCAGTCAAAAAAAATTATTTTTATGCAGTATAATTCAACTATGTGCATTTATCTATTAAAGTACGGAAAAATTGATGAGTGAGTCCGAGATGATCTCTGGTTGCCGGGAAGGAGATAACAGTTCCCGCAAAAAGTTGTATGAACTTTATGCGGAGAAGATGTTACGTCTTTGTTACAGGTATACGGGAGACATGGACATTGCGCATGATCTCTTACATGACGGTTTTATTAAGGTATTCTCAGCAATATCTTCTTTTACCTCAAAAAGAGAGGGGAGTTTAAATGCCTGGCTGAATAAAATATTCACCAATACAGCACTGGAATACTTACGTAAAAAAGATTTATTGAGAACAGGAATCTCTTTAGACCATATTGCCGAATTACCAGAAGAACCAGAACCAGACGCAAGTCTGATTTCAATAGAACAATTAATGAAATTTGTCACTGATCTTCCGGTCGGGTATCGTACCGTATTTAATTTATATGTTTTTGAAGAATGGTCGCATAAAGAAATTGCTCAACACCTGCATATCAATGAGAAATCGTCAACATCCCAGTTAAGCAGAGCCCGTAAAATACTGGCCGATCGCATCAGGGAACAACTAAAAAAACAGGAGAGAATCTGAATGGGAAAAAAGAACGATATCATACAAACATACCGTGACCGGAAGGATGAACTCCAGCTTCCCCTGCCCAATGATGGTTGGAAAAAGCTTGAAAAGGAGTTAACCGGATCTGCACCCACAAAATCAGTCATGATGCGTTGGTGGCTGGTAGCGGCTATCGCTTTATTGTGTCTGTTTATCACCCTCCCTTTATTGTTTCATAAAAGTGATGTTCCGGTCATATCCGAGAATGTGGAGATAGAAAAAAAGGAGACGAAAGCACCATCTATCAAACTCATAGAAAGCCAACCGATCGTCTCTCCTTCACCCCTTATCGCCTCCATCGTAGATAAAAAGCCGGTCGAAACAATGGAAAAACAGACAAAAGAGGAGGTGAATAAATACGAAGATCATCCCCCAAAGGAACCCGAAAAGGAAAAAGAGGAAATCCTTCTTGATGAGGAAGAAAAGCCTATTACAGAAAGAAAAGCGATTGGTCCGCCTCAGGAGTCCGGATCTGATCTGCCTGAATCAACGGATGATGAGAATAAAAATACGAAAACCAAACCGATTTCGCGTGGTTCTATCGGTTTTATGACCGGAACATCCGCTTTCTCCTCCGGGTGGGGAGGTCTGCAATCGGATATGGTGACCAACCCTGCCCCAATGGAGCCGGGAGAAGAAAACCCGGAAGATCCGGATCCCGAGACAAGAGCCAGCTTTAATCAACAGACTCCCGCACTCCGATCCGAACTACCGCTCTCTTATACGCATCGGTTACCTTTAACTGTTGGAATTTCAATCAGAAAACATATCACAGATCAATTCGCCTTGGAAAGCGGACTGGTTTACAACTATCTATACGCCGATTTAAAAAGAGATGACACCAGAGGATATATCGGCCATCAAACGGTTCATTATCTGGGAGTGCCGATTAAAATCAACTGGTTGTTTTTCTCCAAAGCGAACTTCTCCTCTTATCTTTCCGGCGGAGGAATGCTTGAGTATTGCCTTTCTGCGCGTCAAAAAATCAACGATCATCATTTTTCTGTTGCTGCAGATCGGTGGGAAACCTCATTAAATGTGTCAATAGGTCTCCAATATCAATTCCATAAACCTTTGTCGATCTTTATTGAACCCGGATTCAGTTACTATTTCAAGGCCGACGAACGAAAGATAGAGACAGTCCGTTCCGATCACCCGTTCACCTTTAACATATCAGCCGGCATTCGTTTTTCCTATTAAACATCAGCCTTATTCTCGTATTTTGTATTGAATATTTCAGCAAACAGAAAAGTTATCCCAGTGGATCAAAAAGGATATCCGACCGCAAAATGCCATGCGAAATTATGTCCGAAATTCGGATCTTTAATCGCCCATTTACGCGAGCCGCTTTGTTGAGGATCATACGCTTTAAATCCGGTATCAAAACGGATCAGGAAAAAATCAAAGTCCATACGAAGACCTAAACCATAAGAAACCGCAATCTCCTTATAAAAACGAGAAAAATCAAAATTCCCATCAGGTTGATCCTCTTTATAATGCCGGATGGTCCATACATTGCCGGCATCCAGATAAGCGGCCAATTCAAATTTCCAAAAAAGTTTCGTGCGATATTCCATGTTGACATCCAACCTGACATCACCCACCTGATAGGCAAAATTAAGACTATCCCGAAGCGGCATACTGCCCGGTCCTAACCGTCGGGCAGACCATCCACGCACACTATTGGCTCCTCCCGAAAAATAACGTCGTTCGAACGGCAGAACTTCTGAATTACCATAAGGTATACCTACCCCTACCCCTAAATGAAAAGCCAGTGTATTCCGACTATCCAGAATAACCGCTTTACTCATATCCACATCTATTTTCGTAAACTGCGAATAATTTGTACCAAACAGGCTATAACGTCCGTTTTCATCTTTCTTAGCCTGGGTCAGGGATGAAGCAGCATGTAACAAATTCCCGGCCAGTTCAAGGGAAAATCTGAACGAATGATTATTTCTTAATCGATTTTGCGGATTAAAATTACTGAATGAATAGGTATATCCCGACGACATGATAAACTGATCAGAATAGTTATAGAGCTGAATCAGTTGAGGGAGATCAGCATAGAAGGTAGAGTCTTTGCTTGGCAAAAACACATAGTCGACGTCTACCAACTTAAACGTATGCCGCGCCATGGTATTATTACGATCATACCAGATGTAATTCCATCCGGCAGAGACAATCGCCCGTTCATACTCCGGACGACGTTGCCGGTTATAACTCATCTTCAACTCTGTAGATGCGCGTATTTTGCGTCTGAAATCATTACTGACAAACGGAAACAGAAAACGAGGGAACAAGATAGACATATCCCCTCCAAGTTCCCAGTAGCTGCCTTGTCCGCTCCCTTTATTTGTCGACAACGACTCATACGCCCCGCGCACACGGGCAGAGAAGGTTTCAGCGCCTTTAAAGATATTCCGGTGCTGATAATTTAGACTTGATGCAAATCCCAGATCGCCGGCTGAGTTTGTCCCATCCAATTCTACACCGAAACTTTGCAGTTTGGCCGGAGAGGTCAGTATGATCGCATTCAGTTTAAGCGTATCGTTTTCCTCCGATTCCGTAAAACGTATATTGATATTTTTTAAAGAGCGCAATGCGGAAAAAGCAGAATACGTCTGTTCGACATTCCGCTCATTATACAGTTGACCGGGAGAGAGGTAAGAACTGTTAGCCAATACACCCGGCCGGACACTCTTCCCATTGACGCCATACAGGATCCGGATACCATTCCGTGTCACCGAATCGGTCGGAATAAAACGCGTCACTTGTTCATCCAACCCCAAGGCGTCATAATCGGTTAATATGGTTACGTTTTTGATATAATACTGACGATGTGTCGTATCAGCAACTACCCCATTTCCAGTATTTATACGGTATGGGCGCAACAACATTTCAACATCCACCCTATTCTGATTCAACGAACTATCCGCCAGATAAGCCAGGTAGTCCCTGTTAAATGCATAATAGCCATTCCGGCGCAATAAGGTAGAGATCCTTTGCCGTTCAAGATCAAGATTATCACGATCAAAAAGCGTTCCACTACCCACTAACGGCGTATATCCTGCTTCCGGCACCGAGCGGAATGTAGTAGCCAAAGCCGAACGGCGTGGTGCCTGAAGCCGGGCAATACTATCGATCTTCGAATCATCCAAAGTCATCGTATACTCCCGGATACGGTAAGGTTCGTTTGAGGTAATATGATACGTGACAATCGCTTTTTTCTGGCGGGAAGTATCGATGGAGGTGACAACCTCTGCATTCACATACCCTTTATTAAATAAAAAGCGTTCCAGTTCATTCGTCGATTGCTCAACAAGCGTCGTATCCATTATGACGGGAGCCTCTCCCATTCGGCGCAGTTGTTTGTTCACCCATTTATTGCCATCTCTTCCCGACCAGCCATAGACGTAGAGTTGCCATTTCATTAAGCCGAAAGCCTTAAAATTGGGTTGTTGGCGCAGGTAAGATTTTAATTCGGCAGGTTTGTAATCCGGATTATCGGAATCTATACGCACTTTATCCAGCAGGTACTCGCCTTCATTGACAAACTTCGTCGTACTACACGAAGCAAACAGGCCTATGAGTATAAAAACAAACCATATCCTCCCGGATTTTTTCATCATCTTATCTTCGATTTACAGAAACAAATGTAGGCAATATTTGATAAATCAGAAAACAATATATTCCGGTTCATCGACTGTATTTGCGTGGATAATTAAACAGTATAGACAAAACACCTCCCAACCCTAATAAATACGGGTAATACAGGTAACCCATGATTTCAATCGGAGAGACCTGACTCAAACCTGCTGCCATAAGGAGTTGTGCCCCATAAGGAATTATGCCTTGCACAAAACAGGAGAAGATATCCAATAAACTGGCACTTTTCCGGGGATCGACATGAAACTTATCAGCGATATCTTTGGCAATAGGTCCGGCCATAATCAAGGCGATCGTGTTATTTGCCGTACACAGATTAGCAAAACCGACCAGAGCGGCAATACTCCCCTCCGCCCCTTTCGGAGACTTGATATGAGTCGTCAACTGTTGGATTATCCAGTCAATCCCTCCGTTGAACCGGATCATTTCAAGCATTCCGCCAGCCAATAAGGTGACGATAATCAATTCGCCCATTCCCATGATCCCATCGCCCATAGCGCCGCACCAACCCCAGAGATCAAAACCTTCTGTAGCCAACCCGACAAAACCCGACAATAGAATTCCGATCACCAGAACCAACAATACGTTCATCCCACTCACAGCTATAATCAAAACAATCAGGTAAGGAAACACTTTGATCCATTCGATCTGTTCCACCATATACCCTCCACTATGCCCACCTCCTACAAAAATATAGATGATAGCTGTCAGTATCGCTATCGGAAGCGCAATCCGGATATTCACCTTGAATTTATCAGACATGCGGCAGCCTTGGGTACGAGTCGCTACAATAGTGGTATCGGAGATGAAAGAGAGATTATCACCAAACATAGCACCACTCACAACGACTCCCAGCATTAAAGCCGCAGGGAGTCCGCCACGTTCGGCTATTCCCACAGCAACAGGCGCCAGTGCCACAATGGTGCCGACGGAGGTGCCGACAGAAATGGAGATAAAACAAGAGGCTAAGAATATCCCGGCAGCCAATAAGTTTTCCGGCAATAAAAACATGGCCAGATTCACTGTCGCATCGACAGCCCCCATTATTTTAGCGGTCTGAGCAAATGCGCCTGCAAGAATAAAGATAAGTACCATCAACATGATATTGCTATTGGCCGCTCCACGACAAAATTGCTCGATCCGGTGTTCCAATTTACCACCTTTTGAGATCGCTATCGCCACAACCGAAGAGATCAGAAAAGCCACAGTGATAGGCATTTTATAAAAATCACCTGCGATCAGGCTGACAACAAGGTATGTCACCAGAAAAACCCCTAAAGGAATTAAGGCCCACGGATTTGGCGAGTGATGCAATGGCGAATTTACGGTGTTATTCATAGGCGCGAATCCTTGACGGATGATTTTTACGGGAAACAAAGGTAACTTTTTTCAATGGATGACAGAATGGTTACGGTCTTATTTCTGCAATTAAAGGATCACTTCCCTACACTATCTGAAAGACTTTTTTGTCAGACGTAGATCTGTTTTTTGTTAGAGGTACCTCTAAAATAATTTAGAGGTAGGTGTAAATCGATTTAGAGGTACGTCTAAATGAATTTAGACGTACCTCTAACAGAAAAGTGATTCAAACGCTTCACTTTTACGATCTGTATGTTTCAATAAAGTGATGGTGTTATTGGCGTTTGTAAACGCTCTCACTTCTAAATATCTTCTTTCGGCTGATATAAATAGCGCCGTATACTTCGTTTGGGCGTTTTCTCGAATTCTTCCTGGAATAATTTAAAGGAAGAGACACGACTGTAGGCCGGAATCTCCTTATTCAACTGATCGATATTGGTTTGCATAATACCTTCAACGGCTGAATGTTCAATACCATCTTTATCCATATCTTCCAAGTTTGGATAAATCAATGCAACGATCTTTCCACTTTGTGATATCACGATAGATTCGGCTACATACGCCATATTATTCAACTTATCCTCTATCTCTTCCGGATAGATATTTTGTCCGTTAGGACCCAGAATCATCGATTTACTCCGTCCGCGAATGTATAAGAAACCGTCTGCGTCCATTGTCCCCAAATCACCCGTCCGCATCCAGCCGTCTTCCATCATCACCGATTGAGTGGCTTCCTGATTTTTATAATATCCCAACATCACATTTGTTCCACGCACAAGAATTTCTCCTACCACTTTCTCGGGCGATTCGGAATCTATCCGAACTTCCATACGATCGACGATACGTCCGACCGAACCTTGTTTAAAAGTATCCCATTGTTCATAAGCCACCAACGGGCCACACTCCGTCAACCCATAACCGACCGTATATCGGAAATTGATTACACGAAGAAAACTCTCCACCTCCTTATTCAACGCCGCTCCACCAATAACTACTTCTCCAAAATTATCTCCAAATGCTTCATCAAGCTTTTTGGCGACCACCTGAAGTATTTTTTTATTGATAAAAGGAACATTCAATAAAAACTTATTTAGCGGTTTCTCCAATTGAGGAAAAATACGGTTCTTAACAATCTTTTCGATGATCAACGGAACAGCCAATATCAGCGTTGGACGGAGGGTGGCAAAAGCCTCTGTTATGATTTTCGGGCTGGGTGTACGTGTCAGAAAATGCACATGACACCCTTTGCCAACGGAGTTGAGGATCTCAAACGCCAACCCGTACATATGCGCCATCGGAAGCATACAGACAATATTGTCTCCCGCTTTTACAAATGGCACATTCTCATTGGCATATTTCGTGTTACTCCACAGACTGCGATAGGGCAACATCACCCCTTTTGAAAAACTGGTTGTCCCTGAAGTATAATTCAACACGGCCAATTCTTCCGGATCTTCTTTATGATAATGGATATCTTTCGTGCCAAACGAGGCGGGATATTTCTTTTTAAAATAAGTATCGATCTGTTCGCGCACAGAAAAGACCGTTTTCTGCTCTGCCGAAATGATTGAGAAATCATCCAATAACATGAACAACTTGACCTCCGGCATACATTCCTGTGTCATATTCTCCCAGTTATTTCCTCCTGCCAAAACGGCTTTTGCTCCTGAATGATTGACGATATGATGTATATTATCGGGCTTAAAATCATGCAATATAGGGACAACGACCGCACCATAGGCTAAAATACCAAAAAAACTAATGGCCCAGTTCGATGAATTACGACCTACCAAGGCTATTTTATCTCCTTTTTGGATTCCGGCATGTTCGAAAATAATATGCAGTTTCTCTATACGATGGGCGACATCTTTATAGGTGTAGGTTTCTCCTTTATAATCAGAGAAAGCTGGGAGCCCCCAATACTCTTTTATACTATCTGCTATGATTGCTAAAAAACGCTTTTCCATTTTTTTCTATTTTATTGAATAACTCCAGGTTATACCCCTTTGTTGCAAACTTACGTAAAATCTTTGGATTATATAAACAATCGATCTTATGCAAAAGGAATAACCTGTTTGAATTTATCCAAAAAAAAATAACCCGGCAAAAACAAACACTTTTTTATTTATCTTTGGTTGCATTTTGTCTGATTGATTACCTTTAATTTAATATAATTATGAGAACTAACCTGAACATTTGTTTTTTATTGGTTTTAATGCTTTTCTCTCCCTTATTGAATGCTGCTGACCTCCTGGTCGAAGCTGAAAATTTTAAACATAAAGGGGGATGGGTTGTTGATCAACAGTTTATGGATCTGATGGGTTCTTCTTATCTGATGGCTCACGGGATGGGTCAACCTGTGCAACCGGCTTCTACGTTGGTCGATTTTCCGGAAACGGGTACTTATGATGTATTTGTGCGGACATTTAACTGGACATCCACTTGGCATAAAGGGGAAGGTCCGGGGAAATTCAAATTGGGTGTTGGAGATCAGATACTCCCTGAGGTGTTAGGAGTTAAAGGTGACCAATGGATGTGGCAACGTGTGGGCGAGGTAAAAATCAATAATCGTCAGACGACTGTCTCACTGCATGATTTAACGGGATTTAACGGGCGTTGCGACGCCATTTATTTTACAACTCAAAAAGGGAATATCCCTCCTTCCGACCAGGAAGAGTTAGCCGCCTTTAGAAAAAAAATGTCCGGATTTCCGGACATTCCGAAAGAGTCGGGTTCATACGACTTGGTGGTTATCGGTGGTGGAATAGCGGGTATTAGTGCGGCGGTGTCGGCTGCCCGGTTAGGATGCAAAGTAGCTTTAATCAATGATCGTCCGGTATTGGGAGGAAATAACAGCTCGGAAATACGTGTACATCTTGGAGGAAGGATTGAAGCCGGTCTTTACAAAGAGTTGGGTAGTTTACAGAAAGAGTTCGGCCCTGAACGTGGAGGCAATGCGCAACCGGCCGACTTCTATGAGGATGATAAAAAGATGGATGTCGTAACGGCAGAAAAGAATATCTCACTTTTTTCAAATTGTAGGGTGACAGATGTCAGAATGTCGGGACAAAAAATTCAAGCGGTAGTCGGTCGACATATTGAGACAGGTGAAGAGTTGATTTTTAGAGCGCCTCTGTTTTCTGACTGTACGGGTGACGGGACGGTCGGTTATCTGGCTGGTGCCGATTTTGCCATGGGACGTGAAGGCAGCGAAGAGTTTGGAGAAGAGACTGCTCCCGAGCAGGGTGATAAGATGACAATGGGTTCATCAGTGCAGTGGTATTCGTTGGAACATGAAGAGACACAAGGATTTCCTCGCTTTGAATATGGTGTTGAGTTTAATGATCAATCCTGCGAAAAGGTTCCGATGGGTGAATGGACCTGGGAGACCGGAATGAATTATGATCAGATCTATGATTTTGAACGGATCAGAGATTACGGACTGATGGTGGTTTTCTCGAACTGGAGTTACCTGAAAAACAGGTTAAAAGAAAATGAACCGTTTAAAAACAGAGCATTGGAATGGGTCGCTTATATTTCAGGGAAACGGGAATCAAGACGTTTGATAGGCGATTATATGTTGAAAGAGAGTGACCTTAAGAATTATGTGGTGTATGAAGATGGTACTGCCGCTACGACATGGAGCATCGACTTACATTATCCCGATCCGAAAAACACAGCGAATTTCCCGGGGGCTGAGTTTAAATCGATCGCGGTACATATGCCGATTCATCCCTACCCGATACCGTATCGATGTCTCTATTCGCGGAATGTAGAAAACCTGTTTATGGCGGGACGGAATATCAGTGTGACGCATGTGGCGCTGGGTACAATCAGGGTCATGCGTACTACGGGTATGATGGGAGAAGTTGTCGGAATGGCAGCTACGCTGTGTAAAAAACACGGAGTAAACCCGAGAGGCATTTACCAATCGCATCTGAACGATCTGAAAGTGTTGATGACAGAGGGGATTGGCAAGAAAGGATTACCGAATAATCAACAGTATAATGAAGGAAGTACACTCGGTGAATTTCCTGGTAAAAATTAATCGTATATGAAGAAGGTTGTCATCAGATTTTGGGGACTGATTATTGGTTTGCTTTTAATTCCTTTTCAGGGGAATACTATTCAATTCCGGTTTGTCGAAGGTCGTTGTGTGGTTGAATTGAGAAATGATTCCCTCTTCCTTGAAAACGACTTGATCAAACGATCATGGAAATGGAACGGAGGGCATCTTGTTTCTGCGGGATTATGTGATAAAAAGAATGACATTCATTGGGAGGTCAACAACAACAAACCGGATTTATTATTGCCGGGCGAGAAGGATATGGGAGTAGAAGCACTTATCGATGCTGAGATTATTGAACCTTCACTTCAATCTGTTAAACACGTTCAGGTAGCTATACATTATAAATTAGGCACATTAGAGATCAAAAGGTTGTTTAAACTGTACGATGCTGTGCCGGCTATTGCCTGTGAATTCTTTATCCGCGGGAAAGCTTCACAAAATTGGGTCAGGTCATTGAGCCATGCTGCCGATCTGCAGAATATTGAAGTGTTAACATCCAATACAGAAGGAGGTAAAGTGCCAACTCTTGACCATCTCTCACTTTCTGGTAAACACTGGAAGATTGAAGCGGTAGAATTTTTCGATATTACCGACCGCTTCAATACATTGGTTCGTCCTGTTCATGCGCTCTCCTACCGGGATTGTATCTACAGAGGCAACCTATTATTTGCAGAAAACACAGAAAAAGGAGCCGGATTCTTTATGTTGAAAGAAGCACCTACCTCCAATGTACAATTACATTATCCCAATGGAGATTTTCTGACGAATAATGGTTCTTTTCAAATGATCGGTATTGGTGTTGACAGTATTGATCTCAAACCGGATGAATGGACTAAAACCTATAGTTATGCTACCGGGGTATTTCGTTCAAATGAATTTGAAAAGCGAGCTGCATTGAGGAGTTATCAGATGCAACTTCGTCCTTTTCTGGCAGACCGGGATGAGATGGTGATGCTCAATACCTGGGGCGACCGAGGGCAAGATACACGGGTGAATGAAACGTTTTGTCTCAATGAACTGGAGTTGGCATCACAACTGGGCATCACACACTTTCAGATCGATGATGGATGGCAGGCCGGACGTAGTGCGAACTCCGCTTTTGGCGGTTCGTATAAAAACATCTGGGACAATCCGAATTACTGGACTCCCGACCCGGATCGTTTTCCTAATGGATTGGCTCCTATTGTAAAACGCGGGAAAGAGTTAGGCATCGAGGTTTGTTTGTGGTTTAACCCAAGTATTCAGCATGATTATGCTGATTGGGAAAAAGATGCCGATGCACTCATTTCGCTGTATAACACCTATGGGATACGGACGTTTAAGATTGACGGGACAGCTATACCAAATAAACTTTCCGAGAATCGTTTGCGTAGTTTGTATAATAGGGTGATGGAAGCGACAGGCTGGAAAGCAGTATTGAATCTGGATGCTACGGCTGGTAGACGAGGCGGTTATTTCTTTTTTAATGCATATGGTAATATATTCTTGGAGAACAGATATACCGACTGGCAAAATTATTATCCTTACTGGACATTACGTAATTTATGGATGTTATCGAAGTATGTCCCGCCACAAATGTTGCAAATCGAGTTTCTGAATAAATGGAGAAATACGGAAAAATACGGAGATGACAGATTCGCTCCTTCACAATACGCTTTTGACTACCTTTTTGCAATTACGATGGCCGCACAGCCTTTGGCTTGGTTCGAAGCAGCCAATTTACCTCAGGAAGCGTTTATTACAGGAGAACTTATTAAAACATATAAAACGATTCAACATGACCTTCACCAAGGGTATATTCTTCCTATCGGAGAAGAGCCCTCAGGCAGATCATGGTCGGGTTTCCAATCCGTGAAAGAAAACAGTGGCTATTTTCTGATTTTCAGAGAAAATAACGAACAAACCGTTTGTAAAATCCCTACATATCTGAAGGCTTATCAATCGATCAGATTAACGCATCTGGCAGGTTCAGGCGACTCTTTTGAAACAAAAACAGATGCCAATGGAGAAATCTCTTTCTCTTTGCCGGAAGTCAACTCTTTCGGACTTTATCGGTATGTTGTCAATTCGCAACAATAAGATTTTTCATTACAAAAAAAATAGAATTATGAATTCCAATTTATTCCATCCACTACTTTTTGCATTTGTCATTTGTCTATCTCTTCTATTTATACAATGCCAGGAGAAAAAGAGTTCTTCACTGGGTCATGTGAGCGTTGAAGGTGGAGTAGTCTCGGGAAAGATGACTTCATCTCCTGATGTGATGCTTTTTGCCGGAGTGCCCTATGCAGCTCCTCCGACAGGCGACCTGCGTTGGCGGGAACCTCAACCGGTGATCCCCTGGGAAGGAGTCAAAACCGCGACTGAGTTCCCCAAAATTTGTCCGCAGTATGGCATGGAACCAGGTTCGTTTTATGAAAAAGAGTTTTACCAGGATGGATTGCCGGAGACAAGTGAAGATTGTCTATACCTGAATGTATGGACTCCAGCGAAGAGCAATCAGGAGAAATTGCCGGTAGTCATGTGGGTACACGGTGGCGCTTTTGATCATGGTTGGGGGCACGAACTTGAATTTGATGGTGACGCATTTGCCCGAAAAGGAGTTATTCTTGTAACAATCAATTACCGGGTGGGCGTATTCGGTTTTATGGCACACCCTTGGTTAGATGAAGAATCTCCCAAGAATGTTTCTGGTAATTATGCCATTCTCGATCAGGTTGCGGCTTTAAAATGGATCCGAAATAATATTTCGGGATTCGGCGGTGATCCGGATAAGATCACAATTATGGGACAGAGCGCCGGAGCACGCAGTATGATGGCCTTACTCGCTACCCCGCTGACCAAAGGCCTGATTCATGGAGCAATTATCCAAAGTGGTGGAGGTTATCGCAGAGGAAGGCCGATGCCGACTCTTCAGGAACAGGAAACAGGATGTATCGCTTTTGCCGACTATTTAGGGGCAAAAAACCTGGAAGAATTAAGGACTGTTCCGGCAATACAACTGATGGATTCAAGAAACAGATTTAATACCGAACGCCGGGAGAACAACGAAAGTGGTTTCGCTTTTTCAACAAATATAGACGATTATGTTTTTCCGGAAGATATCGATGTCTGCCTGGATAATGGTAATCAACACCTGATTCCTGCCATTATCGGTTATAACTCACAAGACGGTTCACCTGAAAATCTGAAACGGGCAGCCACCGAGTGGAGTACCATCCGTATATCACAGGAGCAACCCAACACCTATATTTATCTTTTTCAACGCCAGATGCCTGGAGATGATGCCGGAGCATTCCACTCCGCAGAATTATGGTATATGTTCGGAACACTGGAGCGCAGTTGGCGTCCGTTTACAATACAGGATCGTACACTTTCTGAAAAGATGATTGATTACTGGAGTAACTTTATAAAAACAGGTAATCCGAATGGCAAAAATTTGGAAAGATGGACACCATACGACAATGAACAGAAGTTCATCAAGATCTTAGATATTGAATAATTTCTACCTTTGTGGACGAAATTGAATCAAAAAATATGATGGAGTGGACCCGATTACTTTCCGACAAACGGTTCGGAATGGAAGAATATAGTGACCGTAAACATGAACGTACTGATTTTCAGCGTGACTATGACAGGCTTGTTTTTTCGTCTCCTTTCAGGAGGTTGCAGAATAAAACACAGGTTTTTCCACTTCCGGGTCACATTTTCGTCCACAACCGACTGACTCACAGCCTTGAGGTCTCTTGTGTCGGTCGGTCGCTCGGAAATAATGTCTCCAAAGGACTGATCAGAAAATATCCCGACGGCAGTCCGAATCTGTCGGAGATCGGGGCTATTGTCTCAGCGGCCTGTCTGGCTCATGATATGGGGAACCCTCCTTTCGGACATTCGGGCGAAAGGGCTATTTCAGCTTTCTTCGATGAAGGCGGAGAAGGGGAAAAATGGAAAAATGATGTTCAAAAAGAAGGAGGTCGTTGGTCCGATTTTGTTCACTTTGAAGGTAATGCGAATGCCTTACGTTTATTGACGCATCAGTTTCTTGGTCGCCGTAAAGGCGGATTTGCCTTGACTTACAGCACGCTTGCTTCAATCATTAAATACCCATATTCCTCGAATTTATCGGGTAAAAAAGGAAAATTCGGTTTTTTTCAAACGGAAGAAGAATCTTATTTGCGAATTGCAAAAGAACTGGGTATTTGTTGCAATCCGAGCGAACCGGAGAAGTTTGCCCGTTATCCATTGGTTTTTCTGGTAGAAGCAGCAGATGATATCTGTTATCAGATTATGGACATTGAAGATGCCTGTAAACTACATATTATCACTTACGCTGAAGCGATCGATTTATTGATTGACTTTTTTGAAGGAGAAAAAAGAGAGCATATTCTCCGTATCATGAAAATGGTGGATGATAAAAACGAACAACTGGCTTATCTGCGCTCAAGTATTATCGGGTTATTGGTGGATGAATGTTCGCGCGTATTTTTAGAGAATGAAGAAACTATTCTGAACGGCACATTCGGGTCTCCTTTAATTGGACAGATCAGTGACCCTGCAAGAAGTGCCTATGCAAATTGTTCGAAAATGGCTTGTGATAAGATTTACCGGGCAAAGGATGTGGTCGATGTGGAACTGGCCGGCCATCATATCTTTAGCCGGCTGATCAATATATTTACCGATGCTTTGATGCACCAGGGTCAACCATACAGCAAACTTTTATTACAACGTATCCCTGAACAATATGATACAAATGTGACTTCCACATACGGCAAGATTCAGTGTGTACTGGACTTTATCTCTGGAATGACCGATGTCTATGCATTGGATCTCTACCGCAAGGTCACAGGAATGGGTTTACCTGCCGTCTGAAAAAGGTTCGAAGAACAACGGCAGATGATCGGGATTCAAGATATAATGAACAGATTGGCGTAATCCTTTCTCCGCTTCTATAACCCCGCAAGGATAACCCACTACTGAGAGCATTTCCCAATCGTTCATGGAATTTCCTATGGCGACCACCTTTTCAGGATGAAGATTCATCTTTGAACAGATGGTCAATAATCCGTTTTTCTTCCCGGCTTTAGCATCTACGATAGTCAGGACAGAACCTTTTTCCTGTATATTGTATCTATCGCCAAGTAACGTCCTGATTTGCTCTGTACTTTCAGACAAAACAACTCTTATCACATATTTGTAAACACCATTTTCCGCCTGATATTCCCGGATATAATAATCTTCATCAATTTCCGGAAGAGGAATAAGAGGGGTTAGCGGAATATATTCATTTTGTCCATTATAACACAAATGCCCCCCATCGGCAAAAACACCTCCGGTAAACAATAAAAACAAATTTCCCAAACGGCGCTTAGCCAAATCAAACGGAAGAGATGTAGCCAGATAAAGCGGTATTTTACCCGCTAATAGCTTTAATGCGTCTCGGTAAGAATCAGGTATTTTACCTTGTCCGTCTGTCAATGTTCCGTCAATATCAAAGAACATCGCTTCTACTTTCCGCTTTTCGGGAATACGAAAGAATCCCCCCTCTCCCATCATTTGGGCTAAAGGGGTATTTTTAAGATTACTATATGCAATATAGCAATCACATCGTTCCTTCCGGCAAAAGGGTTCTGTTAAAGAAGAAAGAGACGTTATACGGCCAACCTTCAAAGGGTTGCGGGGACAAGGATAGACATCCCCCGAATGATCGATAAAAACAGTCTCACGCCCCCCACTACAGACACGCATATCCGCTTTTGCATTTCTGTAATCAAACAGAAAAAACGGGTCTAAAGAGGTAAAACAAGCTAAATCTTCATCGGTCAACAGTTCCGTTTTCCCCTGCATGGCATTAATAAACAAATAGATTCGTTTATCCAGTTGCTCACGTAGTAAAGCGATGGTTGCTTTACTTTTCTTATGACCGACAACACCGACGCATACATCCAAACCGGATTGATACAACCCGTGTACCTTCTCTACAAAAGTCTCCGGTTCAACCATCTCCGGATGAAAACTCGCCCACAACTTTATCTTTGAACGATCGGCCTGCAGTTCTTTTATCTGTTCCAAAAAGAGATCCGGAGAAAAAGAGAGGTTGGTCTGACAGGATATACCTCTGACCTGTGGCAACAAGGATAAGCGAATCAGAACCTCCCTGTAATAAGGATGTATCAGTCCTTCCCCATAAGGGATAAATAGAATACGCACAGGTTCGGTCAGTAAACTGATCTGTTCATAAAAAAGACGAAGCGACTGTTCCTCCTTCTCCCAGTCGACCACGGAACTCTTCTTTCCGAAAGAACAATACGAACAGTGATAGTTACACGACTTCAGTCTGCTCCTAAAATAGATATTCCGAACCGTACTCATACTAATAGATATGAATCCATACGTTCTTTCACTCCGGAGGAGATAAACCGTTGACCGATATCATCAGAAAAGGCCATACCTTCGGCTGTTAAACGGATAAAACCGCCCTTATCCTCCACATATCCCTGATCGATAAGCGATTGAAAGAGGTGCGCCGGCAGATCCGTTTCAAAACGACGTCTGTAATCCTCCCGTTCAATTCCACGATAATACATCAGATTTTTAATGATATACCGTTGTTGTTTCTCTTCCTCAGATAAAAAATAACCATTCGTTATATGGGTAAAATCTGTCGTTTGAATGTACGCATCTATAATAGATCTGATGGCAGGTTGACTCACGGCATAAGGCGTTGCAAAATGAAAATTACCCACATAACTACGTCCGCCACATCCGCAGGAGAGGATCGTCTCGTCACCACAGGTATATTCCAGGTCGGTCGTTTTATTCCGGACAAACCGCCTCATGGATGTTTGCGTAAATCCTTCTCCGGTCAATAAATCACGTCCACCTTTATACATCTCGAAAAGCAGTTCATTCCTCGCCTTCGTCGAGATCCTCACACCCCTTCGCACATAAAGCGGATAAAGAAACAACTCCGTGGGCTGATACGTTATCGCTTTTTGAATAATAGACAGAAAACTGTCTACCGTCTGCCCCTCGATACCATAGATCAGATCCATATTAAACTGAGGAAAACCGATCTGAGCAATTGCATCCAAAGCAGTTTCAACGGTTTCGATAGTTGTTTGCCGCTTTATCTGCTTCAACTCCCCGGGAAGAAAACTTTGAACCCCCATACTCAGCCGCGAAATCCCTTTCTCTTTCAGCAACCTTAATTTGTCGACACTTGCATAATCAGGAGAGGTCTCGATAGAGGTAAATACCTTTTCCGGTGATATCCCGAATTTTAATGCCAGATTGAACAAACGCTCCAACTGGCCGGTAGTCAATACCAAAGGCGTACCACCTCCGATGGCAAAAGAACTGAATAATAAATCCTCCGTCAACTCCGACAATTGCAATACATGCCTCTCCACCGCATCCAGATAGGCATCTATCCGCGAGGCATTACACCCCTGTTCTGAAAACAGATTACAGAATCCACATTTATACCGACAAAAAGGGATATGAAAATAAAGGCCAGCATCCTGTTTCCCCAACGTTTTGATATAAGAAGCTATATCAACCGAAGGGTTTAACATCCGATAGGCAGTCTTATGCGGATAGCTGTACATATACTGTAAATATTGTGGAATTCGTCTATTCATTTCAGGATAAAATGTTTATAAGGAACAGTATAAACAACTTCGTGCGACACACAATGGTTTGTAAATCCATCTTCGCCGTAACAGGTGCCATGATCAGAAAAAGCGATCACCAAGGCGCCGCCACGTTGACTGAAAGCGTCGAATAAGCGGGGCAACTGACTATCCACGTAACGTAATGCTGCCGCATGTGTCTGTCTGTCATCTGCCTTTTTCCCCTCCAGATAATGGTAGTTCGGATAGTGGATCGCCGAAAAGTTGATATACATAAACAGCCTTTTATCCAAGGGATAATCGGCGATTTTGTCGACAGCAAAGTCAACCTGGTTTTCCGCACTATGTTTCTCCGGGCAACCGAATGTCGGCTTCCAGTAGCTTTTATGAAAATATCCGGGAAAGACCTTTCCGATTTCATTGAGTTTACTGAAAAAACGCACACCACCGATACAGATCGTCTCATAACCATCCTGATACAAACTTTCGACAAACGTAGCTGTCTCAAACTCATAACTACCCGGCGGAGCGACGCGACTTGTGCCGACCCGTTTGGGATAAAAAAGCCATTGCCTCTCCTTAAAATCGTGCGCATCAGCCGGCGAAGGGAAAAAACCTGCAAATATGGCGAAATGAGAAGGATAGGTGAAATTACCCGGTGCATGCCTTTTCTCCCAGCCTCCACCATAGCTGTTAAGTACCGGTGTTCCGCCGGATCGCTCTTCAGCTATGGCCACATCATAACGCAAGGTATCCAGACATATCATCAGTATATCCTGTTTCCCTATAATCTCACGCATATCTATATTCATACAAGCGATAACTGTTCTTTGTATATGTTGTTTTCGTGATATATATCCCGGTGAATATGGTCGCCCTGCCCGTTTACTTCGATAATATAAGGGAGCATCGTATCTCTTTCTATAAGTATATCAACCCCGCCATATTGCAACCCCGACAATTCGACTGCACGAACACTTTGTCTGTCTATTTCTTCTTTCAACTCTTCCGGCAAAAGAAGTTCGTCAAATGACTCTGCCCTGTTATTCAGATGCAAATTCGTAATAACCCCTTTACTGCATCTGACGACTACATATTTGGGTTGTCCGAATTGAACAACCACTCGTAAGTCATAATTTTCACCTTCAAAACTGTCTTTCACCACCCACTCTTCGACCAGGGCTCCTTGCTGAAAGACGGTATCTGTCAATAATGCGATCGTTTTCAGATCCGTAAACCGGTTGATGCGTTTGGTATTAAACACATAATCCTCTTTCAACGACAAAGTTGTATAGGCCACCAATCCCCCCGATTTCCGATGTTGCCTCAATGCCATTATTCCACCCGCTCCAGAGCCGTAGCGGGGTTTGATAAATACTTTCGAATGACCACCCGAGGAAAGCAGACAGATCAATTCGTCAAAACAGGTAATCGCAGAAGACAATAAAGGTGTTGTTGGCAATCCGGAAAGTCGTTCTTTATTTTTCACCTTATCCAAGGTAGACAAAATAGCCTCCGGACGGTTCAGAAAGCGGACTTGATCTGCAATATGCATCAAACGAATACGTTCCAACAAGCGAATATAGTCCCTGCATAATTGATGATATATAACAAAACCGGCCTCCTGATAAACAGGAGGTTCCAGCTTTATCAGTACATGATCATAACCGGAAAGACTGTTTTCCAACTCATCGTATGTGATGAAACGGGTATCGATACCAAGATCCGTCCCCGCTTTGATAAAATAAGTTGTCCGGAGA
Source organism: Parabacteroides sp. PF5-9 (assembly GCF_029893105.1). Lineage (GTDB taxonomy): Bacteria > Bacteroidota > Bacteroidia > Bacteroidales > Tannerellaceae > JARXWG01. The sequence goes on along the minus strand of NZ_JARXWG010000019.1, from coordinate 65,406 downwards.
GAAACTTCGTTACTGACGACCAGCGCCTGCATTTATTCCGTGATCAAAGGGAATCCGCCCCACTCTTCGTAGTCTTCGTCGATATCCTGTGCATCGGAAACATTCACCTTTACCGGCAATTGAGATAACTTCTTCTGCATCTCTTCCGTCAGGTAGTTATACTCCATATCGATAAACTTAAGGTGTTTGAGTTTATCCACATTATCGAGCAACAGTTGTCCACCCTTATCGGTTAATACACCTGCCGAGATATCCATTGTTTCCAACTGAGGCAAGATATCCGAAGAAAGGAACAATTCTACCACCTGATCTTCTTCTACGGCATTTATGATACCGAGATAGTTCAGTTTCGGAAATTTATTTTTTGAGAATAATGGCTTAAACTGATCGATCGAACCATCATATCCGTAATCATCTACCCCTACATACAGGATTAATTTCTCCAGATTGGGAAAATCCGATTTGATCACATCGTCGACAACCGAAGTAGGAAGCCCGCCACTGATAATCTCCAAAGAGATGATCTCCGGACGTTGTTTTTGTCCGATACTTAAACCATTCGTCCCTTTTATTTTCAAATCCTTCAGTTTAGGCATACCATCCAACAAAACCGACAAATCGGTTTGCTCGATCCACGACACCTCCGATTCTTCCCCGTCGATATCCCCCCAGAACAGTCCTTCGATATGCGCAAATTTCTCTTTATGGGCAATCATGCCATCAACCAATTCCTGACAATCACCCGATTCGTAGTCCCAGCAACCGATGGTCAACTGTTTGATGTCAGCCAACTTTTTATCATTCAAAATCTTATCCAACAAATCCTTCTGTGTTTTCCCGTTATCGTAATCATCATACGATAGCTTATATTTCTTGGCCTCCACCTTCATCTCTTTGGCCGCCTCTTCTGCCGTTTCGACATACCCTTTTTTTGTTTTTTCGGCAATCAGTTTATTGGCTTGTTTTTCGGCCTCTTCGGGCGAAGCAAATGTTTTTTCCTGGAATTGCCCCTCTGTGCCGAGTTTACCATAATTCACAGTAAAGCCGTTACCCTGCAGATCAATACTCCAAAATTTCTGGGATTTAAAATCCTGAAATACAAAGACTCGTTTCATACGTCATTTATTTTGTTATTTGATAAAATTCTCCCCACCCCATCACCAGATAGTCACGTTTGATCGCTTCCATTTTCTGGAAAGTCAGCCAAAAGGCTTCCCGGTGGTCGATGGTATGTCCCATCTCATTTTCATGCCCGGTAACAACCAATTTCGGTTTAAAGCCTTCCACCAGGTCGTTCATCCGGTGCGTCCAACAGTTCACCACCAAGACATCCAACGAAGGTATTTCTTTGTGGATATCGACAATCCACTCCATATCCTCTTTATTGTATTGATCGCCGATATGGGCAATCGTTTGTTTTTCGGGCATTGTTACAACATAAATATTATTGATCAACTCGCTCTGATGACCAGGGAAAATCTTGACCGCTACGCTCTGCCCCCGACCAAGTGTCAACTGCTTTTCCACAGGTTGTTCAAACCGCAGGTGCTGCACCTCTTTATTCTTCTCCCATAAATTGGTTGGAGCGATGACCGGTTTGCCGGCTTTCAGAAACAGATCGGCCACTACCGGATCACCATGATCACCATGATTATGCGTGATAAACAACGCATCACACTGATCGACAATCCGGGCGATCAGCGAATCGGGAATCATCGTTTGACCATTACATGAACCACGGACAAGATCAAAAGCAATGGCTGCCGACGGAGTACGGACGACAAAACCATCGTTATACACTTTATATATTTTCATCCCTTCACTGACCGGCTCACAAAGATCCGCAACAACCTTATTGACACGTGACAAGAGGAAATGATTGAATGGCTCACTGTTGTCATATTTGGTTTCATGAAGCATAGCATCCAGAGTATAAAGAGCCAGTTTCCGAGCCATCGGTGCTCCTGTCACCGGAGGATTTTCGGTTAATGCCTGGTCGATCAAACCAAACATATGGAAAGCCTGATTATGTAAATAGGCTTCCGATTTTCCCCAGAAAGCGCCCTCTTCTCCCGCGTTCGTGGCCTGGGCGTTCACCGGCTTGGGCATAAATAAAAAGAGGCAAAGTCCGCCTGTACAGATCAGTGTGTAAAAGAAGTTTTTCATACAGCATTATTTTTTTGAGTAGCCCAATACGTTTACAGGTCACTCGGGATTTATATTTACGATTTACTCCACGACAATATCAAATTGGTCAAAATCTCCCGTCCGGTGCGCCAGATGTTTGGTGGAAGGAGAGATCCCGAACAAAGGAGAATAGGTTTTGACCTTGATCGTTTTGCCATCAGGCATAAACTCCAGGATGCGCAACCATCCGTCGCCTCCATTGCCTTCCCAGCCACCACCAAGAACCTGCACGTTGAACATCATCTGATGTACATTTCTCCCGGCCACATTCTTGTCGACCCGGTAAGCCACTGAGTCTTCAAAATCTCCGGGATTTCCGGTATGCCCACAGATCACCATACAGATATTACTCGACGGCTCGATCAATTTCTGCCAGATCGCTTCCCCCCAATTGTGTGGCGCGATACTGTATTTTTCATTATCGGTTCGTTGGGCTGTGCGTTGACGAAGGAAAGAGTGCGTCATAAAAATTACCTTATGATCGCGATATTCTTCCTTGGCAGCCAACTCCTTAGCCCAGTCGAGCACCTCGTCGCGCGGAGCAAACTCGGAAGTGATCACCAAAATCTTACCCCAGTGCGGTTCGACAAACTCATAAGCCGAGTTTTCCAACGACTCCGCACCGTTCCTGTTGGGATATACGCTGACACAGATATCCCGCCATGCTCTGTTGCGCTCAAAAGGAAAATATTCAGGGAACTGGGTACGGCTATTCTCCGCACTGCGATAGCCATAATCATGATTACCGGCAGAAATAATATAAGGCACTTTGTGGTCTAACCGTTCGAAAGCACGCGAGACAGCACTCCACATCTCCCGGCCGGTCTGATTGACCATCTTGCGGTTGCGCACAATATTCTCATTCTGCTCAACGAGATCACCGGTACACAATACCGCTTTGATATGAAGTTGATCGACATTATCCGCAATCCAGGCCGTACAGAGCTCAAACAACGGCTGATTGATATCATACTTTATGTATCCTTGCGGATCACCCAGCAGAATCATAGAGAACGATCCTGGGTTTGTCAGTTGTTGTTGATCCGCCCGTTGCTGTGCAACAGTAGTGAAAGCGGTACTCAATAGACAACAGATAGCGAGTAGTAAGTTTTTCATGTTATATTATTTAAAGGTAAATTCGATTTGGAGTGTGTGGCTCATTCATCTCCTGCAAAAATATATATTTTCCAAAGATATAAAATTTATACCGGGTCTCAAAAGCGACCAAACGCTTTGATGCAGATCTAAATAATTAAGTAGGGAGACGCTCTATCTGCTTTTTTCTATCATCCTAAGGATATAATAACATTATCTCAAGGATATAAAAACATCATTCTGACTGTTTTTTTGTTACACCTACCTCTGTTTTCTGTTAGAGGTACGTCTAAAACAATTTAGAGGTACGTCTAAATCCGTTTAGAGGTACGTCTAAAATCATTTAGAGGTACCTCTAACAAAAAAGTGTCCATTATATTTCAAATAAACCGACGGCAAGGTGACGGTTTTTGTTTGGAATCGTTTTACCAGAACTCTTAAAGGAGGGATTTTTTTGATCCTCAAAGGATCTTATTGGGATAGTCTGTAATAAGACCATGGTTTATATAGATATTAAATGAAATTTCGATTGTTGATTCGCCGCATTTTTTTTAATAATCCGCAACAAAATAGAGAAAAATGCTTATCCTTGTAACGGGTTAAATAGGGAGATTATGATAAATCGTAGATCGCCCTTAATCAATGATAAGCTTCATCTAATATTTACTTATTAAAATAGGATATGAAAAATCCATTTACAATTTCAGCTACGCTCCTACTTCTATTAGTTGTTGGTGGTAGCATGTACACAATCGAATACACAAGACGATGAATTTATTACTGTCGATGTGACGGCAAAGTATCCTAAGAAGGAACTGATTCTTCAAGACATTATGGATGTAGAATATATCCCTTTGGAAACTACTGAGGAATTTATTACCCAAGGTGTGGTCATGGATATTGGCCAGGAACTCATAATTGTAAGAAACCGGATGGTAGATGGGGCTATTTTTTTCTTTGACAGGAGTGGTAAAGGTTTAAGAAAAATAAACCGAATGGGACAAGGCGGGGAAGAATATTTTGTCTATCTGTCGGGAGGTTTCATTTTAGACGAGGATAAAGAAGAAATCTTTATAAACGATGGTATTCGGTTTTCATTTATTGTATATGACTTATATGGTAATTTTAAAAGAAAAATCCGATATAAAGAAGGACCTTTTATAACCAATGCATTTAATTTTGATAAAGATCATATCTTATGCATGGAAGAATTTTGGCCGGAATATGATGAGATCAGTCATAGAAATTCTTTTTTTCTTATATCCAAAACGGATGGGAGTACGAATGAAGTGGAAATTCCTTTTAAAAAGAAATTATCTACTATCTTAACGATACAAAATGAGCAAGGAGATGTTATCGATGCATTCGGACCTCTCAATTGCCTTATCTCACCTTTTCAAAATAATTGGATATTAACCGAACCGTCATCTGATACCATCTATCGTTATCTTTCTGATGCTACTATGCACCCCTTTATAGTGAGAACCCCATCAGTGCAATCAATGCATCCTGAAATATTTCTTTTCCCGGGTGTTCTGACCAATCGCTATTATTTTATGCAAACCATAAAAAAGGAGACTGACCCGGTTAACGATACCGGATTATTGACTACGAATTTAGTTTATGATAAGCAGGAAAAAAAGATATACCAATATGCAGTAAGCAATAGAGACTTCATGCATAGAACTGAAGATTTGTCAGTAAGAGCAGTAAATCAAGACTCCTTTTATTTTATATTGGAAGCTTATGAACTGGTTGAAGCCTACGAAAAAGGTTTTCTTAGCGGTGAGTTAAAAGAAATCGCCGCTAACTTAAACGAAGAGTCCAATCCTGTGATTATGCTGGCGAAGTATAAAAAAACAGAATAACACTTGACGAGTATTGTTAACAAAAGAAATCCTCCGTTTCGTTAATAAATGTAAATGATTTAACCCGGCATTAAACTTAAACTGTTAATTCCGGTCTATCCTTTCGTACTTAAATCAAGTAAAGCATTTTTATTATGAAAATTGGAAGATACCTTTTTGTGTTGTTTTTGACGCTCTTCTCTTTTGCGGCTTCCGCGCAACAAAATGTAAGAGTGACGGGTAAAGTAGTTGAGGCGGGTAATAATACACCTATTGAACAGGCAACTGTTCGCCTATTAAGTGTGAATGATAGTACCTTTATTGGAGGTGTCGCCAGTAGCGCAAATGGTAATTTTGCGTTGAACAATATACGACCAGGCAATTATTTATTGCATATCTCATTTGTCGGATACGAACCTTTATACCAGCCGTTGCAAATTTCGGGACGTACCAATCCGGTCAATGTGGGCACTATGGAACTGACGGACGGAGCGATTCAGTTAGGCGCTGCGATTGTTACCGGGAAAGCGCCCGAAATGGTGGTACGCAACGATACGATCGAATATAATGCCGAATCGTTTAAGGTCACAGAAGGTTCCATGCTGGAAGACCTGTTAAAGAAAATGCCAGGTGTGGAAGTCGATAGTGAAGGAAAGATCACGGTCAATGGCAAAGAGATCAAAAAAGTATTGGTCGACGGAAAAGAGTTTTTTACGGATGATCCGAAAGTGGCTTCCAAGAATCTACCGTCCAATATGGTCGATAAGGTACAGGTACTGGATCGCTTAAGCGAGATGTCGCGTATGACCGGCTTTGACGATGGAGAGGAGGAAACGGTTATCAACTTAACGGTGAAACCCGGGATGAAATCGGGATGGTTTGGAAACGCATACGGAGGTTATGGCAGTAAAGACCGGTACGAAGGAAATATGATGGTCAACCGTTTTGTCAACAACGATCAGATCTCCGTTATGGGTGGATTGAATAATACGAATAATATGGGATTTACTGATCTGGCCTCTACGATGTTCTCCGGTATGGGAGGCGGCGGTGGTGGTGGCGGCCGTATGATGATGGGTGGCGGTGGCGGCTTTGGTGCCGGTAACGGAATCACTTCTTCCGGAAATGCAGGATTGAATTTCAGCAAAGCGATCAACCCCAAACTAACATTCGGAGGTAATGCCCGCTATTCGCACTCAGATAATGAAGCGATCAGCAACTACAACAGTGAAAACAACAGGGATGAAGTCGCCTTTGAAGAAGGGGATAACTATAGCAACAATAAAAGTGATAATTTCGGAGCCAATTTCCGTTTGGAATGGAAACCTGACGATAAAACAACGTTGCTCTTCCGGCCTAACTTCAGCTATAGTCAGACTAATCGGATATCCAACGGTTCTTCCATGGGTTGGGATAGAGACAGTGTTCTGCTCCAAACACAAGAGACCAGGAACCACTCGAAGGGTGATGGGTTCGATATCAACGGACAACTGGAATTCAGCCGTCGTTTGAATGATGACGGACGTATCTTAAGTGCTTCCTTTTCAGGAGGAGTTAGTGACACGGATTCCAATTCAGACACATATAACAATGTGGAATATACCAATACCGATGATATCCTGCTGGAACAACGGGTTAAAAATGAGAACACCGGATTTAACTATAGAGGTTATCTTTCATGGGTAGAGCCGTTGGGTCGGAATAATTTTATGCAGTTGACCTATAGCATCAATCAACGCAAACAAGAGCAATTGAAAAATGCCTATAATCAAAATATTGAAACAGGCGACTATACTGAGATCGACACATTGCAATCCAAGAATTATCGGAACAATTTCATTAATCAACGGATTAGTTTGAGTTTCAAATCCATTCGTGAGAAATTCAATTATACATTGGGTGTCAATTTTGACCCGTCGTATAACAGCAGTGAAAATTTTATCGGAGATACGACTTTATTTAAAATGAGCCGGAGCGTTTTCAATGTCTCTCCAATGGCTCAGTTAAGATATAATTTCAGTAAACAAAGCAACCTGCGAGTTGATTACAACGGTAGAGTGAGTCAACCTTCGATGACTCAGTTAATGCCTGTGCCCGATTATTCACAGTTGACGAATATAGTGGTTGGTAATCCTGATCTGAAACCACGATATGTGAACAATATGTCGATCCGTTATCAAAGTTTCGAGCCTGAAAAGCAATTAGCATTTATCGTTATGGCTAACGGAAGTTATACCATCAATGATATTATCAGTTATAGTATTAATGAAGGAGGAGGTACCGGTAACAGAACCACCACCTATAAAAATATGAATGGCAACTATAACGGAAATCTTCGTGTGATTATGAATACACCATTGAAAAACAAAAAATTCACGATCAATACCATGACCATGGCTTCATACGGCAACAGCAAGGCACTTACCGGATATCGACAGGCTAACGATGAGATTTTGGACAGCCTGAATGTGAATAAAAACCTGGTATTGCAGGAACGTGCCGGTATTGATTTTCGCTCAAGTTATCTCGATTTAGGAATCAATGGCAATATACGTTATAACAATAGCCGGAATACCAACGGGACCAACAACAGGGAGGTCTTTGACTATGGTGTAGGAGGTAATATGACAGTTTATCTGCCTTATGACTTCAAGATTGAAAGTGACATTTCATGGACAAGTACTTCGGGATATGACGAAGGTTATCAGGATGATGTTGTGCTTTGGAATGCTTCGGCTTCTAAATCGTTCCTGAAAGGGAACCAGGCCACATTGCGTTTCAAGATATACGACATACTTAAACAACGCCTCAATTATTCCTATAATGTGTCTTCTACCGGCAGTTCATTTGTTCAGTACAACACTTTAAGTAGCTATTTCATGGTACACTTCATCTATCGATTCAGTATATTTAAAGGTGGAGCAAGTATGAATGATATGCGTCGCGGTGGACCGGGCGGTGGACGTGAACCGGGTGGTCCGGGCGGACCTCCTCCGGGAAGAATGTAAAAGAAGAAACCCCGTAAAAAGTATATATGCTTTTTACGGGGTTTCCTCTTTTATCGAATGACTCTAATGATTATTTTCCTTGGCTTTGAATGCCAATGCATACATCCGCATCTGTTTGATCATGGATACCAACCCATTGGAACGGGTGGGCGAAAGATGTTCTTTCAGACCTATCGCATCAATAAAATAAAGATCCGTATCTAAGATCTCTTGTGGGGTATGATCGGATAAGACTTGTATCAGAAGAGATACAATGCCTTTTACAATTACAGCATCACTCTCTCCCTGAAAATGAATCAAACCGTCCTGACAAGTTGCATGTAGCCAAACGCGACTCTGGCAACCTTCGATCAGGTTACTCTCCGTTTTATATTTGTCTTCCAATGGAGCAAGAGAATTTCCCAAATCGATCAGTAAGGCATACTTATCCATCCAGTCGTCAAAGACTGAAAATTCTTCGATAATCTGGTCTTGTATTTCGTTAATAGTCATTTCTTCATTTATTCGTATAGATTACTTCTAAAACTGTCTGTCCAACAGCTTTTAATGTCTCACGGTCGATATTTTCCATTGTATCATTCACTGTATGCCAGTAGTCACCAAAACCGTTCGGGTTCTCCGGATCATAATTAACAATATCGACACTTGGTATGTGAAGGATTTCATTGACGGCTACATGATCATCCATAATTGATCCTTCCTGTATATTAATAAAATATTTCCCATACCCTAAATTACGGGCCGCATTCCATATTTTCTCCACAATTGGCGCAGCATGATACATAGAACCTCCTTCTTTATAAAAAGTAGCATTTTTTGAACCAACCATATCCAGTAGGATTCCATATTCGGCTTTATAGTTAGCCACATGCGGACGCCTTGCCCAGAACTGTGAGCCTAACGCCCAGAAGCCATTGCCACGATGAGTAGCCAAGCGATGAGGCCCATAATCCTCCGCATCAAAAAAGATGATATCAATGCCGATTCCCGGATCTGTTTGATTGATTTGACGTGCAATTTCCAGTAATACTCCTACTCCACTCGCTCCGTCATCTGCTCCGTCAATAGGCGTATAATGATTGGCCGGATCAGGATCTTCATCGGCATAGGGGCGGCTGTCCCAATGGGCAAACAGTAATACACGTTTCTTATTCTCCGGATGATAAGACCCGATAATATTACGTGCATCCAACAAAGTTCCGTCATAAGCGGCCAGTGTAGTCTCTTGTTCGTAGATCTGGGCGCCAAAGCGTTTCAGTTCGGCCACCAGATAGTCGCCACACATTTTATGTGCTTGAGTATTTGGGACACGGGGACCAAAAGCGACCTGATTAGCCACATAGGTATAAGCGCTATCCGCATTAAAAACAGGTGCAATGGAAGCGACTGTCGGTTGAACAGATTGTACAGAAGTCTGATCCTCTGAAACCTGTTTATTCCCACAAGAGAATAAAAGACATATTGTGAGGAAAAAAAATGTTTTCAATGTATTCATCATATTCTTTATTTATGCGGCAAAGATAGTGGGAAGTAAAAAGAAACAAAAGAATAATGTATTATTTCTGTGCTGCATCTTGTACCTGTCGCCATACACGCATGATGTTGCCGCCCCAGATTTTTCGTAGATCTTCTTCGCTGTAACCGCTCTCCAGTAAACGAACGGTTATATTGATCAGTTCATTCGTCGCACTACATCCGAGCACTTCACCATCGCCATCGAAATCGGATCCGATACCGACAGAATCGACTCCGACTAATCGGATCACATACTCTATATGCGCAATCACATCGGTTAATGAGGCTTTATCTTCTTCTTTATTTATAAATCCTTTATACAAACAGATCTGAACCACACCCCCATGCGCAGCTAATGCTTTCAGCTGGTCATCAGATAAATTCCGCGGATGATCACAAAGTGCACGGACAGATGAATGTGAAGCGATAACAGGTTGTTTGCTTTCCGCCAAGACATCATAAAAAGTCGATTCCGCAGCATGAGACAGGTCGATCATTATTCCCAAACGATTCATCTCTTTAACCACCTCTTTACCCAAAGGGCTCAATCCTCCCCATTCGTTATTTCCCCGAGCCGAGTCGCAAATATCATTATCTCCATTATGACATAATGTGATATAAGAAACGCCCATCTCTTTAAATAATCGGAGATTCTTCAACTCCTTCCCTATGGCATACCCATTCTCTACTCCCAGGACAACAGCCTTCTGATTGTTTTGCTTCAATCGAATAAGATCATCTGTTGTATAGGCTATTCCCATTCGTTGAGGGTTTAATTGCTCTTGATATTTGACCTGCTTTAAGCGTTCTATAGCATAGGCGGTTGCATCATTCAACCCTTTCTCATCTCTCTCTCCCTGTGGGATATAAGCCACCATAAAAACAGCATCTATCAAACCTTCCTCCATAAACGGAAGATTTACTTTTCCTCCTTCTTTCTCCCCTAAATTAAACGTTTCAGGAAAGATCATCGGCGTGTCGGTATGTGAATCGATGGTTAAAATACGATGATGTATTTGTTTGGCCTTATGGAAGTATACGGCTTGTTGTACGTGATAACGAAATAATTCAAGCATCAATTCGTCTGCATTGGATGTCATTGCCTCCGGATGCCATTGCACACTCAATATCGGTAATTCAGGATGTTCCATGCCTTCATTTATACCGTCCGGCGCCGTTGCTGTTGAGATAAACCCCGGAGCAATTTCTTTAATGGCCTGATGATGAAAGGAATTCACCAAGACAGTCTCTTCTTTCAAGATGGAACGGAGTTTTGTCTCTCCCTTTTCCAGAAAAACCGAATGGGAAGGGTATTCGCGCGACAGACTCTGGCTATGCTTCAACAACTCATAATCTATCTGTGAATGAATATCCTGATAAATACTTCCGCCAAAGGCAACATTCAACATCTGATGTCCCCGACATATTCCCATGATCGGGATTTGCCGGTTGGAAGCCAGACGAATAAGTATTAGATCATACTCATCCCTAAATGTATCAACATCTTGTAATTGAGGAATAGGTTCATCAGATAAATAAAGCGGATTGATATCTCCACCGCCACTTAACAAAAGACCGTCTATATGGGATACAATTTCAGTCAATGCCGGTAGATCAGTCATCACCGGTATCAATAGTGGGACTCCACCAGCCTTTAATATGGATTGGATATAGGTCTCGGCAATACAAGAAAGTCCGTCTTTCCGGTTAGCGGAGATTCCTATACGGGGAGGTCGATAGTTTTCTTTTGCAGGTATATAGTGATCGACTTCCCTGTACAGGGCCTCTAAATTCGGACGACGGACCTGTCTGTTCATGATTGTTTATTTATGCATCTATCTTCGCATAAGTTGCGTTCTCTTCAATAAATTCACGACGAGGAGCCACCTCTTCTCCCATCAACATAGAAAATATCTGATCGGCTTCAAAACCGTTCTCAATCGTGATCTGTTTCAGTGTTCGGTTCTCCGGATTCATGGTGGTATCCCACAACTGATGGTCGTTCATTTCTCCCAAACCTTTATAACGTTGGGTATGTACCTGGTTTTCGTTTCCGGCAGCAAATTTATCAATGAACGCCTGACGTTGTTGCTCCGTCCAGCAATACTCTTCATTTTTCCCTCTCTTACAGAGATATAACGGAGGAGTAGCCAGATAAACATAACCATTATCAATCAGCGCCCGCATACGACGGAAGAAAAATGTCAGAATCAATGTGGCAATATGGCTACCATCCACATCGGCATCGGTCATGATAATCACCTTATGGTAACGAAGTTTATCCAAATTCAACGCTTTAGGATCTTCTTCGGTACCGATGGTCACCCCCATAGCTTTATAAATATTCTGAATCTCTTCGCTATCAAAGATCTTATGATCCATCGCTTTTTCCACATTCAGGATTTTACCACGCAAGGGTAGGATAGCCTGAAACATACGGTCGCGTCCCTGCTTGGCTGTTCCACCTGCAGAATCTCCCTCGACAAGGAATAATTCACATTCAGCAGCATCTTTGGATGAACAATCGGCCAACTTACCAGGAAGTCCACCTCCCGTCATCGGTGATTTGCGCTGCACCAATTCACGTGCTTTACGAGCTGCCTGACGTGCTTGTGCGGCAAGAATCACTTTATCGACAATGATCTTGGCCTCTTTCGGATGTTCCTCCAGATAATAACCTAACGCTTCTCCGACAGCTTGGTCTACAGCGCCTGTTACTTCACTATTCCCCAATTTTGTTTTGGTCTGCCCTTCAAACTGAGGTTCAGCTACTTTTATAGAAATAACCGCAGTTAATCCTTCACGGAAGTCATCACCCTGGATTTCGACTTTTGCCTTTTCCAGTAATTTGGAATCTTCGGCATATTTCTTCAACGTCCGGGTCAACCCACGACGGAATCCCGCCAAGTGCGTACCTCCTTCTATCGTATTGATATCGTTCACATAAGAGAACACGCTTTCATTATACGATGTATTGTAAGTCATGGCAACTTCCACAGGAATCCCATTCTTTTCGGTAACAATATGAATCACATCCTGTACCAGTTTTTCCTTGGCACGGTCAATATAACGGACAAACTCTTTCAGTCCCTCTTCCGATCGGAAAATCTCCGACTTGTAACTACCATCTTCTTTCTGAACACGTTTGTCTGTCAATTTCAATGTGACCCCGGCATTAAGGAATGCCAACTCACGTAAACGCGTAGCCAGAATATCGTATTTGTATTCTAAGACAATAAAGATAGAATCATCCGGTTTAAATGTAATCCGCGTACCGGTTGCATCAGATTTTCCGGTTACTTGGAGATCACCCAATGCTTTCCCACAGGAAAACTCCTGCATATAGACTTTCCCGTCACGGCGAACTTCCGCTTTTAAATAAGTCGACAAAGCGTTCACACAAGAGACCCCTACCCCGTGTAATCCTCCGGATACTTTATAAGAATCTTTATCAAATTTCCCACCGGCATGCAGTACGGTCAGAACGACTTCCAATGCCGACTTTCCTTCTTTTTCATGATAATCTACCGGAATACCCCGGCCATCATCGGTTACAGTTATCGAATTATCTTCATTGATAACTACATCAATATTTTTACAAAAACCGGCTAGTGCTTCGTCAATAGAGTTGTCAACGACTTCATATACTAAGTGGTGGAGACCTTTTTCGCTGATATCGCCAATATACATGGCCGGCCGTTTACGTACCGCCTCTAATCCTTCAAGTACCTGAATACTGTCTGCCGAATATTCTCCGTTAGTATTTCTTAATTCTTCACTCATGAAATTATTCCTGTTTTAATCAATAATTACCTGTTTTCAAAAATCCAACAAATATAGTGAAAGCCGAACACAGAATCAAGCTTGCTTGAATTATGTTAAGGCGCATCCTATACTCTGCAAATATACTTAAAAATAACCACATAGCGAAATCCACTCCACCAAATCACCGGACTATTTATTGCACGGAATCCACTCCTTTTTTCACTGAAACAATCTTTTGTAAAAATAGGTTGTTGGGTATAACGATCAACTCCCCTTCGATTGTCCGGATATGGGTATAAAATGTCTGGATATTCTCTATCGTTGCAATGATTGGAATGTCTTTATCAATAATATGAATCTGGTCGCCTACCCGGAACGGAGCCGTAAAAAACAAAATCAGACCTGCCGTTATATTACTCAGAATCGACCACTGTGCAAAAAAGGCGACCCCTATCACCGCAAAAACAGACGACAATCCCAACAGTATGTTATGCGGCTGCACGCCCCAAACAATAGCTATCGTAAAGATAAACAGTATATTTAAAAGAATAGACACCACTTGTTTCACCTGCAAGATCCGCTGTTGCGGCATCTGAATCAATTGTCCGTATTTCACGATCAATTTGTAAGAAACATATCTCGACAGGGGCAATAAAACGACCGCAATCCCAGATGCGACTATTTGAGGTATATATACATTCATAACGACTCCTTTTTTTTCGTACAAAGATACAGATTCTCAAAACAGAGTTATTGTTTCCGTTGGAAAAGCATGAAGAGAAGTCCGGTTAACTTCAGAGCGATTGCCATATAGAAAAGAACATCCCGTAAAACAGGGAGATGGAATACGGTTTTAAATAAGACAGAGATACAGATCAATACGACCCCTGCCACAATCAACAACAACCATAACGTCGGCTTAAAACCCTTTTCACGAAAAACATCAACTAAAAAAAGCCCCTTCAGCGAGATCGCCAAACCAAACAATATCCAGAAAAAAAGCGAAGGCACACCAAGCCCTCTCACAAAGAAAGCGGCACACAGTATCATCAAACCGCTATACAGAAATACTTTTTTATCGATCTTCTTCATAAGTGTTAATGAGTCGACTATTTTTTAACCCGTTCAACAACAACATCTTTCGTTGCAATAGCCACTCCGCGCAATTCAACATATTCCACACTGAGCGAATTACCCTCCTTTGCTTTCACAAAAAGAGACTGAAGCTGCGACAGCTGATTGTCAATCAACAAAACACAAACATATTTTCCATCAAGTCGCTGAATAGATAGATTTCTTCCCGGGTAAGCGCTCAAAGTAACCTCAATCCTATCTTCCTCCTGAGAAACGACCTTATATCCATAAGCTAATCGCCGCTGTATCGCACTTAATTCCTTTTTCTCGCCAGGGGATTCTTCGCGGTTTACCCAATAAACACTCATCGGATTTTTCGCATCAAGTTGTCCATCTTTTAATTGGACGTCATAACAAACAAGGTTTTTATTTTTACTCCGCTCAATATAAAACAAACGGGAAGGCGTCGGATAGGTCTGATCCTGCCCAACCAACCGGAAAGGCAAAACGAGTACAGATAAATATAAAAAAAACAAAAGATCTTTTCTCATATCAATTCATTCAAGAATCGACAAAGATACGATTTCTCATTCAAACAGTCGGGGGAGGTAAAAAAATAAGTTGTAAAACAGCGTAGTAATTTTATATCGCGTAGTCTCTTCAATTGTCAATTC
The DNA here is from genome assembly GCF_029893105.1 of Parabacteroides sp. PF5-9. Taxonomy (GTDB): domain Bacteria; phylum Bacteroidota; class Bacteroidia; order Bacteroidales; family Tannerellaceae; genus JARXWG01. The sequence continues at coordinate 50,241 of NZ_JARXWG010000019.1, read as the reverse complement.
ACCATTGTCAATTAAATTTTGTAGCCCATAGGGGAGTCGAACCCCTCTTTCAAGAATGAAAATCTTGCGTCCTAACCGATAGACGAATGGGCCATAGGTTCAAAAAAGCCGGGCTTATGATCAGTCCGGCTCCACTTTATCGTAAAAGTAAAGTACCTTTTATCCTAATTTCTGAATGTGTTTAGCCAATTTAGACTTCAGATTAGCCGCTTTATTCTTATGAATAACATTCTTCTTAGCCAACCGGTCTAACATGGAACAAACTCGCGGATACAATGCCTGAGCCTCATTCTTATCCTCAGTAGCACGCAATACACGCATTGCATTTCTTGCCGTTTTGGCATAATATCTGTTATGCAAACGTCTCGTGTTTGTCTGTCTGATTCTTTTAAGTGATGACTTGTGATTTGCCATTTTCTATTTATCTTTTTAATTATCTTCCTAATTGTCAATTGCCCATTGTCAATTAATTGCGTAGCCCATAGGGGAGTCGAACCCCTCTTTCAAGAATGAAAATCTTGCGTCCTAACCGATAGACGAATGGGCCAAATTGTCAAAGTTCTCACTTTTAGCAATCTAAAAAACACCTTTCCCGATTGCGACTGCAAAGATAGACGTTCCCAATAAATTACCAAAACATTTTAAAGAAAAATTCGTTTTATACCCTGAATTTATTTTAGCTATTGATCGATATCCTCCAGATGAATCTCCAACGCTTTAACGGAAATATTTATTTCCCAGATACATACCCCCAACGAAATCGCCAATAAAATCAACGCCACCCCAAACATCCAAGCAGCGATCAACTGGAAAGAGATATAAATAAAGAACATTGCCAATACACAAAACAATAAACTGACAATACCCAATATCTGCATCAAACGAATCAGATGTAACCGTTTCCTCAGATTAGCGATCTGAGCAATATCTTTGGGATCTTGGGTTTGTTGATGACGCTCCTTTAACGCACGTACCACACTGGCATACGAAATAAAACGATTGGTATACGCCAATAAAATCAGCGATATGGCCGAAAACAACAAAGAGGGTGTAGTCAGATCCAACATAATTCCAGCTGTTTGTTTATCTTTCACTATCTTTACCCCACAAAGATAGGAATTATGCTGAGTAAAACACGTGGGATCGTCCTTCATTCGATCCCTTACAACGACAAATACGCCATTATATATATGTATACGGAAGCTTTTGGTCGTGTCTCCTATATGGTCACACAACACCATGGCAAGAAAAGCGTCGTATCTAAAGCGTTGTTTATGCCCCTGTCGGTACTGGAGATGGAAGTAGAACATCTCCACAAGCGCGACCTACAACGCATCCGGGAAGCCAAATCGTGTTATCCGTCAACCTCACTATACATCAACCCCATCAAAAACACAGTCGCTCTGTTTCTGGCCGAAGTACTGTTCCGGGTCATCAAAAACACAGAAGCCGACCAGAGATTGTTCGACTATTTATACCAAACCATTCATTTATTGGAAAACGAAAATCAGGGAATTGCCAATTTTCACCTGGTGTTCCTGTTAGGGCTCCTCAACCATTTAGGCATCCACCCCAATGGCGACGCTTACAGACCCGGATTCTACTTTGATCTACAAAACGGTGTATTCGCACCCCATCCTCCTTCACATCGTCATTTTCTAAACCCGGCGGAAAGTACTTTTTTTGCCCGTCTCTTACGGATCAGCTTTGAGAATATGTCGCTCTATGCTTTTTCCAGAAAAGAACGCCGGGTAATAATCGAACATATTTTCGACTACTACCGGCTTCATCTTCCTGATTTTCCGGAAATCAAATCTCTTTCCGTATTACAAACGATTTTTGATTGAAACTCTCATCAACACCCACTCAATAAAACTCCATAGCAGAGATATTATGATTCACCGGCAGCACACAAGAAGCTACTTTTACACTGAATCGTTGACGTTGATTCGTGATTTCCGCACCATCGGCTTGGCGGAACACCCTTACCGTAAGGGTATATACACCTTTCTTGTCATAAGTATGCGTATGGCTTTGAGTTCCGCTGATATTTGTATCAGTAATAATGGGACTACCATCACCAAAATCCCATTCGGTATGCGAAACGGCGTCAGCACCCGGACTTGTTGATATAGTCACGTTAAATGTCTGCGGTGTATTTTCACAAAACGAGTCGTCACCATCCAATGAGACATTAAACCAGGAAGGAGCAAAAGAAGGCAATCCCCAAATAGCGCCAGAACCATTTAAAAAATTCTCAAAAACATGTATATTAAGACTGCTTATATCATCATCCGGGTTCGTAATAACCCCAAATCGATACGTGCTGCTACCTGAACTCTGGATTGAATAAACCCGCCCATCAGAACCAGTCTGACATGTACCTAATTCACTACTGATAAGAGTAGGAGCCGCTGTTTCAAAATCGTCAACCGGAATAACATAAAGAGGTGTATTCAGATAAGATAAAAATAAATTTTTCCCTTGAGGCGAAAACTCCAAACTATAAAATCCCGCAGTCATCATAGTAAATTTGCGTATAATCACATTACTAATAACTCCTGTTTCATTATCAAAATCAGCAAAGAAAACCTCTTGTCCATCATACATTGTATGACAAATTTTCTTTCCATCAGGAGAAAGTTTCATATATCCCTGACTTGACTTTCCTGCTGGATATGCCGTTCCCGGTATATTATTTATTACGGTAGGAGCAGAAGGCATGCCATTTTTAGTGATCAACCAGGAAAACAGATAAGGCCCGCATCGGTGCAACAACCAATAGTCTTTCCCATTGGCATGAATTTGAGAAGTTACATTTTCATATAATTGACCTTGCGTTACTGTCGTCTGTGGGACAAGAGTATTAATATTTGTAACCTCACCTAAACCTCCGTTCGCATTCGCATCAAAGATGCTATAATAAAGAATTTTACAACTATTGGATATAATAAAATATTTCCCGGGAGTTTCAGGATATGGAATAAGTATTCCGGACTGAGCGCTTGATGTATTTCCATTCAAGCCTGATGCTATTTGAGTCTTATTTTTATTATACACTTTCATCCCATCTGAGGCAACAATTAAATTTCCATCCGCATCAGACAAGGTAAAACAACCTTCATTGGTAGAAATCGGACCTACTTCTAATGTTGGCATACCATCAACAGCCACACCGTTCTTATCGTTAACAGTTCGTGTGTTAATAAAATCAAGTCCTACGTTTCTACCAAAATACCAATGCCCTGCCTGTTTTTGTGCTTGCGTATTAACAAAGACGGCTGCAATCGCTAAAAAAACAAATAAATATTTCCTCATTATCATTTTTGTTGACTATATAACGGTTTAAAATACTGTTTAATTTTTTCATCAATACCCCATCACACTCGTATTATGGTTCACCGGCAGTGAACAAGAGACCACTTTAACGCGCGCCGGTTCGCTGTACACCGTTTGCGAGCCGTTGGATAATACGACACGATAATAGACAACTCCCCGTTGACGGCTGACCAGATCATAATGGCTCGATGTTGCGCCCTGGATATCCGTCCAGGTAGAACGGTTCGGACTGGATTGCCATTGATAGGTCGTTGTTCCCGAAAGGGTAAAACCACAGGTCAACCGCTGTGTATTACCGATACAGACCTCCGGATCATTCGGCGTAATTTCAAAAACAGGATTCGCTTTCCACACCGATCCGACATATAGAGAGTCGGCTGTCGTTCCGTTATAACGTACCGACATGGTAAGCGTATTTGCTCCCACCCTCAGTGCCGACGAAGGGATGGTCAGTGAATGATTGATATTTGTATTTTCAGTGACCGTATACTGTGTTCCGTTAACCAACCATTTCACCGATGAAAACGGCTTTTCAATGGTTCGTTTGATACTGAGATTGTCGCCATCTTCGAATGAATGCGTCGCTTCAGTGGTCGCGGTGTAATAGGTGTCGGTATACGGCTGGGTTTTGGTTTGTACCGTAAAGTAGGTCTGCAGGTCGAATGCGCCCGCACCAGCCGTGATAATATACGATTCAGCAGGACCATAACCTGTCATATAAGCAACAAATCCGGAAGGATTGACGAGCTCGATCAACACATTATCCGATTGTGCGTAGTGCAGAGTAGTAAGCTGATAATTCGGATCAGTAGTGTTGGTATAGAACGTGGGTGTCACATTGACTGTGACACCATTACGTGTTTCCCTTACAATCATATTTTGTGCAGATCCGGCAGGGATCATAATATCTAATTGATGACGCTTGATTACACTCGCAGTCGTAGGAACAAACGGCGTAAGCACAGCTTGCGTGATACGCTGCTCCACTGGAGCCCACCATTTGATGGTAGGCGCATACCCCAAATAATGCCCGACAATAATCGGTTTATCTGCAATCAATTGAACTGGAGCCAGAGAATTATCCACACGAACAGCCGTGTCTAACTTAAATGTATTCACTCCATGTTTATCCAGATTAACTGTTGTGGTGGTAGCCCCCACTTTCTTTTGAATGACCGTCCCATCTTCCAAAGCCAAAATTTTTACTTGATCCTGTGTGTTGGTCGATGAATTTTCATACATAGGACTCAGATTCCACAAGAAGAAATTCTTTCCTGCGGTATTGGTTGGGAAGATCTGCTCGAAGTTGTGGTCACATCCGCCAGTTGTAACGGGCGAGCCACACTGTGCTGAAACGAATACGGCTACAGGATAATCGGACTCAACCGTATATCCGGTCATATCGGTAGATGAATAATAGGTATATTCTTTGTCAGTTCCCGTAAGGGATATATTGGAAGCAACTGCCGTTCCTGCAGAATTTTTAATAGTAAAAACAGTACCCGGTGTAGGCGGTATAATAGTAAGGCGTTGTACGCCTGCATTAGAAATATTGGTATAGTGAGTACCTAAAGCCTCTATGGGCAGTACGGTAGTCGCGTCAGTCGTTGCCGAAGAAAGGTTAATCGCATAAACCCCGATATTTTTGGTTGAAGTTATTTTCAGTATTTCATTAGATGATCCGGAAGAAGCAACCTCAATATAGCATTTATCCTTATCCACATCTTTTGTATATACGCCCGGCGTATATAACACATTGTTATCAAGATAGGTGCCATCACCGTATTGAGTGGTAATATAACACGATTCAGCCACTATATATCGGATTTGACAATCTACCGCAGTACCTGTCCTGCCATTATTTGATGTAAACGTCACATAAAATTCTTTACCCTCAGTCGCACTGTTTTGCGCATATAAAGAGAGGGAGAAAGTGGTTGCGATCAGAATCAAAAAAAATGTTCTCATTTGTCTAAAACAGGATCTATCTTTTTTCATCTTTCTATCTTATAAATAGTTACTACCTGATATTTTTCCCAAAGCAAAACACCGTTTTGCCTAAAGCCATAATCCACTTGTTGTGTCAAGTGTAGTTTCCCATCTACAAAAGTATATACCATCGACATCGGCGCGGCTGTAAACGGGCATTCTATTTTGCCTTCTTGCACCTGGTACTGTCCAGCAATATCCATTCTCGAATAAGATAAGGTAAGCATATCACCACTAAATTGAAGTTTGTCGGGCAATGCATCATAAAGTTTCTCTCTGGCAGAACTCAGTTCTACCGGAATAGTATTGCCGGGAGCTGTAATTTTTAACACGGTAGCTTCTTCCAGCACCCAACTCCCTGTTAGATTGACCTCTTGCGTATAAGCCGAAAGAGTAGTCGTTAAAAATGCTGCGACCAAAAATATGCGCAGGGTTAACACACACGATATTTGTTTCATTCTTTTTAATAATTAACGGTTAAAGAATCTATTTTTATTTAAAGTATGTTTTCTAATCCTTTAAACAGGGCAAATATACATATTTTTTCACAGTTCACTACTGTATCTGTTGAAAATCAAAGGTCAAACACATAAAAAGTGCTACAAGCAGATTGGATGTTTGACCTTTTCATCCCAACACAACTCACGGTGGGTTATAACGAATAAATATCAAGTAGGGTAAGATTGGAAGATGGGAACAGTTTGTGTGATCTTTATATTGTGTAATGTTTGAATATTTCAAAATTAGCAAGTGGACATTCTAAAATTAGTAAGTGGACATTCTCAGCTCCTTGCCTGGACAGGCGAGGGGGACCGCTGCCCCGCAGCGGTGGAGTGGTTGAGAGTATTGCAAGTGTTTTAGTAATAGACATTTAACTTTAAAACACAACCTCTCCACCCCCGCAAGCGGCGGTACCCCTCTCCTGGCCAGGAGAGGAACCCAGATAGCACTGGTCACTATATTGCATCTTCACATATTCTTCGATTTGAACCCTCTGTTTTCAGATCGAATACACATTCATTTAGACACCAAAAAACAACAAAAATATAACATATTGTCACATTTCAACCCTTTAAAAAAACACGCAAATCTTCACTCCGACTCATTTCAGGCCAAAAACACGATTATTCCCGTTTTTTTTGGAGTCAAACAGCCACTTTTCATCATTTCATCCACATCATTTTCAAATTTCATTGAGAAGAGCATCAACAATCATTGTGATCATTTTAAAAATCTTTTAGATAATTCAGGAAAAGGATCGTAATGATTTTTCAGGAGTAAAGAGAAAACAGAGAAAACGGACTGTTTTTACATTTATTCACTTTTCATTGCCTCAAAAAACTGAAACAAAACAAAATATCTATTTATTACTCAAATGGAATATCACGTTACAATGATGCCGAAATGATCGGCATCATTTTCTACGAATCATTCACCAAGCTACCGTTTGTCGCAAAATAAACGCTTTCTGTTTTTGCCAAACGCCATCAGAAGACGATATTTACAAACGCGCCTCACCCCTCACCCAAATAATGGCTTTAAAAAGGGGTTGAATTGACATTTTGACAATTTGTTCAATAAGAGATTCGATATTGAAAACAGATGGGTATCTGATTGGTATCAGCTCTGTAAAAATCTTCTATTAGTTATGCCAAAGGGAGGTATACATAAAAAACATTATCGTCGTTCGCTACTCTGATTTGTTTATTCAGAAGGAGGGCAAACCGGTTTTCAAGATTTTTCAGACCGGTACCATTGGTCTCCGGCTGAATAAGCTTAGGATAGACGGGATTAGAGACGACCAATTCATCGCGTTCGTTCAAACAAATATGTATATTCATTTTATGCTCACTGTCAATCGTGTTATGCACCACAATATTATCGATCAACGGGAGTAATGACAACACCGGAATTTTAAGGTTTAATTTCTCCTCTGCCACCTCTATCTCAAACGACAACTTATTGGCAAACCGCACTTCCATCATATACTGAAAAGAGTATATAAAATTCAATTCCTCACTCAATGACACCAGCCCTTTCTTTCCACTCTGAAGAATATACCGAAAGACATCCGATAAGGTGTTGACATACTCCTGAGTCTTGATATCATCCTTCTTACGGATCAAGGCAGAGAGTCCGTTCAGGGAGTTGAAAAAGAAATGTGGATTGATCTGATTGGTTAACGCATCGTAACGGCTTTGCAGATTTTCTGTCTTTAACCGTTCGATCTCCTGCTCTCTTTTTATCTGCTCCGCATACAACAACGAGACATGCCCTACAAATGTACAAATGATACATACGACCGAGAACTGAAACAACGCCATGGAAAAATGCAGCTTCTTCGTAAAACAGAAGTAAATAACAATCAGAAACAGGACAAAAGCCAGCGTACTGATCAACAATGTCTTAAACAGTCGATTCTTAAATGGAAGTTCTTTGATCTTCCATAAGTTATAACGCAATAGAAACCAGATAAACACAACAAAAAACAGATATCTGAAAAAGAACTGCACCCAATGCTTGAAATGCTGCGACTCATCTAAAAAAGACAACTCCCAAGGCAAACTGGCAATATTGGGATATATAATGAAAATGGCGCCAATAAAGGCGATAACCAGAAGCTTTGTTGATGTATATTTTAACAGATCCATGGCGACTCTAAATGAGGATGATTAATTCTGCTGCAAAATAGGTAATTATCACGATTTTTTATACGCAACAAACGAAGAACACGAAAAAAAAGAGATTAAAAGCGAAAAAAGAAAGGATATTGAGGTTTTATGTCTTTCGGCAGACAGAAAAAACCGGGGTAATACACCAATTAAATTACCCCGGTTTTCTGCGTTAAGGCTTCTGTTTTTGATTAAAGTTCCATCATGAGAATACGAAACACAAACTTATTATAAAATTGATTTTGCAATGTATAGTTAACCGGTTTTGTCGTTCAAATTTATCAAATCCTCCCGTACACGCTTCCTTTTTCCGACCAAAACGAAAAAGAGCTTACTCAAAACGAAATACATCCCGTTTATTTATACCCATATCCAAATTCATTCAACATTCCCCAGGCGGCTTCGGTATTGAATCCGCGACTTTGTTCGGTATGACTATCGGTATCCCGAGGGTTGGCTCCGACCTCTGCATAGAGTTGATTGACCCCGGCCATCAGTGCGGCCTGTATCGGCTCATGTACATTCATCGCCCGTGAAGGATTGACAACCAGATTGGTTACTGCCACAATCTTAGTCAGTTCTACGGCCGAAATTTGTCCCCGTTCATACAAAGGGGTTCCTTTGACGGCCGTTCGACGCATTGCGGCCATCACGGCTATCTCTAAATCACGTGCCCGCAGGATCTCTACGGTAATTTCTTCATACGTATGTTCCGGACCAATCGGTTCGATACAGTAATAGAGTTCCAATCCGGCGGCTTGAACGGCCTGAAGTGTCGCCTCACGCGCTTTCGGATCAGCCATTGTATCCACCCCTTCCCGTAACCGGTTGATATGATAAACTCCGGTGAAACCGGCTTCTTTTAACTGGCGAGCCATCTCTAAATCAAAATCACCGATATTGGCGACCAACTTTTGGTCATTTCGCAAAAGCGGACGCACCGCTTTTCCGACAGAAAGAAATTTGTCCTGCGGATAATCGGCTGTTGTCATCAAAAAGAAATCATCAAAATACCCTTTTTGCAAGTGGGCTAATTGCGAACAGATCTCCCCGGCTGTCTTTTCCCATTGTGAATCCATCGAATAATGGGCCGCTCCCATCGAGCAAAACGCACAATTGATCGGACATGGCTCGGCATTAATGCCAATCTGGGTAAAAACATATCCTCTTTGTCCGAACTTTTTTCTGGAGAGCTGGTTGGATAGCGCCAATAATTCAAAAAAATCATCACTCAGATTCTCTATTTTCAGCAGTTCGATAACTTCCCCTTCTGTTAACGTATAATCTCCTTTTCTGATTTTTGCTAATACATTCATTCTTTCAAAATTTAATACCTGTTTGTTTCTCCAAAGATAATACAAGAAAAACAAACAGGCTCTTTTATTTGATTAGACGACCTCGGTAAACCGATGAGTGGGTTGAGGACGTCCGGGCTGTAGATATCTCCAGGCCAGCACTTCCGTTGTACATTTTTCGCCGGTCATTCGGTCTAATGTTTCCCTGACGATCAGATCCAGATTCTCAGGAGTTGTTTCAACCCGGGCATTGACAATCAGTTTGGCTACTTCGCTTTTTCCCGCAGAACCCCGAAGAGAAACCGTATCGGCCGAGCCGGTCAGATTGCCTACGATATAATTTTTACCATTCTCTACGATCAATTTCACATGGCCTACAGCCAACTGATTATTGTCGAAAATATACGCAAGATCGGCCAATAACGCTTTGGCAAATGCGTCCCAATCGGTTGCTTCACCACGCAAGACCAGTGTGCCGTTAAGCCAACCCAAAACAGCCTCGCCATTGGCATAGATATCATAATCCATATCGACTAACCGTTTTCCGGCCTCCGTAGCGGTAGTGACTTCTTTGATCCACGCTTCTATTCCTGCTCCCGACAAGGCGCTAACGGTGAAAAGAGTAGCCGTTGGGAATGTTTTCGCTGTTTGTTGTTTTAGACGATCCAACTCCTCTGCATGCAGCAAGTCTGTTTTGTTGATTACGATGATATCACTCTCTTCCAATTGTTTGCGGTAGATATATGCGGCATCCGGATGTAATCCTCCATTCTCTCCATTCAGAATAGCTTCCAGACGAACAGGATCGGCCAAGACAGAAAGTGGTGCGACCTGCACTTCACGATTCCAGTACTGTTTTAATGGTTGCATAATGGTCGCCGACAAATCCGCACAGCTGCCTACCGGCTCGGCAATAATCACATCGGCAGCCACCTCTTCCCGTATCTGCTGAATGGCGTCGGTAAAACCATTGAAGTTACAGCAGAAACAACTGCCACTCACCTCTGCCACTTGCAGGTTGTTTAGTGCCAACAGTTCGCTATCGACCAACTCAGGAGCCTGGTCATTGGTAATCAGTCCGACACGTAAACCCTGTTGCATAAACTGTTGTGCCACCTGCCAAAGGAATGTGGTCTTACCTGCTCCTAAAAAGCCACCTGCAATAATTAATTTTGTTGTTTTCATATTTCTGATTCTAAATGATTACTATTTTCTTTATTTATCACAATCACAAGACCTTGACTCCTTTTTCATCACCGGTTCGACCACATACACAAAGAAATAAGCGGCAAATACTCCTCCGATAACCGGCCCTAAAATATAAACCCAGAAGAACCCACCGTTACTGTCGGGAAATGCGGCACTCCCCCATCCCATCATCCAGGCTACCAGACGCGGACCGAAGTCGCGTGCCGGATTCAGACCAGCCTGTGTAAGGGGAGCGATCAGGAAAATAATCGAAGCAACCGTTAACCCGATAAACACCGGTGCCAAAGCATCACTGGGCCGTCCGACATTACACCCTTCCGTCAAGGCAAAAATAAACAGTACCAACAGGAATGTACCGAATGTTTCGGCTGCAATCGCCAACGGCATGGAGACAACAGCAGTTCCACCAGGGATCGCATAGTATTCACCAAACATTTTAGCCGTCAGCATCGAATCGGTGGTTCCTCTGACAATGCCATGAGTACTTTCATAAGCTGCAATAGAGGGAGAAAAAAGCAAGTAGATTGTAAAACCGGCAATGATTGCACCTATAAGCTGAGCACCCAGATACCCCGGTAACTTACGGGCAGACATTCGCTTGCTGATCACCATACCGACTGTCACCGCCGGATTCAGATGTGCACACGATAAATACCGGGTCAGATAAATAGCCAGCATCACTCCTACGCCCCATGCCATTCCGATCTGGAATATACCGGTATACTCACCGAACAGTACCGCAACAGCCACAGAACCACAACCAAAAAGCACCAGAATAAATGTGCCTAATAATTCGCCTAAAAGTTCTTTTGAATTCATATAAGTTATTTTTGAATGAACGAATGAATCTATTCTGCCGATTTACCAGCTAAAGCCCAGATTTAAACTAATCGCGTGAAAACCATCCCCATAAAGAGGTTCAATATAGCGATAATTGGGCGAAACATACAGTTGCTTGATCGGATGATATTCCAATCCGGCAATAAGTGTATTCTTATTGGCAACTGATAACCAATCATAAGTAATACCTTCGGGAGTATCCGTATCCACATAGTCATAACGGCCATACAACTCAACCTTACTGCTTAGCGGAACACCGGTATATACCGAATAACCCTGATAATCACATCCGTCAATAAATGAACGATTGAATTGTTTGTTGAACTCAGCCCCCAATGAGAAGTGTTCATTCCGATAACCGGCAAAGACAGCCACTGTACGCTGACTCTTAAATGATGCGTTTTCAGCCAATGCATACGCCGGATAAAGATCTTCACTTTGGGTAAAAACATCACCATACGCCCGTATGAAAAGACCTTCCAACGGTTGAACGGTTAACCCTAAAGCATACTTATTGGAATTGTTGGTATTCAACTTCATCGTACCCTCCCCATTTGTCAGGGAAAAATCAGCACTTAGCCAGTCGGCAAACTTATATTTGGCTATAACTCCCAGATCGGAATCAAAACCGAAACCATTCAGATCCTGAAATGACTTCTCAATATAACGTCTTCCCCAAAAAGCCTCCGCCACACCAAACTGAGCCAAAGCAATCATACCGCCCCCAAGCGTCAGGTTCTTATATGCCCATTCGAGCATCACATAATGGAAGTTGACTGTACGGATCGCTTCACTATTCGCGTTAATATCCAATACGGTTGTTGCTTTCAAAGCATTCCCTATCTGTAACTGGTAACCTAAACGAGAACGGGTCAGATTGAACCCCGAGACGTCATTTGCTTTGCCTAAGCCGGCTGTATAGTCAGCAAAAACAACTACAATCGGACTACCCGATAACTCTAAATTTCTTAAATCCTGCGCATGAACAGAAGGGATTAGTACTGTCAAAAAGGATAACAAGAATAATCTTTTCATAAAAAGAGAACTTTTCTTTACTAATTTCATCATCTTAAACAATTAAGTAGTTATTGGTATCAGAAAGAAATATTCAAAACAAGACATCTATATTTGTCTTATTTTAAACCAATTATCAACCACAAATTTGCACATTATCAGACTGGGGTGTTTCACTTTTTCGATGAAAACGAAAAAATGAAACCTAAAAACGAAACAAAGCTTGTTCTGCGGGAATTTTAATAGATTTTATCTATGAGCGCGGATTTTATTGTTTTCACACCAAATATATTCTCCTTTCTGATACTGTTTTTTTTATAACTGTTTCAATTTTATCTGCTCAAATTTCACCTTCCGTCTCAAAAACGCCCCGGTTCGTCTCAATTTTCCAAAGAGCTTTTACGTAGCCTCTACATTTGCATCGTAAAAATAAATGGAATAGAAAATAGATCAACTTAAAAGTAAAAATGATATGAAATTTGTGAACCCATTGAGTTTGTTATGTCTCTTTTTGTTGTCGCTGACAGTGAATGCTCAGGACAAAGTGCCAACCCAGATTATCCGTGGAATTGTTGTCGATAAGGCTTCGGGAGCACCCTTACCCTATATTTCCATCGGCTTATTGGATCTTCCGTTGATGGGAGGTGCGACCGAGGAGGACGGAAAATTTGAATTGAAAAATGTGCCGATCGGACGTCATGATGTACAGGCCACTGCGATAGGATATGAGTCGGTTATATTCCGTGAAATAATGGTCACCTCGGCAAAAGAGGTGTATCTGGAGATCCAACTCAAGGAAAATATACAGGAACTGGGTGAAGTGGTGGTCACCAATAAGACCAACAAAGATCAGCCGTTGAATACCATGGCTCTTTCGGGGGCACGGATGCTGAGTGTGGAAGAGGCAAGGCGTTATGCCGGAGGTATGGACGACCCAGCTCGCCTGGCTAGTTCCTTTGCCGGAGTATCGCCCAGTGCGGGCAACAATGGGATATCCATACACGGCAACGCACCCCACCTGTTGCAGTGGCGATTGGAAGATGTGGAAATCCCCAACCCCAATCACTTTGCCGATATATCTGTATTGGGAGGAGGAGTCCTTTCTTCGCTGAGTAGCAATATCCTGGGAAATTCCGATTTTCTTACCGGAGCCTTTCCTGCAGAGTATGGTAATGCCGTATCCGGTGTTTTTGATATGCGGCTGCGTAACGGAAACAATCAAAAATATGAACACACATTACAGGCCGGAATATTGGGGATCGATGTGGCATCGGAAGGTCCTCTGAGCAAGAAATATAATGCCTCTTATATCTTTAACTACCGCTATTCCACGACCTCGCTACTGAGCAAGTTCGGGGGAGAAGTAGAAGAAGGCTCAACCATCGATTACCAGGATTTGAATTTCAAACTCAATTTCCCGACGCGGAAAGCCGGCGTATTCTCGCTGTGGGCCACTGCATTGATCGATGACTATAAAGTTACTCCGGAAAAAAATACAGAGAAGTGGGAAACGATGGATGACAGACAGTTCTCCTATGCCGATCAGACGATAGCTGCCGGAGGGATTACCCACCGTTACTTCTTGGGTGATAACGCCCAGTGGAAAACCTCTATTGCCACCACCTATTCGAAAAGCGACGCAAATATGGATGTAAAGGATTATTCAGGGAATATAACTCCGTATCTCAATTCAAAAAACGAATATACCAACCTGATCGCCAAAACCTCATTCAATAAAAAAATCAGTTCGCGCTTTACCAATATGACAGGGATCAACTATACCAAACTCTTTTATAAAATGAATTTCAACCTAGCGCCCCATGAAGGATATGCGATGGAGAACTTCTCTATGGGAGAAGGTAATACCAACCTGATATCTGCCTACAACTCATCGCTGATCGGCCTGACCGATAAAATAGACTTAAGTGCGGGGATACATACGCAGACTATGACTCTGAACAAAGAATGGACCATCGAGCCTCGTGCCTCATTACGTTGGCAGGCATCCGGCAAAAGCGCCTTTGCCATGGCCTACGGATTATACAGCCGTATGGAGAAGATGGATGTCTATTTTGTGAAAACGAAAGGAACAGCCGAAACGGCCAATAAAAAGCTAAAATTTACCAAGTCACATCACCTCATGCTTACCTATGATAATAAAATCAGCGACGATATGCACTTGAAAATCGAGCCGTATATCCAATTCCTGTTCGATGTTCCGGTAATGGCGGATAGTTCGTATTCGGTTCTGAACCGCAGAGACTTTTTTGTAGAAAACCCGTTGGTGAACAAAGGAAAAGGACGGAATTTCGGGGTCGATCTCACCTTTGAAAAATATCTGACCCACGGACTCTATTACATGGTGACTACCTCTCTTTTCGACTCGCGCTACTGCGGTGGTGATGGCAAGTGGCATAACACACGGTACAACCGCAATTACATCGTCAACACCCTTATCGGTAAAGAGTGGATGCTCGGTCGCAATAAACAAAACGTATTGAGTGTAAACCTAAGACTCACATTACAAGGTGGCGAACGGTATGCACCCATCGATGAACAGGCTACCATGAACGATCCTGACAAAGAAGTGCATTATGATGAGACACGAGCCTTTTCCAAGCAGCTTTCTCCTATGTTCCTGACGAACTATTCGATCAGTTACAGGATGAACAAGAAAAAAATCTCTCATGAATTTGCTATACAGGGAATAAACGTTACCCGGTATAAAGAATTCCACGGGCATGTATACAATACCAAAAAAGAGATAATCGAACCCTACCGGATAGCGACGGCATTAACCAATATCAGTTATAAACTTCAGTTCTGATAAATAATTCATAAAAAACTGTAACCCATTTTTCAGAAAGTATGTATCTTCGAAATCTATTTTACATCCGGATGAATCAACAATCATTCCTATATAACTTTTTATTAGATCCCTCCTACAAGCTGTGGAGGTATGCAGCCCTTATTCTCTTTTTCACGATTATCTCAGTCAATCAGGCGATAGTCGGTTATAAAGAGATCATACCTGTGATGGGGAATAAAGTCTATTGGATTGTTTTAAATACAATCTTGATGTATATGGTCACTGTCTATCTGTTTTTCAACCTTGTCTTGCGCTTTCTGTCGCTGGGGCAATACGGGCGCTTTGTCTTGATGATTATCCTATGCGCCACTCTTTTCACTGCCATACCCAATATTGTGTATGCTGTCTATCAGGAAGATTTTGATTTATTTGAAGAATGGGCTATTGTAGACAACCTCTCCGCCTTTATCATTTTTCTGTTATGTATTCCCGGGGTGGTTCTTCCTGTTTTTATCCGTAACTGGCTTTTGTCTGATCAACGACTCAACCAGTTGAAGATTAAACAGAAATCCTCGCAGATCGAGCAGTTGAAAGAGCAGATAAATCCCGCCTCATTCTTTAAAGTGCTCCATAAAAGTGGTACCCTGGTGAAAGCTGATCCGGACAAAGCCTCGGCTATGCTGATGAAACTGGGAGTATTGCTTCGCTACCAACTCTACGATTGTAACAGACCACAGGTATTACTTACCGCCGAGAAATCCTTTCTGCTGAATTTTCTGGAACTGGAAAAAATGCATGCTATAGGATTCGATTATTCCATCACAACGACCGGAAAAGTGGACAACATATTCATCTCACCCTCTCTCCTCCTGCCGTATGTGCAGAGTGTAGTCAATGCCTTTAATGGTCATAACGAAACGCGGCGTATCGACATCGAGGTCAAGAATGCGGAGGAGCAACTTTCCGTAACTCTACGGATAACAGGGCTGGAACATATCCCCCGTTTAAAAGAAGAATTAATAAAAGTGGAAGAGCGTCTCGATACGTTATACAAAGACCGGTATACGATAACTGTTTCCGATCAACAACCAGATGGAGAAATAGATGTGGATTTGCAATTACACATGAAATAAGCTATGCAGGAGCATCATCACAACAACATCATTATCCGGTTGCTGGTATCCCCCCGTCTAAGGATACTCCGGCATTTGTTTCTAGTTTTATTCACTTCTTCCATTGCTGCTGGTATAACCTGGTTTATGCTCGAAGAGCGGGAAACAATGACTACTCTGCAAAAATATGGTAGCCTATTTCTTTTTACTTCACTGTTCCTGGGAGGATGTTACCTGAGTATTTACCTGCTGACCCCACGGTTATTATTAAAGAACAGATGGGGTACTTACCTTTGTTCGGTGATGGGTATCGTATTAGGGATAATGATCGTCAGTGTGTTGGTTGAAATGCTCTTAGGCAACGAGGGAGAGACCGTTGAAGAAACGAGTATTATCCTGGGAATAATCTCTTTTATGTCTTCTTTCCTCTCTCTCACGCTATTGTTTGTAGGAACTTCCGCACTCGTTCTGTTTAAATACTGGATCCAGGATATGCAACAAGCCGAAGAGTTGGAATCTGCCACTTTGCAGTCCGAATTAAAGCTACTCGAGAATCAGATCAACCCTCATTTCCTTTTTAATATGCTGAATAATGCAAATATCATGATAAAAAGTAATCCCGACATGGCCATTCATATCATTGCCCGTCTGGAAGATATGTTGCATTATCAGATGAATGATAGTTCGCGGAAAGAAGTTACTTTAAAAGAAGAGATAGTGTTCCTAAATGATTATCTCGAACTGGAAAAGACCCGCAGGGATTATTTCAATTATACCATAACAAAAGAGGGAGAGCCGGATCATATACAGATACCTCCTCTGTTATTTATCACTTTCGTTGAAAATGCAGTGAAACACAACCAGGATAGCCGAACTGCGTCCTATGTATATCTATTGTTTCGCAAATCCGCAGGGAAACTCACATTCATCTGCGAAAATTCTATCCCTCGGAAATCTCCCGAAAAAGAGGTGGGAGGAATCGGCCTGACTAATGCGAAACGCCGGTTGGACCTGTTGTTTAAAGACAATTACCGTCTCGAACAAACAAAAACTGATACAAACTATACCGTTAAATTAGAGTTTCGATTATGAGATGTATTATCGTGGACGACGAGCCTATAGCTCGTGAAGGAATAAAATTGTTAGTCGCTGAAATTCCCCAGCTGGAACTACTGACCAGTTTTAATAATGCAGAGGATGCCTCGGTCTTCATCCATGATACGACAGTTGACCTGATCTTCCTGGATATCAATATGCCCGGCATTAACGGTATTGAATTTGCCCATAATATTCCCCGGCAGACTCTTATCATTTTCACCACCGCGTATTCCCAATATGCCCTGGACAGCTACGAGGTCGACGCAATCGATTACCTTGTCAAACCGATCGACCCCGTAAAATTCCGCAAAGCGGTAAATAAAGCCATTATATATCATTCGTTGTTGATCAACGAAGAGAAGAAACGGGTAGATGTGGAAGATGAATATATCTTAGTGAAATCCGACCGCAAGTATTTTAAAGTAAACCTGAATGAGATCCTTTTTGTCGAAGGCCTGAAGGATTATGTGATTATCCAGATGGAAAATCAGCGAATTATTTCCCGCATGACTTTAAAATCCATCCATGAATTATTGCCCCAAAGTATCTTTATTCGTATAAACAGGTCGTATATAATTAACACAAAATATATCGACTCATTCGATAATAATGATGTATTCATTAAAAATTACGAGATCGGCATCGGGAGTTCATACAGAGAAGATTTTTTTAAGAGCATTGCCACTAATAACGCGCTATACTGAACAAAACAA
Source organism: Parabacteroides sp. PF5-9 (assembly GCF_029893105.1). GTDB lineage: Bacteria > Bacteroidota > Bacteroidia > Bacteroidales > Tannerellaceae > JARXWG01. The sequence goes on along the minus strand of NZ_JARXWG010000019.1, from coordinate 32,151 downwards.
AAACCGTCACGTTGCTATCGGTTTTTTTAAAATATTATAAACACTTTTCTGTTAGAGGTACCTCTAAATTCATTTAGAGGTAGGTGTAAATCAGTTTAGAGGTACGTCTAAAATAATTTAGACGTACCTCTAACAAAAAACAGACCTACGTGTGACAGAAAAACAGACGAATCATGTTTGTTTTTCTATAGGATGATGTAGAAAAAAGAAGGTAGACTCTTTCGAAAACCAAACGAAAGAATAGCGCGTGCAAAGACAACTGATGTTGACTATTTCACCTTATAAGCCATCAGAACCGTTCCATGGCGCATATACAATGTACCGTTCACGATGACCGGATGCGCCCAATGAGGACCCTCTCCTTTTTCGATACGGAATTCACTGACCACATCAAACTTCTCACGACTCGGTTTTACCAGTCCCACTCCTCCACGACGTTCATCATAACAATACAACATACCGTCGGCAGCCACAATGGAGCCTTTCCCTTTTCCGCCGCTCCAGGCCTCTTCAAATCTTTTTTCTCCGGTATTCCAATCGAGACCTACCCAGTTGCCCTGATTATTATTGATCCAGTTGGAACCGTATATCGTACCGTCTACCAGGACATATCCTCCATGGTGCGTATCCAGGACATCTGTTTTCCACAACAAAGTAGCTGAAGTCATCGTCTCATTTAACTGCAACATATAACCACCGATATCATACCCATGACAGAAAAAGACACGTCCGTCTTTGAACAGCGGCGTATTCGGTGCGATATTCACCCACTCCGGTCTGGATGCTGTCATCGCTTCACTCCGCCAATCACTGAAAGTCCATTCGATATCCCCCGTATCAGGGTTAACACCCAACACCGTAGCGCCTGTCGATCCGATAATCTGCCGTTTCCCTTTATAAGTCACCAACATCGGAGATACATAAGCCCCTGTATCACCCAACGCACGGGTTTTCCAGACAACAGCTCCGGTCTGTGCGTTCAATGCCACCATCGTCGTCTGATCGCCCGAGGGGGTATAGATCACTTTATTATCAAACACCAAAGGGCATTCCGACGTTCCCCAGTTGCCTGTCTTCCGTTCGAACTGAGTGCCTCCATCGACTTTCCAGACGATGGCACCATCAGACGTATTGAAACAGACGATCTCTCCCGATCCGCTGATCACATACGCCTTATCGCCTTCAATAGCCGGAGTGGTACGCGTTTCCGGATAGGACTTATCCCATGGAGTACCATAAGGCACCTGGTAGATTTTCTTGCCGTCAAGCGTATAAGCAGAGAAGATCTCCTGTGTTTCATCCTCGTTCATCCCTGTAATATAAAGACGGTCGCCAACAATGACCGGACTGGAATACCCTTTCCCCACTTCGAATGATTCCCATAACAATTCGGGACCGTCGGCCGGCCAACTCTTAAGTAATCCTGTTTCCGGATAGATCCCGTCGCGGGTAGGTCCTCGCCAGCCATACGGAGATTGAGCGGTAGCCTCTCCAAAGATAAAAACCATCAATACAATGACATAAATAGAAACAAATCGTGTTTTCATAAGACTAATTATTTTTAATTGAATACTTTATGATATACTTCTTTTAATTTTTCTGCTAAGACAATGTCGCTGTACCGGGTTATCGAGAGGTCATTGGCACTGATACGGCACTGAACCATCAAGCTTTGATCGGTCAGTATGTGCTCTAATGCATCAGCCAAATGATCACTGTTATTCTCCTGATAGGTAATCCCGGCATCGCCAACAATCTCAGGGAAAGAACCTGTAGCCGGCTCGACAGCCGGACGTCCGGCAGCGAAAGCTTCACAGAGATAAAGTCCTACTCCTTCATTAAAACGTAAAGGCACGGAAAGGACAGTGATGGATTCGTAAAACGCAGCATGATCATCGAGACTGTATGATTCGCATATCTCGACATCGCTCTTGAATGGCTCAAGCATTTTCCTGATTTTTTTCAAAAAAGCCTTATTCTCTGCGGTATACCCGCCACCGATCTTTAACCGGAGTCGTTTGACTGAATCTCGTTTTTTGAGTTGAATGAATGCCTCCGCCAGAATATCTAATCCGTTCTCATAATTCATCCGGTAAAAGAAACCGATTACAGGATCCACCGGATATGCGGGGGCATTGTATTTACTTCGGTCAACACCCGGATAAATCACCTCGACATCTATCAGTTGCGGGATACGCTCACGGATAATTTCCTTATAGAAATGGCTGGTAGTGATAAAACGATCGATATAATGCAGGTTATCCGCGATGCCTTTCCAGGCTATTCGGGCATATTGATCTTCCAAACTATCGATCCATACTTCTTCATCCTGAACAGAGCAGATGATAGGTATATCCAACTCCTCCTTAATCGAACGCGATATACCCAGTAACAATGTACTCGAAAGATGAATAATATCCGGTCTGTCCTGACTTTTCAGCCACTCGATCAATTGGTTGACCTGATCTGTAAATGCCGGATCTTCTCCGGTAATCATAGCCAATGTCATATCTTCTGTTCCCCGGGCTGAAGTGGTACCCGACATGGATGAAGCGACCTTCAACATCCTGTCCGAACCGGTAAACCGTTCGAGCCATTTCGGCATTTTCCGTTTACCGAAAAACTTCTGAGCCGTATAAAACGTAGTAGCCGGGAAAAACAACGGTGTATCTGCCTGAAAAGATGCATGTCGCAACGGAAGGTAAAGCGGCATGACAATCACTTCATGCCCGGCTTTACGCAAAGCTGATGCCTGTAGATTATCACGGAAACAGTTTCCGCAATAAAACGAATCGCCTGAGCCGGGTATGATAAAAAGTATCTTCATAATTTGTTCAAAAAGTTCAATGATCTTCGAACTTATACCCTATTAGCTTTGAATCTTGAATGCAGAACTTTGAACGGATTCTTTGACTGATTTTCTGACAAAGACAATCACACATATCACAAAGAATATGGCAAAGAGTAAAGCCAACAACCATACCCAAAGGCTGGTGTTCATAAAACTGATGCTTACTCCAACAAGGGCGCTTATTACACCTGTTAGGATTGCATATAATGGAACCAATAGGTTCTCCCGGTAAAGAGTCTCCTCAATCCGGTTATTAGTGAATCCTAATGTTTGATATAATTCAATCTCTTTTCTGCGCATAGCCAGGTTCTTACGGATAACGATAATAAAACTAACTATGCCGATCAGTAGTCCCAATCCTCCTAATGTCAGGAATATAGTGAGGTAGGTATCTGTAACCGTATTGAACTGTTTCAAGCGGTCATTGGTCGTCGATACATTGACCCCGTATTCGTTCAAGGCTTGAGAAAGCAATGTTTTAACCTCCTCCTTTTCATCTTCAGCCGTTTTCAATAAGAATACTTCACAGCCTGTAGTCTCTTCCCATATCTCACGGAACAATGTGCGGTCGATCATAATATGCCCTTGGAAAACGGAGTTGGATAATGTTCCGATCAGTTGTATACCGACACGTTTTCCCCCGTCTCCTTCATACCAAAGGGTGTCGCCGAGATTCATGACGAGACTCCATGTTAAGACGGTTGCGTCTACTAATGCCGGATAGACCGAATCGGTCTTTTGTTGCATCCGGTCGAACACAGCTTCCCTTTCAAGGGGATATAAACTCAGTTCAATTTGAAAATCACTTTCAGTCAATGCTTGCATATCTACACCTAATACGGTAGGAGTTGTTACTTTATTCAGATTTAAGCAACTGGCATCATCGGCATTATAACGCAAACATTGTAATATCGTTGTCTCAGTAGACAATGCTGTGAGCGACAATCGTTCTCTACCCGCTTGGGTAGCCATATTATGATAAACGGGTACCGTACTCTCACACCAGAGAGTATACCCACCTGTTCCGGTACGGAGTTGTGAACTATCAGCAAAGCCCTTCCGGTTAAGTCCTACCGAGAAAACGATAAAGACACCGGTTGCGAGGGCAAAGAAAGAGAGCATCGCCTGTTTTTTATTGATATATAAAGGAGCCCATATCAGTTTGGAACTTGTCAGGCGCCCTTGTCTCTGCATTCCATTCCTGCAAATCACATAATCTCCCCAGATGGCTGCTGTCCCCATCAGAATAATGCCGACCAATACAAAAAGCGTAACCGACTGAATAAAGAATAGATTCACGAGAATAATCCCAATAGCGACAAAGCCTGATAAAACGGCTATTCCCTTTTTTGTGCGTAAAGAGTATTTTTTCTTTCCTAACCGTTGTTCTTTTTTCTTCAGCGAGCGGATGATTGTTCGGCGTAGTAACCCTAAAGAGAGACCGATTCCGACCAGAAAACCGACAAGAATAGTCAGGATTCCCGGATAAACGGAAAAACCGTCCGTATGCGTAGCGCCTTTCCAAACGCTTCCGAGCAACCACATAATAAGGACTGTATATAATAAACCCGCAATAACACCGGCCACGGACGAAAACAGTACGACAGGCGCAGATTCTTGCCATAACATCCGTACTATTCTTTTTCGGGTAAATCCCAATGCTTTCAACAGGTCTATTTCATTCCTACGCTGGTAGAGCATTTCCGACAATGGTACCAGCATCAGTAAAATTGCAGAGACAATAATAAAGAACCCCAATGCCAGGAACAGACTGGAGAAGTCGACCCCGTTTCTGGCTGCGTATATACCGGCTTCACGGGGATAGATCAACTGGATACCAAACATTTCTGCCCGCAGTCCTGACAGATCAGGTATTGCATCGGACACCCGGATTGCTGTAGCAGTGCCATATTCATTACTCCAGTCGTTTGCAACGGCCTTATAAGATATGATCGCTTTGGGTGTACTGCCGTACAATTCCCAATAGTTCTCATCTTCTTCTTTGATCTTATCCATTTCGATGGGAAGATCGCTATCCCAGTCGGTACAACGTTCGACATCCGATAAACCTGGGAATTCGGCACTCAACGTCGGATCCTCCTGTAATTCGGTCAATGGAACGATTCGGGCAACCGTCAGTCGGAGAGAATCGGTACGGAGTGTCTTTAAATCATGCGCCGTATAATAAGTGAGTCGGATTTGATCGCCGACTTTAACATGGAGCCTCCGAGCCGAATAATCCGAGAGAATGACCTGATCGGCCTGTAGTTCTTCATCCTTATAACGGTCAACTGCAGAAACAAAAGAATAAGGGATGGTTCGATCATCCCGTTCTATGGCATTTGCCAGGTAAGAGAACAGGCGATTGGGTGCAGTGTTTGCTTGTATAATGTGATCAACGACCTCTTCCTGTAGGAAGACACGATCGGAAATAATCTCTGTAAATCCGTCCCTTTGCCTGACAGATAATCCTGACGATGAATAATTCCAGACTTTTCCTAAATCTGCTGTATTGATTTCATTCGGAGAAAGGATCAGATTGATTTTTCCTTTCACTTCTTGTACCTCCGCTAATTCCCTGCGATCGACAAAAACGTTGAAAGGGATCACCTGTTCGTTCTTCATACTGATATTTCCGCCTTCTTCCACTTCTACTATTCCGTCGAAAGAAAGGCGTAAACTGGTTGTATAATTCTCCGTCACAAAAAGGGAGCCTGAAGGAATCAGACCGGTAGCCGGTAAACGTAAAACAAGATCACCGTTATCCTGTCCGAGTTCTTTATATAATGCCCGGTTTACCTTCACTTTGCCGGATGAGATGGACAGGTCATCCGTTCCCCAGACAAAGACCGGCACCAATTTTCCGTTGGAGGAGATGAAACCGTTTGTCAATAATATGGCTCGGGAAGAACCGACAAAAAGAGCGTTGGCGGCTAACTCCTCTTCCATAAAGGCGTTGCGTGAGAAAATAATAGTTTCGGTATCACCAAGCCTTTCCGTTACCCGTTGAACCAATGTCATACGAACGGAGTCGCCCACAACAAGGCTACCGACTATAACCGCTACGGTAATCAGTACCGCAGCCGCAACCAGTTTGTAGTAGCGGGTGTAATAACGTATGTTTTTATGTGTCAGTTCCCTGAATTTCACAATAAGACTCCCTCTTTAAGCGTAAGAATCCGATGAGCGAAAGATGAAGTCTCATCAGAATGTGTAACCATAATAATGGTCGTATGTAATGTTTGATTAATTTCTGAAAGTAATGAAGCGATATTCCGTGCGTTCGCGGCATCCAACTGTCCTGTCGGCTCATCAGCCAACAACAAGAGCGGTTTCATGATCAATGCACGGCAGACAGCCACACGGCTGGCCTCTCCTCCGGATAAGGTAGAAGGATATTGATGCCCTATTCCCTCTATATGCGTTAGTTTTAGTAATTCGTTCGCATACGTTGTTTGTTCATCGTCCGATTCGGAAGCGTATGCCAAAGTCGGGAGCAATATATTTTCTAAAGCTGTATACTGGGGCATCAAACGGTGATCCTGAAACACAAAACCGATATCTCTATTCCTTATTTGGGAATGATCGATACGCGTATCAACCATTTCTTCTCCGTTCAACAGGTAATTGCCCGTATCGGGTTGAAGTAATGTACCTAAAATGGATAATAAGGTTGTTTTTCCCGAACCGGATTGTCCTTTCACAGCTATAAACTCTCCTTTTTCTACATTCAGGTTTATTCCGCGGAGAACGTGATTCAGTTTGTTCTCACCATCTCCGAAACTCTTCCTTATATCTGTAAGTTTAATTAATGACATATATTTTTTAGTTCAAAAATTCTACCTTGAACCCTAAAATCCGAAAGCCTTCGGATTTTAGTCTTTCCCGAAGCAGAATAGGGTTCCTTTTGTCGTTAGTATAAAGAAATGGTTCTTTATAATTGCGGGTGAACCGACGATTTGTTCTCCGGTATCATATTCCCAAAGTAATTCTCCGCTTTCTGCATCCAGTATGGAAACAATACCTGTTTTTGTACAGATAATAACCTTATCATCACATACGACGGGTGAACTTTCTCCCATATTTCCTTTCATCATGTATTTCCAGTTCTCTTTACCAGTTTTACGGCTCATGGAGGTGAGATGCCTGTCTCCTGTCACAAAATAATAAGCTTCACTGGATATCGCCGGAACAGAGACAAATGAACCGCTTTCACTATTGCCTGTAACAATCTTCTTATGGCGGATGATCTTTCCGTTCTCCAACATCAGTTTATAAATACTTCCGGAGTAATCGCCTACATAACAATAATCTCCCATAATAGCCGGTGAAGCGGGCACATAGGCATCGAGTAATAAAGAGTCTGTTTGTATACCTGTCTGACAGTCAATAATCCTGACCCAAGAATCGCAACCTCCAAAGATGACATGTCCTTTCCATAATGCAGCCGCACCATTCAGATAATAGCCCGATTCAAACTGGCTCAACATTTCTCCGGTTTTAGCATCTACACAATAGAGGTAATTATCATAACTCCCAAAAACAACGGCTTTCCGCTTTCCGAACTTAGTCAGATTCGGGGAAGCAGAGACTTGTCCCATTGTTTCATAATTCCAGATCGTATCGCGTTTAGCCAATGAGATTGCACTCATATAGCCGTCGATTCGACCGATATACAATACAGAGTCATAGATCATCGGTGTAGCTTCTACCGCTGTCTGAAAATCATATTTAAACGTCTCTTTTCCGTTTATATCGACTCCTCTCACAAGCCCTCTGCGATCACACCAATAGGTCGTACCCTTATCTACGACAGGGGAAGAGACTGTACGGACATCACTTTTAAATGTCCATAACAACTTCGGTTTTTTAGGAAGCTTAGTATTTGTATATCCACTCAGTGCCGCATCTCCTCTGAACAAAGGCCAGTCCATCTCCCCGTCATTTCCTGAAAAGTCGGACTTGCCCCCGCAACCAAACAGCAGGAACAATATTCCACCAAGTATTGCCAATAGTCTCATAATCTTCATCTCTTTTTAGTTCAAAGTTCAAGGTTTAAACCCGGAACATTGAACCTTGTATTTTTAAACTTTATATAGTGCTCCTGTCGGACATAATTCAGCCAGTTCTTCCCTTACATTATTCTTATTTTCTTCCGGCAGAACAACCTGCATACCAAAACCTCTGTCTTTAAACGTAAAACCGTTTTCACTGTTATAAACACATAATCCGCAACGGATACACTTCGCCTGCTCAAACCACAGGTTTCCGGTCACATGCATTTTTGTCATCACGGGCAATGTAGAATTCGCTTCATACCGTGTCCGTTTTATTCCTTCTGTCGTAGCATATAAACGCAACTTGCAATCCGTCCTTCCGGCACAAGCACAATGCAGGCAGTTGGAAGCCGTATTGACAGTTGCTTTTAATCGCTCCCGTTCTGTCGGCGTAAATCGTCCCAACCGGGAAAGATACATATTCTTTGTCTTCGTATGTTCTGTTCTATCGGCTTCAACACCGGATGGTTCTCCTTTCTCAACCACTTCTTTGATGATCGCGCGAATAGTTACAGCTTTATCGATGGTACCTCGTCGACATGCTTTTTCACAAGGGGCTTTACAGGTATCACAGGCTATTTCTGGTAGTTGAAATGAAGCTTCAATTTCCGCATACGCTTTATTATATACTCCGTCATCATAATAACCCAGCATCTTCTCTACGTCCAATCCTTTCGGGCAGACCATGGTACAAGGCGCTTCACAATCGGCACGATGATCGCTCAACAGCAATTCGAGCGATAAGGAACGAACGAGTTTAACCTCTTCACTTTCTGTTTCTATATCCATCCCCTCTGTCGGTAAAGTCGTACACGAAGGTATGATCTGTCCATTGGCACTATTTTTAACGGCACAAACCATGCAGGACGATTTATGCTTCGCTCCTTTCCCATAACATAAAGAAGGAACAGTATAACCGAGCCGACGAGCCACTTCGATCAGGGTTTCGCCGGGCAAAACTTCTACAACGGTATTATTTATCGTAATATTCATAGATTACTCTTCTGTTTTTATCGCAATACCCCTTCGCAGGTACACGTCAATATGTAACGATACCCATCAGCCGCATTGCCTTTTATTTTAACCATTCCCGGGTACTCTATATGCATCCCTCCAATTTCCACATTATTATCAGCAACATATTTGAGTAAACGTTGACGCGATTCTACCGCTTTCGCCGGATCTGTATCATACGTTACCGCCACCTGCGGATAAGGCATCTGAATCGGCATCGCATGTGCCAGATCACCCCAGATGCAATACTCCTCTCCTTCCGATTCAAGCAGATAGGCGGTATGACCTGGAGTATGTCCGTAAGCGGCAATGCCACGAATGCCGGAAACGATTTCATGATCCGTCCCTTCTAACTCCCCCGGCACAAACAGTTCCAGTTTATCTTTATATGCATCGATCACCCGGCGTGCCTGAGTAAAGCCGCCTCTGCGGTCTTCCGGTAAGCGCTGCATTTCCTGATCGCTCATCCAGTAATCGTATTCTGGTTTCGGAATATAGAGGATGGCCGAAGGAAAACTCTTCTTCCCGTCTTTCAATAAACCTCCAATATGGTCGCCATGCATATGAGTCAGTAAAATAATATTGATAGCTTCCGGAGTCTTGTTACAGGATTCCAGATGGGCAAACAATTTCCGGCCGAATCCGGCATCTACCAGAATCGTGTTTTCCGGTGTTTCCAACAGAAATGCATTGACCGCATTCGGGAAAGTGCCTTCCGGTACATATTGCTTCAACATTTCGTCGGTTGCGCCGATCAAAATATCCTTACTGCCTTGTTGTCCCCCTTCGGGAAGAAGTGTTATATTGATCTGACCGAGACTATAAGTAAAAGGATACTCTTCAACCTGCGCTGCCACTTGAAATGTAGCCAGAAAGACCCAAAGACATGTAATCAACAATTGTTTACTCTTCATAATATATTATGCATTAACAGTTTCTTTTTTAGGTTCTTTGAGCGAGACCTTTTCTATCGCATCATAACTGCACTCATCAATACAAAGTCCGCATAATACACAAACAGATGTATCTATTGTATGCACTTCGTACGGGGTATACGGAATGGCATCTACCGGACAAGCTTTCGCACATTTGGTACAGCCTATACATTGGTCGGTAACGATATATTTAACCATATCCTTACAGGTTCCGGTTTTACATACTCCGTTCACATGTTCTATGTATTCTTCGCGGAAATATTTCAAAGTGGTCAGTACCGGATTGGGTGCTGTCTTACCTAAACCGCATAAGGATGATTTCTTAATATTTAAAGCCAGTTCTTCCAGTGTGTCAATATCTTCCATAACGGCTTTCCCGCTACATATTTTCCCCAAAAGATCAAGCATCCGGCGTATTCCTACACGGCAGAAGGTACATTTTCCACAAGATTGGTCACAGGTAAAACTCAGAAAATAACGAGCGATATCGACCATACAGTCATTTTCACTCAATACAACTAATCCACCGGAACCCATCATGGCACCCATCTGATTAAAAGCATCGAAATCGACCTGTACGTCGCATAAATGGGCAGGAATACACCCTCCAGAAGGACCTCCGATTTGTACAGCCTTCAGTTTTTCTCCTTTTTCTACCCCGCCTCCAAGATCTTCTATGATTTGATTCAACGTTATTCCCATCGGGACTTCTATCAATCCGCCATGACGTATTTTGCCGGCCAATGCGAACACCTTGGTGCCTTTACTTCCCTTTGTACCGATCTGACTATAATGATCGTCACCATTTCTGACAATATAGGGGATCTGACTTAATGTTTCGACATTGTTCACCAACGTAGGAAGTCCGTTCAATCCTTCAACAGCCGGATACGGAGGGCGTTGTTTCGGGAATCCGCGCTCTCCTTCTATAGAAGCGATCAAGGCTGTTTCCTCTCCACAAACAAAGGCACCTGCGCCCTCGAATATGGATATTTCAAAAGAGAAATCACTTCCCAAAATATTTTCTCCGATCAAATGATGCTCACGGCATAATTCGATGGCCGAACGAATACGAACGACAGCCAACGGATATTCGGCACGGATATAAAAGATTCCTTTATTGGCTCCCACTGCATAACCAGCAATGATCATCCCTTCGATTACACGGAACGGATACGATTCAAGCATCATCCGATCCATAAATGCACCTGGATCACCTTCATCACCATTACAGATCATATATTTCTCTTTCTTATCCGATGCAGCAACTATTTCCCATTTCTTGCCGGTTGGGAAACCGCCCCCTCCACGTCCGCGAATACCACTCTTCAGAATCGTATCGATCACTTCCTGCCTTGAATAAGACAACGATCTTTTCAATGCATCGAAACCCTTATTCGCCATATACTCCTCCAAATTCAACGGAGCAAGGAATCCAAACCCTTCAGTAGATATATGTTTTTGACCGGACAGAAAACTATCGATGACTCCTGTTCTTTCATTCTGTGGTTTCCAGATTACATTATCCCAGGTGATATCGGTATGAAACGTATCTACCTGATTAAGAAAGGTGTTCTTTAATCGCTTCAGATAACCGGCCGGTTTGAAATGGTGATGAAGAATTTCTTTGATCTCGCTTGCTTTCACATTCGGGTAACGTGTGATTGTGCCATCAGGTAGAACAACATCGATCAACGGCACTTTATTACAAACCCCGACACACCCTACCGGTTTTATATTTACCTCGATACCCAGTTCATTGGATGCTGTCTGTAACTCACTGTAAATATCGGTCGATCCGCTGGCCTGACAACACGATCCCATTCCGAGTCGAATCTCTCCGGCCACCTGACGTTTGGATATTTTACTCTCCTCTGTCTCCTTATCATCCTGAAGAGAAAGAAAATCTTCAATCACTTCATTCACTTTTCCCGGTAGAACATGTCCGTAGATCTTTTCATCGATCTGAACAACCGGGGCCAGCGTACAACAACCAAGACAGGCAATCTTCTCTATAGAGAACAACTGATCATCAGTCGTTATATTGTCATCCGTCATCTTCAATTCCCTGCGGAACGAATCATAGACATTCCCGGCACCTTTCACATGACAGGCCGTGCCTGTACATACTTTAATCAAGTGCTTCCCATAAGGGATATGCCGGAACTGGGAATAAAAAGTCGACACACTGATTAGCTGTGCCCGGTCGATCTCCGTCCGTTCATAAATACGTTCGACCGCATCCGAAGGAAGATAACTGAACTCCTCCTGTATGGCCTGCAACAAAGGAATAATTATATCCCGGGATGTCCCGATCCGATCGATAATCGCATCTATACGAACGATCATCTCTTCCTTTGTCCCAGCCTTGTTATTTTCACAATTACACGCCATATCAATTTGCTGCTACACAGTAAATACTATTTTCAGTACGCACAACGATCTTTCCATCGGTAAAGGCCGGAGTGGCAAAGGTTCTCTCGCCTGTTTCAAATGAATCCAACAAATTGAAATCATTAGTTGCAGAGAATATATGCATCTTACCATCATTGCTGAAAAGGTAAATTTTCCCCTCTACAATCATTGGTGACGAATAAAACTCCGTATTCAATTCATGTTCTTTACGCAATTCTCCGGTTTGTGTATCAAACGCAGCTAAAACCCCATAGCTGGTGGCTATATAAACATTATCTTTTGTAGCTACCGGACTGGCTACTTCGGGTAAAAAATCATTCCCTTCCCACAAAACACTTCCGTCAGTCGCATTTATTGCTACTAGCTTTGAGTACTCACTAGCTCCAAAAACAATACCATTTGAACTACATGCACTAGCACCCACTTCACCGGTAAGACACTCTACCCGCCAAAGCTGCTCGCCATTATTCGGGTTGTAAGCGGTCATCGCCGGATTCCCCATCAATACCAATTGAGGAGAGTTGTTTACAGAAGCAATTATCGGTGAGCTCCAGGTCACTTTCTCTGTTCTACTCTTACTCCAACGCTCAGCGCCTGTTGCCAGATCCAATGCAATAACCTTAGGAGCATTACTATTATCATACTGCACGATCAACAGATTACCGAATATTAGCAAAGAGGATGCATAGCCATAGTGATTATCGGGAACTCCCAAATTTTTCGCCCACACCTGATTGCCATTCATATCAGCACAGATAACATCCCCTGTTGCGAAGATAGCACACACCTGACTACCGTTTGTTGCCACACTCGATGCGGCCAACCCTGTGTCTTCTGTTGTTTTAGGCATCTGTGAAGGAGATCCTGGAATACCTGTTGCTGCCAGTTTCCAAAGCTGCTCTCCCGTATTCAGATCATAACAGTAAAGTTCACGAGCCTGATCATCGGCTCCGGAGAAAAACACTTTATTCCCGTTAATCACCGGTGAATTATATCCTTTACGCGGAATAGGCTGTTTCCATGCGATATTGGTACCACTGCTTAAATTCCACTTCGCCGGTACTCCTTTTGCTGAAGATATACCATTCGAATTATTTCCACGGAAACCATTATGAGTAACTCTGGAGACGGCTGGTTGCGGTGCTGCTTCTACTTCACTTTCACCTTCCTGGATTTCCTCAACATCAGCGACATCTCCTGTTCCTTCGTCGGCAACGACCTCTTCTACAACAGCTTCTTCCTGTATAGCGGTTGATGTCTGATTATCTTCCTGTTGCACCTCTGCCATCATCTCTACTTCAGCGGTTTCTTCCGTTGATACACTTGTCTGCATATATGGCGAACTCATGAAGACAAAGGCCAATGCTACTGCTGCTATCCCAACAGCTCCCCACGTCACATATTTACGGGCATTCGATTTAATCGCCCATTCATCGATCGGGTCGATTTCCTTATCCGGGATATTCTTATCTTTGGCGAAATAGAACCTAACACAAACGATAAATACCATTAACATCCCTAAAAGGATATAAACACCATTCAGCAAATGATCTAACCGCACGAAATAGGCTTTACGAGCCAATAGATCCAACTGACGGATTTGTTCCTGCAAAACCGGATTATTGGCATTCGCATCATTTACTTCCTTTAATGTTTCAACAATTCCATCTTTAAGAGGAGTTGTATCTCTCACCTGAAAATAGTTCGTGACCAGCATTATCGATAAAGTCACTATAAAAACAGCCGAGACGAGGGCTACATTTCTGAGAATCGCTTTGTTCATATGTATATAATTCAAAAGTTCAAATATTCAAAGTTCAAGGTTCAAGGTTGTTAGCAGTCTTATCAACTTTAAACGTTGAATCCGGAATCTTAAACACCGGGCTTTGTCCGGTATTCTGCGGGCAATAGCTAAAACACCTTCCGCAATCCACGCAAGCGGCATGATCGATTTCATACAGCTTACGGGTTCGTTTAAGCGAGAGCCCGATCAGCGCCATGCCGATCACCAGTCCGATAAAACCACCCGCAATTGTGGAATAAAGTTTAAAGTCGTCCTGTATGGACTCATATTTCTGTGTCAACTCTTCTATACTCTTCCCTTGTCCATAAAAGGCTTCCAACTCAAGCGGAAGAACATCCATCGGCTCTGTCTCGTACTCCATCACCATATCATATAAACGAACATCCTTATTCGCACGGCTCAGTTCGCTGCTGGCCATACGCATCAGGATGGCACCCGCCAGTATCATTAACGGCAGAACAACCGCATAAGCCAGGATACGTTTCACGCCATCCATACGACTTTCTTTTACTTTATTATCATAAGGAGCTTTAATGGCATCCACCGGACACGCGTTATGGCAAAGTTCGCAATTGATACAGGGGCTCTTCGTGATCTCTACTTTCCAGATCGAAACCCGTGAGAACAGGCTCAACAAAGCACCATACGGGCAGATAAAACGACAGAAAGGCCGTCCCACAAAGATCGAAAGAAGCAACAATGCCGCACCGAAAACAATCAGCCCTATATCTCCTCCCAAACGGAAGATACCGATAAACGGATCGAACCGGCAGATGATAAAACTGCTCCGCGTTACAGCATACAATACCGCAAAGATCAGATACAGCCACGGGATAAGTCCCAGTACGGTAGTCACCGTTCGCGACAACCTGTAACTCTTTATATTCACCAACTCCTGCAATGCCCCGAACGGACAGACTCCCGCGCAGAACACCCTCCCGAACAGAAAGGCAAACAAGACCGGCAAGATAAAGAATAACAATACTGACACCGGCAATATATAGGTATTATCGACCAACGCCAGCGAAACATTCTGTATCGAACCGATACTGCAGATACAACCACTCCGGTAGAAGCCGAAATAAGCCACCGAAATAATCGACACCCATACGACCGGCTTCCGTGTACGCTTCCTGATCACCGCCCATGCCACGATGCCCATCAGGACGACCAATAACACGATGTCGATAACCGTCCAAAGCGTTTCGTTCGGTACCGGATACTGCAGATCCGGGTATTGATAGCCCGATTCGAAGTCAGGCTTAGGGAATCTGTTCTGAGCTTTCGCTACGACAGTCAACAACAGCGACATCCATATATAGAGTTGTCTTTTCATACGATCTAATCTTTAGTCTTTCAGTTTATAGGCATAGGATTTGGGAACACGAGTAATCGCGTCCGACGCACAAACCAATGCAATCTTACATTCGTTACAATCTTTACACAATTCACGTTTCACCTGCAGGTAAAGGGATCCGTTACCAAACGAACCGCATCCTTTCACACACTTACCGCATCCGTTGCATAAGTCCTCATCGATCGTATATTCGAAATAAGGATCTTCCACAAATACACGTTTGATAGCACCGGTAGGGCACATCAGGTTCTCGGCCGCCGTATTCAGTTCCTTCACATTCGAGCGGTAATATCCTCCACAAAGGTCACAATACCCGCACACCCTATTGGCATGGATACACTTAACAGCGGAAATAGGCAACACACAATCCGTCTCACAACGTCCGCACTGCGTACATTTATCCGGATCGATCTGCCACAAGAGCGTCGACTCCTCCCCCTTCACTTTATGGGCCAAGCCACCGGCAACAGCCAGTATCGATCCTCCGGCCACCACCGTGCCGATCGTCTGCAGGAACTTCCGCCGGGCAATCGGGCTATTCTTTGGTTCTTTTTTCTCTTCCATGATTCATCAAATTGTTATTCCTTCACGCAATGGGCAATTCACGCTACAACCCGAACAGGCGGTGTTGGCAGCTAATACTTTATCGTATTGGAAAGTGGATATCATGCGCTGACCCGTGACGAACAGTTTATCGTCTGTCACCTTTACGTCATACGCCATATTACCGCCTCCGAGCATTTTACTATCGAGCAACACGCTGCGGAACTGTCCGTCGGGACTGTAGCAGCTGATACGCGGTTTCCCTTTCTCCGACGTGATAATCTCTCCGGTAGAGGTATACGCCAGATGTACCGGGTTACAGCATCCGCAGAACAGGCCGTCGGCACCACCCGGCTTACCGAATGCGCCCAGGTATTCGCCGTCGAGCGTATAGCTTTCGATCAGGTGACGGCCGGAGTTGGAGCAATACAACGTCCCGTCGACATGCGTAATGCCAAACGAGTAACTTGGTATAATAAATCCGTTGGGGCTTTGGATGAATTTCACAAAGTTACCCTCGGTGGTATATTTACAGATGTTCTTATTGGCCGCGTCAGTAGCAAAGACATAGTCGCCGGTCACTGTGAATGAGCAATAATCCGACTCCTCGCTACATGCTTCCCAATCCAGCAGATATGCTCCTTCGAGGTCATAGGCCTCGATACGCGAAGGGAATAATAGGTAGATGCGGTCGTCGAAAACAGCGATATCTCTAATCCGGCTGGCTACGGCGAAATTATTCAACAATGTACCGAAACGGTCATATATGTATATATTATTCGACGCTGCAACTACCAGTTTCTCTCCGTAGATCTCAAAGCCTTCGATCTGATCCGGTACGTTGAACGACGAGACCAGCTTGTAAGGAGACGCGAATTCCTGACGCGCGGTCAGTCGTCCTCCATTGCCGGACGCATTTGTCTGCAATATACCTTCGGGTATAATAAACATTTTCCGCAATAAAGTTCCGGAAACACCCAATATTGTTCCCCCGGCTACCACCGAGCCACAGACCTGCAAAAACCGTTTGCGGGATATCTTCTGAGTATTTTCTTTATTCGGTTCCATATACTATCTATTTATGCTGTATAATTAATTATTTTTTCTATTTACTTTTTTGCACCTCGCCTGTTCTACGGACGGAGAATAGCCTGTTCTCTGTAGTGCTCTCTCTTTTTTCTCTTTAACTCTCCACTTTCAACTGATACACGTTTATCTTATCCTTCCCTGCAACGAACAGGATATCTTTCAATGCCCTTACTTCATAAGCTTTATTTCCGCCACCCAGAAGTCGGTTGTTCAACAATACTTCTTTAAACTCGCCATTCGTTCCGTAATAACAAACCCGCGGATTACCTTTCTCGGAAGTGATCAATTCGCCATCCGTCGTAAACGAGATATAGGCCGGATTACAGCATCCAGCAAAGAATCCGGCTTCACCGCCGGGACCGCCGAAGGCTGAGATAAACTCACCGTCCAATGTGTAGGTTTCAACCAGATGTCGTCCGGAGTTCACGCAGTAAATGGTATCATTCCGGCTTTCGATATCAAAATTGTAACTCGGGATGATAAATCCGCGTGGACTCTGGATGAATCGCCTGAAACCGCCTTCGCGGGTATATTGGCAGATGTTCTTATTGGCAGCGTCGGTGACGAAAACATACTCTCCGGCAATGGCCAGCGAACAATAATCCGACAACTCGCTACAGGCTTCCCACTCATGGATCAACTCACCTCCGTGCGAATATACTTCGATATACGTCGGATAGAGTACATAAATGCTGTCTCCGCTGACAGTGATATCCCGCACATCCGCTTTTACCGGGAAGGACGACTGTTGCCGACCTCCGGTATCATAGATATATACCGACTGTGTTGCTGACACATATAGTTTATCATCAACCAGCTCAAAACGATTGACCTCAGCCGGCAGATCAAATGTTGCTGTTTTTGTATACGGACTGACAAAAGGTTCGGTATTCGCCGCTCCTGTATCTGCATAGATCCGTTCTTCTTTATTCAGAGAAGTCACCATATACCATACAAACCCTGCCACTAATAGGAATATGGCCAGATTCAATGCTATTTTCAGTTCTTTCCTCATATTTGTTTATACCACTTTAATACATTTAACCACATGCGCATCCCGGACGATCAACATGCCGTCGGCATACGCCAATGGACCCCATGCGTCGGCTCCTTCCATAATCCGCTGCTTCTTGAGTAGTTTCATTCCACGTTGCTGCACTTCATACAGATAGAGTTCACCGTCGTCTTTAAATACAAACAAATGGTTGTTGACAACCAGATAAGGCCCCAGCCCGAAGCGCTCATCTGAAGAGGAGGTCCAGACGGGTGTATGCAGGTCAGAAGGGGAATAACAAACCAGGCGTCCACGCTGCGCACCACCGTCTTTCGGCATCACACTGATGATCATGTTATTATACAAGATCGGCGTTTGCTGTTCGCTGGACAGTCCTTCGCTAGGCTTGTACTGGTCGACAATAGAAGCGGTCCAACCCGAACCTGTACGGTCTACTTTGAGCAGTGCTCCACCGGTACCGTAACCAGCCACCAGGAAGATCTGGTTGGAGGAAATCTGCAAAGGGGAAGGCGCCACTACGGAAGGTTGCCATTTATTGATGTCCCACAGCAGGGTTCCACGGTCTGCCTCTTCGGCTGATACGCCACATACGCCTCCGACACCGATATAGACATAGGTTTTCTTTCCGCCCAGCGTCATCGGCATAACAGATGAATGCGACATGGCATACTTCAGCGTATTCGGGGTTGTCCAAACCACCTCACCGGTCTGCACATCTACACCTGTTAACAGGACTTCTTCTCCCGCGGGAGCGAGGATCAGAATACCGTCGTCGACACGCGGACATTGCCCGGTATACCAGAACGGTACCTCCGAGCCATACTCTTTCTGCATATCCAGTGCCCATTTCATGTCTCCGGTTATAGGGTCGCAACACATGACATGTCCTTCGGGACCAATCGTAATGATATAATCGTCGCCGATCGCCGGTACGGTACGTGAAAAACCGTGATTACGTTTAATGGGCACGCGGTACCACCGCCGCCAAAGTTCCTCTCCTGTCTCCAATGAGAAACAACGCAGCGCATCCGAACTGAGGTCCTCATTATAGTCGAGGAAGTATGCTCGTCCGTTATAGATCACGGGGGCGGCATGTCCTTCGCCGGTATCTACGCTCCACAGTACGGGGAATTCTTCGCTGCCGGTATTCAGTTGCTCGGGAGCCTCGATAATGTTTCGGGTCTGATCGCCCCGGAAGCTGGTCCATTTACCGGTCAGTCCGGAAGGAATTTCACCTTCATACTGCATAAAGAATTCACCGATCTTCACTTCGTTGGCCGCACGCGCCAGTCCTTCCGGACGGTTATCGGCTCCCGGATTCTGAAGCGTCAAGTCCTCACGGGGCGTATACACATGCCATCCGATAAGAATACCCAGATAGAGTATTATTACACCTATTGTTACGCCTTTTACAATGTTCTTCTCTTTCACAACTTATTCATTTTATATCCGGACAAGCCCGATCATATTCAAAGTTCCGAGTTCAATGTTGTCTCCAACTTTCAACTATTTAATCTTATACGCCATCAACGTATCCCCATGCCTAACATATAACACTCCTTTATAAATGACAGGATGCGCCCAATGCTGCTCTGTTCCGAGAGTAATGGGAAATTTACTGATTATCTCAAACTTCTCTGAATTGGGTTTGACCAATGCCATTTCACCTTTCTCCGAATAACAATACAACAAGCCATCGGCTGCAATGATATTACCTACACCAATCGTATTGTCGGAATACATGACTTTCCCTGTATTCCAATCTACACAATACCAGTTTATGCGATTACCTGGGCCGTAGACGTAATCGCCATATTTCATCATATGCCCTGTGGTATGCCCCAGTTCCTTAATCTCCCAGACAGGCGTGACCTTCCTTCCGCCATCAGTCAGCTGAAGCATGAGAGCGCCCTGGTCGTAAGCGCTCATAAAAAGCAACCTGTTACCACTATACACCGGTGTGTTGGGATGTTCGCTGAAGCGGTTTGTATGGGCATACGACCAAAGCATTTTGCCGTTCGTCACGTCTAACCCGAGAATATGGTCACCCATCATAATAACAATCTGTGGAATTTCCTGATCGTCGAGAAAGATCGGTGTCCCGTATCCCGATATTCCTTTCATCCCTTCAGAACTCCAGATGATATCACCGGTCGTTTTATTCAAGGCAAGGACATTATGTGTGGGGCCTCCCGGTGCAATAATCAACTTTTCGTCGATGATCAGCGGTGGTCCGTTCCAGCCATGTTTGGTATTCTCTCCCCCGTAATCCGTTGCGTAATTCTTTTTCCACAACAGTTTCAGGGTATTTATATCGTAGCAAAACAGTTCGGCGATTCCACTTACAACATATACCTTTCCCTCGTGGGGAATGGCCGTGCTGCGTGTGCCGGTAAAGTTATCGCCGGTAAATTCAGTGCCGTACTCTACTTTGTTCAGTAGTTTACCATTCATATCCAATACATACAGATAGCCTTTCCCATCAGTGAATCCGGTAACAAACAATTTTCTCTGATCTATCGAGACGGAAGAAAACCCGAAACCCAACCCGTCGAAATGCCAAAGCAATTCAGGACCATTGGTAGGCCATGATTTAAGCAACCCAGTCTCATAATAGACTCCCGTACCATCGACACCTCTCCACGGGATATTATCCTGAGCAGATAATACCAACGTGGTAAAAGAAAGCAATGCGACTATAACTGTCTTCATATTTAACATATTATATATTGTTTGAAACCTTGAACGCTTCTATATCTTATACGCCATTAACGCGTCGCCATGACGAACATACATAACGTCTTTATAAATCACCGGATGCGCCCAATGCTGCTCTGTACCCATAGTAATCTTGAACCGACTGACGATATCCAGCTTTGCAGGTGTTGCTTTGGCCAGAATCATATCTCCCTTGTCGGTATAGCAATAAAGCATATTGTTATTCGCAATAATAGTTCCCATTGCCAGTCCGCGTTCTTTGTACTTAACCTCACCGGTTTTCCAGTCTACACAAAACCAGTAACGGTTGCTGTCGCCCGAACCATAGACATAATCACCAACCTTAACCATTGCACCGATACGGTTGTCCAGTTCTTCAGAGAACCATACCTGTTCCACACTTCGCCCGCCATTGGTCAGGCGCAACATCGTGGAACCTCTTCCGTAGCCGCTGGTACATAAGATCATATTGTCGCCATACACCGGCGTATTTGCGTGAACCGACCAACGATTCGTATTTTTATGTGACCATAGTTTCTTTCCTGTAGCAGCCTCGATACCGATAATATGGTTGGCTGTCATCGTTACGATCTGTGGCACCTCCTGGTCACTAATATATAACGGTGAGCAATAAGCAGACAGATCGCCTTCACCCGGACTGCTCCAGATCAGTTCGCCGTTGTCTTTATTTAATGCCACCACATTATGTTGCTTACCTCCGGGAGTAACGATCAGTTTTTCTCCGATAATCAACGGAGCTTCATTCAGTCCCCATTCTATATTCGATGCATTGAACTCTTTTAACAGGTCTTTTTGCCAAAGCAGGTCGAGGTTATTCGCTTCAAAGCAATACAAACTACCCATGCCACTCACCAGGTAAACCTTTCCTTCGTTTACCGTCACAGTTCCACGCGGTCCGACGTAATTCTTATCCCATTCCGGGCCATACTCCTTTTTATTCAGTAACGCACCGTTTAAATCAAAGACATAGATCAGCCCTTTGCCGTTTTTTAAACCCGTCAGATAAAGCCTTCCAGCCGTAATAGCAACCGACGAATGACCCTCTCCCAGTCCTTCATAAGACCATAACATCTCAGGACCTTTCTCCGGCCATGACTGCATTAAGCCGGTCTCATTATAAATACCGGTCCGGTCATTTCGCCACTGGATATTATCCTGTGCATAAGTGATCAACGTCATAAAAGACAATAGAACTAAAACTCCTCTCTTCATATTATATACATTATTGGTTCGAAGTTATCTTCTCTAATTTTGAACGTTAAACTTTCTATATTTCTTAATCGCATTCAAGGCAAACGTGATATTATATAATTCTTCCGAATACCATAACCGGGAGAAATACAGTCCGATGGGCTCAGCCCGGAACAATTCTCCTTCCTGATATCTCCGGTACAGAAAATCAAAAGCCCGTTCCATAACATCTGCGTTGCTATCAGGAAATGAAGCCAATGCACTCAATGCCCGTGAAGTCAGAGTGACTTTAGAAGCAACATCTTTTGCTCCACCCCATCCGCCATCTTCATTCTGAGTAGAAAGGATATACTGAAGTCCCTTTCCAATCATCTCCTGAGCGACAGGCTCCCCGGAAGTCGAAAGATACTCTACGGTCATTGCTGTTCCATATACCGGAGAACGTTCATCGTTGGCGTTCTGGTCACCAAACCATAAAGGTGTCCATGAACCATCAGCCGCCTGTATACTCCGCATCCAATTCAACATACGACGAATACTTTTCTTACAACGTTGCTGTAAATCGACGGGTAATACTTCCAACCACAGTTCAAAAGCCAATAATGAATGAGCCGATATATCAGGGCTACTCCGGTCGAAAGGCAACTTACCCCAACCTTTACAAAAGGTCGGCATACCTCCGTCACTATTTTGTAAAGCCAATAGCCACTCTATTCCTTTTCCCACTTCCGGACAATAGACACCGTCCTGTAGTATATGAAGTGCGACTAATGCTCCTGAAGTATCATCTGCATCAGGCACTGCACCCGGCAAATCCGTCCAGGCCCATCCCCCTTCCTTTGCTCCGGTAAATGGATGCTCGAAAGTAAATGCATTCAGTTTAATTGTTTTAGCCAGCCTTTCTTTATCTGTGATATCATCTCCCAAGGCTCTTACACTTAATGCTGTCACCCAGCTTGCCAGATCTGTATCTATCGGCCAGGCTCCATCTTCCCGGACTGTGTTGGTTAAGAAGCCTGCTGCTCTTTGTGTAGCAATATGCTCACGATAACCTGCTCCGGTCATACACATCGCCACAAAAGCAGTAAGAGGTGCAGCTTCAAGGAATCCGCCGTTATCCGGTTGTAACTTCTCAAGCACTTTCAGTGATTTCGGGATAAACGACTCACGCAATGGGGAAAACAGATTCTTCTTCCCTTTTCTATAACGTAGTATACCGACAGCTATCAAGGCTGGTATAGCATAACTGACTACCGGCAACTGGAAGAATCGAAACAATCGTTGCGGAAACACAGAAAGTTCAAACGGCAATTGAGGTATTTTATCCCAACTCGTTATAACCCCGGCTAAAGCACACATCACCAATATAGGAGCAGAAAAAGTCAAATCCGTCCCATAATAGGTCAATACACCTTTTATAATATGCTGATCGGTTGAACCACCGAACTTTTCATTCAGATACTCTTTCGCTTTCTCCGGTGCTTCGCCTACTGCATAGAGCGAAGCATAGGTAAGCAGTGTTGCCGTTAGGTTAGACGGACTCTCAAGGCTATCTCCCCATGAGCCGTCGTCATGCATGGATCTTTTCAGCCATTCGGCGCCATGTTGAATATAGGAAGCATATTTCTCCCGATCAATCATATAGAGTGCAAATACGGATACGGAAGTAGAAATGGCACTCGATGAAAGCTTTCCTCTCCACATATACCCCGGAGAGCGTCGTTGTATCAACTCTTCCCGCAGGACATCAATCATTTCATCTATCTGCTTTTCCTTCATAATATGCCTAATATTAATAGTCCGTAAAAAGTATATTCAACATCACTCACTGACTCCAAAAGAGTAGCAGAAAAACCTCCTGAATCCAACCAATGCGCTTCAATAAAGTCGCGAGGAGAATATATCGGTTCCATACCGTAAGCATTTAAGACAAATAAAGCGGTTGCGGTTGACAAAACGTCAGGTAACGGAGCTCCAGGTGTTGCACAAAACCCACCTGATTCTTCCTGTAAACCACGCAAACAATCAACATCTCTATTCGCCTTATACCCATTCAATTGTCCAAGTACAGCCAGGGCTGCAACCGTAGCATTAGTTGTTGCAGTAGCCGAACCTTCCAGATTGGCAAAACCACCTCCGGCTACTCGATACCCATCCAATGCATCTATAAACTCCTTTTTGTTTCTCACTGTCTGCCGGGTATCTTCCAACAAAGACAAGTAAATAAACTGCGTATAAGGAGAAAACATATCATTGTTCGGCAAACCGGAGAATTTATTTAATGCCTTCACTGAAGTCGAAAAAATAGAATTCAATAAATAACCGACTTTTCCATCCTTAAATAAACGGTACAACATCCGGCAACGCATATAAGCGGCATAATGGATAAGATCCATATCATCAGGCTGCTGCTTTTCCAGATAGGCTGTTGCCTTAGGAAGTTGTAAACGAAGCCCCAGCGTATAGGATAACATCCAGCCAAACAGGGTGTAATATAAATCTTCCTGTCCGTTTTTATTGACAAACGTATCATCAGTCGTCCGTTGCGACTCAACAAAACCCAATACCCGTCGGAGCGCCTCTTTCCCCAGCTGCTCTTTCCCTTTTTGCAGGGTATTGAATAATTTGATGGATAACGTCTCTTTCATTGATCTGTTCCTATTTCAATATCCGCTTTGTCACACGGAAAAGCAAGCGTTTCAGCTCCATATTTCCAATCTCTTGCAAAGCCTCTAATGCTTGCTTATTATATTGTTTAGACATTTGTTTGACCTCTTCTATCGCCTCCTGAAGCAGCGGTTGATGCTCCGGAAGATTCAAAAAAGCTTTCAGATCATCTGTTTGCAGAAGAGCCTCTACAAAAGGCTTATCCTGACGTTCGCACAATACGGCCAACACGGCGGACGGACGTAAGGCCAGCGGCTGATCGGTTTCAAAGTCCTCTACATCATCCTGCAACTGATAACCAATCCCCAAAGCCCTGGAATATTGATGAAGAATCTCCCGAAGCGGTT
The DNA here is from genome assembly GCF_029893105.1 of Parabacteroides sp. PF5-9. Taxonomy (GTDB): domain Bacteria; phylum Bacteroidota; class Bacteroidia; order Bacteroidales; family Tannerellaceae; genus JARXWG01. Next base: position 7,127 of record NZ_JARXWG010000019.1, on the reverse strand, counting down.
CATCGTCACCACCACAAATCAATCCCATAATCAATGAAACATCGAAGGCCGGAACAGTCTTATTACAGAAAATATCGAGTACAAAGTCCATGGTCAACGGCCGTGGAGAACGGCTCCATTCCAGTTCCATACCCTGCCCCTTACATAGAGCGATATGTGCTTCGGCAGATACTTTCAGTAACTCCATATGACCACACCGGGTCAACAGTCGATACCCTTCTCCTAAAAGCATATCGCCCACATTAATTGCTATAGAATCACCATAAATCGCATTGACGGTTTGTTTTCCATAGCGGATGGAATCATTATCTTGAATATCGTCGTGTACCAGTGATGCTTTATGAAAACATTCCACTGCAATAGCTGCCAATTGTACCTCTTCCGGTATGTTCTCTTCATCACTTAATGACTGATAAACCGCTGCCAATAAATAAGGACGCCACCGTTTACCTTCTCCGCCAAGCCATTCGGCTGAGACCTGTGATGTCTGGTCATTATCTCCTGATAATATACGGCTTAAGTTCTCCGGTGTAAACCATTCGGTAACCTTTGCCTTTAAATGTTCATGATCGAGTAATTTCAACTCCCGTCCAGATTGCATATTGATCATCTGGGCTACATAATTTTCATCGACATTCGTATCTTTGCAACCGGCTATATTCAAAGGAATAGCCAAACCGGGTACGGCATTGTTTATCAGCAAAGGGAATGCTTTTTCAAGCGACTCCAGGCAACTGACTCCAATCACGGTCTCTACTGTACCACTTTGAATCAATCCCATGACTGCGGTAAACCCTTCAGCAACGATACTCATCATACCAAGACTATCGGCTTTCTCCTGTAAATCAGGAATCGAACAACGATTACATTTATGGCACAACAATCCTAACTCATCCACTTCCCCCTGACATTTGGAGGAATGAGACAAACATTCGGGTATCAATAAGATACGTTTATCATAAGGGATGGAGGCCACCACATCACGCCAGACACTATTATTGATCTCTACCATGATCCAGCCTTTGGTTTCCGGATCCAGACCACATTCCCGGATCAATTGATCGGCAAGGTCAGATAGGTTATCCATCGATAACGGCGGACCGAGCGGCTGGTCGCTCACGAGCTGGTTGATCATACCTCGCAAGAGCGTCCGTTCTTTTAGCGTCTGTGGGACACTATATATCTGTTCTTTTCCCATAAACCTTCATTTTATCCGTATGCACCAAACCCAAAGAAATATTTTTTCTTGACCAGTCGATAGAACACATTCTCTTCCGGGATTTCCTCTCCCTCCAGATGATGTCCTGCGATAGGGGTCATCTTTTTATACTCTTCCAGTACGACACCGCGGCTGGTGGTATCAATCGCCTGATGTTGTATCAGAAAATCGACCATCTTCTGCGGATCTTCCAACAGGATACATCCCCGGGAACTTTCGGATGTCATCCGTCGGAAACCAGCCAAGAACTCCGAATTCTCAAAAATATCCACCAGATTGGACGCGTCTTTGTTGATAAATTCCTTCGCCATTTGCAACGGCGGACAAAACTCAACACCTCCGGAGGGCGAAATATGATGACTCATGCCCGTTGCCCCCGGACAAAGCGCATTCCCTTTGGCATCCCAATACGTTTCGATAATAAACAATGGCGCATTCTTGCGCTGCTCCACAATAAAGCGGCGAAAAGCCAATATCTGCTCCTTATCCAACGCATTTTCCGTATTCGGATTCGCCCCTACCGGACGATAAATATAGTACCATAAATAATGAGCACCTTCTTTCGCTATTTGCTCGATATATTTACGATTGACCAGGTCGTTATAATTACTTTTACATATACTGGCGGAAGCACCGAAGATCAATTTAGCTTTTCGGCATGCGCGTACTCCGGAAAGTGTCCGTTTAAACACTTCACTCTTTCCACGACGCAGATCGCTCTCCTCTTCCAATCCTTCAATACTGATCAACGGAGTCACATTTCCCAATTTCTTCAATCGCATAGCGACCTCATCCGTAATCAGGATCCCATTGGTAAACAGTTGAAAATAACATTCGGAATGTTTCTCAAAAATATCCAACAGTCCTTTATACATCAATGGTTCTCCACCAAAGATGCCGAAAAAGAACGAACCTTTTTTCTTACATTCCGTAATAATACCATCCAACTGCTCAGGTGTCAAAGCCCTTTTACCTCCAGTCGTTACCCAACAACCACTGCAAGCCAGATTACAGCTTTCCGTAATAGAGATCATGACAAAAGCCGGAAAAAAGGGCTCTCCCCGCTCCTGCCGCTTCTCAAAACGGTTGATATTGCGCATGCTCTGCCAACCGAAGTTATACATAAATTTCCATACCAACCGGGGGGAACATTCCCGTGGTACACGTAACGCAGCATTTGCCGTAGCTATATAGTCTTTAAATCTCATTTGTTGTCTCTTTTTAACAGGGAAACACTGGCCCTGCGTTGTTCCAAACGCATACGTAAAGCGTCTGCATAAACTTTCTTCGTATCCAGCGCCAAGGCCTGTTCTTCATCCTGTAATCCTCCGTTAATCGGTGATTTCTCATATTTCGGAAAAATTATCGCTTTAGAGGGACAAATACGGGCACAAGCCGGACAATTATTTTTGCAGTTTTGTGGCTGTGTCACTCTTACCCGCCCTCCTTCATTGGAGTAGACTCCGAACAAACAGAAGTCATGACATTTTTCACACTCACTACATTTGTCTTTATCAATCACCGGATACCAGGCATCTCTGCCTGTTTCTACCGGGAATGCACCGATTTCATCCATAAACAGGTCGTTACCGGATCGATTCTGTTCCTCAACGATTATATTTAGCTGACTACATATCTCCTGAATGGATGAATTACGTATATCAACGATTTTCTCAGGAACGATGTCTTGTGTTTGAAACAATGCATGTACTGCGCGCGGATAACAGGCACATATCGTATGCGAGGCGATCTCACTTAATCCGGCAGACGACTGCATGATCATCCGACACAGATCGGGAATTATCGTTACAAGATAACCCTCACTTTTCATGGCTTCCGCAATTTCGCCTACTTTATTTTTATCGATAAACGATCGTGAAGCACATGCACATATAGTCACTCTTTTGTCTCGCATTGTATGATGATAATAAAACGAAATTATTCGTTTACAAATTTTAAAAAAATATACTACAAATCTTCATGATCTTTCGTGAAAACGAAAAAAACAGGACTTATCACGAATACAGGATTAATCTAAGGTTTCAATCGGCAGATACCCGCAATAGTTTTAATTCATATTTGGGATCTTATTCTTTAATCTTATAGGCCATCAGAGCACTTCCATGCCGTATATACAAAACTCCATGATCGATTACCGGATGCGACCAATGCGGCCCTTCACCTTCTCTTATACGGAACTGACTGACAATATCCAATCCCCCGGCATTGGGCTTTACCAATGCGACTGTTCCCCGCCGCTCTTCATAACAATAAAGCATCTTATCCGCAGTAATCACAGATCCTTTGCTCCCTCCTCCGGGCCATGAAGCCTTATAGGTTGTTGCGCCTGTATTCCAATCGACGGCAACCCAATTGCCGCTATTGTTGTTGAACCAGTTTGAGCCATAAATAATATGATCGACCAGCACCATTCCACCGGTATGAACACTTAAATCATCATTCCGCCAAAGTGTCCGGACAGCCGATCCGTCTTCATTCAATTCCAGCATATGGGAGCGCATTTCGTAGGCATTACTGATAAACAGACGTCCGTCTTTATAAAGAGGCGTATTGATGCATATTCCATCCATACCTCTCTCGGCTACAAAATCCCAGTCATTATATTGCCATAACATCTCACCTGTTTCGGGATGTACGGCATACAGATAATCCTCGGAAAATCCAATAATCAGTTTTCGCCCGTTGTGGACAATTAGAAGTGGAGAGACATGCGAACAGAGGTCGTTCAACGAAGGTGTTGTCCAAATTGTTTCTCCGGTCAGGGCATCCAGAGCAACCATCGTCGTCTGATCTCCTCCGGGAGTAAATATCACTTTATTGTCAAAGACAAGAGGCGATTCTGAGATACCCCATGTATTCGTTTTTGCACCGAATTTTTCATTCCCATTGACAGACCAACAGATACTCCCGTCATTTACCTGCATGCAAACAATCTCACCTATACCGCTGATCACATAAACCCGATCCTCTACGACCATCGGGGTAGTACGGGTCTCCGGATAAGACTGCGACCAGGGTTTACCATATTTTACCTGATAAAGTTGTTTCCCGTCAATGGTGTACGCAGTGAGTATTTCATTCTTCTCTTCAATATCCATGCCGGTTACAAAAATCTTATTCCCGACAACGACAGGGCTGGAATATCCTTTTCCTGCATTATTAACACTCCAAAGCAAGGGAACTCCTTCTTCCGGCCACTTTTTAAGCAGTCCCGTCTCCTGATAAATTCCATTTCGGTCAGGTCCTCTCCAACCGTTCGACAATTGTGCATGCATTTGACCACAGATGATCCATGCAATAAGCATGACTAAGCCGTACATTTTGTATTTTTCAATCTCCAGGGATTTTATTTTCATTTGCCGTTCTTGTATGAATACGATTTCTCTTTTCTTATTTTTCAACATCTACTACCACACTAATACTGACTCCAACAGGAGCCGTCTGCCACTCTCCCTGACTTGTTTTTCTAAAATATGTCGTATGCTTCTTGCTTGAACAAAAGACAAGTTCTCCTTCTCCTAAGTCTTTGATGTGTTCTAATGTAACAAGGAAATCTCCATCAACTGTAATATCATGCGGCATCAGATCAACCGAAAAAGTGTCTTCAAGTAACTCTTTTGAGGCGCTTATATAGATCGGTTTTCGTAGGATATTTTCAAAAGTCTTCTCATCTTTAACACGGTATACATTCAGACGATAGAATATCGTGTCGTATGAACATGACGACACATTGATATTTACTTTTTTGAGTATGGCACTCTTTTTTACTTGCATCAGTATACCACATTCATAACCAAGCATATTGTGTTGAAATCCCGCACTTATTGACTTAGACGTTGTTTTAACCCCTAATAGACTCTCCTTAAATACTTTTGGCCTAACCTCCACTTCTCCAAGATTGTAAGCCATCTCTTTCAGAAAAATAGTTTCTCCTTCTCTTATTTCGGATATTTCAGCAACATAAGGCTCATAACCAATACATGAAAACAAGAGAGAATCATTTTCATATCGGGATTCCAGGAATAGGTCGAATTCTCCCTTTTCATTGGTGACGGTTCCAACATTTTTACCCACAATGCCAATATTAACATATTCAATAGGTCTTTTACCCGATCCGGAAAGAACCAGACCGGAAATATCTTTTTGTCCCCAAAGTGAATGCCCTATGAGCATACCAAATACACACAAAACAAATTTCTCTTTCATTACCTCCCCTTTTGTTTTAGTCATTCGATTATTTATTATCCAAGCAAAACGGAGCCTTGAAGTAGAACCGTAGACTTTAAACTATTTAATCCGGTAGGCCATCAACGTATTGCCATGTCTGACAAAAAGTATTCCTTTATAGATCACCGGATGTGCCCAATGTTGCTCGGTTCCCATCGTTATGGGATATTTACTGATCAGATCAAATTTTTCAGGCGTTGCTTTTACTAATGCCATTTCTCCTTTTTCAGAATAACAATAAAGCATACCGTCGGCTGCAATTACCGCACCGATCCCTATCGTCCGATCTTTGTATTTTTGTTCATCTGTTTTCCAATCCAGGCAAAACCAATACTTATTGTTATCTCCTGATCCGTAAACATAATCACCTATTTTGACCACTCCTCCTGTTTTTGAATCGAACTGCGTATTTTCCCATACTTTCTCTACACCTCGGCCACCATTGGTCAATCGCAACATAACCGAACCTTTGCCATAACCCGACGTACACAATAACAGATTGTTGCTGTACACAGGGGTGTTCGGATGAATATTCCGCTGGTTATAATAAGGATACGACCATATCTTTTCTCCTGAATCCGCATTAATCCCCAAAATATGTTTTTCTGTCATCGTCACAAGCAACGGTACCTGTTGATCGGCAATATAAAGCGGTGAACAATAAGCCGATAAATCCCCCTCGGCCGCACATTGCCAGATGAGTGTCCCGTTATTTTTGTTTAATGCAACCACATTCTGTTCTTTTCCACCCGGAGTAATAATCACTTTTTCTCCGATAACCAAAGGGGATTCATTAACTCCCCACCGGATATTGGAAGCATTGAAGTCCTTTTCGATACTCTTCTGCCAAAGGATATCCAATGTTTTTTCATCCATACAGACCAGATGACCTGTGCCGGTATAAATATAGATTTTACCTTCACTAATCGTAGGAGTACCACGTGAGCCGTTATAATTCACACTCCACTCCGCACCATAACTTTTTTTGTTCAGTAGTTTCCCGGTCAGATCGAATACATATAAATACCCAGTACACCGGTCAGGCCAGTCATATAAATTTTATCCGCTGAAACAGCAACAGAAGAATGTCCCTCTCCCAAATCGTCGTAATGCCATAACAGGGCAGGGCCGTCAGCCGACCATGATTTTAACAAACCGGTCTCTTTATAGATTCCGGTACGATCAGTTCCACGCCACTGGATAATATCCTGCGCACACAGACTAAACGGTAAAAGGGATAGCAAAACGATCGTTAGTTTTTTCATATTTCTTCCATTTTAAATTTTCAAAGTCTCCAAAAAAAATCCATAGCTATGCAAATATAAGGGTAACTGATAGATTTGCTATCGCTTATCCCATAAAAATAGTTATCTGCATTGCTTTAAACTTATACGGTTTGCATTATTCGTGCGAAAAGTCAAAATCTTCAGGGATTTATTGGGATATTTGTCTTATAAAAGAATCGTTTGACAATTGTCGAACGATCATTTCACATCTGTCGAACGATCGTTTGACAGTTATCGAATGATCGTCCGACAATTGTCAAACGAATTTATCTCTCGAATTTTGACTTATCCTAAAATTGGTTGTCACATTTCGTCACTGTTTACTATAAAAGTTGACACAACCAAAACTCATCCCTAACAAGGTTGTCATTTTG
>NZ_JARXWG010000018.1 GCF_029893105.1 Parabacteroides sp. PF5-9 | reverse complement strand
TTGACGGTCGTTTATTCTTTTAAATCTAATTATAAAATTAGACCTAACGTCTATTGTACTACTTGTTGAATATGTAAATCTTTCAAAGAACTCTTCTCGCACCTTCGCCACTCATTCTATGATAAAATCAGAGATGATTTTCGGCGAACGTGGGTGCAAAGATAATATATAATATATTCATAAACCAAATTATTGGGGAAGTTTTTGAAGACAAAATGTGTCATAAATCTTAACCTATTGAAAAACAAGCAAAAATATCCTACATTTTTTTTGCATTCTCCTTCTAAAAATATTTTTCCATCAAATAATCTATCCTGTATTCTTCTAAAATTAATGTAAAACCGCGCATACAATCTCCCCTTTTGCGACAGTCAACTTTGAACGAATTCAAACAAAAATCGCAACATCGCTGTCGGTTTATTTGAAGTATAATGAACACTTTTCTGTTAGAGGTACCTCTAAATTGTTTTACACCTACCTCTAAATCGATTTACACGTACCTCTAAATTGTTTTAGACGTACCTCTAACAGAAAACAGAGGTAGGTATAACAAAAAAGCAGTCTGCATGCTACAGCAAAACAGTGTGAATCATGTTTTTATTTCCTTTGGATGATGAGAGGATAGGATCAATGCATTATTTATAGTACCGCGCGTACAATATTATATAATAATAAGTTTTGATTTTCTGTTTTATCCTATGATATCCTGGTATGTCTTTCGGTTTTAAAGCAACAAAGAGCTATCACCATAGCTTAAAAATCGAAAATCATGAGTCAGTGCATAATCGTAAATTGATTTCCAGTCTTCTTTTACAAAGGCTGAGATAAGCAGGAGCAGTGTACTTTTAGGTTGATGAAAGTTCGTAATAATCCCTTTTACAATTTTGAAATCATACCCTGGAGCTATAATAATTTGTGTTGTTGTAATCAGCGTATCCCTCTTCTTCCGATCCAGATAATCCAATATACGTTGTAAAGCATCTGTTGCAGTTAATGTTTTATTTTCAATTTCATAAGGGAGCCATTGTCCGACAGCTAATTTATCGGGGGATATCTCCGGATCGCTTTCCAATATAGAGCCTATATAATACAGACTTTCCAATGTACGCACAGATGTTGTTCCTACAGCTATAATCTGATGAATATTCTCCTTAATTTTTTCAATTGTTTGGCGAGATACCGAGATATATTCGGTATGCATCTCATGGTCTCCTATTTTTTCGCTTTTAACCGGTCGGAAAGTTCCTGCACCAACATGTAAGGTCACTTCCGCTCTATCGAAGCCTTTAATGTCTAATTCCGATAATACCTCCGGAGTAAAATGTAAACCTGCTGTAGGCGCGGCAACAGAACCTTTTATTTTAGAATAGACTGTTTGATACGTTTTCAAATCACTCGACTCTGTCTGGCGATGAAGATAAGGAGGTATCGGCAATATGCCGGCCGCTTCTAAGAGTTCTGCAAAAGTAAAATCGGCCTCCCACGTAAATTCAATCAAATGGGTATCTCCATTTGATTGTTGTTTGACTGCTTGTAATAGAGTCTCCTTCCCATGAACCCGTATTTTCTTTTGTAAGACCTCCCCTTTCCATTTCTTCAGATTACCGACAAGACAAGTCCAACTACACTGTTTTGTTTGTTGAAAAATCTGTATATAATCGTGAGGAACAGCAGGTTCCAAGCAAAATATTTCTATTTGCGCTCCGGTCTCTTTCTGAAAAAGCAAGCGAGCCTGAATCACACGTGTATTATTAAATATGAGTAAAGCCTCCTGAGGTAAATGGTGGGTTATACATTTAAAGAGTGTTTCGTTAATTTCTCCATTCCTATATAACAGGAGTTTTGATTCGTCTCTCTTCGGCAGAGGAAATTTTGCAATCCGATCATCCGGTAGTGCGTAGTTATAGTCTTCAATTTGTATTTGTTGAATCGCTTTTGTCATATTTTTACGCTATAGTCGTTATCAAAAAACCACGCAAAAGTAACAAAAGAAACAGGATAAATCGTACAAAATGAGAAGTTAATGTCATTCATCAAAACCCTTGCAGACTCTTTCGACACCAGCTGTTGAAAGGTAGCTAACCAACGTTAGTTGAAGATTCTGATCATTTTGTTGCAAATCCTGAAAGCCATAACTTGAATTAGTTGTAAATTCTGATCAATTAGTAATCGTGGATAAAAAAAACAACAAAAGTTTGAACATTTTGCAAATTAACCCTCTTCCGATCCATTCAGGCTTCGTGCCCTACCTTATATTTGCCCAAGAAGAAAGAATAATACAGATTACAGATTAAAACAACACTTTTTCGTAAAAAACAAACTGATAGGATAGATATGCTACAATTAGAAAAAAAATTGATCGGAATGCAAGACAATATGATGACGTTTGCCATGTCGTTGACTTCCAATCGAGAAGACGCACAAGATTTACTTCAGGATACCACTTTACGCGTTTTAGATAACCAGGAAAAATATACCGACAATGTAAATTTTAAAGGATGGGTGATGACTGTCATGCGCAATACCTTCATTAATCAGTATCATCGGATCATTCGTTCACAAACGATTATAGATCAATGTGCTGATTTGTATCATATGGAAATTATGAATGACTCCGGCTTTGATTCGCCTGACGTCTCTTTTCACTTAAAAGAGATCACCAAAGCGATTGATGCCTTAGAGGATGATTTGCATAACCCTTTTTCTTTATACCTCAGCGGTTATAAGTATGCCGAAATAGCGGAGACCTTAGACGTTCCGATCGGGACAGTAAAAAGCCGTATATTCTTAGCCCGCCTTGAACTGCAAAAAGCATTGGTTGATTTTAAAAAGCATTGAACGAATAGAATAACACTATCTTATAGAGTCAAGATCACTTTACAGCGGTAAAGTGGTCTTTTTTATTATGCTTTCCATTTCGCAGATATTTATCTACTTTTGTTTCTTAAATAAAAGTAAAGAGATTATGCAGATAAAAATTGGTGATAAAGTTCGTTTTCTAAATGCTGTAGGAGGAGGAGTTGTAACACGTTTTAAAGGGAAAGACCAGGTATTGGTTGAAGACGAAGATGGGTTTGAAGTTCCCGCTTTGATTCGAGAATGTGTTATTGTAGGGAATAGCGAGATGCAGGTTAGAAGTTCCAATAAACCAAAAATAGCTCCCCCCATAGAGCCTCCCAAGACTGTAGAACAGCCTGAAGAGAAAATCGTCGAAACGCGGGAAGGTGAACGATTGAATCTCTATATGGCTTACCTTCCGATAGATCCTAAAACGATGACACAAAGCGGGTACGAAGCCTATTTTGTCAATGACAGCAATTATTTCCTGTTCTTTAATTATATGAACCGTCAGAACAACAGTTGGATCAGTCGATATAACGGATTGATTGAACCCAATACCCAGATCTTCCTGGAAGAATTCGGAAAAGAAGCACTCAATGACCTGGAAAGAGTTTGTGTACAGTTTATCGCATTCAAGAAAGACAAACCTTATATATTAAAAAATGCTGTTTCTGTAGAACTTCGCTTAGATACGGTTAAATTTTATAAGATCCATTGTTTTACCAAAAATGATTTTTTTGAAGAGGATGCACTGATTTATCCAATAGTCCGTAACGACCTACCGGAAAAGGAGTTATTAATTTCAGCGTCCGAGTTACAGGAGGCTATGCAACAAAAAGCAAAAAACGACCGCAGAGAACCACACCGCATACCAAAGAAAAAAGTATCAGATCCAATTATAGAGGTTGATTTACATATTAATCAACTATTGGATAACACAAACGGTTTAAGCAATGCAGATATCCTGGATTATCAGTTGGAGAAATTTCATGCTGTCTTAGCGCAATACGCCAAAGAGAAAGGTAAAAAGATCGTTTTTATTCATGGGAAAGGTGAAGGAGTCTTACGTACAGCTATTGAAAAAGAGCTGAAAACGAGATACAAACACTATCAATACCAGGACGCTTCTTTTAGAGAATACGGCTTTGGAGCAACGATGATTATCATAAAATAGCATCTGTATGGCGACGGAAATCGAACGAAAATTCCTGGTCAAGGGAGATTTTAAGAAAAACTGCATACAGATTAAGCGGATTAAGCAGGGATATATCTGTGCACTTCCGAACAAAACGGTACGAATTCGTCTTACCGATGAGAAAGGGTTTCTGACGATAAAAGGAGCTTCCGATGAAAAAGGTCTGACTCGGTATGAGTTTGAACAGGAGGTTGCGATAAAAGACGCCGAGGATCTTTTTGAACTATGTGAACCGGGTCGTATTGATAAAACAAGGCATCTTGTAAAAGAAGGAGACCACGTTTGGGAAGTCGATGAGTTTCATGGTGAGAATGAAGGGTTAATCCTTGCTGAAATAGAACTGACCTCCGAAGAGGATTCTTTTGAGATACCCGAATGGGTGGGAAAAGAAGTGACCGGTGATCTTCGTTATTACAATGCGATGCTCACTCAAAATCCATATACACAATGGGAAGAAAAACTTAATCGCAAATAAACAGTGAAAATAATTTTATAACTAAAAAAATACATACAATGAAAAAATCGATCTTGATTTTGTTAGTCGCTCTTTTCGTCTTGCCGACAACTAAGGCAGATGAAGGGATGTGGCTCTTACCGCTACTTAAGCAACAGAAGTTTGCAGAAATGCAAGCTTTAGGTTTGAAACTCCAGGATTTTGATATCTATGACCCGGAATCGGCATCATTAAAAGATGGTGTTGTCATTTTCGGGGGCGGATGTACCGGAGAGGTGGTATCTCCGGACGGATTGGTTTTAACCAATCACCATTGCGGATACGGACAGATACAACAACATAGCACCGTAGAGCATGATTATCTGACAGATGGATTCTGGGCGATGAGCCGTGAGCAAGAGTTGCCGAATCCGGGACTGACCGTTACATTTATTGATCAAATAGAAGAGGTCACCGACTATGTGAAGAAAGAGTTGGAAAAAGAGACTGATCCGAACAGTATGAACTTTCTGTCACCCAAATACCTGAATGGTCTGGCGGCAGAAAAGGTCGGCGAACAGTTTTTGCAAAGCAATCCCGGCACAAGCGTAGAAATACGTGCCTTTTATGGTGGCAATAAATATTATATGTTTACCAAAAAGACTTATTCAGACGTGCGGTTGGTAGGTGCTCCCCCCTCCTCGATCGGCAAATTCGGAGCAGATACCGACAACTGGATGTGGCCGCGCCATACCGGTGATTTTTCCGTATTCAGAATCTATGCAGATGCACACGGCAACCCGGCAGCTTATTCGGAGACCAACGTTCCGCTTCGTCCCAAACGTTGGTTTAAAATATCCCTCAAAGGCGTTGAAGAAAATGATTTTGCCATGATCATCGGTTTCCCTGGAAGGACAAATAAGTATTACACCTCTTGGGAAGTGGCCGAACGCAGGGATATCGACAATACAGTCAGAATTAATATTCGCGAACTACGTCAACAGGCGATGTTGGAAGAGATGTTGAAAGATCCGAAAATCCGTATTCAATACTCAAGTAAGTATGCCGGTTCGACTAACGCATATAAAAATGCGATCGGCACCAACTGGGCCATCGACAAACGCTCTTTCGAGCAAGTAAAAAAGGAAGAACAAGACAAGCTGATTGCCTGGGCAAACAAAATGAATAAACCGGAATATTCTAAAGCCTTGAATACATTAGAACAGATCGTTTCCGACAGAAAAGATCTGCGGTTCAGAAACTGGGTATTAGATGAAGCATTAGCCAGAGGCATTGAGTTTGTAAGAGTTCCGACCAATATTCAACCACTTGTGGATGCGCTACAGAAAAAGGATAAAACGGTTCAACAAGAGCAATTGCTATTGTTCGAAAAAGGGTATCAACGTTTTGCAGACAAAGACTACGCTATTGCTGTAGATAAAAAAATATCAAAAGTCCTATTAAAAGAGTATAGACGTTTGATTCCTATCAATGCACAACCTTCGTATTTTAATGTGATCGACCAAAAGTTTAAGGGTAACGTAGATCTGTTTATCGAACACCTGTTCGATAAATCGATTTTCGGAAGTGATGACAACTTTAATCGATTTAAAGCTAAACCATCCGTAAAAGCGCTTCAGGAAGATCCGATGATTTTATTTGCCAAAGCCGTTATGGATGAAAGAAATACTTTAACAAAAGCTATTGCCGATTTCGACACAGGTTACTCCATCGCTCATCGTACCTATGTCAAAGGATTGCTTGAGATGTATCAGGAGAAGGCTAATTTCCCGGATGCCAATTCAAGCATACGTTTGACCTACGGCCAAGTGAAAGGATACGAACCACGAGATTGCGACTATTACGGACATCAAACGACCTTGGAAGGTGTTATGGAAAAAGAAGACCCTAACAACTGGGAGTTTGTTGTACCGGATAAGTTGAAAGCTCTTTATAAAGCACAAGACTACGGCCCCTACAAACTATCAAACGGCAAAATGCCTGTCGCTTTCTGTGCTACTACTCATACCACAGGAGGAAACTCAGGTAGCCCCGTTTTAAATGCCAATGGCGAACTGATCGGAATTAATTTCGACCGCAACTGGGAAGGGGTCGGAGGAGACATACAGTATCTACCCGATTATCAACGAAGTATCATAGTCGATATCCGATATGTGTTGTTCGTTATCGATAAATATGCCGGGGCAAGTTATTTGTTGAAAGAGATGGAATTGATGAATCAGTAGTCACAAGGTGAGGTATTGAAACAAAGAAAGCGGGTGATTAAATCACCCGCTTTCTTTTGTTATATGTAAAATTCGTGTCGAATATAGTTCAATTAAAACGAGAGTTTTTCTAATTCTGTTGCTTTCACTCTGAAAATATGGCCGTTTCTTGAGAAAACCAATTCACCACCATCTTTCTTTTTTTCGTTTACTAATCTCTGAAATGCAATATTTGCGCCTTTTACTATATTTTCTTCGAATTCTCTAACTTCTTGCTCACTCATGATGTTCAAGTTTAGTATAAATAATCGGATTGTATATCTCTTTTGTTTCTCCCTTGAATCCTTTGGCTATTATTTCCATCGGAGACATAGAGTTGTCAGTTATCATCCAATAATCACTAATGGGAAGATATAGTTCGAACAGATTTTTGATACCGGCCGAGTAACGGCGACGTATCGTATTCTCTGGAATGTTGTGCCCGCCGGCAGCAACTCTCATTTTTACACGTTCAACTGCTAAATCTGGTGTATTCAACCAGAAATACAACAATGTCACGTAATATCCTTCCCTTTGTGCTTCCCGTATCAAGTTTGCAACCGACCGGGTGGCTAGTGTAGTTTCCATTGCAAAGGTCTTACCTGTTGCGATAAGTTCCTTAATGCGCTTATACATTATACGACTGGCTTCAACGGCAACCGCGATACTATCTGCATTAAACGGGGAAAGCCCCTTGGCTATTTCGTCGGAATTAACAAACTCTTTACACTTCAGCATTTCGGGCAGAATTGTGAAAGACGCTGTTGTTTTACCTGCTCCATTACATCCAGAAATAATGTATAAATATGGCACTCTCTACTGCTTTTTGACGCGACAAATATACATATTACTTTTATATTACAATGAATTTAATTCTCAAAAATAGTGAAAATGTGCACGAAATGTACTTGAAAGTAAGCAATTCGTTGGCTAAAAAGGGTGTTTTGTCATAGAATGTAACTCTTGAATCGTGCGTGAGTACAGCATTTTCCCATCATTCAACAAAAAGTAAATCACTCATGATATGATCTGAAATAAAAATGCCTTTTTTTGTCAGCCTGACTCCATTTTCTTTTTCTATGACTGTGCCTTGTTGTAAAAATGGAGTCATTTGCTTTTGGCAATAGGTCATTAATTCCTCTCCGAAGAGTTGTAAAATCTCATCGTAACTGATTCCCCACATCGTGCGCAGACGAGTGATAACATAATCATTGTACCGGGTATATAAGTCCAGATTTTCTGTTTCTACAGCCAGAATACCCTTTTGAACTCCCGCTATATAAGAAGGCATAGAGGAGATATTCCATTGGCGGCTTATCCCATTATACGAATGAGCCGAAGGACCTAGCCCTACATACTTTTTCCCCATCCAGTACGAACTGTTGTGTTGGGAGATATAGCCCGGACGAGCAAAGTTTGATATTTCATAATGGGCGTAACCTGCCGCAGAGAGTTTCTCCATTAAACTCGAAAAGAACGCCACACTATCCTCTTCATCAAGCGGGTTTATTTCTCCACTTTCCAATAGACGATACAAAGGTGTACCTTCTTCATAAATCAAATGATAGGCAGACAGATGCGGTATATCCAATGCCAAGAACTGATCCAGATTTTCTTCCCATTTTGTCAGCGTTGAGCCGGGCAGTCCATAGATTAAATCCAGACTCAGATTCGTAAAACCTGCTTGTCGGCACCGGTCAACGGCTGCAACCGCCTGTTCAGCAGTATGCCGGCGATTAAGAAATTTCAAATCCTCCGGATCAAAACTTTGCACCCCGATACTTATCCGGTTAAAAGGCAAAACAGCGAGTGAAGCGAGATAATCAATAGAGAGATCATCCGGATTTGCCTCTAATGTAATTTCCCGACATCGGGAGAGGTCGAATAACAGATTGATCTGTTCAAATATCCGTTCAAAATCGGATACCGCAAGTTGTGAAGGCGTCCCACCTCCCAAATAAATCGTTTCAATCGCTTCCCCTTCCAAATAATGTTTCCTCAACTCCATTTCACGAAGAAGTGCCTCCATATACATTGTTTTATATTGCATATCCGTGTTCGAAAAGAAGTCGCAATACAAACATCGTTTCGTACAAAAAGGAACATGTATGTATATCCCGGCCATAACTACTCGCTTTTTTGAAAGGAGAGGCAAAGATACACAACTATTCTTTTATGATAGAGTCATAAAACATCAAATCTGACACTATTTGAAGCTTGTGCGTTATATCAAACTCACCTTAATTACGTTCAGAAAATAAGCCGATCGCTTCTCCCAAGCGTTCCAATCATCGGTTTTTTTTCTGTAGATCAATTAATCGTCTAACAGCTGTGTCACTTTCGTCTAACAGTTGGTGCACTTTCGTCTACCAACTGTTGCCTAATCGTCTACCAGTTGGTAGACGATTAATTGATTCATAAAAAACAGTTCGGATATCTGAATAAAATGCATAACGCATCCAGTAAAAAAAGGGAGAGCAATATGGAATCTTCAAACATGACACTCCCCAAAACAAATCAAATTTCTTAATTTTTTTCATCGCATACCTCAATAAACAACTCTGCTTCTTTTGATACGAATGATAGAATAACGTCCATCCAACTAAAACCCACAAAATCCGGGAAGGTCTTAAAAAACATTGTTCTAAAACATAAGGGGTAAATTGTTTTTTACCCTAACAATCGATAATTTGCGGCGTCTTAAAAAAAAATGCGTCAGACTTATTATTGTTCAACCAAATAAAATCCTGATATCATGAAAGTATATCAAACAAACGAAATTAAGAACATTGCCATTTTGGGAAGTTCTGGCTCTGGGAAAACCACTCTCGCTGAAGCTATGCTTTACGAGGGTGGAGTTATAAAACGTCGCGGTACAGTGGATGGAGGCAACACGGTGTCCGACTATTTCCCGGTTGAGAAAGAGTATGGCTACTCGGTATTCTCAACCGTTTTCAGTGTTGAATGGCAGGACAAGAAATTAAATTTCATTGACTGTCCGGGTTCAGATGATTTTATCGGCGGTGCTGTTTCGGCTTTAAACGTGACAGACACGGCGTTGATGGTGTTGAATGCGCAATACGGTGTTGAGGTTGGTACAATTAATCAATTCCGTTATATCAATCAGTTTAAAAAACCTGTTATATTCATTGTGAATCAGCTGGATAACGACAAAGCGGATTTCGATGGAACAATCACCCAATTGAAAGAACGTTGGGGAAGTAAAGTGGTACAAATCCAGTACCCAATCTCCACAGGACAAGGTTTCAATGCCGTTGTGGATGTTTTGAAAATGAAAATGTACAAATGGAAACCCGAAGGTGGTGTTCCTGAAGTATTAGATATTCCGGCAGAAGAACAAGATAAAGCGATGGAATTGCATCAGGCGCTTGTCGAAGCCGCCGCAGAGCATGATGATGCTTTGATGGAAAAATTCTTTGAAGAAGGATCTCTGAGTGAAGACGATATGCGTGCAGGTATCCGGGCCGGATTGATTAGCCGGGGTATGTTCCCTGTATTTTGTGTCTGTGCCAGCCGCGATATGTGCGTGCGCCGTACTATGGAATTTTTGGGGAATGTTGTACCTACACCGGATAAGATGCCGGCTATAGTGACAACATCCGGAGCGGAAGTAAAACCTGATCCAAGTGGTCCGACAAGTGTCTTCTTCTATAAAACAACGATCGAACCTCATATCGGTCAGGTCTCATACTTTAAAGTGATCTCAGGAAAAGTCAAAGAAGGGGATGATCTATTGAATACAGATCGCGGTTCGAAAGAACGTATTGCCCAACTATTCGTCACAGCCGGACAAACCCGTAATCAAGTGACCGAAATGGTTGCTGGTGATATCGGTGCTACAGTAAAATTAAAAGATCTACGCCGTGGAAATACATTGAACGGTAAAGGCGCTGATTATAAATTCGACTTTATAAAATACCCGGATCCGAAATATCGCCGGGCTATAAAGGCTGCGAATGAATCAGATTCTGAAAAGATGATGGAAATTCTTATGCGTATGCGTGAAGAAGATCCGACATGGATGATCGAACAATCGAAAGAGTTGAAACAAACAATCGTTTCAGGTCAGGGTGAATTCCATTTGCGCACGTTGAAATGGCGTATGGAAAACAACGATAAGATCATGATCGAATATCTTGAACCCAAAATACCTTATCGCGAAACGATCACCAAAGCTTCACGCGCCGACTACCGTCATAAAAAACAATCAGGGGGTGCCGGACAGTTTGGAGAGGTACATATGATTGTTGAGCCTTATCATGAAGGCGTTCCGGTGCCGGAGACTTATAAATTCGGTGGACAGGAGTTTAAAGTATCCGTGCGTGATACGCAAACAATTGATTTGGATTGGGGTGGTAAACTCATCTTTATCAACTCGATCGTAGGAGGATCTATCGATACGCGTTTCTTACCGGCTATCCTGAAAGGAGTTATGGCTCGTATGGAACAAGGCCCATTGACCGGATCATATGCCCGCGACGTGCGTATCATCGTTTATGATGGAAAAATGCACCCGGTCGACAGTAATGAAATCTCGTTTATGCTGGCAGGACGTAATGCCTTTAGTACGGCATTTAAAGAAGCAGGACCGAAGATCCTTGAACCGGTATACGACGTAGAAGTATCTGTTCCGGCAGAGTATATGGGTGATGTGATGAGTGATTTACAAGGACGTCGTGCAATCATCATGGGTATGAATAGTGTGGATGGATTTGAAAAACTCTCAGCCAAAGTGCCTTTGAAGGAGATGTCAAACTATTCTACCTCTTTAAGTTCTATTACAGGTGGACGTGCTTCATTTACTATGAAGTTTGCCAGCTACGAACTGGTGCCGTCGGATGTACAGGATAAACTGCTTAAAGAATACGAAGCATCACAAGAAGAAGATTAAAATTCTTTATCTCATAAATGTACTTTTTTGGAGGGTCATACTTTGTGAAAGGCATGACCCTCTTTTTATTTATAAAATTTCTATTCGTGTTTTAACCATGCAGTTAGGATATTGTTCATGGACTACAGCAACCATGCGCTCATGCATATCCATTTGAAGATCATGGCCGGTTTGAGAATCAGTCGTGCAAAATGGGATAAAGAGTTCAATATATCGTCTTTGTACATCTTTGACCAATATATCTATTCCTCGTTTGTTCCACTCCGGATCAGTTTCTAATGCAACACAAACCCGATCACGCACTTTTTTAATAGGCAACTTCTGGTCGGTATACAAATAAACAGTCCCAAACGCATTGTTATTATGCGATATTTCCGGAAACAACTTATTTTGAAAAAAAGCGTGAATGGTTCTCATATTTCTTTGCATGTATTTTGTGGATAAACGAATTTTCTAAATATTGCTTGATGATTAAACACCTGATACCTCTACTTGGTTCAAAAAAGGATAATACGACTATCGGTGCCGGTAGTGTCGTGACCAAATCGATCCCGGCAAACTGTCTGGCAGCAGGGAATCCTTGCAAAGTGATTAGAGAATTATACATTCAGACAGCAATAAATCACTCAAACAGATAGAGATAGATATCGAATGTTTTTATGTTGATAACTTTTATTGTATCCGCTGTATAGTGCTCTTTTTTTCTCTATTTTTGTTAAGGCAAAATTCACTGCAAATATGGACGAAAGCGCACTCGAAAAATTGAAAATTCTGGCAGAATCAGCCCGTTACGATGTATCATGTGCATCGAGCGGCACGTCACGTTCCAATAAGAAAGGAACAATAGGGAGTGCTGCCGGTTGGGGGATCTGCCACAGTTTTTCGGAAGATGGGCGATGTATTTCGCTTCTGAAAGTGATGCTAACCAACTACTGCATCTATGATTGTGCCTATTGCATCAACCGCAGAAGCAATGATATCCGACGAGCTACATTATCGGTTACGGAATTGGTAAACATAACCATTGAATTTTATCGACGAAATTATATCGAAGGGCTTTTTCTCAGTTCGGGAGTCGTTCGTAATCCGGATTACACCATGGAAAGATTGGTTAAAATCGTGAAGGATCTCCGTACAATACACCGCTTTAATGGCTATATCCATATGAAAAGCATCCCGGGTGCAAGCCGTGAACTCGTTCAGGAAGCGGGACTCTATGCCGATCGTTTGAGTGTAAATCTGGAAATACCTAATGAAGAAAGTTTGAAAAAACTCGCTCCTGAAAAAGATTTCAAGAGTGTGTTTGCTCCTATGCGTTATATTCAGCAAGGGGTATTGGAAAGTGCCGAAGAACGAAAACGACACCGGTATGCTCCACGGTTTGCCCCGGCCGGACAAAGTACGCAGATGATTATTGGAGCGACTCCGGAAAAGGATAAAGATATTCTTCGGGTTTCCTCAGCCTTGTACCAAAGAGCCTCCATGAAAAGGGTTTATTATTCGGGGTTTGTCCCGGTGAACGAATATGATCCACGGTTACCGGCATTGAAACAACCGCCGTTGGTTAGAGAGAACAGACTTTATCAGGCCGACTGGTTGTTGCGTTTTTATCAGTTCAAAGTGGAGGAGATTGTAGATGATGCCTTCCCGGATCTGGATCTGGAAATAGATCCGAAACTGGCATGGGCGTTACGGCATCCGGAGCTCTTCCCGGTAGATGTCAATAAAGCAGATTATGAGATGCTGTTACGTGTACCAGGAATTGGTGTAAAATCAGCTAAACTGATTATTGTCTCCCGAAGACATACGCGTTTAGGAACCGAACAACTGAAAAAAATCGGTATCGTAATGAAAAAGGCACAGTATTTTATTACTTGCAGGGAGTTGATGATGCAGACGGTGAATGAACTAAGGCCGGAGAATGTACGGGGACTTTTAACTCAGAAGAGAAACCGTAAGTTTGATGAGAATCAACTGATCATACAATTCCAAGATTAACGCACATGAATATCTTTATTTATAACAAAACCCTTGAAGGCTTATTTACCGTTGTATTTGATGCGTATTTCAGAAAAACATTCCCGGATCTTTTATTGGGAGAGAATGATCCTTTACCACTTTTTTATGATGAACTGATATACAGCGTAACCGATGAACAAAAAACGGATCGCGTATGGAATGCGTTAACAAAAAAACTCTCGAAAGTGGCACTTTCGCATATTACTGTTAGCTGGTTGTCAGAATTGCCCGAAGTGGATATGCTTATATTCAGATATATCCGAAAAAACCTGGATGCACCAAAGTCTATTGAAACGAATTTTGGAGATCCTGATGTATTAGAACTCTCTAAAATATGGAAAAAGGTCGGACAGGAAAAACATCGGATACAACAATTCCTACGTTTCCAGAAAGCGGCAGATGGTACTTTTTTTGCGGCTATGGAACCGTTATATGATGTATTGGCTCTGAATATTCCTTTTTTAAAGGATCGTTTTGCCGATCAAAAATGGTTGATCTATGATTTGAAAAGGGAATATGGATATTATTATGACCTAAAAGAGGTAGTAGAAGTGCGTTTTGAACAGAAAGGAGATCATCTTATCTCCGGATTATTGAGCGAGGATATTATGGATAAGGAGGAGAAACTTTTCCAACAGATGTGGAAACAGTACTTTAACGCTATTGCAATTAAAGAACGTATGAATCCAAAACTACAGCGTCAACACATGCCTGTTCGATTCTGGAAATATTTAACTGAAAAGCAATAAAATTAAAAAGGCCCCTTATCCTGCCGGATAGGAGCCTAATGTCTCAATCATATCATAAGGGAACTACCCTAAATACGATTTCAGGAGCTTGCTACGGGTGCCTTGTCGCAATCTTCTGATTGCTTTTTCTTTGATCTGGCGAACGCGCTCTCTCGTGAGGCCAAATTTATCGCCAATCTCTTCCAAGGTCATTTCTTGGCAACCAATACCGAAAAACATCTTGATAATTTCACATTCTCTTTCGGTCAATGTAGCAAGTGCTCTATCAATTTCTTTGGCTAGAGACTCGTTCATCAACGACCGGTCGGCAATAGGAGCGTCATCGTTCACAAGCACATCCAAAAGGCTGTTGTCTTCGCCTTCCACAAATGGAGCATCCACAGAGATATGACGTCCGGATACTTTCAACGTATCGGAAATTTTATCTACCGGGATATCCAACTCTTCTGCAAGTTCTTCAGGCGAAGGTCTGCGCTCGTTTTCCTGTTCGAATTTAGAAAAGGCTTTACTGATTTTATTCAGTGAGCCTACCTGATTCAATGGAAGACGAACAATACGTGACTGTTCGGCCAACGCTTGCAAAATGGACTGACGAATCCACCATACGGCATAAGAAATAAACTTAAACCCTCTTGTTTCATCAAACTTTTCTGCAGCTTTTATCAAACCAAGATTACCTTCGTTAATTAAGTCGGGTAGACTTAACCCTTGATTTTGATATTGCTTAGCTACGGAAACGACGAAACGTAAGTTGGCTCTGGTTAATTTCTCCAATGCTTTACGGTCTCCTCTTTTAATAGCCTGTGCCAATTCCACCTCTTCTTCTACTGTGATAAGATCCTCTCGTCCAATCTCTTGAAGATACTTATCCAGCGAAGCGCTTTCGCGGTTGGTAATGGACTTCGTAATTTTTAATTGTCTCATTCAATCAATATTAATTGAGAATATTGGGGTGCAAAGATAATACATTTTATCGAAAGATTGGCTGAACGCACTCCACATTCAGCCAATTAAAAACCTTTAACAATCTTTTTGCCTATAAAAACCTATTCTATTCTCTAAATTATTCCGCAAGATCTATAGCATAGTATTTGGTACGCCCATTTGGATAAATACCTTTAATAAACAACACTTGATCCTCACTATCATTTCTCAGGACACGTTCAACAACCTTTTCAAATTCTTCCGGTGTTGAAACCCTTTGGTCATTTACAATCAGGATAATATACCCTTTAGAAATTCCGGCGTCACGAATCTTTCCATTTGATACACCGGCCACTTCAATACCATAACTAATCCCTAATTGTTGCTTCTGTTTCTCAGACAGTTCTTTAAATGCCGCACCTAAAACTTCCGACACATCTCCTTTGCTCTGAACAATCTCTGTATTTCCCTGAGCATTGCGTAATTCCACAGTAAACGTTTTAGCCGAACCATTGCGATCGACTGCTACTTTCACTTTATCGCCAGGACGGAACTTATTGATCTGCTCCTGCAATCCGTTTGCAGTTCTTACACGGACATCATTAACTGCTGTAATTACATCTCCTTTCTCAAGCCCTGCTTCTTTGGCAGAACTTCGTTGTGCAAAGTCTGATACATAAGCACCTTCTAATACTTTCACTTTACTCTTTTCTTCTTCAGGAATATTGCTGACATCTGCAATCATAACCCCTAAGATGGCTCGTTGTACGGCTCCATATTGTTTTAAATCACTCGCCACTTTTCCGGCAATACTAATAGGCACTGCAAATGAATAACCTGCAAAATTTCCTGTTTCCGAATAGATCGCCGTATTAATACCGACCAACTCTCCTTTCGTGTTGACCAGCGCTCCCCCGCTATTTCCGGGATTAACGGCGGCGTCTGTTTGAATAAACGATTCAATACGGCTGCGATCACCACCTCCGGCTGAAATACCACGTCCTTTTGCACTGACAATACCGGCAGTCACTGTAGAGGTGAGATTAAACGGATTCCCAATAGCCAATACCCACTCTCCCACTTTCAATTTTTCAGAATCTCCAAATGGAATAGTAGGCAGATCTTCTGCACTAATTTTAATCAATGCAATATCTGTAGATGGATCAGTACCAATCGTTTTGGCAACAAATTTCCGATTATCATTCAATGTCACTTCCAATTCATCAGCACCTTCTATCACATGATTGTTGGTAATAATATATCCGTCGGTAGAAATGATTACCCCAGATCCGGCACCTACTCGCGGTTGTGGCTGACGTTGATAACCTCTGTTGCCGAAACCAAAGAAATACTCAAATGGATCTATATATTGCTGGCGTCCGCCAGACCGGGCATTGATATTGGTTGTTGCTTTGATATGCACAACGGCATGTACCGAACTCTCAGCCGCCACAGTAAAATCGATACTCTCTGCTGCAATAGTGTTCAAGTTGGCCAAATGCACAGGTTGTTGTCTAAACCCGTATTCGGATTCCACGAAATACGAAGATTCAGCCTGTTTTTTGTTCATCATATACGCACTCGTCCCAACGGCTGCCCCTACACTTACGGCAACAACCAAAACGATTCCCAGCATATTCTTCCACGTTTTCTTCATAACTTTCTTACTTTTAATTAAACACTTAAATTTAACATTTCATTGATGACAAATTAAATTCAAAAAACGTGCAGATACTCTTTTTTAGTACATTTTTTATCACTTTTAACGAGTTTCTCCCAAACCTTAACTGGGATTAACAGTACCGTGCATAACATATTACTCTCTTAACATTTTCAGACTGACAAAAGGTCACATCCACATATATACAACAGCTAATAAGTCAGAAAAGTTATTCAAAAAGACAGTTTATTCGTCGACGTTCGCCAAATTGATTATTTTAATTATACCTTTGCCCCCTACAGCCTGTCGGTCTGTCGCTTATATAAGTGATTATATGAGAGGAAAGTCCGGGCAACACAGAGCACCATACTTCCTAACGGGAAGCTATCCGCAAGGGTAGAGTAGCGTAACAGAAAATAACCGTTTCGCTTAGCGGAATAAGGGTGAAAAGGTGAGGTAAGAGCTCACCGGGTTTCATAGCAATATGAGATGCCGTACGTCTTATGGGTTGTAAGGTCATGTATACCGGCGCAGTAGAGTTGCTCGCTCGATGCCGGGGGGTAGACCGCTAGAGCTTGTCGGTGACGGCAAGTCGAGATAAATGGCAGACGCTTTATCTTATTTATTAAAATAAGTAAAGAACAGAACCCGGCTTACAGACAGGCTGTTATTTTTTTATAATCATCATTATTATGGGTAGAAATAATAAAAAAGAAAGTAAACCCTCCTTTTTTGAACAGATCAGTTCATTTATTTCAAAAGCGATTCATTTTATTACGTATGATATCTGGCGGATAACGGGTAACGAAGTGAGTGGAATAAAAGAGTTAGGAATAAATACAATAAAAACCATCCTGTTAGCCGTTCGCAGTTTTAATAATGAAAATCTACAAAGCAGAGCTTCGGCACTAACATACAGTACATTATTGGCTATTGTCCCCATGCTGGCCGTATTGCTGGGTATTGCCAGAGGTTTTGGGTTTCAGGATATTGTCCGCAACGCTTTAGGTGACTATTTCCCGGGGCACGATAATGAGTTGAACAAAGCGTTTGAATTTGTCGATGGTTATTTAACACAAGCCCAAGGAGGTCTGATTGTTGGGATTGGAGTTATCTTGTTGCTTTATACCGTAGTTAATCTGATTTCCAATATAGAAGATACATTTAATGATATCTGGCAAATCAATAAATCACGCTCAATACCGCGGAAAGTCACCGACTATTTAGCGCTCTTTCTGATTATCCCCGTTCTCATGACGGCATCAAGTGGTATATCCATTTTTATATCCTCCCTTCAAAATACCATCCTTGATCAATTTGTATTCTTAACCCCATTTGTAGATGCCATACTGAAAACAGTCCCTTTTGTGATCGCTTCGCTTGTTTTTGCCGGACTCTATATTTTCCTGCCAAATACCAAAGTACGGTTTCTGCCCGGATTAATGGCAGGAATTGTTGCCGGGTGTGCATTCCAAATATTTCAATACATCTACATCAGTGGTCAGATCTGGGTCACAAAATACAATGCCATTTATGGTAGTTTTGCAGCTATACCACTCTTGCTGCTTTGGTTACAACTCTCCTGGCTAATCTGTTTGTTTGGTGGAGCACTCGCTTATGGGGCACAAAATGTTGGAAAATTCAGCTTTGAAAAAGACAGTAAAAACATCAGCCGGAGGTATAAAGATTTTATTTTTGTACTCATCACATCACTGATTGTCAAACGATTTGAAAAAGGTGAAAAACCATATACTGCCGACGAACTTTCAGAAACATACCACATTCCGATCCGCCTGACCACCGAAATAGTATATACCTTAACCGAACTCCATATATTAACGGAAGTCATTGACGATAAAGACGAATGGGTGATCTACTATCAGCCGGCCATTGATATCAACCAAATATCTGTTGCCTATCTGTTAAACCATCTTGATCAGCTTGGTTCTGAAAATTTTAAAATCGATAAAACGGAGAGATTCAATCCAGAATGGAGAGCGGTCTTAAAAGTTCGGGAAGATATGTTTCATACAATGGGAGATATTCTTTTAAAAGATCTTTGATCGTAAGGCGCAAATTATTCAACTGAAATCAAAACAAATAACCTGCGCCTTATTCTCATTATTTATATTGCATCATTTTACTGATATACTTTCCGACAATATCAAATTCCAGATTGACAACAGTCCCAACCGCTATTTGACCAAAGTTGGTAAAGTCATGCGTGTACGGAATAATGGCCACCTCAAAACTATCCTCTTGGGAATTACACACCGTTAAACTGACACCATTCACACAAACAGACCCTTTCTCAACAGTCATATATCCCTGTCGCGCCATCTCTTTATTGAAGTCATATTTAAATGTATAATACCAACTGCCATCCGCTTCCTTTACATTTTCACAAACAGCCGTCTGATCAACATGTCCCTGCACGATATGCCCATCCAATCTGCCATTCATGATCATGCTACGTTCCAGATTCACCCTGTCGCCGATTTTTAACAGGCCAAGGTTTGAACGATCTAAAGTCTCCTGAATGGCTGTTACCGTATAAGTATCATCCGTTATGCGGACAACAGTCAAACAGACGCCATTATGTGACACGCTTTGATCTATCTTTAGTTCACCCACAAACGAACAGTTCATGGTCAGGTGGATATTCCCTCTTTCTGCTTCAATGCCTACAACAGTGGCCGCTTCTTCTACGATTCCTGAAAACATATCTTTCTGATTTAATAAGTTTGAGACATCAAAAATACGCATTTTAAACACCTAAAACAAATGAATATTTTTTGCGTTCAGCCTATTGCTGGTTTTCGAAAAGCCAACATACATTTCCACACCCTCCCATGGAAATAGAAAAAACATGCTGTCCCTTTTTTTATAATATCTGAAAGACTATTCTGTCAGACGCACCTCTGTTTTTTGTTAGAGGTACGTCTAAATTTGTTTAGAGGTAGGTGTAAATTGATTTAGAGGTACGTCTAAATTGTTTTAGAGGTACCTCTAACAGAAAAGTGTTCATAAAGGTGCAAATAAACCAAGCCTTCGTTTGAAAAACTGTCGGTTATGTCTGAAAAATGAAGGATGAAGAAGTTTTGTTTATCCAATATGTTCTGAAAAGCGGCAGGAAGGTTCTAAAAATTCGCAGAATACAATATCTTTGCCAAAATATCCACGTCAAAGCATATTCATTCATTAAAAAATTATACAAACATGAAGAAGTATTTTTATCTCCTGACTACAGCGCTTTTACTCGTAGCCTGTGCGCAACAACCTGGCTATAAGATCTCCGGCACAGTTTCAAATGCAGATCTGAATGGTAAATACATCTATCTCTATGAATACAATAAGAGTATCGAAAACCCATTGGACAGTACTTTAGTTGAAAACGGGAAGTTCACTTTTAAAGGTGATCAACTCACCCCTACCCTCGGCGTGATTGAATTTACCTCGAAAGACTTTGAACCTCAACGGGCTCAAACAGGCTTGAATGCACCTTATAAAGCTATATTTGTTCTTGAAAATGGTCAGTTGACCGTAGATTTAAATGAAACACCGACAGTGACAGGAACTCCCGAAAACAATGACTGGGCAACCCTTCAAACCGAACTACTCAAAGGATTGACTACAGAACATGAGGATGAAGAAGCTGCATATAGACAACTGATGTCGCTCGTTCAACAATATATTCAGAACCACCCCGACAATGTCTCTTCTGCTAAATTAGTCTATGATTTCAGACACAGTTTGGAAGAAGATTTCCGTCGCCAGGCAATCAACAATAGCGGAGATCTGTTCAAATCAGTTGCCGGAGTCGATAAATTAATCGAACATCTTGCTACACTCGAAAAAGTAGCTATCGGCAAAAAATTCACCGATTTTGAAATGGCTGACCCGAAAGGCAATGCGATAAAACTTTCTGATTATGTAGGAAAAGGGAAGGTTGTATTAATCGACTTCTGGGCCTCTTGGTGTCCACCGTGTCGTCGCGACATGCCGCATCTGGTAGAAGTTTACAAACAATACAAAGGTAAAAAATTTGAAGTTGTAGGCGTTTCTTTAGACCGTACACACGATGCGTGGGTAAAAGGGATTGAGGAGTTAAATATTACATGGCCACAAATGTCCGATCTGAAATATTGGCAATGCGAAGGCGCTGCATTATATGGAGTTAACAGCATCCCTCATACCGTATTGATTGATGGCGATGGTACGATTATCGCTAAAAATCTCAGTGGAGAATTGTTAGATGCCAAACTGGCAGAAATACTGAAATAGGCGTTCAAATCACAAACATTCCTTGTGTAGCTTTCATCTTTCAACTATATTTGTGCGTCAATTAACGCCTAAATACTCTTGTAAAAACAGATGTAGGCAGTCACAGAAACAGAACAGTTTTATTATCATACATAAAATTAATTAGCGATTATGATTTATTCTCACGAAGTACAACAAATGTGTGTTGTAAAAAAGGGGGCAAACCATCCGAATGCTCCAATTCCTGAAGAAGGAAAATGGGTTAGAGCAACTCAAATCACAGACATCTCTGGTCTGACTCATGGTGTGGGTTGGTGTGCTCCTCAACAGGGGACTTGTAAATTGACTCTGAATGTCAAAGAAGGTATAATCCAGGAAGCGTTGGTTGAAACAGTCGGTTGTTCAGGAATGACCCACTCTGCTGCTATGGCTTCTGAAATCCTTCCGGGAAAAACATTACTGGAAGCATTAAATACCGACTTGGTTTGTGATGCAATTAACACGGCTATGCGTGAATTGTTCCTACAGATCGTTTACGGTCGTACACAATCGGCTTTCTCTGAAGGTGGTCTGCCTATCGGTGCTGGTCTGGAAGACTTGGGTAAAGGATTACGCAGCCAGGTTGGTACCATGTTCGGAACATTGGCTAAAGGTCCGCGTTATCTGGAGATGGCAGAAGGTTACTGTACACGCATGGCATTGGATGCCGACGGCGAAGTGATCGGTTATGAATTCATCCACTTGGGTAAATTCATGGATATGGTGAAAAAAGGAACGGATGCTAACGAAGCGTTGGAAAAAGCCAAAGGAACCTACGGACGTTTTAAAGATGCTGTAAAATATATCGATCCGAGACATGAGTAGAAGAACAATATTCATACGCGTTCTCAGTGGGCTGATTGCAGTAACAGCGATTGCGTCTGTTATTGCCTATTTTGTTTTAAAGCCAGACAGACCGTGGATGGCATTCTTTGTAGCCTGTTGTGGTGGCGTACTTATTGTTAACTTCATTCTATCATTAATCCTGGTAATTAAGAATTTTAAAAAGTAAAAATAATATGGCTTTATTTGAAAGTTACGACCGCCGGATAGATCACATCAACGCGGTTTTAAAAGAATATGGTATCAACAGCATCGAAGACGCAAAAGCCATCTGCGACGCGAAAGGTATCGACCCTTATACCATGTGTAAGGAAACACAACCGATCTGTTTTGAAAATGCATGCTGGGCTTACGTCGTAGGTGCAGCTATCGCTAT
This sequence comes from Parabacteroides sp. PF5-9, assembly GCF_029893105.1. Classification (GTDB taxonomy): domain Bacteria; phylum Bacteroidota; class Bacteroidia; order Bacteroidales; family Tannerellaceae; genus JARXWG01. The sequence continues at coordinate 77,195 of NZ_JARXWG010000018.1, read as the reverse complement.
AAAGAAAGGTGCTAAAACAGCAGCCGAAGCAGCCGAAGCGATTGGTATCGGCTTGCAGGCATTCTGTATCAAAGGATCAGTAGCCGACGACCGTAAAGTAGGTATCGGCCACGGAAACCTGGCAGCCCGTCTGCTTCGCGAAGAGACCAAATGTTTTGCATTCCTGGCCGGTCACGAATCATTCGCTGCGGCAGAAGGAGCAATTAAAATCGCAGAGATGGCCAATAAAGTACGTAAAGAACCTTTACGCGTTATCCTGAACGGTTTAGGCAAAGATGCTGCGATGATCATCTCACGTATCAATGGCTTTACTTATGTGCAAACTCAATTTGATTATGCTTCAGGGGAAGTCAACGTTGTTAAAGAAAAAGCTTATTCCGAAGGTTTGCGTGCCAAAGTAAAATGTTATGGCGCCGACGACGTTCGCGAAGGTGTAGCTATTATGGCCAAGGAAGGTGTTGATGTATCCATTACAGGAAACTCCACAAATCCGACCCGCTTCCAACATCCTGTTGCCGGTACATACAAAAAAGAGTGCCTGGAAAACGGACGGAAATACTTCTCTGTCGCTTCAGGTGGCGGTACAGGCCGTACACTTCATCCGGATAATATGGCAGCTGGTCCTGCATCCTATGGTATGACCGACACAATGGGTCGTATGCACGGTGATGCTCAGTTTGCTGGTTCTTCATCTGTTCCTGCACACGTAGAAATGATGGGATTCCTTGGAATGGGTAACAATCCGATGGTAGGTGCGACTGTTGCAGTAGCTGTGGCTATTGAGCAAGCGAAATAAAAAATATCATCTGACAATAAAAGGCTGTAATTCAAAAAAAGTTACAGCCTTTATTTTTTCCGGACAGTTACTTTTCATTCATAAGCAACCAAGCAAAAAAGAGTAAAACCGACTTATTTCTCCTATTTATTCATTTTAACCTACTATTATTACATATTTTACATAAAACAGAGTCGCTGATTGAAAGATCATTTTAAATTTGCATTATTAAATTGTGTGTGTCATGAAAGGCGATTCTTTTTATGATAATTTTCTACAAATTATCTCAGATAAATATCCGAGAAAGGCTGATTTAAGCAATAGGTTACTGGATATTCTTCCCATTTCAAAAGAAGCGTTGTATCGAAGATTGAGAGGAGAAGTTCCCTTCTCCTTCCAGGAAATCGGCTTGATATCCGGTAAGTTAGGCATATCCCTCGACAGTATTGTCGGCATCACCTCAACAAAAAGCAGACCATTCCACCTGAAATTAACCAATTATGCACAACCGGAAAGAACCGATTATGTTATGATTGAAGAATTCCTTACAATCCTCAATGAAATAAAAAAAGATCCGGACTCCGAAATGGGAATTGCAACTAAGATATTTCCCGATGCATTACATTTAAAATTTGAATATCTGACTCGTTTTTATCTTTTTAAATGGCTGTGTCAATTCGACAACAAGAAAAAGACAATTTTATACAGTGATGTGACCCAGACAGGCAGAATATTGGAACTACTGGAAGAGAAAAGAAGAGCATACGGACATTTCAAAAAAACAGACTATATCTTCGACAAAATGATCTTCCAGAATTTTGTAGATGACATCAACTATTTTGCGGATGTAAATATCATCAGTACAGATGATCTGAAATTACTAAAAAAAGACCTATTGCATTTTGTCGGTTACTTGGAAGAGATCGCCTACAAGGGGGAGAATGAATTTGGAAATAAGATAAACATCTATATCTCCAACATCAATTTTGAAACAGGTTTCTCTTACATCTATTCCGAAAAATATAAATTAAGCCTGATCCGATCTTTTACGTTATACGACATCATTTCTTTAGACGAATTAACCATGGAAAACACAAAAAAATGGACCTATTCGTTACTCAGATCCTCCACTCAGATATCGGAAAGTGGAGAGATACAACGTCGCAATTTCTTTAATGAACAACGAAAGATCATTGATGCTATTTAAAAAGACCACAGCCTATTACACCCAAATAAATCGTTTTTTCCTCCCTTAATTCACCGGATATTCATTTCAAGTGCTTATATTTGTCTAAATAGTTTTAAAACAACAAATATGATCAGACTCCTCTTGGTTCTCTCTTCCTTTTTACTGACCTTGAATGTGAATACTTTTCAAAAATTTGAGTGGGAACAATACGGATTATCGTTCAGCGTCCCGGCCGATTTTAAACGGGTTGGCAATAATAAAGAGTCGTTCGAAGCCAAAAACGACAACATTCACCTGGCCATTGAAGTCTTTGACTATAAAGGGGTAAGTGCTGAAAATATGGGAGAAATATTAGGCGGCATGGCCAACGACGCCGGTATGCAAAATGCGGAGTTCGGTGAGCTGGTACTGACTACACTTGAAGGCGCCTATATCGAAGGAACAGTAGGCGGAATAAATATGATCTTCGTCGCACTCATGGATACCGACTCGAATGTCGCTCTTTTGGCTTCTATCACTTATATCAACGGATTTGAACAAGATGCGACAGATATCTGCAACAGTTTTGCAATTAAAAATTCCTGATCGCACAAAAAAGGCTATCCGTTTGGGACAGCCTTTTTAAACGTCAAATCGTTCTTTCAAAATTTCTTTTTCATCGTATACACTTCCAGATCAGCCTTACCTTCAATCGCTTTCACAAACGCTTTGAAATGATCCGTATTGTTATGATAATCTATGGCTTGTTGAGATTTCCACACTTCAATAATCGTCAATTTATCCGAATTACTGGTATCTTCCCATACCACATAAGCGACATTACCTTCTTCCTTACGAGTACCTTCAACGACAGCCTCTAAAGCTTTCAACACTTCACTTTTATAAGCCGCATTCACTGTAACATGCGCTACAATCGTTAACTCTCCTTCATTTGTCTGTGCCTTTGATGTGACAGGATTCAAGACAAACATCATAAATAAAGCACTTAAAATCAATCCTTTTGTAATAACCTTTTTCATACCAAATTGTGTTTTTTAATTATCAATTGCCAAAGATAATTCTTTTAGATGAAATGAAATGTAATTCGATTAATTATCCAACTCAATTTTAGATAAATTACCTGAATGATCACCATAATAAAGCGTTGAATCATCCAGCCACCCGATATAATGATCATACCTGTATTGCTCGTCATCATTCTGAGAACCGGTGACTTGTCGATATGTTTCGAGATTTATATCATAAACCCAAATCTGATAGGATCCCGAACGGTTGGATAAAAACGCCACACGATTCCCATCCGGTGATACTGCCGGACTTTTATCATCCCATAACGAAGGGAATAACGGACGAATCTGTTTATCCTCCAAAGAGAGTATATATAAAGAAACTGGAGGAGGGACGGGCACTGGGGGGACTCGTGTTAAAGCATCTTGATACCCTTCAAACAAAATAAACTGATCAGTCACAGCCATAATAACAGTCATGATTTGTGTAAAATCAAAATAAAAAGTCTGTAAATCAATGAACTGTTCATCCTCCATCGTTTCCAAATCAAGTATACGAATTCCAACTTGATAAGAGTCTACTTCATACGAAAAATAAAAGACCTTGGTGTTATCCTTGGAGAACACAGGAAATCGATCCCTTGAATCCCGTTCTTTAGTCAAAGGTTTAATTGCTTGTGTTTCTAAATCATACAGGGAGATATACGACGGTTCTTCAGACAGCCTTAAGTTGAAAGAGTTTGCTGTAAATAATAACTGCTTGCTGTCATACGACCAATACGGATCACTATTAGACCCAGCCAACAGTTGTATTATTACTGATTCGTTTATAGAAGAAAAAAATAACGATTCTTGCGAATAATGCGATTCGACATGAGCCACCTTCTCTAAATCAGGAGAAAACACGGTTCGGATAACAGACTGTGACTTTCCTGTATAAAAGAGTTCCGTCTTCGGTTCTATTCCCGGAACCAACATGATAGTAGAAGTTTTTCGCGATTCAAATCCTTTACGAATCGATTTCACATAAAAATAAACAGGAATACCATTGGGCAGATTATTTACGGTATGAGTTACAAAATCACGATACGTTATCTCCTCGATTTTCTCAAACCCGTTTTCCGGATGTGAGGATTGATAGATCTCATAGGATGTAGGGAGAGATACATTATAATATGGCATACACCTTGTTTGCAACCCGGGAGTCGAAAAGTCGGAATATATATTCTCTTCCCCCCACCGAAAGGTAACAGAATGATCTCCGACAACTGTCTTTCTCAAATCGGCAACCGATAACATATCGGAATATATCTCTTCGCCATCCTTATCGCAAGCAATAAACAGAAAGAATATCAGTAGAAGCGGGTAATAGGATCTTGTTTTCATACGTTTTTCATAAGTTATCATTTAACGGACTATATAGTTAATGCAAAATACATAAAAAGGATGCATCAATACTCAAAAAAACAGATTATTTGCAAAAAAACTCTTCTATCACATTTTTACAACAGATTGTAAAGAACTATTTGCATCATTTGAATCGCTTTTTCGAACAGACTATTCGTTTTTTTGTTGTACCTACCTCTGTTTTTTGTTAGAGGTACGTCTAAATGGATTTAGAGGTAGGTGTAAATCAGTTTAGAGGTACCTCTAAATTATTTTAGACGTACCTCTAACAGAAAAGTGTTCGAAACCCCTGCGGTTTTTGACCGTATTCATGTATGTTTCTGATTCAATATATTTCATTTCACAAGCGTTACAGTCCATATAAATGCTTATTTTTGTCCGTTATTACCGCTCAATTGATAAAAGATGAAACAAGAAAAAATCAAACTCCTTTTTGTCTGTCTGGGGAATATCTGTCGCTCTCCTTCGGCCGAAGCCGTGATGAAAAAAGTCGTCAAAGAGGCCGGACTTGAAGATCGCTTTGAGATTGACTCTGCCGGTACTGCCGCTTATCATGAGGGGGAGATGGCCGACCAACGTATGCGGACGCATGCCTCTCGGCGAGGTTATCAATTGGAATCAATCTCTCGCCCGGTGCGAATGGATGATTTCGACCATTTTGACTTGATTATCGGTATGGATGATCAAAATATAACGAATCTCAAACGTTTGGCCCCGGATCTGGAATCGCAGCAAAAAATTCATCAGATGACCGAATTTTCTAAAGTGAAAACGATTGATCATGTGCCGGATCCCTATTATGGCGGAGCCAGCGGATTTGAAAACGTATTAGATATACTGGAAGATGCTTGCGACGGTTTGTTAGAGCAGATAAAAGAATCTTTATTGTAACCACACTATAACTCAAAAATCATGATCCGGAAAATTAGTTTAGTCCTATTTATAGTTAGTTTTTACACTGCTGTTTTCGCACAGCAAAATACGATAACGTACAAGTATAATCTCCTATTGACCGGTGCCTCTTTTGCATCACCTGAAAACAGATGGTTCGAAATGGGATGCCATGTTTTAGGAGCCAACCCGATTAACCGGGCTATCGGAGGTGAAGCCATTGCCAGTACAGCGAATCGAATGGCTGACGGCACTCTCTATTCCAAAGCAGAACTGGAGAATCTGGACGCTTTGGTGATCATGCAAGTACACGAACGGGATGTCTTCGAGCCGTCACAGCTGAAAGAAAATTATCACGACTACCCTACCCCATTTGAAAGAATCAATTATGCCGCGGCTTTCGATTATGTGATTAAACGATATATTTCGGAATGTTACGAACTGAAAAATGATCCTCAATCGAAATATTACAACACCCCAACGGGTAAACCGGCTGTCATCGTATTGTGTACCGACTGGCATGATGCACGGGTGGTTTATAATACCTCAGTTCGTCAGTTGGCTGAGAAATGGGGATTTCCGGTTGTTGAGTTTGATAAAAATATCGGGTTCTCTAAAAACCAGGTTCACCCTGTTACCCATGAACATTACAGTCTGCTCTACTCGACCGACACTCAGGAACTGAACGGCATAAAATATGGTTGGCATCCGATCCGCGGTGAAGCATCATACATTCAACAACGTATGGCCGCCATTTTTGCCCATAAAATGAAAGAAATATTGCCACTTAAATAAACGTATGGAGATCAAACGTGAGATACTGATCACTGCCGACGGAAGCCATACGTTATTCGTTCCGCAGATAAACGAGCATTATCATTCGGTGAACGGAGCGATACAAGAATCGATACATGTTTTTATTGAAGCCGGACTACACCAATTCTCCCAAAAACAGATACGGATATTGGAGATCGGTTTCGGCACCGGACTGAATGCTTTTCTTACATTCAAAGAGGCAGAGGAAAACAGTACGCAAACGATTGAATATATAAGTATCGAACGGTATCCGCTGCCGGAAGAGTTGGTCGATAGATTAAACTTTGGTTCATTGATCTGGCCGGAAAGGGAAGAATTTTTCCTGCACCTTCATAGATGTTCTTGGAATAAACCGATAAAAATTGCTGAACATTTTATATTTACCAAAATCGAGGACGACAGTAATTCTTGTCCTCTTCCGGAGAGTATTGATCTGATCTATTTTGATGCTTTCGCCCCAGAGAAACAGCCCGAAATGTGGACGCAGGAGATATTCGACAAATTATATGCGCATACCTCTTCGGGAGGAATAATCGTTACTTATTGTGCTAAAGGGGAAGTACGACGTAAAATGCAACAAGCCGGTTTTAAGATGGAACGTTTACCCGGACCACCGGGAAAAAGGCATATGCTGCGAGGAGTTAAATAATAAAAAGACCTTTTCAGCCCATCATTCAATCGGTTCAAAAGGTAATTCCGCATCTTTCCGGTAACCAGAGCCATTAAAAGTTGCAATTAAAGTACCTGCTTCATTGGTGATTTTCACTTCACAATGCGCCAGTCGTTTATGGTTGAATATTTCCTGAGCTTCCGCATAAAGAAACCCTGTCGATTCGGATTTAAAGAAATTAATCGAAGAATTGGTGGATAATGTCAATCGTGCATGACTATTCGTTGCAGCAGCAAAAGCTAAATCAGCCAGTGTAAAAATCGCTCCCCCTTGACAAACTCCCCCACCATTCAGATGCATCGGTTTGATTTCCATACGCGCTTTTGCATAGCCATTACCGACTTCCAACAATTCTACGCCAGCAAAAAGGGCGAATTTATCGCCCTGAAGAAATTCTTGTATAGTCACCGTTTTTAATGTTTAATTATAAATGATTAATGTTTAATTCTATATGGTTAACAACAAATAATTAATCATTTATCATTAACCATTAAACATTATTTGCTTAGTTTCCATTCGGCGCCCTCTTTCGTATCTTTGATCTCAAAACCGAAAGCCGATAACTCATCACGTATTTTATCAGATGTTGCCCAATCTTTATTGTTTTTGGCTTGTTGACGGATAGTCAACAATAGATCCACCGCTTTTCCGAATGCATCCTGGTTGTCACTTCCCGCAGAGGTTTCATCTTTCATGCCTAAAACAGTCAAAAAGAATGTTTGAAAGACCTCTTGTAATTCTTGTAAATCATCATGACTGATCGTTGCCTTTCCATCTTTTACCGAATTAATACCTCGCGCGGCATCAAACAAATATGAAATAACCACAGGCGAATTGAGATCATCATTCATCGCATCGGAACATTTCTCCCGAATCCCTTTAACAGCTATTGTTGAATGCTCTGTCGATTGTAATTTCTGTAAATGTTTATATGCATCCAACAAACGCGATAATCCTTTTTCGGAAGCTTGCAACGCCTCGTTACTAAAATCCAATGTGCTGCGATAATGTGCCTGAAGAATAAAAAAGCGGATAGTCATTGGTGAATAAGCCTGCGAAAGCATTTCATGTGTTCCGGAGAAAAACTCTTCCAAGGTAATAAAGTTACCTAACGACTTACCCATTTTTTGGCCGTTTACAGTAATCATATTGTTATGCACCCAATAACGCACCATATCTTCGCCCTGTGACGCGACAGCCTGAGCAATCTCGCATTCATGATGTGGAAAGATCAGATCCATACCACCTCCATGAATATCAAAATGTTTACCCAAATATTTTCGTCCCATAGCCGTACATTCACAATGCCATCCGGGAAAACCATTACTCCACGGCGAAGGCCATCGCATGATATGTTCAGGCTGTGCATTTTTCCAAAGTGCAAAATCAATCGGATTGCGTTTCTCATCCTGACCGTCCAAAATACGGGTTGTATTCAACATATCCTCAATATTCCGTCCGGAAAGGATACCATACCGATGTTCTTTATTATACTTTTCAACATCGAAGTAAACCGACCCCTGGCTTTCATAGGCATAACCGTTATCCAGGATCTTTTTGACCAATTCGATCTGTTCGATTATATGACCGGACGCTTGTGGTTCAATGCTCGGAGGAAGTACATTCAATATATCCAGTTCTTTGCGATAACGATTCAGGTAATATTGAACAACCTCCATCGGTTCCAATTGTTCCAAACGGGCTTTTTTTGCAATCTTATCTTCACCTTCATCGGCATCATGCTCTAAATGTCCGACGTCGGTCACATTTCTGACATATCTGACTTTATACCCCAGATGTTTCAGATAGCGAAACAACAGGTCAAACGTGATAGCCGAACGAGCATGCCCCAGATGCGCATCACTATAGACTGTCGGTCCACAGACATACATACCGACATAAGGTGCATGTAAAGGAGTAAACTGTTCTTTTTTTCTTGAAAGGGTATTATGTATAAATAAAGGATGTTCCATCGTTGACAAATGAGTTTAGAGTATCAATTTGTTTTATACGTAAAGGTGACTTTGGCCAAATCGGTATTCGCCTTTACTATTTTCGTTTTAAGGTCTTCTTTATAAGCGATCAGTTTCTCCTGTAATTGCTCATCGCCTACTGATAATATCTGAACTGCAAGAATACCGGCATTCAATGCTCCATTAATACCAACTGTAGCTACTGGAATCCCCGGAGGCATCTGAACGATTGCCAAAAGTGCATCCATCCCGTCCAGGGTCGAATTGATCGGAACGCCTATCACCGGCAATGTGGTCATCGAAGCAATCACACCACACAAATGAGCGGCCATACCTGCTGCTGCAATAATCACTTTAATTCCTCGATCTTTAGCACCTTTGGCAAATATTTCCACCTCAGCGGGAGTACGATGCGCAGAAAGAGCATGCATTTCAAACGGTACTTCCATCTCATTTAAAAACCCGGCAGCTTTTTCCATAACTGGAAGATCCGACGTGCTACCCATAATTATACTTACAACAGGAGTCATATTCTCTCAATTTATTTATACGCTACCCGCTATCTCTTCGGGTATCTCTTTATTAATCAAAAGAGTCAGGCAGAAATAATTCGTTTATCCGCCTGACCTTATGTGCTTTTTTATCGCCGAAATATATAGACTTATTTCGCAATCAGCTTTTGATAATCGTCTGCCGATAAAAGATCAGCCGTCTCTGCCGGATCTTTCATCGCAATTTTAATCAGCCACCCTTTTCCATAAGCGTCTTCATTCACCAATTCAGGCTTATCTTCCAGATCAGCATTTACTTCAACCACTTCGCCACTAACAGGCATAAACAGATCGGAAACAGTTTTAACAGCTTCTATCGTTCCAAAAACTTCTTCTTTGGCCACGGTCTCACCTTCTGTGTTTATATCCACAAACACAATTTCTCCCAATTCACTTTGCGCATAATCTGTAATACCGATATAAGCTTCATTCCCTTCAATCCGGATCCATTCATGATCCTTTGTGTACTTCAATTCAGCTGGAAAATTCATAATATGAGTTTTTAAATGAATAAATAGATATAGCTAATTAATGACGCAGTAAAGGTACATATAAATCCTAAACCAAAACCTGCGTATGTTTGCATTGGCGTATGCCGTTTTAAATAGATCCGAGAAGAACAAACCAATCCGGCAATAAGAAACAGCAACATAAAGGCCCAGAAAGGATTCATCAGATGGATCCGGCACACCCCCATCACTCCGCCCATCAGGCCGCCGATCCCTATACTATGTGCACTAATCTTCCATACAAAATTGACACATAACGCGATGAGTAGGGCGATAATGCCTCCTATCAATATCAACAACAGCCAGTTTGGCATCATCATTCTATACATATAATAGGTATAGAGCAATATCGAAGCGATAATAACCAGATAGGGAAGCACTCGCTCCCTTCGATCTGTCAACTCGATATCGGAAGCGCCTCCAGTTCGAATAATCAATAAAATAAATAATGCAGGAATAATGCAAGTCACCAACAGTGCGCCTACTATAATCAGTAGTTTTGCTTTATCCGGATAAATGGACAGATAGGTAAACATCATCGCTAATAGAACTCCATAAGTAACCATCAGCAACGGATGGAATAAAAAAGAGACGATGTTGGCAAACGTTTTCATCATGCCTACAAAATTATATTTCTTTTCTCAGACGAGCAACCGGAATATCCAATTGTTCCCGGTATTTGGCAACTGTCCGTCGGGCAATCACATACCCTTTTTGTTTCAGAATAGCTGTTAGCTCTTCATCTGTAAGCGGTTTACGTTTATCTTCTCCGTCAATATGTTCTTTCATGATTTTTTTCACTTCGCGGGTTGAGATCTCTTCGCCACTGTCTGTTTGCATCGATTCCGAGAAAAAATATTTCAACGGATAAACCCCAAAGTTTGTCTGCACATATTTACTGTTACTCACCCGGGAAATGGTCGAAATATCATATCCTGCACGTTCTGCGACATCTTTAAGGATCATCGGACGAAGTGTCGCCTCATCACCAGTCAGAAAAAAATCATGCTGCAACAGAATGATCGTTTCCATGGTACGTTGTAACGTCTCCTGACGTTGTCTGATTGCATCTATAAACCATTGAGCCGAATCCAGTTTCTGTTTGACAAACTGTACGGCCTCACGCATTTCGGAGGTCTGGTTCGCTTTATTCGACGAGTAATCTTTAAACATCTCTGCATATTCACGGTTGATATGCATATCGGGAATATCGCGGTTGTTCATACTCAAGGTTAATTCTCCATTATGTGCTTCCACAATAAAATCGGGTACCACAATACTCATGGCCAGTTCAAGCGGCGACCCCCACCCTGTTCCAGGCTTGGGATTCAACACGGTTATTTCATGAATGACCTGTTTGAGTGTGACTTCATCAATCCCTAAACCACGTTGTATCTTGTCGTAATGTTTACGTACAAATTCACCATAATAGTTTTTTAAAATAGATACTGCCAAAAGAATTGTTTCTGTTTGCTCTTTTTTATTGAGTTGTAAAAGCAAACATTCTCTCAAATCACGTGCACCGACTCCCGAGGGTTCAAAATCCTGAACAACACATAATATTTTTTCGATTTCATCCTCATCGACATCCTGTCCGGCTTGGAAAATCAGATCATCTGCTATAGATGATAAATCCCGTCTCAAATAACCGTCATCGTCAATATTTCCGATAATATATTCGGCTATTTTCATCTGTTTATCAGGCAATTCTCGCAATCCCAACTGTTCGAGCAGATACTCATTCAACGACTCACTTACCGAAAAAGGGATATCCTCCTTACGTTCACCCCGTTCGCTGAACTCTTTGAGTTTATAATCCGGGATATCGTCTTCTGTCAGGTAATCACCCAGATCTATCTCCTGGCTATCAGCAGTTAGACCCTCATCCCCCTCACCTTCTATCGCTTCAAACTCATCAAGCGGTTCACCCCCTTCTTCCAAAGCCGGATTTTCTTCCAATTCATGTTTTATGCGTTCTTCCAGTTCTATTGCAGGCAGTTCCAACAACCGGATTAATTGAATCTGTTGCGGAGAGAGCTTTTGTTGTAATTTCTGTTGTAATTGCTGTTTCAACATAAATCGATATTCTTAAAAAGATTGCAGAAACGCGTCGACAATCCTGACTATTCTAGAATATGCAAATATAAACGTTTATCACAAACCGCATCGAGATTCATCACGTAATAGTTGTAAAAGAATCACAAGAAAACCCTTTCACCAACCGTTCGAGGGAGTACCTGAAACGCTTCATGAATACAAGCCTTTTTCAAGCAACTCCCTAAAACATTCTTTTTTATCGTACACTTTCAATTATAGTAAAAGCCTCTTGGCATAATGAAGTGATTTTCCCCCACTCCTGATTCTTAATCATTTCGGCAGGAAACAGGTTTGAACCCATACCTACGCAAGTGACCCCTGCTTTAAACCAAGCTGTCAGATTTTCTTTCGTAGGCTCTACCCCGCCGGTGACCATCAACATCGACCAAGGCATCGGCGCCTTCACGTTTTTTACAAAAGAAGGTCCTCCCACATTTCCGGCCGGGAAGACTTTACATACATCACTTCCTGCCTCCTGGGCATTCCCAATTTCTGAAACCGATCCACATCCCGGAATATAAGGGATCAACCGCCGGTTACAAACCTTCGATATCTCCGGGTTAAAACAGGGACCTACCACAAAATTCGCCCCCAACTGAATATACATCGCGGCCGTTGCCGGATCGACAATCGATCCGATCCCCAGAATCATCTCAGGGCACTCTTTGGCTGCATACTTTACCAACGCACCAAACACCTCCTGAGCAAAATCGCCCCGGTTTGTAAATTCAAAAACTCTGACTCCTCCCTCATAACAGGCCTTAAGCACCTTCTGAGCAGTCTCTATATCCGCATGATAAAACACCGGAACCATTCCGGTGGACTGCATGACCGACAACGTCTTTATTTTATTAAACTTAGCCACGTTTTTTAATGATTAATTGTTAATTATTAATGATTAATGAAAAAAATAATGATATTTAATTAATCCCAGTTCAAAGACATAAGAGCTTAGTGCTGTTCCAATTAATCATTCATCATTAAACATTAATCATTCTATCTATATTCATCTCGAAACTCTCCCCGAAGCATCTCCTGCCATCAGCTTTTCGACCTCATCGACAGTGACTTGGTTAAAGTCGCCATAGATTGTATGCTTCAAACAAGATGCCGCAACGGCAAACTCCAACGCTTTCTGGTCATCCGCCGGATAAGTAATCAATCCGTAGATCAAACCACCCATAAACGAATCGCCACCTCCGACACGGTCTACAATATGGGTCATATCATAACGCTTTGACTGATACAGCTTTCCTTCAGAATAAAGCACTCCACCCCATGTGTTATGGTTGGCATTAATTGCACCCCGCAAGGTAATAATGACCTTCTTCGCCCGTGGGAAACGTTTCTGCATCTGTACACATACCGATTCAAACTCCGCTGCGTTCACCTCACCATGCGTAGCCGTCACATCAAAACCTTCCGGCTTAATAGCGAACACCTTCTCGCAATCTTCCTCATTTCCCAACACAATATCACAACACTCCACCAAAGCCGGCATCACTTCAGAGGCTGTTTTTCCATATTTCCAAAGGTTCTTCCGGTAATTCAGGTCACAACTCACCGTTATACCCAGCTTATTGGCCATCTTCACCGCCTCCAGACAAACATCAGCCGCCCCTTGTGAAATGGCCGGGGTAATTCCTGTCCAGTGAAACCAGGTCACTCCTTCAAACACGTTTTCCCAATTGATCATACCCGGCTGGATCTCCGCGATAGCCGAATGTGCCCGGTCATAGACCACCTTACTGGCACGCGCCACAGCGCCTGTTTCCAGAAAGTAAATCCCCAGACGGTCGCCCCCATAGACAATATGATCTGTTCCGACATTGTATTTGCGCAAATCCATTACACAAGACTTCGCTATATCGTTCTTCGGAAGGCGGGTAACAAACTCTGCTTTTAATCCATAATTGGCTAAAGACACAGCCACATTGGCTTCACCTCCTCCAAAGGTAGCATTAAATTGTGGGGACTGGTTAAAGCGTAGGTAATCAGGCGTTGCCAAGCGCAACATAATCTCTCCAAACGTTACGATTTTCTTCTCCATGACAGTAAATTAAGTTAGTAGCGTGCAAATATACTTATTTCGAAGTGAAAACAACTGTATCCTGTTCGTTTTCCCGAACGATCTGCAATAAGAATTCATTCGATAACTGTAGAACGATCGTTCTATAATTATCAAATGATCATTCCACAATTGTGAAACGATCATTTGACAATTGTCGAATGAATTCTTCTTTTGCATGTTTGAGGATAAAGATCTCATCGGATTAAACAAGCTATTGGCTATATTTCTCGTACCTTTGCATATTCAAAGATGTGAAACCGTCTAAATATTGTTTCTGTGGCAAGATATTTCATCTATTTAGGATATAACGGAAAAAATTACTGTGGGTGGCAGATACAACCTAATGGCGCTACGGTACAAGGGTGTATCGAGACAGCATTGGCCACTCTACTGCGCAAACCTGTGCCGATTGTAGGTGCCGGACGTACAGACAGTGGTGTGCATGCCCGGATGATGGTTGCCCATTTCGACTGGGAAGAGGAATTTGATGAGCTCTCTTTCCTGGCAGAGAAACTCAATCGTCTCCTGCCCAAAGATATTGCCATTCATCAAATCATTCCTGTTGCTCCGGATGCGCATGCCCGTTTTGATGCCACATCGCGCACCTACAACTATTACATCACCCGACAAAAGAACCCGTTCAATACTGATTTTGTGTACAAAATACACGGTTCATTGGATATTGAAGCCATGAATGAGGCGTGTAAAATCTTGTTTGAATACATTGATTTTACCAGTTTCAGCAAACTCCATACCGACGTAAAGACCAACAACTGCCGGATCATGCATGCCCAATGGACTCAGGAAGATGATGTCTGGGTGTTTACCATCCGGGCTGATCGTTTTTTGCGCAACATGGTACGTGCCATTGTCGGCACACTACTCGAAGTCGGACGAGGAAAACTGTCATTAGACGGCTTTCGTCGAGTCATCGAATCGAAAGACCGTGGCCAAGCCGGAACCTCCGTGCCGGGACAAGCTTTGTTTTTAGTAGATATCACATACGACTATATACACTTATAATGAAAAAATGCTCTTCATTATCCATTGTCAATTATCCATTGTCCATTGAATTATGTGGGTTGTTTTAGCTTTTGCCTCCGCCTTTCTTTTAGGCTGTTATGATATCAACAAGAAGATATCGCTGACCGGAAACGCAGTTATTCCGGTTCTGTTTTTCAATACACTTTTCAGCAGTCTACTGTTTATTCCGTTTATAGGTCTCTCGTTTTATACCTCCGTATTAGACGAAACACTCTTTTTTGTACCGAAAGCCTCTTTGCAGGAGCATCTGGCGGTAATGGTCAAGGCTATAATCGTTTTGTTATCCTGGCTCTTCGGGTATTTCGGAATCAAACACCTGCCTATAACGATCACCGGGCCGATTAAAGCGACTCAACCGGTACTGACTTTGATCGGCGCATTACTTATTTTCGGAGAACGATTAAATCTGTTACAATGGATAGGTGTTTTATTGGCCATAGCCTCTTTCTATCTGCTCTCTTCTTCCGGCAGAAAAGAAGGCATCCATTTTTCGCACAACAAATGGATCTTTTTCACGATCATGTCGGTTATTTTCGGGGCTTTAAGCGGTCTATACGATAAACATCTGATGAAAAGCATGGATGTGATGACCGTACAGGTATGGTTCAATGTGTATCAATGTATTATAATGACTTTTATCTTGTTACTCCTCTGGTATCCCCGAAGGAAAGCAAGTACTCCGTTTGTCTGGAAATGGAATATCCTTCTTATATCCGTTTTTCTGGTGGCGGCCGACTGGATTTATTTTTATGCCCTTAGCTTCCCGGATTCGATGATTGCCATTATCGCCATGATCCGCCGGAGCAATGTATTGGTCACATTCACCGCCGGCGCGTTCTTTTTCCATGAAAAGAACTTAAAGAGCAAAGCTGTAGATCTGCTGCTGGTATTGATCGGGATGATATTCCTCTATTTAGGAACAAAATAATACTTTTACAAACAATATTTATTAAAACATCTTTTATCTGTTAGAAATATTTCTTACATTTGTGGTATAACCAAAGCGACTATTGAAGAATACCTGAAGGACTTCGACTTAGATTACAAAAAGAGATGAGACTTAAATAAGTCCTTTTTAAAAAAAAAATAATATGATATGAAAATAAAAAAACTAAAAGCCGTTATTACTGGTGGCAAAGATCAATTTGGAGCATGGATTGAAGAAGTGCCCGGAGCCTATGGTGCTGGCGAAACGATCGAAGAAACAAAACAAAATCTTTTGGAGGGATTAAATCTTTATATCGAAGAAAATGAGAATATACCTGCTGTGTTGAAAGCAGATTATGAAATTGATTTTACTTTCGATACTTCCGGATTTCTGAAGTATTATTCTAAGTACATCTCATTTGCCGGAATGAAAGAGATTACAGGGATTAATCAAAAACAACTATGGTCATATGCGAATGGCTACAGAAATCCAAGCAAAGAAACTTCAGAAAAGATATTAAACAGCATTCAACTGTTTGGAGAAAAATTACTTCAAGCCCAATTACGTTTTTAAACGTACAAAAAATGAGAAAAATATGATGCGATTTATATTCACTATCATCGGCTGTTTTTTCCTGAGTGCCATAAATGCACAGGATATGGCCTCCGTTTTTACCAATATGCCCGACCGCTATATCCCTCAACTGGAAAGTGCTTGGCGAAGAGACCTTATAGATCTTTATAATTCCTCGGATAAGGAAGCCCGTTTACAAAACACGATGACCGGTTATTCTGTACTGGAAGAATTAACGGCTGATTACCTCAGACTTCGGTCTACCGAACGGACCACCATTGAAATGAAATTATTGCCGCTCGTCAATAATACCTATATCATTTGTATGACAACAACTATAGAAGGGCCTGCAGCGGACAGTCGTATCTCTTTTTTCACCACAGAATGGCAACCGCTTGAAGCAGAGACTCTATTAACACCTGTCAATACAACCTGGTTCATCCAAAAGAACGCACAACGAAGTGAAGATGAATACGACTATGCGATCTCACGGCTGGATATGGATCTGATTAAATATCAGTTAAGTCCTGAGAATCTGACCTTGACTGCAACTTATACCACTCCCCTTTACCTCAGCCGGGAGGAACGTGATAAAATAACCCCATTTATCAAAGATACTCCTAAGGTGTATACCTGGGAAAGATCGCAGTTTCAATAAAACAATGATCTGATGAAAAAGAGAGTTCTTTTCTTTTTGTTGCTTGTAGGTTTACAAAACATTTTTTGCTCTTCTGCACAGGAAATGAATTTGAATATTGTGTATATAGGCAACAGTATTTCACAAGGTGTTCTGATTGATCAACCTGAATTGAATGCACCACCGGTCAAAGCCAGTCTGTTCCTGGAACAAATGCCGTTAGTCGGAAATGTCAGGTATTCCAATCAGGGGGTAAGTGGCAAGACTACGGTAGATTTTTTACCTGCACAAAACAGTTATTTTGCCAAGGTAAAGGCTGCAGCCGATCAGTTTAAAGAGGATTCCAATGCCTTATTGCTCTTTTCCATTATGTTGGGAACGAATGACAGCGCCATCAAAGGACCCTATGGTGCTCCGGTCTCATCGGAACAGTATTATACGAATCTGCAAGTGATTATTGACGAATTGCTCAACCTATACCCGAAGAGTAAAATTATTTTACATTATCCGATATGGTATAGTCCTAATACCTACAACAATTCCATGTATCTGAAAGAAGGACTGGAGCGGTTAAAATCTTATTTTCCGCAATTGCATCTTTTAGCTGAAAGAAAGCCTAAAAATGTGTTTATTGGTGATACGGAAGCCTTCGAATTCTTTAAAGAGAATTATGATACGGTATTTGTCCCGGAAGATGGGAATGCTGGTGTTTTTTATCTTCATCCGAACCTTACCGGTGCTGCACGGCTTGGAGAATTCTGGGGAAAAGCGATTTACAGGATTATAGAAAAACGATAAAACGAAAGTATTTTTCTATCTCCCGGTTTATTGATTGTACTTAACGACTTGAAAAATACGGGAAATTAGAGTCGATTGTTTTGCCCACTTTTTAGGATTCAATGTATAACGAACAGTCTTATTATTTCCTTGTAATATAAGGTTATACGGAGATTCCTCCTGGTAGATTTGTTCCAACAGATCATATGGTATTTCTACCTTTGCCCGGTGTTGCCAATAATTCCTTTTAGGCTGTACATAATAGATCTCCGGCTCTCCTTTATACACTTCTTTACCGTTATGGTCTAAAAGAATAACAGCGTTTATCTGTAATACATCCTGTAAATAATATGTAAACGTATATGAAGCCGAATCGCGCCCGGATAAATAAGTGATATCGTAGGTAAGGCCTTTGGTTGCTTCTTTTTGATCACTCTTATACCCCTTTTGAGGATGAATAAAGTAGACATTCCCGTTTTCCTGAGGATAAAAAGAATAGTCACGGTTCACCTTTTGAGCCCAACCGTTAAAAGCCAAACATAAAATGAAACAGGATAAGAGAGAAAGTCGCATTGATTCTATTTTTTAATAATTATCGGAGTTGAACAAAGGTTCAACTCCGATAATAGAAGAATATTATAAAAGTATCTTATTCTCCGTAAACAAATGTTTCGTAAGTTGTAATGATACCTAAGATAGTATAATTACGTTCGTCTACATGAGTAATTCTTGTGATGCCTGCGTTTTTAGCAGCAGTTTGATAACTTGCGTCACCAGTAGCAAACAAACCTAAAATACCTGTAGCTTTTCCTGTTCCTACTTTTGTAGCCAGTTTATTGCTTGTTACAGCTGTTCCTGATATAACATCAGTATAAATAGCTCCCATTACAGGTGCTTTTGTTACGCCACAACTAGTTAAGAATGCTGCAGCAGCAATGCACATAAAGATTTTTTTCATAACTCTGAATATTGTTCTTACCCCCTCCCATGATAAGGAATGTTAGTTTGTTATTTAAACGGTTAGGGAGGATACCCATTTGTTTTCACTTGCGCCCGCAAAATTACAAAAAAATTAATATTGTTATTTTAATTTATGTTAATTGATCGATTGAAACCGGTCTTGCTGGGATTGTAAGGCCGGTCAATATTAGCATACAAAACAAAAAATATATGTAATGAAAGTTATCTTATTCATCATGCAACGCTCTCACAGGTCCGTTTGAGCCGTTCTGTATGAATATTTATTGCTTCCAGAAACCCGGAATAAGGATTGTCAATACTGTAAAAATCTCCAGACGACCGGTTAACATTAAAAAGGATAGAAACCATTTCGATACGACCGGAACATCGGCATAATTATCAAATGGTCCTAACGAGCCTAAAGCCGGACCGATATTCCCTATAGCAGATATGGCTACACTCACCGCATCATCAAACGACATACCATCTAATGCCAATACAAGGCAACTCACAACAATCAAAGTTATATAGGCAAAAGCAAAAGCCAGGACACGATGTACGATTTCTCCCGAAACCACATGTTTGTTCATTCGCACCGGAATGATCGCATGCGGATGCGTTTGTTTCTTGAATTCATTCGAAAGGTTTTTCGTCAAGATCACAAAACGTCCCACTTTCAATCCTCCGCTGGTAGAACCGGCACAGCCACAGACAAACATCAGGAATAAAGCAATCAACCAGAAAAAAGCGCCCCACTCAACATAGTTTGCCGTTCCAAAACCACAGGTTGTTATTAACGAAATAACCTGAAAACAAGCATGGCGAAAGGCGTACTCAATATCCGTCGTATACCCATTATATAATAACCAACCCAACGTTGCCCCCGTTGCCACTACCACAAACATCAGAAACCAACGGAATTCTTCGTCTTTTATCAGTTTGATCGGTTGAATCTTCAAACAAAAATATATAAGGGTAATATTCGTAGCACCTAAGAACATAAAGATCATAATGACATACTCGACATAAGCCGAATCCCAATAAGCTATACTGGTGTTCCGGGTAGAATATCCTCCGGTAGAAATAGTCGTCAACCCATGATTCAGTGCATCATAAAAGTTCATCGGACCTATCCAAAGAAGCACAACGACCAAAAGAGTCAGAAAAATATACACACCGGAAAGACGTTTGGCCACCTGAGTCACCCGGGGCAAGAAACGATCATGCGTAATGCCTGGAGTCTCCGCATCAAATAGCTGAGAAGCGCCTCCTCCAAATATCGGCATCAATGCTACAGTAAACACAATAATACCGATTCCTCCCTGCCATTGCGTCAAGCTACGCCAAAACAATATGCCTTTCGGCATCGATTCGATATTCGTCAGAATAGAAGCACCGGTAGTTGTATAACCCGACATCGTTTCAAAAAAAGCGTCTGTCACATTATCGATATACCCTCCCAGATAAAAGGGAAGCATACCAAATAAAGAGAACAACAGCCAGGTCAGGGCGACTGTCAACATCCCTTCACGCCGTCCGGCCATATGTTCATCTGCATGCAAACCGATCAGGTAAAAAAGTCCCCCCACAACAAACATGATCCCACTGGAGATCAATAACGGAATAAAATCTCCTTCTTTATACAAGAAACCGACCAATGTCGCCAACAGCATGAAGAATGTTTCCAACAGAAACATCATGCCCAACATTTTCAGTATAAATCGTATATTGATCATGAATGATTAATTGAAATAATCCTCCAGTCGACGCATCGCCGAGTCCAGACAGAAAACCACCACATGGTCGTTCGCCTGAATCTGTGTATTCCCTTTAACCAGCATCGGTTCTCCGTCACGTATCATGCCGCCTAAAGTCATATCTTTTGGTAATTTAAGATCTTGCACCTGCTTTCGGGTAATTTTCGAATCCGGTCGGGCAACCAGTTCCGCAACGTTTGCATTTGCAAAAGTCAGCATCTTCACATTCGAGACATCGGCATCCAACAAGAATTTGTAAATATGGCTGGCCGCTATCAGTTTTTTATTAATCACCGCCCCGATATCCATACTTTCCGCTAACGAGATATAATCGAGATTCTCTATTTTGGCAATGGTTTTAAAAACACCAAAACGTTTAGCTGCAATACATGAGAGAATATTTGTACTGGCGTTCTCAGTCAAAGCGATAAAAGCCTGAGCGTCTTTTATTCCTTCCTGTTGCAACAGTTCGGTATCACGGGCATCTCCATTAATAACCAATACGTTACCCGGAACAATTTCCGCCACACGATGGCTTTCTTCCTTGTCGGTCTCAAAGAGCTTTATACGTATATTGTTCGGGAGATACTGACAAGCCCGGATAGCGATCCGGCTGGCACCCATAATAAATATCTTCTTGACTTCCGGGTCTTTCTTTCCGGCCAACACACGAACATCATCCACATGCGATTTGGTTGTCGTAAAAAACAATAAATCATCCGCTTCTATGAGATCACTCCCTCGAGGAATGATCGTTTCATTTTTTCGTTTGATTGCCACAATATGATAATACTTGTCTTCATTGGGCAGATCCATAATCCGCATATTCACAAACTGTGAATTCTCACGGATCTTTACGCCTATCAGAATCAATGCACCACCAAACAGTTCCCAATACTGGCGGGTCCATGGCCTACGAATATCCGATACGATCTCTTTAGCTGCCAACATCTCCGGATAGATCATCGAGTTAATCCCGAGTGTTTCAAAAAATTCTTTATTTTTGGGTAAGAGGTATTCGTAGTTATTGATTCGAGCCAGCGTTTTCTTAGCCCCCAAATTATGAGCCAACATACAAGCCATCACATTCACCGCCTCTTCCGGTGTCACACTAACAAACAGATCCGCATTTTTAATCCCCGCCTCTTCCAGGTTACGAAGTGATGTCGGATCACCGACAACCGGCAGGATATCCATATTCGAATTGGGAAAAGTCAACCGTTCTTCATCCGGGTCCATTAGAATGATATCCATTTTTTCCTGGGACAACATTTTAGCTAAATGTGTACCCACCTCTCCGGCACCGGCTATAATAATTTTCACGTCCGTTAATTATTGGTTTGATATATTCATTTCACGCTTCATAGCGGATTAAGCATTTTTTTTGCCTTTTGCACAATCCCTTCCGCATCCATTTCACATAATCGGTATAATTCTGGAATGGAGCCATGTTCTATAAATTCATCCCCTACACCGATCCGTTGCAGAACGGGGGTATATCCGTGATCAGCCATAAACTCAATCACTGCTGTTCCTAATCCACCCCTGATCACGCCATTTTCCACCGTTAATACATATTTATAGGTACGTCCTACTTCATGTAAAAGAGCCTCATCAATCGGTTTGAGGTAAATCATATCATAATGAGCAACCGAAAATCCATCCTGTTCCAATACATCTATCGCCTTAATAACCTCATTACCAATCGGGCCGATCGACAAAACAGCCATATCCGTTCCCGCTCTTAACCGCTTTCCTTTACCAACAGGAAGCGGTTCCATTTTGTTGCGCCAATCCCTGAGTTCGCCTTTCCCACGCGGATAACGAATCACAAATGGCCCGTCGGCGACTTTATAACCGGTATACATCAGGTTGCGCAAATCGATCTCATTTAAAGGAGAAGAAATTACTAAATTAGGAATCGGACGCAAATAAGCCAGATCAAAGATCCCATGATGAGTCGCACCATCCTCACCTACCAAACCGGCACGATCCAGACAAAGTACCATATGCAGTTTCTGTAAAGCGACGTCATGAATCAACATGTCGTAAGCACGCTGCATAAACGAAGAGTACACATTACAAAAAGGGATCATACCCTCTTTCGCCATACCGGCAGAAAAAGTAACCGCATGACCTTCAGCGATACCGACATCAAAAGAACGTTTTGGAAAAGCTTTCATCATATAACACATCGAACTTCCCGTTGGCATAGCCGGAGTGACTCCTACAATCCGTTCGTCTTGCTCTGCCAGTTCCACCAATGTATGGCCAAACACATCCTGATACAGTTGAGGTTCGTTCAACTTAAGCGGTACGATTCGTTCACCGGTCTCTTTATTAAATCTTCCGGGCGCATGCCATTCGGTAGCCGATTCTTCTGCCGGTTTGAAGCCTTTTCCTTTTTTTGTCTTGATATGCAACAACTTCGGCCCTTTCATATGTTTGATATCATTCATCACTTTAGCCAGATAGTTGACATCATGTCCATCTATCGGACCAAAATAGCGGATACTAAATCCTTCAAACAGATTATGTTGTTCGGTAATCAGCGCTTTCAGGCTATTATTCAGGCGGAGAATAATCCCCCGTCGGTTTTCATTAATCAATTTCATCCGCTTCAAACCTCTGTAGGCATCATATCGCACCTTATTATAGGTCTGACTTGTGGTGATATCCACCAAATATTGACTCAACCCGCCAACACTCTGGTCGATCGCCATATCGTTATCATTGAGAATGATCAATAAGTTATTCGGATTAGCCGATGCATTATTCAACCCTTCAAAAGCCAACCCTCCTGTCATAGCACCGTCACCGATGACAGCCACCACATTACGATTTTCTTCTTTCTGAAGATCAAAAGCAACCGACATACCCAATGCCGCCGAGATCGAATTGGAAGCATGCCCTGCTATAAAGGAATCATATTCGCTCTCTGCCGGATTAGGAAAACCACTGATCCCTTTAAATGTCCGTAACGTATGAAAAGCTTCCCGGCGACCTGTCAATATTTTATGTCCATACGCCTGATGCCCCACATCCCAGACAATACGGTCATAGGGTGTATTAAACACATAATGCAATGCAACCGTCAGTTCCACTGTTCCCAGGCTGGCGCCCAGGTGTCCCGGATGTTCCGAGAGTATATCTATTATATATTGACGCAACTCTTCACACACCTTCGGCAAATCATCCATCGCCAATTGCCGTAAATCATTCGGCGATTGAATCTTTTCCAAAAGATGTTCATTTGTGCTTTCAGTCATGATCTTTTTCTTTGCCCGCAAAATTACAGAATTAACCCCACATAAAATAGTTTTATGGGCGTTATTCCTTTATTCGAATACGATCCTGAACTTTGTCAGTCCATCTTCATAACTCCGAAGAGAAAAAGAGCAATGGTGTTTTTGCAGTACTTCACGGATAAAAATCAAGCCGATCCCCTGCCCTTGTGGTTTCGTCGAAAAGAACGGGCTGAATAATTTTGTTTCGGTTTCTTCGTCAATGCCTTTCCCATTATCTGCTATTTCAAGCATGATGGGATGATTGGTCGTGCGCACATAAATTTTTCCATCCCGGTCGATAGATTCGGCAGCATTTTTTATGATATTGACCAACACCTGTTCAAAAAGAGAGACATCTAAAAAAACGGTTGGTGACTCCTCACTTAACTCCGGTATAATTTCAATCTGGCGGTTTTGACAAATTGTCTCCATAAAACGTTTACAAGAGGTAACAACCGTGTTAAGACTAACCTGCCGGAGTTCAGGTTCCGGTATACGAACCACATCAGCAAATTTGGTAATAAACCGGCTCATACTATAACATCTTTCAATAGAAATCCGAAGCACCTCACTGAGTTCTTCCATATGCTCCATCCCCTTAAACGTTTCGTCAAGCGTATCCAATGTCGAAGTAATACCGGCCGTCGTATTATTCACTTCATGTGCAATCATCCGAATCACTTTTTCATACGCTTTCTTTTCTGCCTTAAAGACCTCCTGTGTAAGCGATTCCACCAGATAAAAATCGTGATGAAAACCTTTATCTATAAAAGAAGAATGGGTACATTTATAGATATGAGCATTACTTAAACGGATCGTTCGGGAATCATACATTGGTGTATCAATAAGTTCACGACCCAGTGGAGATTCCAACGAGGTTAACTCCTTACCATAAAGTAAATCAACATGTCGCACCCCGAGTATCTGGCATCCGGCCGAATTGACCGAACGTATTTTTTGATCCAGATCCATAATAATCACCCCTAAAGGAGAGGCATTGATCAACAGATCCAAGAAATGATTTTGTTCCCGCAGATACAACCGTTCATTCTTCAGTTGCTCCATCATTTTATTAAAGACATCAACCACCCGGTCTGCTTCGGTCTGTCCAACACGTCCCAGACGCGAACTAAAATCCTGTTCTTTCAATAACTCCATACCGTTTCCGATGATATATAACGGCTTGACAATACGACGGTAAAAAACAAACAGATAGAGAATCGTCAATAAAAGCACCCCCTCTACAATAAAAAACAGGTAGATAGATGATGTTTGGAATACATAATACGTAAGCACAACTAAAACGGTCAATAATAAAACAGTCAGTATCCAAAACATCCCTTTCAGCTTCATCCCCTGTAGTTATTTATCGGTAGAAATACCATGTTTCTCCAACCGGCGATACAATGCAGCACGGCTGATACCCAAAGCAGAGGCCACATGAGAAAGATTCCCCTGATGCGTCTCTAATGCCTGTAAAATTGTCTGTTTTTCTATTTCATCCAACGTCAACCCCGTTGTCGTAAATGACGCCGAAGCATGTTGCTCCTGATCAGGCGATAATTGGTGCTTAAAATCGTCAGTATCCAATAGTTTCTTTCCGGAAACCAACATCGTTCGTTCCACCAGATTCTTCAATTCACGGATATTGCCCGGAAACGGTAAACGTTGCAGATAAACAATTGCCTCCGAAGTAAACTCCACCTTGGGTAGTCCATTACTTTCCGACTGTTTATCCGCAAAATACCTGACCAACAACGGTATATCCTCACGCCGTTCGCGAAGTGGTGGCAAATGAACCGTAATCAGATTGATGCGATAAAACAGATCTTCCCGAAATGTCCGGGCAGCAACCATCTGGCGTAAATCACAGTTGGTCGCACTGACCACACGGATATCTACTTTGCGCGGACGGCTATCTCCCAGTACCTCAAAAGTCTGATCCTGCAACACCCTGAGCATTTTCACCTGGCTCGACAATTCCAGGTCACCGATCTCATCCAGAAAAATCGTCCCTTTATCCGCCATCTCAAAACGTCCGGTACGATCCATATACGCATCGGTAAAAGCCCCTTTTTTATGTCCGAACATTTCACTTTCAAAGAGACTTTGGGAAAGTCCGCCCAAGTTTACTTTCACAAAAGGAGCCTTTACACGCGGACTGTTCAGGTGAATAGCTTCAGCAATCAACTCTTTTCCCGTACCACTCTCCCCTGTAATCAATACCGGTGCATTGGTCGGCGCGATACGGGAGACCGTTCCGAATACATCCATCAATGCGGCACTTTGTCCGATAATTTTATCAAAATGAAACTTCTGATCGGCATCACTACGGTTAAGCGGAGTCTTCTCTATTTTCTTCTGTTCACTCAGTTCAAGGGCTGTACGGATGACATTCAATAATATCAGATTATTCCACGGCTTAGTGATAAAATCAAAGGCGCCCGCTTGTATCCCCTGGACAGCCAAAGCGATCGATCCCCAAGCTGTAATCAGAATAACCGGTACATCAGGCCTGAAAATCTTTACCTGCTTCAATAATTGTATACCCTCTTCCCCGGTGGTAGTCAAGGTAAAATTCATATCCATCAGTATCAGCCGGGGCGCAGCCATACGTATAACCTCCAACGCCTCTTTTGGCCCCGAAGCGACCTCCGTGCTATATCCGGCACGTTTCAACAGAAAAGAGAGTGAAGAACGAACAGCGGCATCATCATCAATTATTAATATCATAGTGTATACGATTAAAGAACAAAACTACAAAAAAAATATTCTTCCCTCTCATCTTCTAACTATCTCTTCAAAATCAGCATCCAATGTGCTGTCATTCAAGAAATCATAAAGCGTGATACTTCGTATGTTGTAATAATAAAACCAATAGTAGGCCAGTTCCTGAATATGTTTCTGACGGGCATTGTCTTTCGAATTCTGCGCATCGTTCAGATCCAGGATATCGATTTTCCCTATCAAAAAAGTTTCGATGGAAGTCTTATACCGCTTCTCCGCCAGTTCGTCTACCTCAGAAGCTATCACTAATTGGGAAGCCTGGTTATTAAACTTTTCAACCAACAGGAATATATCCTGGTTAAAATTCATCTGCTCCTGACGTGTTTTTGAGAGAACCACTTCACGGTTCGATTCAGCCACTTTCACCTTTCCCTTGCGTTTGCCCCAGTCCAATAAAGGAATAGTCACACCTACCTCTACAATCTGATTATCTTTCAACGGATCATAGGCTCCACGCAATACGGAGTCGGTTCCGGTATACCCAAAACTGGCAAAAAGATTGATACTCCGGCGGTTTCCTTTTGCTTTGGCAACTTCATAGTCGGCCTCCAGCTGGCGGCGAAGAATATTTTTTGAAAATGAATTATTCTCCTGTGCTTTCTCCAATACCGCTTGATAATTCATCCGGACATCAGGTGCCGACTCGGGAATAACCAACTCGATCATATCCTGCTCACTCAGACCCAGAAAAGAACGTAATCGGAACATCTGCGTATTCAATTCCGACTCGGCCTCCGTCAATTTCCCTTTCGCCTGCAAAGCCGATTGCTTCAGGCGCATCTGTTCACTTTCCGAAATCTGTCCGATCTTCCGTTTAGCAACAGCTATATCATACAATTTTTCAGCATTTTCCAGATTTTGTTGGGCGGTAGAGAGGTTTTCGCGAGCCAGTAACAGATTAAAAAAATGATTAATCGTCGACATTGTTATTTCTTCGACATTTTCGATATAAGTCGCTTTGGCTTCCTGGTACCTGACCGGCTCAATACGACGTTTCCACTTCTGATTGTTTACCCCGAAAATAGGTTGCCGCAAAGTCAATCCGATCGGGATACTCATATATTCATTATACGCTCCATGTCCCAACTGACGGGTAAAATCCAGCGACGTGTTCAGGGAGATCTGCCCTCCGGTCAACGGAATATTTTGTAAAACAGATAATTCGCCGCTCAAATCCAACGAATTATTTCGTACATAACTGAAAGAGCCATCATCATTTTGCCGTTTGTTATACTGCTGGTAATAAGCTGGTAATGTACCGGTAAAAGAAATTTCAGGCAACTGATCTGCCCGGTGTGTTCGGTACTCCCAATAAGCTGTTTTCAATTCGTTTAACGCAACCGCTGCATCGACAGACTGCAACTGGGCTAGTACGATCGCCTCTTTCAATGTGAGCCGAACGGTATGTTGAGACTCCTGAGCATAAAGAACAGAGGTTATTATCAATAAGTTAGTTACGATTATCAAATATCTTTTCATACCGGTAAATTGTTTTGCATCCGAAAATGCAAAACCTATGCCAAAAAGATATTCGTCTGGTTATCCGGCAACTAACAATCTATCGGATGTTCGTTTTCGGACAGTTTGTTCGGTTTTGTTGAAAAAGTAATGATAGCCTTATTCCCCCAGAATCATATCCATAACCCTCGATGTTCGCGCACCTGTGATACCTGTTGAAGGGCACTGCCCCACTCCACGTAATTCGTCGACGATCGTTTGTATCAAAGGTTGTTGAATACATTCGGGAGGACGAGCTACAATTGCATCAAGATAATCGGGAGTAATCAGTTTAATCGGATTGAAGGCAAATGTATTAAAACGGATCTCCCCTTTTGTGCCGGTGATCACCACATAATCCCATTCCGACTTTTCGGAAGTCACAAAACACCACTGTCCTGTTCCGATTGCCCCCGATTCAAATTGCCAGACTGCCGAAATCGTATCCTTCACCTCATAATAATGTCCCAGATTCTGCGCACAGCCTTTGGCTTCCGTAATCTCCCCTAAAAGGAAAGCCAAAATATCTAATGTATGCGGAGCCATATCGTAGAAATACCCTTCTCCGGCAGTCGCCCGTTGTACCCTCCATGTCTGTTTTTCAGGGTCTAAATCGTTTGCCGAGGGAGTACGGAAATATTTCACATCAACAGTCAGCGGCGTTCCGATCAACTGTCTATCCAACAACTCCTTGATCTTTCTGAAATAAGGCAACGCCCGGCGGTAATAGGCCACAAAAAGCTTCTGTCCGCTGATCTCCGACGCTTTAATCATCTGCATACATTCGAGATAACTCATCGCCATCGGCTTTTCAACATAGACCGGCTTGCCGGCCTTCAATGCCTTTATAGCATATTCGGCATGCGAGTCGGGCGGTGTTGCCACATAAATCGCATTTACATCCGGGTCATGAATCAACCGTTCCACATCGGTATAATATTTGGGCACATTGTGACGCAAGGCATAATCTTTCGCTTTTTCTTCATCTCTACGCATAACAGCGATCAGTTCCGAATGCGCTGTTTTATAAAAAGCCGGGCCGCTTTTCTTCTCACATACATCGCCCGCTCCGATGATTCCCCATTTTACTGTATCCATAATTGTTTTTTTCGACAAGCGAATATAAGAAAAAACAAACAGATCGATCAAACAGATCATAAATAGATCGCTTAAACCAATAACGCAGATCACCTATTCTTTTTATAATTAATCGTCGATCTCTTTTTTCAGATACACTAATCGTCTACCAGTTGGATCCTTATCGTCTACCAATTGGATCACTTTCGTCTACCAACTGTGTCACTATCGTCTACCAACTGTGTCACTATCGTCTACCAATTGGTAGACGATTAATCCGGTTAGAAAAAAAATAAGCGAATAGCAGAACATTTGCATAAGCGATGGAGATAAAAACAACAGGACATGATTAAGGGTATCGAATAGTCGTCTTTTTAAACAAAACACGCTTTTTTTATCTGTTGGATAGGATTATCATCGAGATTATGTACATTTGTCTCGATAAAAAGAGATGGTATGAAAAAGAGTATATTGAGTTTATTGGCTTTGGTGATCGCTTTGGTTGCCTGTGAAGGACCAGCCGGCCCTCCGGGAAGAGATGGATTCGACGGACAAGGCATCGTCACCTCCAAAGTATTTACTGTCGAGCAAAGGGATTGGGAGTATGTCGAC
The DNA here is from genome assembly GCF_029893105.1 of Parabacteroides sp. PF5-9. Lineage (GTDB taxonomy): Bacteria > Bacteroidota > Bacteroidia > Bacteroidales > Tannerellaceae > JARXWG01. The sequence continues at coordinate 47,303 of NZ_JARXWG010000018.1, read as the reverse complement.
GGAGTGGCTCCTTATTTTGTCTGTTATAAAGATTTCCCTCAATTAACGGATGATATTTATGAGTTCGGGGCTGTTTTAGGGTATTTTATTTTATATCCTAACACCAACGACGAGGTACAAATTCCTATGAACTACAGCTTCCCAGATTCCGAAGCAGTAAAACCGGGTGAATGGTACAATTGGGCAGAGTACTATTCGTTTGATTATATGCCCGGATCGATCGGCTTTTATGTGCATTATAGCGATTTTGAAGATATCACCCCTCCACGTCGAGAATTCAGAATTGTACTCCTCTATTAATGAAAATAATAATGTACTTTTGTCCAATAAAAGTATACTTGTTGAGTTGAATGGCAACAGATATTAATGCCATCTATCTCCATGATTCCACAAGACCCCTCCCTGGTAAAGTAATCTTTCATGATCCCGGTTTTCGATCGGTCATGGAACAGGAACGGTGATTGGCAAAACAAGTGTATTGGGAATCAAGCATGTATGGTATCACGAACAGAGACGAACAATTAATTTAAATATATAATAACCAAACAATGGATGCTAACATGTTAGCTCTTGTCTGACAAACAAAGACTATCAACTGTCCGTTTTCCATTGTCAATTGTCAATTACAAAATGAGCACAGCGAATTTTGAAATGGTGGCTAAAACACTTTACGGCATGGAAGACGTCCTTGCCGCTGAATTATTGGAGCTGGGCGCCAATGATCTTCAGATAGGCCGCCGAATGGTTTCGTTTACCGGAAATCAGGAACTGCTTTACAAAACCAATTTTTATTGTCGGACAGCCTTGCGTATTCTTAAACCGATTTACCATTTTAAGGCAAAAGATGCCGAAACGGTCTATAAGGAGGTCAAGACTATTGTCTGGGAGAACTATTTATCTTTGGATAAAACGTTTGCAATCGATTCGGTGATCTATTCCGAGGATTTCAACCATTCCAAGTTCGTCGCCTATAAAACCAAAGATGCGATCGTCGATTATTTCACGGAGAAATTCCAGAAACGACCATCCGTCAGGGTGAATAATCCGGATATCTATATCAATATTCATATTTCACACAATGACTGTACGTTATCGATCGACAGTTCGGGTGAAAGCCTTCACAAACGCGGTTACCGCGTAGAACAGACAGAAGCACCATTAAATGAAGTACTTGCCGCCGGAATGATACTAAAAACAGGATGGAAAGGCGAGTCGAATTTCATCGATCCGATGTGTGGATCCGGGACATTGTTGATTGAAGCGGCAATGATCGCCCTGAATATCGCACCGGGCATTCACCGGAAAGAGTTTGCTTTTGAAAAATGGTTGGATTTCGATCAGGAACTTTTCGACCGGATCTATAATGATGAAAGCCGGGAGCGTGAATTTGCCTTTAAATGTTACGGATATGATATTTCCCCTGCGGCAATAGAAATTGCACGGAAAAATATCAGTAATGCCGGCATGAATAAATATATACAGTTGGATGTTCTGCCTTTCCAGAAGTTTGAAGAGGCTCCGCAACCGGGTATTCTGGTGATGAATCCGCCTTATGGGGAGCGTATTTCGTCGCGCGACCTGTTAAGCTTGTACAGTATGATCGGTGAACGGCTGAAACATGTATTCACCGGATATAAAGCCTGGATCATCAGCTACAAAGACGAATGTTTCGACAAAATCGGATTACGTCCAAGCGAACGAATGAAACTGATCAACGGCTCATTGGAATGTGAATATCGTTGTTATGAATTGTTTGAAGGAAAAAACAAAGATTATAAAAAAGCATTAAACGAGAATAGCGATAGAGACTCCAAAGGTTCACGACGGGATGATCCGAAAAAACGGCCGAACTTCAGAACCGACCGGATGGATCGTCCGGAACGTCGTTTTGCCGCGGCACATACCGAGGATGAGGATGAAAAAGCAGACTTTCTGCCCGGTAAACGTTTTTATGTGAAAGAAGAGGAGCGCTCGATACGGAAACCTTCCGTAAAAAAACATTTTAAAGACGACACCAACGATCGCTACAAACAATCAGGGAAAAAAATCTTAAAAAAAAGGGGGAGAAATGACTACAACAATTAAACGTATAACCGTTGTCTGTTTAGGCTGTTTATTTATGGTTAATCTGATGGCACAGAAACAATTCAAATTGGAAGACCTCATTCCGGGAGGAGCAACGTATACGAATTTTACTCCGGAAACACTCCGTCAACTGCAATGGTTTGGAGATGAATACATGTATGTAAAAAACAACGAAGTATATGGAGCCATACCGGGTAAAGCGGAAAAAACGATCTTCACCCTTGAAGAATTAAACAGTGCATTAAGCGGAGCCGGGATAGAACAGTTAAAATCGTTTCCTGCCTTTACATTGCCTCAAAAGACGATCCCAGTGATTGCCTTTACTATTAAAGGACATCGGATTCAGTATAACTTCATAGAAAAACGTATCACGGCCGACTATCAATTGGCTGCCGAATGGAGTCATTTCGATTATTCGCCGGAAAATGGCTATTTGGCATTTACGGAAAAGAACAATCTGAAGATCGTATCTGCGGAGAATCAAGTGACAGCTATTACCAACGAATCGGATGAAGGTATTGTATGCGGACAATCTGTACATCAGAATGAGTTTGGGATCAGCAAAGGAACCTACTGGTCACCGAAAGGCAATGCATTGGCTTTTTACCGGATGGATGAAACAATGGTGACCACATATCCCCTAGTCAACGTAAGTGCCCGTACTGCCGAACTGGTTCCACGTAAATACCCGATGGCCGGTATGAAAAGCCATCATGTGACTGTCGGAGTTTACAACATCTCCACCGGACAAACAGTCTGGTTGAAAACCGGATTGCCACAGGAAAAATACCTGACCAATATTGCCTGGAGTCCGGATGAGAAAAGCATCTATATTGCTGAATTGAATCGTGATCAGAACGAAATGCATCTGGTTCGTTATTCAGCCATTACCGGAGAAAAAGAAGCTGATCTTTTCACAGAGACCAGTAAAACGTATGTCGAAGCAAGTAATCCGGTCTTGTTTTTACCCAATGATCCTCAAAAATTTATCTGGCAAAGCGATAGAGATGGCTTTAATCATCTTTATCTATATGATATCTCCGGGCAGTTGATCAAACAATTAACAACAGGAGAATGGGTCGTACAGCGCGTACAAGGTTTCGATCGTAAAGGAGAACATATCTTTATCACTGCAACAGCGCCACATCCGGCCAGTTCGAAGAACATCGGAACTTCTATGGAGACCTATGCCTGGCAAATCAATCTGAAAAGTGGGAAACGCACTTGTTATACCTTAAAAACAGGGGTACATAATACGACTGTCAGTCCTTCTGGACTTTATGCCATCGATCTGTATACAGCACCACAGGTTGTGCGTGAAACTGCAATCGTAAGAGTGAAAGACGGCAAAGAGATCACGCAATTACTTGTCTCTAAAAATCCATTTGAGGGGTATAATATGCCTGAAATCTCCACCGGTACAGTCAAAGCAGCAGACGGTAAAACCGATTTGCACTATCGATTACTTAAACCGGTCGGCATGAAAGCAGATAAAAAATACCCGACCGTTATCTATGTATACGGAGGACCACATAGCCAGAATGTGACCGGAGGATGGAATTACGGCACACGCGGATGGGAAATATATATGGCTCAATTGGGATACGTGGTGTATGTACTGGACAACAGAGGGACAAGTAACCGGGGAAAAGCCTTTGAAGAAGTGATTCACCGTCAGTTAGGGGTTACCGAAATGGCCGACCAGATGGAAGGTGTGAAATTCCTGAAATCGTTGCCTTATGTCGATGCCAACCGCATCGGTGTCCATGGATGGAGTTATGGCGGATTTATGACTACCAATCTGATGGTTTCGCATCCCGACGTATTTAAGGTAGGTGTTGCCGGAGGGCCGGTGATCGATTGGAAATTCTATGAAATCATGTATGGCGAACGGTATATGGATCATCCGGATGACAATCCGGAAGGGTATAAAAATTCTGATCTGAAACAAAAAGCAGGTAACCTGAAAGGACGTTTATTACTTATCCACGGAGATGTAGACCCGGTCGTAGTATGGCAGCATAGCCTGACTTTCTTAAAGGCTTGTATCGATGCCAATACATATCCCGATTATTTCGTCTATCCGGGACATCAACACAATATGATGGGGAAAGACCGCATTCATTTACATGAGAAGATTACACGCTATTTCGAAGACTTTTTAAAATAAAGACAAACATCTATTAGAATAAAAGAATCATATGAACATATTACTGTTAGGATCAGGAGGACGTGAACATGCTTTAGCCTGGAAAATGGCTCAAAGTCCGAAAACAGACCGGCTTTTTATAGCACCAGGTAATGCCGGCACGGCTCAAGCCGGAACAAATGTATCCATCAAAGCGGATGATTTTCCGGCAATAAAAACGTTTGTCCTGGAAAATAAAATCGAGATGGTGGTGGTCGGCCCGGAAGATCCGCTGGTAAAAGGGATTTATGATTATTTCCAGAACGATTCTCTGTTGAGTCACATTCCGGTCATTGGTCCCAGCAAAACAGGCGCTATGCTGGAAGGAAGCAAAGATTTTGCGAAGGCCTTTATGCAACGACATCGTATTCCGACAGCCCGGTATAAGAGTATTTCCGTAGAAAATCTGGAAGAAGGATATGCTTTTCTGGAAACATTGGAAGCGCCTTATGTACTGAAAGCCGATGGTTTGGCCGCCGGAAAAGGGGTACTGATTATTGATCACCTCGACGAAGCTAAAAGAGAGTTGAAAGGGATGCTCGATGGGATGTTTGGCGATGCCAGTAAAACAGTCGTCATCGAAGAGTTTCTGGATGGGATCGAATGTTCTGTTTTTGTCATGACAGACGGTACACACTATAAAATACTTCCTGTGGCTAAAGACTATAAACGTATCGGAGAAGGAAATACCGGTTTGAATACCGGCGGAATGGGGGCTGTATCTCCTGTTCCTTTTGCCGACGATACTTTTATGGCGAAAGTAGAAGAACGGATCATCCGTCCGACAATCGATGGACTGAAAAAAGAGAACATCGACTATAAAGGATTTATCTTTCTCGGACTGATAAGCGTAAAAAATGAACCGTTGGTTATTGAATACAACTGTCGTATGGGGGATCCGGAGACGGAGGTTGTGATGCTTCGCATTCAAAGTGATCTGATTGAACTATTGGAAGGCGTAGCTAAAGGCGATTTGGACAAACGCAGTCTGACAGAAGACCCACGGGCGGCTGTAACAGTGATGCTGGTCAGCGGCGGCTATCCGGAAGAATACGAAAAAAATAAAGTAATCTCAGGATTAGATCAATTATCATCCGAAAATATCATTTTCCATGCTGGTACTCGCTCGGATAATGAAGAAATCCTTACTAGTGGAGGACGCGTAATCGCTGTTAGTTCATACGGTAAAGATAAAGACGAAGCGTTGGCTAAATCATTTGCCGGAGCTGAGACCATTCGGTTTGATAAAAAATATTTCCGTAGCGATATCGGTTTTGACCTGTAATAACGCATGAGGAGTTCTTCAACAGCTTATGGCAAACGGTATTCATTAGATAGAACAGGTGTCTATCTGTACACGTTGTTTGCCTGTTTATGTTGTTGGGGAATTGGATATATCAACTCTGTTGGGTTTCCTGTCTACGGCGAAGTGACCGCCCCTCCGCTATGGAATGCGATCTGTCATATATTATCGGATAAACTAATGACTTATCTCATTGGATTTATCCTGATGCTTGGTGGAGCATTTATGCTTCATCGAGCCAATTATGTATTGGTTTTAATCAGGGAAAAAACAGTATTAGTTTTCTTGATATATACCTTACTGCTCAGTACCAATCCGGATTTTTTCCCTCTAAAAGCGACGACTGTAGCCGTTTTCTGCATGGTGTTTGTCATCTATCTGCTCTTCACCTCTTACCACAATCCCGAAGCGATAGAGAAAGCGTTTAACTGGTCGTTAATCATCGGTGCCGGAAGTTTATTATGGATTCATCTCCTGTGGTTCGTACCGTTATGCTGGATCGGTATGTTCAAGTTCCGCACTTTGACATTAAAGACTTTCCTGGCTTCTTTATTGGGATTGACGACAATCTATTGGTTTGTGTTAGGATGGTGTATCTGGCAAAATGACTTTACCGCTTTTACCATTCCTTTTACCGCACTTTTTAAAGTTCGCTTTTTATCAATTACCGGAATAGAATGGATGGATTGGGCGAGTATTATTCTGATTCTAATACTGACAATTACTTCCGTATTGAATATTGTCGCTCATGAACATGACGACACACTACGCACCAGGCAGTTTCTCTCTTTTCTGACCTTATTCGTCATCTGGTCATTCGGTCTGTTTTTCTTATATGAACAAGCGTCGGAAGAGTTTCTGGAAATATCTTGTATGCCCATGAGTGTATTGCTTGCGCACTATTTTACAGTAAGCCGTAACCGGTATAATTTCTGGCTGTACCATTTATTTGTCTTGTTATTAACTTCATTTCTGATTATACGCCTATGGAGTTTCTAATCGAGTATGGATACATTGGCGTATTTATCGCTTCATTCCTGGCGGCGACAGTATTGCCCTTTAGTAGTGAGGTCGTACTAACTGGCGTTCTTTTAGCCGGAGCAACCTATTGGCCGTGTATGATTTCGGCGACGATAGGAAATTTTCTGGGCGGCATGACCTGCTACTGGTTAGGTATGCTGGGCAAGGTTGAATGGATCGAACGATATTTAAAACTCGATCCTGTAAAAGTCAAAAGAGTCCAAGACTGGATACAACATAAAGGGTCGTGGATGGCTTTTTTTGTTTTTCTTCCCGGAATAGGCGACTTCATTGCCGTCGCTTTAGGTTTTTTACGTGCAAACATCTGGATCGTCGCGATCTCTATGCTGGCAGGAAAAGCGATCCGCTATTGGATCTGGATGGAGTTTGTCTATAAAATCCAGGGATTGTTTTAACCTCCTACCCGCTCTTCTCCTGCACCTATTCTAATTACCGAGTCCGACGAACACTTCTGCCCGGAGCCGCACTTTGCGCCTTAGGAGCGCTCGTTTTGGGAGCCTTTGTTGCTTTTGGTGCTTTCTCCGTAGATGTTGTTTTGGTTCCGCGCCGAGCCACAGTAGTCTGCTTGGTACTTTTCGAAGCCTTTGTATCTTCTGCGACAGAGGTTGTGTCCGGTTGCAACCAAAGCGATTTTTCAAACCCGACTAACTGTTCTTCAATACGTTCCTGAGCAAGTTTCAAAGAATCAGGCTCCGGATAATACTCCCGTAAAGTTTTGTTCATCAGGTTTTCCGTCTTGATAATTTCACCGTCAAACATACGTCGACGGAAATAATCATCAATGGTAAATGTTTTCGCATTATTGATATTGGAGGTCATAATAAGCGTATTGGTAATATACGGACGAATATTTTCATACGGTAACCAGAATAATGGCATACGCTGTTCACCCAAATCACCGACAATGGTCATAATCGGACAAATCGCCAAGGTCTTCACATCAAAAACCGAATTATTCTGATCGAAATACCAAGCTTCTTTCACATAATAGGCTTGTACATCAGCTGAAGGCACATCACTTTCATTGATGATATAAGACGGTTGTGCATTACCACGCCCCGGAATCTCTTCATAATAAATATACGCCCGATCGAGCACATCTTTGAAACTTTCGATATGATCATCATCAAAAGCTTCATACCCATCTTCGTACTTATAAGCTATAATTTTCCCTTCACTCATCAACTGAAAGATGATAGAGAACAAGTTCATATTACCATTTACCGGACGTGTCGGATAATAAAGCGGCGCATTCGATTCTTTGGTTAAATCGACTTCCCGATACATCACACGCATCCAACGGGCATTACCGATCTCTTGTGTCATGCGCTCATTCATATCTTGTGCACGAACGGTCAGATCCGGTAGGCCGGTATTTTTGCTTTCCTGTCCGCGTCCGCCACGCAATACCTCAGGACCACGTCGCTGCGGAGTCTCTCCTTGTGCATATAGCGCGTCCGAAACGAACAACACTCCTACTACTAAAGCAAATATATAATACAAACGTTTCATATAGGTTATTTATCTTAGTTTACAACTACCTGAATCGGAGACAATTGACGTTCTATTCCATCAGGGCCTTTGGCTACAACTCCTGTAATAAAGAACTGTTTGCCTCGTGATAATCCACGGATATAATCTTTCTGTTTCTGTGAGAAGTTGGTTCCCTGAGTCACCTCTTTCATCACATTACCAAATGAATCATTATAGTTCAGTTCAAACCGTAAAACGGTAAATTGTATATTCAGTAAATCATCATCAATAGCAGCCAAAATACCGTCTGTCGAAAGCAGATCACGTTTCGCAATCGTACCACCCCTGAATTTACGGGTATTCCCATTCGCATCTTTATACTCCAGATAGGGCATCGGATCGGGTAACGCACGTACCCGGAAAGTACTCTTCGCCATTTCCACATGACGACCATCAGCCATACGGGCATTCACGCTAACTACAGCATCTGTACCCACTGTCTGTGGACGAGCCACCCACAAATCACCCTGACGGGTCAACGTGCCGTTCGACATACCAGCTGTCACATTCCCACTCGGAATACCCGGTACGGCAATACGAATCGGATTATCAATACCTGCATACAATACATTCATCATCGTAGGCGCAACAGTAGCACTCGGTTCGGTCACAAAATACTCACTTTCGAAATCACGACGCATAATACTGCCGTCATTATTCGGCATTTCAATATATCCTTTAATAGGGAATGTTCCCGTACTTCCTGTCGTTACAGTAAAAAGTCCCTGGTTCTCTGTCGGCAACAGGTCTCCATTCACATAGATCGTCGGGCGTTTGGTAGAGTCTACCGCCGAAAGGACGATATTTGCCCGGTATTGGCTACCACGCATAACGATCTGGCTTTCGGGAATCACTTGAGCCGTTATCGTATTGACGCGGTAATCACCCACATCGACACTGCTCAACAGATTGCTTAATACTTCACCTTCCGCATAACGGATATCGCTCTGTAGTTTGGTCAACATTGTGACTGCCGCTGCAACCGGCATACTTTCAAAAAGCGCCTCTTCCCATGTCCGTATATTCAGTCCGGCTTTCCGGGGCGGAACAGTACTTAAACTCGCCTCAAGAATACGGGTTTTAGCTGTATCCTGAACCATTTCCGCCATAAACTTCCGATACGAATCGATCGCTTCTCTCAGTTTTTTCCCTTCACCGACCACCGGAGCAAGCATCACCCGAGCGGCTGCTTCCAAATCGTCTTTACGGTCTATATGATTGACATCTCCTTCTTTTCCGTCGGCAGTCTTTACGATTCGTTCTTTCAACTCCTGTACATAATTGAAAAGATCATCCGATGCACGCTTTACTTTAACTCCCTTTTCATACCACTCCCCTACCTTATCCGGATTGATCTTGTTGTAAGCATCCAACTCACCGGCAACAATTTCATTGCGGTGGGAAGAATTATCGATAGAAGTACGTAAACTGTCTTCTACCAATTCAAACCCATCCAACACCTCGGAAGAGACATTGAGCGCCATCATAGCGATGAACACCAGATACATCAGGTTGATCATCTTCTGACGCGGAGAATTAGGATTATTACCTATTGCCATCTGTCTTCTTTAACTTGGATTATTTATACGGTTGTTGATACGGATTATTCCCTTGTGCAGGAGGCTGCTGCGGATAACCTTGTTGCGGGTATCCCTGTTGCGGATACCCTTGCGGTGGTTGTTGCTGAGCAACAAACTGTCCCGCAGGAGCAGCACCCGGCATATTGACGGTCATGGCCTGCAACAAACGGGTATAGACCATATTCAGTTCGGCCAACTGACGCGTCATCTTTTCGGTCTCATTCCGGAAAACAGAACTGTCTACCACCGATCCGTCATACATTTCACGGATACGGTTCAACCCTCCATTGATATGTTCGATCGACTCGATCTGCGAACTGATGCTCTTTAACTGTATTTCATAAATGGTATTCAGTCCGGAGATATTCCGGTTCAACGCTTCCATCTGTTGTACATACCCACGGGAATTTTGATTGATACCGTCAGAGTTATCCGTGATATGTTTATATGAATTCAATAACGTATCAGAAACTTCCGATAACGAACTGGTCACCTGACTGAAACGTTCCATATTTTCAGACATACCCGACAGCTGTTCCAGGTATTTCTGTGTCGCTTCGGTCAGTTCCGCCATTTTAGAAATCTGCTCGGCTGCGCCACTCAATTTCTTTATGCTCTCTGATAAGTTTTTGGTATCGTCTTCCGAAACGTCCAGAGAACCGGCGATATTCAATTGTCCGCCACCAACAACCGTTCCTCTTTCCGAATGTGCTCCATTATCGTCATTCGCCTCCGAATGAATCATAGCCGACACCGGTTGTCCGGCAAAATCAGGACGATCCATCGGGTTTTTTGATTTCAATACCGGGAAAACATCCTCCCAATGGTACTCACTTCCCGGCTTTTCGAATCCGAAAACAAAAAATACCAAAGCCTCTACCGTCAGTGCTATACCGATAATCCAGTTGGCATAAGGCAGGTGAAGCAATTTAAACATCGTTCCTATAATAACAATAGAGGCGCCCCAGCTATAAATAAAATTCAGGATTCTCTTTCCCCGTTCACTGGAAAGATACATCTCCATTCTATTCTTATATCTTCTATATTTTCCCATTGTAATTGAGTTATTTTATCTTTATATGATTATTCTGTTTTACTTTTTGCCTTTTGAAAACCCGATCTGCGTGCGGGCACAACGGAAACCGATGTATGAACGTGTTTCATTCTGATATTCAAATGTACGCATATCCGAACGGATAAATTGCGCCACATCTTTCCATGAACCGCCACGCACGGTTTTTTTCTTCATCGCATACGGATCTTCCTTGGCCGCATCATAATGCAGTTCGGGATTCATATCACTCATCTGATTCGGGCCCGACTCGGCATACGAGGTCGATGTCCATTCGGCTACATTACCAGCCATATCAAACAGACCAAATTCATTGGCGGAAAAAGAACCGACACGAGAGGTAATCAGATGTCCGTCTTCCGTATAATTCCCGTCACCCGGTTTGAAGTTTCCTAAGAAACACCCCTTACTGTTTTGCAGTTCATCGGTCGCCCAAGGGTATTTATTTTCATTTTTCCCTGCACGTGCGGCATATTCCCATTCACCTTCAGTCGGTAAACGGAACGGTTCGATGGTTTGCCCCGGAGAGAGTGTCAGACTCTCTTTGTACAGATTCGTGCGCCAGACACAAAAAGCGGTAGCCATCTCCCACGAAACACCAACAACAGGATAATCATCATATCCGGGATGATTGAAATACATCCGCATATAAGGTTCATTATAGGCATTATTGAAATCGTTCACCCAGCTGGATTCGTCCGGATAAATATTGATGATCCGTGTATGCAGAAAATCCCATTCGCTACTTAACGGACGAGTGATTGTTTCATTCACAACACGCCCTTCTTCATCAATGTAAGCGGTATCTTTGGAAATCATGATAACTTCATTCATATTGACTTCAATGTCCGTATTCCGAACACGCTCCTGCGGATTAAAACGGTGTTTACGCAATGCTGCTGCCGTATAATCATACCATTCATATTTATAATGCATCTGCTGAGGATCCAGTTTTTTCTCACCCGTCACCGGATTGGTATAATAGACACTTTCAATGGCCAGCTGCTCATCTTCGCTCGGTCTTCTCCAAGGAATAGGACGGCTCCAATCCAAATGCGGAGTGACAGGCTCTCCGTAACGGTCTTCCGTAATCTTAAACAGATCATTCCCGCCATAAGCCGGATCGGCCAGACGTTCACGTATAATCGAGTCACGTACCCAATGCACAAACTGCCGGTATTTCGAATTGGTCACCTCCGTCTGATCCATCCAAAACGCATCAAAAGAGACCCCTTTCGTATCCGACATAATTCCCCAAAGCGAATCTTTATCTGAAGGCCCCATCTCAAAAGCACCTCTTTTAATCAATACCATACCGTAAGGAGACGGTTCGTTAAACGCAACCGATCGCACTCCGGTGACTTCACCTCCTGCGCCACTCAATGACCGTCCGCATGAAGTGGTCAGTAATGTCATTGTTACAAGTACAACTAATACTTTTTTCATATACTATAATATACGTACACTTTTATGTCTGTTCTTTCCTGTTTTTGTTTTCTTCAATTGCAAGGCATATCTCACCAGCAATTCGTGGCTTCCGGTACTCCCCTTCAAAATGGCCGAAGTGGGGAAATCATAGGCATATCCCACCTGAAAACGACCAAATGTCCCTCCCAATAACAAGACGACTGATTCGTTCACTCGCCAGGAAAAACCTCCGTTAAACATTTTATTATATACCACCCGGGCCGTCACATCAGCCTGAAAGGTCTGCATATCCGTTTTCAGAAATACAGACGGTTGTAATTCATACAACGGGTTCCTTGTCTTAATATTGTATCCTGCCGTGAAATTAAATGCTCCGGGAATATAGGTATAAGCCGTTTCGCTCAACTGCATTTCCGGTTCGGTCAGATGCGTTGCACCAATACCGACATAAAAATGCTTATGGGTATAATAGATCCCTGCATTCAAATCAAATCCTGTTCCCGAAACAACTTCCCGTGGAATAGCCTCATCCTCCTGTTGATGTTCTTCATTGCCTTCAGGGATAAAGACTTTTGTCCCGTCGAAAGAGACATTGGCTATACCCGCTTGTATCCCGATACTTAACGTTCCTCCGAAAAGTTTCAACTTATGGGCAAACTGGCCGGCGACATGTGTATTTTGGAATAAACCAATACTCTCGGAGAATAATACCAAGCCAACCCCATTATTCGTATTTCCGATCTTCAAGGGCATATCCCCTGTCACAAAGAAAGACTTCGGAGCACCAGAGATCCCTATCCACTGCTGCCGGTGTAAAGCTAACAGATTCAAATCTTCCGAATTTCCGGCATATCCCGGGTTATAATACCCCATAGCCATAAAATACTGACTGAGTTGTGCGTCATATTGTGCCCGTACCCATCCGAAACAGGTCAGCAACATAACAAAAACAAACAACAGCAATCTTCTCATCCGATTATAGAGCCAATTTTATTCCCACAAGATATAAAACGGGTATCGCCCCAATAAATTGTATGTATACCAAAAAACAAACGAGGCAGGAAGCCTATACGCTCACTACCTCATTCTTATTTTCTGAATTCACAGTCTAAGGCTATTAATACTCTTCTTCATTAAAGAAGAAATCTTCTTTACTCGGATAATCGGGCCAGATATCTTCCATACATTCATATATTTCGCCTTCATCCTCCATCTCCTGCAAATTTTCGATCACTTCCAACGGAGCACCTGAACGTTGTGCATAATCAATCAACTCATCTTTTGTAGCTGGCCATGGTGCGTCTTCCAGTTTTGAAGCCAATTCTAATGTCCAATACATAGTTGTTTCGTATTAATAACTGCCTGGGCAGTTTGGTTCTTCATTTTCAAATTTTTCGCAAAAATATAATAATATTCTTTAGCTGCAAGTATAATCCCAAATTATTTCCTCTCCATTGTTTTTTATACACTCCTTACGTGACAAAACAAACAGGTAATCAGACAGTCTGTTGATAAAGATCAAAACAGGCTCTTCGACCGGATTATTTTCTGCCAATCGATAGATCTCCCGTTCCGCCCGACGACATACCGTGCGGCAAACATGTGCCAGCGCAGCCGAACAACTACCGCCCGGAAGCAGGAAATTTTTCATCTTAGGCAAATCGTGGTCGATACGATCGATCTCTTTTTCTATCCGCTCAATACTTTCCGGTGTCACCTTACTTTCAATTTTAAGTGTGGTATTTTCCTGATCGGTTGCCAGATAAGAACCAATCGTAAATAATTTGTGTTGCACAAAACGTAAAAAATCGAGCTCACTCTGCCCCTCTACTTCAGTCATTAATAAACCGATAAAGGCATTCAGTTCGTCTGTTGTCCCATAACTCTCGATACGTTGATCTGCTTTGGACACACGTTGTCCGCCGACCAGCGAAGTCGTTCCTTTATCACCCGTTCCGGTATAAATCCTACTCTTATCCATAAGTTGTCTGTTAAAAATAAACTATATAATTGCGTTTATGTAACTTCTTATTAAAAAACACAATACCCAACGAAAACAAGTCGACCGTCACCGAAACCTCCGGATGATCACAGACCTGCTTCCAGAGTTTACGCATAGACGGTGTACTTTTTATGCCGTCAAACACAAACACGGTCTGTTCTCCGGCAGCTTTCAAACATGCGGTAAACAAGTCATAGGTGTCTGCCCGCTCATTGCGGATATTGAAAAAAACAAAATCCAACGTTTTCATTTCCGAAATCACCCGGGGAAGTAACACGTTGTACACCCCTACCCGCAAGTCGATCGGATTGTGGGCTGCTTCATCAAACACTTTTCGGGATACATCGGCAAACGCTTCGACATCTTCCAATACAACACATCTCAGATCTGTCGCATAAGTGGTAAGATACAATGTCGATATACCCATCGCCCCTCCCAACTGCAAAATATGTTTCGATTGGAAATAATTGGTCAATCGAAACAACAAAGCACCGTATTTCGGACTGATTGCTTCCCGTTCAACCAGTTTTCCAACAGACAAACTCCTTGTCTTATTCGGATGTTTCCGGTCTTTATAGGTAATCATCTCTTGTTGAAAGCGCAATTTTTTCCGTAAAAGTTCTATTTCCTGAAAAGAGTAATAAGGCGATTTCTCTCTGATCACTTTGGTAATCAGATTAAAAACAAAAGGAGAATGCACTCCATGTCCATGCCGATGGCGAATGCGCCGGTAAAGAAGTGAACCTTTATACAATACGCTTTTTTGAGGGAATAGCCGCATAACGTTTTTTACTGACCGACAAAGATAAAGCTTTTTATAATATACCGTTTTGTCAATCGTTGGACACCGTGTTCCAAAAAAATGAATTTGTCATTTTACCCCCTTCACCATTCGCCTATTTGAATCCTCCTCACTGAGTCGTTCAAAAAAATGCAAGGATTCAGAGTTTATTTGAGAGACAACCCTTGATTATGATCGCATCATCTCTATTTTTTTCAATCCTAAAAACAGGCTATTCCAGCGCAAAACAACCGGCTTCAAAGCCGTTTTTTCACGCTTAATACACCCTTCAAAAAAATGATTGTGATGATTGTTTAAGGTTATGCAGATGATTTTAAAAATCATCTGCATAACTGTTGACACTCTTCGTAATAAATTAAGAGAGTGAACTGGTTGAATTGTTGAACACTTCCTGACTTTTCACATCAAATCCGCTCAATCAATACCTATTTCAGTCAAAATGGCCAAAATACGCGTTAGCCATATCGGCCATTTTGTTTATTTATGCCACAAATTGTCTGTTTTTGCAAACAAAATGACATTGCGACAACCACTGTTTTAGGAGTATTGATGCAGGTATTTTCAGATCAAATCCGAAACGGTTCAACTCATTTATTAAACAGTTTACCTAAGGTTCCCAATAAACCTCCGGCAACAGAACCACCTCCTGCGGAGCCGGTTAATGCGCCGACCAGTGATCCGACATCAAACCCTTTTTCATTCGGGTCATTTACTTTACTCGACAACACATTCATCACCGCCGGCACAACGGTTGACGCCAATGTATTGGCGATAGCCGGAGACAAACCGATTTTCTGTGTTAAGCCGCTCACAATCGACTTCTCTATCGTTTTCAGCATCGGATTGCTTGCTGTAGCAGATGAACCTCCTCCAAAAAGCCCAAGCAATGTCGAAATTTTATCAGGGGTGGCATACTGTTTCAGACCATCGGTAAAGGCCTGAGTGGTTGTCTCTACGGCGTCACGTTTCTTCTCTTGCGGGATATCCTGACTCTTGGTGATAATACTCATTACAGGTCCCTGAATCTCTTTTAAAAGGTTCTCTAACATGATTTCTTTTTGTTTAATTTATACTTCATTTGAACGGCGGAAACTAATAAAAAGTTCTGAATGTTCTTTCTTTTTTTATACTCGACAGAAAAACAAAGCCCAGATAAGCGCAAACAAAAACGAATCAACTCTTTTTAAATTTCATAAAAACCCTATAAACCAACGAAGTAGAATGCACCCATCACAACCCGTATTGAAGATTTAAAAAATACAAAAAAATAAGTATAAATGAAAAAATATTCCAATTAGCCATCTCGCTACTATCGCTTACCACCTCTTCAGAAAAACCAGACGACACGATTTATGGATCAGTCGCTATGGAATAAACGGCTCTGTAAACTTGTCAAACCAAATCATCCATAGTATATTTACTGTCCATTTTAAAATAATACCAAATGAGAAGTCCTTTTATACCTACGAAAACAATTTTTATTTTCTTTTTTCTGTTGATATTAACTGCATGCATGGAAACAGATGCTCCTGCCGAATTAATCAAACTCGATCTCACCGATGTGTTGAATAAAGAGACGAAAATAACTGTAGATGAAATAGCTTCGAACAGTCAGATCATTCCCCTTGAAACGAATGAACATATTTTAATTAAGCAGATCAATAAAATTTTATTAGAACACGATCAGTTTTTTATTTTACATGACAATCTATGCTCTGTCTTTAATCTGAATGGACAATTTATCCGAAGAATAGGAACAAACGGACAAGGCCCTGGTGAATATACGCAGATTACAGATCTGTTTATTGATGACAAAGGGCAAATTATCTTCTTTGACAGTGCTTCGCATCAGCTGTTTTTTCATCAATCCGACGGTTCTTTCTATTCGCTCTTTCAAAATTCCTGAAAAAATACAATCCTTTTCTCCGTTTTACGACAACTCATTTATCGGATTAATAGCCAACCGGAATGGGCAGGAGACCACCCGTTTCGTCTTGTTTGACCAACAAGGCCTTGAAACAGACTCGATCCCTTACGACAGACAATATGAAAATCAATCAGGTATTCAAAGTTTCTTTTATATGCCAGAAGCGAATTTTTATTATTACAACAACAGTTTTCATGTCAAAGAACTGTATAATGACACCCTATTTTCCTTAAATCCACAATTACAATTATCACCTCGTTATGTCGTAAACTTAGGAGAATACGCCTTAGTGGCCGAACAACGGTATCAACTAACCAGTCCACGAGAAAATCCCATGGCCGGAAAGAAGTATGTGACAACTATTTTAGAAAACAAGCAATATCTATTTTTAAGTAGCCCGACTTTTGACCTGAATAAATTCATTGTTTACAATAAAAACACAAAGACCTTAGCTAATTTATTATTACACTATAATGAACCGGAAAAGTCAATGTTCAACAAACATACATTTACACCTCGGTACATTTCAAAAGACTTGACAACTCTTATCTCTTTTGAAGAACCAGCCGATCCGGAGAAAGAAGATAATCCGATGATTGTTTTATTGACTTTAAAGCCGTGAAATTATATTTTTTATTACAAAAATTTTATTAATCAAAAAATTATTTTATATTTGCATTCATACAACCACGAAATTATACGCCTATGAAAAAACTTATTTTAATATCCCTTCTATCATCCATACTGTGTTATGGCTGTAAAAAAGAAGATGATATTGATCTCTCCACAATAGATTTTAGCAATATTGAGAATTTATATGCCCAACCGTTGCCTGTCATTCAGAAATGTGTACAGGGAAAATGGAAATGGTTTGTGACTTATGGAGGAGTGGTAGGGGAAAGTTACAAGGATAACACATTTGTTTATATTTACGACAACCATTGCGTTATAACATCTAAGAACGGAGATCAACGTTCTTTTAATTACATATGGAAAAAAATTCATATGGAAGAGTATGAACATAAAACATGGGTAATATGGAATACAGATGAGAACAGAGGGGTTTGGTGTTTTAGTTCAATAAGGAATGACACTATAGGTTTAGGGAATACTAACTCAGGATATCCTTATATGGCATTTGTATGGGCAAGAGTTAAAAGCTATAATATATAACCAAATATTCTAATTAATATAATTATGAACACAAAAGCATTTTTTATCACATTGATTCTTTCGTGTATTGGAATCCATAGTATGGCGCAACAATCCAAATTTCTCCAGAAAGAAACCGATCGCAATGGAAACATTTCCTTTGCTGTATTTAGTACTGACTCCTTTCTGCAGCCAATAAACAAATCGGTCGAATTAGTAAAAGAGTTATATATCGCACGAAAAACAGACGAATTAAAACAGTCAGAAAAACGAAAGGAGCAACAAGACGAACTGGGTTATACCCATCAATATTATCAACAATACTACAAAAATGTAAAAGTGGAATACGGAGAAGTTTCCGTTCATGCAAACAGGCTGGGGAATATTGAAACAATATTCGGCGATTTTAAACCGGTAGGCGATATTGACACTAATCCAAAACTTACGGAAGCACAAGCTCTGAACGCAGCATTGAAATATGTAGGAGCAGAAGTCTACAAATGGCAAATCCCAGAAGAGGAACAATGGATCAAGGAATATTATAACAGTACATTCTACCCAGCCGGAGAATTGGTTATAGTGAAAGATCAACTGCTAACAGACAAAATATACCGTCTGGCGTATCGTTTTGATATTTATGCCCATAAACCGTTGAGCAGAGATTATATCTGGGTGGATGCTATTACAGGTGATATTCTTCATATGGATGCGCGCATTCATTTCGCCAATGCCACTGGTACGGCAGCTACACGCTACAGCGGATCACGCTCTATTACAACCGATTCTTATAATGGAAGATACCGGCTTAGGGAGACAAGAAATGGTGTCAATATTTCAACATTCAATATGAATCATGCAGGGACTTACTCTTCTACCGATTTTACAGATAATGATAATAACTGGACAACAGCAGAGCATAGTGTAAATAATAATAATGCAGGGTTAGACGCCCATTGGGGTGCTGAAATGGTATATGAGTATTTCAAACAGGTACATGCACGCAACAGTTGGAATAACAGTAACGGGCCGTTATTAAGTTATGTTAATGCAGATCTAAAACTGATAAACAAAGATTTTACATACAACGACAATGCATTTTGGGATGGAAGTAGAATGACTTATGGAAAAGGGTCTTCCAGACCTCCGTTTACAACACTTGATATCTGTGCACATGAGATAGCGCATGGCATTTGTAGTTCTTCTGCAAAGCTTGTCTATCAAAAAGAGTCAGGAGCTATTAATGAAAGTTTGAGCGATATTTGGGCGGCTTGCGTAGAGAATTGGGCAACAACCGACAAACAACCTTGGCTTATCGGTGAAGATTTAGGATATACTATGCGTTCTATGAGTTACCCAAATACATATTCACATCCAGATACGTATGGAGGTACTTATTGGTACAACATTAATAGTTGTACACCAACATTTGAAAATGACTATTGTGGTGTACATCGTAACAGTGGTGTAATGAATTACTGGTTTTATCTGTTATCTGTTGGAGGAAACGGAACCAATGATTTTGGAAAAGCATTTGGTATAACTGGCATCGGCATTGAAAAAGCGGCAAAAATAGTGTACAGGGCTGAAACCGTTTACATGACACAAAACACCACTTTTGCAAATGCACGGACACATACGATCACGGCCGCCACAAATCTATATGGAGCAACATCAAAGGAAGTTATTGCTGTTACAAATGCATGGCATGCTGTAGGGGTTGGCGATAGTTATCCTCTCACAATCGTTGGCCCCTCAATGATTGGAGGAACAACAAGCAGTAGCTATACGATCAATTACGTCCCTGCTAATGCGACACTTTCATGGAGTTATAATACAAATCTATTAACGCTGGTATCTTATTCTGCAAACGGAATCGTTGTTAAACCCAAAACATCTACTACTGTTGGAGATGCAACGATTACAGCCAAATTAACCTATAGTGGAAGTACAAAAACAGTGTCTCACTATGTCGGAGTTGGTGGCCCACATAGCATGAATGTTCAGTTGATCGTTAGAAAATCTTCTGATGGGAGCCAGGTCTATCCTTCTGGTGGACTATGTCCAAATACATACTATTACGCGACTTTAAATCCTGGAAATACAACTCTTACAAATGTAAACTGGGGCGCAAGTTCGCAACTACAAGTATCTTCTGCATCCAATACTCAACTCTATTTCCGTACCTTGTCGCAAGGTTGGGGAACGCTGAACATTACTGCAACAACGAGTTATGGCGTTACTAAAACAATTTTAGGAGTCACTTTAACCGAAAGTTCCAGTTGTGGCAGTAGTAAAAGTAATTCTTATTTTTCAATATCATCAATCCCTTCATCGAACATTGTTGAGATCAAATTTGACATGGATCTTTTCAATGCTCAGATTAACAAGATGGTATACACCCAAAAACCGTCTTTTGACATCCGTATGTATACCATTACAGGCGTAATGGTAAAACAGGCAAATTCTACCGGTGAAAGTGTTCAATTTGATGTGTCTGCACTCCAAAAAGGAACTTATATTATTCACATATATGATGGCATAAGTGAAATTCCGGAAATACATAAAATCCAAATTACCCATTAAATAAAACACTACATAGTCAATGTTGCATAACAAACTAATAATGCAACATTGACTATACATATCAGTATAATAAGTCCAAATAATCAAACATATATGAGAAAAATAATTTTTATATCCCTTCTATCATCCATACTATGTTATGGGTGTAAAAAAGAAGATGATATTGATCTCTCCACAATAGATTTCAGCAATATTGAGAATTTATATACCCAACCGTTGCCTGTCATTCAGAAATGTGTACAGGGAAAATGGAAATGGTTTGTGACTTATGGAGGAGTGGTAGGGGAAAGCTACCACGATAATACATTTGTGGATATTTATGAGGACTATTGTGTTATTACATCCGACAATGGAGAGCAGCGTACTTTTAATTACAGATGGAAAAAAATCTATGCAGAACAGTACAAACGTAAGGCGTGGGTAATATGGGATACAGATATCAATCGTGAAGCTTGGTGTTTCAGCTCAATAAAAAATGATACTATAGGTGTGGGAGGCACGCATTCTGGATATCCTTATATGGCATTTGTATGGGCAAGAGTTAAAAGCGAATAGTTATGTAAATCTTCATTCATTACGATCACGAGATCAAGATTATATTTTGTTATTGTTTTGTCACCTCTTATGCCATTCGGATAACATTGTTACAAAAACCGAATGTACTATTCAGATAGAAATTAATTAACAAGAAGCATTATCTTTGCCGATAATAAACATATCATTACCGGTTAGATGAGACAACGTATCAACTGCTTTATTGTTTACGGAGAACCTGAAGCAACCCGTGAAACCGTAACACATTTAAATGCTTCCCCTTTAGTCCAACATATTTATCTATTGACCACCAACCCGGACGCTGAAGTAATCGAACACACTATATTGCTTCCGGTTAACGGGTTATGGGGAACAGATACCTTTCGAAAAATAGCCGGATATGCGACAACGGATTATAGTCTGATCTATACCCAGCCGGAAAGATTAACACCCGGGATGTTTGCTCTGGAACGATTTACAGCCGTTGCAGATGACACTGATGCAGGTTTGGTCTATTCGGATTATTATGAATTGAAAGAGGAGAAGCTAACTACTCTCCCCGTAATCGACTACCAATGGGGAAGTCTGCGTGATGATTTCAATTTCGGACCCGTTCTCTTCTATCGCTCCAAAGCATTACTGGAGGCTGTTGAAACCATGGACAAAGGGTATCAGTATGCCGGATTATATGATCTTCGCCTGAAAGTATCACAACAACACCAGCTGGTACATATCAATGAATATCTCTATACAAAAATTGAAACAGATACCCGGCGATCGGGTGAAAAGCTGTTCGATTATGTCGATCCGAAAAACAGGAACGTGCAACTTGAAATGGAAGAGGTATGTACGGATCATCTCAAAAGGATTGGAGGTTATCTGCCGCCCCATTTCAAAAAGATCGATTTTGATACTGAGCAGTTTGAAACTGAAGCATCTGTAATCATTCCTGTGCGCAATCGGGCACGTACCATCGACGATGCGATCCGTTCCGTCTTAAGGCAAAAAACATCATTTCCTTTTAACCTAATCATTATTGATAATCATTCCACGGATGGAACGACAGAAATCATTGAACGTTATAAAGAAGATATACGATTGATCCATATTCGTCCGGAAAGAAACGATTTAGGCATAGGTGGATGCTGGAATATGGGTGTTCATCATCCTGCTTGCGGAAAGTTCGCCATACAACTGGATAGTGATGATGTGTATAGTGGAGATGATACCCTGCAACAGATTGTCGACGCTTTTTATGACCAGCAATGTGCAATGGTTGTCGGCACCTATAAAATGACTAATTTCGAGATGGAAACGATCCCTCCCGGAGTGATCGATCACCGGGAATGGACCCCTGAGAATGGACGTAATAATGCGCTTCGCATCAATGGGTTGGGCGCTCCACGAGCATTTTACACGCCGCTTCTGCGACAAATTAACCTGCCGAATACCAGTTACGGAGAAGATTATGCGTTGGGGTTACGCATCAGCCGGGAGTACCAGATCGGACGTATCTACAATGTACTCTACCTCTGCCGCCGCTGGGAAGATAATTCGGATGCGTCGTTGGATATTGTCAAAATGAATCGATATAACACGTATAAAGACCGGATCCGTACATGGGAACTTCAGGCACGTCAAAAAAAGAATCGATGAATCACACATTCTGTGTCACTTCACAACAGGTTCGCGAACTGTTTTATCAACAATTACAACTTTGGCCGCTCGTCAAGGAAAGATACGAGGTATTACAACAGGTACATATAAAGACATTACATATAGACGATTTCAATATAAAAGTTCAGTTTAATCCATCTCGCATTCTCTCTGCCGGAGCAAAGGTTGACAGAGAGTCGCTTTTGAAACGAAAATGTTTTTTGTGTCCGGAAAACTTACCGGCCGAACAAATCCGGTTGCCGTTTAAAGAGGATTACCTGATCTTATGTAACCCCTACCCTATCTTTCCGGAACATTTCACCATTGCCTCCCAAAAACATATCGCGCAAGAGATCAGTACTCATTTGAACGACTTTCTGGTACTGGCCTATTGCCTGAAGGATTTTAGCCTGTTCTACAACGGTCCAAAAAGCGGAGCGTCTGCTCCCGACCATATGCATTTTCAGGTAGTCACGCGCAATGTAATGCCTATAGATATAGAAATAGACACCCTGTCTGATAAACAAATCAGATTATTAATAAATGAAGACCAATCGGAATTATATCAATTGACAAATTATCTTAGAAATGGATTTGTAATCAAGGCGACAACAGCCGAAAGCGCATTATCCTTGTTTCAAACCGTATACAATGCATTCGATAGCTTACCGGAAGAGTCAGAACCAAAAATGAACGTTTTTGGTTGTTATAAAAAAGACAAATGGATAATCACCATCATCCCCCGGCGACAGCACCGTCCGTCACAGTTTTTTGCCGAAGGAGATGCGCATATTTTATCCAGTCCGGGAGCTGCAGATATCGGAGGATTATATATTACTCCCCGGGAAGAAGATTTTGAAAAAATAACTCCGGATATCCTTCGGGACATTTATAGTCAGGTATGCTTCAGTCATGATGAAATTGACCGGATAAGTACCCGAATTGTAAAGAAAGAATAAAAAAACAACATCTTCTCCGTTCTTTAACTATATAAATGTTAAGTTTGTAAATTATTCTGCCGAAAACATCAAAAAAAGAGAATAATGATGAGAAAAATATTGATGTTCATTGCTTTTATTTGTCTTGTTACAGGAGTCAAAGCACAATTCCGCACAGATAAATTGACCTTTGGTGGAGGTTTGGGTATGCAGTTTGGCAATTATACCCTCATTAACATCGCTCCTCAGGTGGGATATAATTTCTCCAATTACCTGAATGCCGGAGCGGGTTTCACGTTTACCCACTACAGTGATAAGTACGATAATAACCAATGGAAACAGACAAACAATTATCTCGGATTTAATGTCTACGGACGTCTCTACCCTCTGCCTTATGTCGTACTGTCGGTTCAACCGGAGATCAACCGGATGTGGCGAAGCAATACATACAGACCTACCGGTGATAAAACAAAAGAGGAGGAAATGATTCCTTCCTTTTTAGTTGGTGCCGGAGTGCGGGTCGGACCTATGCGATTAATGATACAATATGATGTAGCGAAGAATGAAAATTCACCCTATGGAAATAAGATCTTTTATAGCGTAGGTTATTCGTTTAATCTTTAATTTTTCTTTTTAAATTCAGTATCTAAAAACAGTAAAGTAAGATGAAACAATTTTTTAAAATGATGTTTGCCTCCACATTAGGCGTTTTCGTAGCAGCCGGAATATTTATGCTGCTATTTTTCTTTATATTGGTGAGCATGATGGGAAGTATAGGCAGTTCACCTGCATACATTCCAAAAGCAAACACAGTCTATAAAATTAAACTGGACGGATCATTAACAGACAATACCACCAACGATCCTCTGGCTTTACTGTTCTTTAATATTGAGACCCCTCCATCATTAAAAGAACTATTGGAGGCTATCCGGATTGCAAAAGAAAATGAGCATATCGCCGGTATTTATCTGGAAGCAGGAAGTATGACTACCGGCTCTGCCAACTGGGAAGCACTCCGACGTGCATTGATCGATTTCAAAGAAAGTGGGAAATTTATAGTTGCCTATGGAGATTATTATTCGCAAGGGAATTACTATTTATGTTCCGTTGCCGACAAAATATTCCTAAACCCGCAAGGAATGCTTGAGATTGCAGGGATGGCCTCGCAAACGATTTTCTATAAAGGTATATTGGAAAAAGCCGGAGTCCATATGGAGGTATTCCGCGTAGGAACATACAAAGGGTATGTCGAAGCCTATATCCAAGATAAACTGAGTGACGCCAATCGTGAACAGATTCAATCCTATATGGGAACAATATGGAAGAATGTAACCCAGGGAATAGCCGAATCACGTAAGATCTCCGTAAACGACGTGACTCATTTTGCAGAAAGCGGATTAGCACTCTCAGCCCCGGAAAAAGCGGTCGAATGCGGACTGATCAACGAATTAAAATACAAAGATGAGGTTGAAAAATACATCCAGGAAATAGCCGGGCAAACCGATCGGAAATTACGCACTGCTTCTACAGACAAAATCGTTCACATCAAAACATCTAAAAAAGTTAAAACCGATCAGATTGCTGTAGTATATGCCGAAGGGGAAATTATGCAGGAGTCAGCAGAATCGATATACATCAACGAAAACATCATTTCTGAAAAGCTGATCACAGAACTGAACAAGCAGAAACGCGACGAAAAAGTGAAAGCAATCGTTCTACGAGTGAATTCACCCGGTGGAAGCGCTTTCCTGTCGGAGCAGATCTGGCATGAGATCATTGAAATAAAAAAAGAAAAACCGGTCGTTATCTCTATGGGAAGCACTGCTGCTTCAGGAGGATATTATATCTCCTCTGCTGCTGATAAAATTGTGGCCGAAGCCAATACCATTACCGGATCGATCGGTATTTTCGGGATGTTCCCGAACACGACCGGATTATTCCAGAAACTGGGCATAACAACCGAAGTGGTAAAAACAAATAAATATGCCGATATCGGCGACATGAGCCGCCCATTGCGTGATGATGAGAAACAACTTATCCAGGCACATGTAGAAAGAGGATATGATCTGTTTTTACGCCGTTGTGCCGAAGGACGTGGTATGAGTAAAGAGGCCATCAATGAAGTTGCTCAAGGAAGGGTCTGGACCGGCGAACAAGCGAAAGAGTTGGGGCTAGTCGATGAGTTAGGAGGAATAGATAAAGCCATCAGTATAGCCGCCGAACTGGCAAACATTTCTGATTATAGTATCAATCACATATCCGGAAGCAGTGATTTGTTTCAGGACTTTTTCGAAAAACAGTTGGAAGAGATTAAAACAACTGTAGTAAAAAGTGCATTAGGAAATGAGTTCGAATACTGGAAAACAATCAAACTGATTCAAGCATCCAGCGGTATTCAGGCGCGTTTACCATACGATATGCAACCGCTATAAACCATTTATGCCGATAGACTATACCATAAAGCTCAATCCTCAGCTTAGTCCGTTCTCTTTTCTGTACGGAATAGCTGTTCGATTCAGGAACCAACTATTCGACTGGGGGATATTACCTTCGGAAGAATACGATATTCCGGTGATATGTGTAGGCAATATCGCTGTCGGCGGAACCGGTAAAACACCACATACCGAATACATTATTCGTCTGTTGCAACCTCGATACAAAAACAAAATAGCAGTCCTTAGCCGGGGATATAAACGCAAAACATCCGGTTATATCTTAGCGAACGAACAGACTAAAAGCCGGGATATTGGTGATGAGCCTTATCAGATTAAACAAAAATTCCCACAGATACAGGTGGCAGTAGATGCCAATCGTCGCCGGGGCATACAACATCTATTAAAGCTACCGGAAGAGATTCGGCCGGAGATCATTTTACTGGATGATGGTTTCCAACACCGATATGTCACCCCATCATTGAATATTGTACTGACAGATTACCATCGGCTCATGTATTTAGATAAACTGATGCCTGTCGGTCGGCTACGTGAACCTAAAAGTGGAATCCGAAGAGCCGATGTCATCATTGTCACCAAATGTGCTTCCGACATCAAACCGATAGATTTCAGGATTATTGAAGATCACATCAAAGTCGTGGCACATCAGACTGTCTTTTTTACAACAGTCAGATATGGAGAGATCAAACCTGTTTTTTCGAAAAACGCATTACCCTGGGTCAAACGAGATATCCGGAAAAACGATGATGTACTGGTCGTTTCCGGAATAGCTTCTCCCGATGGATTTATTCGTGAGATAAAAAGATATTCCAATCAGGTCACGACACTTACATTTCCCGACCATCATACATTCAGTACGAAAGACATCGAAAAGATCAAAAACACCTTCGAACAATTCAGTTCGCTGGAAAAACTGATTATTGTCACCGAAAAAGATGCGGCACGCCTGAGAGATATGACCAATATTCCGGACATGATCAAAAAAAGATTATACTATCAACCGATTATGGTCGATTTCATAGGAAAAAACAGAACCCGATTCGACGAACTGATCAAAGAACATATTCTTACTTTTTCTAAAAACAAAAAATGAATATACACAAATGAGTAAACATACCGAAATTTCAACTTTAGGAGAATTTGGATTGATCCGCCACCTTACCGAAAAAATAGAGTTAAAAAATCAAAGTTCATTAAAAGGAGTAGGTGACGACGCTGCAGTCCTCGACTATAAAGAAAAAAAAGTATTGGTGACGACAGACCTCCTACTGGAAGGTGTACATTTCGATCTGATGTACGTCCCGCTCAAACATCTGGGATATAAAGCCGCTGTTGTCAATTTCTCTGATATTTATGCGATGAACGGGCGTCCGAAGCAGATCACCGTATCCTTAGGCATCTCCAAACGTTTTTCTATTGAAGATTTAGAGGCTTTTTATGAAGGACTTCATCTGGCCTGTGAGATCTATGGAGTGGATATTGTCGGCGGAGATACCTCTTCGTCACTCACCGGATTTACGATCAGCATCACCTGTATGGGTGAAGGAGAAAAAGAGAAAATCGTCTACCGCAACGGAGCCAAAGAGAATGATCTGATCTGTGTTTCGGGTGATCTGGGTGCTGCGTATATGGGTTTGCAACTGCTTGAACGCGAAAAACGCGTTTTCAATGGCGAAAAAGATTTCAATCCCGACTTTACCGGCAAAGAGTACTTACTGGAACGCCAATTAAAACCTGAAGCACGTAAAGATATTATCGAGATATTGGAAAAAGAAAACATTGTGCCCACTTCGATGATCGATATCTCCGATGGTCTTTCTTCCGAACTATTACATATATCCAAACAAAGCAACGTCGGATGCCGGATATACGAAGAACGTATTCCTATCGACTACCAAACAGCAGTTATGGCAGAACAATTCAATATGAATCTGGTCACTGCAGCGTTGAATGGCGGAGAAGACTATGAGTTACTCTTTACTGTGCCGCTTACGGATCATGATAAAATTTCGGAAATGAAAAGTGTAAAAGTCATCGGTCATGTCACCAAAGCTGAATTAGGTAGTTACCTCGAAGGCCGGGATGGCGGAGAGATCGAACTGATCGCTCAAGGCTGGAATTCGTTGGGCAGCCAATCCTAAAACGATTCACTTACGTATAAGAGTATATTTATATCTGGTCTCGGTGATATCCTGAATATAAAGGGTATCGCCTTTTAAGGCCAGGGGATAAGCCGGATATTCGGCATAAAACGCATCCATAACGTAGGCGTCATATCCATTACCGGTCGGCGCTTTTCGCCAATTCAGCAGGCCGGATTCTTTCTCTTTATTTTCTGTCCAGATATAGTCATCGCCTTTAAAGGTGATGAACGTGTTCTCGTAATTCGAAAATTCCCGCCCGTTTTTGCTATGAACAAGTTGCCACTTACCCGCAATATGCGATTTTATTTCTGACAGCGGTTTATCATAAAGGGTTGTATTGACTTTCTCTTTCACCGTTTTTTGTCCACAGCCAGACAAACATAAAATGAATAGACAACTGAAAAGAGTTACGCGGTTCATTGTGTTTTTCATCTGTTTTTTATTTACTCCACCTCCTATACGCTAAGAGATAGTAATTGCAAATATAGAGAAATAATCTGTTAAGAAAAAGTACCTATTCTACTCTCCCAAGCTTGCAGATCATCCGTTCATTTTAAACGGATCAACTAATCGTCTACCAGTTGGTTCCTTTTCGTCTACCAATTGGTGCACTATCGTCTACCAACTGTGTCACTATCGTCTACCAATTGGTAGACGATTAATGCTTTCGTAAAAAACAGTCCAAGCAACATGATAAAAAGAGTAACGCATCCTGATGAAAAAGAGAAGGGAGCAATTCGAAAATCGATAGAAATAGGCGGTTTATAAAAATAATTGTATATTTGCACGCATAAACGTAAAATTACTCCAATGTAATTCTCTGAAAACAGGTTCTTATTCCTAAGTCAAAAAGTTTTCCATTCCTGTGGAAAACGCACTGTTTTATTCCTTTAGTTATTTATTTGTAAAGTATGGGTTCAATCATTCATTGATTGCATTATTTTATTTTAATTTCAGAGCGTACAATGAGTATAATTATACAGAAAATCACGTATATACATCCCGACAACGAAGTCTTATTCCAACAGATCAGTTTGACGGTTAATAAAGGACAGAAAATTGCATTAGTCGGACATAACGGTTCCGGAAAATCAACACTCTTCCAACTTATCCGGGGAACTGTAACACCTACTGAAGGGGAAATCTACTGTTCGGAAACCCCTTATTATATCCCCCAGCATTTCGGACAGTATGATCAATATACCGTTGCGCAAGCATTAGGTATAGCGGAGAAACTCCATGCGTTTCATGCCATTATCGAAGGAGATGCGTCGGTTGAAAACTTCAACCGTCTGAATGAGGACTGGAGTATTGAAGAACGCAGCCTTTCTGCCCTTGCTTTCTGGGGCTTAGAGCATATTGATCTCAGGCAACCGATGCATACCTTGAGCGGAGGAGAGAAAACAAAAATATTCCTAGCTGGTCTACAGATAGATGAACCGACCTTTGTTTTAATGGATGAACCAACCAATCACCTGGATCTGAAAAGCAGGGAAAAGTTATACCGGTTGATCGAATCGAGTAATACTACTTTTTTGATTATAAGTCATGATATTACCTTATTAAATCTCTTACCGCTCACATACGAATTGACACCATCAGCCATACATGTTTACGGAGGTAATTACTCGTTTTATAAAGAGCAGAAAGAACAGCAGTTGGATGCGCTGCAAAGATCGATCGAAGCAAAAGAGAAAGAGTTGCGGAATGCACGCCGACAGGCTCGTGAAGTCATGGAACGCAAACAAAAACATGAAATGAGAGGTAAAAAACTGAATGAGAAAAAGGGAATCGGCAAAATGGCGATGAATACGATTCAGGACCAAGCGGAAAAAAGCGGAACAAAACTAAAGGAGATCCACGAAAACAAAACAACCCAATTGACAGAAGATCTTTCACAGCTTCGTTCTTCCCTGCCCGACCTTAGTTTTATGAAGATGAATCTTCAGTCTTCCAACCTGCATACAGGTAAAATATTGGTCCAAGCGGAGCAGATCAATTTTGGCTACCAGGATCAACCGTTATGGGGGAAACCGCTGGATCTGCAGATAAAAAGCGGCGACCGTTTGGTGATACGTGGTGATAACGGAACCGGAAAAACAACGCTGATCAAACTGATCACCGGCCAACTATCGCCTACTGAAGGTCGAATCGAAAAGGCTGACTTTTTATATCTCTATCTTGATCAGGATTACTCGTTAATAGACAACCGCCTGACCGTCTATGAGCAGGCGCAGCAGTTTAATTCACGCCATTTTCCGGAATATGAGGTTAAAATGTTATTGAACAGATACCTTTTCCCACACGATGCCTGGGACAAAAAATGCAGTCAACTAAGCGGAGGCGAGAAAATGCGGTTGGTCTTTTGTTGCCTGATGATCAATAACCAGACGCCTGATCTTTTTATACTGGACGAACCGACAAATAATCTGGATATCCAAAGCGTTGAAATCATCACCTCCGTCATACGGACATACGAAGGAACGCTTTTGGTCGTTTCCCACGACCGTTATTTCCTCAACGAAATCAACATCGAAAAAGAGATTGAACTCTCTAAAGATGGGTATGCAGAGATACGGACGCTTATCTTCTAAGAGGATATTCCTCGTTATTGCTATTGAAATTTATTGGCAATGCTCTCTAATCAGGCGGTCCACTACCGGATCGCCTAACTCTTTAGCCTTGGCAAAAGCTTCACAAGCCTTATCTTTCTGATTCTGACGTACCAGACAGACGCCTTTCAAACGGTAACAGGAGGCAAAATCGGGAGAAAGAGCAAGCGCTTTTTCAACACTCTCCAAGGCTTTGGTATAATCTTCCTGACGGATATAAATCGAGGCTTCCTCTGCATAGTAATTGGGATTATCTGAAACTAAACGTATAGCCGTTTGAATATCCGCTAATGCTCCATCCATATCTCCTGAACGGAACTTAGCCTGCTTGCGATTATAATAAAATTCATCATTCACACGACCATTCAATAGCGAATAGAACAGATCATAATCCTTTATTGCTTCATCATAGAGCATAAGTTGCATTTTATATTCAATCCGTTCCTGTAAATAAACAAATGTTTCAGCAGACACACCACTCATTTCAATCGCTTTATCAAATAAAGCGATGATATCAGAAATTTGCACACCGGGAATATTCTCCAACGCTTTTGCTGCCGAATAAAAACTGGAAGAAGAGGCTATATCGCTGTTATTGACAATCATATAGGTCTTATATGCATCTACAAATCGACCCTGGTAAAAATAGATATCTCCTTCCAATTGTCTGTATACGGGCAGATCCTGTTCACCGATTGCTTGTTGTACTGTTTGTAACGCCTTGTCTATAGTCCACTCCGGATCTGTCAGTGTGGTATCATTGACCGATACCCCATAAATCAGTTTGGCTTTATTAAAAAGCATATTCCCTTTATTCTTATCATACTTAGCCGCTGTGTTCAAATCTTCCAGAGCCATCGTCAGATAATGGTTTGCCTGTGAAGGGTCGGATGCCAACTCTTCCCGGTTATAAGCATAATGATTCGCCCGGCTTACATAACCGTCTGCCTGATCCGGGAATGTGGCAATAAAATCATTTAATGTTGCCAGATAAGTCGGTGCATCCTGTGAGTTTGCCAACAGAAACAAAGAGACTTGTGCCTGATCGGGATCGGAAGGCCATGCTTTTCGTATGTTGATCGCATTGTAAGCCGAATTAAACGCATCTGTCGATGAGATATATAAACTATTGATATAACCGGCTGAAACAATATATGAAACATCCGTATTCCCTGCCGCATCTTCCTGAGCCAATCCGAGTACCTCTCCGTTAGCTGTCAGAAAAGGTGTATGTAATTGATCCGTCTCTAATCCGACCGATGTTTTATAATAACTAAAAGGTTCTTTCAATTTACTGACTTCGGTGATCGTCCCTTCTTTAAACATCATTGTTTTCCCTGTTGTATAAGCTACCAGATAAACAGTTGCTCCTTCAGCTACTGGTTCTGATGCGACTTTCAGAAAAGGAACTTTTTTGGGTATCGACACTTTAAAGCGTATCACATCATATAATTCATCTGCCCCTATAATCGTTGACACCTGATATTGATTACCATCCGTATCGGTCACCACCGCCTTCGATGCACCTTTAAAAAGGGAATAAGCAGAAATGGCTTCTCCTGTTTCCGTCACAAAGCAACCACTCCCCGTATGTAACAGTTTTTCATCAGCTCCATAAGTGGTGATCGAAATCACTGCTTTGCGTTGTTTATCCATCCACCGGGGTGCCTTATTCTGCGCTGCAACAAAAAGAATCTGGCTGCAAAGGAAAAGGAGTAAATAATATTTTTTCATCTTCATTTTCTGTTAGTTGATCCAGACGCAAAAGTAATGATTTATCCGAAATATACAGGAGATATTGATCTGTGGGATTATTTTATGTAAGTTTGCTGTGACAATTAATGAAAGATCATGTGATGAAGACAAAAGAAAGAAAGAATTGGTTTTTTTATTCAACTGCACAAAATGCTGTATACCTCCTTGTTTTAGCGTTATTTCCCTTATTGTGTTTGTCTACCGCCTGTTCATCCGGTAAAGAGTATGATGCGCTTTACGAAACATGGTATGAGCATTTTCCGAATAATTATATGAACACTTCCACCTATGAACCCTATTCATTCCATGCTAAACGAGACTCACTGACGCTTTTACAGCGAAAAACGTTACTTCATTCGCTTTCGGCTTATGACGATGAGTTTTACTCACTGGCTCATGAAGGTTTCTTAAAGGTTCTTGATGAAGAGCAGATGAAAGAACAACCGGAAATCTTTTTCTTTTACACCCTCAACCTTCAAGAGATGAATAGCTTTCAAAAAGTAATCGAAAACTTCAACTATTTATTACAAGCCTCTATCAGCGATTTTCCGTATTACGATGAATTGCGTTGGAAGCTGGCATTGAGTTATCTAAAAACCAGGGATAAGAAAAACGCTGTCAGGTTATTGAATGAATTGAAATCAAGCCCACAATATTCCTATCAGACAAAAGCGGAAGCATTGCTCCAGGAACTCTAAATTTACTCCGTTTCTTCCCCTTGGGGAGTATGTAATACAAATGTGGTGGCACCAATGGTGACAACCGCCCCTTCGTCGATTGTCACTTGTTCTTTCTTTCCAAGCAACGTATTCCCTAAAAATGTGCCGGTCATACTTGAATTATCCCTTAAGGAATAGTACAACTGACCTTCACTATCTTGTTTCGTATGGATTATACAATGTTTTCTCCCCATGCTGGGATCACTGGTGATAATCGGTATATCCACTCCGTCGGTATCCTTATTCCGACGTCCGATCACATTTTCACCTAAGACAAGAGGAAGCTCCTGTTTAAAGGCAAACGTATTTTCGATCACAGTAATCCACCCATAGCTAAAGTCCGGTTCTTTGACTTCCTTTTCTTCACCTGTTGCAGTCCGCACGACCTTACGTCCTATTTTTATTTTGAACTGTGCAGTACATTGTGGACAGACAAATGCCAACACCTGTCCATCCGCATATTTCGTTTCATCAAACGTCAACTGATTATCACATTTCGGACAGAATACTCTTTTCATAAAATACATCCGTGTTTTCTGAATAACACGACAAAGATAGCCTTTTAACCGGCTATAAACAAAAAATCGTAGAAGCATGGTCATCTGCCCCTACGATTTTTAATCCTTGTATAGTCTATTCTATTTTTCCGCTTCGACCAAGATAGGCGTTCCCAATCCTATATCTTTCAAGCGAGGGAGTTGACTTTTCGCATCCCCTACCACAACGACGACCATATCATTCAGATTGATCTCTTTTGCGATAACTGCTTTGATTTCTTCCAAAGTGATATTTTTCAATGTATGCTCCTCTTGTTTGAGGTAATCCATCGGCAATCCGGTGATCACTATATCATTTAAAATAAGAAGTAAAGAATTGATTGTCTCATAATTACCCGCTTGCTGGCGCATCATGGCATTTCGGGTAGTTTCCAGATCTTCTTGCGTATAATTGGAGCCATAACCGGTCAACATTTCCCGGAACACCTCTACAGCCTCTTTTGTTACAGAGGTTTGTACACTGGAGGAGGCGATAAACAGACCAAAATCCTTTTGCCCTTCGAAAAACGAATAAGCGCCATAGGTGTAGCCTCGTTCAAGGCGTAATACCCGGAACAGATCCGATCCCGACCCGTCACCCAATTTGTAATTGGCAACAACTCCGGGATAATAATCAGGAGATGTCCGCGTCATAGCCCGCTTACCTATGAGAATCACCGACTGCTTCGCTTCCGGATAATCGACAAAATAGAGATTACCTCCTTTAACAGCATCAGATAGCGTTGGAAGTACGACCGCTTTATGATCACCTTCTTTCCAGTTTGTGCTCAATGAAGTAAATGCTTTTTCAGTCTCTGCTTGCGAATAGTTACCGGTTAT
This sequence comes from Parabacteroides sp. PF5-9, assembly GCF_029893105.1. GTDB lineage: Bacteria > Bacteroidota > Bacteroidia > Bacteroidales > Tannerellaceae > JARXWG01. Next base: position 12,420 of record NZ_JARXWG010000018.1, on the reverse strand, counting down.
CAACAGATTGCTTCGAGCCGGAGCATAGTAATCTGCATAAAACCTCTGGACATCCTCTATCGTGATCTGCTTCACAGATTCAATAGTACCTAATGTCGAAGCAGACCAAGCGTTATCCCCCAATACAAGTTTGGTAAAAACTTTCTGAGCGATCACATTCGGCTGCACTTTCTGTTCTTCCAACCGGGTGATGTTCTGCTGCTTCAAACGTTCAAATTCTTTCTCATCCCACCTCGGATGCAGCAACATCTCTTCGATTAATGCGGCCAGTGCCGGTACGTTTTTAGAAAGGCAGTTCCCTGAAATACGCGTATGCATTTGTCGGGCTTGTATATTCAACGATGCACCAAGATTCTTGATCGCATCTTCCAACTCCTCCGGAGTTTTATCGGCAGTACCTTCCCGCAATAACTGTGCAGTCAAATTGGCCACTCCCTCTTTTCCGTCCATATCACTGATTGATCCTGCCGGAATAACCAGATTGAAATAAACCAACGGCAATTCATTCTGCTCAATGCCATAAGTTTTTATTCCGTTTGACAGAACACCATTCCATATCTTCGGCTGTGGCATAGGCGACAATGTTCCCAATGGAGGTTCGATACTCCGGTCAAATTGAGAGGCCGACAGTTCATAATCATCATCCTGAATAGCACCAGCCTCCGATTTCAAGGACTGATTATCTAATTTCTCTTCCGTAACCGCTGCAACTACAGATCCCGTTAATACCTGATTCAGTTTTCCGGCCGGAACAAAACTGGTCATAACAGCCGGTTTCCCTTTGATATAGGTCTGATACACCCGCATCACATCTTCAGCCGTTACCCCATTCATCATTTCCACTTCATATTCCATCATTTCAGGAGATCCCCCAAACACATTGGCCGAAGCTATTTGAAAAGCTTTACCCATCACCGAACTGATCCCATTATAAAAAGAGGTCTCATTCATATTCTTTATCCGCTGAAGATCCAGAGGATCTACCCCTGTTCGTTCAAATTCGACCATCCCCTTTTGCAAGGCATCATAGACCTCATCCAACGTCTTATCAGGAAAAGCACGGACGGTCAACGTCAGTTCTCCCGCGATCTCCATTGAACTATTATACATACTGACGGAAGGCGCCAGTTTTGCCTTTTCAACAACTTCTTTATACAAGGGTGCTTTTTTCCCCTGAGTCAATAGATTGACCAACACATCCAGCGCGTATGCATCTTTATGATACATTTGCGGAGCAGGATAAACAATGGTCAGTTCCGGCATATTGGCAAATTTATCCTCGTGGTAGAGTCGGACATCGTTCTCCAAACGGGCGATCTGCACCTCTGGTTTCTCCACTTCATTGCGCGACTCTATCTCTCCAAAATACTTCTCCACCCACGCTTTAGCCTCTTCGGTCTTGAAATCTCCGGCAATAACCACCGTCGCGTTGTTCGGTGCATAATAATGGTGATAGAACTCTTTGACATCCTCGACTGTCGAACTTTGCAGATCGGCTATCTCTCCGATAACTGTCCAGCTATACGGATGACCGGAAGGGTATAAGGCTTTGTAAATAACACCATCCGTATGTCCGTAAGGGCGGTTGTCTACGCCTTGCCGCTTTTCATTGATGACCACATCAATCTCACGTTCCAACCCTTGCTGGGTAATCGTATTGATAAAATAGCCCATACGGTCGGATTCCATCCATAATATTTTCTCCAGGGCGTCATTCGGAACCTCCTCATAATAAATCGTCCCGTCTTTCCATGTACCACCGTTAAAACTTCCTCCCAGGTCATTGATCTTAGCGATAAATGCATTGCGTTCCAGATGTTCGGAACGTTGGAACAACATATGTTCGAAGAAATGGGCAAATCCGGTCTTGCCGGGTTTCTCCCGGTTTGAGCCGACATGATATTGAATGGCTACTGCCACTATCGGATCCGAGTGATCCTGATGTAAAACCACTTCCAAACCATTCGTTAAGGTATACTTTTCAAAAGGTAGGGAGAAATTTTTCGGTTTCTCGTTTGACTGACATCCCATCAGAAAAAACAGACAAAGGAAAAACAAAGCTTTAAAGGGTAAGATTGATATTCTCATAAATGTAATTATTAATACGGGGCAAATGTATCAATATATTTTTTAAATGTGATTCGTCACAATGAATTTATCAGTTCATATTGTTTGTCAAAAAAATTAACCCGCGCTTTTTCTCCACTCACAGAGATCATCGTTGAACCGCGCAGCAATGCCCCAACTCTTTTTTTTACAATATCAAACGACTCTTCATCCAATGAAACAAAGTTATATAAGACAAAAGCCCTGATCATACTGATATGATAATTATTGATATCCACATACCAGATGCTTAAATCAAAATTGACATTCGCCACATAGATCTGTACACGATTCTTCGTCTCTTTAAAACAACCCTCTATTGTGATCTGTTTCAACCCATCCAATAATCGCAACAACTCCTCTTTCAGCTGCTTCGTGTCTTCCTCCGTCACCAAGTTGATGCTTTTATAATAAAGAATATCATTGACCAGGTATTGAAAGATGAACGGATCAAAAATATAATAGGTATCCTTCACCAACTTATATTCAACCACCTCCTGTCGCCGAAGTCGCCTCACACGTTCCGGATAGGCTGATTCTTTAAAATTCTTTACCTCATTTGTCTTTCCGGATTGATAGAGGCTTTTGAACAGATGCAATCGATTCAGATACTCATATTCCGAAAAAAGTGTGACAGGAAGTGTATTTGTACATTCGACCACCACCGAATGAGGATCATCACGGCCACTCTTCAGGATAGAGAGATACTCCTCCATCATAGTATAATCGGTTTCACTCGGCTCATAGAAATCGAGTAACTTTAACTGAAACGGTTTGCTTTTAGACGACAAGGTGGAAGAGATGATATTATCTACAGAAATACCAAAATGATGTGCCATAAGAGATATTTCCGAAAAAGTAAAAGCGACCTCTCCGCGTAATCGACGATAAACAGCTTCTTTCTCTATGCATAATAACTCTTCCAATAGCTTGGTTAGAGCAGGGCGGCTAGGTATTTTCTCTTTGACCTGGCTCAAAAATCGCTCTTGTAATTGCTCTTTATTCATAGCGGTAAGGATATTTGTATGCTTCAAATAAATCGTTGGATCAGGTATTCGTGTCTATCGATTATTCTGCCCTTAGCTACAAATATAACAGATTATTTTTGCATTTGAAAGTGTTTGTCTTGTTATCTTTAATCACGACCAATCGGTAAGAATGAATGTGAATAGATAATCTTGTTACAAAAAGAAAAAGGAATAGAGATGTACTGAATGTCGGGTGGAAAAAACAGAACTTTTGGAAAATGCGGTAGAATAGGTATTAAAAAAGAAAAGGTTGTCATCCCGACAACCAATCTCCATTGTTAACCTTAAATCTAATACCATGAAAAACACAATGCAAATATACGACAATTTTATGTTTTACAGCATAAAGAGGCGGAAAAATCACTTGTGTTAATATTATTTAACTATAACACCTGCTTTAAAACATACCCCTACCGCTTTCACAAAAGAACTATTTATATACAACCCCTCCCCTTTATCGCTAAAATAGACGTATATGTTCGTCTACTTATTTTCTCCGCATAACGTCTATTTTTTTTCTGCATTATTTAATCGTCTAACAGTTGGTTCACTTCCGTCTACCAATTGGATCACTTTCGTCTACCAACTGGTGCACTATCGTCTACCAACTGTTAGACGATTAATTGTCCAAAAGAAAAAGTGAGCGATCCGGAAGAAAACAGTTAGTCGTTGTACAATAAAAGAATAGTCAAAGGGTCGGATTTTCAGAAAAATCACACACATTTGCATCGATATGTATGATGAGTGATTCAGAAAGAGTCGTTTTTTTCATTGTCGCTTAAAATATATTCTTCCTTCAATTGTCTGTATAAGTAGAGCGCGCTTCATTAAAATAATTAGAAGTAAAAACAGTCAAATTTTAAACGTATGATGACAAGAGAGTTTGGAATGGGATTTTTAGGTAGAAACCCTTTCGATAAAGAGGCCAGAAAAAAGTTCAAGGAAGAGTGGGATCAGATGAGCGACAGTGAAAAATTGGAGTTGATGAACAAACGTATGGCCGGTTTTAACCACCATGAGGATCATTTATCTGTTGAAGCGATCGATGCCCGTTGTGAAGCATGGATGAAGATGTCGAACGAAGAAAAACAAACATTCGTAGAAGAAAGAAAAAAAGCGTTCAAGAGCCGGATGCATAACATGCATGGATGTTTTGGTTTCGGACACTAAAATCACTCAAGCCGGTTGCAACGCACAAATGCAACCGGCTAAAAAAGAACGGTATAAACAAAACTCATCCGCTATTAACTACTGATATTCAAAACATAAACAATCATTCAGATGAAAAAATTCAGATTCTTAATACCCGTTGGCTTTCTTTTAATAGTTGCAGTATTCAGTCTTATCACGATGCTATTATGGAATTGGTTAATGCCTGCATTATTTGGATTAATCACCATTAATTTCTGGCAAGCCGCCGGTCTGTTGATTCTTGCACGCATTTTGTTTGGCGGTTTTGGGCGGGGCAAAAGCAAAATGATGATGAGCGGTATGATGCATAATCACAGAAACCCCATCCATGAAGGATGGATGAAGATGAGCCCGGAACAACGCAGAGCATTCATTGAAAAAAGAAGAAAATTTGGCTTTGGACATCCATTCGACAAAAGACATTTCGACATGGATGAACAGGAAGAACAGAAGAATGAGAATGAGTGAACAAACCGACAATAAGAACGTCAAAAAGATTATAACAGACCATCAGTCGCAGTTAAAGTCATTCATTCGCAAACGAGTTTCCAACAAGGAAGATGCCGAAGATATTTTGCAGGATGTATTTTATCAATTGGTCAAAGCCATTGAAAATACAGCCAGCCCGATAGAACAGGTGACTGCATGGCTCTATCGCGTAACACGGAATACAATCATCAATAAAGGCAAAAAGAGAACGGAAGATGCATTTCCGGTTTCCGGAGACGATGAAGAGGATGGTATATTCAAAGAGTTTTCCGAAGTCTTATTCAATGAGGATAATCCGACTCCCGAAACCGAATATCTGCGTTCATTGGTCTGGCAAGAACTCGAAATAGCCTTATCCGAACTGCCTCCCGAACAGCGCGAAGCGTTCGAACTGATGGAATTAGACGGCCTTCAGGCCAAAGAAATCGCCCAAACGACAGGAGTCCCGGTAAACACGTTGCTATCGCGCAAACATTATGCGGTCAAACATCTTCGCAAGCGGTTGGAAGGATTGTATCATGAGATTCTTTATATAAGATAGTGGCTGCATCCAATCGTTCCTGCATATAGTTTCTCAAATGATCCGGACTCAATACTTTCAGGTGATCGGCATACCCAAAGAACTCACGATGCAGTTCCCGATTGACCACCACCTCTATTTCGAAGATCTTTGATCTGTCTTCCCGCGTTTCAATCAATTGCTGACTCTTATGAATCGGTTTGGTCGTCACATAAGGAGCATCGGAGGGGTCGACCCAAAAACGCACCTTTTCTGCTTTCTGTTCAAGACTCTTTGATACCCCCACCGTATCCTCAAAAAAAGTCGACGGGTCAAATAAAGTATTCGCTTTGTACACCTCTTTCGAGGCTACTTCCAAAGCCTGGATACGATCCAATGCCAGATTGGTCAACAAAGGTAAATCTTTCCGCGTGCCGAAAACAAACCAACGGTTGCGGTACTCCTTCAACAGATAAGGGTAAAAAACATAATCCGATGCCGATTGGGCATGAAACGACCGGTACTGAATATATAATGCCTGTTTATTGACCACGGCATGATAGATTATATCCAGGTAATTCAACCCTTTCAAGCTTTCATTCTTTTCAAAGTCGATGACAGGAACGGTTTGCTGACGTGCCGAAACAACATGATCTTCCAGCCGGTTTACGATCTCTCCCATTCCTGAAAAAGATGAAAACCCTTTAAACTGTCGCAAGACTTCTACCGCTTCCGACATGACTTTCAGATCTTGTTCCGATAAAGGCGTGTTGGTGATGCTGTAATCCGGATCTTCATACGTATAATACTTATTGTCATAGACGATAATGGGTGCGTTATATCCTAATTTCTCACTACGCATCAACTGGATATCCATTTGAACGGTCCGGCGACTGATTCCTTTATCGATCCCCTCAAATTCATATAAGGCATCCGAACAGGCGTCGATCAAATCGTCCAATGTCCACTGTCTGTAGCGGTTACGCAAACAGGTATCAATCGTTTTATAGCGCACCAACGCATTCCGATTAGCAGGCATAATCAACTGTTTTTGAAGTTTTTTTCAAAAATACAAAAAATATTTTTCACTACGCAAAAACATTGCGCATCGACCCATTTATCTTTGCATCATCGATATTTGAAACGATTAAAACAATTAGGGGCAGTAACTCAAGTGGCAGAGTACCGGGTCAAGTTAGCTTCAGAATTATCTGAACAAGGTCAACTTAGGCTTACTACAAACGCATTCATGCCGGAAGTTGTTGGTTCGAGTCCAACCTGCTCCACCTATAATACGGGTCAAAAGAGGCTTACTTCAAAAACTACAAACTACGACGATGCAGCTTCTTGATTACCCTATTTATGGGGATGTCAAAGAGGTTTTGTATAGTTACCTTTATCCAATGATTAAAGGCTAAATAATAAAAACTTCTTTGACTCCTTTAACTCCAAATAAACATACACATTATGAATACAGATCTATTAAGAGTATCACTTCGTCAACAAGCAGTATTTATCTCCAAAGAACAAATAATTGCAGAGAGAGAAGAGATCAATGCTACAACATTATCATTAGTCGGCAACCTACGCAGATTAGGATATACCGTTTCCGAAAATCTATTGACTGCAATCAATCATATGAATCCGATGGATAAATGTGATCTATTTGAATTATTGGGAGAAGTCAAGGGAATAAACCTCAATTGGGCTCCACTGGTGAAGGAGTGGGATGTACCGACTGGTGAATCTTTATTAGATCATATCGTTACTCTATTCGCCAATGCGATATATACACACAAAGGCACCCGGTTGGCCTGTGGTCACCTTATTCCGGAAGAAACATTCCCACTTGAACGGTATAATGGCTGTCCATTTTGTGGAAAACCGTTTGAATTCGGTAAAATCGAAAACTTCGGACAAGGCAGCAAATTAAACGTGTTGGAGTTGTGGACAGAAAAAGAGTTAAACAACTATTTTGTGAACCTTCTTGAATCACGTACAGCCCTTGATGCCACACAGGTAGACAGTTTGAAAATTCTGTTAAGAGAACTTCCTCTTCCTGAAGTCAATGTGAGCATGAAAGAAACAACTGTCCTCATCATTGATTCACTGGTTGAAAAAAATGAAATCGAAAAAGCACAGGTTTACTTTAACAATCCGAATGATATACTGCGTTACCTCTGGTATACCCAAACCGATTATATGCAACTCATTGAACCTAAAACCATCATAAATCGATTCGCACGCAACCACACCCATGTATGGGTGGCATTAAACCGGAAAAAGGAAGCCCGGCAGAAAATGAAGACAGAGCTAAAATTGAAATATACACGTGCAGAGTGCCGTATTGCCGCCACCTGGCTTAACAAGCTGGATATGGAACCCGAAAAGGCTTGTGAAATTATGCATCCCAAACGCGGTATGTGGGTACGTATCATCCGTGCTTTACGTCTGGCTGAATATGCTAAAAAGCCCGGATTTGAACGCCTTCAAAACTTAATGGATGTCTTCTACAATGAAACATATCCCGTTGTAAAGGGAGAAATGGAGACTGCCCGTCTTAAAATGGATATGGAAACAACTTTTGCGTTACTTAAACAACGTCCCGGATTATTTGCGCGTTCATTATTCGCGAATATGTTATGGTTTGGCGCCGACGACACATTAAATGCATTCAAGGAAGTTATTGATAAAGTCCCGGCACGGCTGGTCTTTACTTTAAATATGCATGCACAACATTATTTCAAGCGTCACCAGATACGTATTGTCAGACCATTGGGAGAAACTCCCATAACAATCAAGCCCAACCGGTTGATCAATCTTCATACAGATGAACAACTGGAGGAAATGATCCGTAAAATTAAAGAATTATGCCTTACTGCTGTATTCAAGCGCTTTACTGACATTCCGACGGAATCACAAACAATGTATATCGACCCGATGCTGTTCAATATCCCATTGGCCATTGGCGACAGAAGTGAAACAATTCAGGACACCTCCTGTGCACTCATGGGGACAAAATTTCCTGTAGAAGGAAACAGCGTTCGTCTGTTTATGCAATGGGGAAAAGGACTTCCGGCACAACATCTGGATATGGATCTCAGTGCACAAATAATCATGAAAGATTATGTCAGCTATTGCTCCTTCTATCATTTGGTAGCACCCGGTGCAAAACATAGCGGAGATATCCAGCGGATTCCGGACATGATCGGTACAGCCGAATATATTGAACTCGACCTGAATGAACTGGCTGTTGAAAAAGCCAAATACGTATTGTTTACATGCAATGCATATAGCAGGGGAGCCTTGTCGCCTAACCTTGTAGTGGGCTGGATGAATTCGGCGAATCCGATGCGTATTTCTGATGAAACCGGGGTGGCTTACGATCCGTCTTGTGTACAACACCAGGTTCGTGTATCACAAAATTTGACAAAAGGTTTACTTTTTGGTATTCTTGATGTACAGGCACGCGAGATTATTTGGATGGAAATACCTTTTGATGGACAACTCGTCAATAACTTATCTTTCCAAAAAGTAGAAGCCCTACTGGCACGCCTAAAAAGTAAAACAACAATCGGAGAATTACTCTCCATGAAGGCTAAAGCTCAGCATATTGAGTTGGTTGAAACTCCGGAAGCGGATGAAGTGTATTCCATGGAATGGGCGATAGACACAGCAGCTGTAACAAAACTATTATTTGATTAACAGTCAAACTTTCATCACAATAGATGTCAGATCACTTTTAAACCGCTCATACGTAGGCTTCTCCAGCAGGCAGGGATAACTCAGTATAATCAACCGATGCGGTTTAAATTGTGGATTATATGCCGGATGATCATGGATATAAGGGTTTCGCACATATCCGAGTTTTTCATAAAAATGAAAACGCTTCTCCGAGACCTCATCAATAATAGGATCGATCTCCAGAACAATTGTCTTATCAACCGCCTGTGCAAAAAGTGAGAGCATCTGGCTGCCTCTGTTTTGTCCGCGTAAAAGCGGATTGACAGCCAGATGCTCTATATACACATAGTCATCAAAATCCCAGTAAGCAATAAATGAACAGAGGGTCTGACCATCAATCAATACTATCAGATGGTATCTGTAATCTTCAAAAGCCGCCTTTTGCTGTTGTGCATTGCGCTGTTCATGTAAAGGGAATGAACAGGAATAGACATCAAGGAAAGCCGGATAAAATTGGTCTTCTGTGTCTACTATCCGATAAAAGTCGTTTGGTGAAAGTATTGTTGACATAAACCCCTTCTTATCTCTTATAAAATAAATCGCTTTAATGCCGCTACATCAAGCAGTTCCACCTGTTTGCCTTTTATACTGATCAATCCTTCTTTCGCCAGTTTATTGATCTCTTTCGATAAGGCAGGGCGGGTCACACATAAATAGTCGGCCAACTGAACCTGGTTGTGTTCGATTTGAACCGTATTGTTGTCTGCTTTCTTTTGCTCAAATAAATAGACGACAAAACGGTTTCGCACATTTTTATGCGAAAGAGCACGAAGACGAACCACCGTACATTTAGTACAGTTGCCTGTAATACATAAAAAGTTTTTCAAAATATCCGGATGTTCACTGATCAGAGCAAAGACAGATTCTTTGGTAGCCTTAAAGAAAAGCCCCTCTTCCATCACCGTAAATGTGGCCGGTAAAGTACCGTCGGTCTTAAACAGATGAGGAGTCGCAAAAGCTCTCGGAGCAACGATATATTCGATCAACACCTCATTCCCTAAAGCATCTATAATATCCACCCGGAGTTTTCCTTCCAACAGGATATATAAATGTTTGCACGGCGTATTCTGCCGAAGAATGATTTCATTTTTTTCGATCTGGTAAAGGTCATAATCCAGCTTATCCAGCAAAGAGAGCTGAACATTTTGAGGCAAATCACTAAATAATGGAATTTGAAAAAGGCGTTGTTCGTGTTCCTTTGTACATGTTATGGCTTCCATCCTTCCGGTTTTATATTTCTAACACAAATGTATCTATTTAAAACGATTTTCCAATAAATCATGCCGCTTATACGGTAACGAATCTGCTCTTCTTCCGGCAAAAAAGAATAAAGGATGTAATTTTGATTACACCTTTTTCGTTCGGAGTCCGCTTATTTTTGTACAAAATTAAGTCAATACGATACGTTTATGAAACAAATAATCTTTACCCTCAGTGTATTCCTTTTTACCATACCCTTCTGTTATGGACAGTCGCAGGAACATGAAACATCGTTTGCCGTTCAGATCCGTCCACGGGCTGAATACAGAAACGGAGCTTTGATGCCCAGAGACGAAGGTGAATCGGCAGCCTCTTTTATCAATAACCGCGCACGTCTCTCCCTGAACTATAAACGCAGCAATTTACTAACGCTTAAACTCTCCGCTCAACATGTGGGCGTATGGGGGCAAGATCCTCAAATCGACAAGAACGGACGTTTCATCCTCAACGAAGCCTGGGCGCGCCTCAACTTCAATCATGGATTTTTTGCCCAGCTGGGAAGGCAAAGTCTCGTCTATGACGACGAACGTATTCTGGGAGGACTCGATTGGAATGTGGCCGGTCGCTTCCACGATGCACTCAAACTCGGCTATGAAAATCCGAAGAATAAACTGCATCTGATACTCGCCTTCAATCAGAACGACGAAAAGATCCACGGCGGAACCTATTATGCTGCGGGGGCACAACCTTACAAAACAATGCAAACACTCTGGTACCAACATACAGAAAAAAACGCCCCTTTCTCCATCTCCCTCCTTTTTATGAATTTGGGTATGGAAGGCGGTAATATAGAAACGCAAAAATCCAAAAACCGTTATATGCAAACAATGGGGACTCACCTTAACTACTCTCCGGGCGCATGGAAATTCGATGGTACATTCTATTATCAAACCGGAAAGACCATCGGCGGATCAGATATTTCAGCCTGGATGGGTAGTGTGCGCGGAGCATATAGCGTAGACAAACAATGGACTGTTTCTATCGGATCCGACATTGTGAGCGGAAACGATGCAAAGAGCGAAACCTATAAAGCGTTCAACCCTTTATATGGCACACATCACAAATTCTATGGCAGTATGGATTATTTCTATGCATCCTCTTTTGCGGCCGGATTAAACCCGGGATTATGGGACAGTTATCTTGGCCTATCCTACAAACCATCTTCCACAGTCGGTCTATCCTTGAATTATCACTATTTCAGGATCGCCTCTGATGTGACAGCCGACAATGAAAAGATATCCAAAGGACTCGGTTCGGAGTTTGATTTACAGGTCGATTGGACTATCATGAAAGATGTACGTCTCTCTGCCGGTTATTCGGTAATGGCCGGAACCGAATCGATGGATATAGTCAAAGGCGGCAATCACAAAAGCTGGCAGGATTGGGGATGGTTATCTTTAAATATCAACCCGCAGGTTCTATTTGTGAAGTGGTGAAAAAATCTTCTCAAATAATTCTTTCCCGGTTTTGGTCTGCATCAGTTTATCATAGAGATGTTGCTCCTGTCCTTCAGAATAGTATCCATCCAATAGATTCACAATAAGATCGGCCTCAAACAACGGCAGAAAACCCAACTCATTCGCCGATTTAAACTGATGATGAGTTGCAACGACATCGGCCAGCCATTCTTTTTCTTTCGAGCTTAAATCCGCTTCATCTTTCAACCATTCCTGAGTAAGGATATAACCCTCTCGTTGTTGATTCACGGGTAAGGTATTCCCGAATTTCTTATACGATTCCGGACAGCCGATATCATGAAACCAAGCAGCGATCTCCTGTAAAGCAGACTGGTTTTCATCCATCCCCTCTCCTACTGCTATCAATCGGGTATAGTTGGCTACAGCCTGTGTATGGATAATATGCTTATCAGCAAATTCTTGTCGGGCATAATAACCGACAACTTCCAATGCCAGGCGATCTTTTGTATTCCACTTCATATTTATTCCTTTAAAATTCGCTCACTAAATAACATATTAATCAGCAAAAACCACGATATTTATCCGAAAATTGTCTTACACTGAAAAAGGTTGACACTTTTTTGCCACATAAATAACAAATAATTTATGTCAAAAAAGAAACATCGTATGTACAGCGAAACTTTCA
>NZ_JARXWG010000017.1 GCF_029893105.1 Parabacteroides sp. PF5-9 | reverse complement strand
TCAATATGCCATCGGGTAATAATAGTTCGTAGCCTGTTTCCATAAAACAAAACTACTCCCTTTTTTCTAGCTCCACAACTTTACGGGGTGAGCCATGAAAATGGTGAGTGTTTCCAGAATTAGGGCAATAAAAAAAGGTCGCTTAAATAGCGACCTCTGTTGTTGCGGAAGCGGCGAGATTCGAACTCGCGGTACAGTTACCCGTACGTCAGTTTAGCAAACTGGTGGTTTCAGCCACTCACCCACACTTCCTTAAAAACCATAGCACTCATCGTTAGAATGCGCGGCAAAGATAGAGTTATATTTCTGAATAAACAAAGGTTTTTGGCTAATATTTCGCGAAAAAGATTGTACTTTTGTGGGCAATTCTGATTGTCAATGTGTTAAAAATATCATGAACAAACCGTTTCGTATTAAGCGTCTTTTGGGGATTATTGTTGTGTCTGTTTTGTTGCTATTAATGGCTCTGGCAGGTTACTGGGGGTATCGATTGGTCTATGCATCGAACTTTGAACCCAAAGAAACAGTCTACATTTATATAGATGAGAATAAAGATTTTGATAACTTATGCCGACAGTTGGCTGATTCGGCTAATTGTCAACATATTCAAAGTTTCAGACAGTTGGCGGAGATCTTGGATTATCCCTCTGCGATGTGGACAGGACGTTATGCGGTGAAGGGTGGAATGAATAATCGTATGTTATTAAATAACTTGCGTCGTGGGCAGCAGGAAGCCACCCGGGTGACGTTTAATAATATCCGTATTTTAGATGATTTGGCCGCCCGACTGGATGAGCAGCTTATGTTCGATCAAACGGATTTGTTGTCTTTGTTGAACGATCCGGCTTATTGTGACTCTTTAGGTTTTACCACAGAAACAGTCAAAGCGATGTTTATTCCGAATACCTATGAGGTTTATTGGAATATTTCGGCAGATCGTTTTATGCAACGGATGAAAAAGGAGTATGATGCATTCTGGACCGAGCAACGACAAAACAGCGCTAAATCAATCGGATTGACACCTTTGGATGTCTCTATACTGGCTTCTATCGTGGAAGAAGAAACAGCTGTTGCAGACGAATATCCGATTGTAGCTGGATTATATGTCAACCGTTTGCATCGAGGTATGCTGTTACAGGCTGATCCGACGGTGAAGTATGCTGTGGGTGATTTCACTTTACGACGTGTATTGTATGTCCATCTTGAAGTCGACTCTCCTTATAATACCTATATCTATGCAGGGCTTCCTCCGGCACCTATTCGTATTCCTACAATCCGGGGATTGGAGAGTGTATTGAATTATACCAAGCATAATTACCTCTATATGGTGGCGAAAGAGGACTTCTCCGGCCGGCATAATTTTGCCGTCTCATTGGCTGAGCATAATCGAAATGCTGACCGTTACCGGGCAGAGCTTAACCGGCGGAATATTCGTTAGTTTCATCTTTATTGCCGCAAAAAGCAGTATCTTTGCACGCCGGAGACATAGAGTCATTTGAAACAGATCATAATTAATAAACAAGATATGGAAAAACAGCTTTTTTTGGGGGATGAGGCTATTGCTCAAGCGGCTATTGACGCCGGACTTTCAGGGGTATATGCTTATCCCGGTACTCCTTCTACAGAGATTACTGAATATATTCAGGCTTCTCCGTTAGCACGGGAGAGGGGAATTCACAGTAAGTGGAGTTGCAATGAAAAAACAGCTATGGAGACGGCTTTAGGCATGAGTTATGCCGGAAAACGGACGCTTTGCTGCATGAAACATGTCGGGTTGAATGTTGCCGCCGATTGTTTTATGAATGCTGCTATGACCGGTATTAATGGCGGAATGATCATTATAACGGCTGATGACCCTTCTATGCACTCTTCCCAAAATGAACAAGATAACCGTGTGTATGGTAATTTTGCGATGATTCCTATATTTGAACCATCCAGTCAGCAAGAAGCTTATGATATGGTTTATGACGGTTTTGAACTGTCTGAGAAATTGGGCTATCCGATTTTGATGCGTATTACGACCCGTATGGCTCATTCGCGTGCAGGTGTGATCACTCGTCCGTTGAGAGATGAAAATAAAATGAATACTCCGGCAGATGGCCGTCAGCGTTTTGTTTTGCTTCCGGCATTGGCTCGGAAAAGATATAAAACGTTGTTGGATGCACAATCTGTTTTTACGATGGAATCGGAAAAATCAACGTTTAATCAATACATTGATGCTCCGGATAAATCGTTGGGTATTATTACTACTGGTATTGCCTTTAACTATCTTTCCGAGAACTATCTGGATGGTTTTGAACATCCTGTTTTAAAAATTACACAATATCCTCTTCCTCGCAAACAGGTGGAGAAATTGGTGAATGAATGTAAAGAGATTCTGGTCTTGGAAGAGGGTTTCCCTATCGTAGAGGAACAGTTAAAAGGTTTTCTTGGAAAAGGCTTGGTGGTTCACGGTCGATTGGACGGCACTCTTCAACGTGAAGGTGAATTAAATCCGGATAGGGTTAGTCAAGCTTTAGGTAAACAGGTAAATAGCTTTTATCCGATCCCCGAAGTGGTCGAACAACGTCCACCTGCCTTGTGTCAGGGATGTGGACATCGTGATGTGTATGAAGCATTAAACGAGGTGTTGCTTGAATACAACGGATCAGCAAAGGTGTTTAGTGATATCGGCTGTTATACTTTAGGGGCATTGCCTCCTTTCCGGGCGATAGATACCTGTGTAGATATGGGTGCTTCTATCACCATGGCAAAAGGAGCAGCTGATGCCGGACTATATCCGGCTGTAGCAGTGATCGGCGACTCTACGTTTACCCATTCGGGTATGACTGGGTTATTGGATTGTGTGAATGAGAATACACCTATTACAATTATCATTTCTGATAACGAGACAACGGCGATGACCGGTGGTCAGGATTCAGCAGGAACAGGTCGTTTGCATGCCATATGTGCGGGACTGGGAGTGGATCCGGCGCATATCCGTGAAATGGTTCCATTGAAGAAGAATTTTGAGGAGATGAAGAGTGTTATTCGTCAAGAGGTTGAATATAAAGGAGTTTCGGTGGTAATACCTTGTCGTGAATGTGTTCAAACATTAACAAGAAAGAAAAAAGCAAACAAAAAATGAGAACAGATATTATACTATCAGGAGTAGGAGGGCAGGGGATTTTATCCATTGCTGCTGTGATTGGAGAAGCTGCTCTGAAAGAAGGTTTGTATATGAAACAAGCTGAAGTTCATGGAATGAGTCAGCGTGGAGGAGATGTACAATCCAATCTTCGTTTATCCGATAAACCGGTTGCTTCAGACTTGATCGCATTGGGACAGGCTGATCTGATTATTTCTCTCGAACCGATGGAGAGTCTGCGCTATTTGCCTTATCTGAAAAAGGAGGGTTGGCTGGTGACTAACTCTCAACCTTTTATCAATATTCCCAATTATCCGGAAATTGAAAAAGTATATGCTGAATTAGATAAACTGCCGCATAAAGTTGTATTGGATGTTGATACGATAGCGAAAGAGATCGGTTCAGCGCGTGCCGCTAATATTGTCATGCTTGGAGCTGCTACTCCATTTGTCAATATTGAATATGAAAAGATCGAAGAAGGAGTCCGCCGGATATTCGAACGGAAAGGAGAGGATATTGTTAGTTTGAATTTGAAAGCATTGCGAGCTGGCTATGATATAGCCCTTCAAAATCAGGCAAGTAAGGGTTGAAATAGCTGTTTTAAAGTCTCTGAGAATTGAATATTTGAAAACAGTTTCAGAGTTGTCCGGAAATAGAATAAGGAAAAAGGGGGTTGTCCAAAGTCGGACAAACCCCCTTTTTTATGTAAAAATGGAAAATCAGACTGTATAGTCCTCAAATATCTTCTCTCTGGCTGTACCAAACCGGATCGTATTCCCTGTTTCGGTCTTTGAGTTATTTTCCGCTTTTCCGATAAAACCTGGGACAGGATATGATTTTCCTTCCCGGATCATTTTTATGGCTTCCAGCAGAGTTACATCATTTTGCAGGAATATCGGATAAAAGCCGGCATCATCGAAGAAATTGCGTACAATATAAGCATGTAACTGCTCTTCGATCAAGGAGGATGAAATCTCAATTAGCGTAGGTCGTTTACGTATGCCTTTTGATGCAGCAAAGTTGGTGAAGTTCTGTAACAGGGGTTGACTTTTCAGGTAAGTATACAACTCTTCCCATGATTTACAGGAAGACAATCTGTCCCTGTTGTGATCAGAATATTCTAACGCATATAAATAAAGTGTCCCGGTATTGATCACGGTTGAATAATAAGAGGTAATACCACTGGTATCACGTGGAATAAAAATATCAGGCATAATACCTCCGCCACCATATACCGTTCGTCCGTTTATTGTTTCATATTGTAAGGTTTCATCGAGTTTTATGCTATCGGCCGAGTCGAATTCACCATGCATATAACGGTTGTAAATATCCTGATCATACTCATCCGTTTTGCCTAATTCGTATAACTTCTGAATACTTCGGCCAGAAGGGGTATAATAACGTGCAATGGTCAGACGCAATTCAGATCCGTCACGCAAAGGAATAGGAGTTTGTACCAGACCTTTTCCGTAAGTACGTCGGCCGATAATCAATCCACGGTCATTATCCTGTATGGCTCCGGCAAAAATTTCACTGGCCGAGGCTGATCCTTCATCCGTCAGTACAACGATCGGAGACTCTTTACAAGTACCCGTTCCATTGGCATATACATCGGAACGAGGAAAGGCTTTTCCTTCGGTGTATACGATCAATTTGCCATCCGACATAAACTCATTGATCATATTAATCGCAGCATCCATATACCCGCCGGTATTTCCTCGCAGGTCAATGACAAAAGAGTCGCAACCGATTTGTTTGAGTTTTGCAATGGCTGTTAGAAACTCATTATACGTATTCCGAGCAAATTTACTGACTTTGATATAGCCGATACCTTTACTGGCTTCATAGGCGACATCGACCGAATTGACCGGTACTTCACCACGAGTTACATCAAAGTGAATTAATTGATCAGAAAGTCCACGTTTTATACCTAATTTCACGATACTGTTTTTGGCTCCGCGTAGAGTTTTCATAATCATATTCTGATTGGAATTATTCCCCGAATAGATCGAATCGTTAATCGTAATTATACGATCAAAAGGCAATAATCCGGCCTTTTCAGCAGGTCCTCCACTGATTACACTAATGACCAATATCGTGTCGGTTTGCATATTAAAAGTAACGCCAATGCCGCTGAAAGATCCTTCCAGGTCTTCGTTTGCCGCCGTTGCGTCTTCGGCTGTAATATAGACTGAATGGGGGTCTAATTCGTTGAAAATATGGGGTATTGTGGTTTCAACAAGCTGTTTCATGTCAACCGTATCCACATACTGTTTGTTGATAATATCCAGAACTGCATTGATCTTATTTCCGGCAGATGACGAGTAGGTCGGATTATTTCCTTTACTCTTGCCTATAGAAAGATAATAGTTTCCAATAAATATGCCCAAACCAATACTGATCGCAATAATTACCGGAAGCCATATGGCCAATCTCCTGTTTTTATCCATAATATTATGAAAATAGATGCTTTTATTCGTTTATCTCAATATAATCCACACAAATTTCAGCCCGTTTCAATAACTGGCAACCGTCGTCAATCCGATACTTTTCTGAATAGACTACTCTTTTTATGCCCGATTGAATGATTAATTTGGCACACTCTATGCAGGGGGCAGAGGTGACATATATTGTCGCTCCTTTACTGCTGTTAGACGAGGCGGCAACTTTGGTAATGGCATTTGCTTCAGCATGTAATACATAGGGTTTTGTTACATTGTTTTCATCTTCACACACATTTTCAAAACCTGAAGGAGTACCATTATAACCATCAGAAATAATCATTTGGTCTTTTACGATTAAGGCGCCCACTTGTCGCCGTTTGCAATATGAATTTTCTGCCCATACAGCAGCCATCCGTAAATATCGTTTATCCAATTCGTATTGCTTTTCCGAATTATCGTTCATTGTCGCTTAAATTCAATAGGGCAAAGGTAATATAAAACAATGGAAAATGGATTAAAGCCTATTTATAATTAAAATTAATTACTTGATACCATTTCTTTTTAGTAATGCCTCAATACTTGGTTCTTTTCCTCTGAATCGTTTATATAATACAGATGGATCTTCGGCTCCTCCCCGGGAAAGAATATGTTCGCGGAATAACCGGGCGATATCCTTATTGAAAATACCTGCTTCTTTGAAAGCCGCAAAAGCATCGGCATCCAAGACTTCCGCCCATTTGTATCCGTAATAACCGGCAGCATAACCTCCGGAGAAAATATGACTAAAACTACTGCTCATCAATGTTTCAGGCACATCTGGCAAGATAATCGCAGGTTCCCAGGCTTTTTTCTCGAATGTGATCACATCATCATTAAATGGTGAAGTGATGGTATGCCAGGCCATATCTAAAAATCCAAAACTTAATTGCCGACAACATAAATAACCTGTATTGAAATTAGAGGCATCCACCAGCTTACGCACAAGTTCTTCCGGTATTTTTTCACCCGTTTCGTAATGTACGGCAATCTGATCGAGAAACTCTTTTTCAGTCAGCCAGTTTTCCATGATTTGTGAAGGTAATTCAACAAAATCCCGATAAACATTTGTTCCGGAAAGACTACCGTATTTTCCTTTGGCCAGGATCCCATGCAGGGCATGTCCGAATTCATGCAGGAATGTATTTACTTCGTCGAATGTGAGTAAAGACGGTTTGTTTTCAGTCGGACGGGTAAAATTCATCACAATAATCACCTGTGGACGAATATCTTTCCCTTTTGCATCTCTATATTGTGAACGGATGTCATTCATCCAGGCTCCGGATTGTTTTCCATCCCGAGGGTGGAAGTCGGTATACAAAATAGACAAAAATTCTCCGTTTTCATCGTATATTTCGTATGTGTCAACTTCGGGATGATAGACTGGTATCTTTTTATTTGCTTTAAATGTAATACCATATAATTGGGTAGCCAGTCCGAAAACACCTTTTTTGACATTTTCCAGTTCAAAATAAGGACGGGTCATTTCGTCATTGACCTTAAACCGTATGTCTTTCAGTTTTTCCGAATAATAATTCCAATCCCATGGCATCACCTCTGTGTTTTCCTGCTCGATCCCTAAAGCAAAGCCTTTTACTGCATTATATTCGTTTATAGCAACAGGTTTATAGGCGACTAATAATTCATTCAATAGTTTGTAAACGTTAACAGGCGATTTTGCCATCGTATGTTCAAGCGCATAATCGGCATATGTCTTATGTCCCATTAATTGAGCAATTTGCAAACGTATATTGACAATGTTTTTAATGATCTCTTTGTTATCGAATTCATCTCCTTTGTTACCGACACTCATATACTCACGGTACATTTTTTCGCGAAGCGGGCGTAAGTCAGAATAACGTAAAAACGGCACATA
This sequence comes from Parabacteroides sp. PF5-9, assembly GCF_029893105.1. GTDB lineage: Bacteria > Bacteroidota > Bacteroidia > Bacteroidales > Tannerellaceae > JARXWG01. The sequence continues at coordinate 93,870 of NZ_JARXWG010000017.1, read as the reverse complement.
ACTCGGTGCAGAAAGATTGAATAGCCAACCGGTTTTTTCTTTGCTTTTGGCTAAAGTTGCAGCAGCTTCACGAATACTTTCAGGCAAACCGGCTAAATCGTCCTCATTCGTAATGAGCATTTCAAACCGTTTTTTATCCTTTAAATTATTCTGATCAAACTTTAAAGTGAGCATGCTCAATTGCGTACTTAATTGACGGTATGTCTCTTTATCATTCGGGTTAAGCGTCGCTCCTTTAATTTTAAACGATTCATACGTGTTTTCCAATAGTTTGGCATCTTCCGTTTGAAGTTTCAGTGTCTCTTTTTTATCGTATATCGCTTGAATACGTGAGAATAAGCGTTCATTCAGGTAGATATAATTGGAACTTTCGGATAATTTCGGTGAAATCCGTTCTGAGATATCCATCAACTCATCATTTGCTTCAGCGCTTAATACATTAAAAAAAGTGGAAGCAACCTTGTTTAATAGTTCCCCGCTACGTTCTAATGCGACTATCGTGTTTTCAAAAGTAGCCACATCGGTGTTGTTGGCTATCTGATCAACCTCTTTTCTGAATTGTTTGAACGCTTCCTCAAATGCAGGTTCGTAATGTTCCGCCTTGATTTTGTCAAAAGGAGGAGTTTCAAACGGAGTTTTATACTTCTGTAAAAATGGGTTGTTGGCTGCTTGTGTCATTAGAATGATATTTAAAGAAAAAACTATTACGTATACGAGTTTGTTCATGTGTCAATGCATTAAAAATTTATCAATCGAAATGCAAATGTAGGATAATCTGCGCATTTTTTTTGTATAGATTGGAACACTTTTCTGTTAGAGGTACGTCTAAAATGTTTTAGAGGTACCTCTAAATCGATTTACACGTACCTCTAAATTTGTTTAGACGTACCTCTAACAAAAAACAGACGTAGGTGTAATAAAAAAATGATCAGAATATTGTTGGAAAAGCACTTCATTCATGTATTTTTTTTGCCTCTATAAAAACGAAACATACTTTGAAGCGATTCGAAAAAAACGAGAGTTGTTGTTCTGTTTTTGATGTGTTTCATAACACATGATATACAAGGTGTGGTTTTAATATTGTGATTATCAGGCATACATTTGTAAGCGATCGCGTAAAATTCATATTAAAACGAAAACTCGACTTGTTTTTTTGTTAATTAAGTGATACATTTGATACTTATTAAAAAAATGGCATTTTGATACTAAAAAATCATAACTTAAAACCTATAGTCGTATATGAGTTATCTGAAGTTTGACAAAACAATAATGATTAACCTGGAAGAATCGCTAACTCGTGAAGTACTTCGAACCAACCAAAAAGGAGCCTATCACTGTACCACTGTTGTAGATTGTAATACTCGGAAATATCACGGTTTGCTTGTTATGCCGGTTCCCGAATTGGATGATGATAATCATGTCATTTTATCCTCTTTGGATGAGACAGTGATTCAACACAAGGCCGAATTTAATCTGGGGCTGCATAAATACGGAGGCGATAATTACAGTCCGAAAGGCCATAAATATATTCGTGAATATACATCAGACACTGTTCCACGAACGCTTTATAGGGTAGGAGGGGTTATTTTTTCAAAAGAAAAAGTATTCTCGACTTATGAGAATAGAATCATGATTAAATATACATTGGAAGAGGCTCATTCGGCTACTACACTTCGTTTTCGTCCTTTTCTGGCTTTTCGGAATGTGAATACCTTGACCTATGAAAATGGGAATGTGAATCGAAGTTATACGGAAATACCTAATGGAATAAAAACATGCATGTATCCCGGATATCCGGAATTGTATATGCAATTTAATAAAAAAGTCAATTTCGTATTTGACCCGCATTGGTATAAAGGGATAGAATATCCGAAAGAACAGGAGAGGGGATACCCTTATCAAGAAGATTTGTATGTACCGGGCTATTTTGAGGTGCCGATAAAAAAGGGAGAATCGATCTACTTTAGCGCCGGTGATACGCCGGCAACCACTACCAAGTTGAAGTTTTTGCATGAAGTAGAGATTGAATCCCGAACACCCCGAACCAGTTTTTATAACTGTCTGAAAAATTCGGCGAAACAATTTTATTTTCATCCAACGGAGAAAGGAGCCTATTTGTTGGCCGGTTATCCTTGGTTTAAGGTGAGAGCCCGCGATCTATTCCTGGCATTGCCCGGATGTACATTATCTATAGATGATCAGGCAAAATTCGAAGAAATAATGGATACGGCTATTCCGGCAGTTCGTAATTTTATGGAAAATGGAGCCTTAGACCGCATTATTCATGAAATAGAGGAGCCAGATGTGTTATTATGGGCCGTATGGACTATTCAGCAATATGCGCGGTCGGTCAATCTGGAACGTACCAAAGCGTTGTATCTGGATTTTGTTAAAGAGATCATTTATTATATCAAAGCGCAGAAACATCCGGATATGAAATTGATGGAGAATGGGTTGCTTTTTGCCAATGGAAAAGAAAAAGCGATCACTTGGATGAATTCTACGATAAACGGTAAACCTGTTGTGCCCCGTTCGGGTTATATAGTAGAATTTAATGCACTATGGTATAACATACTCTGTTTCTATACCGAATTGTCGGGAGGAGATCCCATTGAAGATATTGATCCGATAATCAAACAGATGGAGCAATCTTTTCAAGAGGTATTTGTGAATGGATATAATTATTTGTTTGATTCGTCGAGCGGATCAACGGTGGATTGGAGTGTAAGGCCTAATATGATATTGGCGGTCACATTGCCCTATTCCCCCCTGACCAAACAGCAGAAGAGAGCGGTATTGGATATTGTAACGAAAGAGTTGCTTATACCGAAAGGACTTCGTTCGTTAAGTCCTAAAAGTGAGGGATATCGAGCATATTATATAGGGGCTCAATATGATCGTGACCTGGCTTGCCATCAGGGAGTGGCTTGGCCCTGGTTGTTAGGACCCTACCTGGAAGCTTATTTGAATATCTACGGCAGGAGCGGAGTATCTTTTGTGGAAAGGATGTTGATTAGTATGGAAGAGGAGATGTCATTGCATTGTATTGGGACTATTTCCGAATTGTTTGATGGAAATCCTCCGTTCACAGGACGAGGGGCAATTTCCTTTGCATTAAGTGTTGCTGCTATTCTTCGGGTAGTGGAATTGTTGAAGAAGTATAATGGCGAATAAAAAGAGACGCTGATTATGAGAGCATTAATGTTTGGTTGGGAGTTCCCTCCGCATATTTTAGGAGGGCTGGGTACTGCCAGTTACGGACTGACAAGAGGAATGGCTATGCAACCTGATATGGACATCACATTTTGTATACCCAAACCATGGGGAGATGAAGATCAAAGTTTTCTTAATATCGTGGGAGTATGCAATGTGCCGGTTGTATGGCGGGATGTGTCGATGGATCATGTAAAAGGTGCACTATCAAAATTCAATACCAATCCTCAAAAGTATTTTGATTATCGAGATCATATATATGCCGATTTCACTTATCGGTATGTCAATGATTTGGGTTGTTTTGAATTTTCCGGACGTTATCCGAATAATCTGCTGGAGGAGATCAATAATTATTCGATTGTTGCTGGGGTTATTGCCCGGGCGGAGCAATTTGATGTGATTCATGCGCATGATTGGTTGACCTATCCGGCAGGTATTCATTCAAAGAATGTAACGGGAAAACCATTGGTTATCCACGTGCATGCAACCGATTATGACCGGAGTCGTGGGAATGTGAATCCGGATGTCTATAGTATTGAAAAGAACGGTATGGATAATGCCGATCATATAATTACGGTCAGTAATCTGACGCGCCAGACCGTCATAGAAAAATATCATCAGGATCCGGCGAAAGTAACTACCGTACATAATGCGGTGGAGCCTTTAAGTCCTGAGATTTTAGCCATTCAGGATAAAAAAGGGGTGAAGGATAAAATCATCACCTTCTTGGGACGTATCACTATGCAGAAAGGACCGGAATATTTTGTGGAAGCTGCTGCCAAAGTGTTGGCCAAAGCGCCTTATGCCCGTTTTGTCATGGCAGGAAGTGGTGATATGATGGATAAAATGATTCGTTTGGTGGCTTCAAGGGGAATGTCGGATCGTTTTCATTTTACCGGATTTATGAAAGGGAAACAGGTCTATGAGGTGCTTAAAGCAAGTGATGTATATGTGATGCCTTCTGTTTCCGAACCTTTTGGTATTTCACCATTGGAGGCGATGCAATGTGGTGTCCCTTCTATTATCTCCAAGCAATCGGGTTGTGCCGAAATCCTGGATTATGCGGTGAAAGTCGACTATTGGGATATTGAAGCTATGGCTGATGCCATGTATTCGATCATTAGTTATCCGGCCATGCACGAATTCCTGAAAGAGGAAGGAAAAAGGGAAGTGGATAATATTAAATGGGAATATGCCGGACAGAAAGTCCGTCATATTTATGATCAATTAGTAAATAAATAATGTAAGGAAAAACAATAAAAAAGATGATGAAGACAATATGCTTTTACTTTCAGATACATCAGCCGTTCCGGTTAAAGAGATATCGGTTTTTTGATATTGGGAACGAGCATTATTATTACGATGATTTTCAGAATGAGGAGATTATCCGGCGGATAGCCGAACGCTCGTATATTCCTGCTAATAGAGCGATATTAGAGATGATAAAATCGAGTGGAGGAAAATTTAAAGTAGCCTTTTCGATAACCGGTACGGCATTAGATCAGATGGAGATTTATACGCCGGAAGTTATCGACAGTTTTAAAGAATTGTTGGCAACCGGTAATGTTGAGTTTTTGTCGGAAACATATGCCCATTCGTTATCTTCTTTAGGTGACCCGGACGAATTTAAAAAGCAGGTCAAAGAGCATAGAGATAAGGTGTATAATATTTTCGGTGTTAAACCGAAAGTGTTCCGTAATACGGAATTGATCTATTCGGATGAGATCTCTGAATTGGTGTATGATATGGGGTATAAATATATGCTGACGGAAGGAGCCAAACATATACTTGGATGGAAAAGTCCGAATTATGTGTATACGTCGGATACGCAACCTCATTTGAAGTTATTATTGCGTAATAGTCGTTTTAGCGAAGATCTTTCGATGCGCTTCAATAATTACAGTTGGAATGAGTATCCTTTGACGGCGGATAAATATATCTCCTGGATTGCTTCAACTCCTGAATCTGAACAGGTCATCAACCTCTTTATGAATTATGAAGTGTTGGGCTCATTAAATGCGGCTGAGACAGGTATTTTTGACTTTTTTAAAGCATTGCCCCGTTTTGCGGCAGAGAAAGGGATCTCTTTTTCGACTCCGTCGGAAGTTTTTAGTTTGTTAAAACCGATTGATTCGATTTCCGTACCTTATCCCATGTCTTGGGCAGGAGAGGAAAAAGATTGTAATCTGTGGATGGGAAATGTGTTACAGCAAGAGGCATTCCGTAAAATCAACACGATCGGAGAACGTGTTCGTTTGGCCGAAGATCGCCGTTTGAAACAAGATTGGAACTATTTGCAAAGCAGTGATCATTTCTTTTATATGAGTACGCGAAACATCGGTAATTTCAGTCCATATGAAAATCCTTATGATGCATTTAATAACTATATGAATGTCTTATCTGACTTTATTGTGCGTGTCAATGCACAGTTCCCGGAAACAATCGAAAATGAAGAACTCAATTCGTTGTTGATGACTATTAAGAATCAGGGAGAGGAGATCGAAGATTTGCATAAAGAACTCAATAAATTAAAGAAAAAAGAAGTAAAAGCAAAACGCGTAAAAACTGAAGAAAAGCCGTTGAAATCGGTTAAATAGATAAAATAACTATTGTGCAAGATCTGTACCAACATAAAAAAGGCTTTCCAAACGGAAGGCCTTTTTTATGTTGGTACATTATATTTATTCGATTTAATTAGGATCGTTATATTCAGAAGAGGTCATGACAAACTTCATTAGATCTCCATCTTTACGGAATTTCCCTCCCCATGGGATAAAATAATTAAAAATACTTGTTGTATACGAACCATAATAATTTGATTCGGTTTTGCTGGTTATCGGAATAATGAGCATAGAGAGGTCTTTATCCGGAGCGTGTTCTTTCTGATATTTAATCAATTGGGAGATATTACCGAAATCATATTTAGATGTCAGGCTGTTGTATTGACTGACGTATGTCGTAATATTATCATCTACTTTATTATTTTCAAAAAATGTTTTAACAGAATCTTCCGGAATTAACAGTAGTTTGGGACGGGAAGATTTACTGATCGAATATTCCCACTCTTCTTGCGCCATAGCCGTTAACGAAAAAGGGAAAAGATTTATAATACGATTCTCGATAACCTGGTTCATTTTAGAAGTCGGGATGACTATCTTTGTTGTAACCCCTGCGGGAGACTTGATATACGTATGTTTATCACTTGGCTCTAACAGATTGTCTTCCTCTCCATTTTTAAACCGGATAAGCTGAATAACTTCTTTTGTGACATTGAATATTTCTGTTGCGTAAACCAACGAATCTTGTCCCAGTGTGTCTTTTTCAGCATAATTATAATGAATCGTTAATTCGGTATCATACACTCCAACCATTCCTCCTGTTCCAAAAGTATTTGTGATATACAGACCAGGGAAAAACTCATTGAATGCTTCCTGGCTGGCAAAAACGGACGGATCATGGAGTGTTTTATCATAAAATGTCTGTCCAAGTTCCTGAGGCAATCGTATCGTAATCCTATCATAATAAGGATCTAAGTCGTCATAACGTGCCGAGTCGGAAATGTTACGGTCATAGATGGTATACGTCTGTTGCCCCAATGAATTTTGCATGTCACAATATTCGGTCGGATCAATATTGGTATAGTAGTTTTTTTCCAGTGATTTAATCACAGGAAATGCTTCGGCTCGCATTGGAAGATATATATCTCCAATGTGGCTGTAGTGGAATATACGTAAGTCTATGGAGTCTATTTTCCCATCAATAGGGGTGTGTTTAAAAACAAATCCGGGTGGACATCTGAATTGGCAGATATAATCGGATTTCAATGTTCCGTAAACCGGGTCATAATATTCACCGAGTAAGGTCGTATCCGATTTCGCATATATCGCCTCCATCAAAACAGTAGACGCTTCAATCTTAAAAGTATCTTCGTATACTACGACTTTATCCCCCTCTGGTTGGATACTGGATCCAATGCTCGTCAAATCATCATTACAACTGCTCAGGAGTAGTGATCCTAAGCCAAGTCCAAGTATAAAAGGTCTGAATCTCATTTGATTGTTGTTAATTACTTGTATCTAATATTACATCATAAAATGCATTAAATTCATCAATATAACTGTCAGGCGCTTGATAGGGTAAAAACGGTAAATCCTTTTTTGTTTTTATATAATCCAGCAATTCCTGATCGATTGTTTCACTTCCCTGGATAACTCCATCCGCAAAATCAATGGCCAATTTAGTTAAACCGACAAAGCTTGTGTCAGATTTCAATGCTTTTATATCGCTTTCTTTGGCTCCATCCATTTTCAGTTTATTGGGAAACTCCTTTCTGAACGGGATTTGGAAGTTATCATTGTATATGGAGTATACAATTTTAGCATCTTTAAGACAAGGATCATCGACATACATTCTTTTGATATACAGAGCAGTTAATGCAGACATCCAACCGTGACAGTGAATTACATCCGGTATCCAACGCAGTTTTTTGACTGTTTCAAGGACTCCGCGCACATAAAAAATCGAACGATCATCATTGTCTTCATATTCGTTGCCACTTTCGTCTTTGATGGTCTGTTTGCGTTGAAAAAAATCTTCATTATCAATGAAATAGACCTGCATTCTTGCAGACTGGATAGAAGCCACCTTAATGATTAACGGATGATCGGTATCATCAATAATCAGGTTCATTCCAGATAAACGAATCACTTCGTGCAACTGGTTCCGTCGTTCGTTGATATTACCAAACTTAGGCATGAACGTTCTGATTTCTCGGCCACGTTCCTGAATTCCTTGTGGTAAATTTCTGGATATTGTTGCAATCTCTGATTCGGGGAGGTAAGGTGTAATTTCTTGAGCTATAAACAAGATCTTTTTCGCATCCATTCTACGCATTTGTTTTTTTAAGACGGTACAAAGATAATAAATTTCTTTCATTTATGGTAATTATTTATTTGCTTTGCACCTCCGTTAGCGCATGTAAAATGGAAATTTTAAGCAGTATTAAAGAAATAAAACAAACTCTTGATAAAGAGCGGCAAAAGAACAAGACGATAGGGTTTGTTCCGACAATGGGAGCCTTGCATCAAGGACATTTGAGTTTAGTCGACCAGTGTGTACGGGAAAATGAGGTCTGTGTAGTTAGCATTTTTGTTAATCCGACGCAGTTTAATGATCCGCGTGATTTGGACACGTATCCCCGGACATTGGAGGCCGATTATGCTCTGTTGGAGCGGGAAGGGTGTCATTATGTTTTTGTCCCTTCTGTCGAAGAAATCTATCCGGAACCGGATACCCGTGTGTTTGAGTTCGGTCGCTTGGCTGAGGTCATGGAGGGGAAGTACCGCCCCGGACATTTTAACGGAGTAGCCCAGGTTGTCAGTAAACTATTTGATATCGTTGAGCCAACCAATGCCTATTTTGGAGAAAAAGATTATCAGCAGGTTGCAATTATCCGTAAAATGGTCAGTCAATTACAATTGCCGGTGATTATTCATGCCTGTCCTATTCTTCGTGAATCCGACGGATTGGCGATGAGTAGTCGTAATGTGCGTTTGTCTGCCCTCCAGCGTCAAAAAGCACCCCTGATTGCACGTACATTAAAAGAAAGTACTAACTTTGTCTCCGCAAAAAGTGTTTCGGAAGTGATTGATTATGTCGTCCAAACCATTAACAAAGAGCCGGATATGCGGGTCGAATATTTTGAAATAGCAGATGCTTATACGCTGGAGCCAATCTCAAAGTGGTCGGATGCTGAAGCTGTTGTAGGTTGTATCACTGTTTATTGCGGTGAAGTTCGTTTAATTGATAATATAAGGTATCTTTAATTTGACTTATTAATTCTCAGGATTCCCATAAACCAGATAACATGTTCATAGAAGTTGTAAAATCAAAAATACATCGGGTGACGGTCACGGAGGCCAATCTGAATTATATCGGCAGTATCACGATTGATGCGGATTTACTGGATGCCGCCAATTTAATTCCGAATGAAAAAGTCTCCATCGTGAACAATAATAACGGCGAACGATTTGATACCTATATAATCAAAGGTGAGCGTGGTTCGGGAGTTGTCTGTTTAAATGGCGCTGCCGCCCGACGAGTCCAACCGGGTGATGTCATTATTGTCATGTCCTATTGTATGATGGATTTTGAGGAGGCGAAAACATTTAAACCTTCAGTGATATTTCCGGATACAGCAACAAATAAACTAATCTAAATGTAGCGGTTGAAGCTTAAAATATATCGTAAAAAGATACAAAAAGCTCACCTAACTCATTAGGTGGGCTTTTTTAGTAATAACCAGACAAAAAAGAACAATTATATATGTATACCAATAAACAGATATGGAACGTTAGTTATCCTATCTTTCTCAGCCTATTGGCACAAAATATTATTAATGTGACCGATACCGCTTTTCTGGGTCGGGTCGGAGAGGTAGAGTTGGGAGCCTCTGCCATGGGAGGACTCTATTATATTTGTGTTTTTACAATTGCTTTCGGATTTAGTACAGGTTCACAGATTGTTATGGCTCGCCGTAATGGTGAGCGTCACTATTCGGCTGTTGGTCCGGTCATGACTCAAGGGGTTTTCTTTCTATTGGGATTGGCTGTGTTTATGTTTCTGTTTTCCCGATTGTTTTCCGGTAGTTTGATGCGTGTCATGATCTCTTCCGATCAGATATGGAATGCCACCAATGATTTTCTGAATTGGCGGGTGTTTGGTTTCTTTTTCTCTTTTGTCAATGTGATGTTTCGTGCTTTGTTTATAGGAATCACACGAACGAAAGTATTGACAATTAATGCCGTATTAATGGCGATGACCAATGTGTTGCTTGATTATTTATTGATATTCGGTCATGGCGGTTTCCCTCAATTAGGTATTAAAGGAGCAGCAATTGCCTCAGTGATAGCCGAGGCTGTATCCATTGTTTTCTTTTTGATTTACACAAAGTTAACGGTTGATATCCGCAAATACGGGTTAAATCATTTTCGATCATTTGATTTTCAATTATTAAAAAGGGTGTTGGGCATTTCTGTTTATACCATGTTACAGTATTTTGTCTCCATGAGTACTTTTTTTATGTTTTTTGTGGTGGTCGAACGTTTGGGACAACGAGAACTGGCAATAGCCAATATCGTGCGGAGTGTTTATATAGTGATGTTTATTCCGGTCAATTCGTTATCTACAACAACAAACTCATTTGTCAGTAATGCCATTGGTGCAGGGTATGTCGATCAGGTTATACCAATCATACGGAAGATCTCCCAAATATCCTTTTTGATCATGGCTGTTTGTGTGATCGTTCTGATTTCTATGCCTCAAACAATTATCTCTATCTATACGAACGATCCTTCGTTGATTGCCGATTCAGTGCCTTCCGTTTATACGATCGGTATAGCAATGTTGTTGAGTGCAGTGAGTAATATTTATTTTAATGGAGTTTCGGGTACAGGGAATACCCGTTCTGCATTGGGGATGGAGTTGATCGTATTACTATTCTATTGTGTTTATCTCTATATTATGGGAGTCGTTTTGCGTATGCCCGTTCATCTTTGTTTCACGACGGAGATCGTCTATTATGCTTTCTTGTTGGCCTTTAGTGTGTTTTATATGAACAAAGCTGCTTGGCAAAGTAAAAAGATTTAGTTAGAATCAAGGACGGCAACTCCAATTATAACCATGGCTTTTGAAAATCATGGCAATAGGCTATTGTTTTAATCCAACTATTTAATCGTCTACCAGTTGGTGCACTATCGTCTACCAGTTGGGTCACTATCGTCTACCAACTGTGTCACTATCGTCTACCAATTGGTAGACGATTAATTGTTGCTCATAAAATCGGTTTTAGATTTTGAACAAAAAGATAAGGCTATTGGATAAAAGTCGAAATCGAATGAATAGATAGCGCGATAGAATAATGTCTGTTTTACAACATACTTAACGTATTTTTAGATATATCTCTTGCTTATTATCAGTAGCTTATTATATTTGATTCAAATCTGAACTATTATTTCAAATATGGAAAAGCAGATTCCAAATATGGAAAAACCAGAAGAGAATTACAAGGTACCTAATCTTGAAAAAGGTATTGCTGTACTTGAATATCTGTCTCTTCGTTCGGAGGGGAAGACATTGCAGGAAATAAAAACAGATTTATCTATTTCACAAACAACAGCTTATAGAATATTAAATACCTTGGTGCGTTTGGATTATCTGACGTATAAGGAGGATAATAAACGGTATAAATTGTCTCGGAAATTGTTGACGTTGGGTTTCAGATCTTTGAATGAACATAACCTGATGGAGACCGTTTTGCCCCATTTGCGTGACTTGCGGGATCAGGTGGAAGAGACGGCCTGTTTTGGTGTTTTAGGCGATGAAAAGGGTATTTTTATCGAACAGGCACAGGGGCATCATACATTCAGGTTTATACTTTCACCCGGTAAATCGTTTGAGTTGCATTGTTCAGCTCCGGGAAAAGCGATTATGGCTTATTTACCCAATACGGTCAGAGAACGTTACCTGTCGTACATGACATTCACACGTTATAATGAACGAACATTAACAAATAAAGAAGATTATCTGAAAGAATTGGAAAAAGTGCGTCAAAAAGGGTATGCGCTTGACAATGAAGAAGAGTTGAATGGCGTAATCTGTATCGGAGCGCCCGTTTTTAATTATACCGGTTATCCGTGTGGGTCGATATGGATTTCGGGTCCGAAGGATCGTTTGTCGCCAGCGATGATTACCTCTTCAGCAGAAGCTATCAAAGAGATAGCCGGGAAAATATCAGCCGAATTAGGCTATAGTCGAATCGCCAGTAGTACAAGAAAATAACCGAAACTATGAAAACACACATACACTCAATGAAAAGCAATTTGTTTATTTGTCTGCTATGCGGTTTGATTGGAACCGCATGGGCAGGCAATAAGCCGTTTTTCACGACAGGCATTGCCCGAACCGCTCAAGGTGAACTTCTGTTCGCTCAAAAAGAATTGAAACGAGTAGATCTGTTTTCTTCCGATGGAAAGGAATTTTTTAGATCTTTTTCATTGGATGAAACCCCGACAGGTCTTTTGACGGATGGACGGTATGTGTATGTGACCACCTTTGAGACTAAAGGGCGATTAGAGGTTTTGTCCTTGGAGTCGGGTAGGGTAAAAGCCTCTATTCCAGTAGGTTCTGGAGCGTGTGCACCTGTTTTCGGTCCCGATAAGCGTTATATCTATGTGTGTAATCAATTTTCCAATACGGTTAGTGAGGTCGATCCGGTTTCGCAAAAAGTTGTACGAACAGTAGAGGTATTGCGGGAACCCAAATCGGCAGTATTCAGTAAAGACGGTCGTTTTCTCTATGTAGCTAATTTTCTTCCGGCTCAACGGGCGGATCTGGATGTGGTGGCTGCTTGTGTTTCTGTGATAGAAGTCAATAGCTTCAAGAAAATAAAAGATATTCAGTTGGCCAATGGCAGTAATGCTTTGCGTGGTATTTGTGTGACTCCTGATGGGAAATATATCTATGTGTCTCATAACCTGGGGCGGTTCACTGTTCCTACCTCGCAGCTGCAGCAAGGCTGGATGAATACCAGTGCTTTCAGTGTTATTGATACGGAGACACAACGTTTTGTCGGAGCAATCGTTGTTGATGAACCCGAGAGGGGAGCAGCGGGAATTTGGGAAATGGCCTGTAATGAAAAAGAGATTTATGTGTTGCATTCGGGTACGCATGAAGTTAGTGTGATCGATCATCCGGCTATGCGTGAAAAATTTGAGAAATATCCCGATAAAACGACATTGGATTACGACCTCACCTTTTTATATGGTCTGCGTGAACGTATCCCTTTAGAGGGGAATGGTCCTCGTCATATCTTACTGACGAACGACAAACTGATCATACCGACCTATTTTGCGGATATATTGAATACCATGGATTTGAATACCCGTATGATCACATCGGTTCAGATGAATCCGGGACGGACGGAGACAAAAGAGCAGTCTGGCGAGAAGTATTTTAATGATGCGATGAACTGTTTTCAGAACTGGCAAAGTTGTAATGGTTGCCACCCGGGTGATGGCCGGATGGATGCGATGAACTGGGACTTGATGAATGACGGAGTAGGTAATTCTAAAAATTGTAAGAGCTTATTGTTCAGTCATGTGACCTCTCCCAATATGATATCGGGTATTCGGGCATCGGCTGAAGTGGCTGTTGATGCCGGTTTCAAGTTTATACAATTCTACGAAATGGATCAGGAACGTCTCGATTGTGTAAATGCCTATCTGAAAGCGCTTCGTCCGGTGCCAAGTCCTTATCTGGTGGATGGAGAACTATCGGAGAAAGCCAAAGCCGGGCGTCTTGTGTTTGAAAAATTCAACTGTGGGGCATGTCATAGTGGCCCATACTATACCGATCTGAAAATGCACCGTATTGGTGAAGCGGTTGAATTTGAAAAAGGATGGGATACTCCCACCTTACGGGAAGTATGGCGCACGGCTCCTTATCTTTTTGACGGACGGGCAGCAACCATGCAGGACGTATTTGATACCTATAAACATGGCATCGACCGGAAGATCTCCAAGAAAGAGATCGAAGTACTTACTGAATATGTCAATTCCTTATGAGTAAGTAGGGAAAAATCAATAAAATAACTAACAATAAACACTTACAACAGATGAAAAAGAAGGAATATCTTAAATCTATTGCTCTGGGAATCATCCTTTGCGGGATGGTTGCTTGCACGGAAAAAACAACACAGACGACTACTGAAGAGAATAATACTAACCTACAAAATATAAAAGAGATGAAGTATTCTAAAAAGTACACAAATGCCGATTTTTACACCGACGGAAAGTTCAATGAGGATGTAGCGATTCAAGCATATAAAGATATGTTTGAATTTTATGGTGTTCCTTTTACTCCGCTTATGGAGAAAGATATGTGGGTCGTCGATTTTGGACTGGGTGATTTCGAACATATCGGTATGGGTGGAATCTTTTGGGTCAATGATGCGGAACACAATTATTTTGCCCATGCAATTTATTTGTTGCCCGACCAGATGATTCCTGAACACGCCCATGTAAAGACAGCGTATGCACCTAAATTCGAATCGTGGATGGTTACGAAAGGGTGGGCTTATAATTTTTCTGAGATCGGAGAAGAAACGCCCAATCCACCGACTATTCCGGCTTTGCATGGACCGATAAAAAGTAAAAATTTCATCAAACAAGAGCTGGGAGAAGTTGTTCACTTGAAAAAAGAAGCCTCTTTTCATTTCTTAATGGCTGGTCCCGAAGGGGCGATTGTCGACGAATGGGCCTCTTATCATGATGGAGCCGGATTACGTTTCAGTAATTCAAAGGCCTCTTTATAATTATACAAAAGTCCTTATAAAACGGAATATACCATGCGATATACAATTATTTTATCCATTTTTTTAGTTGTTTCGGTTATTGTACAAGGGCAATCAAAGAGTAACTGGATTGATGCTTCAGTTAAGCTAAAATCAGCTATACGAACAGCTTATCCGGATAAAGAAATCCCTATTGATTCGATTCGGATCAACATCAAAGAGGATGTTGCACAATTGGTGAGCAGTTATCCCAAAGAATTGAGCCGCTTCAATACCTATCTGGATCGGTTGGATAACTGGTTGGCTACGACAGATGCAACTGTCGAGAAAGATGTCGTCAGTCGGTTAGTGTCGCTTTTAAACGATCCTTCGTTTTATACCCGTGAGATCGATAAAATAGAGCAGGAGAGTGATCTTGATCTCCGGATAAAAAACTATCTGGAGTTGTATGAAGAACTTCAATCTCTTTATGATCTTCAGCGCGAATTGGCTTGGTTGAATATGGAATCCATCCAGTTGGCTTATGGGGATATGAAAAAGATGAAAGGGTTTAATGCGTCTGAATATCAGCCTGTGATGGATGAATTGAATCAATTGGTAAAAAAAGGGTTTGCCGGTATTTACAAAAGAGAGAAAGAAGCTTTTTCCAATGCAGAAAAAGCCTTGAGAAATAAGCAGACCATTTTGTTGGCCAATCCGTTACTGGATGGTGATAAGATTGTTGCCACCCGCTTTAAACTTGGAATAAATGCACATAAAGCCATGGCTCCCGAGTTGGGAACACAGGCGAATAACTGGAGTAATCAGGAGTCGGCTCGACGGACAGGTTTTGATGCCGAGATTGTAGAACTCAGCCGTTTACGAGACAATGAACCGTCTCTACGTACTGTGTATAAACCAGACAATATGGCCTCTATTGCTGATCTGAAGATCCATTGGGAGGGAGATCGGGTGATGTTTACTTCTTTGATGCCCGATCAGCGCTGGAACTTGTTTGAGGCAAAATTAGACGGATCTGGTGCTCGTCCTTTGATGAATATGTTGGAGCCAGACCTTGAGTTTTATGATGGTACATATTTGCCGGATGGTCGTTTGATCGCGAATTCCAATATCGGTTATCATGGGGTACCTTGTGTCAGCGGATCTGATCCGGTAGGCAATATGGTGTTATATAATCCGAAAGAGAAAAATATGCGCCGATTGACATTCGATCAGGATGCCAATTGGAATCCTGTAATAATGAATAATGGTCGCGTAATGTATACCCGTTGGGAATATACGGATCTTACCCATTATTACTCGCGTATTGTGATGCATATGAACCCTGACGGAACAGAAAACAAAGCGTTGTTCGGCAGTGGCTCGATGTTTCCAAACAGTACGTTTGATATTCAGCCTTTGCCCGGACATTCATCAGCCTTTGTCGGGATTATTTCAGGGCATCATGGTATTGCTCGTTCCGGACGGCTGATATTGTTTGATCCGACGAAAGCTCGTAAAGGGGCTGCGGGAATGTTGCAAGAGATCCCTTTCCGTAACCGTCCCATCATCGAATTGGTCAAAGATGAACTTGTCAATGATGTTTGGCCGCAATTCGTCAAACCAACACCATTGAGCGATACCTATTTTCTGGTCTCTGCCAAACTGGATGAACATGATCTTTGGGGATTGTATTTAGTCGATATCTACGACAATGTCACTTGTTTGCAAAAGGTTGAAGGTGAAGGGTATATTAGTCCGATATTAGTTGGCAAGCGAAATACACCTCCGGCGATACCTGACCGGGTCAAGTTGGAAGAGAAGGATGCCACAGTCTTTATACAAGATGTCTATGAGGGAGAAGGATTACGTGGAGTACCTCGGGGTACGGTTAAAGCGCTTCGTATACATGCGTATGAATATGCGTATGTGAAAACGACTTCCGACCATAACTGGCATGGTATTCAGAGTGGTTGGGACATCAAACGTAACTTGGGTACTGTTCCGGTGGAAGAGGATGGTTCCGTAATTTTTAAGATTCCGGCCAATACTCCTGTATCCATACAGCCGTTGGATGAAGATGGTGCGGCTATTCAATGGATGCGTAGCTGGTTTACAGGTCAACCGGGTGAAATCGTTTCATGTGTCGGTTGTCATGAAGATCAAAATCAGATACCTATTCCCAAACGCGTCATAGCCTCTCAGAAAACTCCGGTAAAACTGACGCTTCCTGAAGGAGGAGTTCGTTCGTTTACTTTTGATCTGGAAGTTCAGCCTGTTTTGGATAGAGCTTGTATTGCCTGCCATACCGGAGAAGGCCGGGCTTTTGATCTGCGTGGCGGCAAAAAAGACGAAAAAGGGTATGGTACGGCTTACCTGAATTTGCATCCTTATGTGCATCGTCAAGGACCGGAAGCGGATATGATCGTGTTGCAACCTTATGAATATCATGCGAATACAAGCGAACTTATTCGTGTTCTGAAAAAGGGACATTACAACGTCACATTGACAGCCGATGAATGGAAAGTCCTCTATAACTGGATCGATTATAATGCTCCGGATAAAGGTTACTTCAATGCGGATACGATTACCAGTTTCCCCTATAAAGGTTATCCTCAGATAACCCGTCGTATTGACCTGACAAACAAATATGGGAATAATGCCGGGGTCGACTGGCAAAAAGAAATAGCAGATTATGCCGCGTACCTGAAAGGCAAAGGTGAAATTACCCCGGTGCGTCCGGAACGATCAACACCTGTTACACAGAAAGCAATTAAAGTAAAAAATTGGCCATTTAATAAAGAGGCCGTATCTGCTTTGCTGATCAAAGAAACAGAAACCCGCAAAGAGATCGAATTAATACCGGGTGTGAAGATGACATTTGTCCGTATCCCAGCAGGTGAGTTTGTGATGGGGAGTTATCAGGGAGAAGCTGATGTTCGTCCGACTTCTAAAGTAAAAATTAATAAGTCATTCTGGATGGCGGAAGTCGAGGTGACAAATGCTCAGTATGAGGTGATCAACCCCGACCACGACAGTAGGTATGTCGACCAGTTATGGAAAGATCATACCCGGCCGGGATACGAAGCGAATCTGCCGCATCAGCCGGTTATTCGGGTCAGTTATGAAGATGCCGTTAAGTATTGCCAAGCGTTGAGCCTTCTGACAGGACTTCATATGACTTTACCGACTGAAGCACAATGGGAATGGGCCTGCCGGGCAGGCAGTGATGAACCGTTCTGGTATGGTAATCTCCATACTGATTTTGGGAAATATGAGAATCTGGCTGATGCTTCAACAACTGATTTTGCGGTGAGTGGTATCGATCCGCAACCGATGAAAAAAGAGGCCTTCTGGTACACCTATTACAGCTATTTACCTAAAGCCGAAAACGTAGACGACGGGCATATGATTCAAACTGATTCGAAAGTATACGAAGCAAATCCTTTCGGATTGTACAGTATGCATGGAAATATAGCTGAATGGACACGTTCGGATTATCTTCCATACCCATATTCTGAAAAAGTTAAAACTTCTTCAGATTATAAAGTTGTCCGTGGAGGTTCGTATCTTGAACGCCCAAAATTTTCAACCGCTTATGCCCGTAAAGCCTACTATCCATGGCAACGGGTTCATAATGTCGGTTTCAGGGTTATTATAGAAGATTAATTGGTCATTGATCGTGGATGATTGCCAATTATGAGGTGAACATCCACGATCAACAAATAATGAAATGAAGACGAAAATAGAAAGACTTCTCTCTTCTTATGTGACTACAATTGTACTATTGATTGTATATGCATTTATCTTAGCATTAGCGACTTTTATAGAGAAATACCATGGTACGGTGGCAGCCAAAGCGATGGTCTATTATTCGCCGGTGTTTTTCTTACTGCAACTGTTGTTGGTCATTAATTTTCTGATGGTTGCAATCCAATATCAACTATTGAAGCAGCGTAAATGGGGATTTTTGTTTATTCACTTTGCCTTTATCATTATTTTGACGGGAGCGATGGTCTCTCATTTTTTTGGTCAGGAAGGGATCCTTCATCTCAGGGAGGGGGAGAGTAGTCATCAAATAGCTGTAAGAACCTCCAAAGAAACTTATTATCATACATTACCTTTTACCGTAGAATTAGTCAAATTCAGATTGACCCGTTATCCCGGTTCGACAAGTCCTTCTTCGTATGAAAGTGAACTGATCGTTCATCTGGAGAATGAAGTGCTTCACGAACGGGTTTATATGAACAATGTATTAGATGTAAAAGGATATCGTTTTTTTCAGGCTTCTTATGATCCGGACGAAAAAGGTACCGTTTTGTCGGTCAATAAAGATGTGGCCGGACGAAATATAACATATACCGGATATATCGTATTGATGATCGGTTTTGTGTTAAGTTTTATCGGAAAACATTCACGTTTCAGGCTATTAAGTCGGGAATTGAAAAAAATAAGAAGTGAAGCAGTTATTGGACTAATAGTTTTCACATTGATAGTACCGGTGACTCTTCATGGGAAAGAGCAACCATCTCCTCTACTGGAGGCTGTCTGGAAATATACGGTTAATGAAGTACATGCTGCACAATTTGGCGCTTTGCCTATTCAGGCAAATAACGGCAGAATGTTGCCAATAAATACGTTTTCATCGGAAATTTTGCGCAAATTTCATCAATCGGAGACATTTGGTAAACTTAATTCTGATCAATTCCTCCTGAGTCTTTTGGCGATGCCGGATATGTGGATGCAGATACCGTTTATCGTTGTCGGAAACGATGATCTGGCCGATTATTTTGAATTAACGCCTGGAGAATGTGCATTTATAGAAGTGTTCGACAATAATGGAGCGTACAAATTACAGGAACGGTTGGAAAAAGCTTATCAGAAAATGCCGGCAGAACGGAGCCGGTTTGATAAGGATTTGTTGAAATTCGATGAGAAGATCAACATCTTTCATCAACTCATCAATCATCAGTTATTGAATTTGTTCCCCAAGGAAGATGATCCGGATCATACCTGGTATGCAGCGGGAGATGATCTTTCTTCATTTGCAGGTAAAGACTCCTTGTTTGTTTCTAAAATCATGGGATGGTATTTAGGTGAGGTACAAGACGCTTTGAAAAGTAATGATTGGAATAAGGCAGATGAAGTCCTTGGTATGATCAAAACCTATCAGCAAGCTAAAAATACGACCTTGAAGATCAGTGATAAAAAAATACAAACTGAAATGAAGTATAATCAGCTGGATATTTTCCGGAAATGTAAAATAGGTTATCTCATTCTGGGGGGAGTTTTACTGCTCTTATCATTTCTTTCTTTATTTAAACAAACAAGTTGGAACAAATCGTTTGCTGTAATTTTAACAGTTTGCATAATACTTGTTTTCGCGTTTCATGTTTATGGCATGGGAATGCGTTGGTATATAGGTGGGTATGCTCCATGGAGTAATTCATATGAAACGATGGTTTATGTCTCTTGGGCAACCGTTTTGGCGGGATTACTTTTTGTACGCCGAAGTACGATTACTTTTGCTTTGGCGACTTTATTCGGTGGAATCATTCTTTTTGTTTCGGGACTGAATTGGATGGATCCTCAAATAAATCCGTTAGTACCTGTTCTGAAATCTCCCTGGCTGATGTTTCATGTAGCGGTAATTGTTGCAGCCTATGGCTTTTTTGGTATTAGTTGTCTAATAGGTTTGACCAATTTGTTGACAATCAGTTTGTCAAGAGAAAAAAATACCGCTTTTATGTTGACTCGGATACGCGAGTTATCGATCGTCAATGAGATGTCTTTACTGATCGGATTAGCATTGATGACCATTGGTACATTTCTGGGTGCCGTATGGGCCAATGAATCGTGGGGACGCTATTGGGGATGGGATCCGAAAGAAACATGGGCTTTGATTACAATGGTCGTGTATGTTATTGTTATTCACGTAAGGTTGGTGAAAAAATGGAATAACTTATGGTTATTTAATCTGATGGCTGTTCTTGCATTTGCCTCTGTTCTGATGACCTATTTCGGAGTCAACTATTTCCTGAGCGGGATGCATTCATACGGACAGAATGATCAGGTAAATGACCTTTTTCTTTATTTATATGCGGCCGGAGCCGTTATTCTTCTTTTAAGTATTATTTCGGCGAATAAGTATAAAAAACTATTAACATTTAATTCTGACAAATCATGAGAACATTTAATCATGTGGGAATCGTTACCACAGAAAAAAAAGAAGGAGCCATGTACAACGATGTGTTGAGTGTATGGCTAACGGATTTTAGTCAAAGTGCGCATAAAATCGAGTGGCTGAAATTTGAAGAAGGCAGTATTTTACCTGAATTGGTACAAACACAAACGCATATGGCGTATACTGTTCCCGATATAA
The DNA here is from genome assembly GCF_029893105.1 of Parabacteroides sp. PF5-9. GTDB lineage: Bacteria > Bacteroidota > Bacteroidia > Bacteroidales > Tannerellaceae > JARXWG01. Next base: position 72,946 of record NZ_JARXWG010000017.1, on the reverse strand, counting down.
ACAGAGAATTGGAAGGAAAGAAAGTCATTTTTCCTCCATTGGTGTGTGATGAACATCTGACAATTGCCTTTATTGAAGAAGAAGGTATTCCGGTAGAGATCATGCAGATAAAATAAGAAAACCTTTATATACAAAAATACCATGACTGACATTAAAACAAAATTTATAAATGATCCGATGCAGGTAACTCCAGAGTTACTGGAAGGGTATGTATTGGCCTACGGAGATCAAGTAAAATTGGGCGGGGAGAATATCATTGTCCGGACAACTCCGAAAAGTGAAGATAAAGTAGCTATTGTGACATTGGGAGGATCAGGGCATGAACCGGCTTTGAGTGGTTTTGTCGGTGAAGGAATGCTCGATTGTTCGGTAGTCGGAGATGTTTTTGCTGCTCCCGGTGCTCAACGGTTATTTCAGGCATTGCAATTGATGAAACGTGAAGCCGGTATATTGTTGGTCGTGTTGAATCATGCCGGAGATGTTATGAGTGCCAATATGGCCTGTCAGTTGGCTGAACGTGAAGGAATTAAAGTGAAACGCATTCTGACACACGACGATATCAGTGCAGGATTGGATACTCCAGACGACGACCGCCGTGGATTGGCTGGATGTGTACCTTTGTTTAAAATTATCGGAGCAGCAGCAGAGGAAGGCAAGTCGTTGGATGAACTGATTGAAATCGGTAACCGTTTTAATGAACGTATAGCTACATTAGCTGTAGCGATGGGAAAATGTACGCATCCACAGAATAATGCCACGATTTCAGAACTTCCTCCCGGTATTATGGAAATCGGAATGGGGCAGCATGGTGAAGGCGGAGGGGGACAAACTCCATTAATCTCAGCGGATGATACTGCTACCCGGATGATAGATCAGCTTTGCCGCAAACTTAAACCTCAGAAGGATGCACAGATGATGCTTATTATAAATGGGGTGGGGGCTACGACGCAAATGGAGTTGAATATCGTTTTCCGTAAAGCATACAGAGAATTACAGGCCAGAGGTCTGAATATCGCTTTTTCCCGTATAGCGGAAATACTGACAGTGCAGGAACAATCAGGTTTTCAGATGTTATTAGCTATTTTGGATGACGACCATGTGAATTATTTGAAGAATAAACAAGCGGATACTCCTTATTGGACGACTATCGGTAAATAAGAATTATGAAAATATTGACTATAGAGGTTTTCAAAGCCATGCTGCAACATGCATTGGTTTGCCTCAAAGCCCGTGAAGATGAGTTCTCCCGGTTAGATGCTGTTATTGGAGACGGTGATCATGGTACAGCAATTGTCACAGCGTTTACGGTTATTACGAATGTGGCTCAACAGGGAGTCACATTCAAATCGATGCTGGGTGATATGGGAATGCGTGTCATGTTGGAAGTCAGTGGTTCAACCAGTACATTGTTGGGTGCTTTTTTCCTGGGGATGAGTGATCATGTTCAAGAGGATACGGTATTAGATGCCGCAGCGTTGAAGCGGATGTTTGCCGGAGGATTGGCTAATGTGCAACAGCAAACAAAGGCCACCATTGGTGATAAGACCATGATGGATGTACTTATTCCGGCAGTCAGAACGATGCAGGATGTTACTTCGGAAGAGATACATATCCTATTTTCAGAGGCTGCCAACGTTGCTAATGGAGGAGCGGAGCAAACGGTCCATATGCAGGCGAAGTTCGGTCGTGCCCGTAATTATGGGGAACGTTCGGTTGGAACAATGGATAGTGGAGCAGCTTCCTGGGCCTGTATGTTTTCCGCTTTTGCAGAAGAATTAAACAAAAATCAATAACACTATGGCAGATTTAGATGACTTAAAAGACGGATCAGATTTTGGTTTAGGTGTGGATGTTTCACATCAGGCGTTTCATGTAAAGGGTGCTTCCAATTTACCGTGGGGGATGAAAGACCGCTTGTCGCGTATTTTTCATCCTACAACCAGAAAGACGGTTATGCTCGCTTTTGATCATGGGTTTATTATGGGACCGACTTCAGGATTGGAGCGTATAGATCTCAGTATTCTTCCTCTGATTGAATACGCCGACTGTATCATGTGTACACGCGGTATTCTGCAAACGACAGTGCCTCCTCATATCAATAAACCGGTTTGTCTTCGTTCGGATGGGGGTACCTCTATCTTGACGGAGTTGAATGATAATGTGTTAATGGATATTGAAGATGCCATCCGTCTGAATGTTTCAGCCATGGCAGTGATGCTGGCTATTGGTGACCCCGCTTATGAGGCAAAAACTGTTGCCAATCTGTTTCAGGCAGTAGATAGAGCCAGTCGTTATCATATACCGGTAATGGGTGTGACTGCTGTTGGAAAAGAGATGATACGTGATGCACGCTATTTTGGCCTGGCCTCCCGTATCTGTGCCGAAAATGGAGCAAGTATAGTGAAAACGTATTATTGCGAAGGTTTTGAGAAAGTGGCAGCAGCATGTCCTGTTCCCGTCGTTATTGCTGGAGGGAAAAAACTACCGGAAAAAGAAGCGTTGGAGTTATGCTATTATGCGATCAATGATGGTGCAGCCGGTGTAGATATGGGTAGAAATGTCTTTCAGAGCAGTTCTCCTGCAGCGATGATTCAGGCTGTCCATGCTGTTGTTCATGAACGACTGACTCCCGTGCAGGCCTATGAGCTATTCATCGATTTATCCAATAAAGAGGAATAACCCAAGAAGGTTTTCCTTCGCTAACCTCTATACGCCAAAAACGTTATTTGGTTGAAGAAAAAAACTTCTTCATTGATCTTTTTTTTAGTTGGCTAATCTGGGAAATACATTTGTTCCCAGATTTAGTAAATTAGAATTAAACACTATGAAGTTGAAGTATTCTTTGATCAATGCTCTATGTATTTTCTCGTTTTTGATTATCCCATATGCTTTCGGCAGCTGTGATAAGGCTGAAACATCCGACTCTTCAGGTTCTTCATCCGGTAGTTCTTCAACACCGGATGATAAACAGGATCAAGTCGACAATTCGTATTTTTCAACTCTCGTAACCATATCATGGGATTCTACGCCAATCGTAAATAATCCATTAGAAAATAATGGCGTCGATATTCAGACCAATGGTGACGAGGTCGTCATTAAATCAACAGCAGAAGAAGTTGAGTATCTTTTAACTGGGACAACGACATCCGGTTTCGTTAAAATTTACAGTGATTATAAGTTTAAATTGACCATGAATGGGGTTGATATCACGAACCCTACAGGTCCGGCTATTAACATACAATCGCATAAACGTGTTTTTGTCGAAATAAAAGACGGGACGGTAAACAAACTGACAGACGGAATCTCGTATAAAACGGTGTCAGGAGAAGATATGAAAGCTGCTTTTTTTAGTGAAGGACAGTTGATTTTTAGCGGGGAAGGTCGTTTACAGGTAACAGGAAATTATAAACATGCGATATGCAGTGATGATTATATACGCATTTATAAAGGAAATATTACAGCAATAAGCAATGTCTCTGACGGAATTCATACCAATAGCGCATTTGTGATGGATGGCGGAACATTAGACATTGAGTCACAGACCGATGGTATTGAATGCGAAAAAGGTTATATCGAAATTTTTGATGGTACGATTACAATAACGAGTGGAGACGATGGCATTGCTGCATCTTACGAGGAAAATGACACCTCTATAGATCCCTATTTAGTGATTCATGGGGGTACAATCCAGGTGACCACTTCTGGTATTTCAGCAAAAGCAATAAAAAGTCGCAGCCATTTGACGATCCACAATGGAGACATAAAGGTTAAGACTTCCCAGCGCGAGGCAGAAGGGATTGAGAGTAAAAAAACATTGGTTATCAATAATGGAACCATAGTCGTAGAAGCTTATGATGATTGTCTGAATGCTGCGACACATATTGAAATTAACGGAGGTGATATCTATTGTTACAGTCAGGCCAATGACGGAGTAGATTCTAATGGGACACTGTTGATTACAGGGGGAAGGATTATTGCAGTAGGAACATCCTCACCGGAGGAGGGATTTGATTGTGACCACAATACATTTAAAATAACAGGTGGAACTATTCTGGGTATTGGAGGCTCAACAAGTACCCCGACATCCAATACCTGTACGCAGCGATCGGTTCTTTATGCAGGAAGTGGCACAGCAAATACATTGTTTCATATTGAAACATCAGAAGGTATTAATCTCCTGACATATGAACTTCCACGAACGCTCTCATCAATGACCGTTTTATATAGCAGTCTGGAAATAATAACAGGAAGTTATTCCATATACAGCGGCGGATCTGTATCCGGTGGATCTGATTTTTATGGCTTGTATGAAAATACATCGTATACCCAGGGCACTCAGCTAACGACCTTTCATGTAAACTCGATGGTCACTACCGTAGGGCGCACAGGTGGAGAAAATGGAGAGCCGAACGGAGGGCCGAACGGACCTGGTGGCTGGTGGTAATCTGAATCCGTTGTTTTATTACACGCACGATATGGAATACAAGGATATCTCATTTGTTTTGAATCAGTTTTCTCCCGTCTCATTGGATTAAATGGCTGCTGTCCGGTTGATGAATCGGATAGATACCAAATACCTTATTCGACGTGATGTTTTATATAAACTCCTCTGGGAAATGAAAGACCGGTATTATGTGCAGGAGATAAACGGTCATCGGGTAAGCCTGTATCATACCACTTATCTGGATACGGAAAATATAGCCATGTACCTGGCGCATCAGAGCGGGCGGAGGCCACGTGAAAAGATACGTCTACGTAGTTATATCGATACCGGTCAGACATTTCTGGAGATAAAAGATAAAAACAATAAAGGACGAACCCGGAAAACCCGTATTCCGATAGAAGATATAAACCAACTTCAGACAGCAGATGTACAAGGCTTCATCACAGAAAAGTCGCATTTCAGTCCCGGAGATATTTTCCCAAGGTTGAAAAATTCCTTTTATCGCATAACGTTGGTGAACGTGGAAATGACAGAGCGGCTGACGATTGATTTGGATATCCGTTTTCTGAACGTTTATACACAGCAAGCCTGTAAAATAGAAGAATTAGTGATTGTCGAACTGAAGCAAGACGGTAACTATACATCATATGCAAAAAAGATTTTATCGCAGCACCAGATACGTCCGGCCAGTATCAGTAAATATTGTTTAGGCTCAATTCTGACAGACGATACGATCAAATATAATCGATTTAAAAAGAAGATCAGATACATAAATAAATTAATAAACACTTAAGATGGATATGGATTTACTTGTTGATATGACAGGAGAGATGATGGCTATTGGAGCCTCTTTGGAAGAGACGGAACCACTTTTACAATTAATATTCCGTTTTCTCTTCAATTTTGTGGTAGTCGGTATTATTATACATTTCTTTTATTACCCGAAAAGCCGTAGACGCGACTATTATTTTACGTTTTCTCTGATCAATGTTAGTGTCTTTTTATTGATTATGCTGATGGGAAGTGTCAAATTAAAGATCGGATTTGCATTGGGGATATTTGCGATCTTTGGAATCATACGCTATCGAACGGAATCGGTACCTATCCGGGAAATGACTTATCTTTTCTTGATTATAGCTATTTCCGTGATCAATGCATTATCCACGCAGATTACATATGCAGAAATGCTGGTGACCAACCTGCTGTTTGTGTTATGTACCTGGCTGTTGGAAAGTGAACGGTGGTTGAAACACACTTCCTGCAAACTTATTTTGTATGACAAAATACAGTTGATCGTACCGGACAAACGGGCGGATTTATTGGCTGATTTGCGTTTGCGTACCGGACTTGATATAAACAAGGTAGAGGTAGGGCATATCGATTTTTTGCGTGATGCCGCTTTTATTAAAATCTATTACGAATCGGATAGCCGGGAGATTAATGGGGTTGATCAACTGACCCGTTTCCCCAAAGAAGGAGAGTGAAAAGTGATGAAGAATTATCTGTTTATAGGGGTTGTAGCTTGTCTTATGTTGTCTGTTCGATCTTTTGCACAGGATGATTTCGGATCATCGATGTCTGTGGAACTGACAAAGAAGATACTTCCAGATTTTCATATTTCATTGGAAGAAGATTTCCGTATGCGTGATAACTTGCAGACAGTCGACCGTTTTTCAACAACAGTCGAATTATCTTATCGTTTTAATTCTTTGCTAAAAGTAGGCGGAGCATATAATCTGATCAATTACAATCATCCCAAAAAATCGTGGGAGGTCAGACATCGTTATTACTTTTACGCAACAGCAGCTTATCGTATTGAACGTTTTACACTATCTTTACGTGAACGTTTTCAAAGCACATATCGTGTAGGTATATCGGAGACTGAAAAACGGGCTAATCCGAAACATTATCTCCGCAGTCGATTGCAGATTACATACGATATCCGTAAATCGAAATTTGAACCGTTTGCTTCGATCGAACTATATCATACATTGAATGACCCAACCGGTAATGGATTGGATCGTGTACGTTATACAGGAGGGAGCGCATATAAACTAAACAAACAAAATGAGTTAAGTCTCTATTATCGCTATGTTAGTTATGCGGATGACGAAGAGAATTCCCGGCACATGATAGGGTTAGGTTACTCTTTTAAATTCTGAAGACAATGAAAAGAGCAGAACGAAAACAAGTTATACTCGAAAATCTGATATATCTTATTATCTGGTTGACGGTCTTTATTACTCCATTGTTAGACTATTGGTCAGGTAACAACCATGAACAGATCCAATGGAGTGATGTTTTTCGTGTCTGGAAGATGATCTTACCCTTTTTTGTCTTATTCTTGGTCAATAATTATTTCCTGGTTCCGTATTTATTGATCCGCAAAAAATACTGGCCTTATCTTCTTCTGTTGATCACAGCAATCGGACTGGTGATGATGTTGAGTCCGGAACGTATGAGTTTCAATCCAAGATCGGAGAGAGCCCCTTTCTCCGAACACCATATGGAGAGGGATAAAATGGAAAATACCCCCCAAAGAGTCCCTCCACAGAATAATGGTTTTCCCAATAAACCTCCACGAAATGAGACCTTACGGAATCAGCCTCCTCGTCCTCCCATAGGCGAGTTTCCGGAGGAGAGACGTCCGCCTATGTTCCGTTTTCCGGTGATGATGGCACCTGTTTTCAACTTTGTATTGTTAGCAATTCTTGTCATAGGGATAAATATCGCGATTAAATTGCTGTTTAAATCACTGCGTGATGATCAGAAAATGAAAGAATTAGAAAAACACAATCTACAGACTGAGTTGGAATACCTGAAACATCAGATCAATCCGCATTTTTTTATGAATACGTTGAACAACATTCATGCTTTGGTCGATATTGATACGGAAAAGGCGAAAGAAACGGTGCTTGAACTATCCAAAATGATGCGTTATATCCTGTATGATGCTGCACAGGCCTCTTTACCATTGATACATGAGATACAGTTTCTGACCAACTACATCGAACTGATGCGGATCCGATATACCGATCAATTGGATATCCACTTTCATGTACCGGAAGAAATTCCAACGGTTAAAATACCTCCTTTGTTATTTATATCGTTTATTGAAAATGCTTTTAAGCATGGAGTTAGTTACCAGCAAAAATCGTTTATCCATATCTCCATGGAGATTAAAGAAGAAGAACTTCACTGTCTGATTATCAACAGTAGCTTTAATGATGTTCAGGGAAAACAACAGGGGATCGGATTGGAAAATGTCAGAAAACGGTTACATTTGTTGTATGGAGAGCGGTATACGCTGACAATCCGCAATGAAGAAAACGAATACAAAGTTCTACTTATTATACCGTTAGGCACATGATACGCTGTATTGCTTTGGATGATGAGCCGTTAGCGCTTGCACAGATTACATCATACATTAACAAGGTTCCGTTTCTTGTATTGGTCAAGGCCTGTTCAAGTCCCTTTGAGGCTATGTCGGTCTTATCCTCGAATTCGGTTGATCTCATTTTTGCGGATATCAATATGCCCGATTTAAATGGGATGGATTTTGTTAAATCTTTAGTTCACAAGCCGATGGTGGTCTTTACTACCGCTTATTCCGAATATGCGGTAGAGGGGTTTAAGATTGATGCATTGGATTATTTACTTAAACCGTTTGGATTCAATGACTTTCTTAAAGCGGCTAATAAAGCGCTTCGACAGGTTGAACAAAGCCAATCTCTTCTGCCGGAAAAAGAGGAAGAAACGAATAACCTTTTTATTAAGACCGATTACAAAATGTTGCGACTCGATATCGATCGGATTCTCTATATCGAGAGTCAGAGCGAATATGTCCGGATATTTATGGAAGATTCAAAACCGATCATGACATTACTCAGTATGAAGTCGCTGGAAGAAAAACTTCCGGAGGATAAATTTATGCGTATTCACCGATCTTATATCGTCCATTTACAAAAAATATATGCGGTCGCTCATAACCGGGTAGTCTTTCATAAAGAGGTTTATATCCCCATTGGCAATCAGTATAAAGACCGTTTTAACAGTTATATTGAGAAACATTTTTTGGGGAAGATCTAATCCCAATGATCAGTACGGAACGGTATAACTGCCAAATTACGATGATTCCTCAGATTCCCGGGTTGAAAGTTTTTAAAACAATAACGCACGGCTACCGGTACAGATACACTCTCTGATGAAACCGTTATTGTACGTTCCGATTGATTGATAACCGCCTTGGCCGGATGGAACACCTTATCTTCACCGGAAATCTCGAATCCCTCGATGCCAGTCCATGGACTGAATCCCTCGTTGGCATGGTCGAATGTGAGAATGATTTCATGCGCTTTTATCTCCATACTTTTATAAGCCGGAGATTCGGCAACAATAGAGCGATAACCATACGTTTTGTTTAATGCCTGATAAGCCAGGCGGTCACCGATCTCTTTCTTATTCCACGGGTGAATCTGATCACTTTCGTAAGGCTCCACCAGATCGTTCGTGGTTATCATTGCGCTATGAGGGATTAGCTTTTGTGCTTTGAATTGTGCTTCACGAAGAAGTGCCCCGCTAATTCCTTCGCTGTTGTTCTCATAGTTGTAGGGAGCAATTTCCACATAATAGAAAGGAATTTCTCCCAGATTCCATAATGTTCGCCAATGGTCTACCATCGTTGCCAATCGTTCGGCATAGGTATCGGCATGGCCGACATTACTGCATCCCTGATACCAAAGGAAACCTTTAATGGTATAATTGACACAGGGATACAACAAGCCATTATACATAATCATCGGCTGTAGATATTCCGGACTTTTATCCTTGTTGCCAACCTTACTGAGGTCTTCATCTTCATAAGTTTGGAGTATCTCTTTGGGCAACCATCCTTCGACTCTTGAGCCTCCCCAGGCACAGGATATAATCCCTACCGGTACCTGCAATGTCCGCTGAAGTGCTAAGGCATAAAAATAGGCCGTTGCACTGAAAGAAGGAGCATTTTCAGGGTTAGACACTTTCCACGTACCATTGGCATAACGCTGTGGAGTCGATGCACCTTTGCGTTCGATGGTAGCCATCCGTATACCCGGATGATTCCCGGCATCAGCGATGGTGTGATTGGCCTCTTTTATCGGAGAGTTCCAGAACCCGTTAAGTGGCATTTCCATATTGGACTGTCCTGAACAGAACCAGACTTCTCCGATTAAAATATCGTGAAGGGTTACCGGCTCGCCGTCACTGATCGTCAGGGTATATGTCTGAAAACCGGCACTCGGTGTATTTATTTCTGTTTGCCAGTACCCGTTTACATCGGCTTGGGTCTCTGTGGCATCATTAGACCAGGATGGTTGGATTGTCACGGTGGCGTTAGGGGTGGCTTCACCCCATAACCGCACATATTCTTGTTGTTGCATGACCATATGGTCGCTGATCAATTGCGGTAGTTTTATTTTTGCAGAACCATTGACGGCAAAAAAGCACAGGATACACCAATAAATCAATTTTTTCATGATGATCTGACGGGTTAAAGTGATTGATATCTTATTTAAATGAAGTAAAAATATAGCTGTTTGGCGCATGCGTAGTGATCTGTCCCATTCCGGTTTCCGGAATATGCATTCCTGCAACAGGAATCTTGTTTTTAGTCACAAACTCAAGGATCTTTTTTCTGTATACGACCGCCGTTTCCGGATCGACATCATAGGTTACGGCGACATCCGGATAGGGCATCTGGATCGCCATAGCATGTGTCAGGTCTCCCCAGATAAGTAGTTGCTGATTGGTTGATTTCAGTAAGAAACCGCTATGCCCCGGTGTGTGTCCATAGGCGGCTATTCCTTGAATACCAGGAAGTATTGTCTGTGTGTTTGTTCCTATTTCTTGTGGCTGAAATAGATGGATCTGACCTTTATAGGCGTCGATCATTTTTTGTGCATTCAGAAATCCGCCCCGACGGTTTTCCGGTTGTTTATTCATTTCAGCCTCACTGGTCCAGTAGTCGTATTCCGGTTGGGCAATATAAATTTCGGCATGGGGAAACGAACGTTTATCCTCGCGAAGCATACCACCGATATGATCGCCATGCATATGGGTGATTAATACGATATCTATTTGCTCGGCAGATACTCCAAGTGTTTTTAGGTGGTCAAACAGATGTGTACCGTATCCGGCATCCACCAGGATGTTTTTTTCAGGGGTACGGATGAAAAAAGCATTGACGGCATTGGGAAAGGTGCCGTTCGGTATTGTTTCTTGTTTCATTTCCGGAGTTGCTCCGATCAGAATTGTACTGGATCCGTCACGCAGCACTTCATTGAGCCGGCTGATCTCGGCGGTTCCTATTTTATAGGTGAACACTTGTGCCGTCTCTTGTGCCGATAAAAACAGAGGAAGAGCAATACAACAAAGGATAGAAAGGATGAACTTTTTCATACGATATTTTTTTACAGCATAAAACTTCATAAACAGCAAATATAGTGATAATTCGGTAACATATCAACACGCTATTTTGAAACAATCAGCACAAAAAATAAAAACGATCCATCGGTTTATTTACACCTCTTCGATCACTTTTCTGTTAGAGGTACCTCTAAATGATTTTAGAGGTACCTCTAAACAGATTTAGACGTACCTCTAAATTGTTTTAGACGTACCTCTAACAAAAAAGAGAGGTAGGTGTTACAGAAAAACAGTCTGCATATTGCAAAAAAAGGAGTAGTATGCTTTTTTATTTTCATCGCATGAAGTAGAAAAATAACAGCTGGATTTTTCAAAAAACGGCCGATGGGCAGAACATAGGTGAAACAGAACCTCAAAATAGATGTTTGATAAACTCATACAATTTGACTCATTCTGACAAGTGAAAATGGTGTATCTCACAAAAGCAACACAAAAAGAAAATTATCGATTATAGGACTAGTCAATTTTACTTTTTATGTCAATAATAATGCGCGAAAGGGGAGGTAATATCTGTTTTTAGTTTTCGATTGGCTATCTTTTTTACTTAAAATAAGGAACAATGTATCGTATCTTTGAAATGCCTAAAATGATGAGTTGAAACACCGTTTTACAGACAACAGAAAAAGAAAAGGGATTCTTTTTATCGTTTAATGATTGTATATATATAAATGTACTTAAAGTGCGTCTTAGTTGGGAGATATTGACATGATATTAGTCGAAAAAAAATTAGTACAGTTCAAATTCATCTTATTTATTCATTTGATAATAGGAGTAAGTAGTTGTTCCGTTCTTGGAGACGATCTGGGATCATGTGACGGAAAAGTGCGTATCCTTTTAGATTGGGAAACAGAAAGATGTTATGATGACATTTATTACTGCTTTTATCAGGAAGGTCAATCGACTCCGATAATTCATACTGGCAGCCATATGGGGTATGAGGGCTATTTGCCAACGGGGAATTACCAATTGGCGATCGTAAATGCCAATCATAAGAATATAGATGTGCAGATGGATAAAGGATTTAGGAATATATATGCTTTTGCTCAAACAGACACTCGGGGGACGGATTTACGTATTCTAGGTCCCGAAAATTTTTATGGAACCGGTTTAACCGATTTGGTCGTGAAACATGGAGAAGATGTCAATTATGAAGTGAAACCGAAGAAGTTGGTAAAGAATATCCGTATTAATCTGCATCTGAACAATATCTTTAATATCTCATCTATTTCCGGTGAGTTGAGAGGTATTGCTCATGGGGTGCATATACCGACAGGGAAAGTGTTGTTCGACCAACCCTCTTCAGTGGTATGTGTATTCGATCAGGTCAAAGAAAATCAATACAATACATCATTGAATCTTTTTGGATTATGTTCAGCGGATAAAATCGTACCTGTCACTTTACAATTGACGGTCGACCGGTTATCCGGACCTACTATTCGATCTTCCTTGGAAATAACAGAAGAGATCCATGACGCTTTTATTAACGATCGGATCGGATATGTCGAACTCGATCTGGAAGCGTCGATCGGAGAGATAGACGGATTGACCATAAAGATAACAGACTGGCGTGAGGGCACAGGAGAGGCTTGATAATCATAAATTGACCAAAACCTTAATTATGAATTAAGATGAAAGTAGAGCGTTTAATAGTGTGTGCATTTTTTATATTCTTCTCTTGTTCACCGGAACAAGAGGAGCAACCCTCTCCTTCACACCAGGAAATCAGATTATATACACAAGCTGCTATCTTTGAGAAAACGGATCAGGCCGTAGATTTAGAAGAGTATGTGGTCTATTTTGCAAAAGGTACGGAAAGTGGCTGGTACGACGATCGGTGGAGTGCAAACGTACAGCCTGGTGGCTTAGCCGTTTTTTCCGAACGCCATTATTATCCGGAAGACAACAGCGCTGTTTATTTAAGGGGGTATTCACCGAAAGCAGCAATAAATGAGAATAAAATAAGCTATCAGCTTGATGGCTCTCAGGATATTATCCTCACAGCAGAGAGAGAGGGGAGTTTAGATGATACGTTTGAAAGTAAGGATAAAATATTTGTATTCAATCATTTGTTGTGCCAGCTTCGTTTTCGTATCCTTTCAGATCCGACCTTCCCGCAACAGGTAAAATTGAAGTCTCTGATGGTAAACGGAAGCCGAACGGCAGCACAAATGAATTTAGCCGACGGACTATTACAATTTAATGGTCAACCCTCTACAGTAAAGGTGTATAAGGATGAAAACTCGAAAGAGATAATCAATATAACAAGCGAGCCGGTCACCTTGAACGAATTTGTCATGGTAGAGCCGGAGAGTCCCCTCTCGCTTCAGTTGGTGGTAGAGTCGCCGGAGGGCGAGGAAATACTTTATCAGGATTTGCCGGTCTTGTTTCATGAAGAAAATGGACATTCGAATGCCGGAACATCTTATTTAATCACTGTTATTTTATCCTTAAGGGATAAACTGACTCTTCAGACAAGTGTATCGGCATGGATCGATGGACTGGAGGGAGTCGGTATTGTATATGATTAATTATGAATAGATCTTTTGTTCTTGTGTGCCAACAGCTTAATGTATTAACAAGACCGTTTTAAATAAAATTATTACCATAATTATAAATCAAAACAACAGAATTATGAAGAATGTATGTTTTGCTATTGTATTTGCAATAGCAGTGTTAGCCGGTTGTACAAATGATGAATCATCACCGGCAGATCATAATGAAATCATGGTAGGGGCAACAGTGTATGCCTCAATCACAAAGGCTCCGGTAAAAACAGGGGATGAGTTTTCTGCTGCGATTACGGCTTTTGAAGGTATCGCTGCTCCGACAGACTGGACAGTTACTCCTGCCTGGAAAAATTCAGTGACGATTACGGCGGCTGAGTCGGGAAGTCCACGTGTACCGTTGAACACTTCTAAAGTATATCCCGCAACAGGGAATGTCTATATGCGTGGATGGCATCCCAATATCCCTTCGGTCAATGGCGTGGTTCAATTTGCGGCTGACGGAAAAGAGGATATTATGTGGGGAGGAGAAGTGGAAGGAAATAAGAGTAATCCGGTAAATGCATTTGTTTTTACACATTCACTCACGCAGTTGAACTTTCAGATTCAGGCTACAGCAGAATTTCTTGCAAGCAATCCGACTAAACGGTTAGAAAAAATTGAAGTATTAAATGTCGGACTACCCACTTCAATGCAGATCGGTAATGGAAGTGTAACCTATTCCAATCGGGCACAGTTCAATCTTCCCGGATTCTCCGGCTCATTCCTCTCCACCAACCTGACCAAAGTGGGTGAACCTTTGATGATTCAATCTGTAAATGCTTTGTCTGTCAAAGTATGGTATACAGGTGAAGCAAATGGAATTACTGTTCCTATTTTGGATGAGAACAATAATCCGTTGAATGCGGAAACCGGTAAATCACATCTGGTTACTCTCTATTTTAAAGGGACGAATGAAGAAGTCATCAAAGCAACAGCCAGTGTGACACCATGGGAAACCGGAGCAGCCGGAACAGGTACTATTGAATAAAGTTTTTATAATCATATCATAATTAAAACGTAGGAACTATGAAAGTAATGAAGTTTTTAGCAGTCCCATTGACAGTAGGGCTTTTTATGGCAAGCTGTTCGGAAGATGAAGCAAGACCGGAACAGGGAGACGCTTCCAAAAAAATTGAACTAAAAGCAGGAATTGGCGATGAAACACGTGCCGTGATTGATGCGGATTACGATTTGCCGTTAGAACTCTCTTTTGCACGACTAGACCGTCCGGCTACATCCAATGCCTGGAGAAAAATAGATGGCGTGAGAGCGGCAGGAAGCGGGAATACATCTATCGGTTTTACGACAGAAGAAAATTATTTACCCGCTACAGAAACTTCTGTTTTGGTCGGTTATTATCCGCAGGCGCCATTAACATTATCCACCAATCCGGCATTAGTGGTTTATACCATTACCGGTGATGAGGATCTCATGGCTACAACAATGCAAGAGGGCAAATCCAACGATGAATTCGACTTATTTACATTTAAACACCTGTTGGGTCAATTGCAGTTTAAATGCCTCGGATCGGCAGAAGCCAAGACGAAATGGGGGAATATACGCTCCATTAAATTGAAAAATGCAAAAACAAAACTGACATTGACATTTGATAAAGGACAAATAGATGGTCTACCGCCATTAACAACAGATGGATCTGTACAAGATTTAGCGGTTAATCAGGTACCGACCGAAATGTCATTGACGAGTGTGCTCGATCCTCAAATCGGTTATTTGATGGTGTATCCGGATAATGATATGGGAACTAATCAGGCACCAATCGAATTGGAGGTATTGACCACTTATAACGGTGACGGAGTAACACCTATGTCTACTCCGCGGACGATACAGATACAGAATATCTCAGGAGGAGTAAAAGCCGGTCAATCCCATATGATTTCACTGACATTTACAACATCAAACGAAATCTGGTCTGAATCGACTATCGCTCCATGGAAGCCAGGCAATAGTGGCAGTCAGGTGATTCGTCCATAATAACCAAACAGGAGATCGTATAATATCAATTAAAAATGCCAAGAGTTTCATCCATATTAGCAACAATCCTCTTCCTCTTTCTGATCGCTTGTTCGGAGAAGGATATACCTGGAGTCGAAGTACCTAAAAATATCCAGTTGTATGGGGCTATCGGTACCACGACACGTAGTGTGATTGATGCGGATTATCCATACGATCTCCCATTGGGTTTTGTGCGACGGGATGAGATTAGTTCCGGGAATTATGGCCTGTGGCATCTCTCCCCGGCAGTACGCCAGGGAGGAACAGGAAATAAGCTGATTCTTTTTTCTGAGACACAGGAATATCCGGAGGATGATAAGCAGTTACATCTGTTAGGGTATTATCCGGCAGATGCTCATCTTCACTTAGCTCAGGGATATCTCTCATTTGATATTGACGGCGAAACCGATATCCTTTCTACTGGCCGGTTGACAGGCTGTATGTCTTCACCTTTCAATGCGTGTGTACTCGAACATCTGTTGACCCAATTACAATTTGTTTGTTATACAGATGATCTGCAGGCGTGGGGAAATCTGATCCGGATAGAGGTCGACAAAGTAAAGACTCCGTTAGTATTAGATCTGGAAAATCCGACACAGTTAAAACCTGGTACAACAAGCCAAGAAGTTTCAGTGCCGGTTAAAAATCTGGACAATCTGCAGATACCTTTTTTCAACCAGGGTAAAAAGCCGGATCCTCAGGGTTATGTTTTACTTCCGGTCTCTATCGGAGGTCAAGATATTCCTATTCAACTGAAACTTATCACCTCAAAGAACGGACGAGGAGTAGTGGGTGAAACGACCCATAATACCGAGATCTATATCGAAGGAGGTGTTCAGGCCGGGTTTACGCATAGGGTTGAATTACTGTTTTCCGGCGAGGGTGAATTGAAGATACATATTGTATCTGTCGAAGAATGGATCCCGACTCCCGGAGGAATGATTAAAATATAAAACAGTTTTTAGCAAAATAGATTACAAACAGGGAGTGTTCAACTCCATAAAACAAACCGATTATGAAGAGATTTATTTATTTAGCCGCAATAGCGGTAGTCGTATCAGCCTCCAGCTGTTCGGAAAGTGAAGAGGTTATCAGACCTCCGAAGGCCAGAATGGATGGTTCCTTGGGTATACATACCGGAGTGATCCAGACGAATACACGTGCTGTAATTGAGGGGACAAATATTACTTATGACGCAGCAAATTATGCAACAGATGCAAAAGGTTTAGGGATAGTTACCTTAAACAATGACGGAACAGCGCTTTATACACCGTACAACTCCGGTACACAGGCCGATGAGTATGAACAAGGAAAACCTGTCTGGTTCATGGGGAGTGCGGATGGTAAATCGTGGAAAGCCATTTCTGCAAAAGGAACCAGTTTTGCCGATGCGACAGCAAAACCTTATTATCTGACGGAAACGGTAGGCACATTGTATGCCTATTATCCGTATACTGCTTCGTTTGAAGGAACGACAAAGGATAATGTTGCCATTGCTGCTCCTATAGCAAAAACAGGTACGATCGATTTTACAGGAGTTGTCAGTAATGCCGATATGGTATGGGATAATGGACAAAGTAAGTGGGTGTCTAATTCAGCAGGAGCCAACCGTAACAGTACTAAATTAGTGGGGGATCTTGCCGAAACAGATTACCTCTATTTCTATTCTGATCCGACAACTCCGGCTCGATATATAAATAACGGACGGGCTAACCTGGATGAACCGGGTGGAAATATGGATGCGGTGAATCCGGGGAATGAAATAGACCTCTCTATGCAACATGCCATGTCGATGCTCTCTTTCCGAGTGTACAACGATGGAACAATGGATGGACAAGGTGTACTTTCAAAAATCGTGATAAAAAATGCAGATGGCAAACAACTGTTGAAAACAGGAGGAACGCCTAAAATGAAACTGGCAGATGGTGTGATTACCGGACTGAATAATGAAACTAATCTGGCTGATGAAACGATTACCCGTACAATTACCGGATATACTATACCTCGTGAAGTCAAAGCAGGAGAAACACAAGACGAAACGCATTTTATTGCTAGCGGATCCGGCTCTACACAGGTCACAGGCTCACGAGTTGCCCGCAAATTGAGTATGATCGTTTATCCGATCGAATTGGCTCCGGGTGCATCCGATGAAGATAGCCGGTTGATTGTTACATTTACAATCGACGGAACCGATTATGAAGTATTCCTGCCTTTGCAAGAAACAAGTGCATGGGAGCAAGGGAAAAACTACCTCTATACAGTATGTGCATCACGTAGTGCATTAACAGTACGGGCTGTCTCTGTAACAGAATGGGATACAGTGCCGGTTAATGAAGAAATTAAGATTTAAAAAAAGTAAAACTATGAAACGACTCCTTTATATGCTGGCAGTCGTGGGAATGGTTGCTTGCACGGCAGATGAAAAAGGATATCCTCCCGCGGTTGAGGAGGATATGCCTTTGCAAATAAACAAATTGAATATGTCTGTCGATACCAGAGCTGTTTTTGAACAGGTAGGAAATGACGCTCCGAATAAGTTGGATGCCATTGGCGTATTAGTGACTAAAGGATCCGGATCTTCTATTGCCTACTATAATAGTGAAGTAAAAACACAAGAATATCGGTATGCAAGTGGCTTATGGTCCCCAGACCAGCAATTGAATATGGCCAATGTCGACGGAACGGTTTATGCCTGGGCACCGTCGGGCTATGGTGCTGATTTCTCACGAACGAATCCGAAGTATCCGATCATCAAAAGCATATCTATTCCTGCCACACAGACCTTTAATTATGGCAATGAATGGGATACTACCCAAGATGATCTCTTATATGGAAGTGACAGTGAAGCGACGGGAAGTGAAACCCATCATACCGTCAATAAATGGGAGCATCAGATCGAACATCTCTATATGCAACATGCGTTGGCAAAAATCAGTTTCCGGATTATTAAAGCCAAAGGACAGGCGATAACCGAACTCGATTATGTCAAGAAAATTGAACTGACCAGCCAGAATGGCAATCAGCTTTTGGCTAAAGCCAATACGCAAGTGACGATGAATCTGGAAGATGGATCACTACTCGGACTGGATCAAGTCGGAACCATCACCCTTCTGGGTGATGTGCAAGGACAAATTGCCGAATGGCCGGTCGGTGCTGATACACCGGACTATATGGCTTTACCCTGTGCACAGGCGTATGGATTGGTCGTACCGCTTGAAACACCTGTGGCCGAACTCTCGCTTAAACTGACGTTAGGACCGGAAGGTAATCTGAGTCCGTCGGAAGACCGTACCTATCAAACCCCTCAGGGTGTTACGGTATTACAAAATATAAAATGGGAAAAAGGAAAGCATTATCTCTACACCATGAATGTAACCGACCAAGGATTGGAATTTGATGATATTCAGGTTGTCGGTTGGGACGATACGACCCCGATTCATGTACCTGTAGAATAATAACCTCTCTGCATACGGAATGGATGTAAAAAGGAAACCATTTCCATTCAACTAATAGAAGAAAATGAGGTGATGTTCATGAAACGATTATATACATACTTCGAAAGGCTTATAATAGGTTGCTGCTTGCTGGTAACAGGTTGTACGTATGCCGAGCTGGAGGGAGAACCTCCAACAGTACCGGCATGGGTAGAACTTCGTTTCGAGGCGGCCAAGCTGGAGTCTTCCATTATCTCCCGGACAACAACCCGTGCCGGGCAAAACGAACCGGTACAGGAGGGGACGACCGTGCGGATCGCGGCTTATTATAAAGGCAAATTAGGAGAGTATAATTCGTCGCAGGTTGATTATTTAACAACTCCACCGGATCATGAAGCAACCTATCGCATCAATCAGGAAGGGAAACTGATCCCATGTATTGTTGATCTGAATGGAAATGTGATTGAATCTGCCGAACAGGCCAAAGGACTCTACGTGCGTGAAGGTGGGTATGACTTTTATGCCATCTCACCGGCTCGTCCATTGGTACAAGGGACGAAAGACAATCGTTGGCAAACAAGACAGATTCCCCATAAAGAGGATGTGATGACCTCCTATGCGACGAACATTGAAGTAAAAGCAAAGTCGCTTTATACCATTCCTCTGGCAGTTTTTCAGCGCAAATGTGCACAGGTTGTATTTCATGTACAACCATCTGATAAAGCAGAGAATATCACTCACTTGAAAGGTTCTCGTCTTGAAATGACTCAAATTTCCAGTGCCGGTGCTTTTTTATGGGCTGGTGTTTCGCAGCAGATCGCCATGACGGGGAGTGATCCGAGTAGTGCCGGACGGGTCGTTTTGGAGAATTTTGAACCGGTAGCCGAAGGAGCTGATCCGAACGGACTGGGATTAAACAAAGCGACAACAGTCGTACTGCCTAAAAACGGTGATCCGTTTAAAGTAGCAATAACTGTCGGTCGGAATAGTGCTTTGGCAACGTTACAGGCTAAAATAGAACGAGGGATTCTTTTTGAACCGGGCAAACGGTATGTGTTCACCTTGGAGGTCGGAGATGAAGATACCAGCCGGTTGTTTTTACGCATCCTTCCATGGAACCGTATCCTGATACAGGATGATAATGTAGGCGGACCGGGAGGAAGTGGTGCGGTATACGAACCGCAGGATCCGGATATCAATGAAGGAGTCGGTACCACTTTTATGATTGCTCAATGGAGTCATATCGATTGGAGTGGAGATGTCGGAGGAGAAAACTAAAATGGACAAGTGATGAAAGGGATAAACAATTATAAAAAAATCAGTTGGCAGTATCTGTCTTATCCGGCAGTATTGTATTTATTGACCGTATGGTTCGTATTGTTGGGTTGTTCGCAGGAGGAGATTACGGTTGGACCGCCACCGTCACCTTCGACAAAAGAGGTCGATGTGCGATTCTATATGAATGTATTGTCTCCCTCTTCACCTGTGACACGTCAATTGGTATTAAATAGTGACGGTACGGTCGAAACGGATACATTAACAACGTTCCAAGCATCGGAGTCCACTATGATTCAGACAAGAGCCGGAGATGCACTGACCTCCATCGAAGAACGTCGGATCAGTCAGCTTTGGGTCGGACAATACAATGAACAGGGGCAATGTGTCAAAAAAGTGTATCTCGACCCGCTGCAACTGGAATATATCGATATCCGCCTGAATGCGATAACAGGGGATAGTAAAGTCTATTTTATCGCAAATGCGGGTGATCTCGGTATAAAAACAGCATCAGATACTGAAAGCGGATTGAAATCATTGACCACATCAATGACCTACGATGCCAATGGTGTACCTACCAATAAGTTATTGATGATGACCGGTTATTGGGAAGGTGAAATCAACAGTGATCAACCTGAAGTAGTATTCGAACATACCATTCAAATGGAAAGGGTTGTCGCCAAAATATCGTTTACTTATCAGTTTGGCGGTACGAATTTCTCTTTTGAACCGGATGAAGTACGTTTATGTCAGGCACCGGTCAATACCCTTTATCTGAAAAACGAGGGACAACGTATCACAAATAGCTACCGCGTACATCCGGGCATTGTTGCATCCTCGGGAGCAACTTCCACCTGGTATATCCCCGAGAACTTGGCAGGTCAGGCCACGGGAGAACATATGGTAAGTATGGATAAGGAAAAAACCGGACAAGGTGTTACCAATGCTTCCTATATTGAATTAAGTGGAAAAGCGACTCAGAATGGAATCGTTTTTCCCAATGTCACATTCCGTCTTTATCCAGGTGAAGGTATGAATGACTATAATCTGCGACGTAACAGTCATTATATGATTCATATTACACTGACTGGAATAGATATTTCGGATAAACGAATCACGGCAGGGGATGGCCCCGGACCGTCGGATCCGAATATCTTAGCTGCGGCAAAGGGATCTATCGAATCGTTTCAGATTAGTACCCGTCCGGGTGTCAACTGGGCCTTTATATTGCCATCGTGGCTTTCGGCGATGATCAACGGGCAGACTTTTGCACCGGCGAGTGAAGTTTCCGGAACAGGAATCCAGCAGGTTGATCTGATTGCTGCGGAGGCTAACCCCTCTTCCTCGCAGCGGCATGAGACATTGGCGGTAAAGACAGGGAGTATCGCAGCACCATTGGGAACTATAGGAGATATAACCGTCAACCAGCAAGGCGCAACGCTTACTGTTGATAATCCGGTAACGATACCTGCAGCGGCTTCCAATAGCCATACGGCTCGTTTTACTTCCACCAAAGGGCTGTCGTGGAACGCAGCATCTAATACAGATTGGATCACACTGACAGGAACGACCAGTGGAACAGCCAATACAACAGGTGAAATGCAAACAGTAGGATATACAGTTCCTGTTAATCCCAAAGAAGCGGCACGAAGTGGAAATATAACCATCAAATCGGGGAATGGTATTACGGGAACGGATGCCAACCTGACAAAAAATATCTCGATCACACAAAATGCTTCCTCACTGACTATATCCGGAAACCCGACCATGTTAAGCCCGGCAAAGGATGCCGCGGGAACATTGACTTTAACAGGAACTCCAGGACTGAGTTACAACTCATCGGTCACCGGCGGATTCCTTACGTTAAGTGGGGCTACCTCCGGAATAACCAATGGAAATGATCAAGCAATAACTTATAAGACTGTTTCGATAAATCCCAACTCATCGGAAAGATCGGCGATAATTACAGTAAAAACAAATGATAATAATATCTCAAGAGAGGTGAATATAAGACAAGAAGGATCAACATTAACGGTTTTTCCGGCTTCGGTCAATGTGCCAAATACATCTTCATCAGGAAATTATACAGTGAATGGGACAAATGGATTGCAGTTGGCATATAGTTCTGATCAGGAATGGCTGACGCTGGGTGTGCAGCCGATGCTGGCCAATGGAGGGGATCAGTCGGCTACGTACTATGTAACATCCAACCCCGGAGCAGCACGGAGTGCAACGATTACAGTCAAAGGAACAGGAGGAAACCTTTCCAGAAAGTTGACTGTCTATCAAGATAGTGGGCCAGTAGTCTTTGATGTAAATCCCAAAGATGTAGTTTTGCCGATAGCTTGGATAGGAGATTTCTATGTTACTGCTAATGATAGTGATACTTGGATTGTTGAGAATGTCGGACCTGGAATAAATATCTTATCACAACAGACTGGTTCTGGCTGCGGAATTATTAAAGTTGAACTTGTTATCATTGGCAGACTATTCTTCGATGTTCGTTTAACAGTTCCTCCATATACAACACATCGGGTTTATATTGATGCTAATTAGTTAGTTAATTTTTAACAAAAATGAAGAGGAAATACGTTTTATCGTTAGAAAAAAATATAATACAAATATGTTCCGAATAGAATGTTTTTATGTTATTATATCTAATTTCACATCCTGCCATTTTCCGGCAATCAACTCACGGGTGGTTTTAAACCCGGCTTCTTTTAATAAAGAGAAAGCCTCTTTCCGTCCGTCGTTGACCAGGTCAGGGAAATGGCAGTCGGAGTTGACCATTACGGGGATACCCAACTCTTTTAAGAGCGAATAGTATTGTACGTGTGGGAATGACTGTTGTTTGCGGGTCATGTTTTTGGTGTTGATCTCGACCATTATTCCTTTTTGAGCAATCAGGTCGAGACAGGCCAGAAACGGCTCCTGGTACCAGTCGGCCTCAAATGAAAATCCCGGATAGCGGTAGCCATTCTGATAGATTTTATCCATGTGGCCGACAATATCGAACCCTCCGGCTTCAACCATCTGCATGGTTGATTCGTAGAAGCGCTTAACCAGTTTCCGGATGTCGCCGTCAAAGAGAGCATCTACCGCTCCGGCATATTCAGCGTATGGTCCGTCGATACACACCATATTATTTTCTTCCAACCGGTCGGAAAGCGGCAGGAAATGAACGGAGCCAATCCGGTAATCCAAAGGCAATTCCTGGAAATAGGGGATAGAAGGATTATAGGTTTGATCGAGATAATCGATCTCCAGACCCGCATAAACCTCGATCAAATCGCTATATTTATTCTTTAATCGGTCAATTTCCTGCAAGTATTCCACCATATCCTCTTTCGACATATTCCAGAACGTTTCGAAAGGCAGGGGAGAGTGGGAGGAAAACCCATAAGCCCGAAACCCTTGAGAGATGGCAAACTTCAGAAAATCCTCCGGGTGACTTCTTCCGTCACAAAATGTACAGTGACTATGATAGTTGCTTTGTTGCATATAATTCTATTTTTAAGGGCATTAAGGATCTTAAAGCCTTTAAAGCCCTTAAGGCCCTTAACTCCTTTAAATAACTGATAACTGTTTCCCCACTTTGATAAACGCCTCAATAGCTTTATCCAGATGCTCGCATTCATGTCCGGCAGAAA
The DNA here is from genome assembly GCF_029893105.1 of Parabacteroides sp. PF5-9. Lineage (GTDB taxonomy): Bacteria > Bacteroidota > Bacteroidia > Bacteroidales > Tannerellaceae > JARXWG01. Next base: position 49,122 of record NZ_JARXWG010000017.1, on the reverse strand, counting down.
GCTGTACACGGATCCGTGCTTCGCCTTTCGGTACGACCGGATAATAGAAGCCAGTCACATAAATACCTTCTTCCTGCATCAGTGCAGCAAAATCTTGTGAGAGTTTGGCGTCGTACAACATCACGGCGCATATAGCCGATTGAGTCGGTTTAATATCAAAACCTGCCGCAATCATTTTATCACAGAAATAGTTCACGTTATTCATTAACCGGGTATGCAGTTCATTACTCTCTTTCAACATACGGAACATCTCCAAACTGGCGCCTACAATCGCCGGAGCCAGTGAGTTGGAGAACAGGTAGGGGCGGGAACGTTGGCGTAACATATCGATAATCTCTTTCCGGCCGGTCGTGAATCCGCCCATTGCTCCCCCGAAAGCTTTCCCTAACGTCCCGGTGAAGATATCGATACGATCATAACAGTCGAACTGTTCGGCTACTCCATGTCCGGTAGCGCCTACCACCCCTGCCGAATGTGATTCGTCGACCATTACTAACGCATCATATTTTTCTGCCAGTTCACAGATCTGATCCAAAGGAGCCACATTGCCGTCCATAGAGAAAACCCCATCGGTGGCTATGATCCGGTGGCGTTGAGCCTGTGCCTCTTTTAGACAGCGTTCCAAATCAGCCATATCGGCATTGATATACCGGTAACGTTTGGCTTTACATAGCCTGACCCCGTCGATGATCGAAGCGTGGTTCAATGCATCGGAAATGATCGCATCTTCTTCGGAGAAAAGCGGTTCGAACAGGCCGCCATTGGCATCAAAACAAGCGGCATAAAGAATAGTGTCTTCTGTTTGAAAATAATCGGCTATAGCCGCTTCCAACTGTTTATGCAGGTCTTGTGTGCCGCAGATAAAACGGACGGAAGACATACCGTAACCATGTGTCTCCATAGCCTTTGTAGCGGCATCGATCAAACGCTGATTATCAGATAATCCCAGGTAGTTGTTGGCACAGAAATTCAACACATGTTTGCCAGCGTTCACCTGAATATCTGCTCTTTGAGGGGTGGTGATAATCCGTTCGTTCTTATATAAACCGGCGGCTTCGATCGCGGCCAGCTCGTTTGTCAAGAAGTCTTTTAGTTTTCCGTACATAACTTATGGTGTTTTAGATAATTATTGAACGTGATAACATTTCATATAAAAACCGATAGGCATACGTCATACCAGTCGGAAGACAAAGGTCATCTTTTTTAATGAAATCAGATGAAAAAAAGGGAGAAAATAAACAGGAAAAACCGAATTCTCTCTACCTTTGTCGCGGAAAAACATTAAACACGAAAACGCAATGAAAAATGTATTGGTCATAGGCTCTACAGGGCAGATCGGCTCGGAACTTACTATGAAATTAAGAAGCCTGTACGGCGGAAACATTGTCGCCGGTTATATCCCCGGATCAGAACCTCATGGCGAACTATTGGAATCAGGACCTTCGGCGATTGTCGACATCACCAATGAACAACAAATAGCAGAAACCGTCTCGAAATACCATATCGATACAATCTACAATCTGGCAGCCTTGTTATCGGCCGTAGCTGAAATAAAAACCCAACTGGCTTGGAAAATAGGAATGGACGGACTTTTTAATGTATTGGAAGTAGCCCGTGAACATCATTGTGCAGTCTTTACACCCAGTTCTATCGGTGTGTTTGGCGACAATTCACCGAAAGATAAAACACCGCAAGACACCATCCGTAACCCCCGGACGATGTATGGCGTCACCAAGGTAGCCGGTGAACTATTGAGTGATTACTATTTTATCCGTTTCGGGGTAGATACCCGTTCGGTACGTTTTCCCGGCTTGATCTCGCATGTGACCCCTCCGGGCGGAGGAACCACCGATTATGCGGTAGATATCTTCTATTCGGCGATTCGTGGCGAGGTGTTCGAATGCCCAATTGCTGCCGGTACCTATATGGATATGATGTATATGCCCGACGCCGTAAGGGCGGCGATAGAGATCATGGAAGCCGATCCGGCCGGATTTGTTCATCGCAACTCGTTCAATGTCACGGCAATGAGTTTTGATCCGGAAGGTATAGCGGCTAATATCCGCAAATATATCCCCGATTTCCGGATGTCCTATCAGGTCGATCCGATGCGCCAGGCGATAGCCGATTCATGGCCGAACTCTTTGGATGATACCTGTGCCAGGGCAGAGTGGGGGTGGCATCCCGAATACGACCTGGACGGTATGACACAGGATATGCTGGAGAAATTACGCCTGAAGCTTGGATAGACTTCTTAGATCTGCTCCTGAAATGTTCTGGAAAGCAACCAGATCGAATTCAGGGATTACAGCCAGGATATGATCGAATATATCGGCCTGTATGTTTTCATAGAGCACCCATGTCTTTTCGGATAGAAAGAAATAGAGTTCGATAGGAATTCCTTTTTCTGTCGGTTGTAGATGTCGTACCATGCAAGTCAATTCTTTACTGACCACCGGATGGTTGCGCAAATAACGCTCCAGATACGCTCTGAACACTCCTAAGTTGGTCTGACGTCTGCCGTTTACGCGGATGGAATCGTCTATTTGATGCATTTCATTGTACTGTTGCAACTCTTTTTCTTTGAGCTCAATATATTCGGTCAAAAGGGCAATTTTTTGATATTTCTCTAACATTTCCGGGCTACAGAAACAGACACTGTTCATGTCGATATTGACCGAACGTTTGATGCGTCGTCCCGGCGATTCACTCATCCCCCGCCAGTTCTGAAAAGAGTCGCTCACCAGCGAATAAGGAGGGATGGTGACGATGGTATTGTCGAAGTTGCGCACTTTGATGGCATTCAGAGTCACTTCGATCACCGTACCGTCGGCGCCATACTTGTTCATCGTGATCCAGTCGCCTGGGCGGAGCATATCGTTGGTAGAGAGTTGGATACCGGCGACAAATCCGAGGATAGAGTCTTTGAATACCAGCATAAGTAAAGCGGCAGAAGCGCCCAGACCGGCAAACAGGCTGACGGGTGACTTGTTAATCAGAATGGCAATGATCAGAATGATGCCGACAAACACGACGATAATCTGTATGACCTGTATAAACCCTTTAATAGATTTCCCGCGTGAAGCCGATTTTTGATCATAAATATCATTGACAAGATTTAACAGGGCATTGATAAAACGTAATGAGACACCAATAATGTAGATCACACACAGCTTCTGAAAGATTGTCAGCCAGGTCGGATGATCGGTTGCCGAAAAGGCTAACGGGAGCATCACGTAGATAAAAATAGCCGGGAGAATATCGATAACCCGGTGAATGATCTTCCGGTCGAGAACCAGATCATCCCATTGATTGGTTGTTCGTTTAGCCACTCGTTTGAATGTGGCGAGCACGATATTCCGGCAAATATAATCGATACCGAAAGCGACGATTAGAATAACACACAAAAGGATAAAATTATCTAACAGATTGGCTGTGTCGGCATTTAAGCCAAGATGGACTAACCCTTTATTGATCCATTCCTGAATGATTTGCATTTTTTTATTGATTAACGGTTTGAATGAGATACAAAAATAGAAAAAAATGGAACAATTAACTATTTTATCCCTTTTGAGATTCGAATATTTGAAGCCATAGGCGAAGCTGTCCGGAAAAAACGCAAGGATTTGGGCTTTGTTTTTGCATTAAGTGTTGATTTTCATCTTGTATTGCTAGTTTTTTTGATATTGAAAAAATAGTGATTCTGGAATTGCTCTCTCTTTTTTTACTGGATGCGTTATGTTTTTTATCTCGATATCCGAACTGTTTTTTGTGAATCAATTAATCGTCTACCAATTGGTAGACGATTAGGCAACAGTTGGTAGACGAAAGTGCACCAACTGTTAGACGAAAGTGACACAGCTGTTAGACGATTAATTGATCTATAGAAAAAAACCGATGATTGGAACGCTTGGGAGAAGCGATTGCCTCATTTTTTGAACGTAATTAATATGAGTTCGATATAACACACAAGCAAATAAGGCTAAAATAGACCGAACCTTCGGTACTCCTTGGAAATCAAGTACTCTGCCATTCGAAACTTGTTTTTGCAACTTACATTAACTGACATACTCTTCGTTTTTTTGCAGGAAAATCCCGTTAGGGATTCATATGCGTAACCGCGGGTTTGCTTCGCTACACCCGCGGTTGTTGAAAATACTCCATACGAATCAACGCCGGAGGTGTTGAATCATTCCTTCCATCCGAACCCCGTTTTTTATAACTCATGTTAGAATTAATCGCCTATTTCATTAAAAATGGTCAAAATACAGATTCGTTGAAAATTGATTTTTCTTGATTGGGTCGCCAAGAAGTCCGTTTTAATAACAAAAATAAAATGATCGACCCGCCGTAAATGAGGGTGTTTCGTTTAATTTCTGATTGAGATGAATCGTAGAAAAACAGGATGAAATGATAGGTTTATTGTGATTTTTTTATTATATTTGTGTGTGATAAGGTGTTGGATGCCAGTGTTGTTATGGTGTTTTGACAAAAAGAGTTGTTTGAAATATTATGATCTCTTGTATATCATGGTATGTATAGGGTCGGAATAAGTTGTGTTGTAGAAACATCAGACAAACCAAAACCGTAATTAAACGTATGGAAAAGAAGTATAATCCACCAATCAAAGAAATTAAACTGATGATCGGAAAGTCATTTGATGGACATTTTCAGGACGACCGTTTGATTTTTGTGATTGAAGGGGTTATTCATCTTTTATTGGGAGAGGCAATTACGCAAAAAAATATTGAAAAAAAAATGTTTATCATTTCGAAAGGGACTACTTATAACATATTAGCCAAAGAGGAGTCTGTTTTACTCTTATTCAACTTTCAGGGATATAGGCGTTTGTTCGAACACTTTTTTTCTTCTATTGATTCACCGCCTAAAAAATACAGATTTTTAACCCTATCGATACATGAAAAAATCGGTTGTTTTATGGATACGATTCGGGTATGCCTTTTACAAGAGGTATTGAAAATGGATTATTATTACGTAAAGTTATATGAATTAATACTTCTGTTAACGAATTATTATGAAGAGAAAGAGTTGCAGGAATTTTTTCTTCCTTTCAGGTATAAAAATCATACGTTTTCAAATTTTGTGATGGAAAATCATGAAAAAGTAAAGAGTGTCAAAGAGTTAGTAGCACTATCCAATTATAGCCTATCGGCATTTAAAAAGCATTTTTATGAGACATTCGGACAAGCGCCTTACCAGTGGATGAAAACACAAAAAGCGATCCGTTTATATGCTGGTTTAACTCTGACTGATAAGAGTTTAACGGAGATTTGTGACACATTTGGTTTTTCCTCACTGTCGCAGTTGGCCGCTTTTTGCAAAAGTAATTTCGGTAAATCACCAAGTATGATCCGTAAAATGAAATAATAAAGAAAATAAATGATTCTAAAAATCAGTATTAAAACAGCCAAACGAATAAACTTTCATTAGGCGCTATTTGTTGAAAAGTGTATCTTTGTCATGTAATTAATATAGAAAAGATTTCATGAGATATCTATTCCCCGTTATGATGATGTCGTGTTGTACAAATACCCTTCCAGCCCAGATCGCCAAATCTCTTCATGTGCAAGAGCATGTATTAAGCAACGGATTAACAGTCTGGTTAAATGAAGATCATACCCAGCCCAAAGTATTTGGTGCGGTACTGGTGAAAGCCGGGGCAAAAGACTCCCCGAATACCGGTATTGCTCATTATTTTGAGCATATGATGTTTAAGGGGACAGATAAGATCGGTACGGTAGATTATATTTCAGAAAAGGTTTATCTCGATTCAATAACAGCAGGTTATGATAAACTGGCTCGGACGGAAGATCAGAAAGAGCGTGAGATCATCCAACAAGAAATCAATGAATTAAGTGTAAAAGCTGCCGATTATGTTATTCCCAATGAATTCGATCGGCTGATATCCAAATACGGCGGAACAAAGTTGAATGCGGGAACATCGTATGATTATACCGTCTATTTCAATACTTTTTCTCCTCAATATATCCATCATTGGGCTGAAATAAACAGCGAACGGTTGATTAATCCGGTATTTCGTCTTTTTCAGAATGAACTTGAAACGGTCTATGAGGAGAAGAATATGTATGGTGATTTTGTCGGTAGCCAGGCGATAGAGAAATTGACAGAACGCTATTTTCATCCCCACCCTTATGCCTATCCGATTATAGGGAGTACCGAACACCTGAAGAATCCCAGTCTGACAGAGATGCGTAAATTTTTTGAAACCTATTATGTTGCATCTAATATGGGGTTGATTCTTTCGGGTGATTTCGACAGTCAGACGGTTTTACCTATTCTGGAACAGACCTTTTCACGGATACGTGAGGGGCAGGTGCCGGATCGTCAGCCGGTCGAATTACCGCCTTTTGAAGGCCGGGAGAAGATAGAGGTGAAAGCGCCTATCCCTTTTGTGGGGGTGATGGGTTTTGCTTTTCGGGGAGTACCGGCCAATCATCCCGATCAGGCAGCACTGAATATTGCCGTGACGTTGTTGAATAATTCGAACGGGACCGGTTATCTGGATCGGTTGACGGTCAATCATAAGGTTCTCTCTTCTATGGCATTGAATGAAAGCATGAATGAGGCGGGTATCTTAGGGGTCGTTGTCGTGCCCAAAATGGTGATACAAACCTATAATGCGGCGGAAAAACTGGCCTGGGCGGAAATTGAACGGATAAAAAACGGAGATTTTGATGAAGAATTCTTCCAGAGTCTTAAATTGGAGCAGTTGCGGGAGTATACTTCCGGTTTGGAAGATATTGCCTCGCGGGCGCAGGTGATGATGCGTATCTTTTCGCAGGGTAAAAGCTGGGAGGAATATATGCGTGAAGTTGCCAGGATAGATGCTATCACGAAAGAGGATGTGGTGGCTGTTGCCCGGAAGTATTTTAGCGACAATTACCTATATGTGACAAAAAAAACCGGAAAATATCCGAAAGAGAATTTGCCTAAGCCCAACTATAAACCGGTAACGCCTAAAAATACGGATGTGCAGTCCGAATATGCCAAACAGCTGGAGCAAATACCAGTCAAACAGGTACAACCTCATTTTCTTGATTTTGAAAAGGATGTACAATCAACCTCTTTGAATGCATTGGTGACCTTGTACGCCACATCTAATCCGGTGAATGATATTTTTACATTAAAAATAGCCTATGGTATTGGATGTATAGAGAAACCCGAATTATCTTTATTAGCTTCCTATATGAATTTCCTGGGGACTGAGGAGTTGACATTTGAAGAGTTTCGTCGGCGATTACAAATCGTAGGAAGTACATTGTCGTTTGAAACGAATGATACAGATTTTGTAGTTAAGATCACCGGATTTGACAGTCATTTCAGTGAAACGATGAAGTTGATCGGGACGTTTTTGCGAACGCCCAAAGCCGATGATAAGAAAATGCGGCAGGTGATTGATGAAGCGAAGGTGATGGAGAAAACATTCCTGAAAACCGGTGATCAGGTGGCTGCAGCATTGCTCGAAAAAGTGAAATTCGGTGATCAATCGCGTTATTTGACCCGTCTGCCGTTAGCTAAGATCAAAAAGTTGAAAGGGCAACACCTAATTGATCAGTTTGAACGGGTCAAACAAGTGGAGTCGACCATTCATTATTGTGGAAAATTACCTCTCGAACAGATAGTAGAACAGATCAAACAATCTATTCCTATAGAACAGGTTGCAAGGCCGTCGCAATCGCCTTATTACCGAGAGACCAGACAGTATGATAAACCGACAGTCTTTTTTCTGGATATGTCGGATCTGACACAAAGTATTATCTATAGTTATGTCAAAGGGGGGGTGTTGCCGGATGAACGTTCGTTGTATACCTCCAAATTGTTTACAGGCTATTTTGGAGGGGATATGTCGTCATTGATGTTTCAGGAAATCCGCGAATTCCGGTCGTATGCTTATCGGGTGAGTGCCCGATACAATCAACCTCCGTTGAAATTATTGCAACAACCGGGTGATTTTGTAACTATGTTGTCCACACAGGCTGATAAAACACTGGATGCACTTGGTGTATTAAATACATTGATTCAAACAATGCCTGAGCGGCCGGACAGGGTGGAGGCGATCAAACAGTCGATTCTTAACCATGTCAATAATGAATATCCGTCTTTCCGTAATTTGTCTTCTAAAGTAGCCTCTTTCAGGCGTGATGGGTATTCGGAAGATCCGAATAAGTCTTATTTGGAAAGTATACGTGCGATGGAAATGGGTGATATTACCCGTTTTTATCAGGAGAATATCAAGGGTAAACCGATTGTATATGTGGTTGTTGGTAATTCAAAACGTATAAATATGAAGGAGTTGGCAGCCTTCGGTACGATCGTGGAATTGAAGAAAAAGGATATTTACAATAAATAATAGATGTATAGTAAAGAGGAACTGAAAAACCTCAAAACGGAATTTTGGGAGAGTTTTGCGGCCTACTGTGAAGTACAGCCTTACCTGCGTGGAAGAAAGAAAATATGGGTATTGTATAATACCAAAGTGAAAGCGGTTGAACTTAAATTTGATATCGTCCGAAAAAAGACCATGGTGATGATAGAGGTCAACCATCGTCAGGAAGATTCTCGTCTGGAGATGGTTGAGAAATTGACCTGGTATAAAGAAACACTTGAACGAGACCTTGAAAATGAACTTATATGGGATATTTGTTATCGGCGTGAAACAGGGCAGGAGGTCGCCCGGATTTATATACTAAAAGAAGGGGCAGACCTGCACCGGCGAGAAGATTGGGGTGAACTGTTTGCCTTTATGGCTCAAAAAATGTATCTGTTGGAACGTAATTTTCTTGAAATAGCAGCCTACTTAAAGGAATAGGAAAATCAGAAAGGATCAATCATAAATATAACCCCGGGTTGAATTGAACTGCACCCGGGGCAAATGACTATTATTTCTTCAGGAAGCAGGTTTTTAATACAATACTGCTACCATCAATTTTACAGTCTACTTCTTCCGGGTTTTCAGTCAGGCGGATACTTTTTACTTTGGTGCCGCGTTTGATAACCATGGATGAACCTTTTACTTTCAGATCTTTGATAACAGTCACACTATCGCCATCTGCCAGTTCGGCACCATTGCTGTCTCTGGGGGTATCATCTGCGGTTTCATCGGTGTTTGAAGACCATTCACTGCCACAGTCCGGACAGATATACATTGTTCCGTCAAAATAGGTGTTGGCAGAGTCGCATGCCGAACAATTTGGAAAATCACTCATCTGTTTATTTGTTTTTTGATTACAGGCTACAAAGGTAGTAGTTATAATAGGAATTGACAAATTTACCCGTTTGAGGTAAAATAATGTCACTGTTATTTGCAAATTCAATAATTATTGTAACTTTGTAGCGTAAAATACGAAACAAATGAAATTTGCAGTAAATCATCATCACCATCATCATTATATCGGACAGTTGTTCGGTGGGCGTTGATGTGCAAATAAAAGAAATAGCATATAAAGAGAAGGCTTGCCGTACATACGGTGAGCCTTTTGTTTTTTTGATAGTCAACTTTAACACATAAAACAAGATAAATTATGTTACGGATAGCAGTACAGTCGAAGGGTCGTTTATACGATGAAACCATGCTTTTATTAGCAGAAGCTGGCATTAAATTGAACAGAGGGAAACGCATTTTGCTTTTATCGGCCAAAGGATTTCCGGTGGAGTTATTGTTTCTTAGAGATGATGATATTCCTCAGTCGGTAGCCAATGGGGTGGCGGATGTCGGTATTGTGGGTGAAAATGAATATGTTGAAAAAGGTGCTGAAGCAAAGGTGGTTAAACGGTTGGGATTCAGTAAATGCCGACTGGCACTAGCTATACCCAAGAATGAAGTGTATCATGGTGTTGAATGGTTTGAAGGCAAAACGATCGCAACTTCGTATCCGGAGATTCTGAAAGATTATCTGAAAAAGAAGGGTGTAAATGCCGGATTACATGTGATCAGCGGATCGGTTGAAATTGCTCCCGGAATTGGATTGGCTGATGCTATTTTTGATATCGTCAGTTCGGGTAGCACATTGATCAGCAACCGCCTGAAAGAGGTGGAGGTGGTCTTGAACTGTGAAGCACTATTAATCGCCAACAAAGCGCTGACGGAAGAAAAACAAGCGATTCTGGATGAATTACTGTTCCGTTTTGAAGCTATTCAAACGGCTGAAGGGAAAAAATATGTACTTTTGAATGCTCCGAAAAATAAGCTGGATGAAATTATTGAGATTTTGCCGGGAATGAAGAGTCCGACGATCACCCCGTTAGCGGATGAAGAGTGGGTATCCGTCCAGTCTGTTATTGCCGAATCGCATTTCTGGGAGATCATTGGACGTTTGAAAGCATTGGGAGCACAAGGCATTCTGGTTATTCCTATTGAAAAAATGATAATTTAATATGGAGATCATCAAATATCCTTCGCGGGAAGAATGGGCATCATTAATGGAAAGGCCGGCATTGGATGTCTCTACACTGTTTGATACGGTACGAACGGTATTGGAAGAAATCCGGGTTGAAGGTGATCAGGCCGTTAAACGGTATGGTGAAAAATTTGACAAGGTCAAACTTTCGACTTTGGAGGTTTCTGCAGAAGAATTAAACGAAGCCGCTTCTTTCGTTTCGGATGACTTGAAAAAAGCGATAAAAACAGCTAAGGCAAATATTGAAAAATTTCATCGTTCACAGCAGTTTGTTGGGCGTAAAATCGAGACAATTTCGGGTGTTTTTTGTTGGCAAAAGGCTCTATCCATCGACAAAATCGGACTTTATATTCCGGGAGGTACAGCGCCGCTGTTTTCTACGGTATTGATGTTGGCTGTTCCTGCTTCTATAGCGGGTTGTAAGGAGATAATTCTCTGTTCGCCTCCGGATCAGGAAGGCAAGATACATCCGGCAATACTGTATGCCGCTTCGATAGCAGGGGTAAATAGGGTGTTTAAGGTCGGTGGAATACAAGCCGTTGCGGCGATGAGTTATGGCACGGAATCGATCCCGAAAGTCTATAAAATATTTGGTCCGGGAAATCAATACGTGACAGCAGCCAAGCAGTTGGTCAGCCTGAAAGACGTTGCTATTGATATGCCGGCGGGTCCATCGGAGGTTTTGATAATTGCCGATGAGAAGGCGGATTTTGGCTTTGTGGCTTCCGATTTTTTGTCTCAGGCAGAGCATGGGGCAGACAGCCAGTCGATATTAGTGACCACTTCCGAAAAAATCGTAGAGCCGGTTGTTCAGGCCATCCATGAACAGCTGAAACAGCTACCGCGAAAAGAGATTATTGAGAAATCGTTGGCTCATAGCCGTATAATCGTACTGAAAGAACAACAGGATGTTATTGACTTTACAAATGCTTATGCACCAGAACATCTCATTGTGCAGACAGAAGATTATATGTATATTGCAGATCGGATAGAAAATGCAGGAAGTGTATTTTTAGGACCTTATACACCGGAAAGCGCCGGTGATTATGCTTCGGGAACGAATCATACCTTGCCGACAAATGGGTATGCCAAATCATACAGTGGAGTCAATCTGGATAGTTTTATCAAAAAGATCACTTTTCAGGAAATTACTTCCGATGGTATTAACGGGTTGGGAGAGACCATACAGGTGATGGCTCGGAATGAGCAGTTGGAAGCGCACTGTAATGCGGTAACGCTTCGAATGAATAAGAAATGAAACTAAAGATGTAGTATGAAAAACCTGAAAGATTTAGTAAGAACAAATATATGGCAGTTGAAACCTTATTCGTCTGCTCGTGATGAATTTCATGGAGAAGCGTCTGTATTTCTGGATGCTAACGAGAATCCGTGGAACTTACCGTATAACCGGTATCCGGATCCTTTACAATGGAAATTAAAGACACGGATTGCGGAGTTGAAAAAGATCGATCAACATGCTATCTTTGTGGGGAATGGCAGTGATGAAGCGATAGATCTGATTATTCGTGCTTTTTGTGAACCAGGTATAAATAATATCGCCACCATATCACCTTCGTATGGGATGTATGAGGTTGCAGCAGATATAAATCATGTTGCTTGTTTGAAGGTGCCGCTAACGGAGAATTTTGAACTGGATGGAAAAAAGTTGCTCGAAAAGACCGATATTTGTACAAAAGTTATCTTTCTTTGTTCTCCGAATAATCCCTCCGGAAATCTTCTGGAGAGGGAGGAGGTATACAAAGTGTTGAATACTTTTCAGGGGATAGTGGTGATCGATGAAGCGTATATCGATTTTGCGTCTGAACCGTCTTTTATTCGCGATTTATCGTATTATCCCAATCTTGTCGTATTGCAAACTTTATCGAAAGCTTGGGGAGCAGCAGGTATTCGCCTGGGAATGGCTTTTGCTTCGCCGGAGATTATATCTGTACTGAATAAGATTAAATATCCTTATAATGTGAATCAATTGACACAGGAGTATGCGTTGAAAGTCTTATCCGACACTCGTCGTATGCAAGAGCAGTTGAAACAGATATTGAACGAACGTGAGCGGCTGACAGAACTGTTTAGTCAATCGCCTTTCAATTATAAAATTTATCCATCGGATGCTAACTTTATATTGGTAGAGGTTGGAGATGCCGATCGTATGTATCAGACATTGATCGGAGAGGGGGTAGTTGTTCGGAACCGGAATAATGTCACTTTGTGTAAAGGATGTTTGCGGATAACGATTGGTACTCCTGATGAAAATGAAAAATTATTAAAAGCAATGAAACGTTTGATTATATGAAACGAAAAGTACTTTTTATCGATCGTGACGGGACTTTGGTAAAAGAGCCGCCCGAAAATTTTCAATTGGATAGTCTAGAGAAACTACAATTCTATCCGAAAGTAATTCGTAACCTGTATTATATATGCAAGAATCTTGATTTTGATCTGGTTATGGTAACCAATCAGGATGGTTTGGGTACTCCTTCTTTTCCAGAAGAGACTTTTTGGCCATCTCATAAGTTGATTGTCATGACATTAGCAGGAGAGGGTATCAAGTTTAAAGATATTTTTATCGATGATTCGCTTCCGGAAGATAAATCACCGAACCGCAAACCGGGTACGGGTATGTTGAAGAAGTATATGACCGAAGAATATGACCTGGAAAACAGCTATGTGATTGGTGACAGGCTGACCGATATCGAATTGGCGGAGAATTTAGAAGCGAAAGGGATATGGTTACACCCTCAGGAGGGTTCGGAACAGGAGTTACTTAATTATCACAGAAACCTTTGGCCGGTGCTGGTGACTGACGATTGGGATAAAATTACCGAATTCTTATTGAGTGGAGAACGTGCTGCTATTATTGAACGTAAGACAAAAGAAACGGATGTTTTTGTAGAATTACGTCTGGATGGAAAAGGAGAGACGGAGATAGAGACTGGATTGGGCTTTTTTGACCATCTGTTGGAACAGATCGGAAAACATTCGGGAGCAGATCTGACCATACGGGTGAAGGGAGACTTGCGTGTAGACGAACATCATACGATGGAAGATACGGCTATTGCATTGGGAGAAGCATTATATAAGGCTTTAGGAGATAAGAGAGGTATTGAACGGTATGGTTTTATGTTGCCGATGGATGATGCTTCCTGTAGTGTGGCTCTTGATTTTGGCGGACGTCCGTGGCTGACTTGGGAGGCAGACTTTTTCCGTGAACGGATAGGGGATGTGCCGACTGAGATGTTTCATCATTTCTTTAAGAGTTTGAGTGATTCGGCACGGATGAATTTGTACATAAAAGCGGAAGGAGCGAATGAACACCATAAGATAGAAGGTATATTCAAAGCATTGGCTCGTTCGATAAAAATGGCGATTAAAAGGGATATTTATCGCTATGAACTTCCAAGTACAAAAGGGGTATTATGAGTCGGTACCTGATAATTCTTTGTAGTATTCTTTTATTGATGATTTCCTGCAAAAAAGATCAAAAAGATGATCTGGAAGGGAAATGGCAATTACGGGAAAAAATATGTGCGGATGGAATGAGTTATCAGGTGGATACGGTGTGGTATAATTTTCAAAACACCCTTTTTGCCTATCAGATCTATGATCCGACTTATGAAAAATATGATGGCTACCGACGGTGTCATGGTATCAAACAGTGGATGGATGATAGACAGTCGCTATTGAAAATCAGGCTTGTATCGGATCAGCAGTCAGTAGAGGACTTTTTACCTTATACGGATTGGTGGTCGGAAGAGCAGTTTTTTTCTGTTGAGAAAGTGAATAGTAAGGAGTTGATACTTATCCGCGAAACAACCAAATACATTTTTCGCAAATTTTAGACAGTTCCATTTGAACCTGTTTATTAGTTGTTGATAACCTGTCATTGATTACGGTCAGTTGACGGATACTTTTTATGTATCTTTGGTGTCCTAAATAAAATACGACATGGCTGAAAGAGCAAAAAATACCGGAAAAAGTAAACAAAGAGCAATTGTTGTTCCTGACATGGGGCGTTTACAGCCTCAGGCTCGTGAGTTGGAAGAAGCTGTTCTCGGTGCATTAATGTTGGAAAAAGATGCATATTCTATTGTTAGTGAATTGCTGAAACCGGAATGTTTTTATGAAAAGGCGCATGAAATGATTTATGGCGCCATCGTTGATTTGGCTGTAAGTCAGCGACCGATTGATATGTTGACGGTTACCGAGCAGTTGAAAAAACGAGGCGAACTGGATGCTGTTGGTGGACCGTTTTATATCTCACAATTAACCAGTAGAGTAGCTAGTAGCGCTCATATTGAATATCATGCCCGTATTATTGCACAGAAATATTTAGCACGTGAATTGATCTCTTTTACGGCGTTGGTTCAGAATAAAGCGTTTGATGAAACGATTGATGTTGATGATTTGATGCAGGAAGCAGAAGGGAAGCTGTTCGAGATCTCTCAACGGAACGTTAAAAAAGATGTGACTCAAATCAATCCGGTGATTAAAGATGCTATTGAACTGTTGGAGAAGGCGGCAAATCAAAAAGAAGGGTTGAGTGGTTTGCGTACCGGATTTACGGCATTAGATAAAATTACGTCGGGCTGGCAGAATTCCGATTTGGTGATTATAGCTGCTCGTCCGGCGATGGGGAAAACGGCTTTTGTGCTTTCAATGGCTAAGAGTATGGCTGTAAACCATAATATACCGGTGGCCTTATTCTCATTGGAGATGAGCAATGTGCAGTTGGTTAATCGTTTGATCGTGAATGTGTGTGAACTTCCCGGTGAGAAGATTAAAAGTGGGAGATTGGAAAAATATGAATGGGAACAGTTAAATTTCAAGCTGAAAGACCTCTATGATGCGCCTATTTTTGTAGATGATACTCCCAGTTTGTCAGTCTTTGAATTACGGACAAAGGCGCGTCGGTTGGTGCGTGAGCATGGTATCAAATGTATTATTATCGACTATTTACAGTTGATGAATGCTAGTGGGATGACTTTTGGTAGCCGTGAACAAGAGGTAAGTACAATTTCTCGCTCTTTAAAAGGGTTAGCTAAAGAATTAAATATACCTATTATTGCTTTGTCGCAGTTGAATCGTGGGGTGGAGAGTCGCCAGGGGGTAGAGGGTAAGCGTCCTCAATTGGCCGATTTGCGTGAATCAGGTGCAATTGAGCAGGATGCTGATATGGTTTGTTTTATCCATCGTCCGGAATATTATAAAATTACAGAGGATGAACGGGGAAACTCGTTGATCGGTTTGGCAGAAATTATCATTGCTAAACATCGTAACGGGGCGACGGGTGATGTCAGGCTGCGATTTAAAAATGAATATGCTAAATTTATGAATGTGGATGAAGATATTGCCATAAAAGAATTTTCTTCTGGTATGAATGCCGATGAACCAATGCCTCCTATCCCTCCGGCAGGAGTCGATTTTTTAAATGTGGAAAGTAGTAGTGAAGTGCCGTTTTAATCGATTAAAACGATGTTTGTTGTTGGTGCTACTCTATGTGTTCTAATATTTAAGAAATGACCTCTCTTCTGTTGATTCCCAATTCGGAAAATTACTTCGGAGAGATAATTTCTCTCTTTGTTGCTTTGTCGTGGACAATTACAGCTCTATGTTTTGAGGTTGCCGGAAAACGGATGGGATCGCTCTCTCTTAATATTATTCGTTTGGGGATGGCTATCATTATGCTTGGAATTACACTCTATTATTTCACAGGCGAAGTAGTTCCTTTAAATGCGGGTTCAAAAGCTTGGTTCTGGTTGGCGATATCCGGTTTTATAGGGTATGTTTTAGGTGATTATTGTCTGTTTAGTTCTTACATTTTAATAGGTTCCCGTTTTGGACAATTGTTTATGACCTTAGCACCTCCGTCAGCAGCCATAGCGGGTTTCTTTATATTGGGCGAACGCCTCAATGGGTATGCGGTGTTAGGTATGTTGGTGACTATGTTAGGAATCGCTCTTTCTATTTTTGGTAAAAAGGGAGTTGAATCAAATAAATGGAAAGTCAAACTGCCATTAAAAGGGATACTGTTTGGTGTTGGAGCAGGAGTAGGCCAGGGGGTAGGTTTGGTTTTTAGTAAACTGGGAATGACTTATTACTGGGAACAAATAGGTATGCAGGATACAATTGCTATGCAAATGATTCCTTTTGCTTCCACTCAGATACGGGCAATAGTCGGACTTGTTGGTTTTCTTTTTATTATGTCTTGGACCCGACAATGGAAGAATCTGATGCAATCGTTAAAAGATCAAAAAGCGATGGTTGCTACTTTGGGAGGTACTTTTTTTGGGCCATTCTTGGGAGTTTCTTTTTCATTAATGGCTGTCCAGTATACTGAAGCCGGGATTGCATCGACATTAATGGCGCTTACTCCTATAATCATATTAGCTCCTGCCTATTTCATTCTTAACCAAAAAATTACAGTTCGGGAGGTTATTGGCGCAATTATTAGTGTAATAGGGGTTTCGTTATTTTTTATTCCGGTTTAATGAGATTTCTTTTTGTTTTACAGCTGTTCTAATAAAATAATTTAGTACTACTGTTGATGGTTTGAACGCCTATCAAACGATCATAGCGGTCGCGCATTGAATGGTAGTAAACATAAATGATATATTCGTTTTCCGATTCAGAATAATCTCCTTCGAAGGGGGCAGTTAATCCGGTGTTCGTCTTGTCGGGAACAAACAAGTATTGGTAGTTGTAAATACCTTGTTTGATTAATGCTATTTTTTCATAACATCCTGTTTGCGCATTGTAAGTCATTTGGCTCTGTTCGTTCAGTATGTTATTGTATATATCGCTGCATAAATAAACGTTTCCATCGTTAATTTTGTGACTTTCTAATGCAAAGTGAACAACGTTGTAATCTGCTTCGGTATCTGGATTATTGCAGTTGTTACAATTGATAAAAAAACGTCCGTTCTGATCCTGATCGTATTGATAGCTACCATTTGCTCTTGATTGGTCAATCGCTAATTCGACATGATAATAAGGATTGTGGAATGACATATTTTCGACATGTAGTCCATTGTATCGGTTATTCAGAAATTCCATTCGACGATATTCGTTTCCTGCATGAAAAATCAACTCACGCATATTGGAATATTCGATTTCATTGGCTCTGATATTCATCGGGTTTATGATGTTGACACTGTTGTCACGGCGATTATTTTGATAGACCCAGATTTTCAGATCATTTTGCGGATTGGTAATGGGGAAATTCTTATGGTTGATAACAAAACTTACCTGTTGATGGGAGCGATTGGTGTCTATATTGGTGTTTCCACTTACTGCAGCAGAAAGACTTATCATAGGCTCTACTATAGAAAAACAAGCTGTCAAGACAATTTCAGAAGGATTATCTTCATTATAAACCTGTACGGCATAATTGCCGGACACTTTCAGTTGCATCTCTTCGTTGGGTAATAACAACCTGTAATTCGTATATTGGACAGTCGTACCCATTGAATTGGCAAAATCTTCAATCGGTTGATTCTGAAAACCATTCAAATATTCGATGGGAGAGAGCATCGATTTACTCCAATCAGCATTACAATGAATGATAGAATAAGCATAACGTGTATAACCTGAGGTTAATGCATCAAAATTGATTTCAATCTGCTTCTGATTATTTATCTCAATATACGGATGAGAAATCATTTCGTCTTCAACTCTAACTTGTAGGCTTTTGATCAGTTTGTTGCTGATGGTGGTATAATATGTTTCCTGCGCATAAACAGAACAGGCAAAAAACAAACAGAAAATAGTTATGTATTTCGCTAAAGTGCTCATTTTCTTTACTCTTTTATTGATTCGACAAAATTATGGATTTTTTTCTTTAATTATTTGTTATCTTCTGCTTTAAAGCATAAAAAAATGTTTACTTTTGCGGGAAATTACACAAAACAACGTTTGAAGTAACGAGAGTAGAATCCAAGCTTGCTTGGATTATGTCGAGTTATGCCAAACGACTAATTTTAATGAATTTTAGTTGTATCATGGCAAATGTGATTAAGATTAAAAAAGGTTTAGACATTAATCTGAAAGGTAAGCCTTCGGATGTACTGTTAGCCGGGAAAAAAAGCGTTACGTATGCGATTGTTCCCGACAACTATAACGGTATTATTCCTAAAGTTGTTGCCAAAGCAGGTGATAAGGTCAAAGCCGGTTCCGTTCTGATGTACGATAAAAATCGCCCGGAAATCAAATTTGTTTCCCCAGTCAGTGGTGAGGTTCTTGCCGTAAACCGTGGAGCGAAGCGTAAAGTACTTAGTATTGAAGTACAGGCAGATGCGGAGGTCGAGTATGTAGAGTTCGGAAAAAAAAATGTATCTTCCCTAAAAGCGGAAGAAATCAAGGAAGCAATCCTGGAGGCTGGGTTATGGCCATCTGTCAGACAACGTCCGTATGATATTGTCGCTACACCGGGGGATGCACCTCGTGATATTTTTGTGTCGGCATTCTATTCGGCGCCTTTGGCTCCTAATTTTGATTTTATCTTGCGGGGGCAGGAGGTTGATTTTCAGACAGGGTTGGACGCTTTAGCTAAATTAACTTCAGGTAAAGTCTATGTCGGAGTGCGCAAAGGTTCGAATGTAAGTCCGAAAGGCGTAGAACTGATAGAGGTTGAAGGCCCTCATCCGGCAGCCAACGTAGGTGTACAAATTAATTACATTAAGCCAATCAACAAAGGTGAAATCGTTTGGGTAGTAAATCCAGATGAAGTCATAATGATAGGCCGCTTATTTAATAAAGGTATTGCCGACTTCAGCCGTATGGTAGTTTTAACAGGTTCAGAGATCTCAGAAAAAGGATATGTAGAGACAATAGCTGGTTGTTCCATCAAAAGTCTTGTAGACGGAAGAGTACAGCAATCCAATTTTCAGAATGGATTTCAAGGATTATCTGATACGCGTATAATTAGCGGAAATGTTTTATCGGGCACCAAAGTTGACCGGGACGGTTACTTAGGTGCTTATGATAATCAGATCACTGTAATTCCGGAAGGAGAAGATGTATATGAACTGTTTGGTTGGATTATGCCGCGCTTCAATGATTTTAGTGTTAGCCGAACCTATTTCAGTTGGCTGATGGGTAAAAAGAAAGAATATACAATAGATGCTCGTATCAAGGGAGGAAAACGTGCGATGATTATGTCGAATGAATATGATCAGGTATTCCCGATGAACATCTTGCCGGAATATTTATTGAAGGCTATTATCGCTTTTGATATCGATAAAATGGAAAATCTCGGCATCTATGAAGTTGCACCGGAAGACTTTGCCTTATGCGAGTTTGTGGATACTTCCAAGATTGAAATCCAAAAGATCGTTCGTGACGGGTTGGATTTGTTGTATAAAGAAATGAATTAATAACATTAAAATTTAGAATACATTGAAAGCGTTAAGGAATTATCTCGACAAGATTAAGCCCAACTTTGAGGAAGGCGGAAAGCTGGCGATGTTCCGTTCTGTGTTCGACGGGTTCGAAACATTTTTGTTTGTTCCGAATGAGACTTCGAAATCAGGCGTACATATTCATGACAGTATAGATTCAAAGCGAACGATGACTATTGTGATCATCGCTTTGATACCGGCTTTACTTTTTGGTATGTACAATACCGGATATCAGCATAATCTGGCGATCGGTGCAAATCCAGGGTTCTGGATGACTTTTATTTATGGTTTTTTGGCCGTATTGCCTAAAATCATTGTTTCATATGTCGTAGGGTTGGGCATCGAATTTGTCGTAGCTCAATGGAAAAATGAAGAGATACAGGAAGGTTTTCTGGTTTCCGGAATTCTTATTCCTATGATCGTTCCTATCGACACTCCTCTTTGGATGATAGCTGTTGCAACAGCATTTGCCGTAGTTTTTGCTAAAGAGGTATTTGGCGGAACAGGATACAATATATTTAATGTGGCATTAGTTACACGTGCGTTCCTGTTTTTTGCTTATCCGGCTGCGATGTCGGGAGATTCAATCTGGGTACGTACAGCAGACACCTTTGGTCTTGGAGCAGGACAGACTGTAGATGCTTATTCAGGAGCAACTCCGTTAGGTCAGATCGGTATTGCCGGAAAGGAATTAATCGATTCATTTCAAACGGTTGATATCTTAGGAAATCCATTGACCACATGGGATTATTTCATTGGTTTGATCCCTGGCTCTATTGGTGAAACATCTGTTTTAGCCATTTTGATAGGAGCAGCAATACTTCTTTTTACCAAAATTGCCAGCTGGAAAACGATGTTTTCCGTATTTGTTGGTGGTGCTTTTGTGGCGGCGATCTTTAATCTGGTTGGCACTACAGTAGCTATGACCGTATCACCTGTTGATCATTTGTTTTTGGGAGGTTTTGCTTTTGGAGCCGTCTTTATGGCTACCGACCCGGTTACTTCTGCACGAACAGAAACAGGTAAATATATCTATGGTTTCTTAGTCGGCGCAATGGCTATTCTTATCAGAGCATTAAACCCAGGTTATCCGGAAGGTATGATGCTTGCAATCTTACTGATGAATACATTTGCTCCGCTGATCGACTATTATGTCGTGGAAGGAAATATTAACCGTCGTTTGAAAAGAGCAGTCAAATAACTTATAAGAAGTCGAATTATGAATAGAGATAGTAATACATATACTGTAATCTACGCTTCTGTCATGGTTGTGTTGGTGGCTGTTCTGTTAGCCTTTACTTCACAGTCGCTGAGAGAGTTTCAGAAGAAGAATGAAGATAATGATAAACGCCAACAGATTTTACGGTCTATAAATATAGAAGCAAAAGCGGATGTGGCTGAATCGAAGTATAATGAGTTGATCAAAGAAGCTTTTTTGGTCAATGATAAAGGTGAAAAAGTGGAAGGTGACGCTTTTGCCGCTGATGTTGTAAAGGCTTTCGCTGCAAATCAATATCCTGTATTTGTAGCCAATGTCGATGGACAGACCAAATACATTATGGCTTTGCAGGGTGCCGGACTTTGGGGGCCGCTTTGGGGATATATCTCATTGAATGATGATAAAAACACGGTATTTGGAGCTGACTTCAGCCATGCCGGTGAAACTCCTGGTTTAGGTGCTGAAATTACCACTAAATCTTTTAGCGGCCAGTTTGCCGGTAAGAAGGTTTTCATGAACAATGAGTTTAAATCCATTGCTGTAGTAAAACCGGGTAAAAGCGCCGTAGGTCAAGATTATGTCGATGGAATTTCCGGAGGTACAATTACCAGCCAGGGAGTCGATGTGATGATCTCTGGTAGCTTGAGTGGTTATCTTCAATTTTTAAACTCTAAAAACCAATAAGAAGATGGGATTATTATCAAATAAGAATAAAGAAGTATTGTTTAGCCCGATAAGCAAGAACAATCCGGTAATCGTACAGATGCTCGGTATTTGTTCGGCGCTGGCTGTAACATCCAAGTTGGAGCCGTCTATTGTCATGGGACTTTCGGTAACGGCTGTCATTGCATTTGCCAATGTGATTATCTCATTGCTTCGTAATACGATTCCTAATCGTATCCGTATTATTGTTCAGTTGGTGGTGGTTGCTGCATTGGTGACGATTGTGAGTGAAGTGTTGAAAGCATTTGCCTATGATGTCAACAAACAGCTTTCGGTGTTTGTCGGTTTGATTATCACAAACTGTATCTTGATGGGACGTTTGGAAGCCTTTGCTTTGGGTAATGGTCCTTGGGAATCATTCCTGGATGGTATAGGAAACGGACTTGGGTATGGAGTGATCCTGGTCATTGTCGGTTTCTTCCGCGAGTTATTGGGATCTGGGACTTTATTAGGTTTTCAGGTTATCCCACAAGGATTCTATGAGTTTGGATATGTGAATAATGGGTTGATGATTCTGCCTCCGATGGCGCTTATTGTCGTAGCGGTCATTATCTGGGTTCACAGGGCCAAGAATAAGGAACTTCAGGAAAATTAATGTTGAATCAATAAAAAAGAAAATAGAATGGAAGAGATGTTAAGCACATTCGTACGGTCGATTTTTGTTGAAAACATGATTTTCGCATACTACTTGGGTATGTGTTCTTATCTGGCTGTTTCCAAAAATGTAAAGACTGCGTTAGGTTTAGGTATTGCTGTTACATTTATTTTAGTTTGTACGCTGCCTATCAATTATATGCTTGAAAATTACGTATTGAAAGAAGGAGCGCTTAGTTGGTTAGGGGCTGAATATGCCACTGTCGATTTGAGCTTCTTGTCATTGATCATATTTATTGCCATTATTGCCTCCTTTGTGCAATTGGTGGAGATGATCGTGGAAAAGTTTGCTCCGGCACTGTACGCTTCTTTAGGTATCTTTTTACCTCTGATAGCTGTAAACTGCGCTATTTTAGGGGGGTCTCTGTTTATGCAACAAAAAGCGTTTGCTAATGCGGGCATTGCTACTGTGTATGGTTTAGGATCGGGTATTGGTTGGATTTTAGCCATTGTAGGTATGGCTGCTATCCGTGAAAAATTAGCTTATTCGGATATTCCCAAACCATTGAAAGGATTAGGTATTACATTTATCATTACCGGTTTGATGGGTATTGGATTTATGTGCTTCTCCGGTCTAAACATTTAATATTAACGCATAAACAACAAAAAAGATGATTATATTGATGTCAGGCGGATTAACAATTATGGCCGGAGCGGTGATATTCCTTGTAATAACACTGATTTTGGTAGGAGCCTTGTTGTTCGCTAAAGCAAAGTTGATACCATCCGGAAATATAAAGATGGTGGTTAATGGGGAAAAAGAATTTGAAGTACCGATGGGAGGTACGGTTCTGGGTACACTTCAGAGTCAGGGTATCTTTCTTTCGTCAGCCTGTGGTGGTGGCGGTAGCTGTGGTCAGTGTCGTTGCCAGATTCCTGAAGGGGGAGGTAATATTCTTCCGACAGAGGTTGGCTTTTTCTCTCGTAAACAGATTAAGGATAACTGGCGCTTAGGGTGTCAGACCAAGGTTAAGGAAGATATTAAGGTGCAGGTGCCGGAAGAGGTCTTTGGGGTAAAAGAGTGGGAGTGTACTGTTGTTTCCAACAAGAATGTTGCTTCATTTATCAAAGAATTTACGGTAAGACTTCCGGAAGGTGAAGTGATGAATTTCCAGCCGGGTAGCTACGCTCAGATCAATATTCCTAAGTATAACCTGAAGTTCACCGAATTTGATGTCGATGACCGTTTCAGACCGGAATGGGACAAATTCAAAATGTGGGATCTGGCTTGTAAGAACGATGAAGAAACAGTTCGTGCCTATTCCATGGCGAATTATCCAGCCGAAGGGAATATTATCACATTGAATGTACGTATTGCAACTCCTCCGTTTGATCGGAATAAAGGAGGTTGGATGGATGTAAAACCAGGTATTGGCTCTTCATACATCTTCAACTTAAAACCAGGCGACAAGGTTATGATGTCTGGACCTTACGGAGACTTCCACATTCTGGATACCAAGCGTGAAATGTTGTATATCGGTGGTGGTGCCGGTATGGCTCCATTGCGTGCGCATTTGTTACACTTATTTAAAACATTGAAAACAACAGATCGCAAGGTCTCTTATTGGTATGGAGCTCGTTCGAAAGCTGAAATTTTCTATGAAGAAGATTTCCGTGCGATTGAAAAAGAATTCCCGAACTTTACGTTCCATATTGCCTTGTCGGAACCACGTCCGGAAGATAACTGGACAGGTCCTGTAGGATTTATTCACCAGGTGATTCATGATAATTACCTGAAAGATCACAGTGATCCTGAAGATATTGAATACTACATGTGTGGTCCGGGTCCGATGGCAAAAGCTGTAGAAGGCATGCTGGATAGTCTGGGTGTACCTCGTGAGATGTTACATTTTGACGATTTCGGAGCATAAAACATAATTGAAAAGGGAAAGTTTTTTCTTTCCCTTTTCTTTTTTAATGCATGGATTAATTTTCTAGTATTCAGATGTAATAACGCTCTACTTTTCACGTTTAATATGTGAAGATTAAAAATATACCTTTAGTTTCTAAAATATTCTATACAATCCATGCAGCATTTTATATAGATATTTCATCTTATTAATAGTATTCATGAAAATAAACCTAAAATGAAGCCTTTGATTTTATCTTTTTTCGCTGTGATTCTTTTTTATTCGATTTTTTTGGATAAAAACGAACAAACGCAGCAAACTACCATTGAACCTATACCACCCACTCAAGCCAAACAAATGAAATCTTCAGACCTTCAACCCAATACAGACTCTCTTTATTTCTATGCCAATAAGAGACATTCACTATATTAACAACCTCATATTCTCGATCAATTCGTTGTTTTTTATTCTATTTATAGTGAACCAAGGCCTAAGTTGTCTAAACCCAAAACCGGTTTTCGCACTGGAGTTGGAAACTTAAAGACAATCCATCCTTTAAAAATCAGGACTGTTTAATTCGGTATAGTGGGGTATATCCGATAAAAAAGAATAAGACTGTTTTTCAAAATCAATTTTACAGCATATATGTTCAAGTCCGTTACTCACGATCAGATAACGAACCTGCAGCACCCTATTATATCTTGCAATCTGTTCAAAAACAGCTTGGTTTATGGTTACATGAGGTGCTTTATATTCTAAAATCATTAGAGGTTTTAAAAAAGAGTTGTACACAACCGTGTCACAACGTTTGGTGGTGCGGTTTAAGTGAATTGTTATTTCATTGCCTACAAAGCCGGCCGGATATCCTTTACTGTTTATCAGATAGTGCACAAAATGTTGCCTGACCCATTCTTCCGGAGTCAATCTAATATATTTGAGGCGTATCGGATCAAAAATCAATCGCTTACCATTTTTCTCAATGACTTTCGGTGCATAAGGAGGTAGGTTTAACGAGAGCATTGTGTATATTTGTTGTGTAAAAAAATTATTGCTTAAACTATCCGACTATTGACAGATCGATGATCCAAAGGTAATTATTTATGAAAACAAAACAAGAAATTGTCGAAAATTGGCTGCCTAGATATACCGAACGCAAACTGGAAGAGTTCACGGAGTATATTTTGCTGACCAATTTCACCAAATATGTAGAACTCTTTTCGGAACATTTTCAGGTACCTATCCTAGGGCTTAAAAGTTCAATGCCGAATGCATCGGCCAATGGTATTACAATCATTAATTTTGGAATGGGTAGTGCCAATGCTGCGACTATAATGGATTTGCTCTCGGCTATCAAACCGAAGGCTGTCTTGTTTCTTGGAAAATGCGGCGGTATAAAAAAAGTAAACAACTTGGGTGATTATGTAATGCCCATCGCTGCTATCCGTGGTGAAGGGACATCAAATGAATATCTTCCTCCCGAAGTACCCTCTTTACCCGCTTTTTCTATGTTAAGGGCGATTTCATCGGCTATTCGGGATAACGGGAAGGATTATTGGACAGGTACGATTTATACCACCAACCGGCGTGTGTGGGAATATGATACCCATTTTAAAGAGTATCTGGAAAAGACGCATGCAACAGGTGTTGATATGGAAACCGCCACTTTATTTACGGCCGGTTTTGCGAACAAAATTCCTACCGGCGCCTTATTGATGATTTCAGATAAGCCACTGGAAGAAGATGGAGTCAAAACAGAGAAAAGCGACAAAATGGTCACACAGATGTTTGCGCACGAGCATGTCATGTTTGGCGTTGAAACACTTCGACAAATTATTGATGAAAAGAAAACAATTCAGCATATCCGTTTTAGCTGGTAAACATACAGATGGCAAAGAAAACGTATACATTTGAAGAGATATGCCGGGATATCCGGGGAAGAAATTTTCAGCCGGTCTATGTGTTAATGGGCGAAGAGCCCTTTTTCATGGATCAGATTACAGAGTTGTTATTGAAAGATGTGTTAACTGAAGAGGAAAAGGATTACAATCAACTCATTTTTTATGGTGCCGATACCGATGTGGTGACTATAATCAACGCTGCCCGTCGTTTTCCTATGATGTCGGAATATCAACTTGTTGTAGTCAGGGAAGCACAGATGATCCGCAATATAGAAATGTTGACTAACTATGTGAAAAACCCGCTGAAATCGACTATTCTTGTCATCAATTATAAATATAAGACGCTCGATAGACGAAAAGCTTTAATATCAGCCGTAGAAGCCAATGGTGTTTTATTTGAATCACAAAAAATAAAGGATTATAAGATGCCGGGATTTATCGTTTCTTTTATGCAGGAGCGATCCATTGGCATTGATGCAAAAGGAGCACAAATGCTTTCGGACTATCTGGGTAACGATTTAAGCCGGTTGAATCAGGAGTTGGAAAAATTGGTTTTGGTCTTGCCCGAAAACGGTCCGAAACGTGTTACTCCGGAGTTGATAGAACAGAATATCGGATTAAGTAAAGAATACAATAACTTCGAACTTCTAAAGGCTCTTTCTCTTAAAGATATTCTTAAGGCAAATCGGATTGCCCAGTACTTTGAAAAGAACCCTAAAAACAATCCGATTCAGATGACCCTTCCTGTATTATTTAACTATTTTTCTAACCTGTTGATTTGCTATTATTCGAAAGATAAATCTGAAAATGGGATCATGGCAGCTTTAGGTCTTCGCAACAGTTTTCAGGCAAAAGATTATCTTTTCGGATTGAAGAATTATTCGGCCATGAAAGTTTTTCAATTGATCGGAGATATCCGGATCACCGATGCGCGTTCAAAAGGAGTTGACAATTCCTCCGTCAGTGATGCTGATTTATTGAAAGAACTTTTGTATAAAATCCTACATTGAAAATGATGGCTTCAAGTGAAAATCTTGGGGCACATATATACTATCCATATTCATCCGAATAAACAGTCCATTTTTTCGAAATACCCAACTACAATTTACGACCATTTCTAAGCACTTTTTGCTTTTTCTGGTCGTTTTTCTGTTTTTGCTCTAATTCAAGAAAAAAGCAACTTTACAAAAGCAGTTTTATTGTTTAATTATCAATTCATTAAACCCTAATTAATGCGTCTGAGATTTTAATATTTAAATTGAATCGCCTCTTTGTACGTAAAAATGGCAACAATTCGAAGTTTTATGATCCCAATGGATAGAAGGGGATATTAGGAAGATAATAATAAATGTATATGAACACTTTTTTGTTAGAGGTACGTCTAAAATATTTTACACGTACCTCTAAATTTGTTTACACCTACCTCTAAATAAATTTAGACGTACCTCTAACAGAAAATACATTCAGACAATCGTAGCATTCGTTCTGTATTCTCTCAGAAAACCTTTTAGTTCATATAATAAAATGTATAGATAATATATGACATTATGTCATGCGATGAGAAGTGATTCAAAGTAGGAGGGAGAGTATGTTTATTTTTGTAGACTATAAAAGGATTGTTTTTCAGGGATACATATGTAAATAATTACATATGTGTAGTGATTTGTCGTATGAGTGCATTTGTATACAAATATAAATGATTACAAAAATAATCAGATTACAAAAGTAATATATTATATACTGTATATAGTTGTATTTTAGAATAAATGGTTGTATACCAGTAGTATAATCGTGTGTTTTAAAGTAAAAGGTGAATATAGATGCTAATTCCAGATCGTTTTGTAAACTATACTGTATTACCCATATAAATCTAGTATATATATGAATGTATGCAAGTCAATTATTCCTATTTGTTTAAGTTTTTATTTAACCTTTATTTCGTGCGTTTACATCCGTAAAATACTAATGTAAATTATAAATTGTTACATTTGTATCTGTTTATTGTTATAAAAATAAATTGCACAATTGGATATTATTGTTTATATTTGTACTCATTTAGATTTACAGAAGGAACACAGTCAAAATGTCATAATATCAGATTATATAATTCTTATTTCTATGTTAGACCGGATAAAAAAAATTATGGAGAAAGAGAACCTCTCTCCCTCTAAATTTGCAGAAGCGATCGGCATTCAGCGATCAGCCATGTCGCATATTTTATCAGAGCGTAATAAACCTAGTCTTGAGGTGATTACGAAAATATTGGATCGGTTCACTTATGTAAATCCTGCCTGGATGCTTTCTGGCAAAGGTGAGATGTTTACAACTATTTCCTCTTCCAGAGAGCCGGATTTGTTTTCAAATACGCTAATAAAACCGAATATAGATACCAATCTACCGGAAAATCGCAAAGAAATCGAGGTTAAACTACCACAAAACACGATTCAACAGCCAGTAAAAGAGCAAATTGTATATAAAGAGTCGCCAGCTAAGCGAATTACTAAAATAATGGTCTTTTATTCGGATGATACGTTCGATACTTTTACATCGGAGAAAAATAAGAAGGACTAATCATTAAATCCACCTTATTCATGTATCTTTGTATGTAAATTGAGTGAAAGATATATGAAGAAGTACATAATGGATATGAAAGTTACGGATAATATCCGTCTTCATACAAATTACTGTCTGCTAAAACTAACCTCAGATCAACAGTTGCCGGATATGCTTCCCGGGCAATTTGTCGAGGTTCGCGTAGATAATTCCCCTACCACTTTTCTGCGTCGCCCGATATCTATTAATTATGTGGATAAGTCAACGAATACTTTATGGCTGCTTATACAGATTATTGGAGATGGCACGCGTAGAATAGCTGACTATCAACCGAATGATGTTGTAAATGTTATTCTGCCTTTAGGCAATGGTTTCTCGTTGCCGACTCTGGTTTCGGAGAAACTGCTCTTGGTTGGCGGAGGTGTCGGTACGGCTCCTTTATTATATTGGGGGGCTGTATTAAAAGATAAAGGGTTTACTCCATCCTTTTTATTAGGTGCCCGTTCAAAAGATGATATTATGCAATTGGGTGATTTTCAGAAATTTGGGCAGGTGTATATCACTACAGAAGATGCTTCATTGGGCGAAAACGGGTATGTTACGGATCATAGTGTGTTAACTAATAACTCGTTTGACAGGATCTACACCTGTGGACCCAAGCCGATGATGATGGCTGTTGCCAGATATGCAGCTCAACAATCTATTTTTTGTGAAGCTTCTTTAGAAAACACAATGGCCTGTGGGATAGGCGCTTGCTTGTGTTGTGTGGAAAAAACAAAAAGAGGCCACCATGTATGTGTGTGCACGGAAGGGCCTGTATTTAATATCGATCAATTGTCATGGCAAAATTAAACGTAAATATAGGAGACTTATCGTTGAAAAACCCGGTAATGACTGCTTCCGGCACATTTGGGTATGGCATAGAATATGCTGATTTCATGGATATTAGCCGAATTGGTGGGATTATTGTAAAAGGGACGACTATTCAACCTCGTGAAGGCAACGATTATCCCCGTATGGCAGAAACACCGGCCGGCATGCTCAATGCGGTAGGCCTTCAGAACAAAGGAGCGGATTATTTTGCCGAACAGATCTATCCGGAAATCCAGAATATTGATACACATATGATAGTCAATGTTAGCGGATCTTCTGTAGAAACCTATGTTGAATGTGCCGAAAAAATCGCTTCGCTGGAAAAAATCCCGGCTATTGAACTGAACATTTCCTGTCCCAATGTGAAAAAGGGAGGTATGGCTTTTGGAGTTACTTGTAGTGGAGCAGCTGAAGTTGTGAGAGCAGTTCGCAAGGTTTATCCCAAGACCCTTATTGTAAAACTTTCTCCAAACGTAACCGATATAACGGAGATAGCCAAGGCGGTCGAAGCAGAAGGTGCAGATGCTGTTTCTTTAATCAATACGATGCTCGGAATGGCGATAAATATCCATAAACGAAAACCGAAATTATCTACAATAACTGGTGGGCTTTCCGGGCCATGTGTTAAGCCGGTTGCCCTGCGGATGGTATGGCAAACTTATAAGGCAGTAAACATACCCGTGATAGGGCTTGGGGGAATTTCAAGTTGGCAGGATGCGGTAGAGTTTATGTTGGCGGGTGCTACCGCTATTCAGATAGGAACCTCTAATTTTATTGATCCGACTATTGCCGTAAAAGTGATAGACGGACTCAATATGTATTGCGAGCAAAATGGGTTCAGTTCGGTTAGCGAATTGACCGGAGCCTTGCAGGTATAAAAAACACAGACTTACATTTTGTTGTGTATGCGGCTTTAATTTGAAACTTATTGCCGCATATTTTCTTTATTTTGTAATAAAACGTTATTTTTGCGACTTAAAATAGTTAAAGAACAAACTTTATGAGTACTGCAAAATTGTTATTACATTGTCCGGATATGCCGGGCATTTTGGCTGATGTAACAAGTTTTATCACTGTCAATAAAGGAAATATCGTTTATCTCGATCAATATGTCGATCATGTAGAGAATATATTCTTTATGCGTATTGAGTGGGAATTAAAAGATTTTTTTATTCCGAAAGAGAAGATTTTTGAATACTTTGATACATTGTATGCCCAGAAATATCAGATGAACTTCCGGTTGTATTTCTCTGATGATAAACCGCGAATGGCTATTTTCGTTTCAAAAATGTCGCACTGTATATATGATCTTTTATCGCGTTATACGGCAGGTGAATGGCATGTGGAAATTCCTTTAATTATAAGTAATCATCCCGATCTGGAAACTGTAGGGCGACGTTTTGACATACCCTATTATCATATACCGATCACCAAAGAGAACAAACAGGAGCAGGAACACAAAGAACTGGAATTACTGCGGCAGCATAAGGTTAATTTCATCGTATTGGCTCGTTATATGCAAGTTGTTTCGGAACAGATTATAGAAAAATATCCTAATCGTATCATCAATATTCACCATTCGTTTTTGCCGGCTTTTGTGGGAGCTAAACCTTATCATGCGGCATTTGAAAGAGGTGTAAAAATCATCGGAGCCACCAGCCATTATGTGACTTCTGAGTTGGATGCCGGTCCGATTATAGAACAGGATGTGGTTCGTATCACCCATAAAGATTCTACCAGCGAGTTGATCAATAAGGGGAAAGACCTGGAGAAAATAGTATTATCCCGTGCCGTACAAAAACATATTGAACGAAAAATACTGGCCTATAAGAATAAGACGGTGATATTCAGTTGAAATATGTTTAAACCGTCATTTTCAAAACAGCAGGGCAATGGTCGGAATGAACCACCTCATTCAGGATATAAGCTTCTGTTAGTTGAGACTTCAGAGGCATACTGGCCATACAGTAATCCAATCGCCAGCCTTTATTGTTGGCTCTGGCATTAAAACGGTAACTCCACCAGCTGTACGCTTTTTTATCCGGATTTAAAAGTCGAAAGGTGTCCAGGTATCCGGCAGCGAGAAAACGGGTCATCCAGGCTCTCTCTTCCGGAAGGAATCCGCTGTTTGTCGCATTTCTGACCGGATCGTGTATATCTATCGGTTCATGACAAATATTATAATCTCCGCAGATAACCAGTTTAGGTCGCTTTTTCTGTAATTCCACAATATAGGTCTGAAAATCCTCCAGCCACTCCATTTTAAAGGCTTGCCGTTCTTCACCGCTGGTTCCCGACGGGTGATAAACACTGATAACAGAAAGATCGCCAAAATCCGCACGAATGAATCGTCCTTCCTGATCATACTTTTCAATCCCCATGCCATACTCTACATGATCAGGCTTTTGACGGGAAAGGATAGCTACTCCGCTATACCCTTTTTTTTTGTGCGCACAAAAGAAAAGAGTGGTATCCAAGGGCATTAAATGTGTCCATGGGGTATTGTTCGGATTGTAGTTTAGTTTCCTGCAGACATAAAACGTCAGGTAATTCATTGGCTACCCATTGAGGAAAACCCTTATTGATGGCGGCTCTTAAGCCATTTACATTATATGTTATAATTTTCAACATCCGGACTGTTTTTAAGGTTTGCACTATTTTACAATCCAAAGGTATGACTTTTTCAAGAAACATACATGGTCTTGACTTTTTATGTAAGTTTGTGCTCCAATTAAGATAGTATGACTATGATTGATATCCGACAAATACCTTCTCCCAGTTATGTCTTGGAGGAAAAACGTTTAAGAGAAAATCTCGCATTAATAAAAAGTGTCAAAGAGCGTGCCGGAATACAGATTATTCTGGCATTTAAAGCATTTGCCCTATGGAAAGCTTTTCCGATCGTTCGTGAATATATTCCATATTCGACAGCGAGTTCCATTTATGAAGCGCAACTGGCATATGAAGAGATGGGGAGTTTGGCGCATACCTATTCGCCGGCCTATACGGAGCAGGAATTTCCGCAGATCATGCAGTACAGTAGCCATATCACCTTTAATTCGTTGAGTCAATACAAACGTTTTTATCCACAGGTAAAAGCTTCGGAAAGACCTATCTCTTGTGGGTTACGTATAAATCCGGAATACTCTGTTGTAGCGACCGATCTTTACAATCCGACAGCACCAGGTTCCCGTATGGGAGTCGTTAGGAATTTATTAGGAGATGAGTTGCCGGAAGGTATAGAAGGGCTTCATTTTCATACACTATGTGAATCCTCTTCATTCGATTTGGAAAAGACCCTGGCGGTGGTTGAAGAGCGTTTCGGCTGTTTTCTGTCTCATCTGAAGTGGCTGAATATGGGAGGAGGGCATTTGATGACGCGAAAGGGGTATGACATTGAACATCTGATAGGTTTATTAACTGCATTTAAAGCTAAATATCCGAATCTGGAGATCATTCTGGAGCCGGGAAGTGCTTTTGCCTGGCAAACAGGTTTTCTACTGACAACTATTGTCGATATTGTTGAAAACCACGGAATAAAAACTGCTATTATTGACGCATCATTTACCTGTCATATGCCTGATTGTCTGGAAATGCCTTATCAACCTGTTATCCGTCAGGCTGTCCCCAAAGAGGAGGGTACGTTTACTTATCGTATAGGAGGAAATAGTTGTTTGAGTGGAGATTTTATAGGGGATTGGCATTTTACACAACCATTACAGATTGGTGCTCAGTTGATTTTTGAGGATATGATCCATTATACGATCGTAAAGACGACCATGTTCAACGGAATAACACATCCAGCCATTGTTTTGTGGAACAATAACGATGAATTGGTGGTTTATCGTAAATATGGTTATTCGGATTATAAAAACCGGATGAGTTAAAACTAATCGCTTATAACCTGTGAAAATTGGTAATAAAATATTACTTTCGCAGTCTGATTCAAATCATTAAGAAAATCAACAAATCGCATATGGCATTTTTTAATTTTTTCAATAAGGAAAAAAAAGAAACATTAGATAAAGGTCTTTCAAAAACAAAAGAGACTGTTTTTTCGAAAATAGGCCGCGCTATTGCCGGTAAGAATAAAGTCGACGATGAAGTACTGGATAATCTGGAGGAAGTACTGATCACGTCTGATGTCGGTGTTGAAACAACACTGAAAATAATCTCTCGTATCGAAGAAAGAGTAGCCAGGGATAAGTATGTGAATACGGAGGAACTGACCGCTATTTTGAGGGATGAAATCGCCCAATTATTAACCGAGAATCATACGGAAGATAATGAAGGTTTTGAGTTGCCTACGGATAAAAAACCATATGTCATTATGGTGGTAGGCGTAAATGGGGTGGGTAAAACGACGACAATAGGCAAATTAGCCTTTCAGTTTAAAAAAGCCGGAAAAAACGTATACCTTGGTGCTGCCGATACATTCCGTGCAGCAGCTGTTGAGCAGCTGGTGATTTGGAGTGAACGAGTTGGAGTGCCGATCGTCAAACAAAAGATGGGTTCGGATCCGGCCTCAGTAGCTTATGATGCTTTAAATTCGGCAAAAGCGAATGAAGCAGATGTCGTCATAATTGATACAGCAGGACGTCTACATAATAAAATAAACCTGATGAATGAGTTGACAAAGATCAAGAATGTCATGAAAAAAGTTGTTCCTGATGCTCCTCATGAAATATTGTTGGTTTTAGACGGATCCACCGGGCAGAATGCCTTTGAACAGGCCAAACAGTTTACAGCTGCAACAGAAGTGAATGCGTTGGCTGTTACCAAATTGGATGGAACAGCCAAAGGTGGTGTGGTCATAGGCATATCTGATCAATTTCATATTCCGGTGAAGTATATTGGTTTGGGGGAAGGCATGGAAGATTTACAGGTTTTCAATAAGAAGGCATTTGTAGATTCATTATTTGGCGAATAAAAACGGCCTGTTTGTTAGATGTAGAAGCACAAAATAATTTAACGTTTGTGGTTCTACGTTTTGTTGTTTTTAAGTGTGTTACATGAAAAAAAATAAAATAGATATTATCACATTAGGATGTTCTAAAAATCTAGTTGATTCGGAACAACTGATGAAACAGTTTATAGCGAATGGATATCAGATAGAACATGATCCGCCGATTATAGATGGTGAAATAGTGGTGGTGAATACATGTGGTTTTATCGGAGATGCCCAAGAAGAATCTATAAATATGATTTTAGAACTTGGAGCAGCAAAGAAGAGTGGGAAAATAGCCAGGTTATTTGTCATGGGATGTTTATCAGAACGATTCATGAAAGACCTGACCCAAGAACTGCCTGAAGTTGATAAATTCTATGGGAAGTTCAACTGGAAAGAGATGTTGAATGATCTCGGGAAATCATATAATCAGGATCTGGCTGTTGATCGTATCTTAACCACTCCTTCCCATTATGCCTATCTGAAGATAGCGGAAGGATGTAATCGAACATGTTCATATTGTGCCATTCCGCTTATAACAGGCCGTTATCAATCACGTCCAATAGAAGAACTGATTGAAGAGGCGAAGATCCTTGTTAAAAAGGGAGTCAAAGAATTTCAGTTGATCGCACAAGATCTCACGTATTATGGACTGGACAGATATAAAAGATTGGCATTACCTGAATTGGTTGAACGCCTTTCGGATGTTCCGGGAGTAGAATGGATCCGTTTGCATTATGGTTATCCTGCACAGTTTCCCTATGAATTGTTGCGGGTAATGCGCGAACGTGAAAATGTCTGTAAGTATATGGATATAGCCTTACAACATATCAGCGATCCGATGCTTCAGCTTATGCGTCGTCGGATAAAGAAAGAAGAAACATACGAATTGATCGAGCAAATTCGAAAAGAAGTACCAGGAATACATTTGCGCACGACTGTTATGACAGGACATCCCGGGGAGACGGAACAGGATTTTGTAGAACTGGTCGAATTTGTAAAAAAGGTTAAGTTTGAACGACTTGGCGCTTTTATTTACAGTCATGAACAAGGTACTTATTCGCATAAACATTATATAGATGATATTCCACAGGAGATCAAACAGGAGCGACTGGATTATATCATGCGAATACAAGAAGGTATTTCCGATGAAATCAGTCATAATAAAATCGGACAAACCTATAAAACAATTGTTGATCGTGAGGAAGAGGACTTCTATATCGGAAGAACCGAGTTTGATTCTCCGGAAGTTGATCCGGAAGTGCTGATCCGGAAAGATAAACAACTGACATTTGGGGATTTTTATAGTGTGCGTATAACGGATGCTCAACCCTTTGAATTATATGGTGAAATCTTGATTTAATTTAAAAACTGTCAATATATTTGTCAATTTACAAAAAAATAACTAATATAGCCGCAATATTCTAAAATAAGATTAATGAAAAGCAAAGAACTAATAAAAGAGTTAGCAAAACGTATGGAATGGACTACTCAGGAGGTAACAGACACAATGGTCCTTTTAAGTTCGATTGTTAGTACCCGATTAGTTGATACCGATTCCGTTTATTTACAAAAATTAGGTCAGTTTGAAGTCAGGAAAAAAGCTGAACGTATTTCGGTGAACCCGGTAAACGGTAAACGATATTTAGTTCCCCCCAAATTAGTACCCGTATTTAAACCAGGGGCTACCGTGAAAGCTAAACTTAAAGAATTGGACAATAAAGAATTAGACAATAATGAATGATCGATATTCCATACAGGAGTTAGCCGCCTTATTATCTGCGGAGAGTGGAAAGACAAAAAAGGAATCGGAGTTATTCCTTAGAGAATTGGTCGCAGTAATCACAAAAGGTGTTTTTGAGGACAGGATTGCTAAAGTAAAAGGGTTTGGTACCTTTAAAATTATTCTTGTCGAAAAACGTGAGAGCATTCATGTGAATACAGGTGAACGTTTTATCATTCCTGCGCATTATAAGTTTACGTTTCTCCCGGATAAAGACCTGAAAGTATTGGTAAATAAGCCATTCTCTTTCTTTGAAACTACTCAGGTTGGCGATGAAGTTGAAATAGAAGGGGTTGAAATTACGACTCAGAAAGGTATAGGTCTAGAAACACTTGAAGAGGAAGAGTTGGAATTAACAGAAGAGATAGAAGAAATAATTGAAGAAGTTGTTGTAAAAACAGAGTCAACAGCAGCTAAAGTTTCACAGGATGCAGAAAGTGTCATCCCTGTTCCTGTAGAGACGGAGGTTGAAATTCCTGCAAAATTGCCGGAAGAGATTCCTGTTGTGGAAGAAGTGTCAGAGATTCCTATAGAAGAACTTGTACCTGTTGTAGAAGAACGAAAAGAGGAGTTACAGGCCGAAATAGCTGTAGATGATGTCGTAGCGGAAGAACCTGTTAAAGAACAAGAAGAACCAGCGCCTTTAGTGGATAGTCAGAAAAAAACAGCAGACACCGTTGCTGTAGAGTCGGTTGAAAAGGTTGCTTCGACAGTTACTACTCCGGTAGAAAAATCATCCCCTTCACCATCTGTTAAGGAGAAGGCTAAGCGACCAGAAAAAAAGGTTGCTAAAGTTCAGAAAAAGAAAAAAGGAAATAATTCAAAAAGAATAGGTCTAATAATCGGTTCGGTTGCTGTTCTGTTGCTTATTATTGGTGGTTATTGGTATATGACAGGAGGATCATTTACATTCTCTGCTCAGAAAACTCCAGTTCCACAAGAGCAAATAGCAATGCCTGGATATGAATCTTCACAATCGGATCAATCGGATGATCTGTCAGAGCCAGAATCTACCACAGAAGAAGAATTGGTTTCTCCTTCGACTTCAGACGCAGAACAACCTGCCGTTCGAACAAATGAACCATCTGTAGTAGCGTCATCATCGTCAGCTGACAACTCCTCTGACGTAATAGGAAAAATCGAAATAAAGTCAGGAGACAGACTGACACTATATGCTGAAGAATATTATGGAAATAAAATTTTCTGGGTATATATTTATGATTACAATAAAGTACTTATCGGTGATCCAAATAACCTTTTAATAGGGTCGGAACTATCAATTCCTGCTGCTCATGTATACGGAATTGATGCCAATTCAAGAGAATCTGTAAATAAAGCGACAGCCTATCAGCGAGAAATTTTAGCGAAATACAGATAAATTACCCGTTTTTTTTAAAATAAAATAAAAGCGCTTTTGTCAGTTAGAATTATTTAACTGCAAAAGTGATGTATACCTTTTTAACATTTCTAATTTTGTGGATCAAATGAAGAAATATAACTCTGGTAAAAATAATAATGTATAATTGATTAATTCTATGAGTCAGACAGTAGACATTCGTGAGTTGAATGAACGAATTGAAGGTAAAAGTTCGTTTGTAAATATGATTGCAATGGGAATGGACCAGGTGATTGTTGGTCAGAAACATTTAGTGGAATCGTTATTGATAGGTCTGCTTTCGGATGGGCATATTCTCCTTGAAGGGGTACCGGGATTAGCAAAAACATTGGCGATAAAAACATTGGCGTCATTGATTGACGCAAAGTATAGCCGTATACAGTTTACTCCCGACTTACTTCCGGCAGATGTAATCGGAACGATGATTTACAGTCAGAAAAGCGAAGAATTTATGGTTAAACAAGGACCAGTCTTCGCTAATTTTGTATTAGCAGATGAGATCAACCGTGCACCGGCTAAAGTACAAAGTGCATTACTTGAAGCGATGCAGGAACGACAGGTAACGATCAGTGAAAAAACGTATACATTACCAAAACCTTTCCTGGTAATGGCTACACAGAATCCGATCGAACAGGAAGGTACTTATCCGTTGCCGGAAGCGCAGGTAGACCGTTTTATGTTGAAAGTAATCATCAATTATCCTAAAAAAGAGGAAGAGAAATTGATTATCCGGCAGAATATTTCCGGTATAAAACCTGAAATAAAGCCGGTTTTAACCAAAGAAGAGATCCTGGATGCCCGTAATATAGTACGTGAAGTTTATCTGGATGAAAAGATAGAACGGTATATTGTTGATATTGTTTTTGCAACACGTTTCCCTCAAGAACATGGATTGAGTAACCTGACCAATATGATCTCTTTCGGAGCATCTCCTCGTGCTTCCATTAATCTGGCATTGGCAGCACGCGCATATGCATTTATAAAACGCAGAGGGTATGTGATTCCGGAAGATGTACGTGCCGTATGTCATGACGTGATGCGACACCGTATCGGATTGAGTTATGAAGCAGAAGCAAATAACCTGACATCGGAAGAAGTGATCAGTGAGATTTTGAATAAAGTAGAAGTACCTTAATAATTGACAATGGATAATTAACAATTGACAATTAGACGTATGGAAACTAGTGAACTCATCAAAAAGGTTCGGCGTATTGAAATAAAAACCCGTGGTTTGTCCCGCAATATTTTTGCAGGGCAATATCATTCCGCTTTTAAGGGAAGGGGTATGGCTTTTAGTGAAGTACGCGAATACGAATATGGGGATGATATTCGTGATATTGATTGGAATGTAACAGCCCGTTACAACCGTCCGTATGTGAAGGTGTTTGAAGAAGAACGTGAACTAACGGTGATGCTTTTGATTGATGTTTCCGGCAGCCGTGATTTTGGCTCTGTAAATGTTATGAAAAAAGAGATTATCACAGAGATAGCGGCGACATTAGCATTTTCGGCAATTCAGAATAACGATAAAATAGGCGTGATCTTTTTTTCCGATAAAATCGAGAAATTTATACCTCCGCAGAAAGGGAAAAGGCATATTTTGTATATTATTCGTGAATTGATCGATTTTCATCCGGAAGATAGTCAAACCGATATTAATTTAGTTCTGAAATATCTGACCAATGCGATAAAAAAGCGGTGTACGACTTTTCTGATTTCCGATTTTATCAATAAAGGGAGTTTCAAGGATGCCCTGACAATTGCAAACCGGAAACATGATGTGGTTGCGATTCAGGTTTATGATCAAAGAGAAATGACATTGCCTGCCGTTGGATTGATGAAAGTGAAAGATGCGGAAACAGGAAAAGAGCAGTGGATTGATTCTTCTTCCGGCCGTGTTCGTGAAGCTTACAAAGAGTGGTGGGATAAGAGACAATCAGCTATGAATGATGCGTTTAAAAAAAGCCGTGTAGATTCTGTCTCTATTCGTACTGAAGATGATTATGTGAAGTCGTTAATTGCTCTTTTTGAAAAACGTAATTGAAGATTACAATGAAATTGATAAGTAAATGTATACTACTCTTCATATTGACAGTCTTTATTACAACAGGAAAAATGTATGCTCAGCGTACATTGATTGATGTTGCGATTGATTCGACTGCTATACTGATCGGAGAACAGACCAAGTTACATCTTACCATTACTACAGATAAAGAGAAGCAGGTACAAATTCTTGTTCCTATTGATACGTTGATGCGTGGGGTTGAAGTGCTACACACTTTCAGACCTGATTCTAGTATCATTGAAAATGATCGTTTGGTGATCAAGCAGGATATACTGATCACCTCATTTGATTCGGCTCTTTATCTGCTTCCTCCTTTTAAGGTTATTGATGGGATAGATACGATACAATCCGGACAGCTGGCTTTAAAGGTTTCTTCTGTTCCAGTAAATGCTGATGAGCCGGAACAGTTTTATGATATTAAACAGGTATGGAAACCTCCTTTTGTATTAGCTGATTATTATCCGATCATATTTGGATTGTTATTAGCAATACTCTTAATCGTTTTGGCGGTCTATCTGATAAAACGTTTACAAAGCAAGAAGTCGATCCTTCCATTTAAGAAAGAAGAGCCTAAATTACCGCCGCATGAACAGGCGCTTAAAGAGTTGGATGAAATCAAACAGCAACGTCTCTGGCAGCAAGGTCGTAATAAAGAATATTACACTTTGATTACGGATACGCTCCGTAAATATATGGTCGATCGTTTCGAGATGAATGCGATGGAGATGACATCAAGTGAAATTCTTGATTTTATAAAACAAGAGAGTGAAGCAAATTCGGTGTATGAAAACCTGAAACAAATTCTTCAATTGTCTGATTTTGTAAAATTTGCGAAGATGCATCCGTTGCCTGATGAAAACGA
Organism: Parabacteroides sp. PF5-9; assembly: GCF_029893105.1. GTDB lineage: Bacteria > Bacteroidota > Bacteroidia > Bacteroidales > Tannerellaceae > JARXWG01. The sequence goes on along the minus strand of NZ_JARXWG010000017.1, from coordinate 8,446 downwards.
TTTGAGTATGATGAACGCTTACCTGTTTATCAATCAAACCAAAGTGGAAGAGATTCCCGTTTCAACTGTAGAAGCGGAGGAGAAAGAACAAAACACCCTTCAGGTTGATGAAATTAAAGATCAAAATGATCATCAGATTAAGCCTGATTGATCGTATGCGGTCATTTATCATGTTGTATTGATGATTTAAATAAAAAAGAAATGGTATTTGCGAATCCAACATATTTATATTTATTAGTATTACTGATTCCATTAATAGCCTGGTATATTTATAAATTACGGAAAAGCCAGGCGAGTTTACAGGTTTCTTCAACAGAGGCTTTTGAAGTTCCTAAGGCTGCTTCATGGAAAATCTATTTACGCCATGTGCCCTTTGTGTTGCGTATGTTTGCTATCACATTACTTATTCTTGTACTGGCACGGCCACAGTCGACAAATAGTTGGCAAAATTCGTCAACAGAAGGGATCGATATCATGCTGGCTATGGATATTTCAGGAAGTATGTTGGCAGAAGATTTAAAACCTAACCGGTTGGAAGCAGCCAAAGATGTGGCCGCTTCATTTATCAACGGGCGTCCGAATGATAATATCGGATTGGTTGTTTTCTCAGGAGAAAGTTTTACGCAATGTCCTTTAACAACAGATCATACTGTCTTATTAAACCTGTTCAGGGATATACAAAGTGGCATGATACAGGATGGTACAGCCATCGGATTAGGACTGGCTAATGCTGTTAGCCGGATAAAAGATAGTCAGGCGATATCCAAAGTCATTATATTACTGACTGACGGGGTTAATAATATGGGTGAAATAGCACCTGTTACGGCCGCCGAAATAGCCCGTAGTTTTGGAATACGCGTATATACGATTGGGGTCGGTACACGAGGAACAGCGCCTTATCCCTATCAAACACCTTTTGGTATACAATATCAGAATGTGCCAGTAGAGATTGATGAAGCTGTTTTACAACAGATTGCAGTTATGACAGGCGGTCAGTATTTTCGTGCGACCGATAATGCGAGTTTAAAAGAGATCTATACAGAAATTGACCAGTTGGAAAAAACAAAGATCAGTGTTCAGGAGTTCAGCAAAAAACAGGAAGAATATAAAAACTGGGCATTATTAATTTTTGCTTTATTGTTGGTTGAGATCTTGTTGAGAAATACGTTGTTGAGAAATATACCATAAAAATAGAAGGAATATGTTTCGTTTTGCAAATCCTGATTTTTTATACTTGCTTTTTATACTTCCGGTATTGATTGGATTTTATTTTTATACCATTATTCGGAAGAAAAAAGCGATCAAGAAATACGGTAATCCCGAATTATTAGCTGCATTGATGCCTGAAGTATCTTCTAAACGGCAGCATCTGAAATTCTGGTTATTATTCGGAGCAATTACTCTGATTATATTTGTTATTGCCGGTCCGCAGTTCGGATCAAAACTGGAAACAGTTAAGCGTCAGGGGATCGAAATTATGGTGTGTCTGGATGTTTCCAACTCGATGATGTCTGAAGATGTTGCTCCCAACAGATTGGAGAAAGCGAAACAGATGTTATCCCGGTTGACAGACGGACTATCCAATGATAAGGTAGGATTGATTGTTTTTGCAGGAGATGCTTTTACACAATTACCGATCACCTCTGACTATATTTCAGCCAAGATGTTTCTTTCATCGATTAATCCGTCAATGGTCTCTTCACAAGGAACATCTATTGGTGCTGCGATCAACCTGGCTGCGCGATCGTTTACTCCAAATGAGACTTCTGATAAAGCAATTATTCTGATTACTGACGGAGAGAATCACGAAGATGATGCGGTTGGTGCCGCCCAAAAAGCGTCGGAGAAAGGCATTTATGTCAATATTGTTGGAATCGGTTCACCACAAGGAGCACCTATTCCGGCGGGAGGAAATAATAATTACATGAAAGATCGTGACGGGAATGTGGTTATCACCAAGTTAAACGAGCAAATGTGTCAGGAGATCGCTGCTGCCGGTAACGGGATGTATGTTCGGGCAGATAATACCAATACGGCATTAAAAGCATTACAGACTGAGTTGGATAAGATGACTAAAGCTGAGTTGGATAGCAAGATCTATTCAGAATACGATGAACAGTTCCAGTTATTAGCCTGGATTGTTTTGGTTTTATTAATCGCTGAATTCCTCACATTGGATCGAAAAAATCGTATTTTCAGAAAAGTAAAATTATTCTCTTAATTCGATTAGATGATGAAACGTATGCAAAAATCAATGATATGGACAATGGCATTTCTTTTATGCCATGTCGTTGTGTTTGCTCAAAAAGCAGAGCGTAAGAACGTAAAAGAAGGAAATAAACTCTATTTGGAGGAGAAATTTACAGAGTCAGAGATTGCTTACCGAAAAAGTCTGGAAGTAAATCCTCGTTCTGTAGAAGGAACCTATAATCTGGCGAATGCCTTATATAAGCAAGGGAAGTTACCGGAAGCAGCCGAACAATATCAGTTGCTTTCCAGTCAGCGGGACAGATTACTGGAAACCTCGAATGGCAAAGAGCGGCTTTCTCAGGTTTATCATAATATGGGAAACATTCTGATGCAAAATAAGGATTATCCCAAAAGTATCGAAGCTTATAAAGAATCGCTTCGGTTGAACCATACCGATGATGAAACGCGTTATAACCTGGCTTTAGCTCAGAAACTGTTGCAAGATCAGGAAAATGATGATCAGGGACAAGATCAACAGAATGAAGATCAACAACAGGATGAAAACCAACAAGATCAACAACAGGATCAGCAGCAACAACAACCCGATGATCAAAAGGAGGATAAAACTCAGGAAGAACAGCAGCCGAATGAGCAGATGAGTCAGGACAATGCACAGCAGATCCTGGATGCATTCCTTCAAGATGAGAAAGATACGCAGGAGAAAGTAAAAAAAGCGCAGCAGCAACAACAGCAACGTCGTAGAACCGACAAAGAGTGGTAATCTATTTTGAGGCAAATGGTAAAACAAAAAATAAGATATAAAATAATGAGAAAATTGGTTTTCTTATTCTTTCTATTCACATCAATAGGGGTACAGTTAAAAGCTCAACAGGTAGAGTTTAAGGCTTCTGCTCCCGAAGCTGTCGTTTTAGGTAATCAATTTCGATTGACTTATACTGTCAATGCTGAAGGAAAAGAGTTTAGGATTACGGAAGAGATTGCCGACTTTGATGTACTGATGGGACCTTCCGTATCTACTTCTCATAGTACCCGGATTGTGAATAATCAACGATCGAGTGAAACAACGGTTACTTATACCTATGTGTTACTCCCGAAAAAAGAGGGTACGTTTAATCTCCCTCCGGCAACAATTAAAGTAAATAATGCCAATTATTCATCCAATGCAGTTGTTGTCAAAGTGTTACCGCCCGATAAAGCAGATGAAGCAGCTGCAGCACAGGCTCAGGGAGGAACATCCAGTGCAGCGGCTATAACGAACGAAAGCCTTTTTGTTCAGATGCAATTATCCAAGCGGTCAGTATATGAACAAGAACCTATTCTAGTAACGTTTAAACTGTATTCTTTGCATGATATAGCAGGCATAACCAATGTGAAATTTCCTGATTTTGAAGGATTTTTAGTACAAGATATCGAACAACCGTCTGAAGCTCAAATCAAACTTGAGAATTATAATAACCGTAATTACAGAACGATTGTTCTTCGGCAGACCATGTTGTATCCTCAGCGTTCAGGGAAGATCACTATTGATCGTGGAAGTTATGATGTTGTTGTCCGAATAGCCACTCAACAGCGGGTGCAGAGTATATTTGATGACTTTTTCAATATGACGAGGGATGTGAAGAAAACATTGGCAAATAATGCTGTAACAGTAGATGTTAAGCCATTGCCTTCCGGAAAACCGTCATCTTTTGCCGGATCAGTAGGTGATTTCACTATGTCGTCAAGTATTAATACCGATCAACTGAAAGCCAATGAGGCAGTGACGATCACAGTAAAGATTTCAGGAACAGGAAATGTTCGTCTTGTAAAGAATCCGGAAGTACAGTTTCCTAATGATTTTGAGGTATATGATCCTACCGTAAAATTGGATAGCCGTACAACAACAACTGGGGTTACCGGTACTAAAACGATCGAATATATGGCGATACCCCGATATGGTGGTGATTTTGAGATTCCTGCGATCACATTCTCTTATTTTGACTTGAAAAGCGGCTCTTACAAAACACTCTCTTCCCAACCGTACAAATTACATGTAGAGAAAGGGGAGGGAGGGGATGCAACTTCTCCGGTTGTCTCTTCTTTTAATAACAGAGAGAATGTGAGGTACTTAGGACAAGATATACACTATCTTAAAATCAAAGGAGTAAACTTTATTAAAAAAGAAAACGTATTCTTTGGTTCATGGATGTTTTATCTCTGTTACCTGATTCCAGCGTTGTTGTTTATTGTCTTCTTCTTTGTCTATCGCAAGCAGATCAAAGAAAACGCCGATATCGCCCTTGTGCGAACAAAGAAAGCCAATAAAATGGCAGTAAAACGCTTGAAGAATGCAGGTAAACTAATGAAAGAGAATCAGAAAGAAGCATTCTATGAAGAAGTCCTGCGGGCATTGTGGGGATACCTTAGTGACAAACTGAGTATACCTCAGGCCAATTTATCCAAAGACAATGTAGAGACCGAATTATATAAATACGGAGTTGATCAAACATTGATCGATGAGTTTATGGAGATATTGAACACCTGCGAATTTGCCCGTTATGCGCCTTCTCAAGCTTCTGATGCAATGGATAAATTGTATGGATTAACTGTTGATGCTATTGGTAAAATGGAGAATACAATTAAAAAGAAATAAACCTATGAAAACGATCAGATATATATTCTTTTTTGTACTGTTGCAGCATTTTGCTTTTACTCTTAATGCACAGGATACTTCGATTAAAGAAGCAGAAACTGCATACGCCGGCGAGGATTATTCAAAAGCCATTGAACTTTATGAATCTGTTCTGAAGGAATATGGCGAATCGGCTGAAATTTATTATAACCTGGGTAATGCTTATTATAAATCAGGGCAGGTAGCCCCTTCGATTCTGAATTATGAACGTGCATTATTATTGGATCCCGGCGACAGTGATATCCGCTTTAATCTTCAGATGGCTAAGATGCGTGCAGTTGATAATATAGAACCGATTGGTGAGTTTTTTCTTGTCAAATGGTTTGATACTGTTCAGAATATGGGAAAGGCTGACTCTTGGGCTAAGGTAGGGATTAGTTGTTTCATCTTATTTATCGGTTGTTTAACTCTTTTCTTTTTTTCTCGGTGGATTCGTTTAAAAAAGATCGGTTTTTATGTAGGACTTGTATTATTGGTATTGGTTGTTTTTGCGAATATTTTTGCGAACAACCAAAAGAAAGAGATGATAAACCGAACAGATGCAATTGTTTTTTCTCCCACAGTGACAGTAAAAAGTTCTCCTGCCACAAGCGGAACAGATCTGTTTATCTTGCATGAAGGAACAAAAGTATCTATTAAAAGCACATTAGGTGATTGGAAAGAAATCGAATTGGAGGATGGAAATGTCGGATGGATGCCAAGTAAAGATATGGAAATAATCTAATTAGATGCTGGAAAAAATATTAGAATACGAGCGTGATGTCTTCTTTATGCTTAATGGTAGCGATTCTGCTTTTCTGGATCGCTTCATGTGGCTTTATTCCGGAAAAGCGGTATGGCTTCCTTTAGCTGCTTTTATTGTAATTACACTGATCTATAAAAAAAACTGGAAAGAATGGCTGTTGATCTTTCTGGCAATAACCTTGGTTGTTACGCTTTGCGACCAGTTTGCTTCACATTTACTTAAACCTCTTTTTACCCGTTTTCGCCCCACACATCATCCCGATTTTATGAATGATGTGAAAACAGTATTCGATTATAGGGGAGGACTGTATGGTTTTATCTCAAGTCATGCGGCCAACTCATTCGGCTTTGCCATGTATATGGCGTTACTTTTTCAGAATCGTTTTTTTACGTGGACTGTATTTATATGGGCAACATTGACTGCTTATACGCGTATTTACCTTGGTGTTCATTTTATTTCAGATATTGTACCGGGACTTATAGTAGGCTTGATCTTTGGATCTTTAGTTTATTTCATATATGTACAATGTCGGACATTAATTTGGAAGAATAGGGGGGGAGAGTTTGTACTTTCTTCCAAGATCTATTCCCCTCAAAGAATTAAGCTAATTGTTTATGCGATAATCATTAATATCATATTATTGATGATTTTTAATGTACAATTAGCCTCCTTACTTCATAATTAGCCTTTTAGACATGCCGTAAAGCATGTTTATTTCGATCTGCATAATTTGCTACAATAACTTTTAATCACTAAGTTAGTGGCATCATATTAACTTAATTATTAACTTTCAAATAGTAAAATATCATGACAAAGACAATCACATTTAACGAACTGCGCAAGCTCAAAGACAGTTTGCCCGACGGAAGTACTCATCGTATTGCAGACGAACTGGGTATGTCTGTCGAAACAGTGAGAAACTATTTTGGAGGCCAGAATTTCAGGGATGGAAAGAGTTGTGGGATACACATCGAGCCAGGACCTGATGGTGGTTTAGTCGTTTTAGATGATACGACAATATTTGATCGTGCTATGGAGATACTCGAAGAAAATCGGGTTGTCTCAGAAGCACCTGAAGCGTAAACAAGTTTACAGGATATCTTGAAAATCCCATAGCAAGTAGAAAAGCTCTGGGATTTTTTCATTCATAAAACATTCATAAACAACAGATTGTTTAATATATAAAACGATAATAATTATGGAAGACAAATTAATCACGTTGGCGATTCATACATTTGAGAAAGCCCAGATCTTAAAAACAATCCTTGAAACAGAAGGTATTGATGTCTATTTACACAATGTAAACCAGATACAACCTATTGTATCTGATGGAGTTAGAGTGCGTATAAAAGAAAGCGATCTGCCTCAGGCAATTCGCATTATAGAGGATAGCAATTGGTTGGAAGATAAGGCTGAAGGAGATAAACCTAAAGAAAAAAAGATATTAATTCCAATCGATTTTTCAGAGTATTCGTTTAAAGCGTGTGAATTAGGGATCAATCACGCCCATAAAGTTGGAGCGGAAGTGATGTTAATGCATGCCTATTTTAGTCCTTATTTTCCGTCGGCCATACCATTGTCTGATACATTAGCTTATCAGGTGAATGAAGAAGAAACCGTTCAACATGTGCTCAAAAGGGTACAAACAGATATGGAGAATATATGCACACAGATCAATAGACGAATGTCGTCGGGTGAACTTCCGGAAGTAAAATTCAATTATATATTGCGTGAAGGTTTGCCTGAAGATGAAATACTGGCTTATAGTAAAGAGTTTCATCCCACTTTAATAGTTATGGGAACACGTGGTAAGAACCAGAAAGAGATGGATTTGATAGGTAGTGTTACCGGAGAAATCATAGAAGCCAATAAATTTCCGGTATTAGCTATACCTGAAAATATTCCGTTCAACGATATGTCGAACATCAAAAATATAGCTTTTGCAACTTCATTCAATCAACGGGACTTGGCTGTATTTGACCAGTTTATGGAAGTGATGGATGGTTATGACGCGCAGATTCATCTGTTTAATATTTCGACAAGCAAAGACGAATGGAATGAAATTCGTTTATCCGGTGTTCGTGAGTATCTGAGTAAACAATACCCGGATTCCACAATCTCTTATACTGTGTTAAACGATGGAGATCTGTTGATGGCTATCGAAGATTTTGTCAGAGATAAGCATATTGATATGCTTGCATTAAGTACGCATCGACGGAATATTCTGGCAAGAATGTTTAATCCGAGCATTGCAAGAAAAATGCTATTTCATGCAGATACACCGCTGTTAGTTATGCATGCATAACGGGAAATGTACTTTTTTAGAAAAAAATAACCTTTTCTTTGAACAAAATCATGTGAGTCTTGTTATATAATCAAAGAACATTGTAGTAGTATTTGTTTTTTCATATAAGTAGAGTTTGTTATTTGTTGTCCGTATGTAACTGTGAAGTTGTATACGGGCTTTTTTATTGTGCCATTTTGTTGATCTGTGAAAATTATCATTAGATTATTATAATCATGATTATGTTTAATAGGCTTTAGGAAAACTACTGAAGATCCCCCAAATCCTTTTCAAATTATATCCTTTACCCTTATCGCATCAATTCCAAATAAGAATTCGTTTGACAACTGTCAAATGATCATTCTATAATTGTCAAATGATTAAAAGACAGTTGTGTAATAATCATTTGACAGTTGTCAAACGAATCTTCTTTTTGCATGTTTGACTTATCCTAAAATTGGTTGTCACATTTCGTCACTGTTTACTATAAAAGTTGACACAACCAAAACTCATCCCTAACAAGGTTGTCATTTTG